>JAUJMV010000008.1:220368-265192 GCA_030446685.1 Thermomicrobiales bacterium | reverse complement strand
GAGGTGGCGTGCGGGTGGTCGACGACGCCCGGGCTCTCCTGCGGGCGGGGGCCGCCCTGCCGGGGAGGCGTTCCCACGGACACAGCGCCTCGCCGTCGGCTACAATCACCGCGGGCGCCGGGGGCCGACGATGCGGTGAGGGGGCGGAGTGTGACGGAGAACCGGGACCGGGGCGACGGCCTGCGCGGGCGGCTCGGCGGGCTGATCGACCGGGACTACGATCCGCGGCGGGCGGCGGTGGCCGGCGTGCTCGGGGCGGTGGCCTACCTGGCGGAGATGGCGATCGACCTGCGGCTGATCGCCTGCCCGACCAACGATCTGATGCTGCTGGGCCGCCCGTTCAGCGCGAATCCGCGCGTCTGGCCGCTCCTCGGCACGGCGATCCACTTCGCCAACGGCGTGGCGCTGGCGCAGGTCTACGGCGCGGTCGGCCGGCGGCTCCCCGGCCCGCCCTGGTTGCGCGGGACGCTCTTCACGCAGATCGAGAACAGTTTGTTCTGGGGCCTGGTGCCGTTCCTGGACCGCTACCACCCGGCGATCCGCTCCGGCGAATTGCCGAAGATGAACCGCCCGATCCCCTTCGCCCAGCAGGTGCTGCGGCACATCGCCTACGGCGCGGTCCTGGGGGCGACCTACGGCGATGGGAAGTACGAGGTACGAAGTACGAAGTACGAATAGGGGTGGTGCGGGCGGGGTGGCTCCGAACGCAGCCCATCTCTGTTCGTACTTCGTACCTCGTACCTCGTACTTCGGCAGGGGGGATGATGGCGAGCGCGCGCGACGAGACGCTGGCGGCGTTGCGCGCGCGCGTTGAGGGGCTGTACGCGCGGTCCGGCGGCGACTGGCCGCACGTCGAGCGCGTCTACGGCCTGGGGCGCCGGCTGGCCCGCCAGGAGGAGGCTGACCGCTTCGTCGTCGGGGCCGCCGCGCTGCTGCACGACCTGGGGGACGGTGCCGACGCGCCGGGCGGCGACCGCGCGGGGCGCGCCGCCGAGCTGGCCGGGGAGGAACTGGCGCGGCTCGCGACGCCGCCCGCGGCGACCGCGGCGATCCTCGACGCCATCGCCCGGCACGCGGAGGGCGGCGGGGCGCCGCTGAGCCTGGAGGCGCGGGTGCTGGGGGACGCGCACCGCCTCGACGACCTCGGCGCGCTCGGCGTGGCGCGCGCCCTGGCGGGGGATGTCGCGGGGTCGGGGCCGCTCTACGAGCGCGGCGATCCCTTCGCGGTCGGGCGCGATCTGGTCCCCGAGCGGTATCCGCTCGACCGCCTCTTCGCGCGGATGCTGGCGCTGCCCCACCGGTTGCACACGCCGACCGCGCGCGCCATCGCCAACCGCCGGGTCGCGCTGATGCTCTTCTACTTCGAGGAGCTGCGCGAGGAGTTCGCCGAAACTCTCCCCGACGCGCTCCTCCCCGACCGCGACTGGCTGATTCCCGAGGAGGGGGCGGGAGGGCCGCCGTAGTCAGGGCACGCCATCCTGTGCGTTCCGGCCCAAGCGCCGGCGCCACGGCAAGAGTGCGGCGGGCCGGGTACGGCTCCCGATTCCCGATCACAAGAGCGGTTGTGGCGTCCGCCTCCCCCGCATCGAAGGAGGCGGCGCCACCGATGCGCGGGGTCCGGATTCGGCGTGACGCTCTCGACCCGCACATCGCCCGAACCAACGATCGCGTTGCTGTCGAGTGCGGACCTGGACGGCGCCGAGGCATGCGACCGGCAGCCGGCGCCGTCTTCGCCGTCACCGTGCCGGGGACCGACCACGACGACCGGCCCGCGCACGGCATTGTGTCCGTCACCATCACCGTTCCGAACGCGGGATTGGCGAAGACGTCGATGTAGTTGTAGGACGTCGTCCCGGCTTCTTCACGGCGTAGCCGTCGATCTCGACCTTCCACTTGCCGGCGCGGCCGGGTCGATCGACGGTGACCTTCTCTTTCCAGGTCGCCGTCGGCCGAGCTGCCCGGCCAGGTTCGCAAGACCCCCACCGGTGGTGCAGTTGTAGACGTACAAGTCGAGGTCGGCGCTAGTATCGGACGGAGCCGCCGATCTTCGCGGTCAGCGCGGTCGAACCGGCGTCCGCGTCCACGTCGTAGCGCTGGACTTCCAGGTCGCCGATGCTCTTGACCTCACGCTTCGCGGCGCTGCCCCGTGCCGACCGCGCGGCCGGTGAACTCACCGAAGAGGTTGGTCAGCGTGTAGGTCCGCTCGACACCGGTGTTCACCGTCGCCGTTTCGATGGTGTCCGGGTTCGGCGAGACGCTGGCGCCGAGGATCGAGGCGGTCAGCGTGAAGGGCACGTCCTGCGCGTCGGAGGTGCGGCGCGCGTCAACCGTCACCTCCCAGACGCCGGCCTGCGGGTTGCTGGTCGTGCGGCTATTCGCGTTGCACCCTGCCGCCGCCGCCGGCACGCTGTAGAGCGGTGCTGGCGTTCGAGTCGATGCCGACGCCGTAGGAGTGGTAGCGCAGGAAGCAGCGCCTGGTTCTGCCGACCGCCGTGGACGGGCCGGCGAAGTCGACCTTGAAGGCGAAGTGTCGGCCGGCACGGTGAAGAAGTAGTGCAGCACCTGGTTGCGGCCGACCGTGCCGGTCTTGGTGACGCTGTAGTTGTTCGCCGCGGGGAACCCCTCCGCCGCAATGACCAGGTTCATCGTCTGGTAGTCGATGCCGGCCGTGGCGGGATCGTCCAGGTTGAGGATCGCGGCGTGCGCGCCGACGTCGTCGTGAAGAAGTCGACCGCACCGGCGTATTCAGCGGCAGGCTTCGACGTCAGCGCTGGCGCTGCCCGGCGATCGAACTGGGCCAGCTTGAACGCGCCGTCGTTGCCGACCCAGTTAAGCTTGTAGGTGACGTGCCGCCGCCGCCGCTGCTGCGGGTGAAGGTGTACTGCCGGGTGTAGGATTGCCCAGCGGTGACGCCCTCGCGGTCGTAGATGCCCTGGCCGAAGCCCGGCGTCGCCAGGAAGCCGCTGAGGACCGTGTTGACCTTCACCGACGAGGTGATGTCGACCGTCTTGATGTTGGTCTTGAGCAAGTCCCAGGCCGCGCCGACGTTCATCAGGCCGTTGCCCTGGTCGTAGGCCTGGAAGCGGGTCGGTGTCCAGGAAGCGGGCCGACGAGTTGATCGCCTGGTGGAGCTGGTCCGGCTGGTGCTGCGCGCCGGTCTGCTTGGCCGCGCTGACCAGCAGCGCCGCCGCGCCCGCCGCCTGCGGCGCGGCCATCGAGGTGCCGTTGAACATTGCGTAGCCGGCCGGCGGGTGTAGGTGCCGGGGACCGGGCCGCCGGGCTGCCAGGTCGGCACGGTCGAGATCGCCGAGCCGGGCGCGACGATGTTCGGCTTGAAGCCGCCGTCCTCGCGCGGGCCGCGCGACGTGAAGTAGTGCAGGTTGTCCACGAACTCCGAATCGGAGCCGTAGTTCTTCTGCCAGGTGTCCTTGCTGATGTAGGAGCCGACGCTCAGCACCTTGCCGGCCACCGACGGGTCGCCGATCGTGTTGACGCCGGGGCCGCTGTTGCCGGCCGAGATGAACATCTGGACCTTGTACTGCTCGATCAGCCGGTTGTAGAGGACGGCGCGGGTGTTGTTGCCGTCGTTGAGCGCCGGCAGGCCGCCGATCGACATGTTGATCACGTCAACGTTGCCTGCTTGGCGACGAAGGTCATCCCCTCGATCAGCGCGTGGGCGGTGCAGCCGGCGATGAAGAGGCGAACGCGGATCGACACCAGCTTGGCGCCGGGGGCCGCGCCGGTCATCTGGCCGCCGAACATGCCGTTCGCCGCGGTGATGCCGGCGACGTGCGACCGTGCGCGCCGGAGACGATGCCGATGTTGACGACCTTGTTCTTGCCGTCGGTCTGGACGACGAACGGCATCGCCTCGCGCACCGTCGCCGGATTGTCCGTGCCGAAGGTACCGATGTCGTTGCGGACGCGGTAATCGGTCATCGCCTGCTCGTCGGCGAAGCTGTTGTTCTGGTTGGTGTCGACGTAGACGTTGTTGGTGGCGGTGTCCCCAGAGCACCACGAAGATGCCGTTGCTGCCGGCCGGGTTGCGGTCGCGGTTGACGTCGCTGCCGACCTCGCCGCCGAGGCGCCGGTCGCGCTCGTTGAAGATGCCGATGCGGTAGGCGCCGACCGCGGGCGCGGTGTAGGTAACCGTCGTCTTCGTCTCGCCGATGTGTAGGTGACGCGAAGGTGGCGCCGCTGACCTGGTCCTGCATGTTGACCCAGGTCCGGATCGCCATCATCGAACAGGTCGGTGGCGGTCACCCAGTCGACGACCTTGCGCTCGCCGGTGGTCGTCGTGCGCAGGGCCAGGTGGTTGAGGTCGATGCCGGTGTCGGTGCCGATCGTCACGCCGCGGCCGTCGAAGGCGGGGTTGACCGCCATGAACTGCGCCCGCTGCGGTCTCGCCGATCGGCATGTAGGGGTTGTCGTTCGGGGTGGACGCGCCCGGCGCCGTCTGCGGCGTCGGTGACACCTTGCCGTCGGCCGCGGGTCCTCCAGCAGGGATGACCTCGTCGAGGCTGACCGCCTCGACGCCGTTCAGCACGTCGCGACCGCCTCGGCCCGATCAGTCGGGACGATCGCGCGGATGTAGCTCACGTCGTCGTCGCGGAAGCGCACCGTGCCGCCGAGTCCGGCGTGCCGTTCGCCACGGTGCGGTTGGCGCCGGGCTGCGCACGCGATCAGGACGGTGACGGTTGCTTTTGCCCTGCGCGCGAGCGTCGGCGAGCAGTTCGCGGTCATGCTGCCGAGCTGCTTCCTGGCCGGCGCGGCGGACGCGCCGCCGGCGGGCAGCGCCAGCGCCCAGCAGCAGGGTCAGCAGCAGGGTCAGCCAGAACAAACGCTTGAAGGCGGTAAACATCTGGCTCCCTGCCGTATGCACTGCGGCATGCACTGCGGCGCTGCTCGGTCGCAGCACCGCGGACGATCCCCGAGATCGGTAACCGTGACGCCTCTGACCATTTGAAGGTACGCGGATCTTGCGCGCTGGCCTGGGGCAGCTTCATTGGCCTGGCCCTCCCGGCCGGTGGCGCGTGCGATCCCACACCGCACCAGATCGCACGGTCGCCCTGTAACGGGGCACCCCTCCCCGCGACGCGCACTCTCCTTCCTCCGCATTGCCCTCGGGCAACAGGGATCGCGCAGGCCGCGCGCCCGCGGCGACGGCTTGCTTGTGAGACGATTCCCTTCTTCGCTCAGGTTGTCGGCAATTGGGCAAATGGCACTCGACTGTCAGCCTTGTCGACAATTGTATTCACTCAGGCAGGACCGACGACCGGGAAGGCAGGCCGCGGCCCTGCCGCGCGCATCCGCAATCCGCGCAGGGCGTAACCTGTAGATCGATAGTGAATCCGCTGGCCGCGCGTGTGCGGGGGCCCGCAGTGGGTCCAGGGGATGATCGGCCCCGATCGTGGTATAGTACGTACGAAGTAGAGCGGCGTCGCGTTCGGCAGGTAGGGCGGGGTAGGCGATGGCGGACCGGGGCGATATCGCCGAGATTCGCGAGCGGATCGATCTGGTCGAGCTGGTCGGCGCGAAGGTGGAGCTCGGCGGTCGGGCAGGAGTTGGAAGGGGCCGTGCCCGTTCCACCAGGAAGACGCCGTCGTTCTACGTCTACCCGGAGGGCGGTAATTACGTATGCTTTGGCTGCGGCGAGAAGGGCGACGCCTTCTCGTGGCTGATGAAGACGGAGAACCTCGACTTCCCGAGGCGCTGGAGCAACTGGCGCAGCGCACCGGCGTGGAGCTGAAGCGCGGCGCGCGCGCCCTGCGCGATCCCGGTCGCGACGAGACGCGCGAGCGCATTTTCGCGCTCAACGGGCGGCGGCGGCGTTCTGCGGCAACGTCCTGCTCAACACGCCGGCGGGCGAGGCGGGGCGGCGCTACGTCGCGGAGCGCGGCCTGACGCGCGCGACGATCGGCCTTCGCCCTCGGCTTCGCGCCGGACAGCTGGGACACCCTCAAAAAGCACCTGGTGGCGCGCGGCCACAGCGAGGGGTCACCTGGCCGAGGCGGGGCTGCTGACCGAGCGCGAGGACGGCAGCCGCTACGACCGCTTCCGGGGTCGGCTGCTCTTCCCGATCCGCAACAAGGATGGCGGGATCGTCGGCTTCGGCGGGCGGGCGCTCGGCGACGCCAAGCCGAAGTACCTCAATACGGCGCAGACGCCGGTCTTCGACAAGAGCGCCAACCTCTACGCGATCGACCTCGCCAAGGACGCGATCCGCAAGGCCGACGTGGCGGTGATCGTCGAGGGCTACATGGACGCGATCATGGCGCACCAGGTCGGCCACGCCAACGTCGTCGCCTCGATGGGCACGGCGCGACCGAGCCGCGGGTCGGCCTGATCAAGCGCATGGCAGAGCGGATCGTCCTGGCGCTCGACTCGGACGCCGCCGGGCAGATGGCGACGCTGCGCGGCATCCGCGACGATGCGCGACGCGCTCGACTACGACGAGGTCGCGACGGTCGACCCGCGCCAGCTCGTGCGCTTCGAGCGGCGGCTGAACACCGAGATCCTGGTCCTGACCCTGCCGGAGGGCAAGGACCCCGACGAAGTTCCTGCGCGCCCACCCCGACGACTGGCCCGGGTTGGTGGGCCGCGCCGAGCCGCTGCTCGACTACGCGATCCGCGCGGTGAAGGTCTCGCCAGTCGATCCGGCCGACGCCAAGGCGAAGTCGGCGGCGGTCGAGCAACTGGCCCCGCTGATCCGCGAGTTGCCGGACGAGATCCAGCAGCACCACTACATTGGTCTGCTGGCCCGCGCGCTGCGCCTGCCGGAGGACGCGGTCGGCAGCGCCGTGCGCCGGCTCGCGCTGGCCCCCGCCCCGCCCGCAGCCGCGCCCGCGCCCCGCCGAGCCGCCCGCCGAGCCCGCCGCGAACGGGGGCGACGGGGCGGCCGCGCCGCGCCCGCCTGCCCGCGCCGGCGCGGGACGCGCGAGGACCACCTCCTTGGGCTGCTGCTGGCCCACCCCGACGTGGCGCACGATCTGGCGGAAGAGGTGCGGCCCGACGACTTCGTCGAGACGACCAACCGCCTGCTCTGGGAGGCGCTGCGCGCCGCCGCGGCCCTCAACCCGCGCCTCACCGCCGTCGACTTCCTGGCGACGATACCGGGGAGGAGTTGCGCGAGGCGGCGGAGGGGCTGGTCGCGGCGCTCGGCGCGCGCGCGGAGGACTTCCCCGGCCCCCTGCGGCGGGAGGCGCGCGACACGCTGCGCCTGCTGCGCCGCGAACTCTACAACGCGCAGTTCCAGCAGCTCCGCAACGCGATCGGCGAGGTGTCGCTGGCCGACGACCGCGAGACGCTGGCCGACCTGACCGCGCGCCTGATAGCAGCCCTGATCGCCGCCCGCCCCGCCTTCGACCCCGTCCCCAGCCCCTACTTCCACGACACGCGGACGGTGGTGGAGAAGCGATAGGGAGTAGTCGGCTAGTCGGCCAAGTGGTGCATCCGCCAAGTTCTCGGTGGATTCAGCGAGGCAGTTTTCGCCCCGCGGCAACGAGAACCGCTCCTCGGGCATCGTGACGAACTTGGCGGATGCACCACTTAGCGGTTCGCCGGCTCGCCCTTCGCCCCGCCTCCCGCGCCCCGCGCCAGCCAGAAGCCCAGCGTGTTGGCGACCTGCGAGACGACGAGCAGCGCCGTCAGGGGCAGCGCCCGCGGCAGCTCCTCCCGCGCGAGGGGAGCAGGTTCAGGTAGAACGAGGGCGGTTCCACGCGCACCCGGTCCCGGCCCCGCCGGGCGCGGGTCTGGTGGAAATGGAACGCCCCGCGCCCGTAGTTGAGGTGCTGCCGCCAGAAGCGGCGCGGGGTCAGGGCGTGGGCGTGGCGCACGATCGCGCCCGGCGCGTAGACCAGCGCCCCCCACCCCGGCGCCAGCGGTCGCACAACTCCCGGTCCTCCCCCGCCGCGAGGGGGAAGGTGGTGTCGAAGCCGCCGAGCGCCCGCCGCGGCGAGGGCCATGTTGTTGGAGGTGAAGAAGCGCGCGCCGTCCGGGCCGGCGTTGTAGTAGTCGTACAGGTAGTCGACGAGCAACTGGCTGGCGGTCGCGTAGGGGTTGCCGCGGAGGACGTTGATCGTGTGGCCGCCGACGAGCGCGTCCGGCGCGGCGGCGAGGCGCGCGGCCAGGGCGCGCAGCCAGCCAGGGTCGGGCGCGCAGTCGTCGTCGGTGAAGGCGAGGAAGCGCCCCGCGGCGCGCGCGGCCCCGGCGTTGCGCGCGCCGCGGGGACGCGCCACCAGGGTCGCGTCGAGCCGCCCCGGGACGACCTCCGCCGGGGGCCTCGCGCTGCCGTCGTCCACCACGATCGCGCCCGGTCGCGCGGGTAGTCGAGGCGGGCGAGCGCCGCCGGGCAGACGAGCCGCTCCGAGCGGTTGTAGGTCGGGACGACGATCGAGTGTGGGGAGGTCCGGCCTCATCGCGGCTCCTTCGCGGCCACGCCCGCTCGCGGCGACCCGATACGGCGGCGGCGTTCACCCGCGCGGGTATTCGCCCGCACCTCGAGGTCATCCAGGTAAACTGTTTCGCCCCGCGCGGCGTCGAGGACAGCGAGGGCACGGTCGTAGAGCGGCGCGGACCCGCGGCGCGGGACGGCCCGGCGTCCCGCGCCAGCTCCTGCCGCGCGATCTCCGCCAGGCGATCGTCGCGATCAGCCGGTAGTGGTAGGCGAAATCTTGCCGGGGCAGTTCGAGGTGGACGGGTCGGACGGCCTGCCGAGCCGCTGCCAGTCCTCCTCGGCGTCGCGGCCTTCATCTGGGCGCCAGTTGCCGCGGGCCGCGGGCCAGGTTGGCGCGCGCGCAGCCCGCGCCGCTCGGTCGTGACGACGCAGACCTCGTCGAAGGCGTAGCGGGCGTCCGCCGTCGCCGGGATCAGGCGAATGGGATTGCGCGCCCGACGGGCCGCCGCGCGGCATCGCGCGCGATCCGTGCCGAACCAGACCCGCGCGCGGTCCTCGACCAGCAGTCGCGCCCAGCCGAACGCGCCCGCCGAGCGGATGGCGCTCCCCAGTTCGATGTGATCCGCGCCGCCGATCAGCAGCACCTCGGGACGCCGCTTCCGCGGCTGGGCGCTGACCTGGAGCCGCGCGCCGCCGCCGCAGGCCGCGACCGCCCCCGCCGCCGCCACATTGAGGCTGTTGAGCGTGGGCGAGGCGAGCGGGATGCGCACGGCCTGCGTGGCGAACGTCTGCATGTCCCGCGCCAGCCCCCGGCGCTCGTTGCCGACGATCACCGCGGGCCGGTCACCCGCCGAGCCGGGCGCCGTAGACCTCGGCGGCGCCGGCGCGCGGGGCAGGGTGTCGCAGGCGGTGATCAGGTAGGTCCCGCGCCAGGTCGCCGGCGGTGAGCAGGTCGAGCGGCCCGCCAGGAGACCGTCTCCCGCCAGGAGTCGGCAGACCCGCGCGGTCGCGGAAGCGGCACCGGCCACCGAACATGTCCGCCGCCGCGATCAGCAGGGTTCTCGATGCCGTCCCCGATCAGGGTCATCGGCGCGGTCATCCGCCGTCGGCCCCGGCGGCGCGCCGGCCCGCGTAGAGCAGGCGGCAGCGCCGCGCGCGGGTGGTCGGCGAACGCCTCGTGGTCGCGCGTCCGGGCGATCCGTGCGCGGCGCGCGGTGTACTGCTGGAGCAGATGGTGGCCGATCTCGTGCAGCAGCACGTCGAAGATCACGAAGTCGCGCAGCGTCCCCTCCGGCCAGGCGATGGTCGTTTGCACGCCCCGCCGGCCGTCTCGACGATCGCGCCCGCGCGCCGTAGCCGCGCGCGCTCGGCGGCGGCCAGCCGGCCCGGCACGGTCCACGGCGCGGGCGGCGGTCGTGGCCATGCCGGGCACGCGCCCCAGGAGCAACGCGCCGGCCGGGGGCTCGGCGCTGCCCAAGCTCAACCGACCGCAGCCCGTAGGTGCAGCGTTCGCCGAAGAATCGCAGCACGGCGGCGATCTCGGCCGTGCCGATCAGGTGCTCGCAGCCTGGCCGGGGCCGTTGCCGGCGCAGGCGTGGCAACGGCGCGGCGCTACCCACAGCCGCCCGTCGCCGCGGCCCGGAACCGCCGCGACGCCCCATTCCTTCAGCGCCCTGCGTGCCGCGTACTCCGTGCTGGTATCGTCTCCCCCGCGCGACGCGTACGGCGCGCGCACGCGCGCGGCCGCGCGGATCGGTCGGGGCGCGTATGCTTACTCCTCGCCATGCTCCATCCGTTGGTGCCGCTCCTTCAGGCGCCGGTAGTCCGCGTCCGCGGCGATCTCGCGCCACCTGGCGCGGAAGATCTCGGCCACGCGCCTTCTCCAGGTCGCCGGAGCCGAAGGGGACAGGCGTGCCGTCGGCGGCGCGCTTGCGGCCCCCTTGTGGTTGGCGTAACGCCGGGCGCGGGTGTAGCCCATCTGCAGGAACTTGCGCGCCAGGTCCATCACGAAGTCCTCGGCCGCGCGGTAGTCGCGGTACCGCGCGTAGAGAGCATCGGCCGATTGCCGGGCCACCGCGACATCGCGGATCGTCCAGAGCGGCAGCAGTTCACTTTTGTACGGCTCGGCGTGGAACACGCCGTACTCGCCGCGCCCAACCCGGTAGCGTTCGGGGTGAAGGCGCAGATCGACGCCATCGAACGGGTGTGCCATGCCGGAAGTATACGGCACGGCGCCGGCGGCATCACGCCCCGCCGATCGCTTCAACCCCACCGAAACAGACCCGGTTCGACGGCTCGGGATCGGATCGCACCACAGAGGCGCAGAGGACGAGGGAGAGGACACGGAGTCTTCTCTGTGCCTCTGTGGTGAACGTCGTCCTCCAATCGTAGCGCCCAGCGGCCGCCGCTAATAGCGTGGAAAGGGTTGACAGGATATGCCAGATTCGGCATGGTGGGCGAGGGGGTATGGGGCTCGTCATTGGACGATCGCAAAGCGTTTCCAGACGACGTGAAGCGCGTGAGGGTATGCCCTCCTCGCCCGGACTCAGGCCGCGGGGAAAGCATGGTCATGAGTGAAGAAGTGTCTAACACCATGACAGCCGGCGGCAACGGGGTGCCGAGGCCGATTCCACGGCCAGTAGCGGGAATGTCTTCGCTGATCTCGAAATCGCCGAGCCGCGAGGAAGCGCGGGTGAAAGCCGAGCCGACCCGGCGGATCGGCGGCATCATCGGGGAGCGGCGGCTGACGCAGGCCCGAGTCCGCCGATCTGCTCGGCATCGATCAGCCCGAGGTTTCCGCGCTGCTGCGCGACCACCTGTCCGGCTTCTCGACCGAGCGCCTGTTCAAGTTCCTGAACGCGCTCGATCGCGACGTGCAAATCGTCATCACCGCCAAGCCCCAATCGCGGGCGCACGCGGGCATCCGCGTCACCGCCGAGTGACGACGCCCGGTCGCGCGGTCCGCACGTCGGCCCGTCACCGGCCCCACCTCTCCGCCCCGCGCCCTACGCCCCGCGCCCCACGATCCGGCCCGGCAGCGCCCCGGTATGCCGGCCGTCGCGCAGGACGCGCGCGCCGTTGACCCAGACGTCGCGGATGCCGGTCGAGAGCCGGTGCGGGTCGGCGAAGGTGGCGTTGTCCGTGACGGTAGCCGGGTCGAAGAGGACCACGTCGGCGATCGCGCCCGCCCGCAGGAGGCCGCGGTCGCGGATGCCGAGACGGCCGGCGACCGCCGAGGTCATCTTGCGGATCGCGTCCTCGAGCGGGATCACCCCTTCCTCGCGGACGTACTTGCCGAGGACGCGCGGGTAGGTCCCGTAGGCGCGCGGGTGGGTCGGGCCGCGCTCGGCCGCCCAGGCCGGGTCGATGCCGCCCGCGTCGGTGGCGACCTTGATCCAGGGCTGGCGCAACTGGAGGGCCAGGTTCTCCTCGCTCATCGAGAAGAAGATCGTGCTGATCCGCTGCTCCTCCGCCGCCAGCAGGTCGAGCGCCGCGTCGAGCCAGTCCTGCCCGCGCTCGGCGGCGATCTCCGGCAGCCGCCGCCCGACGTAGGCGCGGTGCTCGGGCCGGGCGAAGCCGACCGGCATGATGTCCGCCGGGTCGCGCCGCAGCCCGACCGCGCCCCCGCCCTCCCCCGCCGGTCGCAGCACCTCCGCGCGGATGCGGGCGCGGGCCGCCGGGTCGCGCAGATTCGCGAAGAGCCCGCCGTCGGCGGCGACCCAGGCCGGCAGGATCGCCGAGAGGCCGGTCCCCGAGGCGACGTAGGGGTACAGGTCGGCGGTCAGGTCGAGGCCGGACGCGCGGGCGGCGTCGATCCGCGCGATCACCTCGCGCATCTTCGGCCAGTTGGCCGCACCGGTCGCCTTGAGGTGGTAGATCTCGACCGGCAGCGCCGCCCCCTGCCCGATGGCGATGGCCTCGTCGAGCGCTTCGAGCAGCCCGTCCCCCTCGGAGCGGATGTGGGTGATGTAGAGGCCGCCGGCGCGGGCGACGACCTTGCAGATCTCGATGATCTCCTCGGTGGCCACGTAGGCTTCGGGCGGGTAGATTAGCGCGTAGGAGACCCCGAATGCCCCGTCCGCCAGCGCCTCGGCGGTGACGCGGCGCATGGTCGCCAGCTCGTCGGGGTCCGCCGCGCCCATCGCCAGGCCCTTGGCGTACTGGCGCAGCGTGCCGCCGGCCAGGAACGACCCGATGTTCGGCGAGACCCCCGCTCGACCATCGCCTCCAGCCAGTCGCCGAAGCGCCGCCAGCCGCGCGCCCGCTCCGCCCAGCCCTCGGGGGTGGCCCGCCGGGGGCGCCGGCGAAGGGCGAGGCGATCCGCCCGCCGAAGGGCGCCGGCGTCCAGACCTCGCCCATGATCTCGGTCGTCACGCCCTGGGTGATCTTCGACAGGCTGCGGCCGTCGGTCATCAGCGGGACGATCGAGTGGCTCTGGATGTCGATGAAGCCGGGGCAGGCGACCAGCCCCGCCGCCTCGACGACCTCGCGCGCCCCCTCGGCCGGCAGCCGCCCGGCCGGCGCGACCGCGACCACCCGATCCCCGGCGAGCGCGACATCGCCCCGGAACCAGGGGTTGCCGGTGCCGTCGACCACCCGCGCCCCGCGGATCAACACCTCGATCCCCGCCATCCCCTTCTCCCTTGTCGCGCGCCCTACGGCGGGGCGCCGCGGAAGACAACGGATCGACCACGGAGATCACGGAGACCGCCGTCATTTTCATTCTCTGTGATCTCTGTGATCTCTGTGGTGAAAACTCTTCGCCGCGACGGTCTCGCCCTGTCCAGTCAGCTTCGCGCCTCCTCGGGGCTGACCCGGCGCTGGCCGCGCGGCTCGGTCGGGGGCGCGGGCGCGATCGTCGGCGCCGCCTCGCCCGCCGCCACCATCCGCCCGATCAGCCGCTCGCGCAGGACGGCGGCGACCTCCCGGTGCGACGGCAGGCCGATCAGGTTGGTCAGCTCGTCCGGGTCGGCCAGCAGGTCGTAGAGGCAGTCCTCGACGTAGCGGTCGGACCCCGCGTCGCGCCCGCCGTGCTTGTCGGGCGCGACGACGCTGTACTTCCAGCGCCCCGTCCGCACCGCCCGCCCCACCTGGCTCTCGCTGATCTGGATGAAGACCTCCTCCGGCCAGCCGGCACGCTCGCCGCGCAGCAGCGGCAGGATCGAGCGCCCCTGCATCGCCTCCGGCACCGGCAGGCCCGCGGCGTCGAGGAGCGTCGGCGGCAGGTCGACCAGGCTGACCAGCTCGCGGACCTGCCCGCCGCCGTCGAAGCCCGGCCCACGCAGGGCGGTCGGCACGCGGATCGACGCCTCGTGGCAGGAGCGCTTGTACTCGGCATTGCGTGTCTTGAAGTGGCAGCCGTGGTCGGCGGTGAAGAGGACGATCGTGTTCTCGTCCAGCCCCTGACTCTTCAGCGCGTCGAGCAGGCGCCCGAGCGCCTCGTCGAGGCGCTTGACCATCCCGTAGTAGCCGGGGAGGTGCTGCGGCGCGGTCCCGCCGAGCGCGGCGAGGTCGGGCGGCGTCCAGCGCCCGGCGTACCGCGCGCGGTAACCGTCCGGCGCGGGGTAGTCGTCGCGGTGGTTCTGGTGGTGCGGCTCCAGGAAGGAGAGGAAGAGGAAGAAGGGCGATCCTTGCGGTCGTCGATGAAGCGGATCGCCGCGTCGGTCAGTGCGTCCACGCGGTAGCCGGGCAGCTTCACCGGCTGATTGTCACCGTCGTACAGCACGGTGTCGTAGGCGTCGGAGGTGAACTCCAGCGCGTTCGACGCCAGCCAGTAGTCGTAGCCGCCGCGCCGGGGCGCCGTGACCGGCTCCTCCGCCGCCAGGTGCCACTTGCCGATGTAGCCCGTCGCGTAGCCCGCCGCCCCGAAGTGCTGGGCGAGGGTCGGGAGGTCCGGCGGCAGGGGGATGCCGTTGCGCCAGACGCCGGTCGCGGTGGCGTAGAGGCCGGTCTGCAGGGAGGAGCGCGCCGGGGCGCAGACCGGCTGGCAGGTGAAGGAGTGGGCGACGTGCGTCCCGGCCCGCGCCAGCCGGTCGAGGTTCGGCGTGAGGTCGAGCGGGTTGCCGTGCAGCCCGGTGGTGTCCCAGCGCTGCTGATCGGTGAAGAAGACCACGACGTTCGGTCGCTCCGCCTGCGCCTCCGCCATCCCGCCCTCCCGCAATCCCGCCTCGCGGCGGCTACTCTCGGATCACGGGCGGCACCCTAGCACACCCCGGCGCGGCTGTACACCTCCGGCGTCATCCGCTACGGGGCGCGGGCGTTCTCGGATCGGTATCGTCCCGTGGCGGGGGCGTGCTAGATGTCGAACAAGTCTTGGCGCTGCCGAGAACGACTTGCGCTTCTTGCGCTTGTAATAGTCGTCGCCATGCCGGGGGTACTTGTGGTAGCGCCCCTCGTGCTCCCGGTCCCGGTCGTACTCGCGCCGCGTGCGCCGCCTCGAACCCAGATCGGCGGCAGATAGCCGAGGCTACGCGCTGGCGCCGCTCGCCGTACCCCTCCCGCTCCCCGCCGACTACCCCCGGCGCGCCGGCGCCGCCCTGGAGTCCGCCGCTCGATGATCTTGTCCAGCTCACCGCGATCGAGCCAGACACCGCGGGCGCGCTACTACCTGCTCGGGCAGGCGGGTGTCCATAGTCCGCGCCCAACCTCCACCCCCTGCCGGTCGGTCATGCGCAAATCCACGGTCTGGCAGACGGGACATAACATGCGTCCGTTCCCCGTGGCCCCTTGCGATTGTCCGATCCACTCCCGACCTGGGCACGGTCCCGCCGCGCGCGCGCCGGCACGGCGCACCGAACCGCCGCGCCGCCCGTTGGAATCCATGTACGGCCGGCGCTTCGTCCCGATGGAACGCGCGGGCGCCCTGCCCCTCGGTGCCACCGTCATCGCGCCTCCGGGACCCGAGCAGGGTGTATACTTGCGGGCGGCGGATCGGCAGCACAACGGCGTCGCGGCTAGCCGGCAAGTTCCGGCCGGCGCGGGGATCGGCGATTGGGAGGGCGCGGGTGGCTGACAGGATCAAGGTCGGGCTGATCGGCGCGGGCGCGGTCGCGCTCCTCCGGCACTTGCCGGCCTACCAGTCCTGCCAGGAGGCGGGCAAGGCCGAACTGGTGGCCGTCGCCGACCCGGTCGAGGCGAACGCCCGCCGCGCGGCGGAACGCTTCGGCGTGCCGCGCGTCTTCGCCGACTACCGCGACCTCCTCGCCCTCCCGCTCGACGCCGTCAGCGTCTGCACGCCCAACGCCTCCCACGAGCCGATCGCGCTCGCCGCCCTCGACGCCGGCAAGCACGTCCTCTGCGAAAAGCCGCTCGCGCTGGACTATGCCGGCGCGCGCCGCATGCACGAGCGGGCCGAGCGGGGCGGGCTGAAGACGGCGGTCAACTTCCGCTACCGTTGGGTCCCCGCCGCCGGCTTCGTCCGCGACCTCATCCGCGGCGGCGAACTGGGCGAGATCTACCACGTCTACGCCAACTACTTCAACGGCACGCTCCACGACCCCGCGACCCCGCTGCGCTGGCGGCAGACCCGCGCCGAGTCGGGGAGCGGCGCCCTCGGCGACCTGGCCTCGCACCTGGTCGACCTGTGCCGCTTCTGGATCGGCGAGTTCGCCGGCGTGGAGGGGCGGTTGCGCACCTTCACCCCCCGGCGGCCCCTGACAACCGGGGGCATCGGCGAGGTCGACGTCGACGACGCGGCCTCCTTCCGCGCCCGCTTCGCGGGCGGCGCCGAGGGGGTCATCAACGCCAGCCAGTGCGCGATCGGCCGCAACAACCACCAGCGGGTCGAGATCTACGGCACGAAGGGCGCGGTGATCTACGAGATCGAGAAGTGGGACCAGGGCGGCGACGAGGTGCAGCTCTGCCTCGGCGGCGACCAGGCGCGGTACGGCGGCTTCGCCACGGTCAAGGCCCCGCCCGACTACCTGCTCGGCAACCCGCAGCGCGTCATGACCGACTTCATCGAGGCCATCCGCGACGACACCGCCCCGTCGCCCGACTTCTACGACGGGATGCGCTGCCAGGAGGTGCTCGACGCGGTCGCGCTGTCCGCCCGCGAGGGCGCCCCGGTGGAGCTGCCCCTGGCCGAGGACCGGGCCTGATCGCCGGGGCGGCCGGGCGGCTGCTTCAGCGCGCAACCGCGCCAGCGCCACCCGTCAGCGCGCGGTCGAAGAACGCGGCGACGCGCTCGACATAGCCGCGGCGGTCGGCGAAGTAGGCGCCGCAGTGGGGGACGTCGGGCACGATCCACAGCTCCTTCGGCTCCCCCGCCGCCGCGTAGAGCTGGCGCCCCTGCTCGACCGGCGTCACCATGTCCGCCCCGCCGTGGATGATCAGGATCGGGCGCGGGGCGATCGCGCCGACCACGTCCACCGGGCGCAGCGCCGCCAGCGAGTAGCCGTGGCGCCACTGGTTCAGCAGGTCGGTCAGCGCCAGGAGCTGCGCCGGCACCCGCCGCCGCCGGTAGGCGTGCGCGACCACCTCGCGCAGCGACGCGTAGGCGCAGTCGGTGACGACCGCGCGCACGCTCGGGTCGGTCGCGGCGGTGAGGATCGCCAGCGCCCCGCCCATCGAGTAGCCGACGATGCCGATACGCCCGCCCGGCAGGCGCTCCCGCGCGAAGCCCACCGCCGCGCGGAGGTCGGCCTGCTCGTTGTGGCCGACCGACAGCGGGGCCGTGTCGCTCTCGCCGCAGCCGCGGTAGTCGAAGAGCAGCACGTTGCTGCCCGCCCGCCACAGCCCCGAGCCGATGCCGAGCAGGTCCTGCTTGGTCCCGCGGTGTCCGGTGCAGCCGACAATCACACGGTCGCTCGCCGGCCGGGTAAACCACCAGCCGCGCAGCGTCACCCCGTCGTCGGTGCGGAAGCTGACCGGCTCGAAGTCGACCTGCACCTCGAACGGGGAGAAGGTGAAATCGTCGCGCCAGGTGCGCCGCACCGGCCCGTTCAACTCGCGGGTCGTGTAGGCCGCCACCCCCAGCGCCCCGGCGAGCGCCCCCACCCCGAGCGGCACGACGTAGTGCAGCGGCCTGCGGCCCCGTCGGAAACCCATCATCCTGCCATGTCCTCATCGCCCCCACCGGCCCGCCCCGCGGCGACCGGACCCGTCGCCGCGTGCGTCGGCACGCTGAATAGTCTAGCACCGGGCAACGAAAAAGGCCGCTCCCGCCGGGCGCGCAACAATTCAGGGTCGGGTCCCCGACGAGCCAGACACCAGCGAGCCGCACGGCCGATCGCGCGGCCTCCGCCCCCCATCCGCCCGCCCGCCGACCCGCCGACCCGCCCCTACCCCTCCCGCCCCCTGGCACCGCCCGCCCCCGCCGCCGGGTCCGATCGGTATCCGGGCGCGCACGCCCCGCCCCCCGCGCGGACACGCCCGGCCGCGAGAACGGCGTTTTCGCGAAACGAACCGCCTCCAGCCGGAGCGATTATGGCGCTATATCAAGGAAAACGACCCCGGCGAGGGGCCAGGAGGACAGCCAAAATGACCCCCAAATCCCCCCATTTCCCCCCCGCGCCGTGTCGCGCCTGGGCGCGGCGTCCCCGCCCCGCGCCGCCTCGGTTCGCCCCGTCGGCCCCTGCTCCCCCTCCCTCTCCCAGCATTGGGAGCCGGGTGCCGGGCGCCCCCTGGGCGTGGCGGCGGGGCCGGGGGAGGGTGAGGGCGCCCCGTCAGCGGCGGGCAATCAGTTAGGCCGCGCCGAACTATCGCTCGGGCGGCGGCGTTTGGCCTGCTCTCTCCGGGCGGTGTGGAACGCGCGCCCGCCCGCCCCCGCGCCGCTACCTGCCGTCGGGCGCCGCCTCCCCGGCGAGGTAGCGGTCCAGGGAGGGCGGCGCGAGGAGGGCCGCCGCCGGTGGGTGGTAGGCGCGGCCGGGGAGGTCGCCCGGCGCGACGACGCGGTAGTACCAGAGCAGGTAGGCGCGCAGCTCCGGCCGGACCATCAGGAAGCGTTCGAGCGCGCGGTCGTAACCCCGCCAGCCCAGGGTCGGGTCGGCGTCGTCGCCGGTCGCCGCGCCCACCCGGAAGCGGTCGTAGTCGGCGAGCTGGCGCAGGAGGGTCGCGCGGGCGTCCGGGCGCGGGGCGGCCGGCGCGACGAAGGTCGCCAGGCCGGCGGCGACCGGCTGGCCGCCCGGATAGCGCGCGATGAACTGCTCCCGCCCCAGCAGCCCGAGCAGCACGACATGGGGTGTGTTGGCGTGCTCGGGGTGGAACTCGAAGCGCGCCCGCTCGAAGTACTGCACCCGATAGGTCCGGCCGTCGGTCGGGTTGACCTCCTCGAACTCGCCGGAGATCGGGTAGCCCTGCTGCGCCAGGCCGCCGTTGCGCTCCCAGTAGTCGTGGAAGACGCCGCGCACGCAGCGGCCGGTCTCCGCGAAGCAGACGTCGCCGCCGCCGGCCGCCGGCCCGCCGTTGGGGTACTTCGCCGCGAACTGCTCGCGCCCGAGCTGCCCGAGCAGCACCTCGTACGGCGTCCCGGCGTGTTCGGGGTGCAGCTCGAAGCGGGCGCGCTCGAAATACTGCACCGTGTAGGTGCGGCCGTCGGTCGGGTTGACCTCCTCGAACCGGCCGGTCAGGGGCAGCCCCTGCTGGGCCAGCCCGCCGTTGTCGCGCCAGTAGCGGTAGAAGATCCCGTAGACGCAGCGGTCCGTCTCCGCGAAGCACCGCTCCACCACCGGCGCCGATGCGTAGTGGGCGCTCAACCGCTCCCAGGCGGCGGCGGAGACGCTGGCGCCGTGCCGGTAGGCCTCCCGCCAATCCGGCCCGAACGAGCCGAGGTAGGAGATGGCGTAGGCGTAGGTCCGCCCGCCGCGCGCGAAGGTGACGATGCCGGCGTCGTTCCAGGTGTTGTAGGGGGCGTAGACCAGGCCGATCTTGTGGTAGAGCGTGGCCTCGTCCGGCAGCGGCCCGCCGAGCGAGGCGTTCTGGCCGGGGATCGCCAGGGTCATGCTCCACAGCACGTAGTCGGTCGCCGCGCGCGACAGCGCCTCGCCGCGGTAGAGCTTGCCGAGCATCAGGTTCAGCTCGTCGGCGACCAGCAGGTTGTCGACGATCCCGTGGCTCGCCCGGTAGCCGTACTCCTCCCAGGGGTAGCCGGGCGGGTGGGTCAGGATCGAACCCCTGGCGCCCAGCCCCGCCATGATCGCGTTGATCCGGCGGATGCCCGCGCCGATGTCGCCGCCGCCGGCGATGCGGATCAGCTCGCGGGCCGGGGCGACGTTGCTCGGCCCCATCGCGTCCCGCACCAGGGCGGCGACGTCGGCCTTGGTGTAGCGCCCCGCCTCGATGTCCTGCGCGATCGCCATCATGATGAAGATCTTGATCGTGCAGCCGGCCGGCTGCGGGCGCGCGCCGTTGACCGAGACGGTCTGCCCGGTCTGCAGGTCGGTGACGCTGACCGCGTTCTGGCCGGCCCAGCCGCCGACCAGCCCGGCCAACTCCTCCCGCAAAGCGCCCATCACATCGCCGGCCGGCGCCGCCGCCGCCGTGCCCCCGGCGGACCGGGCCGTCCAGCCGCCCGCCCCGGCCAGGAGGAGCAGCACCGCCAGCAGCACCCGCACCCCGCGCATGGTCGCCTCCTCCTCCCGTGCCGCCGGTTCCGCACCGGGCGGGGACCGACACCGGTCGCCCGCTTGCACAGGAGAGAACGGCGAACGCTGGCGATGGTCACGCGGCGCCAGCGCCCGGCGGTTCGGCACGGGCGGGAGCGTTCCGCCCCCGCGCGTGGCAGGCCCCGGCGCGGGGCTGCTACACCAGCAATCCCAGCTTACGCAGATCCGCCTCGGCGCGCGGGACGACCCGCACGGTGCGCTCGTTGCGGTAGGTGACCATGCCGGGGCCGGCGCCCTTGATCTTGCGCACGTCGCGCCGCCGGGCGTAGTCCACCTCGACCCGCCCGGCCTGGCGGTTGGCGCTGTAGTGCGCGGCCAGTTCGGCGGCGGCCTGCAGGACGGCGTCGTCCTCCCGGTCGCCGGCCCAGCGCAGGATGACGTGCGCGCCCGGCACCCCGCGGCTGTGCAGCCAGAGGTCCTCGGACCGCCCGATCTCGAAGGTCACCGCCTCGTTCTGCGTCCCGGTGTGCCCGATGAAAATCTGATGGCCCCCACGCGCCCGCAGGTGCTGCGGCCGCGCGCCCCCGCCGGCCCACTGCCCGCCCCCCGCCTTCCGGCCCTTCCCCCCCGCCGCCTGTCCTCCGCCCTCCGCCCTCCGCCCTCCGCCCTCCGCCGGCCCCCGGCGCCACTCCTGCCACTCGCGATCGAGCGCGGCGATCTCCTCGTAGCGCTCGGCGAGGTCCAGCAGGGTGAGGAGCTGGTCGAGGTAGCGGAGGCCGTTGCGCGCCTCCTCCAGCAGGTCCGGCAGGTTGGCGGCGGCGCTCTGGGCCTTGCGGTAGCGCTCGAAGTACGCCTGCGCGTTCTCGCTCGGCGAGCGGTCGGGGTCGAGCGGCACCGTCAGGCCGTCCTCGGTCGTCAGCTCGCGCTGCCCCGGCTCGAGCGCCCAGGCGTAGGCGTAGATCGCCTCGCCCCAGCGCCGCCAGCGTTCGGCCTCCTCCGCGCGCCGCGCCTCGCCCTCCAGCGCCCGCTCGCGGCCGGCGACGCGCTCGCGGTCCTGCCGGATCTGGGCGGCGAGCGCCTCCTTGCGCTGCGCGTGCGCCTGCACCCGCCGGGTCGCGCCGAAGAAGCGCTCGATCGTCGCGGAGATGCCGCCCGGCCGCTCCTCGGTCAGCTCGCGCAGGTGGAAGAGGGGGAAGGGCGAGAAGGCGACCGGCTCCCCCGCCGCGTCCGGCCCGCCCTCAGCCCCCCCCTCGCCGGCCGGCTTGAGGTAGAGCGCGGGGGTCCAGGCCCCCGTGCGCAGCGGGGCGTAGAGCTCGTCGAGCGCGCGGCGCAGCGCGTCCTCGCGCCCGACCAGATCGCCGCAGGTCGCCCGCGCCGTCCCGGCCGCGCGGAACGCCGCCTCGCGCGCGACCTGGGGGCTGAGGCCGCGCAGCGCGCCGACCAGCGATCGGTGGAGCGGCGCGGCGGGCTCGGCAGCCAGGATCGCCCCCAACTCGCGCGGGCCGACCGCGCGCGGGTCGGCCTTCTCCTGCGGCGGGGCCGGCTCGTAGGCGCCGCGCGGCAGGATCTGGCGGACGCGGCTGAGGCGGGCCGGCACCCGCTTGGCGCTGTCGAGGATGCGCCCGTCCTCGCCGATCAGGATCAGGTTGCTGTGCCGCCCCATGATCTCGACCGCCAGCGTCGTCTCGCGCAGCTCCCCCTCGACCGGCTCGTCGTCCGCGTCGGGGTCCGCCGCCTCGTCGGGCTCGGGCTCCGTCTCCGCCACGAAGAACTTGGCGAAGCGCAGGAAGAGGACCCGTTCGAGCGGCGGGTCCTGGTAGACGCGGACGAGCCGCGCGCCGCGGACGTACTTGCGCAGCAGGAGGAGCAGCGGCGTGACCCGTGCGGCGTCGCCGGTCAGCCGCCCGCCGACGAGGTGGACGCGGGCGTCGCGCGCGTCGGCGCTGAGCAGCAACTGGTGGCGCGCGCCCTCCGCGTAGAGCTCCAGCCCGAAGGTCAGCGGGGCGAGCAGCAGCACGCGCTGCACCCGCCCGTCGAGGACGCGGTCGTTCAGCTCATCCACGACGGCGGCGAGGGTCAGGGCATCGAACATGGACCGGCACTCCTCCGATGCCGCGGTCGGCGCGCGGGCCGATGCGCGGCGCGTGGACAAGGCGAACCGGCCGCTCCGGATGAGCGGCGGGTCGCGCTATTGTACTATGCGCGAAGGACAGGGCCGGCGCGACGATCGTCAGCAGGCGCCGGTATCGCGCGTCTCGCAGTAGAGGACTTCGCAGGTGCTACCGTAACAAGTGTAGTAGCACCAGTATTCATAGCGCCGGCCGTTGTAACAGTACGGGTCGCCCACGCGCCGCCAGAAACTCGTCTCCTGCGTGCCGGTGGCGCGATCGCCCGGCGCCGCCCCACCGAGCACTTGCCCCACCGACCGGGAGGACAAGGCCAATCCCAGGATCGCGCCGGCCGCCTCGCCCAGCGCGCCGCCGGCGCAGCCCCCGACGGTCTATTCCCCCGGCGCTGTTGCTGTCGTCGCTCACCGCGTCACCTCCTGAGCCGTTATCAGGGCGTCCACGATCGCGCGCGCGTCCTCGAAGGGCAACCCTTGCGCCGGCGTGCTGAGCGCGACCAGGTTGAAGCCCACCCCCGTCGCTGCCAGATGAGCCGCTCACCGCCCCGGCCGGGCGGTCGTTGCGCCTGACGACCGCCGTATCGCCGACCGTCACCAACTGCATGGCGGCGGCATCGGGCGGCACATCGACCGAGCCGCGCGCCGGCGCCTGCACGATCAGGAGCGTCAGGCCCTGCTGGTTGCGGTAGAGGAGTTCGAGCCGCTCCGCGCTGACCGCCGAGCGCTCGACCAGCGCCAGGCCGAGCGGCAGGTCGGTTGGCTCGACCGCCCGGAAGCGCACCCCCGCCAGGCCCGGCTGCGCCGGCTGGACACCGGTGATCCGCGTCCCCGGCGGCTCCTGGCCGTCCGGCAGCGTCCGCGGCCCCCCGTCGCGGAGAGGGGAAGAACTGCGACCACCCGGCCTGCGTCCCGGACAGCGCCGGCCAGGCAATCGCGGTGAGGACGGCCACCAGCAACGCCGCCACCGCCAGCAGCGTCCGCGGCTGCCGCCGCGCGGCGACCGACCTCCGCCTCCAGCCGCGCCCGCAGCGCCGCCCGGCCCGCCCGGTCGTCGAGCGGCGGGCGGCTCTCGCGCAGCAGGCGGTCGACCTCGCGGAACGCCGCCAGGCGCCGGCGGCAGGCGGGGCAGACCTGGAGGTGTGCCTCCACTAACTCCTTGCGCGCCGCGCGGAACCCGCCCTCGGCGTAGG
This sequence comes from Thermomicrobiales bacterium, assembly GCA_030446685.1. Lineage (GTDB taxonomy): Bacteria > Chloroflexota > Chloroflexia > Thermomicrobiales > CADCWN01 > JAUJMV01. Next base: position 241,940 of record JAUJMV010000008.1, on the reverse strand, counting down.
CGATCAGGTCCTCGGCCGGCAGGTCACAGGCTGGCAGCATCGTCCCCTCCATTCAGCGCCTGGTACCGCGACTGAAACTGCTCCTTCGCCCGCCCGAGTCGCTGCCGGACCGCCGGGGCGTTCACCCCCGGATCCGCGCGATCTCCTCGCTGCTGAAGCCCCCACCCCGCTCAGCAGCAACGCCTCGCGCAGGGTGGGCTCAACTCGTCGAGCACCTGCTGGATCGCGTCGCGCTCGTGGCAGGGGGCGTCCTCGTCCGACCGGCACAACGCCGGGAGGGCCGCGCCCGTCCGCCCCGGCAACCAGTCGAGCGAGACGAGCCGGTGGAGCGCTGCCGCCGCCGCGCCATCAGCAGGTGGTTCTGCGCGATCCGGTAGAGCCATGCGGCGAAGGGACGGTCGTCGGCCAGCCGGTCGAGACGCCGCGGCGTCGAGAAAGGTGTCCTGGGCCAGATCGGCGGCGAGTTCCGCGTCGCCCGTCTGCCGCAGCAGGTAGTGCAGGAGCGGCGCGTGGTACCGCTCGACCAGCACCTCGAATGCCTCCAGGCAGCCGGACCGCATGGCGGTGACAAGCTGCTCGTCGGTCAGGCGTGCGTGGATACCGGCGCTCGCCATCGGCCACCATTCTGATGCAAAGCAAAGAGACTTGTACTTGTAATACTGCACGAGCGGCCCGTTTGTGACATTCCCCACGCATGTCACTTTCCGGGCTTGTCGTGCAGTATAGGGGTGAAGGGCGCAAACAGCGGCAAAGCTCAGGAGGTATGCGGGGGCGGGCGCAACTGCCGTAGCGTACGGTAGTTTCAGAGGTCCGACAACCGATCCGCGCCGCTTGGCGCCAAACTCCAAATGAGCGGTACGTCGAAGCGCTGGCGCTGAGCGGTCCTGCTGGCGGTGTTGCCGCTGACCGCGCTCGCCTGGACGGAGGTCGCGTATATCGCCCCAGGCGATGCGGGGGCGAACACCTATCACTATCACCACGGCACCCTCGAGGACAGCTGCGGCAGTGGCTACGACACCGCGTTCACCTCGCTCTTCAACTGGGTGAGTGAAACCCATGTCAGCTTCCAGTCGGTGCTCTACTACACCTACGTCGCTACGGGGCCACGACGATGGGGGTCTTCCAGATCTCCAACAACAGCGGCAGGTATTACTTCAACAGCAATTACTACGGCGCCGTCTACGACAACAGCCTCTACGGATATGGCCCCATCTTCTACCCCAACAACGCCACCCTCACCTATTCCAACCAGGATGGGGCGTTGGTGCAGATGTTCGGCTTCGCCGGCAGGAGCACCAGCGACAGGTGTAAATCACCGGATGTGCAGGCCCTCGGCCGGCGATACTAGTAGCCTTGTATACTTGTAGAGAAGGGAGAAACCATCGGCGAGGATCAGCCGACGATGGGCGCGCGGACTGGTGGCTATTCGCGCCTGCCGGGTGTGGCTTGGTCGCTGTGACCGGGCTGCTCATCTACCGTAGTCAACAGCCGGCTGGTGCGGCGGCGACCGCGCTCACGCCGGATGCGGAGATCGTACGCCTCATGCGTGACATGCAGGGGTCGGGGCGAACTTCCCGCTGCGCATCCCGGCGGACACAGCGGGCTTTGTGGCGAACGGCGCTGACCAGGCGGGTACTGCGAACGCACCGACTATCTACCTCTATCTTCGCAGCCGCGGGCGGGGATCGCCTCCGGCAGAGATAGTGCTTGCCCAGACCGCGACCGGCCCCGGTGAAATCGCGCGCTCGAGCCGCGGACCAGCCAGCCCACCACCGTCCAAGCAAGGCACGGCGACACTCGAGGTCGGGACTCCGTGCAGGGGATCCCGACAAGCGGCGGAACTATATCCTGTCGGGGTTCAGGGTGCCGGCGGATCGGACTCATCCAAATCGCCAACTCGTTCGCGCCCCCCAGAGCGGATTGCGAAATGGTTGCGTCGCGGGTATACTTGTCGCATGAAGGCTGCTCCTCGGTCAGCGTCGCCGCGGTGCCGCGCGCCGAGGTTGCGCAGATCTTCGGCGTCTCGCGGGCGACCAAATCGCGCCGGCGGCGCGAGGCGGGCGCGTCCGGCCCGCCCGGTCGGCGGCGGGCGATCCCCAGCGACCGGCAGGCCGCGCTCGAGGCGCAGAGCGCGCCCGGCCCGACGCCACGCTGGTGGAGCAGTCGGGCTTGGCGCGCGAGGCGCACGGCGTCGCCGTCAGCGTGGCGCGATGCGCAGCCTCGCGCGCGCGGCTGGCCGCGAACAAAAAGTCGCTGATCGCCAGCGAGCGCGACGAGGCGGCGCGGTGGCGGGCGGGCGGCGCAACGCTGCATGCGGCGTCTTCGTGGACGAATGCGCGCGCATCTCGGCCTGACGCCGCGCTATGCGGCCCCGCGCGGCGGCGCGGCGATGGGGTCGCGCCGCGCAACACCGCCGCAACGTCGCTGATCGCGGCGGGCCGGCGGCGCGCGCCGCGATGACGATCGACGGCGCCGCCGACGGCCCGGCGTGCGAGGCCTTCGTGGGCGGCGCGCTGCGGACCCTGCGGCCGGGGCAGATCGTCGTGATGGACAACCTGAGCGTGCAGAAGGGCGCCGCGATCGCGCCGATCGAGGGCTGCGGCTGCCGTCTTCTCGCCGGCCTACCGCCCGACTTGCTCGCGCAGGCGCCCCATGAGCTCGAAGACGCTGCCAGCGTCCGCGCGGACCCGCGAGGCGCTGGAGGCGGCCATCGCCGACGCCCTGCCGCCATCGGGCAGGACGCCGCCTCGTCTGGTTCGCGGCGGCGTCTCCCGCTCACGACGCAACCTTTATGAGAAGCGCTCTCCATGCCGATCCCGTGCCGAAGGAGCGGCCTCATGTTGGATGGACGTGACGACGATCTGCGCGCCAGTCGGAGCCAACGGCGCAGCAGGCGGATGGCAGTTCCATCGCCGCGAAGCTCGTGTTCGCACTCATCCTGCTCCTCCTGCTGGTGGCGATCGTGGCGTGCCTCGCCGTCGCGCGTGTACCGCGCTCTACCACCAGGCCGGGGGCGCGCGGTTCCCCACGAATGGCGCAGGCACGGCAGTCGTGTCCCGCGCCTCCACTTGTGCAGCGTAGAGGCATGCGTGGCACGCTGGCGAATCAGGCAGTAAAGTTCTGCTTCCCCCGAAGAGCGCCCACCTACTCCGGGGCGCAGCCCCAGGGTCTGGGACGAGACGATCGATTTGCAGTATCTCTCTTGGGAGGCCGACAGCGTGTCGTACACGCCGCACGGCAATGGTCAGGGACTTAGCCGCGGGACCCTAATCCGCATCGCCGAGTCATTGCGCTAGCCCAACCACGTTGCAACAGCAAGCTCAGGGACGGGTGGGGCTCACGGTAGCCCGACGCTATTGGGCTTGCCCGTTAGCAACCACTGGGGATGCAAGCTGCGAAGGCACAGTTGTGTCCTGTGCTCGCTGGCGTTGCCCACGAATTATCATGCTGCCACCAAACATCCGGCCTTCTCGACTGGCCTGCCCCCTCTCGCTATTGCTGATTGCCGGACGACCAGCAAACCTTTCCCGCACGCTTCGCGCATAGTTTGTGTTAGGAGGAATGGACTGATGCGTCGCCGGCCGGGCAGGGGCGTAGCGGCCGAATCGATGATCGCACGACCGGAAAGGATCGCGAACCGATGAGCGCCGAGGAATCCGCAGCGATCCGCGCGTTACAACGGGGCGATATTGCCGGCCTCGGGCCGCTCTTCGCGGCGTACCAGCTCCGAGCTGTCCGGACGGCCTATCTCATTGTCGGCGAGCGGCAGATCGCGGAGGACGTGGTCGCGGATGCCTTCCTCACCGCCTACGACCGCATCGGGCAGTTCGACGACCGGCGTCCCTTCGCGCCTTGGTTCTATCGCATCGTCGTCAACGGCGCGCTGATGGCGCTGCGGCGCGCCCGACGGCGGGATGCCGGTCACGCGGCTGACGACGCGCTCGGGCCGCAGTCGTCCGCCATGCCCGGTCCCGATCAGGCCCTCCTCCAGCAGGAGTTGCGGCACGACTTGCTCGCGGCCATTGACACCCTGCCCCCGCCGCAACGGGCGGCGATCGTCCTGTACTACTACTTGGAGATGGACGAGGCCACCATCGCCAGGACGCTCGATTGTCCCATCGGTACCGTGAAATGGCGGCTGTACGCCGCGCGGCGGCGCTTGCGGCGGCAGGTGGAGGAGTCGGGGATCACCACCGAATACGCCTGAGCCGGCGCGCGGACGACCACCGGAAGCCGCCGCCACGACCCACGGAGGAGGCCCCATGCAAACCCAACAGTCGTACGAGCGACACATCGCCGCCGCCCTGGCGGAGCAGGCCGAGCGCGGCGTGCCGGCCACGGTTGATGTGCGGGCGGCATTCGAGGAGCGGCTGGCGGCGCGCGACCGCCAGGCAACACGGGCGGCGCGCGGGCGGTTCGCCGGCTTGCGGCGGGCCTTCATCGTCGCGGGGGCTAGTGCTGGCGCTGGTCCTGCTCGCCGCGGTGCCCCCGGTGCGGGCCGCGCTCAACGCCGGGCGAGAGCAGCGCTTCGGGCTGGTGCTCCTCGATCCCCAGGCCCCGCCGCCAACCGCAGCCCCGGCACCGACCGTCGCCCTGTCGGCGGCGAGCGGCGCGCCGCTGGCGGTGCCCAAACCCTGCACGCCGGGGGCGGTGGTTGTGCCATGCAGACGCGATAAGGTCAGTATTGCCGAGGCGCAGCGCCAGGCCGCCTTTCCTTTGCGGCTGCCCACCTGGCTCCCGGATGGGTTGCAAGCGGCGGACGCCTTCGTGAGCCCTCGGGCGGGGTCTCGATCTTTCTGCGCCGCTCAGGGTCCATGAGCACCGTGCAGTTCGAGCAGGTCCAGGCGCCGGCGGGCGGCGGCTACGGCGTGGCCGCGTCGCGGGTGGAGCAGGTGCGGGTCGCCGGCCGGCCGGCCGCGTACGCCAAGGAGGCTGGCGCGGCCCGGGCGTCTGGGACGAGACGATCGATTTGCAGTATCTCTCCTGGGAAGCTGATGGCATGTCGTACGCGGATGCTGCACGACGACAACGGCGTCGGTCTCAGCCGCGAGGAGCTGATCCGCATCGCCGAGTCGGTACGCTGAGCGCGGACATCGTCGGGGGTGAACCTTCCCCACCCTTCGTGCATACAGGGTAGTAGGGGCGGCATGGTGGGCGTGATCCCATCGGCCGACGCGGCCATGCCGCCGCGCCGGGAAGATTTGCGGCGCCGGAGGCCGGGCGGTTTCGCCGAGGGAGGGCGTTACGAAATCGCGCCTGCTCCGTCATATAGGGCAGAGGCGGCGAGCGCGCCGTCTCGCGCGCATCGCCAGCGGGGCCGGCAGGCGCCGGGAGGGGCCCTCTCATGGGACGACGCGACCATGACGCCTGGGACGACATCCTCCTGGCGGTGGTCCTGCTGGCGCTGCTGATCGGCCGGACGACCGGTATCGGGCTGCCGGCGCCGCCCGCGTCCGAGCGGCCGGTCGGCGCGGGAACCGGCAGAGCCCTGGCGGTGTACTACTCCTAGCGGGCACTGGCAAGTGGCGAGATTGCTCGTGCTCCTCCTCCTCCTGCGGGGCGGCCGGCGTGGCTGGCGCCGGCCGCCCTCCCTCTCCCGGCGGCGTGCCGATGAGGGCGGCGGTGAGGGGCGGCGCGCATCCCGCCCGGCCACGCGATAGCGCGCGGTTACGCGCGGAGGCCCTCGTTCCTGTCACTCTTCCGAAGACTGACCCACGGCGACGCGGCACCGATGGTCAGCACGCGCTACCAGGTGTGCCGTCGCGGAAGCCCTCGATCCGGCGACAGCATGCCGCCACTCAGCGCTCCGATGGGGCGGGCGCCGCGGACCAACGAGCAGGGCGACGGCGAATGGGAATGGTGGCCGGCCGGGCGGGCGGGGCGCGCGGCGTGGCGCACGAGTGGAGGGCGGCGCGATGCGACGGCGAGTCCCGATCAGCGTGGGAAGCATCTTCCTGACGATGGTGGCGTCCGCCGTGGTGGCGGGCCTCTGGTTCGGGCCGGCCGCCGCCGCGCCCCAGCCCGGCGAGGGGGTCAACCGGGCCGTGGCGTCGCCGGTGGCGACGGACGCCGCCGCGGCCCTCCGCGCGCTCGCCGAGCGGCTGCTGCTGCCGCAGTACGGTCGCCCCGACCAGCCGGGCGTGCCGTCGATCGACCTCCTGCCCGGCCGGCTGCCGGGCGACCTGCCGCTGGACCCGCCGGCCGCGCCCAACAGCCAGCTGATCGGCAGCGCGGCGCGCCGCGCCGACGCCAAGCCGCTGGCCTGGGACGTGGTCTACGACGCGCCGGGCAAGCCGGCCGACCTGCTCGCGTTCTACCAGGGCGAGCTGGCGGGGCGCGGCTGGACCGCCGCGCCGGTCGGCGGGCGGATGGGCGGCTTCCAGCCGACCGCCATGCCGGTCACCAACCAGCCCTTCTGCCAGCAGGGGGGCGGGTCCTGGCTGATGCTGAGCATCTTCCCCCGGCCCGGCGCGCCGAACGACGTCCGCCTGCACATCGAGGCCAACTCCCCCGGCCCCTGCGCGGGCAAGCCAGGCGCGCCGCCGCCCGACCGGGCGGGGCCGCCAGGCTACGACAAGCTGCCGCCCCTCTACCCGCCGGACGGCGTGCAGGTCTTCCCGAGCGGCGGCGGCGGCGGGTCCGGGCGCTTCACTTCCGAGGCGACCGCGACGACCGACCAGGGCGTGGCCGCACTGGAGGCGCACTTCGCCGCCCAGTTGGCGGCGGCGGGCTGGACGCGCACCGCCGGCGGCGCCAGCGGCCCGCTGGCCTGGAGCGTCTGGACGATCCCCGGCGAGGGCGAGTGGCAGGGCTTCCTCTACGTGCTGGACGGGCCGGGCAAGGATCGCCGCGACCTCTCCGTCCGCATCGTCTCCGGCACGCAGTCCGGCCCCGGCCCCTACGGGCCGTACGGCCCCGTCCCGGCCGAGCGCGGCCCCGCCTCGGGCTCGCCCGTGCCGGCCTCGCCGGAGCCACTGCGGAAGCAACCGCCGCCGGTGACGCCGACCCCGGCCCGGTAGACGCCGCCTTCCCAAGCAATCAGCACCGACGCCGGCCCCGCCGCAGCAATGCGGGCGGGGCCGGCGTCGGTTACACCCGTCCGCTTTGCCACCGATCGAGGACGCAGCCGTGCCCAATGGCGCATCGTGCTGCCGCGGTCGTCCCTCGCGTCGGGCGGGGGCGGGGCCGGCGGGGTCAGGCCGCGACCGGCTCCAGCAGGTGCGGCGCATCGACGCGGGTGCTATTGACCGCCGTGGAGACCGCCGTCCGCCGCATCCCTCCCGCCGGGTAGGGGGCCAGGAGGGGCAGCAGCGCCGCCGGATCGGTCGCCGCGGGGTCGAGCCAGGCCCCCTCCGCCTCGCGCGGCAGGATCACCGGCATCCGCCCATGGACCGGCAGCACCAGTTCGTTCGGCGTGGTGGTGATCACCGTGCAGGCGGTCACCTCACGCCCCTCCGGGTCGGTCCAGCGGTCGTAGAGGCCGGCGAAGGCGAACAGTTCGCCGTCCCGCACCTGGTAGAGCCAGGGCAGCTTCCGGTTGCCGAGCCGCTCCCACTCGTAGAAGCCGTCGGCCGGGACCAGGCAGCGCCGCGTCGGGACCAGCCGGCGGAACGACGCCTTCTCCAGCAGCGTCTCGGCGCGGGCGTTGAAGAGCACCGCGCTCGCCGCGCCGCGGAAGCGCGGCTCCAGCCCCCAGCGCGCGAGGTCGACCCGCCGCTCCCCCGCGTCGGCGACGACGATCGGCACCTCCTGCGTCGGCGCGACGTTGTAGCGCGGTGTCAGCGCAAGCTGCACCGCCGCCGGCGCGACCGCCGCGAAGCGCCCCGGAATCTCCTCGGCCCCCTTCAGCACAAACCGCCCGCACATGCCCCACTCCTGCCGAAAGCGCCCCTGCCAATAGGGAAAGTATAGCACAAAAAGAACATAAGTTCTAGATGGTGGCTGGCCGGGGCTTGCGACGGATCGACATTCTCCGCCGGCGCCTACGGCTCGCGGGCGATGATCCAGATGGCGTGGACCAGGCCGGGGATGTAGCCGAGGAGCGTCAGCAGGATGTTGAGCCAGAACTGCCCGCCGAGGCCGACTTTCAGGAAGACGCCGAGCGGCGGGATGATCACGGACAGGATGATGCGGATCAGGTTGAACATGCGGTCCTCCACGCGCGCGGTGCGCGAGATGCGGTGCGCCGGACGCGGGCAGGCCCCGCGCCAATCATATCTACGCGGCCACCGCCCCGCGCGCTGCACGCCGCCCGACCAGCGGAGGGCGGGAGGCGTCAGTCCGCCGCCGCGCCCTCCGCCGGGCAGGGGCGGTTGACGTAGCCGGAGCGGAAGGGACGCACCGCCGCCGTCTCCAGGTCGTAGGCGTGCCGCCAGACGCAGCCGGTGTCGTTCGCCAGCAGGTGGATCGAGACCGAGGTCACGGCGGAGGTCGTCCGCACGCGGTGGATGTCCTCGACCGGCGGCAGCAGGGGGTAGAAGTCGCCGCGCCGCACGGTCCGCCGCAGGGCCGGGGTCAGCTCCTCCCGCGCGCCGAGCGGGGCCGCCTCGTCGCGCCGCGCGAAGACCGTCTCCTCCTGCTCGCCGCGGTAGAGGCCGATCAGGCCCCAGGCGAGGTGGTCGTGGATCGGGGTCGCCGCGCCGGGCGGGACGACCAGCGCAAAGAGGCAGAGGTCGCGCGCGCCCGAGCGGAAGAGGAGCCACTGGCCGATCCCGCCGCCCATGCCGCTCTCCGGCGCGTCGGCCTGGTACCGTGCCGGCAGCCAGTCGTCGTCGCGCAGCAGGGCCGCGAAGTCGGGGCGGATCAGGGCGATTGCCTCCGCCGGTTCGGCCGCCCGCGCGATCGCCGCGCGCACCCCGGCGACGAAGGCGCGCACGACCGGCGTGTCGAGCGGGTACTCGTCTTCGCCGCTGGGATCACCCGCCCCGCCTTCAGCACGCGGATGGGGAAAATCGCCGCACATCGCGCCCCTCCAGTTTCGTTTACCACCATCCGACCGGCGAACCAGCGCCCCCATTCTAGCAGGCCGAGAGCGGAGACCGGCCGGGCCTGACGCCCCCACCCGCTCCCGGAGCTGGGGATCGAGCGCCGCTCCCCGGAAGAACGCTTGGCAGCGACCATTGGGGGCGGGCGGGGGCCTTCCGCACGGATGTACGGGTCGCGCGCGATGCGCTATACTGGTGCCGTACGTACGAGAGCGTGGCGCCGGGGCGACTGGCCGGCGCGCGGAGGAGGCAGGCGGGGATGAGCGAGCGAGAGTTGGGACCGGGCGGCAGCAGGTTCGACCCGACCCGCTACCTGCGCCAGTTGCGGGGGCGCGGCGGGACGAGCGATTACCTCGACGTGAAGTGGCGGCTGGTCTGGTTGCGCTCGGAGCATCCCGACGCGCAGATCAGCACCGAACACATCACGATCGCGGGCGACTCCGCGGTCTTCAAGGCGACGGTCGCGATCCCCGGCGGCGGGTCCGCGACCGGCTACGGCTCGGAGACAGCCAAGGATTTCGGCGACTTCATCGAGAAGGCCGAAACCAAGGCGCTCGGCCGCGCCCTCCTCGCGCTCGGCTACGGTACGCAGTTCGCCCAGGATTTCGGCGACGACGACAGCCTCGGCGCCGGCGGGGCGGAGGCCGGCCCGCGGCGCGTGGAGAGCGCGCCGGCGCGGCCGGCCTCCGCATCCGGCGCCGACCAGGCCCCGCCGCGGGTGAATCCCGCCCCGCGCCCGCCTCGCCTGGAGGCGACTTCCCCCGCCCCCGGCCGGCCCGCGCCGGTGCGCTCGCTCCGCGAGACCGAGGCGGATGAGGATGCCGCGCCCCTCCCGGTCGCGCCAATCCGGCCCGAACCGGCGCCCCGCGCGCCCCAGCCCGCCCCCCGCCCTGCCGACGACGATGACGACTTCGGCGCGGTGGTCGCCCGCACGCCCGCACCGGCGGCCGAGTTGCCCCCGGCAAGCCGGCCCGCCGCCCGGCTGAGCGCCCCCCAGCCCGCGCCCCGCCCGGTCCCCCGCCCCGCGCCCGCGCCGCCCGCCGCCCGCGGCGGCGAGGACGACGAGGACGGCGAGATCGACATGGCGAACTACGGCTGGACCGAGTTCTGGAGTTGGGCGCGCGCGCGCGGCTACCACGACCGCAAGGCGCTCGACGCGGTCGTCGGCCGGCAGACGACCGGCATGACCCCGCTGGAGATCCGCAAGCAGATCCAGGCCAAGCAGGGGTGACCGGGCTGCCCGAGGCGGAGCCGATCATCCCGGCGGTCTCGGAGCCGGGCGAACTCGACCCGGCCGCCGTCGAACGGGGGCTGGCGTACCTGCGCGCGGTCGACCCGGCCCTGGGCCGCGCGATCGACGCGGTCGGGCCGTTCCGCCTGACCCTGGAGCGGAACCTCTTCTTCGCGCTGGTCGACGCAATTATGTCGCAGCAGCTCTCGGTCAAGGCCGCCGCGACGATCCTCGAACGGGTCCGCCGCCTCTACGCCCCCGACCCCTTCCCCACGCCCGCGCGCATCCTCGCCACGCCCGACGAGGAGCTGCGCCGCGCCGGCTGCTCGCGCGCGAAGGCGCTCTACCTCAAGGATCTCAGCGCGCGGATCGTCGACGGCTCGCTCGATCTCGACCGCCTGCGCGCCATGCCGGACGAGGAGGTAGTCGCGGCGCTGGTCGCGGTGAAGGGGATCGGGCGCTGGACGGCGGAGATGCTCCTGATCTTCTCGCTCGGCCGTCTCGACGTCTGGCCGGTCGACGACCTCGGCATCGTCATCGCCGTGCAGGATCTCTACAACCTGCCCGCGCGCCCCAAGCCCAAGGAGCCCGCGCCCTCGGCGAGCCCTGGCGCCCCTACCGCACCATCGCCAGTTGGTATCTCTGGCAGACCCGCCGCTTGGGAGTGCTGGAGCTGCTGAGTGCTGAGTAATCTCCCACCGTTCGGCAGCGGTGGCGTAGTGACACAGGGCCACTCATTACTCAGCACTCAGCACTCAGCACTCCGTCAGACGCCGCCACGCCGGCGCATCCAGGCGAGCAGGTCCTCGCGCCGGATGGACACGACCTGGTGGCCGGCCATCGTGGCGGGGAGGTCGCCGTCGCGGACGGCCTGGCGGATCACGTAGGGGGATTGGCTAAAGAGTTCTGCCGCCTCCTCCTCGGTGTACTCGTCCTTGCTCATCAGTTCCGCCGACGACTCCTGGCGGGCCTCGATCTCGTCGCGCCGCGTGGTGAATGGGTCGCCCATGCGCTGTTCTCCCCTAACCTTCTATCAGCGTCCCGCGCCCCGTGACCCCGCCGGTCAGGACCGGGCGCGCTCGCACAGTCCCGTCGGACCTATCAAGCGCCGTGCCAGGGGCGGGAGCCGCTCGGGCTAACAGGCGGGTAGGCGGGTAGGCGGTAGAGGAGACGGCCGCCGTTCCCCGCTGGTGGACCTCCCCGATTCCCCGACTGCGAACTGGCACCGGGAGCCGGCGCGGGCGTTCAGCAGCCTGCCGCGTGGTACCATATGGCGCACCGGCGGACGCGCCCTCGCGGCGGCGCGTCGCCGCGTGGATGAGTGCCGCGGCCGGTGCGCCCGGCCGGGCGGGGGAAGGGGCGATGGCGACGATTGTCGAGCGGGCAAGCGGCGGTGGGGTGGAGGTGGGGCCGGCGGCGTTGCCGGACGACGCGATCCTGCCGGTCCTCGAGGCGATCCAGCGGCGGGTCCTCTGGCTCTCGACGGCGATCGTCGATCACGCCAACCACGCGCGCCCCAACCCGGACGGGACCAAGGTCGGCGGGCACCAGGCGTCCTCGGCCTCGGTCGTGTCGATCCTCACCGCGCTCTACTTCCACTACCTCGACGGCCCCGACCGCGTGTCGGTCAAGCCGCACGCCTCGCCCGCCTACCACGCCGTGCAGTACCTGCTCGGCGCGCTCGACCGACGCTACCTGACGACGCTGCGCGCCTACCACGGCCTGCAATCCTACCCGAGCCGCACGAAAGACCCCGACCGCGTCGACTTCTCGACCGGCTCGGTCGGGCTCGGCGCGGTCGCCCCGGCCTTCGCCGCGCTGGCCGACCGCTACGCCCGCCTGCACTTCGGCGACGGGCCGCGGCGGCGCTTCGTCGCGATCGTCGGCGACGCCGAACTCGACGAGGGGAACGTCTGGGAGGCGGTGGCCGAGGGGGCGCTGGCGGGGTTGGGCAACGTCCTCTGGATCGTCGATCTCAACCGCCAGAGCCTCGACCGGATCGTGCCGGGCATCCGCGCCGCCCAGTTGGAGGCGCTCTTCGCGGCGGGCGGTTGGCAGGTGCTGGAGGCGAAGTACGGCCGCCGCCTGCAGGCCGCCTTCGCCCGGCCGGGCGGCGCGGCCCTGCGCCGCCGCATCGACGCGATGAGCAACGAGGAGTACCAGGTCCTGATCCGCCTCCCCGGCCAGGCCCTGCGCGCGCGACTGGTCGCCGGGGCGGGTGCCGACGCCGACGAGGTGGCCGCGGCGGTCGCGCCGACCGGCGACGACGAGTTGCCGGGGCTGATCGCCGACCTCGGCGGGCACGACCTGCGGGAGCTGCTGACGGCCTTCGCCGCGGCCGACGCCGAGACCGCCCGGCCCAGCGTCCTCTTCGCCTACACCGTCAAGGGCTGGGGCCTGCCGATCGCCGCCGACGCCCTGAACCACTCGGCCCTGCTGACCCCGGAGCAGATGGCGCAGTTGCGCGAGACCCTGGGCGTCGCGCCGGGGACGGAGTGGGACGGCTTCGCGCCCGACTCGCCGGAGGGCCGCCTCTGCGCCGCCCGCGCCGCCGCCCTGCGCGCCGCCCCCCCGCCGCCGCCGGCGCTGACGCCCGAGCGGGTGCCGGCGGACATCGACTTCCGCCCGGCCCGGCAGGCCTCGACGCAGGAGGCGTTCGGGCAGGTCCTGGCGCAGCTCGCGCGCGTCGAGGGGGTCGGGGAGCGCCTGGTGACGACCTCTCCCGATGTGGCGGTCTCCACCAATTTGGGGGCCTGGATCAACCGGGCCGGGGTCTTCGCGCCGGAGGCCGCGCCCGACTGGGAGGAGGGGGCGCAGCGCCTGCTCCGCTGGCAGCCCGGCCCGCGCGGGCAGCACATCGAACTCGGCATCTCCGAGATGAACCTCTTCATGCTGCTCGGCCAGCTCGGGCTGGCGGCGGAGATCGTCGGCCAGCTCCTGCTGCCGGTCGGCACGGTCTACGACCCGTTCGTCTGCCGCGGCCTCGACGCGCTGATCTACGGCGTCTACCAGGGGGCGAAGTTCGTCTTCGCGGGCACCCCCTCGGGTCTCACCCTCAGCCCGGAGGGCGGCGCGCATCAGTCGACGATCACCCCCTCGATCGGCCTCGAACTGCCGGGGCTGACCCTCTACGAGCCGGCCTTCGGCCGCGAGGTCGAGTGGTGCCTGCTCGACGGCCTGCGCCGCTGCTGCGACCGCGCGCGCGGCTCCTCCACCTACCTGCGCCTCTCGACCAAGCCGGTCGCCCAGGCGCTCCTCCAGCCCGCGCTCGACCGTCTCGGCCCCGACGAATTGCGCCGCCAGGTCCTCGCCGGCGGCTACCGCCTGGTCGAGCCGCCCGCCGCGCTCGGGGCGGACGCGCCGCGCGTCGTCGTCGCCACCGCCGGGGCCATGATCCCCGAGGCGGTCGCCGCCGCGACGGCGCTGCACGACGAGGGGGTCGCGGCGGCCGTCCTCAACCTGACCAGCGCCGACCGCCTCTACGCCGGGCTGGCGGAGGCCCGCCGCGCCCACGTCCGCCGCGCCACCGCCGGCCCGGACGCCGGGCATCTCGCCGCGCTCCTGCCCCCCGCCGAGCGCCGCGCCCCGATCGTCACCGTCCTCGACGGCGCCTCGCACGCGCTCGCCTTCCTCGGCGGGGCCTACGGCGCCCCGGTGGTGCCGCTCGGGGTCGATCGCTTCGGCCAGGTCGGCACGCGCGCCGACCTCTACCGCGAGGAACTGATCGACGCCGAGAGCATCGTCAACGCCGCCCTGCTCGCGCTGGACCTCGGGGGCGGGGTGAGGGACAGCGCGGCGGTTGCCCTGGGTGTGCCGGGGATCGCCTGCGCGGGTGCTGAACGATGGAAGCGATCATCTTCGCCGGCCTGCAAGCGAGCGGCAAGTCCTCGTTCTACCGCGAGCGCTTCTTCGCCACGCACCTGCGCGTCAACCTCGACATGCTGAAGACCCGCCACCGCGAGGCCCTGCTGCTGCGCTGCTGCCTGGCGATGCAGCAGCGGTTCGTCGTCGACAACACCAATCCCACGATCGCGGAGCGCGCCCGCTACATCGCCCCGGCGCGCGCGGCCGGGTTCCGGGTCGTCGGCTACTACTTCCGGGCGGAGGCGCGCGACTGCGTCGGGCGGAACGCGCGGCGCCCCGCGCGGGAGCGGGTGCCGCCCCAGAGGCACGCGCGACGCCGGCGGAGGGTTTTGATGTCTGCGTCGGGCGGAACGCGCGTGCGCCGCCCCGAGCGGGAGCGCGGTTGCGGCGGGACGGGCGCCGCCCAGGCGATCTACGGCACGCGCAAGCGGCTCCAGCCCCCGACACTGGCGGAGGGCTTCGACGCGCTCTACGTCGTGCGCCTCGCCCCGGCCGGGGCGTTCGCGGTCGGGGACTGGTCGGGGCAGGACCCGCGCCGGAACCGCTGCCGTGAGCCGCCGCGCGTCAGGGGGAAGTCGGGGATGGCGATGAACTCCGGGCGCGGGCGGGACGGCGTCGGCGAGCCAGACCAGCTCGTTGCCGGCGTAGAAGCGCACGCCGGCCTCGTGCGCCGCGCGGGCGGCGATTTCGAGGATGACGGGCGGCGGCGGCTTGCGCGCGGCGACCTGCCGCGCCGTCTCCCGGTCGGCCGAGAGGTGGGCGTACTGCCGCCGCATCGGCCGCAGCCCGCCGGCCCGGATCGCCGCGACGGAGCGCCGGGACGTGCCATGGAAGAGGGTCGGCGGCGGCGCGGCCGGGACTTTGCGCAGGCGCTCCGGCAGCGAATGCCCGTAGAGCGCGCGGATGCGCCCGTCGCGCAGCTCGAACCGGCGCTTGTCGGAGCGGGCGACCAGTTCGGCCAGATCGCCCTCGGTCAGCCCCCGCCACGCGGATCGCTGCCCGCGCAGGGCCTCCAGCAGATCCGGCACCGGCGCCCAGCCTTCTTCGTCGAGCTCCAGTTCGTACACCCAGGGGGCGTGACGCAGCGCGTGGGACACGCGCTTGCTGAGCTGCACCCGCTCCCGGTCCACCGTCGCCACCCCGCCCCGCCCGACCTCGGTTCTCAACTCACGACGCGCAACTCGCGCGAGGTATTGGTGAGGAACTCGCCGCCGTCCGCGGTGCAGATGACGCAGTCCTCGATGCGGACGCCGAAGCGGCCGGGGAGGTAGATGCCCGGCTCGTCGCTGAAGACCATCCCCGCGCGCAGCGGCGTCGCGTTGCCGCCGACGATGTAGGGGTCCTCGTGGACGTCGAGGCCGAGGCCGTGCCCGGTGCGGTGGATGAAGTACTCGCCGTAGCCCGCGTCGGTGATCAGGCCGCGCGCCACCCCGTCGATCGCCTCGCAGGGCACGCCGGGCCGCACCGCCGCCTGGACGGCCTCTCGCGCCCGGTTGACCGTGTCGTAGACCCGGCGGAACTCGGCGGACGGCTCGCCGACGTGGACCGTGCGCGTGATGTCCGAATGGTAGCCCTCGATGTTGCCGCCGAAGTCGAAGACGACCGCGTCGCCCTCCTGGATGGGGCGCTCGCCGTTCATGTGGTGCGGCGAGGCGCTGGCGGGACCGGCGGCGCAGATCAGGAAGCTCGGCTCGCCGAGGCCGTGGCGCTCCATGACCCCGGCCAGTTCGCGCGCGACCTCGACCTCCGCCCGCCCGGCCAGGGTCGCCGCGCCGATGAACTCCTCCCAGGCGGCGTCGGTGCGCCGCCCCGCCTCGCGCTGGCAGGCCAGCTCCTCCGCCGACTTGATCTGCCGCAGCTCGCGCAGCACGCCCGCCGCGTTGACGAAGCGCGCGCCCGGCAGCGCGTCTTGCAGCTTCAGCAGGTGGCCGCTCCAGAGCCGGTCGCTGACGCCGATCGTCCGCCCCGCACCGGCGCCGAGCGCCCCGGCGATCAGGCGGATCGGGTCGGCGGTCTCCGGCCAGGGGCGGATCTCGATCAGGTCCGCGCGCCCGGCCAGCCGGGGCGCTTCGAGTTGCGGCACGACGACGAACGGGCCGCCGTCCCGGGGACGACCAGCGCGGTCAGGCGCGGGGCCGGGTGGGCGGGGTAGCCGAGCAGGTAGACGAGGTCCGACGACGGCGCGACGATCAGGTAGTCGACCCCTGCCGCCCCATCTCTTCCCGCGCCCGCGCGATCCGCTCGGTATAGGCGCCGTTCGGTATCCTGCTCATCCGCCCCTCCCTCTCCTCGTCCGCGACCTCGACCTCCGTAGCGGCGACGGCTGGCAGTATAGCACCCGTCGCCCCTGAAAGAATGCGCCGGGGTAGTACGCCAGGGTCGATGCCACGTCGCCCCCGAGACGGGGCAAGCGGCGCCACGGGCGCTGAGGGGGTGAACTGGGGGATTCCGGGGCGGTCGTGGCGGCGCCGGGGAGCGAGATTTCCCTGCTGTGGCAAGGAAAAGAGGGCTATCGAGGCAGGTTCGTTTCGTGATTTTCATGTTTTCGCCCCTCGTGTGCCGCCGGTGGCGGGCGCGCGACGCGCGCGATGGCTCGTAGTGTCCGAACCCGCTGGGCGGGGTGATTCGTGCCACGGGACGAAACATCCGCATGGACCATTCGGGGTGAGGAGGGCCGCCACGGGGGCGACGGTCGCGGTCAGCGGCTGGCACGGCGGCGGTAGGGGTCCTGCCGTCGTAGCAGTCGGGGCGGCGCCGCGCGACGCGCGCGGACGGGGCTGATGCGAGCGCTGACCGTGAAGGGACCCTGGTAGTATGCTGATGTGCGGGCGGTGACGGGACCGCCGGATGCTTCTCGCTGCAGCGCCGTTCCAATCCCGCCGCGCGGCCCTTGTCCTGATGCGCCGCAGGGAAGGATCGGCTGCCGCGAGACCCGCGCGGCGGTCGGCCCCGTCCGGCGCCGGGGACACCGATCCTTCGCTGCGCTCAGGATGACAAGGTTGGTCCCAGGTGTCCTGTAGCGCCGGTTCCGGACCCGTGCCGGGTGGGGTCGGGCCGTCCCGTCGCCCAGGATTCCGGCTAGATCAGGAGGGGGCGCGATGTCAGCGGGGTCCGCCGCGCGACCGACGCCGTACCCGGAGGTCAACGCTGTCCTCGCGCTGCTGCTGGAAGGGGTCCGGGCGGTGCTGGGCGAGGAGTTGATCGGGCTGTACCTCTTCGGCTCGCTGTCGGGCGGCGACTTCGACCCCGGCAGCAGCGACATCGATTTCCTCGTCGTGACCGCCGACGTGCTGCCGGATGGGACACTGGAGGGCCTGCGGGAGATGCACGCGCGGATCGCGGCCAGCGGCCTGCCCTGGGCGACCAGGTTGGAAGGGGTGTACTGGCCGCGCGCCGCCCTGCGGCGGCACGATCCCGCCGACGCCCGCCATCCCACCATCGGGGTGGACTGGGAGTTCGGCCTCGGGGAGCACGGCCCCAACTGGATCATCGAGCGGTGGATCGTGCGCGAGCGGGGCGTGACGGTCTGGGGGCCGCCGCCGCGGACGCTGATCGATCCGGTGTCGCCGGACGAGCTGCGCGCGGCGACCCTCGACACGATCCTCGACCGCTGGCCCGGGCGCCTGCGCGACCCCGCGTGGCTGCGCCCGCGCGAGTACCAGGCGTTCGCGATCCTGACGATGTGCCGCGCCCTCTACACCCTCGAACGGGGGGCGGTCGCCTCCAAGCCGGCCGCCGCCGCCTGGGCGCGCGAGGCGCTGGAGCAGCCCTGGCCCGGCCTGATCGACCGCGCCCTCGCCTGGCGCGGCGACAAGCGCCCGGACGACCCGACCGCGGCGCTCGCCTTCATCCGCTACACGATCGCGCGCTGCCGGCGCTCCGCGGAGGAGCGGGGGCGCTGAGCGGGTCCGTCGCCGCCCCTCGCGGCCGGCCCGCCGGTCAGCCGCCCGCGCCCGGCAGTTCGGCGCAGCGCCAGTCGCGGTAGGCGCCGGTCAGGCATTGCAGCTTCGGCCACCAGTAGCCCCTGCCGGAGCCGTTGGTCTGGTCCCAGACCGGCAGGAAGATCATCACGCCGAGCGCCAGCCGGTAGTCGGCGAGGAGATCGTCCCAGCCGTACCCGGCGACGCCGTGCGCCAGCAGCGCCCGGTGGTAGCGGCGCAGCAGCCGATTCTCCCTGCCGCTCTCCCGGCGGAAGGCCGGGGTCCAGAAGGCGGCGCAGAGGTAGGTGAGATCGAGCGCGGGGATGTCGGCGCGCGCATCCTGGAAGTCGACGATGTAGGTCGGGCCGCGCCCCGGTTCCCGCGGGCAGAGGTACTGGCTGAAATACCCGTCGCCATTGCTCAGCGTCAGGCGCCGGCGGGCGGCGATCCGCGCCGCCAGCGCGCGGTCCCACAGGGCCGGCAGCCGGGCGAGGGCCCCCTCGTAGAGGGCGCGGAGGTCGGCGGGGAACCAGCCCCCTTCGACCGCGATGAAGCGCGCCCACTCGGCGGTCACGTCGCGCGCGAAGCGGTGGTAGGCCGCCGCGTCGGCGTACCGCCCGCTCACCGGCAGCGGCCCCGTCCCGAGCGCGGGGTGTTCCCACCAGAAGGCGTGGAAACCGGCCAGCGCCTCGATGACTCCGTCGAGGTGCGCCGGCGCCGGCAGGGCGTCCAGGGCGATGATCCGCTCGCGGCTGAGCGGCGGCGTGTGGGTGTCCGAGAGGTCGCGCAGGAGCAGGTGGGACGCGCCGCTTTCGGGGTCGTGCGCGGCATCGTAGCAGCGCACCAGCATCGGCAGGTCGGCCGCCAGCGGCGCGACGAGGCGGTAGAAGGCGACCTCCCGCGCGCCCGCCGCGACGGCCCAGTCCGCGCCCAGGCTGCGCTTCAGGAAGAGCGCCCGCGGCGCCGCCGGCGGCGCCGCGGCGGAGTAGGTCAGGTCGAGGTGGGTGATGGCGGAGTTGAAGGCGTCGTTCGCCCGCCGCGCGACGGCGACCACCGCGCCTTGCGGCAGGACCCCTTCCCGGCGGAGGATCGCGGTGAGCCGCCGTGGCGATCGACCATCTTCCGCCGTGACGATCACCTCGCCGCCATCTGCCCGATGAAATTCCACCCCAGCTCGCGGCGCCGGCTCTCTGGTAGAACCGGACATCCCCGGCCCAGGCGGCGACGGCTGCGCGCCAGATCAGCCGGCCGGATGCTCGAGATCTCGGCCTGGACGAAGGCGACGAAGTCCTCGCGCGACTGAATTGCATCGACCCGCCGCCGCGATCCTCCTCGCCGCGGCCGCTCGTGGTCGTGAATTTCCTGATCCGCGCCCAGGCGTTGCTGGCCCTGAATCGTGAGCCGGCGCGGCAGGAACGCGCGGAAGGTGAGGATGAAGAGGAGGAGCGCGCCGAGCGTGACCAGCCCGCGCGCCAGCCAGCCGACCGGCTCGGTCGCGTAGTCGAGCGTGACCGTCACCTCGCCCGCCGGCACCGGCACCGCCATGTAGCCGTCCGGGGTGCGCGCGATCGGTGTCGCCACGCCGTTGACCGTCGCCCGCCAGCGGGGGTAGTCGTTGATGATGATCCGGGCCGTGCCGGGCCGCGCGGTCTGGCCCCGCGCGGTCAGGTGCTCGGGCCGCACGTCCAGCGCCGTCACCGCCCCGTCGCTGAACGTCACCCAGCCGTTGTGCAGGCCCCGCCCCGGGTTCTCCGGCTCGACCAGGTAGACGGAGTAACCGCCGGGCCTGCCTTCATAGAGACGGCGCAGGTGGGGTCGCGAATTGGCGTGGTCGATCAGGTCGCGGTGCCACACATCGACCAGGACCATCGTCAGGCCGTGCTGGGTCAGGAAGGGGCGTTCGAGCGCCCAGAACTCGTCCTGCAGCAATTCCTTGTCGGCGTAGTCGGTCGTGCGCCAGAACCAGAGGTAGTCGTTGTGGAAGGCGTCCCGCCCGGTCAGCGCCGGGATCCAGAACGAGGCGTGCTGCGGTTGCTCGGGATTGGGGATGAACTCCCCCACCATGCTCCCGGCGGGCCGGAAGGGCGGGTTGCCCATGATCAGCGGCTTGTCTCCCGGCCCCGCCGCCGCCTCGAACCGCCGCGCCGACTCCTCGATCGCGGTGAAGGTCGGCTGGTCCGTCGTCTCCAGCACCGGCAGGCCGCGCCGCTCGCGGTCGAGCGGGCTGCGGTCCCAGACGAGGAAGTAGTGGGCGCCGGCGAGCAGCGTCACCCCGACCAGCAGCGAGGCCGCGGTCGTCGCCCAGGTCGCCGCCCGCCGCAGCCGCAGCAGCGCCAGCAGGTCCCCGAGGACGAGGCGCACGATGGCGCGCAGCAGCTCGTGGATGCCGAACGCCGCCAGAAAGATCAGCGCCGGGCGCAGCGTCGTCAGCAGCCGCGGCCCCTCCAACTGGGCGAAGAGCGGCGACTCGCGCCACTGCCAGCCGACCAGGGTGATCAGCAGGTAGGAGAGCAGCAATTGGACCGCCAGCGCCCGAGCGTAGAAGCCGCGCCGCAGCAGGGCGACGGCGATGCCGAGGGTCGCCAGCCCGACCACGCCCTTGATCGGCGTCGTCTCGTTCACCTGGCTCCAGACGTCCCGCGCGCTGTCGAACCAGAGATAGAAGGTGAAGTGGTAGAGGTCCTGGTGCGCGCGCAGCGGCAGCAGCAGCGCCGCCGACAGCAGCCCGACCAACAGGGTGAAGAGGGCCGAGCGCCCGGCCAGGAGGATTGCGGATTGGGGGCGCGCGGTGGGCGCCCTATGGAAGACCCCGGCGCGTCTCCGGCTCCGTAATTCCGCAATCCGCAATCCGCAATCCGCAATCCGCACCCGCTCGCTCAGCGCGACGAGCCCGATGGCGAGGCAGCCCGCCGCGACCGCGACAATCGAGCGGGGGTTGGTGTAGACGGCCAGCGTCGCCGCGGCGGTCGCCAGCAGCAGCCCGCGCCGGTCCCCACGGCGCAGCCAGTCCGCGCCCCAGAGCAGGACGAAGAGGGTCAGGTAAGCGGCGAAGACGTTGGGCCAGAGGCCGTATTCGATCAACTCGCGGCTGCCGCCGCCGAACCAGCTCCCCCGGACGAACAGGTGGAGCACCGCCGCCAGCAGCGCCACGCTGAGCGGCAGGTGCTCGCGGCGCGCGATCAGCCAGTAGGCCAGCGGCGGCAGCAGGAAGACGCCGATGATCACCAGCTTGTGCGCCACCTCGAGTGGGATCAGCCCGGCGCTGAGCAGGTGGAGGAGCGCGACGATCGTGCTCCCGCCGACCGGGTAGAACTCGACCGGGAAGCCGCCTTGCGTGGCGGAGATCCAGCGCGGCAGCCAGCCCCGCCGCAGCGCATCGGCCGTCGCGCGCTCGCGCGCCAGGTGGGCGGGGTGATCGACCGCGGTGTAGGTGTTCGGCAGGCCCCCGATCCCGCCGTTCTCGTCGACGGCGGGGTGGTCGGTGTACCAGTCGAACGCCTGGAGCTGGTTCGCCGTCCAGAGGAGCAGCGCCAGCAGCGCCAGCGTCCAGAGCCAGCCCTGCCAGCGCGGGCG
>JAUJMV010000008.1:211168-220268 GCA_030446685.1 Thermomicrobiales bacterium | reverse complement strand
GCCGCCAGCAGGTAGGCCGCGGCGACGGCCGCCACCGGGAGCAAGAGCAGCAAGACATCGCGCCCGAGCAGGCCGGGCACCTCCGCCGGCAGGCGGTCGAGGAGCAGCCTCCAGACCTCGACGACCGGCAGGGTGCGCCGGAACGGCTCGCCGTAGCCCCCGTCCTCCGTGTGCGGCGTGACGGCCGTTACGACGCGTGCGGAGCGGACGCCGACGACGAGCAGGGCCAGGATCAGGGCGGTCAGCAGGCCGGTCGCCAGGCTCTGGCGCAGGGGGCGGTTGGCTTTCAAGGCACGGAACATCGCGGCCTTATCCTCCGGCGGCATGCCGGGCTAGACCCGCCCGCCGTAGAGGACGGTGTAGGGGATCAGCAGTTGGGTCAGCAGGAAGAGGTTGAACCCGGCGAACGCGCCGATCGCCAGCGCGGCGGCCGGGCCGCTGAAGCGCGGCGGGACCAGGGCGCGCAGCCCGAGCATCAGGATCACGGCCATCGCGGTGACCGCCGGGAAGAAGTAGCGCGCCTGGGTCAGCGCGAAGAAGGTCCCGAAGTACATCATCGCGCCGTACAGCAGCAGGCTGGCCGCGACCAGCAGCCCGACGCCGACCGGCTGCACCGGGTCGAGCGCGGCCCAGCGCGGGCGCGGCGCCTCCCGCAGCCACCACAGGAAGCGCCCGGCCCCGACCAGCAGGCCGACCCCGCAGAGGATCAGGAAGGCGTAGACGACGGCCAGGTCGCCCGGCGTCAGCGGCACGTTCCGCCAGCCGAAGTAGCCCCAGGACTCGTGGATGCGCATGAGGTGGAACCCGCCGGAGCGCAGGATCTCGCCGAATGTGCCGACCGGCCGGTTCCAGCCCTGCTGGAGCTCCTGGATCGCGTCGAACGCCGAGAAGTCGCCGTAGGTCCGGTAGAGGAAGAGATACCAGGGGGCCGGCAACAGGGCGGCGGGGACGGCCAGCTCGACCGCCGCCGGGAGCCGCCCCAGCCAGTAGTGGGGGCGGAGCGCGCGCCGCCACGGGCGCGGCCACCAGCACCACAGCGCCGTCGCCGCGACGACTGGCAGGAAGACGGTGATCGTCGCCTTCGTCAGCAGCCCCAGTCCGAGCGCCAGGCCGAGCGCCAGCGCCCGCCAGACCGACAGCCCGCCGCGCAACGCGCCCGCGCAAAGGTAGAGGATCAGCGCCCCGAAGAAGATCGAGAGCATGTCGTTGTTGAGGATCGCGCCCTCGAAGCCGATCTGCGGCTGGAAGGCGACGAAGGCGGGCACGGTCAGCGCCAGGAAATCGTCGCGCGGGAAGAGCGTGACCGCCAGCGCGTAGGCCAGCCAGACGGTCAGGAGGAAGAAGGGGATCGAGAAGAGGCGCAGCGCGTAGAGCTTCGCCAGCGGGTCCTCCCCGGCCAGGGCGTAGATCGGGCGGGCCAGCAGGTAGTAGAGCGGCGGGTGGTTGGCCGTGTAGAGCGCCGGCCAGTCGAGCGTGAAGTCCGCGTAGCCCTCCAGGACGATCGGCAGGTTGTCGTTGAGGGTCGGCAGCCGGTCGTACTCCTCGATCGTCCAGATGTAGCCGAAGTGGGCGACCTCGTCGTGGCCCTGGAACGGCGGGATCGCGACGACGAAGAAGAGTTGCTTGACGAAGGCGACGAAGATGATGGCGAGGAGGATGCGGGTCCGCACCGCGCCGAGCGGCCAGGCGCGCGCCCGTGCCTCGCGCCGCGGCGCGACGGTGGCAACCACCTCCTCCGCGCGCGGATCGGCCTGCAACCGCTCCTCACCCTGGACCCGTTCCGCGAGTGCCATCGTACCCTTTCAGTCCCCGGGCTACCGGGACCGGACAGGCCGCGACGCGCGTTCGAGGACGCGCGTCGCGGCGCGAAGGGGCGGGGGCGCGAGACGGCGCCCCCGCCAGCCCGTCAGCGCGTGGCTACCTCGGCGGCGACCGGCGTGGGGACGGCGTGGTGCGCGCCGTTCCCGTTGGCCGCCGCGGTCGCCGCCGCGACCGTTTCGCCCGCGTCGCGGCCCGTGCCGTTCGCCGCCGCCCTGGCCTTGTCGAGGCGCTTGATCTCGTGGTACTCCTGGGCGGCGTTGACCTGCTCGAGGTCGTGCGCCTCGCCGAGGATGTTCTTCGCCGCCAGCAATCCCGTCTCGACCGAGTGGTCGGCGTTGTTGTAGCGGAAAGTGCCGTAGCGCCCGATGATCTGCAGGTTGTCGAAGGAGTAGACAAAACCCTTGATCACGTCCAGCGCCTTCTCGTAGCCGAGCGTGTAGCTCGGGTAGGCGCGCGGGCAGCGCACCGCGAAGCCGCCCAGGACCTCGTTGCGGGTGACGAAGCCGAGGTCGTCCGACAGGTGCCGCGCCGTCTGCTCGACCAGCGTGTCGTCGCTCCGGTTCCAGATCTCGTCGCCGAACGAGCAGAAGTACTCGGCCACGACCGACGTCTTCGACTGGTCGGGGACCATGTCGACGCTCCAATTCTTCGGCTCGTGCAGCCGGCCGAAGAGGATGTCGCGGTCGTGGACGTAGAGCCAGGTATCGTGCGTCATCTGCTGGCGATCGAGCATCAGGTTGACGGTGATCACGTTGCGGAAGACGAGCTGCTTGGCCGCCTCCAGACCTCGGCCGGCGCGGCGGGCGCCATGATCTGGCAGAGGACGGTCAGCGGGATCGAGGAGACGAACTCCGCCGCCTCGACGATCTCCTCGCGCCCCTGCGCGTCGGCGATCACGACGCTCTCGATGTGGTTGCCCCGCCGGTTGACCTGCTTGACGCCCCAGCCGAGCCGGACCTCGTTGCCGGCCGCGCGGACCCCCTCGGCCATCCGCTCGGACAGCCGGCCGTAGCCGTAGCGCGGGTACATGAACGATTCGATCAGGCTCTGGACCGCCCCCTTGGAGGGGATGATCGCGTCCTTCACCGCGGTGAGGAGCGACATCCCCTTCGTCCGCTGGTTGACCCAATCGCCGCTCATCTCGGCGCAGGGCCGGCCCCAGACCTTCTCGGAGTAACGCTCGAAGAAGAGTTCGTAGAGCGTGCGCCCGTACTGGTCGACGTAGGCGTCCTCCATCGACCGGATCGGCCGTGGGCGCAGCTTCTGCTCGACCCGCGCCCGCCCGTAATCGGCCATCGCCTTCGTCGCCTTGACCGGCCCGATCGCGGCCAGCGCGTTGGTGACGTTGAGCGGGTAGTCGATGTACTTGCCGTCGAAGTAGATGCGGCTGATCCGCCGCACCCAGACCGTCTCGTCGGCGATGACCTCCTTGTAGAAGTCGTTGACTTCGTCGACCTTGCTGAACCAGCGGTGGCCGCCGAGGTCGAACTTGAAGCCGTCGCGCTCCACGGTGCGCGCCAGGCCGCCGACCACCGGCGCGCGCTCCAACACGGTGACCGGGACCCCGTGCTTCGACAGCCAGTAGCCGGTCGCCAGGCCGCCCGGCCCGGCCCCCATCACCGCGGTAGCGCGCTCATTCGCCCCTGCAAACCCCATGGTCTCGCCGCCTCCCTCACCTACCGGCCTCGCGGCCTCGCTCCGAAGTTGTGATCGTCTCCGCCGCTATGCCGCGAAATGTCGTCGCGCAGGCGTATCGCGCGCGTCCCCGTTGCCAGCCCGCTTTGCGCTCGCGCCATCCACCACGATCGCTCGTCGGCGGTGGACACCGCCAATAGCCGGCCCGTCGTGGCAACCCCACAGGCATGTCGCCGATCGGTCGTCAGCCGGTATTGTTGATGAGGGTGACACCAGCGTGCTCGGACACGACGCATCAATGTATCGTCTAGCAACAACTGTGCCACACATGGCGCCGACACGGGCCGGCGCGGCATGACGGCTGCCGTGGCTCGCCGGCAGGCAATAATACCCGAGACGGCGCGAATCTGCCCCCGCCGCGCGAGCCGCCGCGATCCCTACCGCACCAACCGTGCCTCGTCTCCGGCGCTCGCGACCATGGCCATCAGGGGCGTCGCGCGCGACGCCGCCCTCACCAAGAGACGCTCCGCGACACGCAAAGGTTCCTCAACGGGGCGACACCGGGCGCTCGGCGTCCCCATTCGCCCCGCCCCGTTGCCGTCCGGCGGCGCAGCGCGTTACAACGAGCAGCGGGCCGCGGGGCGTGGGGCGGGTGGGGCGTGGGCCGTGGACAGTACGCCGTCAGCGTAGAGGGTATACGCTACGCCCGCTGTGCCACCCGCGTAGATCGGCCCGCGGCCCGCCGCCCACGCCCCACGCGTTTTCGGCTATGATTGCCCTGCCAACGTCGGCAACGAAACACCGCCCCGCCCGATCGGGCGGGGCGGGCCGGGGAGCGGGCGCCGGCCAGGCGCCAGGGAGTGAACGATGAGCGTGACAACAGTGACCGGGGTCAACGAGTCGGCGATGTCGGTCGAGGAGTTCCGGCAGATCGCCGGCCAGGTCGAGGACGAGGTCGCCAAGGTCATCGTCGGGCAGTCGGCGATCCTGCGCGAGGTGCTGATCTGCCTGATCGCCGGGGGCACGCGCTGCTGGAGGGGGTCCCCGGCCTCGGCAAGACGATGCTGATCCGCACGATCGCCGACACCCTCGATCTGGGCTTCAGCCGGATCCAGTTCACCCCGGACCTGATGCCCGCCGACATTACCGGCACCAACATCCTGGCCGAGGGGGAGCAGGGGCGGCGCGAGTTCCGCTTCCAGCCCGGCCCCATCTTCGCCAACCTCGTGCTGGCCGACGAGATCAACCGCGCCACGCCGAAGACGCAGTCGGCGCTGCTGGAGGCGATGCAGGAGAAGTCGGTCACCGTCGCCAACAGCACCTACCGGCTGCAGCCCCCTTCTTCGTCCTGGCGACGCAGAACCCGCTGGAGATGGAGGGGACCTACCCGCTGCCCGAGGCGCAGCTCGACCGCTTCCTCTTCAAGCTGCTGGTGCGCTTCCCGACGGCGGCCGATCTCGGCGAGATCCTGGCCCGCACGACCACGACCGATCTGCCGCAGGCCCGCAAGGCCGCCAGCGGCGCCCAGGTGGAGCGGATGAGCCGGCTGGCGCGCGAGGTGCCGATCGCCTCCCACGTCCGCGAGTACGTCGTCCGCCTCCTCCTGGCGACCCACCCGGACAGCGCCACCGCGCCCCCGCCGTCCGCAAGTACGTCCGCTACGGGGCCAGCCCGCGCGGCGCGCAGGCGATCGTCCTGGCGGCGAAGATCCGCGCGCTGCTGGAAGGCCGCCTCAACGTCGCCTTCGAGGACGTGCGCGACCTCGCCGGCCCCGCCCTGCGCCACCGTGTCGTCCTCAACTTCGAGGGCGAGGCCGAGGGCCTGACCACCGACGAGGTGATCGCCGAGGTGCTGTCCAAGACGAGCGAGCGCGCCTGACGAACGCGGAGCGGGGAACGGGGAACGCGGAGCGCTGCTGTGGGCGAAACACCACGCGCGGGAGGGGCGGTTATCGGCGCGTCCGTCCCCGGCCGGCAGCGCATTGTTCCGCGTTCCGCGTTCGACGTTCCGCGTTGTAATGAGGAGAGGGGCCGGGCGCCGATGCGGCGCCGCGACCCCCCAGGTTCGGTAGGAAAGTAGAGAGGAGGATGTGGGGCGGAATGTGGCGGAGGCGCGTCTGCCCAAACAACAGCGGTCGGGCCACCTCCATCCGCGATAACGCCATAGCCATATCATTATTCCCGGTCTCGCCGGTCGATGTGCGCGGCTCCTGCCGAGAGCGCTGAAGCCCCTCTCGCTGCTCACCACGAGCATCCGCCGGGCTTGACCGCTCGCCATCCACTTGTTGCCGTATCCCCCGCCGGGCATCGGGGGGCTTCCGCTGGGCGCCATCCCCGGCAACGCGAGATGCGTGAGGTAAGCGGTGGAGCAACTGTTCAGCCTCGGCGCCGTCACGATCTCCCCCGGCGCGCAGGCCGCGCTCGCGGCCCGCGGCGTTGGCGCGGCGCCGTTCCTCGCCAGGCATCAGCGCGGCGACTGGGGCGAGGTGGACGACCGCGACCGGGAGGAGAACGAGTTCGCGGTCCGGCACGGGTGGGCAATCTACGCCCCCACCTCGATCTATACCCTGGACGCGGGGGACGAACTGCTGATCATCACCGCCGCCGATCGGTCCTGGACGCGGGTCCTCCTCGACAGCGAGTATGAGGAGCGGGAGATCGATGCTCGGGAGGGGTACGCGCTCTGGGCGGCGACCTACGCGCGGGGCCATAACCCCCTAATCGCCGTGGAAGAGCCGCACGTTGACGCGCTCACGGCGGCGCTGCCGATCGCCGTGGCGCTGGACGCCGGGGCCGGCACCGGTCGCCACGCGCTCAAGCTGGCCCGGCGTGGCGCGGCGGTGACGGCGATCGACCAGTCCCGAGAGATGCTCGCCGTCGCGGAGCAGGCCGCGCGGGCCGAAGCCTTGCCGATCGCCTTCCAGGTCGCCTCGCTCGACGAGCCTCTGCCCTTCGCGTCGGGCCAGTTCGACTTCGCGATCTGCGCGCTCGTGCTCAGCCATGTGCGCGACCTGGCGGGCGCCGTCCGGGAATTCGGGCGCGTGCTCCAGCCGGGGGGGCATCTCCTGCTGACCGACTTCCATCCCGACGCCGTCGGTCGGGGGGCGCGCACTGATTTCCAGCGACCGGGCGTCACCTATCTCCTGCCCAATCTGCCGCACACGCGGGCCGGATACCTCGCGGCGCTCGCGGCGGCGGGCTTCACCGTGCGCGCCACGATCGACGCCCCCTTCCGCGAGGCGCCGGATGGCTTCTTCACCGAGACGATGCGCGGCAACAACGGCGACAAGCCGTTCTGCCTGATCGTCCTGGCGCGCAAGGACGTGGGCGAGGGCGCACTCGACGCGCGGCGGCAATAGCGACGGCTTTCATGCACGGGCGCGGGGGGCGCCCAATTGCCCCCGCGGCCGCGCGGGACGGGAGGGTAGATGCAGACCAAGCAGTTGGGGCGCACCGGGTTGAAGGTCAGCGAGATCTGCCTGGGAACGATGACCTTCGGCAACCAGGCCGACGAAGCGGCCTCGTTCGCGATCATGGACCGCGCGGACGAGGCGGGCGTCTTCTTCTTCGACACCGCCGATGTCTACCCGCTCGGCGGCGGGCCGGAGCGCGCGGGGCGCACCGAGGCGATCATCGGCCGGTGGCTCAGGGAGCGCGGGGCGCGCGAGCGGATTGTCCTGGCGACCAAGTGCCGGGGCGCGACCGGGCCGGGGCCGAACGACCAGGGCCTCAGCCGCAAGCACGTCATCAGCGCCTGCGAGGCGAGCCTGCGCCGCCTCGGGACCGACTACATCGACCTCTACCAGGTCCACCACCCCGACCCGGCCACACCGATCGAGGAGACGCTGCGGGCGCTCGACGACTTGGTGCGCGCGGGCAAGGTGCGTTACATCGGCTGCTCGAACTACCCGGCCTGGCAGCTCGCCGGGGCGCTCTGGACCAGCGACAAGCTCGGGATCGCGCGCTTCGAGTCGGCCCAGCCGCGCTACAATCTCCTCTTCCGCATGGTCGAGGACGAAATCCTGCCCCTCTGCCGCGCGCACGGGCTGGGCGTCATGGCCTACAACCCGCTGGCCGGCGGTATGCTGACCGGGCGCTACCGGGGGGCGCGCGAGGTGCAGCCCGGCACCCGCTTCGGCCTGGAGCGCAGCGGCGAGATGTACCAGCGGCGCTACTGGAACGAGGCGATCCTCACCGCGGTCGAGCGCCTGGGCGACTTCCTGGCGGCGCGCGGCAAGGATCTGACCCGAGTGGCGCTGGCCTGGACCCTGGCCCAGCCCGACATCACCTGCGCCATCCTCGGCGCCAGCCGTCCCGAGCAACTCGACGACAGCTTCCCCGCCGTCGAACTCACCCTGGACGACGAGGAGCGCCGCGCCTGCGATGACGTCTGGTTCGCCCTGCCGCGCGAGCGCGATCCGCAGTTCGCGCGGCGCTGAGGCACGGCACCCGGCGCGGAAGGCCGGAGGGAAAAGGCCGAAGGCCGAACGGATACTGCCCGAGAGCCGGCGGCCCAGCCGGCGTCCCGGCTCGCCCTGCGCCTTCCGGCCCTCGACCTTCTCCCCCAGGGCGGGGGGCGGGGAGGCGCCCGCTACCCCCGGATCGCCAGCATGCGGTCGATCGCGAGGCGGGCGCGGTCGGCGATCGCCGGATCGACCTCGACCGCCGGCGCGAGGTCGCGCAGGGTGTCGCGCAGCTTCGGCAGGGTGATCTGCTTCATGTAGCGGCAGACCGCCGTCTCGTCGGCCGCCAGCAGCGTCTTGCCGGGGGCCTCCTTGCGCAGGCGGTGCAGGAGGCCGGTCTCGGTCGCGATCAGCACCGTGTCGGCGGGCGAGGCGATCGCGCGCTTGACCATCCCCTCGGTCGAGAGGACGTGCGTCGTCGCGCTCGGCAGGCGGCCGGTGTTGCGCGCCCAGACGAGCTGGCTGGTGCAGCCGCACTCCGGGTGGATCAGCAGCTCCGCGCCGGGGTGGGCCGCCTGCCGCGCCAGCACCTCCCGCGTGCGGATGCCGGCGTGGACGTGGCACTCGCCCATCCAGACCTCCATGTTGTCGCGCCCCAGGCTCTGCTTCAGCCAGGTGCCGAGGAAGACATCGGGCAGGAAGAGGATCTGCCGGTCCGCCGGGATCGCGCGGATCACCGCCTCGGCGTTGCCGCTGGTCACGCAGTAGTCGGACTCGGCCTTGATCGCCGCGGTGGTGTTGACGTAGCTGACGACGACCGCGCCGGGGTGCGCGGCCTTCCAGTCCCGCAACTGCTCGACGGTGATCGAGTCGGCCAGCGAGCAGCCGGCGGTCTCGTCGGGGATCAGGACCGTCCGCTCCGGGTTGAGGATCTTGGCGGTCTCGGCCATGAAGAAGACGCCGCACATCACGATCACCGGCGACGGCGTCCGCGCCGCCTCGATCGCCAGGCCGAGCGAGTCGCCGACGAAGTCGGCCACGTCCTGGATCTCCGGCACCTGGTAGTTGTGCGCCAGGATTACCGCCTCGCGCCGGCGGGCGAGGGCGCGGACTTCCTCTTGCAACGCGGCGATCCGCGCCGGATTCAGCGCCGCGTCCTCGGTCAGGACGGGCAGGGTGGGCAGGGCGGTGCGGACCATAGGGGGCACTCCTTTCAGTCGGGTAGTCGGGTAGTCGGGTAGT
>JAUJMV010000008.1:205752-211068 GCA_030446685.1 Thermomicrobiales bacterium | reverse complement strand
AGTCGGGTAGTCGGGTAGTCGGGTAGTGAATAGCGGCAGCCGCCACGCCGACCGCGAGGCCGGCGTCCGCTACCCGACTACCCGACCAGCAGCGAGAAATCGAGCGCGCCGGCCGAGTGGGTCAGCGCGCCGAGCGAGACGTAGTCGACGCCGGTGCGCGCGACCTCGGCCAGGTTGGCGAGGGTGACGCCGCCGCTGGCCTCCAGGCGCACCCGCCCGGCGGCGCGGGCGACGGCGGCGCGCAGCCCGTCGGGGTCGGCGTTGTCGACCAGCACCACGTCCGCCCCGGCGGCGATCGCCTCGTCCAGTTCGGCCAGGTCAGTGACCTCGACCTCGACCAGGCCCATCGGCGGGGTGCGGCGCCTGGCGGCGCCCACGGCAGCGGTGATGCCACCGGCGGCGCGGATGTGGTTCTCCTTGATCAGGATGCCGTCGTCCAGGCCGGCGCGGTGGTTGCGGCAGCCGCCGACGCGCACCGCGTACTTCTCCAGGACGCGCTGGCCGGGCGTCGTCTTGCGCGTGTCGAGCACGGTCGCGCCGGCGCCGGCGACGATCTCGGCGGCGCGGCGGCTGGCGGTCGCCACGCCGGAGAGCCGCTGGACGAAATTGAGCGCGGTGCGCTCGCCGGAGAGGATCGCGCGCGCCGGCCCCGCGATCCGCGCGACAGGGCGGCCGTCGCCCCACGAACCCTCCTCCGCCACCGGCGTGACGCGGACGCGCGGGTCGAGCGCGGCGAAGACGAGTTCGGCCACCGGCAGGCCGCAGAGGACGCCGGGGGCCTTCTGCCGGATTTCGGCGGTCGCGGTCGCGTCCGGGGCGACGGTCGCCTCGGTCGTCAGGTCGCCCCGCCCGAGGTCTTCGGCCAGCGCGAGGCGGATGATCTCGCGCACCGCCCCATTCTGCCCCAGCCCGACGGCGGCGGGGCTGAGCGCGGGCGGCGCGGTGGTCGGTGTCATCGTGGCGGTCATGCGGCGATCTCCTCGAATCGCGGCGCCAGGTCGCGGCGCCAGTGGATGCGGCCCCGCCAGGCGGGATCGGTGGCGGGGCAGTCGGTGCGGCAGTGCGCGCCGCGGCTCTCCCGGCGCAGGAGCGCCGCCCGCGCCGCCAGCGCGGCGAGCAGCAGGTCGCCGGCCGCCTCGGCCGGGGCGGGCAGGGCGGCGAGCAGGGCGGTCAGCCCGGCCTCGTCGCGCTCGACGCCCAGGTCGCGTTCGAGGGCGCCCCCCCCCGCCCCCCAACTTGGGGGGGAGCCAGAGCAGGTCCATCCGACCTGCAGCTCCCCCCAAAGTTGGGGGGGGGGGGGGGCGCCCTTGGTGTTGGGGAGGGGCTGTGTCCGCCACCGCGCGCGCCGTGCCGGCTCATCGGTCAGGGCGGCGTGGGCGGCCCGCGGCCCGAAGACGAGGCATTCGAGCAGCGAGTTGGAGGCGAGGCGGTTCGCCCCCTGGACGCCGGTGCAGGCCGCCTCCCCCGCGACGTAGAGGCCCGGCAGATCGGTGCGCCCCGCCGCGTCGGTCCGCACGCCGCCCATGCAGTAGTGCGCGGCGGGCGCGACCGGCAGCAGGTCGCGCGCCAGGTCGAGGCCCCACTCGGCCAGTTGGGCGGCGATGCTCGGGAAGCGCGCGCGCGCGGACGCCGGGTCGAGCCCGCGCAGCGAGAGGTAGACCGGGCCGCGGTCCCGACGATGGCGCGCCACCGCCCGCGCGACGACATCGCGCGGCAGGAGCGGCTCGACGATCGGGCGCTCGTCGCCATCGACGATCCGCGCGCCCTCGCCGCGCAGCGCCTCGCTGAGCAGGAAGGCCGGGCGGCCGGGGAGGACGAGCGCGGTCGGGTGGAACTGGACGAATTCGAGGTCGGCCAGGCTCGCCCCGGCCCGCCAGGCCAGCGCCAGGCCGCTTCCCCGGTTGCCGGGGGCGTTGGTCGTCCGCGCCCAGAGCGCCGCGTAGCCGCCGGTCGCCAGCACGACCGCGCGCCCGCGGAAGGTCGTCGCCCCGCTCCGCACCCCGACGACGCGCCCCCCATCGAGGGTTAGCTCCTCCGCCGGGGTCTGCGCCCGGACGCGGACGCGGGGGTGCTCGACCGTCCGCGCGAGGAGCGCCGAGGTCACCGCCCGGCCGGTCGCGCCGCCGGCGTGCAGGATGCGCCGCCGCCGGTGGCCCGCCTCCAGCCCGAGGTCGGGTTCCGACGGCCCGCCGTCGAACGGCACCCCGGCGGCGAGCAGTTCGCGCGCCGCCCGCCGCCCGTCGCGCACCAGCACCCCCACCGCCCGCGCGTCGTTCAACGCGCCCCCCACCGCCAGCGTGTCGGCGGCGTGCAGCTCCGGGCGGTCGTCCGCTCCGAGCGCCGCCGCGATGCCCCCCTGCGCCCACGGGCTCGACCCCGACAGCAGCGCGCCGGCGGTGAGGAGCGTCACCCGCGCCCCGGCCTCCGCCGCCGCCAGCGCCGCCGAGAGCCCGGCCACGCCCGAGCCGACGACGAGCAGATCGGCCGGCGGCGCGGCCCCGCGCCGCGGCAACACGTTTTCAGGATGCATGGCCCGGTCCTCCTTCGTGCCAGGGGAGTTCGCGCTCCCAGGTCCCGGCCAGCGGCCCCTGGAAGCGGTAGAGGTCGCCGGGCCGCCCCACCCGCCCCGCCGCCGCGCGCCGCCCGACCGGCGCCAGCGCGCCCGACGCGAAGAGCGGGGCGAACGCCTTCTTGAAGTTGCCGGTGTTCAACCGCAGCAGCGCCGGGTCGAGGATCGCCGCGTAGACGGCGCGCAACTCCGGCAGCGTGAAGGTCTCCGGCAGGAGCTGGAAGGCCAGCCAGGAGTAGCGCAACTTCGACTGGGTCCGGTTGATCGCCACCCGCAGCATGTCGGCGTGGTCGAACGCCAGCGCCTCGGCCGGCACCCGGCGCACCGGCACCCAACTCGCGCGGACGATCCCGCCGCCTGGCGCCAGCGTCAACTCGTCGCTGCGCTCCAGCGCCAGGTGCGCGACCGAGACGACCCGGCCGCGCGTGTCGCGCTCGGGCTTGCCGAAGGTGCCGAGCTGCTCCAGGTACCAGCCGGTGGCGTCGAGCCGCGCCTTGGTCCGTAGCGCCCGCCGCGCCGCCGCGTCGAACGTCTCGTCGGCGCGCACCAGCACGCCGGGCAGCGACCACTTGCCGGCGAACGCGGCGTCCTCGCGCTGGACCAGCAGCACCTGCCAGGCGTCCTCGATGCCGGTCGGGCCGTCCGTCGCCCCGTCCTCGTCCGCCTTCGCCGCGCGGACGGTGAAGAGGACGACGTCGACGGCGACGACCGCGTTCGGCTCGAGTTTCGGCGCCCCCGGCCCGTCCGACACTTCTACCCCACCAGGTTCAAATCCGAGATATTCAAATCCAGGTGAGTTTATTGTAGCATCGCCGGCTCCGGCTGGCAATCCCCGCGCGGCGATGTCGCCACGCCCCGGCGCGGGTGGTATACTGCGCGGTGCGATTGAGGGGAAAGAGGGGGCCGGCCGATGCGCGAGTTGTTCCGACGCCAATCGAAGTTCAAACCGGCGACCGGGGATGCGGCGCCCGGGGCTGTCGGGGGTCCCGCGGAGATGCCCGACGACCTGTTCTTCAAGTGCCCGCGGTGCAAGGATCTGAGCTACGGCAAGGAATTCGAGGAGGCGCTGAAGGTCTGCCTGAAGTGCGGCTACCACGCGACCCTCCCGGCGCGGGAGCGCCTCACCATGCTGCTCGACCCGGATTCCTTCGCGGAGTGGGACGCGGGGCTGCGCCCGGAGGACCCGCTCGACTTCGTCGCGGGTAAGGAGAGCTACCGCGGCAAGATCGCCAGCGCCCAGCGCAAAACCGGCCTGGCCGAGGCGGTGGTCAGCGGCGCGGGGCGGATCAAGGACCAGGCGCTGGCCGTCGTCGTCGTCGACTTCGGCTTCCGCGGCGGCAGCATGGGCTCGGTCTATGGCGAGAAGCTGGCGCGCGCGGCCGAGCGCGCGGTCGAGCGCGGCCTGCCGGTGCTGACAATCTCCGCCTCGGGCGGGGCGCGGATGGAGGAGGGCCTCTTCTCGCTGATGCAGATGGCGAAGACGACCGCCGCGCTGAGCCGGCTCGGCGCGGCCCGGCTGCCCCACTTCTCGCTCCTCGTCGACCCCTGCTACGGCGGTGTCACCGCGTCCTACGCCACGAGCGCCGACGTTGTGCTGGCCGAGCCGGGCGCGCGGATCGGCTTCGCCGGCCAGCGCGTCAGCGACCAGATCACCAAGCAGAAACTTCCCGAGGGGTTCCAGACCGCCGAGTTCCAACTGGAGCACGGCCTGCTCGACCTGGTCGTCCCGCGGCGCGAACTGCGCGATACCCTGGCGACCCTGCTGGCGCTCTACGCGGGCGCGGGCGGGGTGCGGCGCGAGACAGTGATCGTGCAGCGCGTCGTGCCGGTGGCGACCGAAGACCCGGAACGCGCGGTGGTGGGGGCGGGCCATGAGCGGGATTAGCGCGACGGCCGACGCGGGGGGCGAGGCGGGGACGACCCTCGATCCGTGGGCGCGGGTGCAACTCGCCCGCAAGCCGGAGCGCCCGCACACGCTCGACTACATCGCCGACCTCTGCGCGGACTGGGTCGAATTGCACGGCGACCGGGCCTTCCGCGACGATCCGGCCATCGTCGGCGGCCTCGCGCGGTTCGCGGGCCGGACGGTGCTGCTCCTCGGCCACCAGAAGGGCGCGAACACGAAGGAGAACCTGCGCCGCCACTTCGGCATGCCGCACCCCGAGGGGTATCACAAGGCCCGGCGGCTGATGCGGCACGCCGAGAAGTTCGGCCTGCCGATCGTCACCTTCATCGACCTGCCGGGCGCCGATCCGGGCATCGGGTCGGAGGAGCGCGGGCAGAGCAACGCCATCGCCGCCTGCATCCAGACGCTGACTGAGGTGCGCGTCCCGATCGTGGCGACGGTGATCGGCGAGGGGGGCAGCGGCGGCGCGCTAGCCCTCGGCGTCGCCGACGAGGTGCTGATGCTGGAGAACGCCATCTACACGGTCGCCAGCCCGGAGGGCTGCGCGCTGATCCTCTGGCGGGACGCGGCGCAAGCCCCCGCCGCGGCCGCCGCGTTGCGGATCACCGCCGACGATCTCCACGGCTTCGGCATCATCGACCGGGTCATCCCCGAGCCCGTCCCCGCGCACGAGGACCCGCACGCGACAATCGCGGCGGTCGGGGGCGCGATCCGGGACGCGCTGGACCGCCTGGCCGAGCGTTACCCGCTCGACCGCCCCGGCGGCGCCGACGCGCTGCTCGCGGCCCGCTACGCCAAGTTCCGCGCCATCGGCCGCTGGCGGGAGGAGGAGACCGCCGCC
>JAUJMV010000008.1:183135-205652 GCA_030446685.1 Thermomicrobiales bacterium | reverse complement strand
CGCGCGCGGTGACGAGGTCGGCGACGACGACCGCGCGGGTGCGGTCGAAGTCGGGGCCTTCCAGGCGCAGGATGTAGGCGGGGTGGTAGGTGGCGAGGGCGGGGGGGCCGACGGTCGTCTCGAACCAGGCGCCGCGGTTCGCGCCCATCGCGAACGCGCGCCCGATCAGGGCCTTGGCGGGCACATTGCCGAAGAGGATCAGCGCGGCGGGCGCGATCAGGTCCAGTTCCGGGCGCAGGATCTCGAGCCCCTCCTTGATCTCCCCGGCGCGCGGCGGGCGGTTCTTGAGGCGCCCGAAGCTCTCGACCGTCGGGCGCACCTTGACGACGTTCGTCACGTAGACCTCCGCCCGGTCGATCGTCGCGTCCTTGAGCAGCCGGTTCAGGAACTGGCCGGCCCGCCCCACGAACGGGCGCTTCGCCGCGGTCTCCTGCTCGCCGGGCGCCTCCCCGATGATCACGAACCGCGCGTCGAGCGGCCCCTCGCCGAAGACCATCTCCGGCCCGAACCGCTCGCCCGCCTCCCGCTTGAGCGCGTCCCACGCCGCCTGCTTCTCCACCGCGCCCCCCTATCAGCCGGGTTCCGACCGTTCCCCCCGCCCCCCGCGCACGGGACGTGCCAGAGCGAAAAGCGTGGAGCGAAGAGCGTGGAGCGCGGAGCGACGGCGGGTACAGGGGGCGTCAATCGGGGCATCGGCCCGTCAATAGGCCCAGCGCTCCACGATTCACGCACGCCGGGTGCTACAATGGCCGCAACCAGGGCGGGCTTGCCGCGTTGTATGACGGAAAGCGTGTGTCGAACGACGCCTCTTTGGTGCATGTCTGAAATCGGGCGCGCGAGGATCGACCGGCGCGCCGGTCTGCGGGAGCGATGATCGCCGGGCAGCGCGAGGGCGTGCGGGGAGCGGTGGCGGGGAGTGTAGACACGGCGCCGGCGCGCGCGCGACAGGTGCGCCGCGCCTGGGCCTTCCTGTCCGCGGCGTTCAGCGTCTTCCTGCTGCTCTGCTTCGGGCTGGCCGGGGCGGGCTACTGGTACCGCGGCCACGCCACGACGGAGCGCCTGGCGCGCGTCGAGGTGGTGGGTGGGGGCGAGCGCGCGTTCATCCGCCCGGCCTACCAAGTGAACTGGAGCGCCCTGCCGGTCGCGCCGCGGGGCACGGACGGCGAGGCCGATCCGGCGTCCCGCCCGGCGCCCGCCCCCATCTTCCTGCGCGAGGGGGATGCGCTGAAGACGGAGGAAGGGACGCGCGTCTTCCTGACGCTGTGGGACGAGAGCAAGGTCGAGGTGTTCGAGCGGACGCAGATCGAGATCACCGAGATGCGCACGACGCAGTACATCAACCGGGTACGCGCGTTCAGCCTGCACCAGAAGCGCGGCCTCGTCCGCGTCTCGCCGGCGGCCGGCGATTACGGCCGCTCGCGGTTCCAGATCACCGCCGACCCCGATCCGCAGACCGGCCGCGACCGCACGACCGTGCTGCTGCGGGATAGCGGCCAGTCGGCCGCCGGCGGTAGCTTCCTGGTGGAGGTGACGACGGGCGCCGACGGCGAGACGACCAGCGCGGTGCGCGCCTCGGTCCGGCGGGGGGTCGGCGCGGTGCGGGTGCAGGGGTACGAGGACGAGGTGCGGCTCGAAGCCAACCAGCAGACGATCGTCCCGGCGGGGGGCGCGCCCGGCCCGCTGACCGCGGCCCGGCGCGATCTGGTGGTCAACGGCCGCTTCGAGCCCCAGGAGGGGATCGCGCAGGAAACGCTGTTCCCGCCGTGGAGGAAGGTTATCACCCCCGGCCAGTCCGGCCCCTCCGGGCAATTGAAGCCGGTCGCCGACAGCATCGGCGGGCGGCCGGTCAGCGCGCTGGAGATCGCCCGCAGCCTGGACAGCACCGATTCGGCCAATACCGGCCTGCGGCAGAACATCGACGCGCTGGTGGCCGACTCCCCCTCGCTGGT
Organism: Thermomicrobiales bacterium; assembly: GCA_030446685.1. GTDB lineage: Bacteria > Chloroflexota > Chloroflexia > Thermomicrobiales > CADCWN01 > JAUJMV01. Next base: position 203,703 of record JAUJMV010000008.1, on the reverse strand, counting down.
GCTGACGGCGCAGGTCAAGGTGCTGGCCCAGTCCCTGCCGGGCGGGGGCGAGGCCGGGACCGAGTTCCCGATCATCGTGCGGGTCACCTATCGCGATCAGCAGGGGCGGGCGCACGACTTCGTCCGGGGCTTCTACAGCGTGCCCGACCCGAGCCGTCCCGGGCCGGAGCGGGGCCGGGAGGTGCCGGCCGACACCTGGGTCCCGGTGGAGCTCGATCTGCGCGATCTGACCCCGCAGCCGGTGCGGATCGACGCGATCGAGGTCTACGCCTCCGGGCACGGCTATCGCGCCCGGATCACCGATGTCGCGATCGTCAGCCCCGATTGAGCGCGACCGGACGAGGGGCGGGGAAGGGCGAGGGCGACCGCGGCGGGGATCGGGACGCCGGGGTGGAGCGGGGGAGGATGCGCGGGGTGGTCGAATCGAGCGGGGACGCGCGCGCGGGGACGGGGGCGATGGCGGAGCGGCATCCGGCGATCGCGGTGACGCGGCTGGTCGTCAGCCCGCTGGCGGCGAACTGCTACCTGCTGTGCTGCCGGGCGACCGGCGACCTGATCGTGGTCGACGCGGGCGACGACGCGCCGCGCATCCTCTGGACGATCGACAAGCTGACCGGCAACCACCGCGAGCGGGTGCGCCTGATCGTGAACACCCACGGCCACGCCGACCACACCGCGGCGGTCGCCGAGCTGCGCGCGCCCGGCGCGCTCGGGCCGGCGCCGGTGCTGATGCACCCCGCCGACGGCGCGGTGGTCGCGGGCAACGCCGCCGACGCGCGCCGCTACCTGGGGCGCGACTACACGCCCGTCCCACCCGACCGCCCGCTGCGCGAGGGGGACGAGGTGCGCTTCGGGGAGTGCGCGCTGCGGGTGATCGAGACGCCGGGGCATTCGCCGGGTGGCATCTGCCTCTACGGGCACGGGCTCGTCCTCACCGGCGACAGCCTCTTCCGGCGCGGCGTGGGGCGCTGGGACTTCTTCAAGGGGGACCGCGACGCGCTGCTGGGCAGCATCCGCGACAAGGTGCTGACTCTGCCGCCGGACACCGTCGCCTACCCCGGACACGGCGAGGCGACGACGCTCGGCGAGGAGCGCGCCGAGAATCCGTACTTCCAGGACGAGGACTGAGGGCTGAGGACCGAGGACGAAGTGAGCACGCGGTTGGGGATTGTTCCGCGGCGATGGACCGCTAATCTTTGTCCTCAGTCCTCAGCCCTCAGTCCTCGATAAAGGGGGGAACATGGCGAACATCGCGGTGGTCGGGAGCGGGTACGTCGGGCTGGGGACGGGGGCGGTCTTCGCCGACCTGGGCAACCGGGTGGTGGGGGTCGACGTCGACGCGGCCAAGGTCGCGCGGCTGACGGCCGGGGAGTGCCCGATCTTCGAGCCGGGGCTGGAAGAGCTGCTGGAGCGCAACCTGGCGGCGGGGCGGCTCGCGTTCACCACCGACTACGCCCGGGCGGTGCCGGGGGCCGACTTCGTCTTTATCTGCGTCGGCACGCCCTCCGGCCCACACGGCGGGGCCGACATGCGCTACGTGCGCCAGGCGGCGCGCACGGTCGGGCGGCACCTGGCGGCGGGGCGGCAGACGATCATCGTCAACAAGAGCACCGTGCCGATCGGCAGCGGCGACCTGGTCGGGGGGCTGCTGGGCGAGGAGGCGGCCCCCGGCGCCGAGTTCGCGATCGTCTCCAACCCCGAGTTCCTGCGGGAGGGCTCGGCGGTGCGCGACATGCTGCACCCCGATCGGGTGGTGCTCGGCTCGACCGACCAGGCGGCGGCGGAGGCGGTGGCCGACCTCTACAAGCCGTTCGGCGCGCCGCTGGTGATCACCGACCTGCGGACGGCGGAGATGATCAAGTACGCCTCCAACGCCTTCCTGGCGACCAAGATCGCCTTCATCAACGAGGTGGCGGCGATCTGCGAGGCGCTGGGGGCGGACGTGCGGCAGGTGGCGGCCGGGATGGGGCTCGACGCGCGGATCGGGCCGCACTTCCTGCGGGCCGGGATCGGCTTCGGCGGGTCGTGCTTCCCCAAGGACGTGCAGGCGCTGGAGTACATGGCCGAGGAGGCGGACTGCCACCCGCAACTGCTCCGGGCGGTGCTGGAGATCAACCGCGACGGGCGGCGCGGCTTCGTCAGGAAGCTCGACCGGCTGCTCGGCGGGGTGGAGGGGGCGACGATCGCGGTCTGGGGGCTGGCCTTCAAGCCGGACACCGACGACCTGCGGGAGGCCCCGGCGCTGGACATCTGCCGCGACCTGCTGGCGCGCGGGGCGCGGGTGCGCGCCTACGACCCGGCGGCGATGGGCGGGGCGCGGGCGCTGCTGCCCGACGTGGCCTTCTGCGCCGACCCCTACGAGGCGGCGGCAGGGGCGGACGCGGTGGCGCTGGTGACCGAGTGGAACGAGTTCAAGGGGCTGGACCTGGCGCGGGTGCGCGCTGGGATGGCACGGCCGGTGCTGGTGGACGGGCGCAACCTCTACGACCCGCGCGAGCTGGCGGCGCTCGGCTTCACCCACCGCGGGGTCGGCGTCCCCCAGGGCGCCGCCCTCCCCGGCGTCCCCGAGGCGGTGGTCCGGCAACTGGTCGGCGACGACTAGGGGCCGGTGGGCGACGTGATGGCCGCCTACCGGCCGGTCTGGGACGCCGACGCGGCGGGGCCGTGCGAGGCCGGTATCGACGCGATCGAACCGGCGCGGGTCGCGGCGTTGATCGCGCGCTGGGGCGAGCGCTTCCTGGGCCGGGTCTTCACCCCGGCGGAGCGGACCGCGACCCGCGAGCGTCCGCAGTCGCTGGCGGCGCGCTTCGCCGCGAAGGAGGCGGTGGCGAAGGCGCTCGGCACGGGGGTCGGCGCGGTCGCCTGGCGCGAGATCGAGATCCTCACCAACGCGCGCGGCAAGCCGGTGCTGCTCCTGCACGGGGCGGCGGCGGCGCGCGCGTCCGCGCTCGGCCTGCGCCACTGGTCGGTCAGCCTGACGCACCTGGCGGGCGTGGCCCTGGCCCTGGTCGTGGCGACGAGCGACGAAGGGCGCGGGGGCGAGGGGCGCGGGGCGCGCGGCGAAAACGGACGGCGATGTATCGGCGAACTCAGGGGGATCCCATTGACGCATAGAGTATCCCGACGGAACGGCGGGCGATCTTCGGCCTTCGACCTTCGATCCTCGCCCTTCATCCCACGGCCCACGCCCACGGCCCACGGCCCACGGGGACGCGGCATGACCGCGACCACCGCAAACCTCGTCGGTCGCACCCTCGGGCCGTACCAGTTGATCGAGCGCCTGGAGCCCGACGGCCCCTATGCCCGGTTTCGTGCCGGCGACACGCGCCTGTTCAACCAGCCGGTCGCGGTGACGATCCTCACCACGCCGCCGGGCGCCGAGGCGCACCGGCGCTTCGAGCGCGCCGCCGAGGCGCTGGTCGAGTTGCGCCACCCGCAGATCCTCCCGTTGCAGGACTTCGGCGAGCAGGATGGCCTCTGCTACGTCGCGACGCCGTACCTGGACAGCCCCACGCTGGCGGCGTTCATCGGCCGGGGCCACCCCCCAGGTGGAGGAGGCGTTGCGCCTGGTCGCGCTGCTGGCCGACGCGCTCGACCACGCGCACCGGTCGGGGCTGGCGCACGGCGGGGTCGCGCCCGGCGCCATTTACCTGACGAACTTGCCGCCCGGCCGGGAGGGCCTCTACGCCGCCTGGCCGCTCCTCGCCGATTTCGGGCTGACGGACATCGCCGATGGCGCTGTTGCGGCGCATCCCGCGCTGGCGCCGTACCGGCCGCCGGAGGACCTCGCGGGGGCAACGCGCGCGGGCCGACATTTACGCGCTGGCCGCGACCCTGGCGGCGCTGCTGACCGGGGCGCCGCCCGACCCGCGGGAGGAGGAGCGCGGGTGGGCGGCGCTGCCGCCGGGGATCGGCGCGGTCCTGCGCCGCGCGCTGGCGCGCGACCCCGCCGCGCGGTTCGGGTCCGGGGCCGAGTTCGTGCTGGCCCTGCAGGACGCGCTCGCCCCCGGCGGGCGCGGCGGGGACGCCGCGGCCGAGCTGCTGGCGGAGGCGCGCGCCGCGGTGACCGCCGGCAAGTTCCGCCTGGCGAGCGAGGTCTACGGCGCCTATCTGCGCCTGCGGCCCGACGACGAGCCGATCCGGCGCGAGTTCGCCGCGGTCGAGAGCCGCCGCCTGGAGCGGGCGCGGCGCCGGCCCCCGCCGCTGGGCGGCGCGGCGCCGGCCCCCGCCGCGGCGCCGCCGGCCGAACCGGCGCCGCCCGAGGCCGGGGATGATGGCCCCGCCCTCCGCCCGATCCTGGCGCCGCCGCCGACGAGGTGGGCGAGGATGCCGGGGCTGAGGGGGCGCGTCGCGCTGGAACCCTTTCCGGCGGCGCGCGCGGTCCGGGCCGGACGGGCCCGAGCGCCGGGCGTCGGCCGGGGACGCCCCGGCGCGGGCGCCGGTGTCGCCGATCCGCGCCGCGCCCGGGGTGGCGCCGAGGCTGAAGCCGCTGGTCGCGCCCGCGCGCGAGCGCCAGCGGCTGGTGCTGCCCAGCGCCCTGGGCGCGCTCGCCCTGATCGTCCTGGTCGTCCTCGGGGGACCGTGCTGGCCAGGCGCGACGGGGCCGCGAACCCCGCGCCGACCCCATCCGCGCGCGCGGCGTCCGCCGCGTCGCCCGGCGCGGGTGGGGCGGGCGCGCCAAGCCCGAGCCGCCCGCTGGCGACCGGCGTCCCGGCGATCATCCCGGTCTTGCCGACGCCGTCGCCGACCGTCGTGCCGCCGACGCCGACCGCGCCGCTGCCGGCGGCGGTGCGGCAGGACAACTTCACCGACCCGGCCAGCGGCTTCCCGCCGCAGGTGGAGGGCCGGGAGGGGTCCGGCTACCAGAACGGCGAGTACACCATCATCGTGCCGGAGCCGGACGGGGTGGCGATCGCCGACCTCGCGGGGCAGACCTACGGCGACCTGATCGTGCAGGTCGACGCGCGCGCAGTCGGGCCGCCCGCGGGCGGCAGCTACGGGCTCGTCCTCCGCCGGCAGGTGAGGGGCGGGACGATCGAGCAGTACTTCGTGCTGCTCGACCCGGAGGCCGGGACGCTGCGCCTGGCCCGCTGGAACGGCGTCGAGAGCAGGGATCTGGCGCCCCCGGCGGCGCACCCGGCGATCAAGCGGGGCGAGGAGACCAACCGCCTGATGGTCATCGCCGATGGCGGGCGGTTGACCGTCCTGGTCAACGGCGCGCAGGTGGCGCAGGCCAGCGATCCCGGCAACCTGCTGGAGGGCGCGATCGGCCTGCGCGCGGACGCCGGCACGGCCCCGTTCCAGGCCCGGTTCAGCAACCTCAAGATCCACCCGGTGCGCTAGGGCCGGTGCGCGAGGGCGGAGGGCGACGCGCGATGGCGGGGCGGTTCTGGACGACGCGGGGCGGCTGGCGGCCGGAGGAGGAGGAGCCGCTGACCGGGCGCTTCGGCGACGACGTGACGCTCGAGCTGATCGCGCGCTCGCCGGTCGATCCGCGCGTGCTGATCGTCTGGGTCGAGTGGGACCGCCTGCCGCCGAGCATCTACCTGGTCGACTTCCGGCGGCTCTCCGAACACGGCCTGCCCCAGGGGGACGAGTACCCGAGCGTCGCCGCGATCGCGGCGAGCGACTGGGGCCGCTTCTTCCCCGAGAGCGCGCCGCCGGACGCGGACAATCCCTCCACCTGACCGCCGCCCGCCCGGCGCCGCGTGCTATCATGCGAGCAGGGTGGCGTACACCCGCGCGGTGGCCGGCGACGGTTCAAGAACGGATCAACCGCGGCGGGCACGGAGACCACGGAGGCAACGATCATTCTCTCCGTGATCTCCGTGCCCGCCGCGATCAGTCCCGTCCGCGGGCGTTCCCAAGGCACGACAGGCCATCGGAGAGGGGGGCTGGCGGATGAGGATCGTGACCGGCGCGCAGATGCGGCGGATCGAGCAGGACGCCTTCGATGGCGGGCGCGCGGAACCGGACGCGCTGATGGTGCGGGCCGGGCTGGCGGTGGCGGCGACCGCGCTGGGAACGCTGGAGGAGCCCCCCGCGGCGCGGGCGCTGGTCCTGGTGGGTCCGGGCAACAACGGCGGCGATGGCCTGGTGGTCGCGGAGGCGCTGCACGACGCGGGGCTCGACGAGGTCGCCGTCTGGCTCTACGGGCGCGACGGGCTCGGGGGCGCGCCGGTCGCCCCGGAGCTGCTCGACCTGATCCGCGTCGTCGGGGAGGGCGAGGCGTTCGCGGAGGCGCTGGCGGAGGCCGACCTGATCGTGGACGCGGTCTACGGGATCGGCGCGCGCGACACGCTGCCGCCCGACCTGGTGGCCGCGCTGGAGTCGGTCAACGCGCGCGGGCGCGACCCGCGGGTGCGCTGCCTGGCGCTCGACGTGCCGACCGGCGTCAACGCCGACAGCGGCGCGGCGAGCCCCGGCGCCTTCCGCGCCGACCTGACGGTGACGCTCGGGCACCCGAAGCGCGGGCTCTTCGTGCCGCCGGGGATGCGCCACGCCGGCCGGGTGATCGTCGAGCCGATCGGCCTCGACGGGGCCGACGACGGGCTGCCGGACGACACGCCGCGCCTGATCGGGCGTGATGACGCGGCGCGGCTGCTGCCCCGCCGCGAGTACGACGCGCACAAGGGCGACGCCGGATCGCTGCTGATCGTCGGCGGCTCGGCCAACTATCTCGGCGCGCCGGTCCTCTCGGCGGACGCCGCGCTGCGCGCCGGGGTCGGGCTGCTGACGCTGGCCCTGCCGCGCGGCATCGTGACCGCCGCGGCGGCCCAGGTGCCGGAGGCGACCTATCTCCCCCTGCCGGAGGCCGACTGGGGCGTCATCGGGCCGAACGCGGCCAAGATCGTCACCGGGGCGCTCGGGCGCTATACCGCGCTCCAGGTCGGCAACGGGATCGGGCGCGAGAAGGAGACGACCGAGTTCCTGGCGCGGCTCTTCGGCCTTGCCGAGGGCGCGGGTGGCGCGGGCCGCATCGGCTTCAGCGTCGGGACCGCCCCCCCTGAGGAGGCGCGCGAGCGGGACGCCGATGCCGGCATCGCCGTGCCGGTCCTCTTCGACGCGGACGGGCTGAACTGGCTCAGCACGGTCGAGGGCTGGTGGGACGCGCTGGCGGGGCTGCGGCTGGTCCTCACGCCGCACCAGGGCGAGCTGGCCCGCCTGCGCGGCGTGGAGCGGGAGGCGATCGCCGCCGCGCCGTGGGAGGCCGCGCGCGAGGCCGCCCGCGCGTGGGGGCAGACCGTCGTCCTGAAGGGCGGCTACAGTATCGTGGCGCCGCCGGCGGGCGACCTCTGGGTGGCGCCGCTGGCGAACCCGGCACTGGCCGCCGCCGGGACCGGCGACACGCTGGCGGGGATCATCGGCGCGCTGCTGGCGCAGGGCCTCGCGCCGGCCGAGGCGGCGGTCCTCGGCCTCTACCTGGGCGCGCGCGCCGGCGAGCTGGCGAGCGCCGCGGTCGGCGTCCTGCCGCTGCGCGCGGGCGACCTGCCGGACTACATCGCGCTGGCGATTCGGGAACTGGAGTAGTGCGGAGTGCGGCGAGGTGCAGGTAGTCGCTGGCGGTTCGGCGCCTGCGACACCTGGGTACTGCCCTACTCCGCACTCCGCACTCCGCACTTCACCGGAGGTGGGCGATGCTGGTGACGCAGATCATGTCGCCGGATGTGATTACGGTGACGCCGGACACGCCGCTGAGCGAGGTGGCGCGGCTGATGGCGGCGCAGGGCGTCAGCGGCGTGCCGGTCGTCGATCCGGCGGATGGCACGCTGGTCGGGATGATCACCGAGCTGGACATGGTCGAGCGGGAGGCGCGCTACGACGCGCCGGTCTCGACCCTCTTCTTCGACGCGCTGCTGGTCTTCCAGCGCGAGGGCAACGAGGAGCACCTCAAGCGCATCCTCGCCACGCGCGCCGAGGAGTTGATGGAGCGCACCGTCTACTCGATCCGCGAGGACGCCTCGATCCAGGAGGTCGCCACGCTGATGTTCGAGCGCAAGGTCAACCCGGTGCCGGTGATCAGCCTGGGCGACGAGCTGATCGGCATCGTCAGCCGCGCCGACGTCGTCCGCCTGATGGCGCAGGATTTCACCGAGCCGGGTGGCGAGGAGGAGCCGGGGGGCGGAAGGTTGCCGGCGGACCCCCTTACGCGGATGAAGGCGGGCTGGAGGCGGCCGGGCCGGTGGCGGCGGGGCCGGCCGAGAGCGCGCCGATCGCGCCGAGCGGCGGCGGACGGACGATCGTGGTGACGAGCGACGACCTGGCGGACGACGCGCGGAACCGGCGCGAGGGGGCGGCCCCTGGCCCCCGACGTTGGGCGGTCGGGCAGCGGCTTCGGAGCGGGCGATGGCGATCGGTATCGAGGAGACGGCCGGGCTGGGGGGCGACCGGCGCGCGGTCGCGGCGGCCGACCTGGGCGGAGATCGACCTGGACGCGGTGGCGCACAATGTCCGCCACTTCGCGGCGCTGACCGGCGCGGGCGTGATGGCGGTGGTCAAGGGGAATGCCTACGGCCACGGGGCGATCATGGTCGCGCGGGCGGCGGTGGAGGCGGGGGCGGGCTGGCTGGCGGTGGCGACGGTCGACGAGGGGCTGCAACTGCGCCGGGCGGGGCTGCGGGCGCCGATCCTGGTGCTGGCGCCGAGCGATCCCGCCGAGGCCCCGGCCGCGGTCGCCGGGGGTCTGACGCTGGCGGTGGGCGACCTGGCGGGGGCGGCGGCGGTGGTGGCGGCGGCGCGGGGGGAGCCGGCGACGGTCCACGTCGAGGTCGACACCGGGATGCACCGCTTCGGCGTCTGGCACGAGGCGGCGCCCGACCTGATCGCGCGGATCGCGGCGCTGCCGGGGCTGCGGCTCGGCGGGGTCTACACGCACTACGCCACCGCCGACGAGGCCGACCGCGCCTTCTTCGAGGCGCAGGGGCGCGCTTCCGGGCGGTGGTGGGCGCGGTCCGCGCCGCCGGGATCGCCGTGCCGGTCGTCCACCAGGACAACAGCGCCGCCGCGCTGACCGCCGCGCGCCCCGGCGATCCCGGCCGCGATCTCGTCCGCGTCGGCGTGGCCCTCTACGGCCTCGCGCCGTCGGACGAGGTGCCGGCGCCGCCGGGGCTGCGGCCGGTGCTGGCGCTGCGCGCGCGGGTGGCGCGGGTGATGGCGCTGGGACCGGGGGACAGCGTCTCTACGGCCGGCGCTTCGTCGCCGAACGCCCGATGCGGGCCGCGCTGGTGCCGCTCGGCTACGCCGACGGCTACCGCCGCGCCCTCTCCGGGCGGGCGGCGATGCTGCTGGGGGGCGACGCGCGCCGGTCCTGGGGCGGGTCTGCATGGACCAGACGGTCGTGGCGGTGCCGGACGGCGTGGAGGCGCGGGTCGGGGACGTGGTGACGGCGATCGGCGCGCAGGGGGCGAGCGCGTCGCGGCCGAGGAACTGGCGGCGCTCGCCGGGACGATCGCCTACGAGATCGGGACCGGCCTGGGCGCACGCGTGCCGCGCCACTACCTGCGGGGCGGGCGCGTGGTGGCGACGGACGGGCTCGCCGGGCTGGTGCTGAACGACGAATGACGAGCGACGAGCGACGAGCGGCGAATTGGGCGCCGGTGAGGGGCGGATGGGCGCGGTTGGCGGCGGGGGCGAGCGCGGGGGGAGCCGGCGTCGTACTGGCAGGCGACGGCGGGATGGGCGGTGCCGCCCGACGCACTGCCGCCGGCGACGGAGGTCGCCGTCGTCGGCGGGGGGCTGCTGGGCGCCGCGACGGCCTACTGGCTGGCGCGGGCCGGGGCGCGGCCGACCCTGATCGAGCGCGAGGCGCTGGCCTGGGGCGCGACCGGGCGCAACGGCGGCTTCGTCGTCGCCGGCACCGCCGAGGGGGTATCCAGGCGCGATCGCGCGGGTGGGCCGCGAGACGGCGCGGGCGGTCTGGCAACTGACGGTCGAGAACCGCGGCCTGCTGCGCCGGGCGCTGGAAGAGGAGGATCGCCTGCGACTACCGCGAGCGGGCCGGCTGGGGCTGGCGCTCGGGGAGGAGCAGCGGGCGGCGCTGGCGCGGGGCGTGGCGCTGCTGCGGGACGACGGCTTCCGGGATGAACTGCTCGACCGCCGGCAGGCGCAGGAGTTGATCGGGACGCCGCTCGGCCCGGAGATCGCGGGGGCAGCTTCGCGGCGGAGAACGCGACGGTCCACTCGGCGCGGCTGGTGCAGGGGCTGGCGGGCGCGGCGGCGCGGCACGGCGCGCGGCTCTGCGCGGCGGCCGTGACCGGGCTGGAGCCGGACGGCGGGGGCGTGGCCGTGCGCACCAGCGGGGGACGATCCGCGCGGGGGCGGCGGTCGTCGCGGTCAACGCCTGGACCGGGGCGCTGCTCCCGGCGCTGGCCGGGATCGTGACGCCGGTGCGCGGGCAGATGCTCGCCTACGCGCCGCCACCTGGGGCGCCGGGCCGGTCTTCACCACCGCCGTCTCCGCCGCCGCCACGCCGACCGGCGAGTACTGGCAGCAGACGCCCGACGGCGCGATCGTGCTGGGCGGCTGCCGCGCCGCCGCGCCGGGCCGGGACGAGGGCGTGCGCGAGGGTGCCGACCCCGGAGGTGCAGGGGCGCTGGAGGGCGTCTTCCCGCGCCTCTTCCCCCTGTTGCGGGGCCTCGCAGTCGCGCGGCGCTGGGCCGGGCTGATGGCCTTCACGCCCGATTACCTGCCGATCGCCGACCGGGCGCCGGGGCTGCCGGGCGTCTGGGTCGTCGGGGGCTTCTGCGGCCACGGGATGCCGTTCGGCCTGATCCTGGGCCGGTTCCTGGCCGAGGCCGCGACGGGCGGCGCGGCGCCGGGGGCGCTGGCCCCGCTGCGGCTCGACCGCCCGACGCTGGCCGGACGGGGCGGGCCGAGCGCCGGGTGGTAGCCTGGGGGTATTTTGGGGGTGTTTTGCCCCCTGTTTGCCGGCGTCCGAGGCGGGGTTCATAGGGCGTTTCCCCTGTCATAGAGCCGATTTCGCGGGGGGGCGAGGCGATTTCGTTTCGCGATTTCCGTGTTTGCGGCCCCGCCCCCGTGGGCAGGACCGAAGGCTCGGGCGGGGCCTCTACCCCACACTACCCCCATACCAGTCGAACCCGTCATTGGGCGGCGGCGTGCCACGGGCGCGCGGGCGGGCCAGGCGGCCCAGTCGCGGCTGGAGAGCGCGGCCTGTTTGGGGACGGTGCGCGTGGCCGCTTCCTGCTTGTCCGGCGGGAGCCGTGCTTGCGGAGGAGGGGCTTGACCGGCGGCACGGGTTGGCGTGGTCGCTCGCGCGCGCTGGCCGGTCGATCGTGGCGTTGCGGCGCACCGTCTCGACCAGGACGCCGTCCTTGTACTCCGCGGCGTCCATGTTGACGCGCGGCTTGCCGGCCATCTGCCACGGCTGCTCCTCGAAGCCGAGGTTGGCGCCGTTGGTTGTCCTGGGGCGGGGCCGATTGTAGACGGCGTAGCTGGCCCGTCGCGCCATTGGGCGCCCGTCCGTGCAGAGCGCTGCCGGCAACCGCGCGGGCGACCAGTTGCGCGGCGGCGCACGCGGTCAGGATGCGAGCTGTGCCAGCAGGGTGTCGGTCGTCCAGGTGGCGACGCCGCAACCGAGGAAATCGTTGTCGTGCGTCCAGATCGCGGCGTCGAGCGCCAGCGCCAGGGCGACGGTTGGCCAGTCGTCCGGGTCGCGCGGGATGCGGCGGCGGGCCTCCGTCTCCAGGTGGGCGTACGCATCAGCCGCCGCCGGTGCTACGTGGAGTTCCGCCAGCGCGAGGGCCGCCGCGAATAACTCCGCGCCCGAGCCCGACTGTACTCGTCCATGCCGAGCCATATCCGCCGCGCGCCGCCGCAACTCGTGCCGCGCCTCGTCCCACGCGCGCTCGGTGATCGTCAGCCGCAGCGTGGGGCGAGCGATCAACTCCCGCCCGCGCCGGCGCAGTAGTTCCCCCACCAGGACGTTGGCGTCAACGACCAGCCGCATCGTCGCCGATCGCATCATCGATTGGGCGGTTGAGATCGAAATAGGCGCTCAACTCCTCTTCGGTCATGCCGCTCTCCGCCAGCACCTGCTCCACGGCGCGGTTCAGGCGCTCTAGCGCCTGGCGGGATGCCTCGTCGTCCCGCTCCTTGATAGGGATGAAATAGCCGATCGGTTTGCCGTGCCGCTCGATCTCCAGCGGCTCCCCGGCCGCGAGATAGAGGGTCGCCCGATCGCGGAACTCGCGAATCCCAATGCGCTTCATCGTCACCTCCGGGGCGTGTGGTCACAGTATGGCCACAGTATAGCATCGCTGAAGTGACTACCTCCTGTGCCGTAGGTTGTTGCCCCCATTGTGGGGGGGAGCACCCGCACACTTGCTCGGGCAATCCGCCGACGCATCGTGTCGAGGATCACGCCCCTTGCGGCACCAGCCACACGAACTGGTACGGCGCCAGCACCAGGTCGGCTTCCGCGGCGACCGGGTCGCCGCTGACGAGGTCGGTGAAGGCGTAGCCGAGGCCGTGGAGGCGGAGCTGGTTGGCGGCGACCGGCTGGTCGCGCTCGGTGAAGTTGGCGAGGACGAGGAGGCGGCCGGGATCGGGGGCGTGGCGGCGGACATAGCCGAGGACGTGGTCGTTGCCGGGGTCGACGAGGTCGGTGGCGACGCCGGCGAGGAGGGGGTGGGTCTGGCGGAGGGCGATCAGGCGGCGCAGCGCGGTGAAGAGGCGCCCCTCGACGGTGGTGGGATCGTGGCGGCGCGCGGCGCGGGCGGGGTCGAAGGGGGGGCGCCCGGCCCAGCGGCTGTCGGCGGCCCTGGCGGGGTCGTCGCGGTAGGCGTAGTCGTTGAGCAGGCCGAGTTCGTCGCCGAGGTAGAGGAGCGGCAAGCCGCCGATCGAGAGGGCGACCGAGTAGAGGAGCAGGACGCGGCGGATCGCCAGCTCGACCTCGGCCGGCCCCTCCTCGCGCAGGGCTTTCTCGAGGCCGGCGAGCGAGGCGGTCGTGCCGGCGACGCGCGCGTCGCCGGTGCGCGGGTTCTCCTGGAAGGGGAGGCCGCGCGCGAACGAGCCGGGAAAGCGCCCAGTATAGAAGTCGTTGAGGAAGCGGCGGTGGACGAAGGGGTCGAGGCCGAGGCGGGCGGCGTCGCCGTCGTCGAAGGTCCAGCCGATGTCGTCGTGCGAGCGGACGTAGTTGACCCAGGCGCAGCGCGGGTCGATCGCGAAGCGGTCGCGCAGGGAGTCGCGTAGGAGCCGCACCTCGCGCGTGGCCAGGGCGTTCCAGCCCAGGGCCATCAGCAGGGGGTTGTAGGAGAGCTGGCACTCCTCGGGGCTGATGAACTCGGCCACGTCGTCCGGGTGGACGATCGCCTCGGACTTGAAGAGGAGGGCGGGGGCGGCGATGCGGGCGAGGGCGTTGAAGGCGCGGATGATCCGGTGCGCCTCGGGCAGGTTCTCGCTGCTGGTGCCGAGCCGCTTCCAGATGAAGACGACGGCGTCGAGGCGCAGCGTCTCCACGCCCTGGTTCGCCAGGAAGAGCAGTTCGCCGGCCATGCTCGTGAAGACGGCCGGGTTGGCGTAGTTGAGGTCCCACTGGAAGGAGTTGAAGGTCGTCCAGACCCAGCGGTCGATCTCCGGGCGGTAGGTGAACGAGCCGGGGCGCGCGCTGGGGAAGATTTCCCTCGTGGTGCGGTCGTACCGATCGGGGAGGGTGCGGTCGGGGAACATCAGGTAGTAGTCCTGGTACTCGGGGTCGCCGGCCAGCGCCCGCCGCGCCCACTCGTGCTCGTCGGCGGTGTGGTTGAAGACGAAGTCGAGGGTGAGGCCGATCCCGGCGTCGCGCAGCGCGGTCGCCAGGTCGGCCAGGTCGGCCATCGTGCCGAGCGCGGGGGCGATCTGGCGGTAGCTGCTGACCGCGTAGCCGCCGTCGTTGTCCCCCGCGGGGGCGAGGAAGGGGGGCATCAGGTGGAGGTAGGTCAGCCCGAGTTCGCGGAGGTAGGGGATGCGCGCGCGGACGCCGGCCAGGTCGCCGGCGAAGCGGTCGGCGTAGCAGACGGCCCCCATCTGGCGCTGCGACTGGAACCAGGCGGGGTCGGCCTCGCGGGCGGCGTCGAGCGCGCGCAGGGCCGGCGGGCGGTCCAGCCAGGAGCGGGCGGCCAGCGCGACGATGCGCTCCAGGTGGTAGAAGAAGTCGTACCGGCCGCCGTAGAGCGTCAGCAGGTGGCCGAAGAGGGGGGCGAAGTTGGCCCGCAGCCGGGCGGTGAAGGCGGCCCACCCCGCGGGGTCGGCCGCGGCCTCCGCCGTGAAGTCCGCCCCCAGGCGGGGCAGGATGCGGTCCAGTGAGCGCGCGGCTTCGCGGTCCATCGGCGTGCGGCCTCCTCGTGCGGCTGGTAAGCGGGCGGGCGGCGGCGAGTGGCAGGGTAGCCCCTGGGCCGTGATTTAACCACACGGCTGGCAATAGCCGCACCGGGAACGGGAACATTGACCGTCGCCCGGTAGGGGCAGGCCCCCGTGCCTGCCCGCGTGGCCTGCTGCCTGCGTGACAGTTGAGGCACCGCACTGGGCCGCCCCATCGCCCTGGCCGGCCGAGCACGCGGGAGGTCGGCCACGCGGGCAGGCACGGGGGCCTGCCCCTCCCAGTTCCACCTGGGTCGCCTGCCAGCGCAGCGCCGGGCGGGGGACCGGAGCGGTACAGGCAACGGGTGGGCGGTTGGCTCCGCCGCAACGGGGCAAGTGACCGAATGGTATACTATCCGCGCGCGGTCCATCCCCGGATCGCGCGAAGGAATACCGGCATTGCGCGAGGCGCCCGGCCGCGTGACCGCCCGCCGATTCTTCTGGCACCGTCCTTGCCATCAGTCCTTGCCCCCCTCGGGGCGGTGCTCGCGTCATCCTCGGGGTTGCCCCGCAAGCCGCGCCTCCCGCGCGATCCCGACGCCGCGATCCGACGGTTGGTTGGCCCGATGTGTGTGCTACCAGTGGCCGCGAGTAGTGAGGAGGAAGCAGATGCCCGCGCAGCAGACCCTGGCGGAACTCGTCTCTGATGTCGCCCAAAGCAATGGCGCGAAACCCGCGATCATCTTCCAGGATCAGCCGATCACCTACGCGCAGTTGAACGGCATGATCGAGCTGGCCGCGAACGGGCTGGCCGCGCGCGGGATCGGCCACGGCGACCGCGTGGCGCTCATGCTGCCGAACATCCCGCAGTTCGTCGCCGCCCACTACGCCGTGGCCCGGCTCGGGGCGGTGGTGGTGCCGCTGAACGTCCTCTACAAGGCCGACGAGATCGCCTACATCCTGAATGACAGCGAGACCAAGGCGCTGATCATCTTCGAGGGCTTCTACCCGCAGGGGGCGGAGGCGGTCAAGGGGGCCGCCTCGGTCGAGCAGGTGATCGTGGTCGGGCAGGGCGCCGCGCCGGAGGGGACGACCCACTGGGCGCAGTTGCTCGACGGCACGGCCCCGCGGCGGCCGGCGGTCGAGGTGCGGCCGGACGACCTGGCGGTGATCTGCTATACCTCCGGGACGACCGGGCGCTCGAAGGGGGCGATGCTGACGCACCGCAACTTCATCGCCAACTGCGAGCAGTTCAGCCAGTTGCCGCTCCTCACGATCAATGAGGAGGACAAGATCCTGCTGGTGCTGCCCCTCTTCCACATCTTCGGGCTGAACGTCGGGATGAATGCCACGCTGCGGGTCGGCGCGACGATCGTGCTGATGATCCGCTTCGAGCCGGTGCCGGTGCTGGAGCAGATCCAGAAGTACCGCTGCACCAACTTCCTCGGCGCCCCGCCGATGTACGTCGCCTGGGTCCACACCCCGACCATCGGCGACTACGATTTCTCCAGCCTGCGCGTCGTCGTTTCCGGCGCGGCGGCGCTGCCGATGCAGGTGCTGACGCGCTTCCGCGAGCTGACCGGCGTGGAGATCCAGGAGGGCTACGGCCTGACCGAGACCGCGCCGGTGACCCACAGCAACGCCGCCGCGCCACGCGTGAAGCCCGGCACGATCGGCCTGCCGATCCCCGGCGTTGAGGCGCGGGTGGTGGACGAGCAGGATCGCGAGGCGCCGCAGGGGCAGGAGGGCGAGATCGTCGTCCGCGGCGACAACGTGATGATCGGCTACTGGCGCAACCCCGAGGCGACCGCCGAGGCGATCCGGGACGGCTGGTTCCACACCGGCGACATCGCGACGATCGACGAGGAGGGCTACTACACGATCGTCGACCGCAAGAAAGACATGATCAACGCCGGCGGCTTCAAGGTCTGGCCGCGCGAGGTGGAGGAGGTGCTCTACGCGCACCCGGCGGTGCAGGAGGCGGCGGTCGTGCCGATGCCCGACCCCTACGCGGGGGAGCGCCCGCTGGCCTACGTCGCGCTGAAGCAGGGGCAGCAGGCCACCGCCGACGAGCTGATCCAGTACTGCCGCGGCGCCCTCGCCTCGTTCAAGGCGCCGGCGCGGGTCGAGTTCCGCGCCGACCTGCCGAAGCTGCCGACCGGCAAGGTGCTGCGCCGCGTCCTGCGCGAGGAGGCCCGCACCCTGACGCCGGTGGGCGACGACGACAAGTAGCGGGCGGGGCGCCCCCCCGGCCCCCCAACGTTGGGGGGAGAAGACGCTGGCCGAGTCCGGAGCATACCGGAAGGGCAATCAGCCAGCCCCGGCTTCTGCTTCCCCCAACGTTGGGGGGCCGGGGGGGCCGTTCTCTCTCCGACCGATGGGGGCAATTCCGCGCCTGTCGGCTATCATTGAGCATGTAACGCCCGCCGACAGTTGGGCCTGCCGGCGGACATGGGCTAGGATGAGGAGGAGCGATGACCGGCACGATTTCGCAGTCGATCACTGATCCGGGCGCCGGGTCGGCCGCGGCGCCGACCCCGAGTGTCGAGACGGCGCGGCGTAGCACGAACCTGATCGGCGAGACCTTCCCGCGGCCGGACTTCTACGCGGTGGACGATCTGCTGACGCCGGAGGAGCGCGCGATCCGCGACAAGGTGCGCGCCTTCGCCGACCGGGAGATTATCCCGATCATCACGCCGTACTGGGAGCGCGCCGAGTTCCCGACCGAGCTGATCCCCAAGGTCAAGGAGTTGGGGATCATGGGCGGGGCGATCCGCGGCTACGACTGCCCCGGCATCAGCCCGGTGGCGGACGGGCTGATCAGCACCGAGATGTCGCGCGGCGACGCGAGCGTCAGCACCTTCTTCGGGGTCCACTCCGGGCTGGCGATGGGCTCGATCTACCTCTGCGGCAACGAGGAGCAGAAGCGCCACTGGCTGCCCCGGATGGCCCGGCTGGAGAAGCTCGGCGCGTTCGGCCTGACCGAGCCCTACGTCGGCTCCGACG
The DNA here is from genome assembly GCA_030446685.1 of Thermomicrobiales bacterium. GTDB lineage: Bacteria > Chloroflexota > Chloroflexia > Thermomicrobiales > CADCWN01 > JAUJMV01. The sequence continues at coordinate 186,402 of JAUJMV010000008.1, read as the reverse complement.
CGGCGCACATCCAGACGACCGCCCGGCGCGACGGCAATGAGTACGTCCTCAACGGCGCGAAGCGCTGGATCGGGCTGGGGCACATCGCTGACGTGATCGTCGTCTGGGCGCGCGACGAGGAGAACGGGGGCAAGGTCGCCGGCTTCCTGGTCGAGAAGGGGACGCCCGGCTACGAGGCGACGCTGATGGCCGGCAAGCTGTCGCTGCGCGCGCTCGGCAACGCCGACATCACCCTCACCGACGTGCGCATCCCGGTCGAGAACCGGCTCGGCAACAGCCGCGACTTCCGCGACACCGGCCGCGTCCTCACCGCGACGCGCTACGGGGTGGCCTGCGGCGCGCTCGGCAACGCGATGGCCTGCTACGAGGCGGCGCTGGCCTACGCGACGCGGCGCCAGCAGTTCGGCAAGCCGATCGCCGGCTACCAGTTGATCCAGCAGAAGCTGGTCACGATGCTGAGCGAGATCACCGCGATGCAGCTCCTCTGCTGGCGGCTTGGCACGCTCTTCGGGCAGGGCAAGATGACGCCCGAGCAGGCGTCGGTCGCCAAGCTGAACAACACGACCAAGGCCCGGGCGATCGCCGCGATGGCCCGCGACCTGATGGGCGGCAACGGCATCCTCCTCGACAACATCGTGATCCGCCACCAGGCCGACCTGGAGGCGATCTACTCCTACGAGGGGACCGCCGAGGTCCAGACGCTGGTGATCGGCCGGTCGATCACCGGCCAGCAGGCGTTCGCGTAGCGGAGTGCTGAGTGCTGAGTGCTGAGTGCTGAGTAGGGCCGGTGCGGAAGGATAGCGCCGGGGCCTACCCGGAAGACGCTCAGCACTCAGCACTCAGCACTCGGCACTGGAGGACCAATGAGCACCACGATCGGGCGGGTCGCCGTGCTGGGCGCGGGGACGATGGGGGCCGCGATCGCCGGGCACTGCGCCAACGCCGGCATCCCGGTCTACCTGCTGGACATCGCGCCGACCGAGCTGACGCCCGAGGAGGAGCGGCGGGGGCTGGCGCTCGAGAGCCCGGCGGTGCGCAACCGGATCGTTCGGGCGGGCTTCGACCGGATGGTCAAGGCGCGGCCGGCGAACCTCTTCAGCGCGTCCACGGCGCAACTGATCACCACCGGGAACTTCGCGGACAATTTCGGCTGGGTCGGCGAGGCCGACTGGATCGTTGAGGCGATCGTCGAGCGGCTCGGGCCGAAGCAGGAGCTGATGGCGCGCGTCGAGGCGGTCCGCAAGCCGGACAGCGTCGTCTCGTCGAACACCTCCGGCATCCCGTTGCACGAGATCGCGGCGGGGCGGGACGAGGGCTTCCGGCGGCACTTCCTGGGGACGCACTTCTTCAACCCGCCGCGCTACCTGAAGCTGCTGGAGATCATCCCGACCGCCGACACCGACGCGGCGGTCGTCGAGCGGATGCGCCTGTTCGGGGAGCGCACGCTCGGCAAGGGCGCGGTCATCTGCAAGGACACGCCGAACTTCATCGCCAACCGGATCGGCACCTTCGACGGGATGTACGGCGCGCGCTACGCGCTCGAGAATGGCTACACCGTCGAGGAGGTCGACGCGCTGACCGGGCCGCTGATCGGCCGCCCGAAGACGGCGAGCTTCCGCCTGGCCGACCTCGCCGGGCTCGACATCATGGTCGGCGTGGCCGAGAACCTGTACCGGGCCGCGCCGCACGACGAGTCGCGCGAGCAGTACCGGACGCCGGAGCTGCTGGGGCGGATGGTGCGGGAGGGGCGGCTCGGCAACAAGACCGGGCAGGGCTTCTACAAGCAGGTGACCGGGCCGGGCGGCCGGCGGGAGTTCCACGTCCTCAACCCTGAGACGATGGAGTACGAGCCGCCGAAGGGGGTCGATCTGCCGATCGTCGCCGAGGCGGAGAAGATCCGCGACCTGGGCGAGCGGCTGCGCGCGATCATGCGCCGGGCCGACGAGGGGGACCGCGGCGCGAAGCTGATCGAGCAGGCGACGGTCCCGACCCTCGCCTACGCCGCCCGGCGCATCCCGGAGATCAGCGACACCATCTACGCGGTGGACGACGCGGTGCGCTGGGGCTTCGCGCGCCAGATGGGGCTCTTCGAGACCTGGGACGCGCTCGGCGTGCGGGAGACGGTCGAGCGGATGGAGCGCGAGGGGATCGCGGTGGCCCCGTGGGTCCGGGAGATGCTCGACGCGGGGCACAGCTCGTTCTACCGGCGGCAGAACGGCCGGTTGGAGGCGTACAGCCCGCTCTTCAAGGGCTACGAGCCGGTGCCGCGCGACCCGGAGAACATCGATCTGACGGCGCTGAAGGCGGAGGGGCGGGAGTTCGCCGCGAAGCGGGGGGCGAGCCTGATCGATCTCGGTGACGGGGTCCTCTGCCTGGAGTTCCACGCCAAGGCCAACGCGTTCGGGCAGGACGCGGCGGCGCTGCTGGGGCAGGCGCTCGACCTGCTGGAGGGGGACGACGCCTGGCGGGCGCTGGTGATCGGCAACCAGGGGGAGTTCTTCTCGGCCGGGGTCAACCTGACCGAGGTCGGCGGGCTGGCCCAGCAGGGGGGGCCGGGGGCGCTGGCCGGGTTCCTGGAGGCGGGCCACGCGCTGATGCAGCGGGTCCGCTTCGCCCCGAAGCCGGTCGTCGCCGCGCCGTTCGGGCAGACGCTCGGGCTGGGGGTCGAGCTGTCGCTGGCGGCGGCGGGCATCTGCGCCGAGGGCGAGACCTACATGGGGCTGGTCGAGGTCGGCGTGGGGCTGATCCCAGGCGGCGGCGGCTGCAAGGAGCTGGTGCGGCGGATCGTTTCGCCGCCGGCGCGGGTGGCGGGCGCCGACGTGCTGCCCTTCCTGCGGCAAGTCTTCGAGACGATCGGGCAGGCGAAGGTCAGCACCAGCGCGGTCGAGGCGCGCGAACTCGGCTTCCTGGCCCCGGGCGACCGGATCGTGCTGGGGCGCGACCGGTTGATCGCCGAGGCGAAGCGGATGGCGCTCGACCTGGCGAACGCCGGTTACCACCCGCCGGCCCGCGGCCAGAACTGCTACGCCGCCGGGCTGCCGGCGCTGGCGACGCTGCGGATCGGCATCCACCAGTTCAAGGTCGGGGGCTACATCTCCGAGTACGACGCGGAGATCGCGACGGTGCTGGCGCGGGTCCTCTGCGGCGGCGAACTCTCCGCCCCGCAGTGGGTCGCCGAGGACTACCTGCTCGGCCTGGAGCGCGAAGCCTTCCTGCGGCTGTTGCAGAACCAGCAGACGCAGGCGCGGATCGGGCACATGCTGCAGA
>JAUJMV010000008.1:132070-183035 GCA_030446685.1 Thermomicrobiales bacterium | reverse complement strand
CATGGTCAAGGAAGCAGTCATCGTCGCGGGCGCGCGCACCGCGGTCGGGAAGGCGCCGCGCGGGATGCTGCGCACGACCCGCCCGGACGACATGGCCGCGGCAGTCATCGGCGAGGTGCTGAAGCGCGCCGAGGGGCTCGACCCGCGCGAGGTCGAGGACGTGGCGCTCGGCTGCGCGGTGCCGGAGGCGGAGCAGGGGTTCAACGTCGGGCGGATCGCCGCCCTGCGCGCGGGGCTGCCGGACAGCGTCGCGGCGCAGACGGTCAACCGCTTCTGCTCGTCGGGCTTGCAGACGATCGCGCAGTCGGCGGAGCGGATCATGGCCGGGTTCGGCCAGTGCGCGATCGCCGGCGGCACCGAGAGCATGAGCATGGTGCAGATCGGCTCCAGCCGGATGGCCGCCAACCCGGTCCTGGCGGCGGAGCACCCGGACGTCTACCTGGGGATGGGGCTGACCGGCGAGAACGTCGCGCGCCAGTACGGGATCAGCCGCGAGGAGCAGGACGCCTTCGGGCTGCGCTCGCACCAGCGGGCGGCGGCGGCGATCGACGCGGGGCGGTTCAAGGACAGCATCGTGCCGCTGCCGGTGAAGTTCACCTACGTGGACGAGGGCGGGCGGCTGCAGACGCGGGAGACGACGTTCGACACCGACGAGGGGCCGCGACGCGACACCTCGCTCGAGGCGCTGGCGAAGCTGAAGCCGGTCTTCGCGGCGAAGGGGACGGTCACGGCGGGCAACTCGTCGCAGACGAGCGACGGGGCGGCGGCGGTGCTGCTGATGGAGCGCGAGTTCGCCGAGGCGCACGGGCTGAAGCCGCTGGCACGCTTCGTCTCCTTCGCGGTCGGCGGCGTGCCGCCGGAGGTGATGGGGATCGGCCCGATCGTCGCGATCCCGAAGGCCCTCAAGCTGGCCGGGCTGACCCTGGCGGACATCGACCTGATCGAGCTGAACGAGGCGTTCGCCTCGCAGTCGCTGGCGGTGATCAAGGAACTCGGCCTGGACCTGGAGAAGACCAACGTCAACGGCGGGGCGATCGCGCTCGGCCATCCGATGGGCGCGACCGGCGCGAAGCTGACGGTGCAGTTGCTCGACGAGCTGCGGCGGCGCGGCGGGCGCTACGGCATGGTGACGATGTGCGTCGGCGGCGGCCAGGGCGCGGCCGGCATCTTCGAGCTGCTCGACTGAGCGGCGCAGCGCGAATAGCGGGGCGTGCGGGGCGGCGGGAGATTACTCCCGCCGCCTCTTCGTCTAGTTGCCGACCGGGCTGCGGTAGTCCGCGGCGTGGTGGAGCGACAGAGGCCATGCCTACTTCAGGAACGAGCTGGTGCCGGTTGATGAGGCGCCGATGAGCGCCTGGCTGGCCTCGCTGTAGATCACCTGCCCCTCAACCGGCGGGCCGTGCTGCTCGTGGTGGAAAGGATGCTGCACAACACCGGCCTGGATGGTGAAGCGTGGCTGCGTGTAGTGCTGCACCGCCCTCCTGACGATCTCCGAATAGGTCATGTTGGCCTCTTTCGCCAGCCGGCGAATGGTCTCCGCTTCCTCCGCTGAGAACCGCACGGTGATCGTGGCCTCCAGCCCCGCCCCCGGCCGGCGCTTCCGTTGCGGCGGCTCTTCCGGTTCTCCCCATACGTCGGGATCGTCTCGATGCGCTTGGTAGAACTCCGCATCCAGTGGATCATGGCTCATGATCTGCCCTTCCTTTTTGTCAAGTAGCGGGTCTGTTCCCCGGGGGTGCAGGGCCAGCCGGTGAACGCGCGCAGCAGACCCTCGTCCGCCTTGACCTGAACGACGATGGTCAGCGCGCGGCCCGCAGCGGTCCGGCCGATCAGCTTCCAGCGCCTGGGACGATTGCCGGTATCGGGCACGCACACCGGATCGTTGAGGAAGACTTCCTCCGCTTCCCAAGGTGCGATGCGGTGTTGAAACAAGTACTCCTCGTTGGCCTCGTCCCACTCGAAGCCGTCGGCTTCCAGGGGATGCATCTTGCACGGCCTCCCGCCGTTGTCCTACAATCATGGACGTAGTGTAAGACATCCCCGGCGCGAGCACAACAGCGGGGTGGGGGCAATGGCGATGACCGTTGATTACATGGTGCTGGCCGACGCGGTAGCCGCGGTGCAAGGCAAGCACTTCATCCACGGCGCCGGGTGGGACACGATCACGGGGCTGTCGTTCCCCGTGATCCACCCGTCCATGGGGGTCGCGGTACGTTTGCGTGTACCGTGGGCGGCGACCAACCGGCCTCACGACCTGGAATTGGACGTGGTGGACGAAGAGGGGCAGTCGATCTTCGCGACGCCGCCCGGCCCGCTGCAAGCAACGATTATCGCGGGTCGCCCGCCCCATCTCGCCCCCGGGCAAGACCAGGTCTTGCCGCTGGCCCTGAACCTGAACGGGTTGAAGTTTGAACGTGCCGGCATCTACGCGGTGGTCCTGCGCCTGGATGGGCGCGAGGTGATGCGTTCATCATTCAAGGTATCGCCCGCGCCGGGCGCGGCGGCGCATTCATGACCATGCAGCCCAAGCCGGCCCACCTCGGCCCGCGGTATGGCGCGCAGTTCAAGGACCAGAGCGTGGCGGAGGCGTACCGGCACCGCCCGCCGTACCCGACGGAGACATTCGCCATCCTTGCCGGGCTGATCGCCGACGAGCCGCGCGCGGTGCTCGACGTGGGGTGCGGGACGGGTCGCGCGCCGCGCGCCCGCTGGCGGCGCTGGTCGCGAGCGCCTGCCGACCGGGCCAACCTGACCTGGATCGAGGGGCCGGTGGAGGAGGTGGCGACCCGCCCGCCCTACGCGCTGATCACCGCCGGGGCGAGCCTGCACTGGATGGCTTGGGACGTGGTCTTGCCGCGCTTCGCGACGCTGCTGACGCCGCGCGCGTTCCTCGCCATCGTCGGCGAGGGCCAGCGCCCTGTGCCGTGGGCCGCCGACTTGCAGCCGATCATCGATCGCTACTCGACCAACCGGGACTACCGGCCCTACAACCTGGTCGAGGAGTTGGAGCGGCGCGGCCTCTTCCGCAAGGTTGGCGAGCGGCGCACCGCGCCGGTGTCCTTCCGGCAGGCGATCGGCGACTACGTCGAGTCGTTCCACGCGCGCAACGGCTTCTCGCGCGAGCGGATGCCGGCGGAGGCGGCCGCGGCCTTCGACCGGGAGGCGCGCGCGGCGATCGCCCGGCACGCTGGGGGGGACAGCGTGGAACTGCACATTTACGGCCAGGTCGTCTGGGGCAAGCCGGCCTAGCGTCGTGTTAGACTGCGGGGGATGAAAGACCGTCTCGGCAGACTCACCGCGAACGTCCACCGGATGATCATCGGTTCGCTCATCGCGATCGGCGCCGGCCGGATCGGCGTCGCCCTGGGGTTCTTGCCGGAGCGCGTCGGCGTCGCGATCATGCTCGCGGGGGCGGTGGCGCTGGTGGCGGGGATGCTCTACGTCGCCCCGCAGTCCATGACGGTCGTCTTCGGCGCGATAGCGTTCAGCGCCGTCCCGATCGTCGCGACGCTCTTCGGCGTTATCGCCATCGTGGACCGGTTTCCGCGCATCCAAGATGCCATGAACAAGCAGGAACCGCTGGGGATGTTCGGCATCGTCGGCATCACGCTGCTGCTGGTCATCGTGGGCAGCGTCGGCTTCCTCCTCGGTTATCGCTGGCTCGACCGGCGGTTCCAGTGAGGACGGCGCGGTCCCCCTTCCCTTGCCATTCCCCCGCCCACGCCCGATAATGGGGGCTCAGCCAGGCCAGTCCTCCGCGCGCTGGCGGCGATGCTCGGTCGCCTGTAGTTGGTGGAAGGCGAAACTCATGCTCCGGCGAAGCAGCCGCTGTCTCTGCCTCCTGACCCTCCTCGGCCTGCTGGCGTGCGGCAATCAGGGGTTCGCCGCGGTCACGGTGCGCGAGGGGTCGCCCGTGCCCGAGCCGACGGTGACCAGCGGGCGGGGCGCGGCCAACCCGACCCCGGCGGCGCGCGGCGGGACGACCCCGACGCCCGGCAGGCCAGAGCAGCAGCCGACCCCGCCGCGCCAAAGCCGCGCCACCGCCACCCGCGTCCGCACGGCCACGCCCGGCACGCAGAATCCGCTCGGGACGATCCCGCAGGGCTGGAAGATCTACCGGGGAACCGCGGAATCGCCCTTCGCCATCGCCTATCCGCCCGACTGGCAGTTGGACGATAGCCAGGCCAACGTCGGGCGGATCGTCTTCACCTCGGCGGGGGAATCGGAGGTCGCGATCGTCGACACGGTCGGGGATGTGCCGCCCGGGATCAGTCCGAGCGTCCTGCGGGACCGCTGGTTCGAGAGCTGGGCGGACCGGCTCTGCACGCAGACCGCCGACGAGGAGACCGGCACGGCCCAGGCCGCGGGGCTGACCTTCGCGACGGTGGGCGGCCTCTGCGACGCGAACGGGACCAGTCTCTACCTGTACACCGGGATCGCGCAGCGCGACGGCGCGGGCTGGGGCTTCGTCTTCCTCTCGCGCGCGCCGCGCTTCCAGGACAACGCCCGGCTCTACTTCGCGCCGATGCTGGGTTCGCTCAATATCTACGACAATCCGTAGGGGGCGAGGGGCGGACCTCTCCCCCGGCCCCTCTCCTGCGAGGAGAGGGGGGTAGGCCGTGCCAGCTTATGGGTGTTCAAATTCCCCGCGAGGAGAGGGGCGGGCCGTGCCATGCCGGGCGGGGTTTGGCGGGGTCAGCCGCCGGCCTTCGGCCCTCGCCCGCGGCCCTTCGCCGCGCGCCCTTCGGCCCCCGGCCCCCGGCCCGCCGCGCCCCGGCCGCGCTCGTACTCGGCGATGCGCGCTTCGAGGTGCGCTTCGAGGCGCGGGCGGAGGGCGGCGACCCAGAGGATCGTCAGGCCGGCGGTGAGGGCGACGCCGGTGACGAGGGGGAGCATCCCGGCGGTGGCGGCCTTGATCAGCCGGCCGGGCAGGCCGAGTTGTTCGGGCGTGAGGGTGCCGAAGAAGAGCAGGAGGAGGAGGAAGACGGCGGCGATCGCCAGGCCGATCGCGAAGACGATCAGGTAGTGCGGGCGCCCGCCGGGGCGCGGGCGCGGCGCCGTGAGGCCGGCGATGAACGCCTCGGCGGCGGCGCTGAGGGCGACGACGATCCAGGCGACCAGGTCGAAGAGGTAGGTCAGGGCGAGGACGTCCGGCGAGAGACCGCCCGGCGTCGAGCGGGCGAACGAGTCGGCCCCGGCGACGAGGGCGGCCAGCAGCAGCCCCGCCGTCGCCAGGCGGTGCAACCGGCGGGGGCGAGCCAGCAGCCACTCAGCCATTGCGGATTGCGGATTGCGGATTGCGGATTGGGGAAGTGCCTCCGCCCCATCCCCTGCTCCGGATCCGGTGGTGTCCTGTGCCCAACTCCATGATCGCCGGATGCCCCTTTCGCTGCCCCGTGACTACTCCGCAATCCGCAATCCGCAATCACGGGGCGTCCCGCATGGGGAGGCCCCGCGCGGCCAGGTAGGCTTTCGCCTCGCGCACGCTGTGGGTGCGGTAGTGGAAGATCGAGGCGGCCAGCACCGCGTGCGCCCCGGCGGCGAGCGCGTCGCGCAGGTGCTCCAGCGTGCCGGCCCCGCCCGAGGCGACGACCGGCACGCGCACCGCCGCCGCGACCGTCGCAGTCAGCGCCAATTCGTAGCCCTCCAGCGTGCCGTCGGCGTCGATGCTGTTGAGGACGATCTCGCCCGCGCCGAGTGCGACGCCGCGCCGCGCCCATTCGACCGCGTCGATGCCGGTCGCGCGCCGCCCGCCGTGGGTGTAGACCTCCCAGCCGCCGCCCGGCCGCGACATCGCGTCGATCGAGAGGACGATGCATTGGCTGCCGAAGCGCGCGGCCCCCTCGGCGATCAGCCCCGGATTCGCGATCGCGGCGGTGTTGATGCTGACCTTGTCGGCCCCGGCGCGCAGCAGGTGGTAGATGTCGTCGACCGTGCGGACGCCGCCGCCGACGGTCAGGGGATGAAGACCTGGCGCGCGGTGCGCCGGACGACGTCGAGCATCGTCGCGCGCTCGTCGCTGGAGGCGGTGATGTCGTAGAAGGTCAGCTCGTCCGCGCCCTCGGCGTCGTAGTAGGCGGCCAGCTCGACCGGGTCGCCGGCGTCGCGCAGGTTGAGGAACTGGGTGCCCTTGACCACGCGCCCGCCGGCGACGTCGAGGCAGGGGATGATCCGCCGGGTCAGCCCGCCCCGCTCGACGCCGACCGCGCCGTCCAGTATCGTCATCGCCATCCTCCGTGCGAGTCGGGAGTCGGGAGTAGAGAGTAGGCTCCGCGGTGGTGAATCACCACCGCGGACATACTCTCTCTACTCCCGACTCCCCCGACTCCCTACTCATCGTCGTCCTGGGCGGCGAGGTCGGCGCGCATCCGGGCGAGGCGCTCGGTGAGGGTCGCCGCCTCCTGCTGGGCCTGTTCGAGGCGCAGGCGCACGCGCAGTTCTTCCAGCCGCTGCATCTCGAGCCGGATCGTGGTGTCCTGCTCGCGCAACTCGTCGAGCCGCACCGCCAGCAGGGTGATCCGCCCCGCCAGCGCCCGGTCGGCCTCCTCCAGCTCGGTGAAGCGCGTCATCGTCGCGCCGAAGCGGGTGTCGTTGAGGCGCTCGACGACCCGCACGCGCTCCTCGATCGTGTCGCGGACCTCGTCGAAGCGGGCGAGCGCTTGGGTGTGCCGGTCGAAGTTGAGCGCGGCGTCCCGCTCGACCTCCTCCCGCAGGGTCGCGTCGGCGGCGGCGAGCTGGTCGAAGCGCGGCAGCGCCTGGTGCAGCTCGTGGCGCACGCGGTCGATCTGCACGTCGAGCGGCGGCAGTTCGTCGCGCAGCGCGTCGATGCGCGCGTTCGTCTCGTCCACCCTGGCGAAGACGTCGCCGACCCGCCGCCGCGCGTCCTGCTCGACGATCCCGACCACGTCCGCCACCCGCTGCGCGGCGCCCTCGACCTCCCGGATCTCGCCGCGGACCGCCTCCAACTGGTCGCGGACGCCGCGCGCGATCTCGGCGGCGCGGTCGATCAGCGGCGGCAGGCGGTCGATCCGCGCGCCCAGTTCGTCGAAGCGGTGCTCGTCGCGCTGCAACTCCTGGAACTTCGTCCGCACCTGGTTGGCGACCTCAACCACCTGCGCCTGCAGGGTGGGGATCGGGGTCGTGAGTTGGCCGATGCGTGCGTCCAACTCCTCGATCGTCTGCTTGACCCGCGTGGCGTCGAGGTGCAGCGCATCGGTGGCGCCCTGCGCCTCGACCCGCGCGGCGGCCAGCCGCGCCTCGACCCGCGCGATCGCCGCCTCCAGCGCCTTGCGGCCCTCCTCGGCCTTGGCGTGGCGGCTGTTGCTCTCCTGCAAGGCCAGGCGCAGTTCCTCGATCTGCTCTTGCAGCGCGCTCAGCCGCCCCTCGTCGCGCCGTCGCCGCTCGTCGTCGCGCAGGCCGTCGCGGATGTCCAGGTAGTTCGACACGATCACCTCGAAGTACGAGCGACGAGCGACGAGCGACGAACAGATCGCGACGCACCCGTCCGATAGGAACGGTTCACTGTGCCACCCCGTCCGCTCGTCACTCGTCGTTCGTCGCTCGTCGTTCCCATTCGTCCGGGCCGAGCAGCAGATCGCCGGTGTAGAGCGCGGTCCCGACGATCGCGCCCTCGACGCCGGGGATGGCGGCCAGGGCGGCCAGGTGCTCGCGCGTGGCGATGCCGCCGGAGGCGATCACCGCCAGGCCGCTGGCGGCGGCGAGTTCGCGCAGCGCGGTGTAGTTCGGCTGGCTGAGCGTGCCGTCGCGGGCAATGTCGGTGTAGATCGCGCGCCGCAGGCCGAGCGCCGCGAAGTCGCGCGCCAGATCAGTCGCGCGGGTCGCCGTCGTCTCCAGCCAGCCGCGCGTGGCGACCAGCCCGTCGCGCGCGTCGAGCCCGAGGACGATCCGCTCCGGCCCCCAGCGGTCGAGCGCCGCCCGGAAGAGGGCGCGATCCTCCAGGGCGATCGTGCCGAGGACGACGCGCGCCACCCCGGCGTCGAGCGCCGCGGCGATGTCGTCGAGCGCGCGGAGCCCGCCGCTCGCCTCCACCGGGATGGTCAGTGCCGCCGCGATCGCCGCGACTGTTGCCGCCTGGGCAGGGCGGCCCTCGCGCGCGCCGTCGAGGTCGACGACGTGCAGCAAGGACGCGCCGGACGCCTCCCAGTGGCGGGCCATGGCGACCGGGTTGTCGCCGTAGACGGTCTCGCGCGCGAAGTCGCCCTGCACCAGGCGCACGCAGCGCCCGCCGCGCAGATCGATCGCCGGGATGACGATCACGAGCCGGCCCCGATCGCGGCGGGGGCGGACCGATCGGCGGCCGCCTGCTCGACGATGCCGGCGAAGTTGCGGAGGAGCCGCAGCCCCCAGCGCCCGCTCTTCTCCGGGTGGAACTGGGTCGCCGCGACCGGGCCGCGGGCGATCACCGCCGCGAAGGTCGGCCCGTAGCGGGTCTCGCCGAGGACGAGCGCGTCGTCGGCCGGGGCGACGTAATAGGAGTGGACGAAGTAGAACTCGGCGCCGTCGGGGATGCCGGCGAAGAGCGGGTGCTCGCCGCGCCGCCAGACGGCGTTCCAGCCCATGTGCGGCACGATCAGGTCGTCCGGGAAGCGGCGCACCTCGCCCTCGAGCACCGCGAGGCAGTCGTGGCGCGCGCCCTCGTCGCTGGTGCTGAAGAGGACCTGCTGCCCGACGCAGATGCCGAGGAAGGGCCGGCCGCTCGCGGCGGCGGCGGCGATGACCGGGACCAGGCCGCGCGACCGCAGGTTCGCCATCGTGTCGGCGGTCGCGCCGACGCCGGGGAAGATAACGCCGTCGGCGCCGAGGATCGTCGCCGCGTCGGCGGTGACGACGTGGGGGACGCCAAGATGATCGAGCGCGTTGACCACGCTGCCGAGATTGCCCGCGCCGTAATCGATGACCGCGATCGTGCCCATGCGCCCGCCCCTCCTGCCTCCGGTCTGACTGCGACGTCCCGCGTGCCGGGGTAATTATACGCGCTGCCAGGCGAGGACTACGACCTCCGTGCCCTTGCGGTCGAGCGGCGCGTCGAGCGAGGGCGCCAGGCCGAGGTCGAGGGCGGCGCGGCGTAGCCCGGCCGCCTGCCAGGCGGCGCAGAGGATCGCCAGGCGGCCGCCCGCGGCCAGGACCCGCGCCAGGTCCGCCAGCGCCCCGAGCACCGCCCCCTCCGCCGCGCGGTCGTAGGGCGGCTCGGTGGCGATCGCGGCGATCGTGCCGGCGCCGAAGGGGAGGCGGCGGGCGTCGGCGACGCAGTGCCGGGCGCCGGTCGCGGCGAGGCCGTGGCGCAGGGCGGGATCGACATCGCAGCAGAGGACGCGGCGCCCGCTCGCCAGCGCCTCCAGGACGATCCCGCCGATCCCGGCGAAGGGGTCGAGGAACGGCCCGGCGGGGGCGCTGGCGGTCAGGTTGACCAGCAGCCGCGCGTCGCCGATCGGCAGCCCCCGCCGGCCGAGCGGCCCGCCGTCGCCGCGATAGCCGCGCACCTGGCGCACCTGTCCGCCGGCCGTCTCCAGGGCGAAGACCCGCCGGTCGGGGGCGCGCTCGCGGAGCGCGGCGGCGTCCTCCGCCCAGAGGCGGACCAGCCGGTAGGGCTGGCCGCGCCAGCGCACCGAGCCGGGGTCGGCGGCGGCCCGGCGGCCGCGGGCGGGCGGCGGGCGCGACGGGGCCGGTTCGAGCAGATCGACCGCTGCGGTGTAGCCGAGCCGCGGCAGGCGGGCGGCTCGGCTGCCAGCGTCGCCCGGCAGCGCGACCCAGAAGAGCCCGCCGCGCTCGGCGAGCGGGCCGCCGGCCGGCGCGCTCGCCCCGAGGTCGTGCAGCAGCCCCAGCGCCTCGGCGGCCGCGACCGCGCGCGCCTTGCGCCGGGCAGGGTGCAGATGGCAGATTAGGAGGGCACTCCTCGCCACGAGTGATTTGACGCACATGGATCTTGGCCTTGGTACGTTGCTCCCGCCACTGCTACCGCGTAAGATACTATCCCGACCGGACGAGTCGTGCCACTGGGTGGCCGAGACCGGGGTGGCCGCGCGGCCCTCGACCGCCAGGTGGCCCAACCAGCCGCCTCTCGGGAGACGAGCGACGAGGAGTGATTGAAACTCCTCCTGCTGGGGCATATGCGGCGCGAGGGCCGCTCGCGCCGCCCGCCGTCACCCAATTGCCCCTCTTCTCGACAGCAGCGGGCGATTGACCGGCATCCGTCGGGGGCGAGCGACGGCATGGGAATGCACATGACAATAGCGGGGTGGCCGTGGTCGGTCCCCTCTCGGAGCCGCTAATCTGCCCCATCCTCGTCGGTCGGCAGCCCGCGCTCGACGCCTCGCCGATCTGCTCGCGCGCGCGCGGTCGCGGCGAGGGCCGGACGCTCCTCGTGTCGGGGGAGGCGGGGGTCGGCAAGTCGCGCCTCGCCGCAGAGGGCGCGCGCCGGGCCGCCGAACGCGGCTTCCGCACTTTGCGGGGGGCCTGCTTCGAGTCCGACCGCGCGTTGCCGTTCGCGCCGCTCCTCGACCTGCTGCGCGCCGCCCTGGCCGCCGGGGCGGCGCGGACCAGCTCGGGGTCGCCGCGCCGCACTTGGCCCGGCTGCTCCCCGAGCTCGCCGCCAGCCCGCCGGATCACGCGCCCGTTCCCGCGGGCGACCCGGAACAGGAGCGGCGACGGCTCTTCGACGGGCTCGCGCACTTCCTCGTGCGCCAGGGCGACGGGTGGCCGCTCCTCCTGGCGGTCGAGGATATCCACTGGGCCGACGAGACCAGCCTCGACTTCCTCTTGCACCTGGCGCGCCGGCTCGCCGCCCGCCCGGTCCTCCTGCTGCTCACCTACCGCGACGACGAGGCGGGGCCGGGGCTGCGGCGCGCGCTCGCGGCGCTCGACCGCGAGCGGCTGGCGGCCGAGGTGCGCCTCGGGCCGCTCTCCCGCGACGACACCGCGGTGATGCTGCGCGCCATCTTCGATCTGGGCCGGCCGGTGCGGGCCGACTTCCTGGAGGCCATCTATGGAATCGCGGAGGGCAATCCCTTCTTCACCGAGGAAATCCTGCGATCCTCCTGGCCTCCGGCGCTCTGGCCGACGCCGATACCCTGCGCGACCGCCGCCCCGTCGACGGGTTCCCCATCCCGCGCAGCGTGCGGGAGGCGGTCAGGGGCCGCGCCGCGCAGTTGAGCGCGCCCACGCGCCGGACCCTCGCGCTTGCGGCGGTCGCCGGCCGGCGCTTCGACTTCGCCCTGCTGCGGGAGGTCGAGGGCTGCGACGAGTCGACCCTGCTGCGGCGCATCAAGGAGCTGCTGGTCGCCGGACTCGTCGTGGAGGAATCGGCCGAGCGGTTCGCCTTCCGGCACGCGCTCACCCGCCAGGCGGTCTACGACGCATTGCTGGCCCGCGAGCGCCGCGCGCTGCACCGGCGGGTCGCGGCGGCGCTGGGACGTCTGGCTGCGCCCGCCCCCGACGCCCACCTCGCCGACCTGTCCTACCACGCCCACGCGGCCGGCGCGTGGGCGGAATCGCTGGAGTACGGGCGCCGCGCGGGCGAGCAGGCCCTGTCGCTCCACGCCCCCCGCGCCGCCGCCGAGCACTTCACGCGCGGCCTCGACGCCGCCCGGCAGCTAGCGGTGCTGCCGGAACCCGCCCTGCACCGGGCACGCGGGCTGGCCCGCGAGACGCTGGGTGACTTCGACGCCGCGCGGGCTGACCACGAGGCCGCGCTGGCGCTTGCGCGGGCCGCGGGCGACCGCCGGGCGGCCTGGCGCGCGACCCTTGACCTGGGGGCGCTGTGGGCGGGGCGCGACCACGCGCGCGCGGGCGAGTACTACCGGGAGGCGCTGGGGCTGGCGCGCGGACTCGACGAGGCGGGCGATCTCGCGCAGAGCCTCAACCGGCTGGGCAACTGGTACGCCAACGCCGGCCACGCCGCCGAGGCAATGCGCCACCACGAGGAGGCGCTGGTCCTCTTCCGGGGGCTGGGCGACCGCCCCGGCCTCGCCCACACCCTGGACCTCCTCGGGATGGCGGCCGTGCTCGGCGGCGACTTCGTGCGCGGCACCGCCCATTACGAGGAGGCCGTGGCCCTCTTCCGCGAACTCGACGACCGGCGCGGGCTGGCCTCCAGCCTGGCGGCGCTGGCGGATTGCGGCAACCCGCTCAGCGCCTGCACGGCGCTGCCGGAGGTGGACCCGGCGGTGCTGGTGCGCCAGGGCGAGGAGGCGGTGCGCCTGGCACGGGCGATCGGCTGGTGGTCTGGGGAGGCCTTCGCGCTCGGCTGCCTGGCGCTCTGCCTGGCCGGGCAGGGCAACTACGGTCACGCCCTGGCGGCGGCGCGCGGCGGCCTCGCGATCGCCGAGGAGATCGGGCACCTGCAGTGGGCGAACCACGCCCGCTGGACGCTTGGGATCATCGCCCTCGACCTGCTCGCGCCGGCCGAGGCGCAGCAGCGCCTCGAGCAAGCCCACGCCGTTGCGCTGGGCAGTGGCTCACCGCACTGGATCCGCGCCACGGCGGCGGCCCTCGCGCGGGCGTGCCGGGCGGCGGGCGACCTCGCGCGCGCCGCCGACCTCCTCGCCGCGATGCTCGATGGCGAGCCGCCCGGCGCGACACTCTCCCACCGCGTCTGCTGGTTTGCGCGCGCCGAGCTCGCCCTCGATGAGGGCGACCCCGCGCTGGCCTTGCGGATCGCGGACGTGCTGGTCGCGACCGTGCCGCCGGGGGCGAGCGTGCGCGCCGCCCCCGCACCGCTGAAGATCCGCGGCCAGGCCCTGGCGGCACTAGGACGGCCTGACGAGGCCGCCGCGGCCCTCGACGCGGCCGATGCTGCCGCTCGCGCGCGGGGCGCCCGGCCGCTCCTCTGGCGTATCCTCACGGCGCAGGCCGCCCTCCACCACGCACGGCGGAGTGATGACGAGGGCGCGCGCGCGGGCGAGGCGGCGCGCGCCCTGATCGCCGAACTCGCCGACACGATCCCGACCGGGACGCTCCGCAGCCGGTTCCGCGAGGCGGCCCTCGCGCTCCTGCCCCCGGAGCGTCCCACGTCGCCTCGACAGGCGGCGAAGCGGGCATTCGGCGGGCTGACCGCGCGCGAGCGGCAGGTCGCGGCGTTGGTGGCCGGCGGGCTGACCAACCGCCAGATCGCCGACGAGCTGTCGATCGCCGAGGACACGGCGACGGTCCACGTCAAGCACATCCTCGGCAAGCTCGGCTTCGCCTCCCGCGCCCAGATCGCCGCCTGGGCGGCCCGGCAGGGACTCCTGGAACCCGCCCCCACCACGCCCCGCGCCTGAGCCCGCGGTACCCCACCCAGTCGCGCCGAAAAATACCCCCCCCGCCCGAGAGAAATACCCCATCCGGGAGATGCGGCGGCGCCCGGCCCGGTGCTACGCTCGATTCCGGCCAGAGCAGTTCGCGATGCCCGGCCATGGGTCGAGCCTGGGACGGGGGCGTCCGTCCCGGTTGGGGACGATTCGGGTGCGAGGAGGGAGCGATGAGCCAGCAGGCAAACCCGGCCGAGGTGTACGAGGACTTCGCGGTTCGCTATCAGTTCCGCCCCTTCACGGAGGATCTCGTCGAGCGCGCTGCCCCCCGGCCGGGGGAGCGAGTGCTGGACCTCGCCTGCGGCACCGGCATCGTCGCCCGCATTATCGCCGCGCACATCGTCCCGAACGGGAGCGTCACCGGCCTCGACGTGAGCCCAGCCATGCTGGCGGTTGCGCGGGGGCGGGCTGAGGCGGAGGGGATCGCCGCGACGTGGGACCAGGGGGACGCGGCGGCGCTGCCCTACGCGGCCGGCGCGTTCGACCTGGCTCTCTGCCAGCAGGGCCTCCAGTACTTTCCCGACAAGCCCGCCGCCCTGCGCGAACTCCACCGGGTCCTCGCCCCCGGCGGACGGACCCTCGTCAGCACCTGGGCCTCGCTCGACCGGAGCCCGGTCGTCGCCGCCTACAACCGCGTCGCCGCGCGGCGCCTGGGCTTGGCGCCGGCCGCTGTCCCCTTCTCGCTGACCGACGCCGGCGAGGTGCGGGGGCTCCTGGCGGGGGCGGGCTTCACGGCGGTGGAGGTCACCGCGGTCGCGCTGACCATCCGCTACCCCGACCTCGGCGAGTTCGTGCGCCGCACGGTGCAGGCCGTGGCGGCGGTCGTACCCGCCCTCGCCACACTCCCCCTGGAGGAAGTGGCGGCGACGGCCCGCGGCATCGAGGAGGAACTGGTGCCACAGGTCCGGCCGTACCTGGATGGCACCGCGCTCCGCTGCCCCATGCAGACCCACATCGCCGTCGCACGCCGGTGACCAGCGGGGCGGCACGGCGACAGCGCCCCCGCCTGGCGCATGGCCCAGTGGTGTCAGGCGGGCCGCGGCGAGGGCATTCGCACGCGCGAAGGAGTGAGGGCGATGGCCGACCCGACCCGGCGAGGTCCCCCGGATGCCCACGCCTCCTCGACTGGACGGGCGTTGACCGGGGGCGATCGGCTCGATTCGCATTTCGAGATGGCGCGCCCGGAGTATGCGGCGCAGCTACGCGCGGTGGGCATCCGGCCCGGCTGGCGGGTACTCGACGCCGCCTGCGGCAGCGGCTCCTTCCTCCCCTGGCTGGCCGAGCTGGTCGGGCCGCTCGGGGCTCTGGCGGCCCTCGACCTCGCGCCCGACAGCGCGGCGCTGGTAGAGCGCCGCGCGCCAGCCTGGGCGCTGCCCTGCCCGCTCGAGGTCGCCGTCGGCACGGTGCTCGGCCTGCCCTATCCCGACGCCTCCTTCGACGCGGTCTGGTTCGCCAATACCTCGCAGTACCTGACCGACGCGGAGCTGGCGACCGCACTGGCCGAGTTCCGGCGGGTGGTGCGCCCCGGCAGCCTCGTGGCGCTCAAGGAGGCTGACGGGACGCTGACGCGCATCCTCCCCGGGCCACCCGGCCTCGTGCTGCGCGCGGTCGTCGGCTGGGCGGCGGCGGGGGAGGCGCAGTGGCGCGGCTGCCTGCGCGCCGCCGCACTCCCTTCCTGGCTTCGCCGGGCGGGATTCGGCGGGGTCCGGGGCCGGGCGACCCTGATCGAGCGGGCCGCGCCCTTGGACCCGGTCACCCGGCACCACCTCCGCAACACGCTGATCTTCGCCGCCGCCCACGCCGCCGACCTCGACCTGCCCGCGGCCGACGCGGCGCTCTGGGCACGCCTGCGCGACCCGGCGGCGGTCGAGCAGTTCCTCGACGATCCCGACTTCTACACCAGCGAGGGCAACATCCTGGCAGTCGGCGTCGTGCCGCCTGCGTAGCGGCATCAGCCCGCCCGGCGGCGGCATGCCTCGCCGAATGGTGCGCTCTGCATCTCGGCCCCGATACGCAGTTGCCCTTGCCACGGCAATGACCCATACGTGTCAAGCATGTTTCGTGGCGAGGTGTGAGGAGGGGGCTGGGGCGTGGATCATGAGTCGTGGGGCGCGAATCACTGCCGTTGCGCCGTGATTGCGGTGTCCGCGCCGCCGTAGCACACCGTCGGTCCCGGCTCTACCTCGCGGCCCGCGGCCCACGGGCTACGCGCCGTCGAGCGCCCGCAGGGCGGCGGCGACCGAGCGGGCCAGCGCGGCCGGGTGGTAGCCGCCTTCGAGGATCAGGACCAGGCGCCCGTCGCAGCAGGCGCGGGCGAGATCGTGGACGCGGCGGGTCAGCGCGGCGAAGCCGTCCTCGGTCAGGCGCTGCAAGGCCAGGGGGTCGTCGCGGTGGGCGTCGAAGCCGGCGGAGATGAGGAGGAGCCGCGGCCGGAACTCGCGGACGCGCGGCAGGATCTCGCCGTCGAAGACGCCGAGGTAGACGCCGGCGTCGGCGCCGGGCGGCAGGGGGACGTTGATCGTGGAGCCGGCGCCCGCGCCCGCGCCGGTCTCCTCGCGCCGGCCGGTGCCGGGGTAGAGCGGCGACTGGTGGACGGAGGCGTAGAGGACGCGGCCGGACTCGTAGAAGATGTCCTGCGTGCCGTTGCCGTGATGCACGTCCCAATCGAGGATCGCCACGCGCTCCAGGCCGTGGTGGTCGAGGGCGTGCTGGGCGGCGACCGCGACGTGGTTGAAGAGGCAGAAGCCCATCGCGCGGTCCGGCGTGGCGTGGTGGCCCGGCGGGCGGCTGAGGACGAAGATCCGTTGTGGATCGTCGTCCAGGGCGGCGTCGACCGCGAGCAGCGCCCCGCCGGAGGCGTAGGCCGCCGCCTCGTAGGAGCCGGGGGAGACGAAGGTGTCGCCGTCGAGCCAGCGCCCGCCGCTGTCGGCCGCCTCCAGGACGCGCTCGATCAGCGCCGGGTCGTGGACGGCGGCGAGCGCCTCGAAGGGCGCGGGGTCGGGCTCGAAGATGCGCCGGCCCGCGAGCAGCCCTTCGCGGTCGAGGTGGGCCATGAGGGCGATCAGGCGCTGCGCGTTCTCGGGGTTCTGCCCGGTGTCGTGGCCGAGATAGATGGGGGTGTAGACGAGCGCGGTGTCGGTCATGGCCTCTCGGGAGTGGGCGGCGCTGACCGCCGCGGCCTCGGTCGCGCGCGAGCGCGGGCGGGGACGCCCCGGGCCGCGAGTATAGCACAGGGCGCGGCGCGCGCCGGGGCGGCCGACGCCTGCGGCGGCCGTCGAGCGAGGGCGGGGGGCGTCACTGTGACGCCCCCCGCTGCCCGCGGTCTGGTCGGGGTCGTTCGCGTCGTCGGCGGGGCGTCGGGCGCCCGATAGACTTCCTTGTTGAGGGTGAGGAGGAAGTCGGCGTTGGTGCGGGTCTTGGCGAGGCGGCTGAGGACCAGTTCGGTCCCCTCGCTGCCGCCGAGCATGCCGACCATCCGCCGCATCGTCCAGACCTGCTTGAGGGTCTGGTCGTCGAGGAGCAGCTCCTCGCGCCGGGTGCCGGAGCGCTGCACGTCGATCGACGGGTAGATGCGTCGCTCGGCCAGCTTGCGGTCGAGGTGCAACTCCATGTTGCCGGTCCCCTTGAACTCCTCGTAGATCACGTCGTCCATGCGGGAACCGGTGTCGATCAGGCAGGTGGCGATGATGGTGAGGCTGCCGCCGCCCTCGATGTTGCGCGCGGCGCCGAAGAAGCGCTTCGGCGGGTAGAGGGCGACCGGGTCGATGCCGCCGGAGAGGGTGCGCCCGCTCGGCGGGACGGCCAGGTTGTAGGCGCGGGCGAGGCGGGTGATCGAGTCGAGGAGGATCACCACGTCGCGCCCGCCCTCCACCAGCCGCTTGGCCCGCTCCAGGGCCATCTCCGCCACCTTGGTGTGGTCCTCGACCGGCTCGTCGAAGGTGGAGGAGATCACCTCCCCGTCGACCGAGCGGCGCATGTCGGTGACCTCCTCCGGGCGCTCGCCGATCAGGCAGACCATCAGGTGCATGTCGTCGTAGTTGGAGGTGATGCCGTTGGCGATCGACTTGAGGAGGATCGTCTTGCCCGCCTTGGGGGCGAGACGATCAGCCCGCGCTGCCCGCGGCCGATCGGGGCGACCAGGTTGAGGAGGCGCGTGGAGAGGACGTTCTGGGTCGTCTCCAGGTCGATCAGCTCGAGCGGGAAGATCGGGGTGAGCTTCTCGAAGTCGGGGCGGCGGCGGGCGGTCTCGGGGTCGACGCCGTTGACCGCCTCGACGCGCAGCATGCTGAAGAACTTCTCGGTGTCCTTCGGCGGGCGGACGTGGCCGGCGACGCGGTCGCCGGTGCGCAGGCCGAAGCGGCGGATCTGCGACTGGGAGACGTAGATGTCCTCCTGGCCGGGAGGAGGCGCTCGCCGCGCAGGAAGCCGAAGCCGTCCTCGATGATCTCCAGCACCCCCTCGCCGTAGATGTGCCCCTGCGCCTCGGTCTGGTGCTGGAGGATGCGGTGGATCAGGTCGTAGCGGTTGTAGCGCGTGTAGCCAACCATGCCGATCGACCGCGCGACCTCGTGCAGCTCCGCGATGCTCTTCGGCTCCAGTTCGGGCACGGTGACCAACTGGGGCCGGGGCCGCGCGTCTCGCGCGCCGGCTCGGCGACCTCGGCGGGGCTCGCCGGCGCCGGGGCCGGCTGGCCGAGCGGGGCGACGGCCGGCGCCACCTGCGGCGCCTGGTACGCTTGGGGCGCGGCCGGTTGCTGCCGGCCATTCGGCCCGTGGGCTTCGCCGCGGGCGGGCAGCGGCTGCGCCGCCGGGGCGCTGAGCGCCGTCTGCTCGCGCGCGCCGTCCGGCCGCCCCTGGCCGTTCTGACCGGCGCTGTAGGGGCCGGGGGCCTGGCGGGGGGCGGGCTGGGACGGCTGCGGGGCCGGTCGCGGCGCGGCGGCCGGGCGGCGGCCGTCGGCCTGGGGGCCGACTGCGGGGCGGGGCCGGCGCGGCCTCCTGCTCGGGGGCGCGCTCGACCCTGGCCTCGGTCCGGGCGGTCGCGCGCCGCCGCGTCGGCCGGACCGGCGGGGTCGCCGCGCCGTCGGTCGTGGCGGCCGCGCCATCGGCGGCCACCGGCGCGATCCTCACCGGCCGATCTGGCGCCAGCGGCCGGCGACGGCGACGTCGGCGCGATCGTGCCGTCCGGCCTCGCGTGGCCGCGGCCGCGCGCGCCGCGCGGTCGTCCGGCGGGTCGTCGTCCGCGCGCCTGCTCGCCGCTGCGGTGCGTCGTTCATGGTCACCTGCTCTTGCTGGTCCTGGAGAGCCACGGCCTGCTCGGCCTGCTCGGTGGGGGTTGCGGGGTCTGGTCCTTGGCAATTCTCGGCATGGGTGTCTGCAATCCATTCCATAACTAGGCGCCGGACGACAGGCCGTCCTGGGGCGCTCGACAACGCAGGGCTTGGTCGCGCGGTGGGCCGCGGTGGGAGGGCCGGTCGGGGCGCACTCCGTCGGTTGTATCACGGTCGTCCGCGTCCCGGCGGCGGGGTTCATCTGCCACGCATGGCATCCCGCGCACAGGGAGAGGGACGGAAGGTGGAGCGCGAAATCGTCACCGCGCGAGGTGGAAAGGAGGTTCGGGCGGAGTTCGCACTTGCCCGTAGTTAAGTATACCACCGTTGTCAAGGGCGTGGGGCGCGGGCGGAGGGCGGTGGTGCAGAGGGTGGAGGGCAGAAGGCGGAGGGCAGAAGGAGCGTAGCCCGATGCGGCAGGGCGCGTCAATCGCCGCCTGTCGCCCCGCTGCTCTCATGCGCTCCGCCCTCTGCACCACCGCCCGCGCCCGCGTCAGTCCACGGCGAGTTGCAGGTAGGTGCGCAGCTTCTCGACGCTGTGGGTCGAGTCGATCTGGCGGATGGTGCCCGAATGGGAGCGCATCACCAGGGATTGGGTCGTCACCTGGCCGCGCGAGAACTTCACCCCGTCCAGCAGTTCGCCGTCGGTGATGCCGGTCGCCGAGAAGAAGAGGTTGTTGCCGCGCGCCAGGTCGGCGGTGTGCAGCACCCGGTCGAGGTCGAGGCCGCGGTCGAGCGCCTGCCGGCGCTCCCCTCGTCGCGCGGCCAGAGGCGGCACTGGATCGCCCCGCCGATGCACTTGAGGGCGCAGGCGGCGATCACCGCCTCCGGCGCGCCGCCGATGCCGAGCAGGATGTCGACGCCGGTCCCGGCGCGGGCGGCCATCAGCGCGCCGGCCACGTCGCCGTCGGTGATGAACTTGATCCGCGCGCCGGCCTCGCGCACCTCCCGGACCAGCCCCTCGTGGCGCGGGCGGTTGAGGATCACCACGGTCACGTCGCTGACCGGCATCCCCTTGGCGTGGGCCACCGCGACGAGGTTCTCGGCGACCGTCTGGCGGAGGTCGACGGCGGCGGCGGCCTCCGGGCCGACCGCCAGCTTCTCCATGTAGAAGATGCCGGGGGGCGCGGTGTAGAGGGCGCCGCGCTCGGCGAGCGCGACGACCGAGATCGCGTTCGGCATGCCCATCGCGGTGAGGGTGGTCCCGTCGATCGGATCGACCGCGATGTCGACCTGCGGCGGGCGGCCGTTGCCGACGATCTCGCCGATGTAGAGCATCAGGGCCTCGTCCTTCTCCCCTCGCCGATGACGACGGTGCCGTCCATCTCGATCCCGCCGAGGACGCGCATCGCCTCGACCGCGGCCTGGTCGGCGGCGTTCTTGTCGCCGCGGCCCGCCCAGGCCGAGGCGGCGAGCGCGGCCGACTCGGTCACGCGGACCAGTTCGAGGGCCAGGTTGCGGTCAAGCGGCGGGCGTTCCCCGGTCGGTCGCGGTTCGGGCATGGGGTGTTCCTCCTCTCCGTGTTCGTGGTCGAAGGTCGAAGGTCCGCGGGTCGAAGGTCTCTCGCCCGGAAGGCGGTACCGTGCCGGCGACGGCGGGGCCGCTATGATAGCGGATCGCGCCCCGACCTTCGACCTGCGACCTGCGGACCTTCGACCGGCCGCAGCCACGCCGCCGCCGCCGGGCCGAGGTCGTCGAGCGGGCCGCGCCGCGCGGTGCAGGGCGGCAGCGAGGCGATGAAGCCGCGCCCGTAGCGCTTGGAGAGGACGCGGCGGTCGAGGACGGCGCAGACGCCCCGGTCCCCGGCGCTGCGGATCAGGCGGCCGAACCCCTGCTTGAAGCGCAGGATCGCGCCCGGGACGGCGTAGCCGAGGAAGGGATCGTCGAAGCCCTCGCCGCGGGCGGCGAAGACCGGGTCGGTCGGCACGGCGAACGGCAGCTTGGCGATCGCCAGGACGCTCAGCGCGTCGCCGACCACGTCGACCCCTCCCAGAAGGAGCTGGTGCCGAGCAGCACCGCGCGCGGGTTGGCGCGGAAGCGGTCGAGGATCTGCCGCGGGCTGCCGTCGATCCGCTGGCCCAGCACCAGCACCCCGGCGCGCTCGAGCGGCGCCTTGATCGCCCGGTAGGTCGTCTGGAGCGCATTATACGAGGTGAAGAGGACCAGCGCGCGCCCCTCGGTCGCGGCGCAGAGGGCGATCAGGGCCTCGTTGAGCCGCTTCTGGTAGCCGGGCGACGATGGCTCCGGCATGTCGTCGGCCAGGTAGAGGAGGACGTTGCGCTCGTAGTCGAAGGGGGAGGGGACGAGCAGTTCGCGGACCTTCTTCGACCGGTCCAGGCCCAGGCGCTCGCGGACGAAGCCGAACGAGCCCTCGGTCGCCAGGGTGGCGGAGGTGAGGACGACGCCGCGCTTGGTGTCGAAGAGCCCCTTCTGCAGCAGCTCGCCGACGTGCAGCGGGGCGGCGTTGAGGCTGACCCGCTCGCGCGCGCGCGCCGGCGGCGATCCAGTAGACCATCGCGGGGTCGGGGTTGGCGACGGCGGCGGCCGTGTGCAGGCGGATCTCGGCGTTGGCGCGCCCGGCGAGGGTCAGCTCCATCACGAGATCCTCGCGCCCCTCCAGCTCGTCGCCGACCGCGTCGAGGGCGAGGAGGAGGGTCGTCAGCCCCTCGGCGATCCGCAGCAGCGGGGCGTGGAGGAGGTCCCAGGCGGCCTCGACCGCGCGCCAGTCGGCGCCGCGCACCCCGTCGGTGAGGCGCAGGCGCTGGTCGTAGGCGCCGCGCTCGCCGCCGTGGCGCTCGGCGAACGCGGCGAGGTGGAGGAAGAAGGCGGCGCCGGCGGCGCGGGCCTCCTCGATCGCGCGGGCGATCGGCTCGGCGACGTCGTCGGCGCGCGCCTTCGCCTCGCGCGCGGCCTTGCCGCGGGTCACGTTGAGGCGGGCGCGCAGCTCGGCCAGGGTGCTCTCGCGGCGGGCGGCGGCGTCCCCTTGCCGAGGGCGTCGAGGTGGAGGGCGAGCCGCGCGGCGTCGACCTCGAAGCCGAACTGCTTGGTCGCCTCGGCCTCCAGATGGTGGGCCTCGTCGACGATCAGGTGCTGGTAGGGGGCGGGACCCCGCCGTCGGTGCCGAGGTCGGAGAGGAGGAGGGCGTGGTTGACGACGACGACGTGGGCGCTCTCGGCCTGGCGGCGCGCGGTAGAGGAAGCACTGGCCGCGCTTCTGGAAGGGGCACTGCGCGGCGACGCAGGCGCCCTCGTGCTCGGCCGGCCGCCCCAGCCGCCTGCTCGGCGGGGAGGAGGAGCAGTTCGGCGCGGTCGCCGGTGTCGGTCTCCTGCAGCCAGAGGAGGGTCTTCGCCAGCACCTGGGCGTCCTCCGGGGTGTGCCGCGCCTCCGGCCCGCCGCGCCGCAGGGCGAACCAGCGCCTGAGGCAGAGGTAGTTCGCCCGGCCCTTGAGGAGCCGCGTCGAAGTGCGCCGGGATCGGCGCGTGGGCCGCGGGCCGTGGGCGGTGGGCCGTGGGGTCGTCTGCCGCGGCCTGCTGCCCGGCGTCCGCCGCCTCCCTTCCGCGTTCCGCGTTCCGCGTTCCGCGTTCGCCGACCAGGGCCAGCACGCGCTGCAGATCGGGGATGTCCTTGCGGAAGAGCTGATCCTGGAGGTTGATCGTCGCGGTGGAGACGACGACCGTCTCGCCGCGGGTGACGGCGTGGATGATGGCGGGGAGCAGGTAGGCGACGCTGTTGTGGGTGGGGATGAAGGTCTTCCCGGCGAGATAGAGCCGGCTGGGCGAATCGACGCTGATGCAGCGCACCGGGCGGGATGGCACGGCGCGGATCTCTTCCACATAGCGGTAGCTGCTGCGTTCGGGATTGAAGTTGCGGAGGCGGTCCTTGTGGGCCAGGCGCTTGCGTGCGAGGCGGAACACCTCGTCGGTCGTGGTGAAAGCGATGGTCCACGCGGGGCCGTAATCTCTGCCGCGCAGGGTGGCGCGTTTCTCCCGGATGACGGCGCGGTAGCCGAGAGAGCAGGCCGCAGTTCGGCCAAACGCCGACTGGTTGTGGTGAACTCGACGGCGCCGTGGGCATTCACCGTGCCGTCGCTGTCGAGCAGTCCCGCGAGCAGCGCGCGCCGCTGCGATTCGGAAGCAGTCAGATACTTCGCGGGGATGTGCTTGTTCTTCAAAACGCCGAGCAGCCGCAAGCCCTGGGTAAGGGAGGGGCGCCAGCGGTTCTTGCCCGGCCCGTTCTCGTCGTAGACGGCGTAGTGATACCGATGCGCCAACTTGCGGGTGGTGTACCCGCACGGCCTCGATGAGTCGGAGGACTTCGCCCGGCCGTCGTAATCGAGCGCCGCGTCGAGCCAGAGCCCGAGGACATACGGGGCAATGGGCAGGGCGGCCTCGGGGTAGGCCACGGGGCGCGCACGGCGTGATTGTGGCTTCCGGCGGCGGTCTTGGGGTGTGGCGCATCTCGCCGGTCGTGAGGACGGTGTACGGCTGCCCTGGTGGTCGCGCTGGTCGCGGACCAGGCCTCAGCCGGTCGCCGACCGAGCCGAGCGTCGTAGAGCCGCGCGCCGTACCTCCGCTCCCGAGCACAGGCAGCCGGCGGGCGACGTTGTAGACCAACGTCGCATGCCGCTCACCGACCACCTCGACGACCTGCGGAATCGTGGTGGTGGAATGGGGACGGCGAACGCTCCCCGGGCTTTCGCGATACTTGTCGGCGACCCGTAGGTGCGGAAGACGTGGTCTCGCTTACGGTCGCGCCGCGTGTGCGATGCCCACAGGTGATCCTCGTCCGCGACGAGCAGGAGCCGTCGGAGAAGGCGACCTCGAAGCAAGGGCGGTCGTGCATGACCGGCCAGGCCGCCGTGACGGTGCAGGGCTGGCCGCGCTCATCGAAGACGCGGTCCCCGGCCTGGAGGTCGCCCAGGCGCTTCCAGCCAGTCGGGGTGGGGATCGGGTGTCGACATCGAGGGCTTTCCCCGTCCCCGTGCCGGCCTCCGCGACCAGGTGGCCGCCCTCGTTGAAGGTCCGGGCGACGGCCTCCATCATCTGGAGTTGCTGCGGGCGGTGCTCGTAGGCGGGGAAGGCGCGGGCGAAGGGGCCGTCCGGGGCGAAGAGGGCCCGGAGGCCGGCGCTGTCGATCGGCCGGGTGTCGCCGGTCGGCTCCAGGCGCTCGGGGCGCTGGCGGGGCATCAGGAAGAGGGTGTCGAGGCCCTGGCCGGCGTCGCGCGCCCCGGCGGCGAGCTGCCGGCGCAGGGAGGCGCCGAGGGCGCCGCCCAGCCCCTCGCGCGTCTTCTGGCGGGCGAGCTCGCGGAAGAGGGGCATCAGCGGCGACTTGGCGTCGGTGAGGAGGCGGGCGACCTCGGCGAGCGTCTCGGCGTCGAGTTCGGCGAGGCGCGCGAGGAGCCCGCGGAAGACCTCGACCGTCACCCCGGCGTCGGCGAGGGCGCGGTGCTCGACCGGGAGCGGGACGCCGAGGCGCGCGGCGATCTGGCGCAGGCTGTAGGCGGGCAGGCCGGGCAGGGTGAGGGTCGCCAGCTCGAAGGTGTCGTAGACCGGGTTGGTGAGGTGGAGGCCGGCGGCGCGGACCATGTCGAGGTCCATCCAGACCGACTGGCCGACGATCGGGTGCTGGCCGACGAAGGCGGTGAGGCGCGGGGCGACCGCGAGGAAGGGCGGGGCGCGGCGCACCTCGTCGTTGGTGATGCCGGTCAGCTCGGTGATCGCGAAGGGGACGGGGCCGCGCGGGCGCACGGTGGCGCTCCAGCGGTCGAGGACGCGCTCGGCGGTGAACTTGATCGCGCCGAGTTCGATGATCTCGCCGCGCTCGGGGTGCATCTCGGTCGCCTCGACATCGAGCGCGACGTAGACGGTGGTGCTCAACGGTCACTCACTTCCGGCGGGGACGTTGCACCACAGAGGCACAGAGGACGAGGGGGAGGGCGCAGAGAAGACGAAACAATAGACTCTGTGTTCTCTCCTCCGCTCTCTGTGTCTCTGTGGTGCAACCGATTTCTTACGCGTCCACCCAGCGTGGACCGCCGCGATCCTTCGCCCGGCCATCTAGGCCACCCCGGCCAGGGCGGCGACGAGGAGGACGAGCTGCTGCAGGCCGCGCCCGATCGGGGCGAGCTCGATGAACTCGTCCTCGCGGTGGGCGTGGCCGCCGCGGGTGAGGCCGATGCAGACGGCCGGGATGCCGGCGGCGAGCGGCACGTTGGCGTCGGTGCTGGAGGCGTCGAGGACCGGCTCGACCCCCAGCTCGCGCAGGGCGTCGAGGACGGCGCGCACCAGCGGGGCGTCGGGGGGGAGGGCGCCGGCGGGGCGGTCGCCGATGACCTCGTCGCGGACGCGGATGCCGCCCCCCTCGGCGCGGCGGAGGATCTCGCGGACCTGGCCTTCGAGCGTCGCGAGCGCGGCGGGGTCGGTCGAGCGCAGGTCGAGGACGAGGCTGGCGGCGGGGGCGATCGTGTTGACCGAGACGCCGCCCTCGATCAGGCCGACGTTGAAGGTCGTCTTCGGCTCGCGCGGCACGGGGAGGCGGGCGATGGCGGCGATGATCTCGCCGAGGGCGTGGATGGCGCTGGGGTTGCCGAAGGCGCCCCAACTGTGGCCGCCCGGCCCCTCGACGGCGACCCGCAGCCGGCGCGAGCCGACCGCCTGGTGGGTGACGCGCCCGAGGTTGTGCCCCTCGACCGCGATCACCGCGCCGAGGCCGTCCCGGTGGTCCGCGACGATCTGCTTGATGCCGCGCAGGTCGCCGAGCCCCTCCTCGCCGGTGTTGGCGCAGAGGAGGAGGTCGTGGCGGGTGCGCAGGCCGGCGGCGTCGAGGACGCGCGGCAGCATGATGATGGAGGCGACCGCCAGGCTGTTGTCGCCGATGCCGGGGCCGTAGAGGCGGCCGTTGCGCTCGCGCACGGTGAGGTCGGTGCCGCGCGGGAAGACAGTGTCGGTGTGCGCGGCGAGGAGGAGGGCGCCGGCGCGCTGGCGGCCGGGCCGGCGGGCGATCACGTTGCCGGCGGGGTCGCCGGCGACCTGGAGGTCGGGGCCGGCGAACTGGTCGCGGACGAAGGCGGCGCGCTCGGCCTCCTCGAAGGTCGGCGCGGGGATCGCGCAGATGCGGCGGGCGAGATCGGCCGTCGCCGGGCCGCCGCGCTCGGCGGCGGCCAGCGCCGCGCGCACCGCCGGTCGGTCCCACCCGTAGCCCGCGCGATCTTTCGCCACCCGCCCCTCCACTCTGCTCGCGCCCTGTCCCCGCTCGCCCGTCGCCCGGTCGCGCGCCGGATCGCGCACGCGGCGTGCGCGTGGAGCGTGGGCGGCGACGAGTAGTATAGCACGGCCGATCGGCGCGAAAACGCGCGGGGTCGGCGGCATTTGGGGGGTGTTTGGGGGCGGTCCCGCGCGGGCGCCGTGACCGGGTTTTCCCAGCCGTGACGCCGAAAAGCCGACCGGCGCGCGGGGTTCGTTTCGTCGTTTTGCCGTTCGCGCGGGCTGGCCAGATCCCGCGTGCGCCCGCGCGGGCGGATTAGAGACCGGCGTATCAGGACGGACCCGCGGCGGGGGGCGGGTGGTGCCAGCGACCGGCCGGGCGGTGTGGGGGCATTGCCTGCGGGGGCGCCCCCCGGCCCCCCATCCCGGGCTCACCAGGGGAGGTATCGGGAGTGAAGCGCGTCAACAGTGGGCAAGCGCCGCGCCCTCTGGCATCATGGGTGTGCCGGGCAACCCTGAGGCTGGAGGGGACGCCTGTGCTTTCCCAGGGAATCCGACCAGATCCTGGAGCTGATCGCGCGCCACTTGCCCCACCTGCGCCCGGCGCAGCAGTGGGGCCTGGCGCCGGCGGAGCAGGGGCTGTGGCGCCCGCGGCGGCAGCGCATCCGCCAGCCCGGCTGGCGCCCCGCCCTGCGCGTCCAGGAGACGATCCGCTTCCAGGTGGCCGGCCAGCGGTGGCGGGCGGGCGCGCGCGCGTTGGTGCCGGGGCTCCGCGGCGACCACCGCGCTGGCGGTCGGCGCGCGACCTACCGGGCAGCGCGCTGGCCTGGCACCTCAACCGCCGACCAGCGCGCTGCGGCGCGCCTGCGGCGCTGGTGGTGGTGCCCCCAGGGCGCCACTGGCGCCGGCCGAGCAGGGCGCCGCAGGGCAGCGCATGCTGACCGCCCTGCCGCCGGACCGGATCGGCGTCGCCTGGTGCGGGCTGCGCGCGCGTTGGTGCCGGGCCGGGCTGGGCCGGCGCGGGGGTGCTTCAAGACGCGCGCCGCGGCGCGCAGTGGCAGCGCACGCGCCGGACCGACCAGCGGTGCGGGTGGCGCGGCACTGGACCTGGCGCCGGTGGTGGCGTCGCTGGCACGGCGTGCGCATCTGGACACGGGCTTCCGCCGCGGGCTGAGTCGGCCGGGCCGGCTGGCGGCGCGGGGGCGCGCCTGGCCGCGGCGCTGGCCGGCCCCCGCGCCACCGGCCCGCCGCGCCGCCGCGCCGCACCGCCACCAGCGCCCGGCCACCGCGAGGGCCGCGTCATCAATCCGCCCCTTGTCAGCCAATCCTCGCAGGCCGTTTTGATATGGAGGATGCGAGGGCCGACTGGTGACGTACTCGGAAGGCTGATGCGATCGTCTGGCCCTTCTCCCCCCAGTTCGGGGGCCGTTCCGGCCTAATCCTCGTTCAACCGATCGAGGGCCGCCGCAAGTGCCGCCCATTGATCCCGATCGAGCCGGCGGGTGCGGGGCAGGCGGCGGATGTGGCGCCCGAGGTCGGCGAGCGGGACGACCGGGACGCTCGGCCGGCGGCGCTGCTCGCGCACGCGGCCGGAGGAGAGGGCGACGACGGGGTGGATCGGGACGGCGGCGAGGGTGGGGTCGCGGTCCGCCAGCCAGGCGCGGCGAGGCGCGCGGCGTCGCGGGCGGCCTGCGCGGTCGGGCTGCCGTGCCAGGGGTGCAGGTCGGGGCTGCCCGGCGCGGCGGCACGGGTCCAGCGGTCGCCGAAGATGACGAATTCGCCGCGGTAGGCTTTGTTCTCCAGC
This sequence comes from Thermomicrobiales bacterium, assembly GCA_030446685.1. Classification (GTDB taxonomy): domain Bacteria; phylum Chloroflexota; class Chloroflexia; order Thermomicrobiales; family CADCWN01; genus JAUJMV01. Next base: position 155,396 of record JAUJMV010000008.1, on the reverse strand, counting down.
AGGATCAGGCCGGGCGGCCCCAGCAGCACGCCGTCGAGGTCGCCCCCGCCGCCGGGGAGGTGCAGGTTGCGGTAGAGGGTGTAGTCGTCGCGGAGCGCCGCGGCCAGCGCCCGTTCGAGCGCGTCCTCGCCCCGCGCGCCGGCCCGGAAGCGCGCCGCCCGCCCCGCCGCACGCCGGGAGGCGATCCAAGCAGCAAGAGGCAGCAAGAGCAGCGCGACCGCGACGCCGGCCGCGACGGGCGGCGGCGCGACGGCGAAGGCGACGACAGCGCCGAGCGCCGCCAGCGTGCCCGCCAGCAGCGTCGCGACGGTTGCCGCCGCGGCCCGGCGGGACGCGGCGCGCTGCCGGTCGCGCAGATAGCCCCTCGGGCGGCGGGGCCGCCAGTGCGGCCAGGCCATCGGCTACTCCCCCCGGCTGCGGGGGCGTGTTGGTCGGCGGCCGCGGGGGCGCGACCGAGCCGGGGGGCGAGGGCCAGGCCCGCCAGCGCCGCCGCGATGAAGCCCGCGCCGACGAGAGAAACGCCGATCCGCGGATCCAGGCGCGCGGCGCCGAGCCCGCCGAGCAGGTTGCCGAGCAGCAGCGCCGCCGCCAGGATCGTCATCGCCACGCCGTAGTAGCGCCCGAGGAGCCGCGCCGGGACGCGGCGCTGCGATTCGGTGGCGAAGACGAGGTAGGCGAAGCTCTCCGGGATGTGCGCCAGCGTCAGCAGAATCGCGACCGGCCAGAAGGCGCGCAGCGGCCCGGCCGCCAGCAGCAGCAGGCCGGACAGCGCGAGTTGCGCCAGCAGCCGGCGCGGCGTCAGGCGCGGGCCGAAGCGCGGCGCGAGCAGGACGCCGAGGAGCGCGCCGAGCCCGGTCGCCGTGACCAGGGCGCCGAAGCCCCATTCCCCGGCCCCGAGCGGCCCGAGCGCCAGCGGCGCGTAGAGGACCAGCAGCGCGCCGATCCCGAGGGTGTAGACGGCGTTGACCGCCAGCAGGAGCGGCAGCGACCCGTCGCGGTCGTCGCGCAGGATGCGCCAGGCCGCGCCGAACGAGCCGGCGCCGGCGGCCAGCGCCCGGCGGCCGGCGCGGCGGGATGCTCGGCGGCGGGGAGCGGGCGCAGCGCGGCCAGGCGCAGCGCGGCGAGCAGGAAGGAGGCCGCGTCGACGGCGAAGGCGCCCCCGACGCCGAGGCCGGTCACCAGCGCGATCGCCAGCGCCGGACCCGCCAGGTTGGAGACCGCGTCGATGATCTCCTGCGCGGCGTTGACCCGGTAGAGATCGTCCCTGGGAAAGACCTCCGGCAGCAGCGCGAAGCTGGCCGGGCGCAGCAGCGTCTCCACCACGCCGAGCGCCGCGCCGAGCAGGTAGAGTTGGGGCAGGCTCGTGGTGAAGGGGATCAAGGCCACCAGTCCGGCGCTGGCGACGTTGGCGGCCGCGACGGTCGCGCGCCGGGGCAGGCGGTCCACCAGCGCCCCGGCCCACGGCCCGAGGAGGACGCGCGGGACCAGGCGGGTGGCGGCGATCAGGCCCAGCGACAGCCCGACGCCGTACCGCTCGATCACCAGCAGCGGCAGCGCGACCGCGCTGATGCGGTTGCCGGTCCAGGAGATCAGTTGGCCGGCCAGCAGCGCGAGCAGCCGCCAGCGCGCGGCGGCCGCGGGGCGCGCGATCCGCCCGAGAGATGCTTTCATCACGCGGACATGATAGCGCATCCCCCTACAGGGGGGCCAAGGTTCGACGGCCCTCACCCCCGCCGCCACGCCCAGGGGGCACCCGGCGGCACCCCTCTCCCAACCTTGGGAGAGGGGAAGGACCGTTCCCACGCGTCGTGGTGATACGGCCATTCAGTCGGCTGATTGGGCTTCGGCACACCGTCGCGCACGCCGCCCTGCCCCCGGCCAGCCGCCACCGGGCGCGAGCCGGCGGTGGGCCGTTACGCCAGCGCCCCGGCGCGGCGGCGCGCGTGGACGGCCCGGACGGCGCGGACGTAGGGCGCCGCGCCCAGGTAGAGCGCGCCGGCGAGCAGCGCCAGGCCGGAGGTCCGCCGGCGCGGGCGGGCGAAGCGCGCGAGGATCAGGCCGAGCTCGAACAGCAGGTACATCGGCGCCCAGATGATCAGCATGCTCGTCGGCTCGGGGGTCGGCGTGATGACCGCGGCGAGGACCATCAGGCCGACCGCCGCGTACTTGCGGCCGCGGCGCAGGGTCCGGTAGGGCACGACGTTGAGCGAGGCCAGGAGGAACATCAGCAGGGGCATCTCGAAGACGATGCCGGTCCAGAGGGAGAGGGTCGCGTAGAACCCGAGGATGTCCTCGACGCGGATGGTGTTGGCGATCCCCAGGCGCTTGCTGAACTCCAGCAGGAAGCGGATCATGTTCGGGACCGCGACCAGTGATGAGAACGCGACGCCGAGCGCGAAGAAGGCGAGGGTGCAGGGCAGCATCGCGAAGACGTAGCCCTTCTCCGTCCGGGTCAGCCCCGGCGCGAGGAAGCGGATGGCCTGGTAGAGGATCAGCGGCATGGCGAGCGCGATGCCGACATAGAGAAGCTGATTTTGAAGTAGACCGAGATCGCCTCGGTGAGGTTGGTCTGGACGATCCGCCCCTCCGGATCGGCGCCGATGACCCTGGACTGCATCGAGCCGAGGATGCGCTCGGCGACGAAGAAGCCGCCGACCATGCCGGCGACGACCCCGAGGCCCGCCTTGATCAGCCGGCCGCGCAACTCCGCCAGGTGTTCCTGCAAGGTCATCGGCCGGTCCGACTCGCCGGCCCCGTCGCCCGGTCGCGCGCTGTCGGCGTCGCTCATCGGTCCGCCTCCTTCGCCCCGGCCATCGGCCGGCAGTCCCGCCTCGTTCCCGGCGTCGTAGGGCATCATTCTACCGCACACCCACGCCGGGATGCCGACCGTCTCGCGGGAACGGAACGGCTGGCGCGACGAGGGTGGCGCTGCGGCGCCGGTGGTGGCCCTGTGCCGCTGCCGCGATCGATGCGCGGGACGCCACTGCGGCTCCCGCCTCGGATTGGGCCGCACCGGCCAGCTTTCGCGGCCGTAGGCCGCTGTGTCGTATACTCCGCTGTGGGCGCGATGTGATGCCGCGGATGCGCGAGGGGTCGCGTCCGTTGGATGCGTCCGATCGCAGGAGGGACCGATGTCGCTGATCGCACTGCCACGCGACGTCACGCTCCGCTCGACCGACGCGAACTGGACGGCGGCGGATTGGGAGCGGCTGCCGAACGACGGTGACCGCTACGAGATTATCGACGGGGTGCTCTACGTGACGACCGCGCCGAGCAACTTCCACCAGTGGATCGTGCGCCAAGTGGTGCGCACCTTATTCCGCGCCATCGACGATGCCGCGCTTGGCGTGACGCTCTGGGCGCCGATCGGCCTCTTCATGCCGGGATGCGACCCGGTCCAGCCTGACATCGTGGTCGTCCGCGCGGCCGACCTGGGCATGATGCGGGATCGGCACATCTACGGCGTCGCGGCGCTGCTGGTGGAGGTGTTGTCGCCCTCGAATCCCGAGCAGGACCTGGTGGTGAAGCGGGCGGCCTACGCGCGGGCGGGCGTGCCGGAGTACTGGGTCATCCGCCCCGGCGAGCGCGATATCCTCGTCCACAGCGAGCCGGAGCGGGCCAGCGGCCAGTACCTCCAGGTGGCGCACGTCGCGCCGGAGGGCGAACTCGTCTCGCCGACGCTGCCGGTGCGCGCCGCGGTCGCCGACTTCTTCGCGGACGCGCCCGACACGACGCTCTAAAGGACTTGCCCCGCCCGGCGAACACCGCTCACGGCGTCGTAGAACAGGGTGACGTCGGCGACAAGTGCTCGCGCCGGTGCAGCGCGCGGGGTGCCCCTTCCACCTCTCCCAGTGGGCCAGCGGATCGCCGTATCGGTGGCGGGTCCGCCGCGAACCGCCCCTACGATGCGGGCTCCGCGCCGTCCGGTCCCGGCCCGGCGACGGCGATCGCCAGGCGGTCGGGGAGGAGGTGGCGGCGCGCGGCCTCCTGCAACTGCTCGCGGGTCAGGGCGCGGATGATGCCGGGGTAGCGGTCCAGGTAGTCGAGCCCCAGGTCGTGGGACTCGATCTCCAGCAGCGTGCGCGCCACGCCGTCGGCCCCCTCCAGCGCCAGCGGCAGCGAGCCGGTGAGGAAGTCGCGCGCGTCGGCCAGCTCGTCCTCGTCGACCGGCTCGTCCCGCAGCCGCCGCACCTCGGCGACGATGCTGGCGATCGCGCGCTCGACGTTGGCCGGGGCCACGCCCGCCCTGGCCCCCCAGGCGCCCGGCCCCTTGCCCCCCTCGAGGAGGCTGTAGGCGTAGTAGGCCAGCCCCTGCTCCTCGCGCACCGTCTTGCCGAGCCGGCCGTAGAGCCCTAGCCGCCCGAGGATCAGGTTCGCCATGTCGAGCGCGTAGTAGTCGGGATCGGCGCGGCCGATCGCCGGCAGGCCGAGCGCGATGTCCGCCTGCGTCTTGCCCGCCAGCGTCCGCTCCACCCGCCGCGCCTCGTCCGGCGGGGCGGCGGGCGGGATGTCGAAGGCGGGCGCCGCCCCCTCCGCGCGCCAGTCGCCGAACTCGCGCGCGATCGCCGCCACGGCGGCGTCGAAGCCGACGCCGCCGACGACCGCGAAGGAGAGGAGGTCGGGGCGGTAGTGGCGGGCGTGGAACGCTTGCAGCGCGGCGCGGTCGAGGCCCGCCACCGAACCTTGCGTGCCGACGACCGAGCGGGCGTAGGGATGCCCCGCCGGGTAGGCCGCCTCGCGCAGGGCGCGCTCGGCGACGGTGCGGGTGTCCTGCTCGCCCCGCAGGATCGCGGCGAGCGTCTGCCCGCGCACCTTCTCCAACTCCTCGGGGGGGAAGGTCGGGCGGCGCACGACCTCGGCCAGGATGCCGACCATCCGGTCGAAGTCCTCCACCAGGCAGCGCACCGACAGCTCGACCGCCATGCGGCCCGCGTCCGCGCCGAGCGACGCGCCGAGCGCGTCGGTCAGGTCGTTCAACTCGGCGAACGAATAGCGCTCCGTGCCGTGCTGCAGCATGGCCGCCGTCAGCCGCGCCAGCCCCTCCGTCTCCGCCGTGTCGTGGATCGCCCCGGCCCGCAGCCGCGCCCGCAGGGCCACCGCCGGCGACTCGGGGCGCTCACTGCCGAGGACGACGATGCCGTTATCCAGCGCTTGGCGCTGGAATGATTGCGGATTGCGGATTGCGGATTGCGGATTGGGGATCGGGGCGACGCCGGTGGTGTCCGCGAATGTGAACGGCACGGGCGTGAGCGCCGAGGATGCGGTCGGGGTGGCCTCCCCTTCGTCATCCCGCACCCCGCACTCCGCACCCCGCGCTCCCCCCGTTAGCCACTGCCGGCCGTCCGGCAGCCACAGCGCCGCCCGCTCGTCGCTCGTCGCCCCCTGCGCTCCGCTCGGGGCAGCGTCGCTCGGGGCGAAGTGGCCGACCGTGCGATTCTCGACGCCGAGATACTGGCGGGCGACGCGCTGGAGGTCGGCGGCGGTGACGGCGGCGAGGCGGTCCATGAATTCGTCGTAGAGGGTGTGGGTGTGGATCGTTTCGAGGCTGCCGAGCCAGTAGGCGACGTTGGTGACGCCCTCGCTGGCGTAGGCGAACTGCGCGCGGATGCCCTTCAGCGCCCGCGCCAGCTCCTCCTCCGGCACCGGCTCGTCGCGCAGCCGGTCGATCTCGGCGAAGACGACGCGCTCGACCTCCGCCAGCGCGACCTGCGGGCGCAGCGCGACCGAGATGCTGAAGAGGTAGGGATCGCGCGTGAGGGCGTAGGACGAGGACGCGCCGGAGGCGAGCCCGGTCTCGACCAGGGCGCGGTAGAGGCGCGACGAGCGCCCCAGGCTCGCCCCGCCCGAGAAGCCCATCGCTCCCGCGCCGCCGAGGACGGTGTCGAGGACCAGCAGCGGGAAGGCGTCCGGGCTGGCGACCGCCGGAGTGTGGTAGCCGACCAGGAAGTGGGGCAGCGGGCCGGGCCGGCGCACGACGACGCGGTGCTCCCCCTCCTGCGGCGGCTCGACCGGGCGGACGGTGGGGATCGCGCCGCCGGCGGGGAGCGGCCCGAAGGCGGCCTCGATCTTCGCCAGCAGCTCGTCCGTCCGGAAGTCGCCGACCGCGACGACGACGGCGTTGTTCGGGCGGTAGTAGGTCTGGTAGTGGCGGTAGAGGTCGTCGCGGGTGATCGCCTGGAGGTCGCTGAGGTAGCCGATCACCCCCTGGCGGTAGGGGTGGATGCGGAAGGCGGCGGCGGCGGTCGCCTCGCGCAGGTGGGTGGTGGGGTGGTTCTCGCCCCCCTGCTTCTCGGAGATGATCACCGTGCGCTCGGAGGCGACCTCGTCGGGGTCGAAGCGGGCGTTGATCATGCGGTCGGACTCGATCGCGAGGGCCAGGTCGAGCCGGTCGGCGGGCAGCGTCTCGTAGTAGGCGGTGTAGTCGAGCCAGGTGAAGCCGTTGAGGGTGCCGCCGTTGCTGTTGACGCGGCGGAAGATCTCGCCCGCCGCCAGCGTGGGCGTCCCCTTGAAGAGCATGTGCTCGACCCAGTGGGAGATGCCGGTGATGCCGGGGACCTCGTTGCGGGCGCCGACGCGGTACCAGACCCAGAAGGTCGCGAGCGGGGCGTGGTGCATCTCGCGGGTCAGCACGGTCAGGCCGTTGGGGAGGGTCGTGGTGCGGGTGGGGGCGCCGTTGGCGTTCGCCATCTCTGCCTCGCGGGGTGAAGGGTTGAGGGTCGAGGGTCGAAGGTCGAAGGTCGAACGTCTGCACGTCGAACGTCGGAGTATTGCGGTATATTGTCGCATATTGCGTGCGGGGAACTGCGGCCCCCCGGCCCCCCAACGGTGGAGGGCCGGGGGGCGGGCGGGGGTGGTCCACGGTCGGGAGGAGGGGACGATGCAGTTGCTGTTGGTGCGGCACGGCGAGTCGGCGGGCAACGTGACGCGCCAGTTGCAGGGGCGGGGCGATCTGCTGACGGCGCGCGGCCAGCGGCAGGCGCGCGAGATCGGGGCACACCTGGCGGCGCGGGGCGACGTGATCGCCCTGTACAGCAGCCCGCTGCCGCGCGCCTTCGAGACGGCGCAGGTCATCGGCGCGGCGCTCGGGCGCGCGCCCGAGCCGTTCGAGGAGTTGGCGGAGATCGACGTCGGCGACGCGGCCGGGCTGACCTTCGACGAGTGGGCCGCGCGCCATCCGGAGGAGGCCGAGCGGTTCCGCACGGGCGGGGTCGACTACATCTGGCCGGGCGGCGAGAGCGGGCGGCAGCTCGGCGCGCGCACCGCCGCGATCATCGACCGCATCGTGCAGGCGCACCGGCTGGAGCGGGGCGCGGTGGTGGTCGTCTCGCACGGCGGGGCGCTGGCCTGGATGATCGATCACCTGCTGCGCGAGCCGCGCGAGGTCTGGCCGCGGCACCAGCTCGACAACTGCTCGCTGACCGAGGTGACGATCGACCCGAGCGACGCCCAGGCGGTGAGCTTCGTCTGCCGCAACGAGATCGGCCACCTCTCGCCCGAGCCGGAGAGCGAGATCGCCGCCGGGCGGAGCGCGCCGTAGGGCGGGGGGCGGGGGCGTGGAGCGTGGAGCGTGGAGCGTGGGGCGTGGAGCGTAGAGCGGGGGAAGGGTGCGGGGGCGCGGGGCGCGGGGGCGCGGGGGATTCGCGTCCGAGGTGGTAGTATGGGGCGCGGGGTGAGGGGGTGATCCCCTCGAGGAAGAGCGCCCGTTTCGGGGTGTGGAAGAGTTGAGGAGGGACGGTTGGGAGCGTTGTCGCCAGGGTCGCCCATGCACCACCTGCGGGTGGGGGTGATCGGCCTCGGGTTCGCCGGGGAGACGCACACGAAGGCCTATTTGCAGGTCCCCGACGCGGAGGTGGTCGCCGCCGCCGGTTTGGAGGAGGACCGGCTGGAACTGTTCAAGGCGAACTACGGGGTGCGGGACACCTACCGCGACTGGCGCGAGATGGTCGCGCGCGACGACCTCAACGTGATCAGCGTCTGCCTGCCGAACAACCTGCACCTGCCGGCCACGGTCGCGGCGCTGGAGGGCGGCAAGCACGTCCTGTGCGAGAAGCCGCTGGCGCGCTCGGGCGAGGAGGCCGAGCGGATGGTGCAGGCCGCAATCGAGGCGCGGCGCGTGCTGCACGTCGCGTTCAACCACCGCCAGCGCGGCGACATGCAAACGCTCAAGGCGTACATCGACGAGGGCGGCCTGGGCCGCATTTACTACGCCAAGGCCTACTGGATGCGCCGCCAGGGCATCCCCGGCATCACGAGCTGGTTCACCAGCAAGGAGATGGCCGGGGGCGGGCCGCTGATCGACCTCGGCGTCCACGTCCTCGACATGGCGCTCTACCTGCTCGGCGAGCCGGCGGTGACGACGGTCAGCGCGACGACCTACGCCGAACTCGGGCCGCGCGGGCGGGGCAGCCGCAAGGAGACCGGCAGCCAGAAGTTCCTCTCCGGCGACACCAACTACGAGGTCGAGGACCTGGCAACCGCCTACATGCGCACCGACGGCGGCGCGACGCTGCAGTTGGAGGCGAGCTGGGCGGTCTACGGCAACTGGGGCGACGACTACGGCATCGTCCTCTACGGCACCGAGGGGGGGGCGGAGATCGCGGTCAAGAACTACGGCTGGGAGGACACGCTGCGGATCTACAACGACGTAACGGGGATCCCCAACGTGATGGCGCCGCGGGTGACGCGCGGCGGCTACCACCAGGCGGTCGTGCGCGAGTTCGTGGAGGCGATCCGCGGCGGCGACTGGTCGGCGCACGTCGGGCGCGAGGGGCTGCGGCGCGCGCGGATCATCGACGCCTGCTACGCCTCCGCCCTCGAAGGCCGCGAGGTCGTCCTGGACGGGGCGGCGAAGGATTGACGGGGTTCACCACAGAGACACAGAGTTACGGAGGAGAGGACACGGAGTTCTGTCTTCTCGTTTCCTCTGTGAACTCTCCCTCGTCCTCCGTGCCTCTGTGGTGAACGTTCCCTATCGGCCGCAATTGACAACCGCCCATCAAGAAAGGAGCAGCCGATGAGCGCCGGGCAGGGTCCGCGGGTCACGGTCTGGAACGAGTTCCGCCACGAGAAGACCGACGAGAAGGTGCGGCGGCACTACCCCGAGGGCATCCACGCGACGATCGCGGCGGGGCTGCGCGAGGCGGGGCTGGCCGCGGTGCGCACCGCCACGCTCGACGAGCCGGAGCACGGGCTGACCGAGGCGACCCTGGCCGAGACCGACGTGCTGATCTGGTGGGGCCACATGGCGCACCGGGAGGTGGACGACGCGATCGTCGAGCGGGTCCACGCGCGGGTGCTGGACGGGATGGGGCTGGTCGTGCTGCACTCCGGCCACTTCTCGAAGATCTTCCGGCGGCTGCTGGGCACCACCTGCAACCTGAAGTGGCGCGAGGGCGGCGACAAGGAGCGGCTGTGGGTGGTGGCGCCAGGCCACCCGATCGCGGAGGGGCTCGGGGAGTACGTCGAGATCGCCGAGGAGGAGATGTACGGCGAGCACTTCGACATCCCCGCGCCGGAGACGCTAGTCTTCGTGAGCTGGTTCACGGGCGGCGAGGTCTTCCGCAGCGGCTGCTGCTGGCAGCGCGGGGCCGGCAAGATCTTCTACTTCCGGCCCGGCCACGAGACGCTGCCGACCTACCACAACCGGGAGGTGCAGCGGGTGATCGCCAACGGCGTGCGCTGGGCCGCCCCGACCCCGCAGGCCGCGGCCCGCGTCTTCGGCAACTACAAGCCGCTGGAGCCGCTGGGGCGCTAACGCGGGGTCGAGAGAGTCGACGGCGGGGGTGAGCCGAGGCCCGCCCCCGCCGCACCCCGAGCGGGCGCCTCGGAGACGAGACGAGCTGCCTGGCACGGCCGGTGGAGGTGGGCATGGTCGCGCAAACGGTGGTGCTGGGGCGCGAGTTCGCGGCGCTCCCCGATGATACCGAGGAGACGCTGGTGGGGAGTTCCCTGCACCAGGGGGCGATCGCGACCCTCTACACGAGCCTGACCCTCTGCGCGCGCCGCCGCGGCCTGCCGTGGTTCGTCGGGAACCAGCTCGTGATGGTCGTCCGGCGGGAGGGGGGGCGGCCCTACATGCCCTCCCCGGACATCCTGGTCCACCCGACGCTCGGCGGCGGGTCGCGCAGCTCGCTGATCCTGGCCGCCGACGGCCCGCCGGCGCTGGTGATCGAGGTCGCCAGCCCGGCGACGGCCGCGGAGCAGGACCTGAACCTGCTGTCGCCGGCCGGCAAGCCGGGGGCGTACGCGGCGATGGGGGTGCGCGAGTACCTGGTCTTCGACCCGGTGGGCGACATCGTCGCGGACCAGGTGTGGGCGCGCCGCGCCGGACCCGGCGGCTTCGTCCCGTGGCTGCCCGAGGCCGACGGCCGCTGGGTCAGCGCCGCGCTCGGCATCGCCTTCCGCCCGCAGGGGTTTCTCCTGCGCGTCCACGACCAGGATGGCCGGCTGGTGCCCACCGCGGACGAGTTGGACGACCGCGTGGCCCAGTTGGAAGCGGAACTGCGGCGGCTCCGCGGCGAATAGGCCCGGCCACGAGACGAGCGCGCCGGGCGCGGTCATACCCGACAGCGCGGGACGGCGCGCGGCCTATTCGCCCTCCCGGCGCGCCGCCGCCCGCCACGCTTCCAACTGGTCCGGCTCGATCGGCTCCTCGGGGATCGAGACCGGGGGCTCGTTCCCGAGCGCGCCGAAGCCGGTGTCGCCGTAGCCGCCGGTGACGCCGGGGTCGGTGTCGCTGCCCAGCCCGCCGGTCTCGACCCGCCGGGCCGGCCCCTGCCCGCTGGCCGCCTGCGCGGCGGTGCCGAGCATGTTCCAGACTGCCTCGGTGCTGATGCCGTGACTCTGCGCGATCTCGTGGACGCTCGCGCCGTCCAGCGCCTCCTGCACCAAGGCCCCGATCTCGTGCGGCAACTGCCCGGCGATGGCGGGCTGCTCCCGCAACTGCGCCACCAGTTGCGCCATCCGCTCCGCCGATCCCTGCGGCATCCCTCGCCTCCTGTCTCCACTCCAGCGGCGCGTCACGCCGCCGACCGCGCGCCCGCAAGCTAGGGCGTATGGAGCAACGTCCGTGCCGTGACTGGCTGGTGGGCGCCTGAGCGGCGGACCCACACGCCGCCCGCCCGCGATCCCGCCGATGCGGTATACTTGCTGACCGATACGCGGTATCCGGCGAGTTCCCCCTCTGGCTTCCGTGTCGACCAGTGTAGCGCCGGATGCACGGCGGCGAGCGCACGACGAGGTGCGCTGGAGTGCGTGGTGCGGCTACGGGGCCGCACGTCTGGGAGTCCTCTACCGGGAAAGGAGGGGGACCGGCCCGCCGCCGGTCCCGCAATGCCATGATTTACGCCAATGTCGTCGAGGCCATCGGGAACACGCCGCTGGTGCGGCTGAACGCGATCGCGCGCGGGCTCAAGCCGACGATCGCCGCCAAGCTGGAGATGCTCAACCCCGGCGGCAGCGTCAAGGACCGCGTCGGCATCCGCATGATCGAGGAGGCCGAGCGCCAGGGCTGGCTGAAGCCCGGCGGCACGATCGTCGAGCCGACCAGCGGCAACACCGGCACCGGCCTGGCGATGGCCGCGGCGGTGCGGGGCTACAAGTGCGTCTTCGTCATGCCCGACAAGGTCTCCCAGGAGAAGATCGCCCTCCTGCGCGCCTACGGTGCCGAGGTGGTGATCACCCCGACCGCCGTGGAGCGCGATTCGCCGGAGAGCTACTACAGCGTCGCCGAGCGCCTGACCCGCGAGATCCCCGGCGCCTTCCAGCCGAACCAGTACTTCAACCCGCAGAACCCGCTCGCCCATTACCACTCGACCGGCCCGGAGATCTGGGAGCAGACCGAGGGGAAGATCGACATCTTCGTCAGCGCGGTCGGCACCGGCGGCACGATCAGCGGCACCGGGCGCTTCCTGAAGGAGCGGAACCCGAACATCCGCCTGGTGGGGGCCGACCCGGCCGGCTCGATCTACACCGAGCCGCACAACATGCACGGCTACAAGGTCGAGGGGATCGGCGAGGACTTCATCCCCGGCACGGTCGAGCTGGGGCTGATCGACGAGTGGGTCACGGTCAGCGACCGCGACTCCTTCCTGACCGCGCGCCGGTTGGTGCGCGAGGAGGGGCTGCTGGTCGGCGGGTCGTGCGGCACGGCGGTCTACGCCGCGCTGGAGGTTGCCAGGCGCTACGGCGAGGAGACCACCATCGTCGTCCTGCTGCCGGACACCGGGCGCGGCTACCTCTCGAAGCAGTACAACGACGACTGGATGCGCGAGAACGGCTTCCTCTCCCGCTTCGGCGCGGCGTCGCGCGTCCACGACGTCCTCGCCTACCACGCGCGCGAGTTGCCGCCGGTGATCGGCGTCTCGCGGGAGGCGACGGTGGCGGAGGCGGTCGATCTGCTGAAGAAGTACCGCATCTCGCAGCTCCCCGTCCTGCGCGCCAACGGCGCCAGCGACGGCGACGGCGGCAAGTACACGCCGCCCGACGTCCACGCAGTGATCGGCTCGATCCAGGAGCGGACGCTGCTCGACCGCGTCTTCCAGTCGCCCGGCGTGATGAACGAGAAGGTCGGCGAGATCATGGAGCCCTCCTTCGCGCTGGTGGACGTGGCGGAGGAGGTCGAGCGGGTCTTCCCGCTCCTCGCCTCCGGCTCGCCCGCGGTGCTGGTGCAGAGCGGCGGCAAGGTGACCGGCATCGTCACCCGCGCCGATCTGCTCGACTTCGTCGCGCACCGGCGGAAGTGACGAAGAGCGTGGGGCGTGGAGCGTAGGGCGAACGGTGCCGAATACTGGCGTTCTTCGCTCTTCGCTCCGCGCTCCACGCCCCACGCTCCGCGAAGGAACGATGAGTGGGCTGCCGACGGCGGGGGCGCTGCCGCTGCTGCGGAACCGGATCGCGCTGGAGAAGGTGCCGTTCAGCGACCGGGGCTCGCGCCTGCTGGTCTACCAGGACGGCGCGCAGCCGCACGCGCTCTTCGTCAAGCTGGCGGAGCGGCTGACCGCGGTGCAGCCGGGCCTCTCGGTCTACCGCTCGCGCCCGGCCTTCATCAACGGCCTGCAACTGATCGACGCCGACGGCGAGGCGCTGCCGTTCGGCCTGACGACCTACCCGCATGCGCTCTTCTTCGACACCCCGCGCGGCGTCTTCATCCTGACCTTCCAGGACGAGGCGACGCTGGCGATCGGCCTGCCGCCGGGCGAGCGGACCGGGGTGCGCTTCACCGTCTCGCCGCGGCTGGCCTGGGCCGACGCGCGCGGGGGCGAGTTCAAGAGCGTGCGCAACGCCGCCTACTCGACCAACGGCGCGGTGATCCAGAACGAGGTGCGCGAGGTCGGGCGCGGCTTCGAGGTCGGCTTCATCGTCGAGGCCGACGCCGACACGGCGATCACCCTCCACGTCCAGGGCGGCCTCGACCTGGCGCGCGAGGTCCGGCCCTTCCGCGAGACGCTGGCGGCGGCGGAGGGGCGCTGGTCGGCCTGGCTGGGGGCGGCCCCGCCGGTCGCGCCGGAGCTGCGCGATCAGTACCTCTACGCCTGGTGGATCATGGCGAACAATCTCCTCTCGCCCTTCGGCCACTTCACGCGCGAGGCGCTGGTCCCCAGCAAGGTCCACTACGTCGGGGCGTGGCAGTGGGACAACGCCTTCCACGCGCTCGCCTACCGCCACGTCGACCCGGCGCTGGCGCAGGACCAGATCCGCCTGATGCTCGACCACCAGCTCCCCAACGGGATGATCCCCGACGCGATCTACGACGACGCGGCGATCACGCGGATCGACATCCCGATCTCCGCCACCGTCACCAAGCCGCCGGTGACCGGCTGGGCGGCGATGAAGATCTTCGATCACTGCCAGGATCTGGCCTTCCTGCGCGATGTCTACGAGCCGCTGGTCCGCTGGACCGCCTGGTGGCTCGGCCTCAACGACGACGACGGCGACGGGATCGTGCAGTACAACCACCCGTTCTCCTCGGGCCTGGACGACAGCCCGCTCTGGGACTACGGGATGCCGGTCGAGGCGCCCGACCTGAACACGCACTTGCAGGTGCAGATGGCGGCGCTCGGCGAGATGGCGCGGCTCCTCGGCCTCAAGACCGAGGCGGAGATGTGGGCGCGGCGGAGGCGGGCGCTGGTCGGGCGGATGATCGAGCACTTCTGGGACGAGCGCGCCGGGCTCTTCCAGTTCCAGCACCGCCACGAGCGGATCCCGGTGCGCACGCCGTTTGGGCTGCTGCCCCTGCTGACCGGGGAACTCCCCGGGCCGATCGCCGCGCGGCTGGTCGAGGGGCTGCAGGCGCCGGCCCTCTGGGGGGCGCACCCGCTGGCGACGGTGGCGCGCGACGACCCGCACTACGACCCGGAGCAGATGTGGCGCGGCCCGATCTGGATCAACGTCAACTACTTCTTCATCGAGGCGCTGGAGCGGGTCGGGCGGCTCGACCTGGCGCGCAAGCTGGCCGAGGAGACCCTGCAACTGATGCTGGCGCACAACGACATCTACGAGTATTACAACCCGGACACCGGCGCCCCCCCGCCCAAGGCCGCCCCGATCTTCGGCTGGTCCGCCGCCCTTTTCATCGATCTGGCGATTCGGCTGAGCGAGGGCAAGCTGTGACGAGCGAGGGGCGAGGGGTGCGCCTTGGCGGCTGAAGCCGCGGCTGGGGGGCCGGCGGGCCACGAAGCCCGGCCAAGCCGGGCTGGGACCGGGGCTGGGCCGCAGACTTCCATCAACGATAGGTGTCGCTGATAGGTGCTCGCTTTGCAGCGGTCCCAGCCTCCGCAGGGAGGCTTCGTGGACCGTCGGCCTCCAGCCTAGACTTCCGGCCCACACAATATCGACGCAATCGGCGTCCCCACGGGACGCCTTTAGAGCGTAAGATAGCGCGCGGATCGTCGGGGGGCCTGGAATGGGCGGCGTCACGCCCGCGGGACGGGGCGGAGCAGCCGGAGCAGGTGGAGCGGCCTTGGGGATGACGGCGCGGAGAGTCGCGATCCTGCACTACAGCGGGCCGCCGGGGATCGGGGGCGTGGAGGCGACGATCGCCGCGCACGCGCGCCTGCTGCTGGCCGACGGGCGGCGGGTGCGGATCGTGGCGGGGGGCGGGGCGGCGCCGGACCCGGCGGTCGAGATGGTGGTGGACCCGCTCCTGGGGTCGCGCCAGCCGCGGGTCGAGGCGGCCAACGCCGAGCTGGCGCGGGGGGCGGTGACGGACGCCTTCCGGGGGCTGGTGGCGGAGATCGAGGAGATCCTGGCCGCGGCGCTGGCCGGCTGCGACGTGGCGATCGTCCACAACGTCCACACGCTGCACAAGAACCTGGCGCTGACGGCGGCGCTGGCGGGGCTGCACGCGGCCGGGCGGGCGCCGCGCCTGCTGGCCTGGGCGCACGACTTCGCCTGGTGCGACCCGCTCTACCTGCCGGAGTTGCACGCGGGCTGGCCCTGGTCGCTGCTGCGCGAGCCCTGGCCGGGCGTCCGCTACGTCGCCGTCTCCGCCGACCGCCGTGACCAACTGGCCGATCTGCTGGGGATCGCGCCGGGGGCGATCGCGGTCGTGCCGCCCGGCGTCGATCTCGACCGGCTCCTGAAGCTCGAACCGGCGACAAGCGCGATCGTCCGCGAGTATAATCTGCTCGCCGCCGACCCGCTGCTGGTGCTGCCGGCGCGGATCACGCGGCGCAAGAATATCGAATTGGGGCTGCGGATCGTCGCGGCGCTGCGAGGGGTGCGCCCCGCGCCCCTGCTGGTCGTCACCGGCCCGCCCGGCCCGCACAACCCGACCAACGTGGCCTACCTCGACCTGCTGCGGGCGCTCCGCGCCGAGGTGCAGGCCCCGGCGATCTTCCTCCACGAGACCTTCCGCGACGCGGCGGGGGCGCCGGCCCCGATCACCGACCCGATGATCGCCGACTGGTTCGGCCTCGCCGACGCCCTGCTCTTCCCGTCGCGCGCGGAGGGGTTCGGGATGCCGCTGATCGAGGCGGCGGCGCGCGGGGTGCCGGTCTTCTGCGCCGACATCCCGCCCTTCCGCGAGATCGCCGGCGATCACGCCCACTACTTCGGGCTCGACGAGCCCCCCACCGCGATTGCCCGCCGGCTGGCCGGCGCGCTCGCCGCCGACCGCCGGCTCGCCTGGCGGCGCGAGGTGCGCCGGCACTCCACCTGGGACGCCATCTACCGGCGGTCGATCCGGCCGTTGCTGGCGGGCGGGTCGAACGTCTGAACGTCTAAAGGTCGAATGTCCCTCGCCGACGCGCTACGACGTTCCCGCGCGGGCAGGGCCGCCGGAATGAGGGGACGTTCGACGTTCAGACGTTCGACCCTCTTACGGACCGAAGGGAGTACCCGATGTCGCGCTCGAGCCCCTACACTGTCTTGCTGCCGGTGCTGGACCGCACCAATATCGCGCGGCTGCTGCCGGTCGCCACGGCGCTGGCCGGGGCCAGCGGCGGCGAGGTCCTGGTCCTCGGCCTGGTCACGGTCGCGGCGGACCAGCCGCTGAGCGCCGGGACGGTGCCGGCGCAACGCCAGCGCGAGGAACTCAACCGGCTGGACGCCGGGCCGGGGGCGCCGGTGCGCACGGTGGTGCGCGTCGCCCGCACCCTCTACGAGGGCATCGGCGATGCCGTGCGCGAGGAGGGGGTCGATCTGCTCTTCCTCGGCTGGCAGGGGGAGGCGTTCTCCCCCGAGCGCCTCTTCGGCCCGCCGATCGAGCAACTGCTGGCGCTGCCGCCCTGCGACTTACTGGTCGTCAAGCAGGGTCAGAAGACCGAGATGCGGCAGATCCTGCTGCCGACGCGGGGCGGGCCGCACCTGGCGCTGAGCAGCCAGGTGGCGAACGCGCTGGCCGAGGCGCACGACGGGGCGATCACCGTCCTCTACGCCACCGACCCGCAGCAGCCGATCGGCCCGGCGTCCTTGGGGACGATCCACGAGTTGCAGAGCCTGCCGCGGGTGGGGCGCTGGCTGGAGCGGGTCTCCCCGGCGGTCCCGGCGATCATGCACGAGGTCGCCGCGCACGACGTGGTGGTGGTCGGCGCGACCGGGCGGCGCTTCAACCCGGAGCAGCCGGTCGGGCCGTTCGGCGAGACGGCGCTGCGGGAGTCGACCGGCACAGTGATCATCGCCCGGCGCAAGCTGGCGGAGCTCGAGCTGCGCGCGATCGAGCGCTTCGAGGCGCTGCGCGACGTCTCGGTGACGGTGGACAAGTGGTTCGCCGAGAACACCTTCGACGGCGACGAGTTCGCCGACGTCGAGCAGTTGCTGCTGCACAAGACGCGGCAGGGCGCGACGATCAGCCTGGTCCTCCCGGCGCTCAACGAGGCGGCGACGATCGGCCCGCTGATCGACACGCTGAAGGGGGCGCTGGTCGACCGCGTGCCGCTGCTCGACGAGATCGTGCTGATCGACTCGAACTCGACCGACGACACGCGCGCGATCGCCGCGGCGCGGGGCATCCCGGTCCACATCCACCAGGAGATCCTGCCGCACTACGGCTCGTTCGTGGGCAAGGGCGAGGCGCTCTGGAAGAGCCTCTACGTGACGCGCGGCGACATCGTCGTCTGGGTCGACACCGATATCCACGACGTCCACCCGCGCTTCGTCTACGGGCTGATCGGCCCGCTGCTGCGCGAGCCGCGGCTGCAGTTCACCAAGGGCTTCTACCGCCGCCCGATCATGCACGCAGGGCAGCTCGTCGCGGCGGGCGGGGGGCGGGTGACGGAGCTGGTCGCGCGCCCGCTCTTCAACCTCTTCTACCCCGAACTCTCGGGCTTCCTGCAGCCCCTCTCCGGCGAGTACGCCGGGCGGCGCGCGGTGTTGGAGCGGCTGCCCTTCTTCACCGGTTACGGCGTGGAGACGGGCCTGCTGATCGATCTGCTGCACGACATCGAGCTGGAGGCGATGGCGCAGGTGGATCTGCAGCAGCGGGTCCACCGCAACCAGGAGTTGTACGACCTGTCGCGGATGTCCTTCGCGATCATCCAGGTGATCATGGACCGGCTGGAGACGCGCCACCGCCTGCACCTGGTCGACCCGCTGAACGCCAGCCTGAAGCTGATCCAGTACGCCGACGGCGGCGGCTTCCACCTCGACGTCCACGACATCCGCGACCACGAGCGCCCGCCGATCGCGACGATCCCGGAGTACGCGGAGCGCCGCGCCGCCGTCGTGGGGTCGAACGTCTGAACGTCGAACGTCGAACGTCCCTCGGTTAGCACCTCTGCCGTCGCTGGGACCCCGGTGACGTTCGACGTTCGACCAGGAGCGAGGAGCGTAACTCTTGACCACCAACCTCTACCTGATCCGGCACGGCGAGTCGGTGCCGAACGTCGAGCCGATCATCGGGGGGCCGCGCGGCGACACGGGGCTGACGGCGCGCGGACGGGCGCAGGCGGCGGCGCTGGAGGCGCGGCTGGCGGCGAGCGCTCTGCGGCCGGACATCCTCTACACCAGCACCCTGCCGCGGACGCTCGAGACGGCGGAGTACGTGTCGCGCGCGCTCGGCCTGCCGGCCGTGCCGGAGGACGACTGGCACGAGTTGCGCCCCGGCGCGGCCGACGGCCTGTCGCACGAGGAGTGGTTCGCGCGTCACGGGGGGCCGGACGGCCGCGACTTCGACACGGAGCCCTACCGGACCTTCGCGCCGGGCGGCGAGAGTTGGGCGACCTTCCTGCTGCGCGTCGGCGCGCAGATCGACCGCACCGTCCGGCGGCACCCCGACCAGACGGTCGTGGTGGTCTGCCACGGCGGCGTCCTGGAGGCGTCGTTCTACCACGCGTTCGGCCTCGGCCCGACCGGCAATCGGGTGCGCTTCGCCCCGCTCAACACCAGCATCACCCACTGGCGCCACGGGCCGGGCCGGCACGACGACCGCCGGGGATGGACCCTCGTCACCTTCAACGACGCGGCGCACCTGCACGACCTCGACGCCTCCGAGCAGCCCCGCCCGGCGGTCCCGACGCCGGCCAGTGGGGGTGAGGACTGACGGCGGACCCATTCTGGTGTATAAACACCGCCACTGACGATGTCCGTGGCGCGTTGCTGCCGCGCGTCCACCGGGCGGCGCGGGGCGATCGGCCACGCCGGGGCGGGAGGTCGCGGCCCGGCGTGCGGGAGGGGGCGCGATGGCGGATCGTCGGTCAGGGCGGGCGGGGCGGGTCGCGATCGTCACCGGCGCGGCGCGGGGATCGGCCGCGCCATCGCGGAACGGCTGCTGGCGGACGGGCACCGCGTCGCGCTGGCGGATCGCGACGAGGGCGCGGTGGCCGAGGCGGCAGGGGCGCTCGGGGAGGGCGCCCGCGCGGTCGCCTGCGATGTCGCGGACTCGGCCGCGGTCGACGCGGCTGTGGCGGCGGTCCTGGCGGACTGGGGGCGGGTGGACGTGCTGGTCAACAACGCGGGGATCGCGGGGGCCAACAAGCCGCTCGTCGAGGTCACGGACGCGGAGTGGGCGCTGGTGGTCGGGGTCAACCTGACCGGCGTCTTCAACTGCTGCCGCGCGGTGGCGCCGGCGATGCTCGCCAACGACTGGGGCCGGATCGTCACCGTCGCCTCGATCGCCGGCAAGGAGGGCAACCCGAACCTGGGGCCGTACAGCGCGACGAAGGCGGCGGTGATCGGCCTGACCAAGTCGCTCGGCAAGGAGCTGGCGACGACCGGCATCCGGGTCAATTGCGTCACGCCGGCGGTGATCGAGACGGACATCCTCGGCCAGCTCACGCCGCAGATGCGCGAGTACATGGTCAGCCGCATCCCGATGGGACGACCCGGCAGGGTCGAGGAGGTCGCGGCGCTGGTCGCCTGGCTGGCGGGCGACGAATGCTCCTTCAGCACCGGGGCGGTCTTCGACATCTCCGGCGGGCGCGCGACGTATTGAAGTGCTGAGTGCTGAGTGCTGAGTGCTGAGTCTTACTGAGTTATCAGCACCGGTGCTGCACCCGCACTTCGTTACCCAGCACTCAGCACTCAGCACTCGAGACTGGAGCGAGACGATGAAGATCACCGGCATCCGCAACCTGTTCATGCGCGTGGAGCGGCAGAACTGGCACTTCGTGGAGGTGGCGACCGACGCGGGGATCACGGGGGTCGGGGAGGCGTCGCTGGAGGGGCGGGAGCGGACGGTCGCGGCGGCGGTGGATGAGCTGGCGCCGTTGCTCGTCGGTGAGGCGCCCGGCGCGATCGAGCACCACTGGCAGCGCCTGCACCGCCACGGCTTCTGGCGGGGCGGGGTGGTGTTGACTTCGGCGATCTCGGGGATCGAGCAGGCGCTGTGGGACATCAAGGGGAAGGCGCTCGGCGTCCCGGTCTACGAGCTGCTGGGCGGGCCGACGCGGCAGCGGGTGCGGGCCTACACTCACTGTGGCGGCGCGACGCCGGAGGCGGCCGCCGAGCACGCGACCGCGCTGGTCGAGCAGGGGTTCGGGGCGCTGAAGCTGGGGCCGGGGCGGGTCGGCGCCGACCGCGACGCGCGACGGGTGATCCGCGACTTCGCGGCGAAGCTGGAGCGGGTGCGGCTGGCGGTCGGCCCGGAGGTCGCGCTGATGGTGGACAACCACGGCCAGTTCGCCCCGGACGACGCGATCGCCCTGCTGCGCGCGATCGCGCCTTACGATCTCCTCTTCTACGAGGAGCCGGTGCCGCCGGACGACGTGACGCCGCTGGCGCGGGTGGCCCGGGAGCGCGGGGGCGTGCCGCTGGCGACCGGCGAGCGGCTCTTCACGAAGTGGGGGTACCGCGACCTGCTGGAGCGGCAGTTGGTGGACGTGGTGCAGCCGGACGTCTGCCACGCGGGCGGCATCCTCGAGCTGCGGAAGATCGCCGCGCTGGCGGAGACCTACTACGTCAAGGTCGCGCCGCACAACCCGAACGGGCCGGTGGCGACCGCCGCCTCGGTCCATGTCGCCGCCTCGATCCCCAACTTCCTGATCCTGGAGGTCGCGCTGAGCCAGCCGCACCGCGACCGGGTCCAGCGCGAGGGCCTGGTCATCAAGGACGGCTGGATCGAGCTGCCGACCCGCCCCGGCCTCGGCGTCGAGCTGGACCATGAGGTGATCGCCGCACATCCCTACGCGCCGCGCCCCTACGTCGCGGCGTACAACGCGGACGGCTCGGTGGCGGACATCTAGGGTCGGCGGTCGGCGGTCGGCGGTCGGTAATTGCCGGTCGGTTGGGTGAGGCCCCTGCCGCGCGATTGGGGGAGGGGCCGGGCTCACAGGGGCAGGGGGAGTTGGTCGCGCTGGCGACTGAAGTCGCGCCTGCCGGCCGCGGGCCACGAAGTCCCCCTCCGGGGACTGGGATCAGGGCTAGGACACAGGCCATCCATGAAGGTACCCTGCCGGGCTCGGTCTCAGTCCGGTTTGGCCGGGCTTGGTGGCCCACGGGTCGGCAGGCGCGACTTCAGCCGCCAGCGCGACCCCCGCGGCAGGATCTTCACCCCCATAGCGAGGGGTCGGGGGCGGGGGGGAGAGGGCCGGGCGGGAGGACAGGGGGCGAGTGATGATGGAAGGACGCCGCGTGCGCTGCCGGGTCGGGCTGTTCAGCATCGGGCTGGCGGCCTACTGGCCGCAGTTCCCCGGCCTGCGGGAGCGGCTGGCGGGCTACGGGGCGTTCGTCGGGGAGGGGCTGCGCGGGCTGGGGGCGGAGGTGATCGACGTCGGGATGGTGGACGACCAGCCGGCGGCGGCGCGGGCGGCGGAGCGCTTCGCCCGCGAGGACGTCGATCTGATCGTCTGCTATGTCACGACCTACGCGACCAGCAGCCAGGTGGTGGCGGCGGTGGGGCGGGCGCGGCGGCCGGTGCTGGTGCTGAACCTGCAGCCGACCGCGCAGCTCGCCTACGCGGCGACCGGCACGGGCGAGTGGCTGGCCAACTGCCAAGCCTGCTGCGTCCCGGAGATCGCCGCGGCGTTCGCGCGGTGCGGCATCGCCTTCCAGACGGTCACGGGGCTGCTCGGCCTGCCGCAGCAGACGCCGGGGGCGGTGGCGGACGAGGTCACCGCCGACCACCCGGCGGCGCGGCGGGCCTGGGTGGAGATCGGGGAGTGGCTGGCGGCGGCCGGCGTCGAGCGGGCACTGGCGCGCGGGCGGATCGGCTTCCTGGGGCACACCTATCCGGGGATGCTCGACCTGTACAGCGACTTCACCCAGCACACCGGCCAGTTCGGGCTGCACGTCGAGGTGCTGGAGATGGACGACCTCGACGCGCGGGTGGCGGCGGCGACGGCGCGGGAGGCGCGCGCGAAGGAGGAGGAGACGCTGGCCCTGTTCGCGCTGAGCGGGGACGACCCGCGCGATCCGCTGGTGAAGGGCCCGGACGCCGAGGCGCTCGACTGGGCCTACCGGGTGGCCGCGGGCCTGGACCGGCTGGCGGCCGACTTCGCGCTGGACGGGCTGGCCTACTACCACCGCGGCCTCGACGACAGCCGTTACGAGCGCCTGGGGGCGGGGCTGATCCTCGGCTGCTCGCTGCTGACGGCGCGCGGGATCCCCTGTAGCGGCGAGGGGGATCTGAAGAACTGCGTGGCGATGAAGGTCCTCGACCTGCTCGGCGCGGGGGGCAGCTTCACGGAGCTGTACGCGCTCGACTACAGCGAGGGGTTCGTGCTGATGGGGCACGACGGGCCGTTCCACCCGGCGATCGCGGCGGGGCGGCCGACGCTGCGGGGGCTGGGGCTCTACCACGGCAAGCGGGGGGCGGGGATCGCGGTGGAGGCGCGGGTCCGGGAGGGGCCGGTGACGATCCTCGGGCTGACCCAGACGCGCGACGGGCGGTTCAAGTGGCTGGCGGCGGAGGGGTGGTCGCTGCCGGGCGAGACCTTGCGGATCGGCAACACCAACTCGCGGCTGCGCTTCACCGGGGGGCCGGACGACGCCTTCGACGTGGCGGCGTGGATGACCCGCTGGGCGGAGGAGGCGCCGACCCACCACGTCGCGCTGGGCGTCGGGCACCGGCTCGGGACGCTGGCGAAGATCGGGCGGCTGGGCGGGATCGAGATCGTCGCGGTCGGGGCGGCGGGGGGGGCGTGATGGAACGGGTCTGTTTCCTCTTGCGGGTGCGGCGGGAGCGGCTGGAGGAGTACCGGGAGCGCCACCGGGCGGTCTGGCCGGAGATGCTGGCGGCGCTGCGCGAGACCGGCTGGCGCAACTACTCGCTCTTCCTGCGCGACGACGGGCTGCTGGTCGGCTACTTCGAGACGCCGGACCTGGGGGCGGCGCTGGCCGGGATGGCGGCGCGCGAGGTGAACGGGCGCTGGCAGCGCGAGATGGCCCCCTTCTTCGAGGATCTGGCGGGGCGGCGCCCGGACGAGGGGTTCCTGCGCCTGGAGGAGGTGTT
>JAUJMV010000008.1:121384-131970 GCA_030446685.1 Thermomicrobiales bacterium | reverse complement strand
GGCGCCGCTTCGGCCAATGATGGGGAGGGCGCCGGCTGTGCGGCTTGAAGAGACGACGATTCGCACCGGCCGCATCGCGCTGCACGCGGTCGAGGCCGGACCGCCGGATGGGCCGCTGGTGGTGCTGCTGCACGGCTTCCCGGAATTCTGGTACGGCTGGCGGGAGCAGATCGGGGCGCTGGCGGGCGCGGGCTACCGAGTGCTGGCGCCGGACCAGCGGGGCTACGGCCGGAGCGACAAGCCGCGCGGGATCGGGGCGTACCAGTTGGATCTGCTGGCGGCCGACGTGGTCGGGCTGATCGCGGCGCGCGGGCGGGACCGCGCGACGGTGGTCGGGCACGACTGGGGGGGCGCGGTCGGGTGGTGGCTGGCGCTGAAGCACCCGAGCTGGATCGAGCGGCTGGCGATCCTGAACATGCCGCACCCGGCGGTGATGGCCGAGCAGTTGCGCCGCGACCCGGCCCAACGGGCGATGAGCTGGTACATCCTCTTCTTCCAGCTCCCGTGGCTGCCGGAGGCCGCGCTGTGCGCCCGTGACTGGGCGGGGGCGACCGGGGCGCTGGTCGGGAGCGGGCGGCCCGGCCTGTTCAGCGCCGCCGACCTCGACCGCTACCGCGAGGCGTGGTCGCAACCGGGCGCGATGACGGGGATGCTCAACTGGTACCGGGCGGCCGTGCGCCGTCCGCCGCGGCTGCCGCGCGACCGCCGTGTGGCCGTCCCGACGCTGCTGCTCTGGGGGGCGCGCGATGTCGCCCTCTCGCGGGCGATGGCGCGGCCGAGCATCGAGCTGTGCGACCGGGGGCGGCTGGTGCTGTTCGAGGACGCCACGCACTGGGTGCAGCACGAGGAGGCCGGGCGGGTGAACGACCTCCTGATCGATTTCCTGGGGGATTGAGGGGTATTTTGCGGCGATTTGGGACATGTCGAGAATGACGTTTTTCCGGTTGGGATAAGATAAGAGGCTGTTTCGTTTCGTCATTTCCCCCTCCTGTGAGTCCGGCCGCTCCTCCGGTGTCCCCAACGGGGCGCTCCTGCCGCGTAGAGGGCCGCTCGTATCGATCGGACCCGGCGGGGGTGGGGGGTGGTGCCGCGGGGGGGCAGACCTCACCCCCGCCGCCTGCGGGCGGCACCCCCTCTCCCGTAGGGAGAGGGGGAGGACCGATTCGACGTGTGGTGGCGGTATGGCGGATGGGGGGCAGACTGCCGCGGCGGCGCTGGCTGCGTTCCGCGCGCCGTGGACGCGCCGGTGGTGGGACCGGCGATGGCGACTGGCGCCCGGAGCGCGCGCTGTGGCGGAGGCGGCGCGGTCACTGGGGTGTGGGCCGCTGGCGAGGGGGTTGACAGGGGGCGCGATCGGGTCTATAGTGTAATCAATGTAATGATTGATAAATAAGGAGGTTGAATACGGGCGGGGAGCAGGATGACGACGCGCTCGACCGGGCCTTCCTGGCCCTGGCCGATCCGGTGCGGCGTGCGATCGTGGCGCGGCTCTCGCGGGGCGATGCCACGGTCAACGAGCTGGCGGAACCCTTCGCGATCACGAAGCAGGCGGTGTCGAAGCACATTCAGGTGCTGGAGCAGGCCGGCCTGGTGACCCGGTCGCGGGATGCCCAGCGGCGGCCGGTGCATCTGGACGCCGCGGCCCTCGAACGGCTGACGGCCTGGATCGACCGCTACCGGATCATCGCGGAGGGGCGTTTCCGGCGCCTCGACGCGCTGCTCGACAGCATGCAGGATGCCGCGAAGAAGGAGGAGGAGACCGATGACGCACCCCACGACCATCACGGCCGCGCCCGGCCTGCCGTTCGTCGACATCGTGCGCGAGTTCGACGCGCCGGTGGCGGCGGTGTTCCGCGCGCACACCGACCCGGAGTTGTTCGCGCAGTGGACCGGCCCGCGCTCGATCGCGATCGAGATCATCGAGTTCGAGGCGACCACGGGCGGTCGCTGGCAGTACGTGGGCCGCGGCGCGGGCGGCGAGGCCTACGGCTTCCGGGGGGTGTTCCACACGGTCAAGCCGGACGCGCTGATCATCCAGACCTTCGAGTTCGACGGCGCGCCCGATGTCGTGGCCCTCGGCACGCTGACCTTCGAGGAGGTCGGCGGGCGCACCCGCATCGCGGCCCACGAGGTCTTCCCCTCGGTCGAGGCGCGCGACGCGATGATGGCGAGCGGCATGGAGTACGGCGTCAACGAGGGCTACGAGCGCCTCGACGCGCTCCTCGCCCGTTGAGCCGCGGCCCCGGCGGGTGGGCGCGCCGCGATCGGGGCGCCCACCCTGGACGTTCTCACGGCGATGGTGGTGGTGGGTAACGACAGCATCGAGGGGCGCCGGTGTTGCCGACGCGGATGGCAAGCGCCAACCCCCAGGGCCGCGGCGCACGCAGCGCGACTTTGAGCGGTCGCAGCACGGCCGAGACGCCATCGAGCGTCGGGAGGCGGCGTTGGTGATCGACGTGTTGTTCGCCGGCGTTGCGGTGGCCGACTACCATGCGGCCCGCGCATGGTACGAGCGCCTTCTGGGGCGTCCCCCGGACATGATCCCCAACGACAACGAGGCTACCTGGCGACTGGCAGAGGCGGGGTGGATCTACGTGGTCGGCGACGCCCATCGCGCGGGCAAGGCGCTGCTCACGCTCATCGTCGACGATCTCGACCGTCACGTCGCCGAGCTTGGGGAACGGGGGTTCGCGACCGGGGCGATCGAGACAGCGCCCGGCCTGTATCGTAGGGCCGTGGTCACCGATCCCGAGGGCAACACGATCACCTTTGCCGAGACGCCCGGCGGGGAGCGATAGGGCCTGTCCGCCGCACCTCCGGGGCCACACCGACCTGTTCATCCTCGGCGCCGACCCGTGGGTTGCGATTGCCCTCCTCCCCCTGAACGCCGCGATTGCCTGGGGGCGCTGGACGCGAACCGGGGTGGATCGACAAGTGGGCTATGGCCCCTGATACGGAACACGCACAGGCGCGGCGCTGGGCCGCGGCTGGCAAGCGCGACAGGCCGAAGTCTCCTGATCGATGCACGATCGCTCGAACGGGGGCGGTGCGGTCACGGGCGAGCACCGAGCAATTCGCGGTAACGGCGGTCGGCGGCGCGCAACGCCGCATTTGGCTCGGGCGGGTCAGGGTCAGCACTTCGTGATCGCGGATGGCGCGGGCGGCGGCCTCGTGCAATGCGCCGATCATGAAGTCTGTCAGCGAACGCCCCTGAAGCCGCGCGGCGCGCTCGAACAGCGCCTTCTGCTCCGGACTCACGCGCGCCTCCAGCCGCTCCCGCTTCCTGGTCGTTGGGGGCTCACCCACCGTTTGCCTCCCCTGTCCCGTCCCCAACGGCGCCGATCTGGGTGTACGGCAATCTGGTGTACCAAGCACAGAATACGTCGCGGCACGGGGGGTTGCCGCGCCGCGGGAAAAGGGACGGAGGCCGGGCGTCGTTACGAGGAGGGTTCTTGCGGGCCGGGGCGGAGGCGGTAGCAGCAGAGGGGGTCGCCGTCGAGGACGTGGCGCTCGCGGTCGATCGCGGCGCCGGTGTCGGCGAAGAGCTGGCGGAAGAGGTCGAGCTCGCAGGAGCAGACTTCGGGGGTGCATTGGGCGACGCCGAAGATCGCGCAGTTGTGCTCCTTGAGCAGGTAGTCGCCCTCGGGGGTCTCCTCCCAGTCGGCCAGGTAGCCCTGGCCGTCGAGGAAGTCGGCGAGGGCGGTCAGGCGCTCGGGGAGGGGGCGGCCGGCGACGGCGGGCTCCAGGGTGGCGTAGGCGCGCTCGGCGCGGCGGCGGAAGAGGGTGGCGATCTTCTCCTCGCCGTCGAGGGCGCGCAGATCGTCGAGCAGTTCGGTGGTGAGGTGCTGGTAGCTCTGGGGGGAGCTCTCCCGGGCTTGCGCGGTGAGGGTGTAGCGGTGGACCGGGCGGCCGACCGGGCGGCGCTCGACGGTGGCGGCCAGCAGCCCCTCCTGCTGGAGGAGGGCGAGGTGCTTGCGGACGGCCATCGCGGTCACGCCGAGTTGCTCGGCGAGCTGGTCGGCGGTCAGGCCGGGGGAGCGGCGCAGCGCGTCGAGGATCTCCCGCCGCGTTGTCCCGTGCCGTCGTTCCATGCCCGTCCCCTCGCCGTGCCGGTTGGTCCCCCGCGCGTGCTGGATGGTGACTTTCTCAACCGAAGTATACCATAACGGGGGGTGGGGGGCAGGGGACGGGGCGGTTGGTACGAGTTCGGAGGCGGGTAGTCGGGTAGTCGGGTAGAGGCCCTGGATGAGCCAAGAGTCCGCTCGAGATACCTTCGTCCCCTCCCCGACTCCCCGCCTCCGAATTGTTGCGGCGGTCCCTCGGCTCACTGGCGCGCGACCTTCCCACCGATTGCTCCGGGCTGGGCGGGGATGGCACGGGATGTGGGAGGTGCGGGCGGCGGTCAGGGGCGCGGCCCGCAGACGTAGATCATCCGCGGGCTGTCGCCGGTCAGCGGGCGGCGGTCCCAGTCGCCGTAGGCGTCCCGGATGGCGAGGCCGTTGTAGTGCAGCAGCGCCTCCATCTCCCGCGGGTAGACGAGCCGCAAGGTCGTGCGCTCCGTCCGGACCTCGGCGCGCGCGCCCTCGTGCCAGCGCTGGTAGATGACGTACTCCACCGTCTGGCGCAGGGGGTCGTGGCGCTGCGCGGTGGAGACGGTGATGGCCTGCCCGCGGGCGTTCTCGTACTGGCGCCAGGGGGTCTCCTCCGACCACTCCCCGGCGAGAGCCGCGGGGGTGAGCAGTTCGGAGGCGCGGGGGAAGCGCGTCTCGAAGGCGAATAGCCCCGCCGGCGCGAGGTGCCGGCGGACCGAGCCGAGCAGCCCCTCCTGGTCCGCGCGGGTGAGGAACTCCTGGAAGGCGTTGCCGGTCAGCGTCACCAGGCGGAACCGCTCGCCGAGGTCGAGCGCCCGGCAGTCGGCCAGCACCCAGCGGATCGGCAGCGCGCCGGCCTTGCGACGGGCGTGGTCGAGCATCGCCGGGGCGCGGTCGACGCCGGTCATCGCCAGCCCGAGCCGGGCGAAGGGGATGGTCAGGAAGCCGGTGCCGCAGGCCAGGTCGAGCGCGGGGCCGCCGACCTGGCGGGCGAGGTCCAGGTAGTAGTCGAGATCCGGGCCGCTGAGGCCGTTCTCGCGGTCGTACCCCTCGGGGTCGTCGTACTCCGTGAGGTCGGTGTTGTCCGTCGCCATCCTGCCGTCGTCCCCCTTCCCCTGGATCGGAGCGTCGGTGTAGGTTGTTGGCGGGGGTGGGTTTCACGCCTGCCCGGTTGCCGGACCTCGGGCGCGGGGGCCGGCCGAGCAGGGCGGGTTTGAAACCCGCCCCTACGGGATCGATGATCTGCCCCGATCGCGCGGGGGCGCTTCCGGCGCGGGCGGCCGCCCCGTGCGGGTGGGCGGGCCGCGGCCCCTACAGCTCCACGTCGGTCTGGTGGATGCGGCGCTGCTCGGCGAGGAGGATCGCGCGGATTTCGGCGACGGTCTGATCCTGGTGATCGGACTCGTTGAAGACGACGTAGTCGAAGAGCTCGATCGTCGCCAACTCGCGCTGGGCGGTGCGGAGGCGGCGGATCAGGGCGTCCGGGTCGTCGGTCTTGCGGGTGCGCAGGCGGTAGGCCAGTTCGTCCATCGTCGGCGGGGCGATGAAGATGAAGATGCCGTTCGGGGCCAGGCGGCGGAAGGTGCCGGCGCCCTGCGGGTCGACCTTGACGACGACGTCCTGCCCGCCGCGCAGGGCGGCGCGGATGGGGGTGCGCGGCACGCCGTAGAGGTGCCCGTAGACCTCGGCCGACTCGATGAATTCGCCGGCGGCGAGCTTCTGCCGGAACTCCTCGGGGCTGTGGAAGAAGTAGTGGACGCCGTCGATCTCGCCGGGGCGGCGGGGGCGGGTCGTCGCGGTGACCGCGAAGGCCATGTCCTGGTGCAGCTCGCGCATCCGGTCGATGATCGTGTCCTTGCCCACGCCGGACGGCCCGGAGATGACGATCAGCCGGGGCCGGGCGCGGGCGCGGAGGTCCGCGATGATCTCGTCGGCGCGCTCTTCGGGCGCGGTCACAACCCTCTCTCGGTGTTGAGCGATGGGTGATGGGTGATGGGTCGGCAGTGGCTGCACCGGCGGTTTACGCATCATCCAGCACTCGCGATCCTGTCCGTCGATCGGCGCCCCGATCCGTTCGGCCTGCGGCCTGTGCCCGGCGCCTTCCGGCCCGCCGCCGCTTAGGCGCGATTTTACCATTCACCCGCCGCCGGTGCGACCGCGCGGCCTTTTCAGGGTTCTGGCATAACATTTGCACTAGCGATGCCGATACGCCGCAGGCGCGGGCCGCCTGGTGGTAGCAGAGCGTCTTGGCGTTGGACCTGGACCCGGGGAGTGCGGGCGTTCGGATATGAGGAGGCAGGGGGCGATGAGCATCCAGAACCGCGGCATCAGGCAGGATTGGGACGTCTACACGTCCGACAACGAGCACGTCGGGAAGGTGCGCGAGGACCATGCCGACTATCTGCACGTCCACCACGGGCGACTGTTCGGCCAGGACGAGTACTACTTCCCGTCCAATGTCGTGGGGCGGGTGATGGATGAGAAGGTCTACCTCACGCTGACCCAGGCCGAACTCGAGCGGGGCAACTGGTCCTCGGCGCCGACCGCCGCGTCGGGGCGCGAGGACCGGCTGATGGGCGCCGCCGCGACCGCCGGCACCGCGCCGCGCCCGGTCACCACCACCGCCGCGAGCGAGCGGGTCGAGACCAGCGGGCGGGTCGAGACGCTCGATCAGAACGAGCTCGTGGTGCCGGTGGTCGAGGAGCGGATCGACGTCACCAAGCGGCCGGTCGAGCTGGGCGAGGTGGTCATCAGCCGCGAAGTGATCGAGCGCCGGGAGACGGTGCCGGTCGAGGTGATGCACGAGGAGGTGCGGGTCGAGCGGCGCTCGGCGGCGCGTGAGGCGACGCCGGACGACCTGCGGCTGGCGGCCGGGCAGGGGCTGGCCTATCTCGACGCGGGGGAGGCGGTGATCATCCCGATCATCGAGGAGGTGGTCGAGGTCCGCAAGCGGCTGATGGTGCGCGAGGAGCTGGTGGTGACCAAGCAGCGGGTGGCGGAGCGCCACGAGGTCACCGAGACGGTGCGCCGCGTCGAGCCGCACATCGACTCGTCGGGCCGGCTGGAGCGCGACGTGGACGAGACGACGACGGCGCGCACCGCGCGCACCACCGGGGTGGAGACGACCGGCGGGAGGGTCATCGGGACGCGCGTGGAGCGCGCCGGCGAGGACGACCGCAACCCGATCGAGCGGGCGCGCGACGCCGCCACCGATGCGGTGGATCGGGTGCGCAACCGCTGACGGGCGGGCGGTGGGATACTGTCAGTAATGCCGCCGGGCCGGGGTCGCCGCCACTGGGGCAGCCCCGGCCCGCGACTGTTGGCGGCGCTCGAGGACGAGCGCGGGAAGGAGGCGAGCGATGGCAGACCACGAGCCGCCCGGTCAGCCCCCCGGCAATTCCGGCGGCCCGCCGGGGCGCAGCGCGGAGGTGTACCCGCTCTATATCCTGCTCTTCCTGACGGTGGCGATGGCCATCTTCATCGGCATCGCCATCTGGGCGGGGGCGCTCACCCGCTGAGGGGCGAGCCTCACCCCCGCCGCCGCGCCCAGGGGGCACCCGGCGGCACCCCCTCTCCCAATGCTGGGCGAGGGGGAGGGACGGCTCCCACCCACCCCCCAACCCCCTCCCTCCCCCAATTCTGGGGGAGGGAGGGGGATTTCAGCTTGTGCTGTAGGGCGAAGGGAGGCCTGAAGCGGGCGGCCGGGGGCGCGGGAGTGGCTCCCCGACCCGCCAGTCGGGGAAGGGCGGCCTCTTGCGGTGCGGCTGGGGTGGAATGATCAGCCGGCGCCGGGGAGGAGGCGCGCGAGCAGCGGCAGGAGGAGGCCGGCGATCAGGAGGAGGCCGAAGCGCAGGTGCAGCGCGGCGGTCTGCCGCAGCACGCCGTTGAGCGCGTGCGGCTCGCGGGTGGCGGCGACGCGGCACACCAGGGAGATCGCCAGCGGCAGGCTGAGCAGCGTCAGCAGGATCGCGGGGGGGGCGACGCCGAGCGCGGCGAGCAGGGCGATGGCGGCGTAGGCGCCGAGGACCAGCAGGTGGTACTCCCAGGCCGCGCGCGCCGGGCCGAGGAGGGTCGCGACCGTGCGCTTGCCGCGGGCGCGGTCGGCGTCGGCGTCGCGCAGGTTGTTGGCGTGGAGGATCGCCGCGACCAGCAGCGCGACCGGCAGGGAGAGGAGGGCGGGGCCGGGGGCGAACGCGCGCGCCTGCACGAAGTAGGCGCCGAGGGTCAGGACCGGCCCCATGAAGACGCCGACGAGGATCTCGCCGAGGCCGCGGTAGCCGAGCCGCAGCGGCCAGCCGGTGTAGAAGAAGGCGAGCGGCAGGCCGACCAGGCCGAGGGCGAGGATCGCGGGGCCGCGCAGCGCCGCTAGCGCCAGGCCGAGCGCCGCGCCGAGGGCGAAGGCCGCCAGCCCGCCCGCCAGCATCTGGCGCGGGGTGAGCAGCCCGCGCTGGATCAGGCCGCTCGGCCCGAGCGAGTCGGCGTCGTCGATGCCGTTGACGTGGTCGTAGTAGTCGTTGACCATGTTCGCCCCGGCGTGGACCGCCAGCGCGCCGACCAGGGTCATGAGGAAGAGGGGCGGCGCGAAGCCGGCGCCGGCCCGCGCGGCGAGGAGCGCGCCGAGGGTCACCGGGACGAGGGTGGCGGTGAAGGAGAAGGGGCGGGTCGCGCGCCACCAGACGCGGAGGCGGCCCGGCGGGGGGCGGAGGGCGCAGAGACGCCGCTGGAGGCCGCCGAGCGGCCCGCGGCCCCCGCCGGCCTCCGCCCGTGCTGTCTGCCTCGCCGCCCGCCCGCCGATCCGCCGGCCCTCCGCGCGCCAGGGTAGGAGGAGCGCCTCGGCCTCGTCGATCGCGAGGTTGAGCGCCCAGCCGAGGATCGCGGTCAGCACCAGCCCGACGTACATCGCCTCGATGTCGAGGATCTGCCAGGACTCCCAGATCAGCACGCCGACGCCCTCGCGCGCGCCGGCGGCGACGAACTCGGTGCCGACGACGACGATCAGCGCGAAGCCGAGCGCGAGCTTGCAGCCGGCCACGATCAGGGGCAGCGCGCCGGGGAGGGCAACGGTGCGGTAGGCCTGCCAGCGGCTGGCACCGAAGTCGCGCGCCACGTCGAGCAACTGCCGGTCGATGCCGCGCACCCCGGCGACGGTGTTGAGGAGGACCAGGAAGAAGACGCTGATCGCGGTGACGGCGATCTTGCTGGCCTCGCCGAGGCCGAGGACGAGCAGGACCAGCGGCAGGATGGCGATCTTAGGGATCGCGTAGATGATGTTGGCGGCGGGCAGGAGCAGCAGGCGCAGCGGGCGCGAGAGCCCGAGCACCAGCCCGAGCGCGACGGCAGGGGCCGCGCCGAGGGCGAAGCCGGCGAGGATGCGCCCGAGGGTCGCGAGGACGCTCCCCTGGATTGTGCCCCGCGCCCAGAGGCGCTCGAAGGCGCCGACGATCGAGGAGGGGGGCGGGAAGAACTGGGGGTTCAGCCAGCCGGCGCGGGTGGCGCCCTCCCAGAGGAGGAGGAGGAGGAGGGGCGAGAGGAGCTGCAGGAGCCGCTCGCCGAGGCGTCCGTCGAGGCGCATCAGGCCACCTCCCCGCGCAGCTCGGCGGCGCGGGCGGCCAGCACGCCCTCGCGCAGCAGATCCCAGATCCGGCGGTAGAGCGTGACGTAGGCGGGGTCGCCCTTCAGGGCCAGGGGGTCGCGCGGGCGCGCGAAGGGCACGGCGATCTCGGCGGCGATCCGCCCCGGCCGCGCGGAGAGGACGACGACGCGGTCGGCCAGGACGAGCGCCTCGTCGACGCTGTGGGTGACGAAGACGACCGTGACCGGGCGGCCACCGGCGGCCGAGCCGCCGCCCCAGATGCGCAGCAGTTCCTCCTGCATCAGGAGGCGGTTCTGCTCGTCGAGGTTGCCGAAGGGCTCGTCCATCAGCAGCGTGGCCGGATCGACCGCCAGCGCGCGCGCCAGGTTGGCGCGCTGGCGCATCCCTTCGGAGAGCTGGTGGGGGTAGGCGCCGGCGAAGCGCGCGAGCCCGACCTGCTCCAGCCGCTCCCGCGCGAGGGCGCGCCGCTCCCGCCGGCCGCGCCCGGCCGGGCGCAGGTCCAAGCCGTAGGCCGCGTTGTCGAGGACGGTGCGCCAGGGGAAGAGGGACTGACCCTGGAAGACCATCGCCTGCGCCGGGCGGTCGCGCCCGGCGTGGTGGATGGCGACGGCGCCAGCGGTCGGCCGTTCCAGCCCGGCGATCAGGCGCAGCAGGGTCGTCTTGCCGCAGCCGCTGGGGCCGACGAGGCAGACGAACTCGCCCTCCGCCACGGCCAGGTCGATCCCGTCGAGCGCTACGACCGGCCGCCCGTCCGCCGCGCGGAACTCCTGGCGCAGGGCGGCGACGGTGATTTTAGGCGGGTAGGCGGGCAGGCGGGGAGGCGGGTAGGGGACGCCGGGGGGCTGATCGGTGTGCCGTGCATCCGCCATCACTCCGTCCCCTTTACTCCCCGCCTCCCCGCC
>JAUJMV010000008.1:88933-121284 GCA_030446685.1 Thermomicrobiales bacterium | reverse complement strand
CCGCCCATCCGCCCATTACGCCCGGCCGATCATCTGCACCGCCCGCTCGGCGTAGCCGGGGTCGACGATGGTGTTGAGGTCGAGCAGGTCGGTGTAGGTCAGCGAGCCGCTCCCGAGGAAGTAGCGCTGCTGGGCCTGCATGTCGGCCAGGTTGAGCCGGCCATTGGGGTCGTGGAGGGGCGGGCTGGCGGCCTTGACCACGTCCCGCGGCGTCTTGGTGTACCCCTCGATGATCGCGGCGTTCTCGTCGCGGCCGTAGCCGCCGCCCTGGAGGTCGCGCGCGCCGCGCAGCCAGGCGGCCAGCCAGCGGTTGGCCGGCGCCTGCTGGTCGCGGCCCCACCGGGAATTGTAGAAGATCACCGTGCCCTGGGCGTCGGTGAGGAAGTCGTCGGCGAGGCGCTGGATCAGCCCCTGCCGCTCGGCCAGCGTCGCCAGCGGCTCACCGAGCATCGCGGCGTCGAGCGCGCCGTTGGTCAGCGCCGGGGCGACCTGGTCGAAGGGGAGCGCGGCCAGCTCGATGTCCCCGATCGACAGGCCGCCGTGGGCGAGGGCGGCCTGCAGCCAGTACTCGGTCGCGGTGCCCTTGGCGTTGATCGCGACCTTCTTGCCCTTGAGGTCGGCGACGGTGCGGTAGGCGCCCTCGTCGTAGCGCCGCTTGCCGACGACGAGCGGCGTGGTCAGCGGGGGGCTCTCGCTGTGGGCCGGGCCGACGACGCGCAGGTCGAGCCCGCGCTGGAAGGCGTTGAACGCCGCCGCGCCGAGGCCGCCGAGGCCGACGTCGAGGTTGCCGGCGGCGGTCTGCGCGAGGATGTCGGCCCCGCCGGTGAAGGACGTCAGCGCCACCTCGATGCCCTGCTCGCGGAAATACCCCTTCTCGATGGCGAGGTAGAGCGGGCTGTAGATCAGCACCGGGATGTAGCCGACGCGCACCTTCGCCAGCGGCCCGCCGGCGGCGGGGCTTGCCGCGCTCCCGGCGCCCGGCGTCGTGGCGGCCCCGCCATTCGTCGGGGTCGCTGTCGCGCCGCCGCAGGCGGCGAGGCCGAGCGCCGCCGCGCTGGCGGCCAGGCCGGTGAGGAAGCGTCGCCGTGTCAGGTTCATGCCCGCCTTCTTTCCGAACGCCGCACCTCGTCGTGCCGCCGCGACGGGCGCCGGGGCCGCGCCGCGGAATCTTTCGGTAGTTTCAGTATAGTCTGAAATGAACGCGCGCGCAATAGCTCCGGGCGCCAACGCGCGAGGGGAGGGGCGATCTGCCCCTCCCCCGCCCGGTTACGCTAACGATCATTCCAAGTCCGGGTCTGCGCGGTGGGGGTACGCCCTCACCCCCGCCGCCTGCGGGCACCCGGCACCCCCTCTCCCAATCCTGGGAGAGGGGGAGGACCGATCCGACGCGTAGGTGTGATACGGACCACTCAGCCGCGGTCGAGCGAGATCTTGCCCGGGCCGGCGACGAGGAGGGTCAGGAAGGCGGCGAAGAAGGTGAGGGCATTCTCGGCGCCACCCTGCCCCAGGAGGCCCTGGTTCCAGTGGATCTTGCGGATGGCGACCGCCATGTTGGTCAGCAGCGCCAGCGAGGCGAGGCGGGTGTGCCAGCCGAGGATCAGGGCCAGCCCGCCGAAGAATTCCGCGCTCCCGGACATGCCGGCGAGGACCTGCGGGGCCGGCATGTTCATGCTCTGCATCATGCCGGCGACGTTCTGCATGCCGCCCCCCTCGACCGATTGGGTGAAGCCCTGGCCCAGCACGCGCTCCAGCTCCGGGCGGATGCTCTGGCTCTTGCCCTGGCCGCCGAAGAGCTTGGGATAGCCGTGGATCGCGATCAGGCTGCCGAAGATCAGCCGCAGCAGGAACAACCCGAGACTTTTCATGCCCTCTCCTCACTCCCTGTCCGACGAACGACGCGACACACAGATCCGGCACCCTGATGGCGCGGGCCGTAGCGGCGCCGCGCCACAAGTGGACGCCTCCCCGGTGCAAGGACTGTGCCAACGCTTTCCCGTTCCCCCGGCCTGGCCGGGCGGCGGGGCGTCCCGGGGCGCGGTGGGCCGGCGGCTGGGGTCGCCGTGGGCGGTCAGCCGTCCGCGGGCGCGCCGGCGGCGTCCTCCCTCTCGTCGGGGTTGCCGTCCGGGTCGCCGTCGGGGTCGGCGTCGGGGGGGGCGTCGGGGGGGGCGTCGTCGGCCTCGGGGCTCCACTCGGGCGGGTCGGGGTCGCAGCGCTGGACCGCCAGCGCGAGGGCGACCCAGGCGTCGGGGGTGTCGGCGTCGGGGAGGGCGAAGGTGGCGGCGCGGCCGTGGTGGCGGTGCAGCCAGCGCGAGAGGAGGTTGATCTCGTCGACCGATTCGTGATCGACCGGCGGCAGGTCGGCGGCGCGGGCGCGGGCGCGGGACGCCCGCAGGCGGTCGGCGACCGCGGCGGGGGGCTCGTCGCGCCCGACGCGGAGCTGCGCCCAGAGGCGGCCGCGCGTCAGCAGCAGCGCCTCGACCGCGCCCGGTGCGGCGGCGGGGAGGACCAGCAGCAGGTCGTCGGTGGCGACGGCGCCGGTGAGGATCTCGCCCTCCAGGGCGACCGCCTGGACGTGGCGCAGGGCGTTGCGGAGGTGGGCGGCGCGCTCGAAGTCGAGGCGCTCGGCGGCGGCCTCCAGTTGGGTCCAGAGCTGGGCGGTCACGCCGGTGGCGTCGCCCTCCAGGAAGCGGACCACGTCGGCGACGAGCGCGCCGTACGCGGCGGGGGTCGTGCGGCCGGCGCAGGGGCCGAGGCATTTGCCGAGGCTGAGGCGCAGGCAGGGCGCCCACTGGCGCTCGGGGGAGCGGGCGCGCTGCTGGCAGGTGCGCAGGGGGAGGATCTCGGTCAGCAGCTCGACGGTGCGGCGGACGCCGCGGCCGTTGCGGTAGGGGCCGAAGTAGCGCGCGCCGTCGTCGCGGCGGCGGCGGGTGGCGAAGACGCGCGGCCAGGCGTCGGCGAGGTCGACCTTGATGTAGGGGTAGTGCTCGTAGTTGCGCCCCTGGACGTTGTAGCGCGGGGTGTGGCGGCGGATCAGCTGCGACTCCAGGAGGAGCGCCTCGAGCTCGGAGCCGACGACGACGTGGTCGATCCGGGCGATCGCCTCCAGCAGGCCGTCCTTGCGCCGGCCGTAGCCGAGGTGCTGCGAGTAGTACGAGCCGACGCGGTCGCGCAGGTTCTTGGCCTTGCCGACGTAGATCGGGGCGCCGCGCGCGTCGCGCATGATGTAGCAGCCGGGCAGTTCGGGGAGGTCGGCGAGCAGGGCGCGGTCGAGGACGGCGCGGCCGCGCCCGACCGCCTCGTGCGCGCCGTCCTCGCCGGCGCTGGCCGTGCCGCGCCCGCCGGCGACCCGTTGCAGGTCGGCCAGGGCGTGGATGCCGCGCTCGCGGGCGCGCGGCAGCAGGCGCTCGAGGACGGCGGCGGTGAGGCGGGCGTCGGGCTCGGCGCGGTGGCGCTGGCCGCCGGGTGGGGCGACGCCGAGGGTGGCGGCGACCCGGTCGAGGCCGGTCTTGCGCAGGCCGGGCAGGACGCCGACCGCGAGGGCGAGCGTGTCGAGCCGCCCGTTGAGGAGGGCGGGGCGGCCGGCGCGGCGCAGTTCGGCGTTGAGGAAGGCGATGTCGAAGCCGACGTTGTGGCCGACGATCAGATCGTCGCTGAGGAACTGGAGGAGGTCGGCGGCGATCGCCGCGAAGCGCGGGGCGTCCTCCAGCATGGCCTGGGTGATCCCGGTCAGGCCGGCGATGTAGTCCGGCACGCGCAGGTCGGGCTGGAGGAGCGTGCTGAAGAGGCCCTCCTCGCGGCCGCCGCGCACGCGCAGGGCGGCGATCTCGATGATCCGCTGGCGGGAGGGTTTCAGGCCGGTCGTCTCGACGTCGAGGACGACGTAGGGGGTGTCGCCGAGGAGGGGCGCGTCGGCGGCGGGCGGGGCGAAGCCGGGGAGCGCCCAGTGGCCGTCGGCGCGCAGCTCGAAGGCGTCGGAGGCGGCGAGCATCTGGTGGAGGAGGGGGCGCCAGAGGGCCGGCGGCCCGGAGCCGAAGACGTGGCGGATCAGGGCGTCCTCGCCGGCCGCGCCGCCGCCGGCGATCAGGAAGGCTTTGGCGCGGCCTTGCAGGAAGGCGTAGCGCCCGACCTCGCTGTCGCCTTGCATCGCCGGCGCGTCGCTCCCGATCTGTTCTCTCGCCACGCTCCGCTCCTGAGTACGGACAGTCCGGGGCGCAAGTATAGCACCCTCACCCTCCCCCAGCCCCTCCCTCTCCCAATTCTGGGAGAGGGAGGGGGAGGCAAGGCGTGCTGGTGGAATGAGGGCCGGTTCTGGCCGCTTTCCCTGCTACTATGGCTGTTATGGGAGGGGGCCGGTGCTGGATCAGGGGCCTCTTGGGTCGTTGGCAGGGACGGGGGGCAAACCCGCGCGGTTGCCCGACTTCCGGCGCGGTGGCAAGGCTGGCCGGGCGGGGGGCGTGCTGCCGCGCCGACTTCCGGCGCGGTGGCAAGGCCGGGCGGGCGGGTAGTTGGAGTAGATGGTTTGAAACCCGCCCCTACCAGGGTGCTGATCCGTTCTGATCCTGTACGGGCCTCCGGGGAAGGTTAGGGCGCCGTCGCGGGGTGGGCGGGAGGAGGTTAATGGATCTCTTGGACCGGCTGTTGGGGCACGATGCGTGGACGACCCGGCAGCTCTTGCTGCGCTGCCGGGGGCTGAAGGACGAGGATCTCGACCGGCGCTTCGACATCGGGCACGAGACGCTGCGCGGCACGCTGGTCCACCTGATCGGCAACATGGAGGTCTGGACGGACCTGCTGTATGAGCGGCCGGTGCGGAGCGGGGCGGAACTGCTGGCGGCGGCGCGGTCGGTGGACGGGCTGATCGCCCGCCTCGACGCGGTCGCGCCCGACTTCGCCGCGCTCGCGCGCCGGGTGCGGGACGAGGGCGCTACGACGCGCTCTGGACCGACGTCCTCGACGACCCGCCGAAGGAGAAGACCTACGGGGGCGCGATCGCCCATCTGCTGACCCACAGCATGCACCACCGCGGCGAGATCCTGCACCTGCTGCACCGGCTCGGGGTGCCGGACCTGCCGGAGGGGATGTGTTGAGTTGGGAGGAGGCCGCGCGGCGGGGCTCGCGTGAGGGCGGCATGGCGCCGGGCGCGTGCGTCGGCTTCCGGTAGCTCTCCAGACGCCGAACCTCCTGATGCTGCGCGCTAATGGGCTCTTCCTTAACCATCACCCGCCCAGCCTTCACGAGATCCCGGAACCAAGTGAGGGTGTGAGCGTTCGACAGTGAGGGAGACGCGCGTTATTTCGATCCCGACCAAGAGGCCAGCCGAGCGGTCCGGAATGAGAAAAGGCTGAGCAAGGCGGCCCCGGATCGCTCAGCATGACACGACGCGGCTACCAGCTCGGTATGGAACTTGCTATACTTGGTGATGTGATGGGACTGGCGCCGCGCTGTCATGTGATGCGATGGTCTGCTGTTCACCCGTCCAGCAGCGCGGACCCTGGACAGTTCACGCTTAATGGGGCAAGTGCCCCTTGCGTCGACGGAAGAATATATGTGGCACATCAGCGGCGCGAGCGGCGCCTGCCGCCCTTCTTCAGACGAATGGGGCGGCTTTTCGATCCCATAGAATCGTTGGGCCGCGTTGAGTCGGACGGGGTGGGGCGGACGCGAGACCGCCTTGTTGTGCGGCAGGGCGGGTGATAAACTCCGGCAGCTACGATGGTGTCCGGTTACTCTGTGGTCTAGGAGGAAGCGGGACCGAGTCACCGACATCGGTGAGCGGGGTCAGTCACACCGCGAGGGGGCGGCGAGTATGGCGGTACGGCGGCTGCGCGTTCCACAGCAGGGATATCGGGGATTCGCGGCACTCCTTAGCCTCGACAATCGCCAGTTTGATGAACTGCTCGCTGCGCTACAGTCCACTTCGGCGCCGGTGCGGGAGACTGACTTTGTTGAGCATGTTGTTTCAGCGCTCCAACTAACGGACTCTACGCGCGCTACGAGTGTCATTGAACTGGTGCTGACTCTTTATGTCGTGCGCGCCGACATCCGCCGCGGCGTTGCGTCAAGCATTAGAGTCAGCCTAAGTCTACTGGCCGACAGAAATCGACTGGCCCGAGCTTGCTCAACACTACTTTTGCTGAAGGCGCTCAACGATACGGTGGGCGTTATCTCCAAGCCCCACTTCCTACCTTGTTGGTGAACATCAACATGGCGCGAGCTTTTCACCGACATCCGGCTGTATTCCGCGCGGACCCGAAACAAGAACCTGTCGGTGCTATCGTGACACACAATCTCAAGTTGACCTACCACGAAGGGCGGGGACTTGAAAGTGCTTTTCTAGCCCTCGGTTCAGATAACGTACGGACGTTGCGCACGCTGCTGGAACGCGCCGATCACAAAGGCACAAAGCTTCATGCGTTCCTGGACTCCCATTCGCTGCCGATTCTCGGAGAGGGAAGATAATGGCTGAAATTGTCCTTGATCGTAGTTCTGCCAGGGCCTCCAGTTGCCCGCCGGCCGCATAGTCAGAGGCGTGATGCCTTGGGTAGATTGCGGTCAGGATAGTGCGCTCTCACGGGAAGACCTATGGCTGAGCGCCGCGACAGTGCTCCAATGGGCGCGCGGTGCTTGGTCAGATGGCCAACGCTGTACTCGATGAGCGTCAATTGTTCACCGATTTGATGGCGACCTTGCTGCGCTTGGAGCGCTTAGAAGATGAAGCTGAGGACTGGCGTCGCCCGGATCCTCGCCATTGCCCAGGCACGGGTGTGGCTCATTGAGATGGCCTCCGAAATCCTTCCTCCCGTTCGCTTTGGCTGCGCCCTCAAGTTGCGCGGGACTTGAGGCGAAGTAGAGCTGAATGGTGGCATGAGGGACGCTCTCTCACCGTCTACCTGAGTGCCAACGGAGCAACATACATCGAGTCTTGGGGGACAAACATCGACACGCAGATGAACGAAGGGCGTGCCGATTCGCCTGAGGATCGCCGGCGCAATTGGTAGGTTGAGCTTGGATAATGGACGAGGTCGATGACAGCGGAAGTTCTTTACCGTTCCATCGATCGAGGTACTGCAACGATGACCCCGCAAGCAAGATTACGTCGGCGCGCCCGGACAATCAGCCGTCTGTTGATCGTGCCCATCTATGCCTGACGGTCGAGGACCGTCATCGTGACCCGTCGCATGGGGTCGCAATACTTGAGCCTCGGAGAATTCAGAAATCAAGGATGTGATTCGCCATCAGCCCACGATTGTGGATGTCATACCGCCGGTTTCTACTTGTAATGCGCCCCTGATCGCCTGCGCGAACTCTGTCCGGCCATTGCCTTATCGCGGATCGCCAGTAGGCACCAATGCGCGCTTCAGATACGTCCTGATCACGCGGGCACTGCACCTCCGCGCTCGCGCGCCAAATAGCCAAGAGCGCCTCAAAAGCATCATTGAATCAACTCGGTATTGCACCCGTTCGCCCTACCGTGACGCGGATGCCCTCCACCCAGTCGCGAAAGCATCCGGCCAGCACGCCGCGCGCGCGGGTAGAGACGGACCGCCAGGTCGGGCAACCGTCGGCCTCCGCATCGCGCGACAGCTCTTCGACCAATTGCAGGTTTCAGGTTCCCAGTGGCCGACCGTTCTGGGGCGTCGTCCTACTTGCTCTCGCCATCGCAGCGCATCCTCGATCCTCCGGTAGGCCCCTTCCGCGGGTCGCAGCCGATCGCGTGAATCACCAGCAGATGCCACCGTCGCGGATCACGATCCTCGACGGTCGCGGGTGGCCACACCGCCAACGTGCGATGTAGAGGACCGGTCCACCGCCACATCGTCCGCGGCAGGTCCCAACAGCACGCTCTGCGCGACGCGACCAGCCGCCCCAGCGATGCTTTGCCTGAACGCCGACTTCGCGCGATCAGCGCATCCACGAGCTCCAGCTCTTCTGTCGTACAATACTAGCCGTCCACGACTCGACCAAGCCGCGGCGCATCATCGCAAGGCCGCCAGAGCCGCAAAACGCTCTACCCCATGGGGCGGCCGCGGCGCAACTCAGGCAGAATTCGCCGCACGCCCTACGGCAGGCCCAGTTGCCAGCCGAGGAAGCTCCAGATGTCGACCTGCTCGTCGAGGACCTTGGCCTGGGGCTTGCCGGCGCCGTGGCCGGCTTTCGTTTCGAGGCGCAGGAGGATCGGGCGCTCGGCGGGGTCGGACGCGGTGGCGGCCTGGAGGAAGGCGGCCATCTTGCGCGCGTGCAGCGGGTGGACGCGGCTATCCGACTCGGCGGCGGTGAGGAGGACGGCGGGGTAGGGCGTGCCGGGCACGACGTGGTGGTAGGGGGAGTAGGCGCGCAGCCAGCGGTACTCCTCGGGGTCGTCGGCCGAGCCGTATTCGGGGATCCAGAGGCGGGCGATCAGGAAGTGGTGGTAGCGCAGCATGTCGAGGAGCGGGACGGCGCAGACGACCGCGCGGAAGAGATCGGGGCGCTGGGTCAGTGCGGCGCCGACCAGCAGGCCGCCATTGCTGCCGCCGCGGATGCCGAGGTGCTCGGGGCTGGTGTAGCCCGCGGCGATCAGCCACTCGGCGGCGGCGAGGAAGTCGTCGAAGACGCGCTGCTTGTTGCCGCGCATCCCGGCGCGGTGCCAGGCCTCGCCGTACTCGCTGCCGCCGCGCAGGTTCGGCTGGGCGATGATGCCGCCGCGCGCGACCCAGTCGACGAATGGGGCGCCGTAGGCGGGGGTCAGCGCGATGTTGAAGCCGCCGTAGCCGGTCAGGACGGTTGGGGTCCGGCCGTCGCGCCGGGGGCTGCCGTTGTGGAGGAGGAACATCGGCACGCGCGTCCCGTCGCGCGAGGTGTACCAGACCTGCTCGGTGACGAAGCCGGAGGCGGGGGCGGCGACGGTCGCGAAGGGGGCGAGGGCGCCGGTCGCCAGGTCGTAGCGCCAGATGCCGGGCGGGGCGAAGAAGTCGGTGTAGGTCAGGTAGGCCGAGGCGCCGTCCGGCTCGCCGGCGATCTCGGCGACCGTGCCGACCCCCGGCAGCGGGACGGTCGCGGCGGCGCCGTCCTCGCCGGCGAGCCGCACCTCGGAGATGGCGTCGCGCAGGTAGCCGAGGACGAGCCGCCCGCCGATCGGGTCGCACGAGCCGAGGGCGTGCGCCGTCTCCGGCACGATCTCGCGCCACCCCTCGCGGGCGGGATCGGCGGGATCGACGCGGAAGACGCGGTAGTTCGGCGCCTCGTCGTTGGTCCGCAGGTAGAGGCGGTCGTCGAGGATCCGCCCGTGGTAGAGGGCGTCGCGCCCGGTCGCGACGGGCCGGAAGCCGGCGGCGGGGTCGCCGTCCGGGGCGGCGCGCAGGTCCTTGAGGAAGACCTCGGAGCGGGTCCAGCCGGCGAAGGCGGTCACCAGCAGCCAGCGGCCGTCCGGCGAGAGGTCGAGGGCGTAGCGGTCCTCGGGGGCGCGGCCCGCGCCGAAGACGACCGGGTCGTCCGCGGGGTCGTCGCCGAGCCGGTGGAAGCGGACGCGCTGGTTGTAGTCCTCCTCGCCGGGCGGGACGCTGCCGCGGGCGGGGAGGCGGGTGTAGTAGAAGGCCGCGCCGTCGGGCGTCCAGGCGACCGAGGCGAAGCGGGTGTCGGGGATGCGGTCGGGCTCCTGGCGCCCAGTCGCCACGTCGAGGACGCCGAGGGTGCTGCGCTCGTCGCCGGAGGCGGAGACGCCGTAGGCCAGGCGCGCGCCGTCCGGGGAGGGGTACCACCAGTCGAGCGCCACGGTGCCGTCCGCGCTCAGGGCGTTGGGGTCGAGTAGGACGCGCGCCGCGCCGTCGCCGTCGCGCGCGTAGAGGAGGGGCTGGTTCTGCGCCCCCTCGCGCCTGACGAAGAAGACGCGCGCGCCGCGCGCGGCGGGGGACTGGGCGAAGCCGACCTGGAGGCGGGCGGCCAGCCGCTCGCGCAAGGCGGCGCGGCCGGGCAGCCCGTTCAGCACGGCGGCGGTGTGGGCGTTCTGGGCGGCGGTCCAGGCGCGCGTCTCCGGGGTGTCGTCCTCTTCCAGCCAGCGGTAGGGGTCGGCGAGCGCCTCGCCGTGCAGCTCGTCGGTCACGGGCGCGACGCGGGTCTCGGGGACGGCGGCGCTCATCGGCGGTCTCCTCTCGCTGGCCGGTGTCTCGCGGCGCGGGGCGCGTCCTTCCCGCGGCGGGCATTGTAGCCGACCGCGCGGCGGATCGGTATCGCGGCCGGCCGTTGCCCCGGCCCGGAGTTGGCATGGAAGTTGCTGCCTCCGACGCGTGGCGGGGCGCGGCTCGTCACAGGCCAGGCGCGCGTCGGCGTACTGCTCAGGAGATGGCGATGGACCTGCGGCGGGTCGAATGGGGGGGCGTCACCAAGGCGGCCGCCAAGGAGTTCTCCAAGGACGACGTGCCGGGCATGGCCGCGGAGATGGCCTTTCACTTCATCCTCGCCCTCTTCCCGTTCGCCATCTTCCTGGCCGCCCTGACCGGCTTCGTCGGGCGGTTCGTGGGCGAGACGGACCTCCTGAATATCATCCTGGACTACCTGGCGGAGGCCCTGCCGGAGCCGACCTGGGAGGCGATCAGGGGGCCGCTCACCCAGGCGATCACCACTCAGAGCGGCGGCGCGCTCTCCATCGGCGTCCTGCTGGCGCTGCTCTCCGCCTCGAACGGGGTCGCCACGGTGATGAAGGGTTTCAACCGGGCCTACGGGATCGAGGAGACGCGCAACTTCATCATGAAGAAGGTCGTCGCGATCGCCCTGACGGTCGTGCTGACCGTCCTGCTGATCGCCGGCTTCATCCTCCTGATCTTCGGCGGCGCTATCGGCGGCTGGCTCGCCGGCCAGTTCGGGCTGGGCGGCGCCTTCGCGGTCGTCTGGAACGTCCTGCGCTACCCGCTGGTCCTAGTCGGGATCAGCTTCGCCCTCGCCATCCTCTACTGGAAAGGCCCGAACATCAACCAGCAGTTCGAGTGGCTGACGCCCGGCTCGGTCCTGACGACGCTCGCCTGGTTCCTGGCGACGGTCGCCTTCGGGCTCTATGTGCAGTTCT
Source organism: Thermomicrobiales bacterium (assembly GCA_030446685.1). Taxonomy (GTDB): domain Bacteria; phylum Chloroflexota; class Chloroflexia; order Thermomicrobiales; family CADCWN01; genus JAUJMV01. The sequence goes on along the minus strand of JAUJMV010000008.1, from coordinate 110,246 downwards.
ACGCGGCGGAGTCGTTCAGGAACACCTACGGCGCGATCGCCGGGCTGATCCTCTTCCTGCTCTACCTCTACCTGACGAGCATGGTGATCCTGATCGGGGCGGAGTTCAACGCCGAGACGACCAAGCGGTACGACCCGGAGGTGATCCGGGAGAAGATCACCGACCCGCGCAAGCAGCTCCCCGGCAAGCAGCCGGACCCGGACCCGCGGGCGGCCGCCGAGGCGGGGGTCACGCGCGAGCAGGTCGCGGACAGTAACCGTCGCAGCGCGGAGAAACTGGCGACGGGCGGCGGCAGCCCGGCGACCGCCACGATGGCGGCGCGGGCGGCGGCCGCGCCGGCCGGTGAGGGTGGCCTCCCGCCCGCGCTCCGGCCGGAGGTCAGCCGCGATCCGGCGGCCGACGCGCGCCTGCGGGCGCTGCGCGTGCGGCCCCTCGTGTCGGCGGCGGCGCGGGCGCGGGCGGAACTGGCCGGGCTGCCGCCGGCCGCGCGCCCGCCGCGCCAGGGCCGCGGTCGCCGCCTTCGCCCTGTCGGCGGCGACGGCGGCCGGCGGGGTGCTGCTCGGCCTCCTCCGGCGGCCCGGCGGCCGCTGACGCCGCGGTCGTGTCGGCTGCTGCGGCGCCTGGTCCCGCACCGCCCTCAGCCTTCAGTCTTCCGCCGGTCTTACAGCCCCGTGCCTTGCCAGGGGCGCCGGTCTCGACCAGTTCGGTGAGGACGCCGCCGCAGGAGCGCGGGTGGAGGAGGCGACGCGCCAGCCCGCGTGCAGGCCGGGGCGCGGGGCGGCGTCGATCAGTTCGAGTCCCGCGCCGCGGCACGCCTCCAGGGCCGCGTCGAGGTCGGCCACCTCGTAGGCGAGGTGGTGCTGGCCGGGGCCGCGCCGCGCCAGGGTGCGGGCGATCGGGCCGTCCGGGGTCAGCGGGGCGAAGATCTCCAGGTGGGTGTCGCCGAGGTCGAGCAGCACCGCGCGGATGTCGAACGCGGCCGACTCGTGCGGCTCGCCGCGGGCGACGCCGAGGAACCCGTGGTAGAAACCCAGGGCCGCGTCGAGGTCGGCGACCAGGATGCCGACGTGGTGCAGGCGCAGCACCGGCAGGCCGCGCAGCCGTTCCATAACCCCTCCAGCGAAGTGAGAAGTGCGAAGCCGCGGGTCCATTACCGCAAGGGCCTTGCCCCGGCGATCTCGTGCCACCGCCGCCTCGTTGCCGCAGGCGCGTTGCTGGCGCGGGCGCGCGTGAACCCCTCGCCGCGGCGCGCGCGGCTGTGCTATCGTGCGGGCAGAAGAGCCATGTCGTGATACTGCCCTCCCGCGCCGGGGTGTCCCACCGTCCCCGACCCGCGACCTCTGGCCTTCGACCTTCAGACCTTCGACTCGCGGGCCGCGGCCTGCGATCCCGCCCCGAGGAGGCCCCATGATCGAGACCTGGCAGACGGCGCGGCTGGTCGAGCAGGACCTCGCCCACCTGATCCACCCGGTGACCAACCTGCGCCGCCACCGTGAGAGTGGCCCGCTGATCTTCGCGCGCGGCGAGGGCTCGACGCTCTGGGATACGGAGGGCAAGGAATACCTCGACGGCTTCGCCGGCCTGTGGAACGTCAACGTCGGGCACGGGCGGCGCGAGCTGGCGGAGGTCGCGCGGGAGCAACTGGAGCGGCTCGCCTTCCAGCCGACCTTCTTCGGCCTGGCGACGCCGCCGCCGATCGAGCTGGCGGCGAAGCTCGCGGAGATGGCGCCGGGGGCGCTCAACGGGTTCAACTTCACCTCCGGCGGCGCGGAGTCGAACGAGACGGCGCTCAAGATCGCGCGCTATTACTGGGCGCTCGGGGGGCGGCCGGAGAAGGTGAAGGTGATCTCGCGGCTGATGGGCTACCACGGGATCGCCATGGGCGCGCTCGCCGCCACCGGCATCCCCGCCTACTGGGAGGGCTTCGGCCCGCGCACGCCCGGCTTCCTCCACGTCAGCGCGCCCTACGCCTACCGCACCGGCGCCGGGCTTTCGGACGAGGCGTTCGTCGTCAAGCTGGCGGAGGAACTGGAGGCGACGATCGCGCGCGAGGGGGCCGACCAGATCGCCGCCTTCATCGCCGAGCCGGTGCAGGGCGCGGGGGCGTCGTCCCGCCCCCGGCGGGCTACTGGGCGGCGATCGCGCCGATCCTCGCGCGCCACGAGATCCTGCTGATCGCCGACGAGGTGATCACCGGTTTCGGGCGCACCGGCGCGATGTTCGGCATGCAGGAGTACGGCTTCGCGCCGGACATCGTCACGCTGGCGAAGGGGATCACCTCCGGCTACGTGCCGCTCGGCGCGGTCGGCGTCAGCGACGCGATCGCCGCGCGGCTGGCCGAGCCGGACCGCATGTTCATGCACGGCTTCACCTACTCGGGCCACCCGGTCGCCTGCGCGGTCGCGCTGCGGAACATCGCGATCATCGAGGAGGAGGGGCTGCCCGCCAACGCGGCGGCGCGCGGCGACCAGCTCCTCGCCGGCCTGCGCCAGCTCCTCGACCACCCGCGGGTCGGCGATGTGCGCGGCAAGGGGCTGATGGCGATGGTGGAGGTGGTGGCGGACAAGGCCACCAGGGCGGGGTACGACCCGGCGCGGGGCGTCGGCGCGCGGTTGCAGGAGGCGACCCGCCGCCGCGGCCTGATCGTCCGCTGCTCCGATGTCGGCATCGCGATCGCGCCGCCGCTGGTGATCACCGCGCGCGAGGTCGACCGGCTGGTCGAGGTCGTCGGCGAGGCGATCCGCGAGGTCTGCGCGTAGCGCGGCGCGCGCCGCGCGCCGAAGTGGTGGAACAATCGCGGCCCGCGCGCCGTTCTTACAGTACGCCCGCGCACCGTAGTGTTGTCTTGGACACGGTATCCGACCCACCGCCACGTTGGCTACCCGTCAGCCTCACCGCGGCGCCTGCCGCTGGCTGGTGGCGATCGGATAGGGGAAGGGCAGGAGTAAGGAGGGGCAGCATGTTCCAGCAAGCCCGGCGCAACGAGACCCGCGCACTCGAAGAGGAACTGGTCGCCGGGCGGCTGGGCCGCCGCGACTTCATCCGGCGGGCGGCGGCGCTCGGCCTGTCGGCGTCGGCGATCGCGGGGGCGCTGGCCGCCTGCGGCGCCGAGGCCCCCACCGCCACCGCGCCCGCGCCGGCGGCGGCCCCCGCGGCGACCACGGCGGCGGGCGGGACGACGGCCGCGGCGGCCCCGACGGCGCCCGCGGCCGCGGCGGCGAGCAGCCCGACCGCGGCGCCGGCGGGCGGAGGGGCGGCCGCCAAGCGCGGCGGCGGCGGCACCCTGAAGATCCTCGAGTGGCAGGCGATGACGATCCTCAACCCGCACCTGTCCTCGGGGACCAAGGACGACCTGGTCTGCGATTTCTTCTACGAGCCGCTGATCCGCGTCGATAGCGAGGGCAAGTATCTCCCCACCCTGGCGGAGGGCGTGCCGTCGCGGGAGAACAGGCAACTGGCGGCCGACGGCAAGAGCGCCACCTGGAAGCTGAAGAGCGACCTCAAGTGGAGCGACGGCCGGCCGGTCACCGCCGACGACGTCGTCTTCACCTGGGAGTACGTCTCCGACAAGGGCACGGCGGCGACCACGGTCGCGCTCTGGGAGGCGGTGGAGACGGCCGAGAAGGTCGACGACCGGACCGTGACGTTCCGCTTCAAGGCGCCCAACCCGGCCTGGTACCGCCCGGCGCAGGGGCAGATCCTGCCGAAGCACATCTTCGCGGCGGACAAGGGCGCGGCGGCGCGCAACTCGCCGAACAACCTGAAGCCGGTCGGCACCGGCCCCTACAAGCTCGACGACTTCAAGCCGGGCGACATGCTCGTCGCCTCGATCAACGAGCAGTACCGCGAGCCGAACAAGCCCTTCTTCGACCGGATCGAGGTCAAGGGCGGCGGCGACGCGACCTCGGCGGCGCGGGCGGTGCTGCAGACCGGCGACTACGACTACGCCTGGAACCTGCAGATCGAGGACACGGTGCTGCGGCAGTTGGAGGGCGGCGGCAAGGGCGTGCCGAACTTCGGGGTCGGCGGCGGGATCGAGCGGATCTTCATCAACTTCACCGACCCGAACAAGGAGGTGGACGGCGAACAGTCCAGCCTGAAGACGGAGCACCCCTTCTTCACTGACCCGCGGGTGCGCCAGGCCTTCGCGCTGGCGTCCGACCGCGAGTCGATCGTCAAGCTGCTGTACGGGCGCGCGGGCCAGGTGGCGGTAAACATCCTCGAGGACCCGCCGCAGTACAACTCGCCGAACAACAAGGCGGAGTACAGCCTGGAGCGGGCGAACGCGCTGCTGGACGAGGCCGGCTGGGCGAAGCGCGGGCAGTACCGGGCCAAGGGCGACGTGCCGATGGCGGTCCTCTACCAGACCACGAACAACTCGGTGCGGCAGCGGACGCAGCAGATCATCAAGGACGGCTGGGAGAAGGTGGGGGTCAAGACCGAGCTGAAGTCGATCGACAGCGGCGTCTTCTTCTCCTCCGACGCCGGCAACAACGACACGTCCGGCAAGATGTACTGCGACGTGCAGATGTACACCACCGGCGCGGGGATCGACCCGCAGTCGCACATGGAGCGCTGGACCAGCGCGTCCGCCCGCTGGAGCCGAGCAGGAGGGCAAGTGGACGGGCGGGAACAATGGCCGCTACCAGAACCCGGAGTACGACCGGCTGTGGGAGCAGGCCGGACGGAGCTGGACCCGGAGAAGCGGGCGCAGCTCTTCATCCGGATGAACGACATCCTGATCCAGGACGTGGTGATGATCCCGCTGGTCAGCCGCAAGAGCACCTACGCGCACGCGAAGGACCTGCAGAACATGAACTACAGCCAGTGGGAGGATGACTACTACAACATCGCCAACTGGACGAAGGGCTGAGCGGGGGCGGACCTCACCCCCGCCGCCCGCGGGCAGCACCCCCTCCCACGGGGAGAGGGGAGGACCGGCCCGACCGGGTCGGTGCGGTCGAGCGCGGAGCGGCTGGCCCCCGTCCCGGCGGTGGCGATGCGCAACGCACAAGGTGACGAGCCGGTCGGCGCCCCAGCGCCGGCCGGCTCAGCGTTGCGGCGGGGGCGACGTGGGCTCGCCAGCGGGGCTAGCCTCCCTGCCCGCGGATCATGCGCCGCCCCGCGCCGCGCGAGAGCAGGCCGCTGGTGCGGGTTGTGAAGGGCATGGTCGGTATTGGTGACGTGCCAGGATGATTCACGAAGTCCCTGGCAAGCGGGCAGGCGCGGCGGGGCCTGGGCCGCCCGTGCCCCGCTAGCGGGGGCGCTCGCCTGCCGCGACGGCCGGCTGGTCGAGGGCGAAGGAGCCGTGGACGATGCCGCCGGCGCGCCGTAGGTGGCGATGATCACGCCGGTGGTCGACGTCTTGGTGTCGACGAGGCGGAGGCCGGCGGGGATGACGCCGTCGCCGAAGAGCCGCTTCCCGCGGCCGAGCAGGAGCGGGAAGATCAGCAGGCGGTACTCGTCGACCAGATCGTGGGCGAGCAGGGTCTGGATGAGCCGCGCGCTGCCGTGGACCTGCAGCTCCGGCCCGTCCTCCCCCTTGGCGCGGGTGATCTGCCCGACGACGTCCTCCCGATCAGGACCGAGGGCGCCAGTCGGCGCTGGCGAGGGTGGTGGAGACGACGTACTTGGTGGCGCGGTTCAGCGGGCCGGCGCCCTCCTCCTCGCTGGCGTGGGGCCAGTGGGCGGCGAAGATCTCGTAGGTCCGCCGGCCGAGGAGGAGGTCGAACGACCTGTCCATGAACTCGTCCATGATCTGGCCCATGCGCTCGTCCCAGTAGTTGACCGACCAGCCCTCCTGGTCGAAGCCGCCGTCGGGGTCCTCGCCGGGGCCGCCGGGGGCCTGCATGACGCCATCGAGGGAGAGGAAGGTGCTGACGATAATCTTCCGCATTCGGTGTGCCTCCTTGCGTGGGTGCGGGCCGGGCGCCCGGCCGTCTGGCCGGGCTGGTGCGGCTACGCTCTCTGTGCTTGTCGAACGGGCGCCGCCGGGATCGACATGGCGGCACACGCCTTCTCGGCGATCGGCGCCCGGCGGAGGGCGGGGCGGTCTGAGCAGGCCGCACCACGAAGAACCGTTTCCCTATCTGCCCGCCCGGCGCGCTCCCCGCGCGTCCTCGACGGTCCCACCGCCCCTGCCCCGCACCCCATGAGTAACGCGGCCCCGGCCTTCTCGGGATACGGACAGGGATTACTCGCTGCTTAGATAGGCCGCGAGGCGCTCCCAGGTCTGCGTGATCCCCTCGGCCACGCCCATCGCCACGACCTTCTGCAAGTCCTCGTCCGACGCAAACTGCGTGGTGCTCGTCACCGTCGTCTGGCCGCCGCTCTCGGCAAACTCGGTCGTGATCAGCATCACGGGCATCCCCTCGACGATGTTCCCCTCGGTGTCCGTGAAGGCATCGCTGTAGACCTCGATGGTGGCGTGACCGCGTCTTGCCCCATCCGTGCCGTCCGGTCCGTGACCTCCCACCCGGCGCCAATTCGTGCGCGCGCGTCTCCGTCTGCCATCCCTCCGGCCCCACCACCGCGCCAGTTGTTCGGGCGCGGTGAAGGCGCGGAAGATGCGCTCACGCGGCGCGTCGAAGGTGCGGCTGACGGTGATCGCGCGGCGGTATCGCCGTTCGTCGGCCCAGCGGCCATGCACTCACTCCTCCTGCCTCGCCATATAGGCGTCGAGTCGTGAAACGCGCGCGTCTCCGTCTGCGGCGCGGCATCGATCCGACACGGGCGCCACTGCGCCTCGCGACCGCGCGTGATCACCACCGCGCCAGTTGTTCGCGAAGGGCGCGGCCAACTGACCGTCGCCTCTCCCTGGGCGAGCCGCGCGAGGATCGCGCGCCGCGTCGGGTGGCGAGGGCTCACGGCGATGCGCGTCGATACTGAACCCTCTGGTGCAATACAACGTTAGCCCGCCGCTGTCAAGGGCCGGGCGCGCGGGGGGAGGCGCGGTACGGGCGGGCAGGTAGCCAGTTCGTGGCCGCGCGCGCGGTATCGACGAAGGTCCGTTCGTCGGCAGGTCACAGGTCGAAGCGGCCATTGTGGCGGAGCGACTGCTTGGTGATGGCTGCCCAAGGGCTCCTGCCTCGCCATTGGATGAGCCCTTGGGCCGGTCAGCGAGTGATAGCGCGTCGATCCAGAATCGCTTTAGCTTTCAGCAAATCGGGCGTCCCACTTCCAGCATACCCGCCGACGTGTTATCGGGCATGATCCAGAAGCCGATGCCCGATCGGGCCAGCGGAAATCCAGCCTCCGGCAGACGGCATCGAACGGTCGTGTACGCCACTCGCGGAGTTTGCCGCGCCTGGAGCCGGATTGCCTGCCAACGTGCGGTGATGTTCGTCGGCATCGACCATGACGCCAAGGATTCGTAGACCAGGCGCGCGAATCCTGATGGTCAGGCCATCCAGCAGCGTGATTCCTTCCGCCATCTCGACGGTAAACTTCTCCGGCCGCGCTCCGCACAGGTGCCAGACATGCCGGTCATCGTTACCCTCGACCAGCAAGTACGCTTCAGCCTCGATCGCCTGCCGGACGGCGATGGCGAGATCATCGGCGCGAACCGACCGAATGTCGCGCGCCTCTAGTCGAAAGAGTCGTCGATCTCCTCGCTAGGAGTGCTGATTCAGTGCCTCTTGGAACGCAGCAACGGAGTCCCAGCTATGGGTCGTCGCGAAGATCTGCACGTTGAGGCGCGATCATCAGGCGCCACATGTCCGTCTGGGCGCCGTGGTACGGCCGGTATCGATCTCATCCACAAGCAGTACGTCATCTTGGGCTGTTACAGCGAACATCACGCTAGGGTCAGGATACGACGCATACCTTCTCCCATGCTCCCAAGCGGGATCGGCCCCAACTGGTTCCGCAACTTGATGACGACACCGCTATTCGATGTTTGACGGCTGGTGAAACGGATACCTTCTACGTCTGGCTCCAGAATGCGTAGCGCTTCATTTCTTCTTCACTGGTGAGCGCGATTTCATCGCAATCGAGACATGAAATACATGAAGTTGCGCGGCACAAACGGCCCGCTAAAGCGGAGGAAGCCAGGTCGAAGTAGTCCCGTCACCGTGCGGTTTGAACTGTTTGAGAGGCAACAGAATACTTGAATTGGCTCGAATGGGGCCGCACCCCCGAAGGTGTCGGGGGAGCGTAACCGCAAAAACTCTGCGAACCTGCCGATCTGGAGGTGTGGGAAGGCGCAACCATGCAATCCCAGCGGCCGGTCCGTATGCGTCTCGATTATGAAGGAACTTCCAGATACACCTTCGGTGCCTGCTTGCGGTTGATGGCCCCTAAAAAGGTGTGTGATTAGATACTGATACTCAGTCAAATTCGACGGGTTCGAGAACTCGCGTACCGCCACGAGCCGGAGTAAGTTGTGAGGGCCTTATCATCTTGCCCACACAGCAAATAGACTGCCGCGCGTACCGCTATTGTTCGCGCCAACGATGAGGTTGACCGCGCCAAACGCTCGATCGTAAAGTCCTTGAACATGCGGTAGTTCTTGATTGTTAGATCGCGAAGCATGGGAAACTCGCGAGTCAAGAGGCGCGTAATCCGAGGGTTGTCGACGTCGGCGGTGGTGGATTGCGCGAAGCGGGCGCGCAGCCGCGCGTAGTCCTCGGGGGTGTCGACGTCGGCGGTGTGGTGGGCGCCGACGATCGGCACTTCCAGCACGGCGTCGTGGTGGGCGCGGAGGACGCCGCGCGCGCCCTGGTCGCCGGTGACCGCGAGGAGTTCGGGCCAGAGGGGGCGGGCGAAGAGGACCGGGTTGCCGCGCCGGCCGTCGTAGGCGGGCATCACGATCGGCGCGGGCGCGGCGGCGCGGCGGTAGGCGGCGAGGATGGCGTCGAGGATCGCCGGGGTGACGAGGGGCTGGTCGCCGAGGAGGAAGAGGGCGGCGGCGGCGTCCGGGGGAGCGCGGTGAGGCCGGCGTGGAGGTGCTCTGCCCCTCGCGGTAGCGGTCGTTGACGGCGACGCGGGTGTCGCGCAGGCCGGCGAAGTCGATCCGGGCCTGGATCGCCGCCGCCTCGTGGCCCAGGACGACGACGAGGCCGTCGAGCGTCGAGCGGGCGGCGTTGTCGAGCGTGTGGGCGAGGAGGGGTGGTCGTCGGGGCCGAGGGGCAGGAGCTGCTTCGGGCGGCCCAGGCGCGACGAGCTGCCCGCCGCCAGGACCACGCCGATGACCGGGCCGGGCGGGGCCGGGCGGGCCTCGGTCGGGGGTCGGTCACCGGCCGCCTCGATGGCCGATTCGAGCGCGTCGAACGCCCCGCCGGGCTGCTCTGTCGCCGTCGCCGGGGCGGGCTCCTCGACCGGCGCGGTGCGCCCGTAGCGGGTGGCGACGACCTCGGCGATGATCGAGAGGGCGATCTCGGGCGGGGTCATGCCGCCGAGGTCGAGCCCGATCGGGCCGTGGATGCGCGCGATCTGCTCCTCGGAGAAGCCCTCGCGCGCCAGCCGGGCGCGGCGGTCGGCGTGGGTCTTGCGCGAGCCGATCGCGCCGATGTAGCGCGCGTCGGTCCGCAGCGCGCCGCGCGTCGCCGGCTCGTCGAGCTTGGGGTCGTGGCTGAGGATGGCGATGTAGGTCGAGTGGTCTACGGACACTTGCTGGAGCACCTTATCCGGCCAGGCGACGATAATGTCATCGGCCTCGGGGAAGCGCTCGCGGTTGGCGAAGCGCGAGCAGGCGTCGGCGATCGTCACGCGGAAGCCGAGTTCCTTGGCGTAGTGGGTGAGGGGGATGGCGATGTGGTCGCCGCCGAAGATCAACAAATGGGGCGCGGGCGCGAAGACCTCGATGAAGACTTCGAGCGGTTCGGCCTCGGCCCCGTCCGGCGCGGCCGCGCCCAGCGCGGCCGCGTCGTAGCCGCGCCGGACCGACTCCTCGCGGCGCTGGGCGCGGACGGCGTCGCGGGTGACCGCGGACTCGAGTTCCGGCGGACCGACGGACCGAGGGCACCCTCGGTCCGCCCGTCAAGGTAGACCAGTAGCTTCGCCCCGACGCGGACCCGCTCCCGCCACGCCGTGGGGACGGTCAGGACCGTCGCCAGCGCCACCAGGCGCTGCGCCGCCAGGAGTTCTTTCAACCGCTCGTACAAGCCCGCCACCTTGTTCCTACCCCCAGCGTCGCGACCCCCGGCCCCGGCCCCACCCCCAACCTTGGGGGTGGGGGCAGGGACTGGATGGGCGGCGCGGTGTCCCTGTGGCGGCGGGGCGTCCGCCGCCATCCGTCGCTCGTCCTTCGTCGTTCGTCGCTACCAGGTGAGGGGTTCGACGAAGACCTCGATCGTGCCGCCGCAGGCGAGGCCGACGTCGAAGGCCATTTCGTCGCTGATACCGTAGTGCAGGAGCTTGCCCTGCCCGGTCTCCAGCGACTCCAGCGCCGCGTCGTAGACGGCGCCCTCGACGCAGCCGCCGCTGACCGAGCCGACCATCTCGCCGCGCGACGAGACCGCCAGCTTCGACCCGAGCGGGCGCGGCGCCGAGCCGTAGACCTTCACGACCGTCGCCACCGCCACGCCGTCGCCGCGCTCGCGCCAGCGTTCGATCGCCGGCAACACGTCTTTCATCGGACTCTCCCTCCGTGGGTGGAAAACACAGGCGCACGCAACCTGTTGATTAGGCGAAGGGCTATGGATGACCACCAGTGCCACTCGCGATGAGATATATCCCCACCGAGCCGAATAGCAGCAGGTCACCGACTAGGAAACCGATCCCCCAAGTGCCCAGCCGGCGTGCGGTCGCTAATCGCTGCCCCGGAAGGCCAGTGGCCGCCTCGAACTCCCCTACCGCAACCAAAGCCTGTACCCCCGCGCACAGGAGGAGAACCACACCGGTTGCCAACAACAGCCGAAGGAGGATGGAGATCGGCAGGAACACCAGACTGCTCATGCGACCTCTGATCCGACTGCCCCAACCAGATCCAGTCAGCGGCAGGAACAGGGCAATTAGCTCCGACCTTGCATAGATAACCACCGCGCCCTGTTCCGCATTCCGCGCTAGCGTTCCGCGTTCAGCACGTCGGGCAGGTGCAGGGTCTGGCGGCGCACCGGGCGGCGGTCGGTGACCTCGGCCAGGGAGAGGGCGAGCGATTCGAGGCTGTTGAGGTTGTGGACCGGCAGGAAGTCGTCCACGTAGGGCAGGGCGGCCTGGATGCCGCGGGTCAGCGGCTGGTAGGTGGGCGAACCGAGCAGCGGGTTGAGCCAGATCAGCCGGTAGGCGCCGCGCTGGAGCCGCGCCATCTCCCGGCGCAGCACATTCACGTCGCCGCGGTCCCAGCCGTCGCTGATGATCAGCACGATCGCGCCACGCCCCAGCACCCGGCGCGACCAGCGGGTGTTGAAGGTGAGGAGCGACTCGCCGATCCGCGTGCCGCCGGCCCAGTCCTGCACCTCCTGCGAGACGCGCTCCAGCGCGCCGTCGATGTTGCGGGCGCGCAACTGGCGGGTGATGCGGGTCAGGCGGGTGCCGAAGACGAAGACCTCCACCCGGCTCAGCCCGTGCTCGACGGTGTGCATGAACTGGAGCAGCAGCCGCGAGTAGCGGTCCATCGAGCCGCTGATGTCGCAGATCAGCACCACCTGGCGTGGCTTCAGCTTCTGGCGGCGGCGGGCCAGCTCGAACGGCTCGCCGCCGTACTTCATGTTCGTCCGCAGGGAGCGCCGCAGGTCGAGGTAGGCGCCCTTGCGGGCGCGCACCGTGCGGCGGGAGCGACGCTGGCTGATTTTCCAGGTCATCTCCTCCATGATCCGCCGCGCCTGCTCCATCTCCGCCGGGGTGAACTGCGCGAAGTCCTTGCCCTTCAGGGCCTCGCTGGCGCTGTAGGTGAGCTGGGTGTCCGGCTCGGCGTCGGGGTCCTGCTCGCGCTCCTCGACCTCGCTCTGGCCCATCCGGCGCTCCGGCTCGCCCTCCCGGCCCTCGCGGTTCTTGTTCGGCGGGGGCGGGAGCTGGCTCTCCGACTTGTCGAGCGCCTGGTCGGGCGGCACGAGGTTCGAGAGGTCGTCGTCCGCGGCGTCCTCGGCGAAGGTGGAGCGGCGCCAGTAGAGGTCGAACGCCTCGTCGTAGAGGGGGCCGTCCTCGCGGCGGGTGACCAGCGTGGCACGCCCGGCCAGCTTGAAATCCTCGCGCGCGAAGCCGACCTGATCGACCGACTGGACGAAGTCCATGATCTGCCCGAGGGTGACCGGCAGCCCGAGCTGGCGCAGGTAGCGCCCGAAGCGCACCACCCGGTCGAGCAGTTCCTCGCCGGCCGCGATCTCGCGCCCGGTCAGCACCCCGGCGGTCCCGTCGGCGGTCATTCGTCGCCCGCCGTCGCCGTCGCGACCAGTTGCGCGCTCAGCCCGCCGCTGACCTTCGTCACGTCCTCCTGGTGCTTGAGGATCGCGCCGAGGGTGGCGTCGACCGTCTCCTGGCGGAGGTCGCTCTGCTCCAGCGCCATCAGCGCGGAGGCCCAGTCGAGCGTCTCGGCGACGCCCGGCACCTTGTAGAGATCGACCTGGCGCAACTCGTGCATGAAGCGGCTGACCTGGCGGGCGAGGGTCCGCGGGGCCTCGGGCAGCCGCGCCCCGATGATCTGCTCCTCCTTCTCGATCGAGGGGTAGTCGATCCAGTGGTAGAGGCAGCGGCGCTTGAGCGCGTCGTGCAGCTCGCGCGTGCGGTTGGAGGTGATCAGCACCACCGGCGGGGTGGCGGCCTTGATCGTCCCGATCTCCGGCACGGTGATCTGGAAGTCCGACAGCAGTTCGAGCAGGAACGCCTCGAACTCCTCGTCGGCGCGGTCGATCTCGTCGATCAGCAGGACCGGGCGCGCGCCTGGGTGCATGTTGGTGTACTCGACCGCCTGGAGGAGCGGGCGCTTGATCAGGAACTCCGGGCCGAAGATCTCCCGCAGCGCCCCCTCCCGCGCGCTCCCCTCGGCCTCCAGGAGGCGGATTTCGAGCATCTGCTTGGCGTAGTTCCACTCGTAGACCGCGTGGTTGACGTCGAGCCCCTCGTAGCATTGGAGGCGGATCAGGTCGGTCCTGAGCAGGTCGGCCATCGTCTTGGCGACCTCGGTCTTGCCGACGCCCGCCTCGCCCTCCAGCAGGAGCGGCTTGCCGAGGCGCAGGGCCAGGAAGAGCGCGGTGGCCAGGCTGCGGTCGGCGATGTAGGCCCGGCCCTGCAACGATTCCTGCACCTGATCGATGGAGCTGATCCGCGCCGCCCCGTTCGCGGTCCCGGTCATCGAGGTCGTCCCGCCCGTCGTCATCATCCCCCCGTCGGTACCCCCGGCGCGGGGCGTCCGGCCGCCCCGTCTCCGCCGGCATCACGATCGCGCCAGCACTTTCCCCTTGGAAGCGCTGTGTCGCACCGCGTTAGTATAGCAGTTACCGCACACCGGGACGGCAGAGTGGGGCGGCGATCGGGGGCGATCGGGGCGAAGGCACGCTCCAGGCGCGCCCCCCCGGCCCCCCAATCCTGGGGGGAGGAGGACTGGGGCCGGAGGGGGCTTCTCCGCAGGGCGGGCGCGCTGAACGGACCCTCCCCCGTGCCGCCACTTGCCGGGTGGGGCGGGGTGGGCTACGCTCCGGGCGGGGGGGCCGCCGGCTGCCGTTCGGGAGGGGAGGCCGCGATGGAGAATCCGCGCATCAGCCGCATCGAGGTCGGTGTCCTGGAGGGGCGACGGCCGCGCCACGCCGGCAGCAACGCCCGGCTGGGCGCGCACGGCGACACCGTGCGCGTGCCGCTCGCGCGCCTGACCGCGGAGGACGGCGCGACCGGCTTCGGGGTCTGCCGGGCGGCGCGGGAGGCGCTGGCCCCGCTGCTCGGCGCCCGCCTGGGGGATGCGTTCCTCCCGGAGCGCGGCGTGGCGGACGACTGGCTCCCCTGCGAGTACCCGCTCTGGGACCTGGCCGCCAAGCGCGCCGGGCTGCCGGTCTACGCGCTGGCGGCGCGGCTCGCCGGCGCGACCGCGGACGGGCCGCTGCGGGCGCCCTGCTACGACACCTCGCTCTACTTCGACGATCTGCACCTGGCGTCGGACGAGGAGGCCGCCGCCCTCCTGGCGGCGGAGGCGCGCGAGGGCTACGACCGCGGGCACCGCGCCTTCAAGATCAAGGTCGGGCGCGGGGCGCGCTGGCTGCCGCTCGAGGCCGGGACGCGTCGCGACATCGCCGTGGTCCGCGCCGTCCGCGCGGCCGTCGGCCCCGAGCCGCCGATCTTGCTCGACGCCAACAACGGCTACAACCTCAACCTGACGGAGCGGGTGCTGGCGGAGACGGCGGACTGCGGCATCTTCTGGATCGAGGAGCCGTTCCACGAGGACGCGGTGCTCTATCGGGAGTTGCGCGAGCGGCTGGCGCGGCGGGGGCTGCCGGTCCTGATCGCGGACGGCGAGGGGCAAGCGTCCCCCGATCTGCTGACCTGGGCGCGCGAGGGCCTGGTGGATGTCGTGCAGTACGACATCGTCGGTTACGGCTTCACGCGCTGGCTGGCGACCGGCCGGCGGCTCGACGCCTGGGGCGCCCGCACCGCGCCGCACCACTACGGCGGGCATTACGGCAACTACGCCGCCTGCCACCTGGCCGGGGCGATCCGCAACTTCACCTACGTGGAGTGGGACGAGGCGGCGACGCCGGGCCTCGATCCGTCGGGGTACACCGTCGAGGAGGGCCGGGTCGCGGTGCCCGCCGCGCCGGGCTTCGGCCTCGGCCTGGACGAGGAGCGGTTCGGCCACGCGGTGGCGACCGCCGGCTTCACCCTCGCCCTCTGATGCTGCCATGACCCCCTTTTGTGATCGGGGCGGCTGGCCGACCGGTTCTACCGAAGGCGCTGGGGGCGAGGCGATGTGGCCGAGTGCCGAGGTCTTGGGGCAGTTCGGGGTCCGCGTGGTCGCGCCGCTGGGCGGGCGGCTCAATCGGCACTGGCTGGTCGAGGCGCGCGGCGAGCGGCTGGTCCTGCGCCGTTGGTCGGCCCTGGCCGACGACATCGGTTACGAGCTGCGCCTGCTGGCGAGCGTCGCCGCGCTGGGGTGGCCGGTCGCGCCGGCGGTGGCGGGGCCGGTCGAACTGGGCGGACGGGTGTGGTGCCTGTTCCCGTTCCTGCCCGGCGAGCCGCCCCCGGTCGCGGGCCCGATGCACGGGACGGAGGCCGAGCAGCGCGCGCGGGGGCGGCTGCTGGCGACGTTCCACGCCGACCTGGCGCGGCTCGACGGGCTGGGGCAGCGGGGAGGTTGGCGGCGCTGCGAGGAGATCCTCGGCGACCCGACGCTCGACCGGGTGCTGGCCGAGCACGAGCGGGAGCGGGCGGAGGAGATCCGCCTGCTGCGGTGGCACCTCGACCGCGCCCGCGAGCGGATCGCCGGGCTGCGGGCGCGGGAGCGGCCCGGCATGATCATCCATGGCGACTTCACGTCGTGGAACCTGCGCTTCCAGGGTGGGCGGCTGTCGGGCATCCTCGACTTCGAGCTGGCGCACTGGGACCACCGGATCGGCGACTTCGCGCTGTCGTGGCGCGGCAAGTACGACGCGGTCATCCACGGGTACGCCGAGGTGTCGCCGCTGGAGCCGGAGGAGTGGGAGTTGATCACGCCGATGTGGTGGGCGTTGCTCATCGATGGCGCCCGCCGGGACCTGGCGGCAGGGACGCGCGACGACGGCTGGACCGTCAAGCAGCTCCTGCGGCGCTCCCCGCTGATGGGGCGGGATGCGGCGGAGTTCCGGTAGCCGGCCGTCGCGGAGCCTGCATCGCGCGCCCAACGACCTGCCCAGACCAGTGGCGCGGGGCACCCCGCCGCCGTTCGGCGCACACCGGCTTGTGGCCGCGGCCGCTGGCGGGGATGTAGCATCCCCTGCCGGCGCCGTGTACAATGGGCGCGTACTCGGGAAGGGGCCATATTCTCGCCGCGCGCGGCGCGGCGGTCGGCTGTGGAAGGATTGCGTGGCGGTCAAGAGCCCGGACGCGGGGCGGCAGCCGGCAGTGGCGCGGGCGCGGACGGCGGGCGGCGCCGGCCTGCTGGCCCACCCCCTCGCCCGCACGCTGCTGGCCTGGCGCGATCCCCTGCTGGCCCTCTCGTTTTTCCTCGTCACCGTGCAGTTGCGCCGCCCCTACAAGATGCTCCTCCCCTACGCCTGGACTCGATCCTCTACCTGCGGGCGGTCGACCACTTCAACGCGACGATCCACCAGCCGCAGCCGCCCGGTTACCTCTTCTACGTCTCGGCCGCGCGGCTGTTCAACCTGGCGGTCGGCGACCCGCACCGGGCGCTCGTCTGGGTCAGCATCTTCGCCAGCGCGGTGGCGGTCGCGGCCCTCTACCTCCTGGCCCGGCTGCTCTACGACTGGGTGACCGGCGTGGTGGCGGCGGCGCTGCTGCTGACCTCGGTGACCTTCTGGTTCTACGGGGAGATCGCCTACCCCTACACGGCGCTGGCGGCGTGCAGCACCGTCCTGGCCCTGCTGGCGCTGGGGCTGCGGCGCGGCCTGCTCCCCGGCGCCCCCGGCGTCGCGCTCGCCACCGGCGCCTTCGGGCTGCTGGCCGGCTTCCGGCAGGATCTGCTCCTCTTCCTGGCGCCGCTCTTCGTCGCGGCGATGTGGGGCCGGCCGCCGCGCCAGTGGCTGCTGGGGGCGGCGACCGGGGCGCTCGGCATCCTCTGCTGGCTGCTGCCGACCGCGGCGCTGTCGGAGGGGCTGGCGAAGTATTACGCGGCGGTCACCTACCAGAGCAGCAATGCCAGCGGTGAATTGTCGGCCTTCACGGTCGGCCTCGCCGGCCTGCGCGCCAACGCGCGCACGGTGACGTTCTTCCTCCAGCAAGGGCTCAACCTTGCGCTCGTCCCGCTGGCCTACCTGCTGATCCGGCACCTGGTGGTGGCGCTGGCGCGCCGCCGCGCGCCCGAGCCGGCCTTCGGCTGGACCGCGCTCTGGCTGGCCCCGCCGCTCCTCTTCTACCTCTTGGCGCACATCGGCGACTACGGCTACACCTTCAGCGTGCTGCCGGGGCTGCTGGTCCTGGCCGCGCGCGGGGTGGTGCTGGCGGCGCGCGACGTGGTCGCGCTGGCCGGCACGCTGATTGCCCGACCGCGGGGCGCCGGCGGGCTGCCCGCCGGCTCGGTCGCCCGGCTCGCCGCCGTCGCCCTGGCGCTGGGGCTCGGCGCGGGCGTCGCCGTGGCGGATGCGCGCATCTTCCTGGCGCCCCAGGGGCAGTTCAGCGTGGCCGGCATCGACTGCTTCAACCAGACGATGCGGGAGCGGCTGAACATCGTCCGCAAGGACTTCCGGCCGGCGGAGACGCTGATCTTCACCGCCGGCTACTACCAGCATGTGCGCTACTTCCTGCCGGAGTACCCGACCTGGCTCCCCGCCACGGGCGCCGGGCCGGTGGTCGAGCGGACGATCGAGCCGGGCACCCGCCACCTGCTCGTCTTCGACGAGGTCCTGCGCCCCGCCGACGAGCGCGCCGGCTTCAAGCACTACGCCCTGCCCTGCAACGGCACCCCCTTCCACGTCGCCGCCGTCAAGCGCGGCGATGTCGTGCGGGTCGACAGCGCCGCGGCGACGATCGCGATCGTGCCGGCGGCCGCGCCCCGGCGCGCGTCGGCGGCCCTGGGCCGGTCCCGCAGCAGGGCGTGGTCAGTTCCGGCCCGGCGCCGACCCCCAGCGCGCTCGACCGCTTCCTGCTGGGCTTCCCGCGCCCGGCGGTCGACCGGCTCGCCATGGGCCTGACCGCGCTGGCGGTCGCCTTCGTCGCCGCGATCGTCGCCGCCCTGCTCCGCGCCCTCGCGCGCGGCGCGGGGGACCGCCCCCGGCGCCCGGACCCCGCCCCCGGCGTGCGGTAGTGGCGCCGCCACGGATAGCGTTCCCCATTGGTGGGCTGGTCCAACTTCCCGACTATCCGACCGTGAACCGGTAGGCGCCACGCCCCGGAATTGGGGCGCATCTGGCCCATGCTATACTTTGCACAGCGCGCGGCGCGGCCGTCTGGTCGGCGCTCGGGGCGCGCCATGATGCGCCGGCCGGAGCCTTCTAGCGTGGGAGCACCACCGTGAGCATGAGCGAGTTCGTCAGCTACCGGGTCACCGAGGTCAAGCCGCTCCGCCCGACCGGGCGCGAGTCGGACGCCCTGCCGCGGCGCCTGCTCGGGCGCGTGCTGACCCCGCAGGACGTGGTCAACCTCGGGGGCTTCTTCGAGTCGCGCGACCGCGTCACGGTCTTCCACGAAGGGCAGACCTGGCTCCTGGCACTGGAGAACGCCGAGGTGGCGGACGAGTGGAACGCCCTGCCGCACGGCCGCGACGAGGGCGCCTACGACACCGAGACCCAGGTCCTGCCGCAACTCCGCCGCCAGTTCATCCCGTAACGAGGGTCGAACGTCAAACGTCTGAACGTCGAACGTCTTACGGGGCGAACCGGTCTGCCTTCAGCAGCGGCGCCTCTCCGAGGACGTTCGACGTTCGACCTGCAGACGTTCGACCCCCGACCCGACAGGAGCCCCCATGCCCTTCTTCGGCCCCGTCGACGGCGTCGACCTCCTCACGCGCCTGATCGCCTTCGTCGTGGCGATCACCATCCACGAGTTCATGCACGCCTACACCGCCTACCGGCTCGGCGACCCGACCGCCGCGCGGCTGGGGCGGATCACGCTCAACCCGGTGGCGCACTTCGACCCGCTCGGGTTCATCTTCCTGCTGCTGATCCTCTTCGGCATCCCCGCGCTCGCCTGGGGCAAGCCGGTGCCGTTCAACCCCGGCAACTTCCGCGACCCGAAGCGCGGCGCGATGCTGGTCGCCGCCGCCGGGCCGCTCTCGAACCTGGTGCAGGCGGCCGTCTTCGTGGTCCCGCTGTGGGTCGCGCCGGCCGCGGTCGCCGCGGCGCCGCCGATCGTCCAGAGCCTGCTGTACGCCCTGGTCGGGCTCAACCTGGCGCTGGCCGCGTTCAACATGGTCCCGATCCCGCCGCTCGACGGGCACAAGATCCTGACCGGCCTGCTGCCCGACTTCTGGTACCCGGTCCTGGCGCCGCTCGAGCGGTACGGCTTCGCCCTGCTCCTGCTGGTGATCTTCGTGCCGGGCTTCCTCGGGATCAACCTCCTCGGCCCGATGATCGGCCCGCCCCTCGAACTGCTCAACCGGCTGGTCTTCCCCTCCTGACGAGTGCTGAGTGGCGAGTGGATCGTGCCAGTGCGCCACCGTTGCCGGATGGCCCAATCCTACTCAGCACTCAGCACTCAGCACTCGTCAGTTGCGGCCTGTCCGGCGCGCCCGCTATACTCAGCGGGTCGGCCGTCGGGCGCGCGGGGGACGCCAGCGCCGGTCTGTTTCGGGCCGGCTAGGGGACCAGGGGTCAGCGATGCAGCGCCGCTACCGCATCCGCCGGATGCAGACCGCCGCCCAGTCGGGCGACCCGCTCTGGACGCAGATCGGCAAGTTGGACCCGCCGCCCGACGGCGAGCGCCTGCGGCTCCTCGAGTGCGGCGAGATCGCCGCCTACGAGCTGGTGCCGTGGGGCTCGAACTACACCTTCCTGGTCGCGCTGGCCGATGACGAGGGTGAGCTGCGCGCCACCGGCATCTACAAGCCGCGCCAGGGCGAGGCCCCGCTCTGGGACTTCCCCGACGGCACGCTCTACCGGCGCGAGTACGCCGCCTTCCTCCTGAGCCGCTGGCTCGGTTGGGACTTCATCCCCCAGACGGCGATCCGCCAGGAAGGGCCGTACGGCGTCGGCTCGATCCAGGCTTACGTGGAGGCCGAGAACGACGCGCACTACTACAATTTGCGCGACAGCCACGCGCCCGAGTTGCGGCGGATGGCCCTCTTCGATCTGATCGCCAACAACGCCGACCGCAAGGGCGGGCATCTCTTCAAGGGGGTCGACGGCAAGGTCTACGGCATCGACCACGGCCTGACCTTCAACGTGCAGCCCAAGCTGCGCACGGTCATCTGGGACTTCGCGGGTGAGCCGATCCCCGAGCCCCTGCTGCACGACCTGGAGACGCGGCTGGCCGACGACGTGGCGGCCTCCGGGCTGCGCGCCCAACTGGCCCCGCTGCTCGATCGGCGCGAGATCGACCGCCTCTTCCTGCGCGTGGGTCGCGTGCTCGCCGCGCGGGTCTTCCCCGGCCCCTCCGGCGGCTACCACAACGTGCCCTGGGGCTTCGTCTGACGCGCCCCCCGGCCCCCCAACCTTGGGGGGAGAAGTTCTGGACGAGGCAGGCGCCTTCCCGGTAAGTCCGGGGCTCTGCATGCACCCTCTCCCCCCGACGTTGGGGGGCCGGGGGGCGTCCTCGTGGGCGCGATCTTTCCCGCCTGCCCGGTTTGGCGTATCCTGCCGGGAACGCCGTGTGAGCGGCGGGCGGGCGCAGCCGTTGGAGGGGGGGAGATGGTGGGACGGAGGACGGAGGTCGTGGTCGTCGGGGGCGGGGTGATCGGGGCGTCGATCGCCTACCACCTGGCGCGGTCCGGGGTCGGGGTGACGCTGCTGGAGCGGCGGGCGATCGCCGCGGGCGCGTCCGGGGCCAGCGCGGGCGGCGTGCGCCAGCAGGGGCGCGACCCGCGCGAGTTGCCGCTCGCCCGCCGCGCCGCCGCCCGCTGGCTGACGCTGGAGGCCGAACTCGAGGCCGATCTGCACTACCGCCGCCAGGGCCATCTAACGCTGATCGAGCGCCCGGAGGAGTTGCCCGCACTCGAAGCGGCGATCGCGCGCCAGGTCGTCGCCGGGCTCGATCTCGTCCTGGTGGCCGGCGACGAGTTGCGCGAACTCGCGCCCGCGCTCGCGCCGCGGGTGCTGGCCGGCAGCTACTCCGCCGACGACGGCCACGCCAACCCGACGCTGACCACGCTGGCCTTCGCCGCCGCCGCCGAGCGGCACGGCGCGACGATCCGCAGCGGTGTCGCCGTCACCGCCCTGGCGGCGGACGGCGGGCGCGTGACCGGCGTCCACACCGACGCGGGGCCGCTGTCGGCGGATGTCGTGGTGCTGGCCGCCGGGGCCTGGAGCGCGGCCCTCGCCGCCGGCGTGGGGGTGGCGCTGCCGATCGCGCCGATCGGTTTGCAGGCGCTGACGACCGAGCCGACGCCGCACTGCCTCGACCAGGTGCTCGGGAGCGTCGGGCGGCGGCTGAGTTTGAAGCAGCTCCCCTCGGGCAGCTTCCTGCTCGGCGGCGGCTGGCCCGGCGACTTCACGCTCGACGCGCCGCGGGGCGTCACGCGCGACGAGAACGTGCGCGGCAACGTCGCCGAGGCGGTCGCGGTCGTCCCGGCGGTCGGCACGGTCGCGGTCGAGCGCGCCTGGCTGGGGATCGAGGCGCGCGCCGCCGACGAGGTGCCGATCCTCGG
>JAUJMV010000008.1:61075-88833 GCA_030446685.1 Thermomicrobiales bacterium | reverse complement strand
AGGTCGGGGTTGCGCGCGACCTGCTCCGCTGTCGGGCGGGGCTCGTGGAGCCGGCGGATCAGGAAGCCCGCCCCGTCGATCAGCGCGCTCCACTCGGCGAGGGTCCGATGCCAGTAGGGCGTCTCCCAGTGGGCCCCGAGCCGGGGCATGTCCCAGCGCGCCACGCGCGGCCCGGACGCGAAGTAGCGATCGATTTTGAGGGCGATCTTGCCGCCCCGCTCGTCCCGCTCCCACTCGCGGAATGGTGTATTGGTGAGCGGGTTGAGGATCGAGAAGACGACCCGCCCGCCGTCCGTCAGGACCGAGCGCCCCCCGCTGAGCGCGCCCGCGGGGTCGGGCATGTCGTGCAGGGACATGCAGCCGGTCACCAGATCGAAGCTGCCGGGGGGCCAGTGTTCCCCGACGCGGGCCGCGTCGAGGGGGCGATACTCGATGCCGAGCGGCCGCTCCGCCTCGTGCCGCCGGGCGTTGGCGAGTTGCCCCACCGACAGGTCGACCCCGACGACCCGCGCCCCCTGCCCGGCAAGCAGGCGGGAGAAGTAGCCCTGGCCGCACCCCAGGTCGAGCACGCGCAGCCCGCGGGTCGCGCCGCAGGCGGCCAGCAGCGCGGGGCCGTGTACCTCCGTGCGGTAGTAGTCGGACCCGCTCTCCACGAACGCATCCCAGGCCGCAGCGCTGGCATCCCAGGCGGCGGTGACGTCCAGGTGCCCGCGATCGCCCCCGCCGCTCATCCGTCGCCACCCCTCCTGCCATCCCGGCCGCTGACCAGGCCACGAAACACGCCTTCTACGGTACGGAATGCCCCCGGCGACGCCAACTGTTCGGGCGGTCAGCCCCAGACTGCACTATCGAACAGCCCCAACTTCGGGACACGCGCCTATGATGGTGATCGGCTTTGCGCGATCTCGGAGGAGGCGGCGATGGGGGAGTTGCGCCCGATGCGCCGGGTCGCCGTCGTCGGCTCGCCGGGGGCGGGGAAGTCCACCCTGTCCAGGGAGCTGGCGGGGATTCTCGGCTTGAAGCTCTTCCACCTGGACGTGATCTACCACCAGCCGGGATGGGCGCCGCTGCCGGAGGAGCGGTTCCGGGCGATCCAGGAGGAGTTGGTCCGGCGGGAGGGCTGGATCATCGACGGCAATTACGGCGCGACGCTGGACATCCGCCTGCGCGCCGCCGACACGGTCGTCTTCCTCGACCCGCCCCGCCACGTCTGCCTCCGGGGCGCGTTCGGCCGCTGGGTGCGCTTCCAGGCCGGGACGCGCCGCCCCGACCTCGCGCCCGGCTGCCCCGAAAAGCTGGACCGGGAGGCGCTGGAGTTCTACCGCTATATCTGGCGCTTCAACCGCGACAAGCGCCCGAAGCTCCTCGCCCGGCTCCGCGCCCTGGAAGGGGAGAAGCGGATCATCCACCTGACCTCGCGCGCCGGGGCGGCCGCTTTCCTGCGCCGCCTGCGCGTGAACGCGGACGCTGGATCGCACGCTTGCGGGAGCACGGAGGCGTTTGATGAGTTGTGCAACGGCGGCGATCACCACGCTGAAGAGGGGTGAACCCGCGCGAATACGCCCGCGCGGACACTCGATGAAGGGCAAGATCAACGACCGCGACTTCGTCACCGGCGCCCCCTGCGACCCTGCCGCCCTGGTCGTCGGCGACATTGTCCTGGTGCGCGTCCACGGCCATGACTACCTGCACCTGATCAAGGCCACCGACCGCGACCGCTTCCTGATCGGCAACAACCGCGGTGGCATGAACGGCTGGGTCGGCCCCGACGCCATCCATGGCGTCGCCACGCGGGTAGAAACGTCGCGGGGGGGCAGGAATCTGCGCTGACCGATGCGCCCCGTTCCGCAGCGCACGTTCGTCAGGCGGTCGTGCTTGGCGAGGTGGGGGGGCGCGCGCCGGCGACCGAGGGGTGGAGTTGCATGTAGTGGATGATGTCGGCGCGGCTGAGCATGCCGATCAGCCGACCGTCGCCGTCGAGGACCGGCAACTGGTGGAACCGGCCCCCGCCGAGCAGCCGCAGCGCCAGCGCCAGGTCGTCGGTCGGGCGGATCGTCTGGAGCGCGTCGGCGCGGGTCATCGCCTCGGAGATGTAGGTCTGGGGCCAGGCCTCGCGCGGCACCCGCTGGATGTCGGTCACGGTGATGATGCCGAGCAGCCGGTCGCCGATCAGCACCGGGACGCAGCGGAGTCGCCGCCCCAGGATGTACTCGTCGACCAGCCGCGCGATCGTCGTCCCCGGCTCGGCCGTGACCGGATCGGGGGTCATCACCTGGGCGACGCGCACGCCGCGGAAGGTCTGGTCGGCCAGCAACTGCCGGTAGGTCCCCTCGGCGGCGTTGAGCAGGAACCAGCCGATGAAGATGATCCAGAGCCCGCCGACGAAGTCGCGCGCGGCCAGCACGCGGTAGAGGCCGAGGATGATGAAGCCGTAGCCGACGAGCTGGCCGATGATGCTGGCGATGCGCGTGGCGCGCAGCAGGTTGCCGGTGGCGGCCCAGAGGAGCGAGCGCAGGATGCGCCCGCCGTCGAGCGGGAAGCCGGGGATCAGGTTGAAGACGGCGAGCTGCAGATTGATCACCCCCAGGATCAGCGCGAGGACGGCGAGCGGGGCGCTGAGGTCACGCAGGACGTACCAGGCTGCGCCGCCGAGGAGCGCCAGCGCGAACGAGGTGAGCGGCCCGAAGACGGTGATCCAGAACTCGTCGCGCGGCGTCTCCGGCTCGCTGGCGATGTTCGCCACCCCGCCGAAGATGAAGAGCGAGATGCTGCTGACCTTGATCCCGCGCGCCTGCGCGGTGAAGGAGTGGCCCAGTTCGTGGATCAGCACGGAGGCGAAGAGCCCGACCGCCCCGCAGGCGGCCAGGAGCAGGTAGACCCCGCCCGAGCGGTCCGGCAGCAGTTGGGGCAGCCACTGCCCGGCCAGCGTCCAGGTGATCAGCAGGAAGGCCAGCAGCAGGCTGGGCTGGATGCCGATCTCGATGCCGCGGATGCGCCCGAGGCGCAGGCTTCCCTGTGTGAGCATACCGCCTCGGGGAGTCGGGAGGCGGGCGGAGAGGGGGGCGCGGTGTTGGCAGGCGCGCGTGGTGTCAGTCCCGTGGCCCGCGCCCCCCCCCCCCCCCCCGACTCGCTAGTGCTGCCACGCCGCGCCATGGCCGTGGCCGAACAGCTCTTCCTCGCTGCGCAGCTCGACCGGCTGGTAGAAGGCTTGCGGCGGCTTCAGCAGTTCGCCCATCGCGCTGATCCGGCTGTTGAGCTCGATCTGGTTCGGCGAGATCTCATCCACGGTGCGGATGCTGACCATGCTGAGGCGCCGATCCACCTCGTCGTTGATCAGCAGATCGCTGATCTTGCCCGCCTCGTTGACGTAAAAGCCGCGCACATGGCCGAGGCGCGCGTCGATCGCGTAGACCGGGTCGTTGCGGCGCAGTTCGACGGTGTCCGCCGGGGCCGCCTCCTCCGCGTAGCGCAGCGCCTCGGCCCCAGTGACCAGCAGCGCGAGCTCCTGACCGCTCGACCGGCCGATCAGCTTGAAGGGGATCAGCGCGTCGCGGCGGAACGCCCCGCCCTCGATCTGCAGATGCGTCAGCAGGAGGTCGCGGTCCTGCTTGCCGACCAGCATCGCCCAGACCCGCCCCAGCACCTCGCCGTCGCTGCCGCGCACGACGGCTTCCATCCGCACATCCGCTGTCGCCATCGTCCCGCTCCCCTCCGCCCCCGTCCCTCGTGGGATGTTCGGCAACCCCTGCCGCTAGTGTAGCAGTAAAGCGGGGGCGGGAGAAGCCGCCCCCCGGCCGCCAACCGTGACGGCCGGGGGCGACGTCTACTGGTCGTCGGGCGCCTCGCCGGGGGCGTCGATCGCCCTGACCTCGGCCACGTCGGTGGTCCCCGGCGGCTCGATCAGGCCGCGGTGCGGGTCGTTCGGCGGCGGGCTGGTGCGCGGCGGCATGGCGCCCTCGTTGTCGATCCCGGTGGGATCGGCCTCGGTGACGGCGGGCGGATCGACGGTCGGCGCGGCCTTGGCCCGGCTGGCGCGCTTCGGCTTCGGCGCCGGGGTCTCCTCGGTCGTGGCGGCGTCCTCGTCGTCCGGCGTCCGGCCGAGCGCGGCGGCGCCCAGGTCATCCGCCAGGACGGCGGTCTCCTCCACGCGGGGCAGCGGGGCCGTGGCGGCCGGGGCGGCGGGCTGTTGCGCCCCGCCCTCCGCCTGCGGGCCGCGCGCGCGCACGGTCAGGTCGTTGCGCACCTCCCGCGTGCCGTAGGTCCAGTAGGCGTCGCTGCCGGCGGCGAACTTCGCCAGGCGGCTGCGCACCGTGCCGGTGAGGGTCACGGCGCCCCCGGCGGCCTGCACCTGGATGCTGCGCCGGTCGCGCGCGTTGAGTTGGGGGTCGGCCTCGATGTTGTCCTCGACCATCTCCCGCAGGTCGTCGTCGCTCGGCGTCCAGCCGCGCAGGCGCTCCTCGTCGCGCCAGCTATCGCTCAGGTGGTGGTAGGTCCAGGTCGCCTCCCCGGGGGGCGGGGTGACGAAGGGGGAGGCGGCCAGCGACTGGTTCTCCGGGGCGGCGGCGTCCCAGCGTTGCCGGCGGGCCTCGATCTCGCTGCTCGGCCCGCTCCGCGGTTGCTCCGGGCGGGCGTCGCCGCGCGGCGGGGGGGGGGCGGCCTCGCGCCCGAAGGCGCCGCCGCGCTCGCGGTCGCCCCGGGGGCGGTCGCCGCGGTCACCCCCGCGATCGCCCCCGCGGAAATCGCCGCGCTCGGGCCGGTCGCCGCCGGGGCGCGCGAAACGGTCGCCCCGGTCCTCGCGCGGCGGGCGGCCCGGCTCCTCGTAGTACCGCTCGACCCGGACGTCGCGATCCGGCTCGGCGCGGTCGGGCCGGTCGAACGGCCGGTCGCCGAAGGGGCGCGCGGGGCGGTCGGCGTCGCGCTGCTCCCAGGGGCGCGACCCGCCGGGCGGGCCGCCGCGCTCGTCCCGGTCGCGGAAGCCGCCCGGCGCACGGTCGCGGAAGCCGCCCGGCCCGCGGTCGCGGTCCCGGAAGCCGCCGCCCCGATCCCCGCGGTCGTTGAACCCGCCCCGGCGGTCGCCGTCCCGGTCGCCGCGGTCGCGGTCCCGGAAGCCGCCGCGGTCACCACGCCCGAAATCTCGTCCCGACATCTCGTGCCACTCCCTTCCCCTGCGGCGCCCGGTCTGCAACATCCATCGTCCACGCGCGATGCTGCCGGGGTGGGGGCGCCGGATAACCGGGCCTCCGCACACCGGAGGCCCGCAAACATACTGGGCAGGCAGCGTGCAAGAGCCGTGCCGCCGCATGGGGGACTTTCGCGGGCGGTCCGGCGGGGCGCGCGGGCGTGCCGCGCCGGAGGATTTCCGCGCTCTTCTGAGGAGTGCGTACCCAGGCACGATATCCGGCGAGTTCGGGATAGGGCCGGGCGCTAGGCTCGGACGGACGGCAGCAGATCCAGCAGCGCGGCGAGGAGGAGCAGGTCGCCGACGAGGAGGCAGACGATCAGGGCCAGCGGGGCGGCGACGCCGACCTTGCGCATGTAGCCCCCCAGCCCGGCCAGGTTGATGCTGGTCAGCGCGAAGATGATCCAGCCGAGGCCGAGGAAGAAGGCCCCCAGGATCTGGGTGTTGTTCTGGGGCAGGCCGCGCCAGACGAGCAGCCCGAGGTTGATCAGGGCCAGGACGATGCCCGGCAGCAGCAGGAAGGCGACCGCCGACCAGAGCGAGCGCCCGATCGCCTGCGAGCGGAAGGCGGGGGCGGCGTGGCGCAGTTGGGGCCAGGAGCCGTCGACGTACTGCTCGACCGCCTCGACGGTGAAGATCAGGAGCACGGCCAGCCCGACCAGCAGCCAGAGCCGGGGATCACCAGCCATGCTCCTCCTCCTCGCGCCTCCCGCGCGCGTCCATGCCGCCGCGCCCGCCGCCGACGCCCGAAGCCTACCACAGGTGGCCGGGGATTGACGAGAGGGGTGGCGAGACGTGACTGTTCGGAGTCGGGTAGTCGGGTAGTGGGGTAGTCGGGTAGAGGCCGCCGCCAGCATCGCGAGCGGCGGGGGACTCGCTCACGTCCCTCTACCCGACTACCCGACTACCCGACTACCCGACTCCGAACTCCAACGGAGGGCCGTCGTCCGGCTGAACATACGGGGGCGTGGTATACTTGATCCCGACCACGGCTGTGTGCGTGCAGATTGGCGCCGCGCGCCCGTGGGCGGATTGCAACGCCGCACAACCAGGGAGGAGGTGCGAAAAGACCGCGTTGACAAGAAGACGATCGCGAGGTGAGCATGGTCGCCCGCGCGAGCAAGGTCCGGTGAGTGAGCCGACCTGGCAGCGGATCGATCTCCATATTCACACCCCCGGCTCGGGCGATTACCAGGAGCCCCGCGCCGGGTATCTCGACATCCTGCAGCGGGCGGAGGCCCGCGGCCTCGACATCATCGCCTTCACCGACCACAACAGTGTCGCCGGCTACGCCGCGATGATGCGCGAGATCGAGCACCTCGAATTCCTGGAGGCCAGCGAGCGGCTCCTGCCCGACGAGGCCCGCCGCCTGCACGAGTACCGGCGGCTGCGCGAGCGGGTGCTGGTCCTCCCCGGCTTCGAGTTCACCGCCACCTTCGGCTTCCACATCCTCGGCATTTTCCCCGAGGACACCAGCGTGCGGAAGCTCGAGCACGTCCTCCTCCAACTGAACGTCCCGGAGGACAGGCTCGACCGCGGCACCAGCGAGGTGGGGGCGACGACCGATGTGCTGCGGGCCTACGAGATCATCGCCGACGCGGGCGGCCTGGTGATCGGCGCGCACGTCAACTCGACGCACGGCATCGCGATGATCGGCCTCGGCTTCGGCGGGCAGACCAAGATCGCCTACACCCAGGACCCGAACCTGCACGCGCTCGAAGTGACCGACCTCGACGCCCACGCCGCCGGCCGGCGCTCGACCGCGCGCTTCTACAACGGCTCGAAGCCGGAGTACCCCCGCCGCATGCACTGCATCCAGGGGTCCGACGCCCACCGGGTGACGCGCGACCCGCAGCGCCCGGACAAGAACCTCGGCGTCGGCGACCGCTGCACGGAGGTGCTGATCGCCGAGACCGGCTTCGCGGCGCTCAAGGAGCTCTTCCTCTCGACCGAGTTCGGCCACACCCGCCCGTACCGCCCGTCGGAGGATCCGTTCGACCCGCTGACCGAGGCGCGCGAGGAGGGCAACACGATCGTCCAGGCGTTCCACGACACGCCCGGGCCACCGCGCGCGAAGGTCAAGGGCCTGCTGAAGGACGTCGTCGCCTTCGCCAACACCAACGGCGGGGTCCTCTACGTCGGGGCGAGCGCCGACCCGCGGCAGCCGATCCAGGGGACCGAGGGGGCGGCGGAGCTGGCGGAAATCCTCCGCGCGGAGGCCGCGCGCCAGATCGTCCCGCCGGTCCAGGTGGACATCGAGACCCTGACGCGCGAGGACAAGACCGTGCTGGTCGTGACCGTGCCGAAGGGGACCGAGACGCCCTACGCCCTCGACCCCGGCTACATTTACCTGCGGCAGGAGGGCGAGACGGCGCTGGCGCTGCGCGACGAGATCGTGCAACTGGTGCGCGCGGCGCTGGATCCGTCCGCGCCGGCGCGCCCGCCCGCCACCGGTCCGCCGTCGCCGTCCGCGCCGGCGCCCCCGGTCGCACGGCCGCACCCCAACGGCAACGGCGTCGCTGTCGCCCCGGCGGAGCGGCAGCAGGCGGAGCGGCAGGCGGGGCAGCGCGCGGCGGTCCAGCAGGCCGCCGCCGCCGAGCAGGAGCGGCAGCAGGAGCGCGTGCCGGTGCCGCGCACCGGCGTCGAGATCCTCGCCTCGACCGAGCGCAACGGCCTCGTCTACCACACCGTGCGCGACCTGCGGAACCGCCGCGTGGTCCGCAACGTCACCCGCGAGTCGGCCCGCCGCCTCTGGCGCTACGCGGTCCTCCAGGCCGAGGGGCACGCCGTCCGGCCGGAGGAGGTGCGCTGGGACGAGCGCGACCCGCGCCGCGGCTTCTGGAAGGGCTACCGCCAGCCGGATGGGATGCGCCGCTACAACCTCGTCTACCGCGACCAGGCCGCGCCGCAGGAGGAGGGTGGCGAGCGGCTGCGCGTCTTCTACGGCGTCACCGAGGACGGGACGGACGAACGCTGGCGGGCGCTCCTGCCACCGGCCAGCGAACTGACCGAGATCTACGACGACGAGCCGCCGGTCGCCGCCACAATGGCCCCCGACAGACCGGCGACCGTGGACGAGCAACCGGCGCCCGCCCCCGCCGACGTCGTGGGGGAGGGGCCACCGGCGGCGGCGCCACGCCCGGAGGATGCCGTGGGGCCGGCGGCCGTCGCCGCCGGGCACGACGGGCCGCCGGCGGATGAGCTCGCGCGCCAGGTCGCCCCGGTCGAAGCGCCGCGGATCGACGCGGTGGAGCCGGCGATCGAACCGGCCGCCGAGCCGGTCGTGCCGGCGCCGGTCGCGGCGCTGGCGCCGGCTCCGGCGGCCCCGGCCGTCGAACCGGACACGCCGAGCCCGATGGCGGAGGCCGCGCCCCCGGCCGAGGAGCCGGCCAGGCCGAAGCGCCGCCGCGCGCCCCGCCGCGCCAAGCCGGCCACGGACGAGGCGCCGCCGGCCGGGTTGGAGGCGTCCGTCGCCGAGCTGTCGCCGGCGTCGGTCGCGGAACTGGTCGGTGAGCCGGCTCAGGCGTCGCCGGTCGAGCCGGTCGGGGAAGGCGCGGCGGGCGCGCCGGGGGGGGAGACGCAGCCCACCCCGGCGCCGAAGCCCCGGCGCCGCCGATCCGCGCCGAAGGCGAAGCCTGCGGAGTCCGAGGCGGCGGCGATCACGGCGCCCCCTGACGACGCGCCGGCCGAACCGGTGGCGCCGGTCGCGGAAGCGGCGCCCGAGGGCTCGGGCGCCCCGGCGGGCGAGCCGCCCGCCAAGCGGCCCGCCCGGCGGCGGCGCACGACGCGCCCGGCGGCCACCGAGGGGCCTGTCCAGGCCCCCGAAACGCCGGCGATCCCCGAGTAATCCGCGAACGTACGCGGTTTGAGGCCGCGGGGGTAAGCTCACTGCTTGCCCCCGCCGCCGCCCGCGGCGCCACGGCCGAGGGTTGACCGCCGTGTGCGGGGGGGCTATACTGTGTGGAACGCAGAGGGGAGAGCGCAACTCGTGAGGTGTTGACGATGAAGAATCGGCAGCCGAACGATCCGAGGGGCAGCTAGACACCGCCGCTACACGCGCGCGGTGTTTTTGTTTCTCCAGCGCCGGTTGGCGCCGCGCCTACTGGCGAGTGAGCGCCTTCCCGGCGCCCCGCCGCGCGGCCGGCGCGAGCGTATGGCACTCCGACCGTGGGGCATCCCGGCTCCGTCAGGTGGGCGGGGCCGTTGGTGGCACGATGCAGGAGGTGGGTATGAACTCGAGCATCATCGGCAAGATCGAGAAGGCGCGGCGCTACGCGGCGGAGCCCGAGCGGGTGAAGTTCGAGTCGCTCCAGGCGACCTTCCACGGCGGCCATGATGAGTACACGATGACGCTGCAAGGCGGCAAGTGGCACTGCACCTGCCACTTCTTCAACTCGCAGGACTACGGCACCTGCAGCCACATCATGGCGATGCAGCGGCTGCTGCTGCCGATGCTGACCGAGGAGGCGCAGCACGACCACGCCGCCGCCGCGGTCTCGCCCGTCGCCTGACCGCCGCGCGGTCGCCAGTCGAGCGGCGCGAGTGGAACCCCGGCGCCGCCCTTGGGGGAAGGGCGGCGCCGGGGCTTTTCCATGCCCGGCGGCGGGGCGGGAGGAGCCGCCCGCCGTCCGGGGGCGATCCTACGGCTGGAGCGCGACGATCACCCCCTCGTCGCCGCGCAGGGTGACGGCGCCGGCGACCGGCTCGCCCTCCCGGTCGAGCGCGGTCGTCAGGGCGATCGCCCCGCGCAGATCGAGGTTGGCGGGCGCGAACCGGCGCTCCGCGCCGCCGAGGTTCAGCACGACCAGGAAGCGGCGGCCGCCGTGGCAGGTCGCGCAGGAAGGCGAGGACCCTGTCGCCGGCGGCGAGCGGCGTGTAGCGGCCGACGGCGAGCGCGGCCTCGGCGCGGCGCAGCGCGATCAGGCGGCGGTGGAGGGTCGGGAGCGACGCCGGGTCGGCGTCCGCGGCGGCGACGTTGACCGCGCCGTAGTCGGCGGCGAGCGGCAGCCAGGGCGTGCCGGTGGTGAAGCCGGCCCCCGGGCCGGCGTCCCACTGCATCGGCGGGCGCTCGGGGTCGCGCCCGCGGCCGGGGAAGGTCTTGCCGACGGGGTCCTGCACCAGTTCTGGCGGGACCGGCACGTCCCGCATGCCGATCTCGTCGCCGTAGCAGAGGGTTGGGGTGCCGCGCAGCGTCAGCAGGAGCATCGCCGCCACGCGCGCCTGCGCCGCCCCGATCCGGCTGGCGACGCGGCTCTGGTCGTGGTTGCCGAGGACCCAGTTCGGCCAGCCGCCGGGCGGCAGGGCGGCCTCGTAGGCGACGATCGGCGCGCCGATCGTCGCGGCGTCCCAGGGCAGCAGGATCAGCTGGAAGTTGTAGGGCAGGTGGACGCCCGAGCCGCCGACGCCGTAGTAGGTGACGAGCCGCTCGACCGGCAGGTAGATCTCGCCGATCAGCAGCCGCTCGTCGTACCGGTCGAGCACGCGCCGCATCAGGGCGATCACGTCGTGGACCTCGGGCCGGTCGGCGGTGTAGACCGGGAGGAACCGCGGGCTGTGCCGCTCGTCGGGCTGGTAGTCGGGGTTCGGCGGGTTGTCGCGGAACTGGTCGTCCTTGATCAGCAGCCAGATGACGTCCACCCGGAAGCCGTCCACGCCGCGATCGAGCTAGAATCGGAGCGCGTCGAGCATCGCCGCCTGCACCGCCGGGTTGCGCCAGTTGAGGTCGGGCTGCTCCTTGAGGAAGAGGTGGCAGTAGTACTGCCCGGTCGCCGGGTCGTACTCCCAGGCGCTGCCGCCGAAGAGGCTCTGCCAGTTGTTCGGCGGCCCGCCGTCGGGCGCGGGGTCGCGCCAGAGGAACCAGTCGCGCTTCGGATCGTCGCGCGACCGGCGCGACTCGACGAACCAGGGGTGTCGGTCGGAGGAGTGGTTGGGGACGAAGTCGAGGATCACCTTCAGGCCGCGCGCGTGCGCCGCTGCCACCAGCGCGTCGAAGTCTTGCAGGGCCCCGAAGAGCGGGTGGATGCCGGTGTAGTCCGATACGTCGTAGCCGAAGTCGGCCATCGGCGAGGGGAAGATCGGCGAGAGCCAGAGCGCGTCGACGCCCAGATCGCGCAGGTAATCGAGCCGGCCGGCGATCCCGGCCAGGTCGCCGACGCCGACGCCGACGCCGTCCATGAACGAGCGCGGGTAGATTTGATAGATGATCCCGCGCTGCCACCAGAGATGCCGCTCGGCCATCGCAATCCTCCGTCTGTCTCGGGGCGGAACCACACGCGTGCACGTGCCAGCGCAAAAAGCGGACCCCAGGTGGGGTCCGCCATGAGAGAAGGAGGGAGGGAAGGGAGGTGGGGACAGGGTCCCTAACCCATACTACGCCGGGCGCGGGCGGATGGATCACCGGGGGCGCGAGATTGGCGCGGCGGGCGCGGCCGGGGGCGCCGGGGGCGGGTCGGCGTAGAGGCCGCGGTAGGCGGGCGGGAGCAGCGCGGCGACCTCGCGCATGATCCGGTCGGTCAGGGCCGGTAGGTCCGGCCGCTCGCCGGGCCGGCGGGGGGGCAGGGTGAAGGGCCGGCCGACGACGACCCGCACGCGCGCGCGCCCGCGCCGGCCCCGCTTCGCCGCCTTGGCGTCGAGTGGTAGAACCTCCGTGCCGGCGATCCCGACCGGCAGGAGCGGCGCGCCGGTCTGGAGCGCCAGCAGCGCGATCCCCGGCTGGACTGCCCCGATCCCGCCGGTGACGCTGCGCGTCCCCTCGGGGAAGACCCCGACCGCCAGCCCCTCGTCGAGCAGCAGCCCGACGTGGCGCAGGGCGGCGCGGTCGATCGCGTCGCGGTTGACCGGGAAGCCGCCGAACTGGCGGATCAGCCAGGTGAAGGCCCGGTTGCGGAAGAGCTCGCGCTTGCCCATGTAGAAGATCGGGCGGGGCAGGGCCGCGCTGAGGACGACCGGGTCGAAGTTGTGCAGGTGGTTGGCGACGACGATCACCGGGCCGCGCCGCGGCATGTTGCGCCAGCCGGTCACCCGGAAGCCGACGAACAGGCGCAGCAGCGCGTTGACCAGCACCCTGAGGACCTGGTAGGCCGCGAACTTGACGCGGCGACGGGCCGTATCGTGGGGCGTGGGGCGTAGGCTGTGAGACGTAGAGCGCGGGACGTGGGGAGGGTGGCGGCGGGCGCGCGGCCGTTCTCCCCCTCACTGATTGTGGGGGTCCCCGCGGCTTCTCCATCGGGCGTTCCTCCCGTGGGTTATCCCTCGACCGGCGCTTCGCACCCCGCCGGTCGTTATTCGTCGCTCCCTTCGCTCCGCTCGGGGCAAGCTGTCGCTCGTCGCGCGTCGCGCGCCAGCAGGCGGTCGATCGCGGCCAGGACGCCGTCGATGTCGAGGCCCTCGGTGTCGACGATGACGGCGTCGTCGGCCGGGCGCAGCGGCGAGAGGGCGCGGTGCGAGTCGATGTCGTCGCGCCGCGCGATGTCGGCCAGCACCTCGGCGAAGGGGCGGTCCTGGCCGCGCGCGCGCTCCTCGGCGGCGCGGCGGCGGGCGCGCTCCTCCGACGTAGCTTCGAGATAGATCTTGAGGTCGGCGTCCGGCAGGACGACGGTGCCGATGTCGCGCCCGGCCATGATGATCCCCGCCGCCGGCGGCGATCGCCCGCTGGCGCTGCAGGAGCGCGCGGCGAACCGCTGGCTGGGCGCTGACCGCCGAGACGTTGCGGTCGACCTCCGGCTGGCGGATCGCCCAGGTCACGTCCTCGTCGTCCAGTAGGACCGTCAGCGTGCGCCCGTCCTCCACGCGCGGCGGCTCGACGTCGATATGGACCTCCCGCGCCAGCCGGGCGATGGCGTCGTGGTCGTCGAGCGCGACGCCGCGGCGCAGGGCGGCGAGCGTGACCGCGCGGTAGAGGACGGTAGAGGACGCCGGTGTCGAAGTAGAGGTAGTCGAGCCGCCGCGCCAGCGCGCTGGCGACGGTGCTCTTCCCCGCGCCGGCCGGCCCGTCGATCGCGATGACCCGCGGCAGCGGCCTACGGCCGGCCGCGTCGCGCCGGTTGTGGCCGGCCTCCCGGCGCTCCCCCTCGTCCACCCGGCCCTCCACGACCGTCGCCGCCGCTCTGCGGTCCGCGCCCGCGCTGGTCCCGACCCCCGTCCCCGTCACGCCCCGTCCCCCCATCCGGTATCCGCCGCGTCCGCCGCGCCCGGCCCCCTGCCGGCTCCTCCGGCGTGAAGCCGATCGGCCGGCGCCGGGTCGAACGCGGGCGACCGGCCCCGAGTTCCTGCGTCTGGGCGCGCCGCGCCGGCGCCCGCTCGTCCTGCCGGGCCGCCGGCGCGGCGCGGCGCGTCCCCGGCCGCCCCCAGGCCCACGCATCCGCCGCAGCCGCGCCCCCTGCGGCGTCAGCGGGCGGTAGGTCGCCGCGGGCCGCCGCCAGCCGCAGCGGCCCGAGGCGCACGCGGCGCAGCCGGCGCACCGGGTGGCCGACCGCTTCCAGCATCCGGCGCACCTGGCGCTTGCGCCCCTCGTGGATGATCACCCGCAGCCAGGTCCCCTCCGGGCCGCGGTCGAGGACGGCGATGTCGGCCGGGCTGGTGCGGCCCCCCTCCACCAGCAGCCCCCCCCGGCGCAGGTGGTCCAGCTCCTGCGGCGTCGGCGTCCCGGCGACCAGCGCGTGGTACTCCTTGTCGAGTCGGTAGCGCGGGTGCGCGATGCGGTTGGCGAGTTCGCCGTCGTTGGTGAGCAGCAGCAGCCCCTCGCTGTCCATGTCGAGCCGTCCGACCGGGAAGACCCGCTCGCGCTGGTCGAGGAGGAGGTCGTAGACCGTGCGCCGTCCCTCGGGGTCGCTGGCGGTGGTGAGATAGCCGCGCGGCTTGTTGAGGAGCAGGTAGGTCGCGCGCGGCTGCTTGAGCGGCCGCCCATCGACGCGGATCGCCGCCCGCTCGGGATCGACCCTGGTCCCGAGTTCCTGCACGACGCGGCCGTCGACGGTGACCCGCCCCTCCTGGATCAGCTCCTCCGCCGCCCGGCGTGAGGCGACCCCGCGCGCGGCGAGCACCTTCTGCAGCCGCTCCCCGTGCCCCTCGCCGCCCGCCTCCGCGCCGCGGTCCCGGCCGCGCCGCGTCACCTCGCCCGCCATGCCTTATCCGCCCTGCCTTTTCGGTCGCTGCCTGTCCCCCGCGGGTGGAGGCACATTCGCCGAGGCGTTCTGTCTGCCGGCCGCCTCACCGCCGCGCCGGCGTGGCGGGCGCCGGTGTCGCCGGTGTCGCCGCCCCGTCTGTCGCGTAGACCGGCAGCCGGAGCACCTCGCGCGGCCCGGCCAGGAAGACTACCTCGCCGCGCGCCCCGCCGGGCGCCGCCGCGCCGGGATCCAGCAGGAGGCGGTAACGCAACATCGGGGCCTCCCAGGCGGGCAGCACGATTACTTCCGCCTCGCGGAAGCCGATCCCCCAGCGCGCCAGGGCCGGCCCCAGGCCGGGCAGCTCGGCCGGCACCCAGCGGTAGGCCGCGTTCGCCCAGTCGAGCAGCGCGGTCGTGTCGCTGTAGCGGCTGGTGCTGCCGAGGACGACCGACAGGATGCGCCCGCCCGGCGCCGACTGCGTGACGACCAGGCACTCCCACTGCAACTCATCGCCGGCGGTGCCGGTCTTGACGCCGTGGATGCCCGCGCGCTGGCCGAGCAGTTGGTTGCTGTTCTTCAGCGGGATCGCCTTGCTCCCGTCCGCCGTCCGGCGGGTCGTCTCCGTGGTGGCGACGATCCGCGCCAGCAGCGGATCTTGCAGCAGCGCGTCGGCGATCCGCAGCAGGTCCCGCGCGCTGCTGTAGTGGTCGTCGGCCTCGTAGCCGTCGGGGTTGACGAAGTGCGTGTTGGCCAGGCCCCGGCGCGCGACCCAGCCGTTCATCTCCTGCACGAAGCGATCCACCGGATCGCCCGGGGCGCCGGCCAGCAGCGCGGTCCCGACCGTGCGGGCGGCGGCGCGGGCGGCGTCGCCGCCGGAGGCCAGCAGCATCCCGTAGAGCAGATCCTCGATCGTCACCACGTCGCCGGCTTCGAGGCAGACGGTGTACGAGAGGCCGCACATGCGCGATTCGTCCGCGGGGCCGAAATCCCGCGGCTGGATCGTCACCCGCTGATCGGGCCTGGCGTGCGCGACGACCAGCAGGGCGGACAGCATCTTGGTCGTGCTGGCCGGCACGAGCCGATCGTCCGGGGCCTTGGCATAGAGTTCGACGCCGCTGCCGGCGTCCCAGAGGATCGCGGCGTGGGCGTTGATCGCGGGCGGCGCCGGCTGGCTCCGCAGCCGGGCCAAATCCGCCACGGTGACGACGGTCTCGTCCGGCCCGATCCCTGGCAGCAGGCCCGGCTCACGGAACCCGGCCGCCGCCCCGGCGGCGCGCGGCGCGGCGAAGCTGGCGAGGAGCGGCAGCGTGAGGAGCAGGAGGAGGATGGCGTGGAGGGCGGGGCGTGGGGTGCGCACTGCCGCGCGTGGGCCGCGGGCCGCGCGGGACGGCGCCCCGGCGGGTAACAGGAAACGCGGCCGGGCGCATCCGCCGCCCGGCCCTCGTCGCGCCCGTTCCGCCGGGCCTCGGTCGCCGCCCCATCGTCGCCCGCTCACGAAAGCCGAGTATACCGCGAAACGCGCGCCGGAAACAGTGCGCCGCGCGCGACGGCACGAAAGGATGCCGGATCAACGCCGCCTGATGGGGTGCGCAACCGCGAAGCTGCCGTACCTGCCGTCGAACCGGCGGGGAGCGAAGACGAGGGCATGGCGGCCGATGGCAGGTTGCCTATCCCGAGGGCCGCACGACCCCCTATGGGACGATGCTCCACTCGGTCGGCAGTTCGTAGCGGTAGAGGTGGCGGGTCGGGCGGCCGGAGGCGCGGATGCGGCCCCGGTCGCGGCGCTGAATCGCGCTGTAGGAGTTGTGGACCTGCACGATCCGCTGCGCCGGGAGGTTGAACAGGATCAACCCGGACAGCACCGGCTTGACGCTCGCCGCGCGCGTCACCGCGTCGACCACCCGGAAGGGCGGCAGTTCGGCGGGCGGCGTCTCGGTCAGGGTCCGGTGGATCGCCTCGGGGTGGCCCTGGCTGTTGTGCTCGTCGAAGTAGGCGAGGCCGTCCAGCCAGTGATCGACCAGGTCGGTGTCGAACGGCCTGGCGGTCAGGAGCAGCTCCGCGAGGTTGGCGGGGCTCTTGCTGCAGGCGGCGGTCAGCACCTTCGCGCCGTGGCCGGGGCTGATGAAACTGGCGGCGCCGTCGTTGTCGATGACGGTCAGCCGGAAAACGCGCTCGGTGCGCCGCGGGCGGTCTTGCATCATGTGCCTGAATCCTGAAAAGGTACAGGAGTACCGCGTATGGCCGCGCCGGCTGCGCCGGGTTGCACGGGCGACGGTACTACCCCGATCGGTGACAGTTGGCCGTGAACGGCAGGGCGGGACCACGCCGGACGCGGCATCGGGGCGATGCCGCCGGGGGGCGATCCGCAACCGGTAAACTGTACCATACCCCCGCCGCGGGGCGCACGGACACCGGGCGCCCTAACAGTTCGGAGCCGGGTAGTCGGGTAGTTGGGTAGTCGGATAGAGGGAGGGGAGCGAGTCACTCGGCCGGTCGCGATGCCAGCATCCTCTACCCGACTACCCAACTCCGAACTGTTACCGGGCGGCCCCCCGCATAGCCGCCCCATACCCGCTTTGCTATACTTGGGGAAGTACCGGCGTTCCGCGGCCGGCCACCCGCCGCACCCGCCGACAGCGCAGCGCGGCGGCTTCCGCGCCGCCGGCAGCATGAAGGGCAATGATCTGTGTTGAGCGCCCCACCCACCGCCACCGACCAGAGCCGTTATGCCCGGCAGATGATCCACCCGGCGATCGGCGAGGCGGGCCAGCGCCGGCTGGCCGCCGCGCGCGTGCTGCTGGTCGGCTGCGGCGCGCTCGGCACGCATATCGCCGACACGCTGGCGCGGGCCGGGGTCGGCTTCCTGCGTGTGGTGGACCGCGACTTCGTCGAGTTGCACAACCTCCAGCGCCAGGTCCTCTTCGACGAGGCGGATGTCGCGCGCGGGCAGCCGAAGGCGCTGGCGGCGGCGGCGCAACTGCGGCGGATCAACTCGGCGGTCGCGGTCGAGCCGCTGGTCGACGACGTCAACGCCGGCAACATCGCGGCGTTGATCGCCGACGTGGACCTGATCGTGGACGGCACCGACAATTTCGAGACGCGCTACCTCCTCAACGACGCCGCCGTGCGGGCCGGCACGCCCTGGATCTACGGCGGGGTGCTGGCGACCTACGGCATGACGATGACGATCCTGCCGGGCGAGACGGCCTGCCTGCGCTGCGCCTTCCCCGCGCCGCCGCCGGCCGGCGCCGCCCCGACCTGCGACACCGCGGGCGTCCTCGGCCCCGCCGTCGCCACGATCGCCGCGCTGCAGGCGACCGAGGCGCTCAAGGTGCTGCTCGGCGCGCGCGACGCCGTCAACCGCGATCTCCTCGCCTTCGACGTCTGGCGGCTGAGCTTCGATCGCCTGCCGATCGGGCGCAAGGCCGATTGTCCGACCTGCGGCGACGGCCCGCGCGCCTACCCTTTCCTCGACTACGCGGCGGCGAGCCGGACCACGACCCTTTGCGGGCGCAATGCGGTGCAGGTTGCGGTGTTGCCGCCGGCCGCGCTGGCCCTGCCGGACCTGGCCGACCGGCTGCGCGCGGCCGGGACGGTCAGCCACAATGAGCACCTCCTGCGCTTCCGGCCGGCGACCGGCGACCAACACCTCGTCATCTTCCCCAATGGCCGCGCGATCGTCCACGGCACCGACGACCCGGCGCTGGCGAAAACGCTCTACGCGCGCTACATCGGCCACTGACGACGTACGAGCGACGAGCGACGAGCGACGAATAGGCGGTGTACGCCGAGGGGCACGAGCGGGTGCGAGGCCGGTAGGGAAGAAGGGTTCGCCGCTCCATATTCGTACTTCGTCGTTCGTACTTCGTACTTCGTTTACAGGGGTGGCCGCGTCCGGTACAATAGAGGGCGGTCGGAGGAGTGTGGTATGGCGGGCGGCATGTCGAAATACGAGCGTGAGATCGCCGAGATCCTCGAGCGCAAGGAGCGCGACGAGCCGCGCGGCGCGCGCGTCAAGCGGCAGGCCCGGCGCAACATCGGGCAGCGCTGGCAGGTCTGGCGCGGCCGGGCGGCGCAGTTCCGCGGCGTCGGGCAGGTGGGCGGGCACGCGGCGGCCTGGACCTGGATCGGCCTGACGATCGGGGTCGGCCTCCTCGGCCTGCTCCTCAAGGCGATCCTGCCGGTCCTGGGCCTGGCCTGCGGGATCGCGATGGTGCTGATCTTCTTCAGCCCGCTGCTCGGGCGGTTCGGCGGCGCCTCCCAGATGAACCCCTCGAACACCTGGCGCGGCCAGATCATCGACCTGCCGCCGCGCGGCGGCATCCTCGACACCCTCGGCTATCACTGGCGGCGCTTCCGCCGGCGCTTCTGAGGAGCGACGGGACGGCGCTGCGGCGTCGAATGTTCGGGTGGTGCGAAGCGCCGGGGGCTCGAGCCCCCGGCGCTTGTGCTTCCTCCCCGGCGCACCGCGCGCCACGGTGGGTGGCCGATGCCGTGCCTGGCGCGCCGTTCTCCGACCGCTCACGCGCCGGGCCGCGAGCGGGCGTCTTCAACCCGTTGTCCACCCCCCCGCGGTGTAGTATCGTTCACGGGCGCTCCCCCTCCCCCCGGCGGCGACCGGGATGCCGCCCGCCGCCGCCCGGCGGGGGGGCGGTGGCCGGGGGCCGGGCCGCGGGGCGCGCGTAGATCGGGGGAAGGCGCCATGCCGCGCATGATCAGCGACAGCGTCGACGTCTATCTCTTCCGCTGGGTGAACGGGCGGGTCCAGTTCCTGATCCTGCTGCGCCGGCCGGAGGTCGCGCTCGGCAACACCTGGCACAGCGTCCACGCGAAAGTCGGCGAGGGCGAGACGGCCTATGGGGCGGCGCTGCGCGAGTTGCGCGAGGTGACCGGCCTCGTGCCGCGCCGCTTCTACAGCGCGGACCTGATCAGCCAGTTCTACGATCACTACAGCGACACCATCAGCCTGACCCCGGTCTTCGCCGCGCTGGTCGAGGGGCCGGGTCCGGTGGTCCTCTCCCCCGACCACAGCGACTTCGCCTGGTGCGACCTGGACGAGGCCACCGCCCGCCTCCTGTCCAACGCCCAACGCTGGGCCGTCCGCCACATCCACCACGTCATCGCCATGGGGGGGCCGGAGGCGGAGTTGTACCGGATCGAGTAGCGGGGCCGCCGGCCGATCGTGGAGCGCCCGATGGAACTCTCCGCCGCGCAACGGGCGGTGGCCGCCTTCGTGGCGGCGCACCGGCTCGCGACGCCCGTCCCGTTCCGCCTGCTCGATCTCACCTCCGAGGTCGGCGAGCTGGCGAAGGAGGTGCTGAAGGCCACCGACTACGGGCGGCGGCCGTTCGAGCCGGACGAGGCGTGGGCCGGAGAACTCGCCGATGTGCTGTTCGCCGTCCTCTGCCTGGCGGACAGCACCGGCGTCGACCTCGATGCCGCGCTCCGGCGGGCGCTGGAGGGGTACGAGCGACGGATTGCGCTGCGGGGTGACGCGGGATCGGGGCGGTAGCGGGTCGCGCCGGCGCCGGTGTCGCCGCCCGTGTGGAGGGGGAATTGCTCCCGAAGTGGTTGGGGTGGGCGCAGCGGATCCAGGCCATCGCCCAGACGGGCCTGCACTACGCCCGCGACGAGTTCGACCGCGAACGGTACCGCTCCCTCCGCGCCGTCGCCGCCGAGATGATGGCGGCCCAGTCGGGCGCGGCGCCGGAGGAGGTGCGCGACCTCTTCGCGCGGGAGGTCGGCCACGCGACCCCGAAGGTGGACGTGCGGGGGGTGGTCTTCCGGGGCGACGCCCTGCTCCTCACCAGGGAGCGGTCGTCGGGCCGGTGGGCGATCCCCGGTGGGTTTGCGGACGCCGGCGAGTCGGCGGGCGAGGCGGTCGCGCGGGAAGTGCGCGAGGAGTCGGGCTACGAAGTCCGCGCGACCCGG
The DNA here is from genome assembly GCA_030446685.1 of Thermomicrobiales bacterium. Taxonomy (GTDB): domain Bacteria; phylum Chloroflexota; class Chloroflexia; order Thermomicrobiales; family CADCWN01; genus JAUJMV01. The sequence goes on along the minus strand of JAUJMV010000008.1, from coordinate 68,619 downwards.
CTGCTCGCGCTGTACGATCACGCGAAGCACCGGCACCGGCCGCTCCCCTTCGCGTGCTACAAGGCGTACTTCGCGTGCGTCATCACCGGCGGCGGCCCGGCGATCGGCGCCGAGACGGACGGGGTCGGCTTCTTCCGGCGCGACGCGCTCCCCGATCTCTGTCCGGGGCGCGTCACGCCGGAGCAGGTGCAGCGGATGTGGGACTTACACCACCACCCGGAGCGCGGCGCCGATTTCGACTGATGGCCCGTGCGTTGGGGCCGGCGCCCTGACCGCTACCCCTTCTTGAAGGGGCGCACGCGCTCGCGGAGGTCCTGGATCGTGCCGTTCAGCAGGGCGGTCAGCCGTTGGACCCCCTCCTCGCCCTTCATCACGTAGTCGCCGATCTCGATCAGCTTGGTCGTCGTCGCGAAGACGCTGTTGAGTTCGTGGTTGAGCCGGACCCCGCCGAGGACCGGCGTCTTGAAGATGTTGGCGAAGTCGGTGCGGTACATCGCGACCAGGTCGTCGGGGTCGGCGACGTAGTTCTTGACCTCGACCGCGATCGTCAGCGTCGCCTTCGCCCCGAGCAGGGCGTTGGAGAGCGCCCCGCCGCCGGTCTTGCGGTCGAGGCCGACGTAGACGTGGGCCAGCACCGGGTCGCCGACCGTCTTGAACTTGACCCGCTGCAGGTCGGCGTCGACGGTGTAGCCGATGCTCGGGTAGCCCCGGCGGGCCATCGCCCGCACGATCTCCCCGACCATGATCTCGTCCTTGGACTCGCGGATCTCGGCCTTGTGGCTGAACTTGGTGAGCAGTTCGAGCATCGGTCCCTCCCTGACGAGTCGGGTAGTCGGCTAGTCGGGTAGTCGGCTAGTGGACGGGAGCAAGGCGCCTTACCGATCGCGATACCCCTGTCCTCTACCCGACTAGCCGACTAGCCGACTAGTCGACTCCGTTACCCAATCCGGCCCCGCAGGTATTTGCGCAGGGCGTGGATGCTGGCGCCGACGTGCTCCGTCAGCAGATCGTAGTCGATCGCGTAGTCCTCGGCGACGTAGTCGCTGATGTTCCAGTACATGTCGACCTGGGTGTAGATGTAGCCGGTCGCCACGTCGGCGTCGATCGTGATCGTGCCGGGCTCGGCCGATTGCAGGTAGCCGCTCTTGTACTCGGCCTGCGTCGCCGAGAGCGCGCGCGTGAGGTTGCCGACCCGCTCGCCGTAGCCGACGACGACGCTGGCGATGTGGCCCAGCACCTTGGCCGAGGCGGCGTCGCCGGCGAGGTGGTGGAGCTGGTAGATGATCCGCGACCGGTCTTCCAGATCCTCGAAGCGCAGGTAGTGGTTCGAGCCGTCGCTGGTGATGTCGATCAGCGCGTAGCCGTTATCGAGCGTGCTGGTGATCACCGCGCCGATGAAGACCTCGTCGACGTGGGCGGCGAAGAGGTTGCGCTCGAAGTGCTTCCAGCTCTGCTGGATCAGCCCGGCGAAGGCGCGGTCCTGCTCGTCGTCGGAACGCCGGGTCGCGGCGCGAGGCGGGGCCGCGGGGGGCGCTGCGCCGCGGCCGTTGGCCGCCAGCCGCTCGCGTAGTTGGGGGTGCTCCCCCATGCGGATCCAATTGGGCAGCCCCTCGAACCAGACCGGGGCGTCCGACGGGAGTTCCCCGCGCGACACGCGCTCGAGGATCGCGTCGAGCGGGAGCGGGCCGAGCTGCCCCTCCGGGGCCATGACGTAGACGGCGGGGGCGTCGGGTGGCGGCAGCGTCGCGAGTGGGGTGCTCAAGCGTGACCTCCTCCGGCTGATGCTGACGGTGCGGCGTGGCGGACGCAGTGGTCCATTGCTCCGGGATCGGGGCGTTCCCCTGATATACGCGGCAGGGCGCCGAAAGGTCACGGGGGGAGCGAGGGGGGTGCGCGGCGCGGCGCCTAGGCGCGGCGGGGGCAAACCGCACCGGACCTTGCGCGCAGCGGTTCCCGCCCTCCCGATCGCGCGCCGGGGACGACGCCTGGTGAAGAATCGGCCTGCCGGCTGCTATCATAGCCGGGGCGGGCGGTTGTGGCGCGCATGTGGGGGGACCGTGCGGGACGTCGGGTGATGGATGGCGCGGGGGCCGTTGCCGGCGCGGCAGGGCGGCGCGCCATTGCTCGGCCCCTCCGGGTGACGATCGTCGGGGCGGGCGCGATGGGGAGCCTCTACGGCGGGCGCCTGGCCGACGCCGGCCACCGGGTGCTGCTCTACGCCCGCCGGGCGGAGCAGGCCGCCGCGCTGCGCGAGCGCGGCCTGACGATCGAGGAACTGGACGGGCGCGTGACGACCCGGCCGGTCGCGGCGACGGCCGACCCCGGCGAGGCGGCGGCCGGGGCGGATCTCCTGATCGTCCTGGTGAAGACGACCGATACCGCGGCGGCGCTGGGCCCTTTCCGCGGGCGGCTCGGCGCGGATGCCCTCCTCCTGACGCTGCAGAACGGCCTCGGGAACGAGGCGGCGATCCGGGCGGCCCTGGGCGAGGGGATCGATCTGGCGCTCGGGACGACCGCCGCCGGCGCGCTGACCGTCGGGCCGGGGCGGGTGCGGCACACCGGCGCCGGGCCGACGACCATCGGCTACCCCGACCGGGGTGTCGACGGGCGGCTGGCGGCGGTCGCGGCGGCGCTGAGCGCGGCGGGGCTGCCGGCGACGGCGACGGGGCGGATCGCGGGGGCGGTCTGGGCCAAGTTGCTGGTCAACGCGGCGATCAACCCGGTCACGGCGCTGACCGGCCTGCGCAACGGCGAGCTGCCGGAGACGCCGGGCCTCGCGGCCCTGCTGCGGGGGATCGTGGCGGAGGCGGCCGCCGTGCAGCGCGCGGCGGCGCCGGAGACGGTCGAGCCGGGCGACCCCTTCGAGCGGGTGCTGGCGACCTGCGCCGCCACCGCGGCGAACCGTTCCTCGATGTTGCAGGACATCGCCGCCGACCGGCCGACCGAGATCGACGCGATCAACGGCGCGATCGTGGCGCTCGGCGCGCGGCACGGCATCGCCACGCCGCTCAACGCCGCGCTGGTGGCGCTGGTGCATGGGCGCGAGTCGTCGGTCGTCAGTCGTCAGTCGCCAGAAGGGACGGGGTAGAACGGTCGCGCGCCCACTCACCCGTACTCACTGACGACTGACGACCGACGACCGACGACTCGTTACGGAGGGAGCGATGACGACCGAACCGACGGCCGCGCCGGGGAGCGAGCCGCGCCAGAAGGTGACGATCCAGGCGCTCAGGGCGATGAAGGGCGCGCGCCGGATCGCGATGGTGACCGCCTACGACTACCCGTCGGCGCAGTTGAGCGACGCCGCCGGCATCGACATCATCCTGGTCGGCGACTCGCTCGGCATGGTCGTGCTCGGCTACGACAGCACCGTGCCGGTGACGATGGAGGAGATGATCCATCACGGGCGGGCGGTGGCGCGCGGCGTGCGCGCCGCGCACGTCGTGGTCGATCTCCCGTTCATGTCCTACCAGGTGAGCGATGAGCAGGCGGTCGCCAACGCCGGGCGGCTGCTCAAGGAGACCGGCTGCGACGCGGTGAAGCTGGAGGGGGGCGCGAACATGGCCTCGCGGATCGCCGCGATCGCCCGCGCCGGCATCCCGGCGATGGGCCACATCGGGCTGACGCCGCAGACGGCGGGCGCGCTCGGCGGTCTGAAGGTGCAGGGGCGCGACCGCGCGACCGCGCGCGCCCTCCTGGCCGGCGCGGCGGCGGTGGAGGCGGCGGGCGCCTACAGCCTCGTCCTGGAGGCGATCCCCCAGCAATTGGCCGCGCTGATCACCGCCCGCGCCGCGATCCCGACGATCGGCATCGGCGCCGGCCCCGCCTGCGACGGCCAGGTGCTGGTCAACGCCGACATGCTCGGCCTCTACACCCGCTTCTCCCCGAAGTTCACCAAGCGCTACGCCGACCTCGGCGCGCAGTACCGCGGGGCGCTGGCGCGGTACATCGAGGAGGTCCGCGAGGGCGCGTTCCCCGGCCCGGAGCACGCGTTCAACATGAAGGCCGACCTCGCGCGCGAACTCGCGGAGGAGGCGGAGGGTCGAACGTCGAACGTCTGAACGTCGAACGTCGCCCCGCACTCGGCAATAGCCCACGATGCCAGGAATAGCCGTCGAAGCGCCAGACGTTCGACGTTCGACCTTCAGACCTTCGACCCCGTGATCCGCACGTCCGCCCAGCAGGCGACGGTGTGGGCCTCGGCCTCCTCCAGGGTGAAGAGGCGCGGGGTGTTGCGCGCGCAGGTCTCGTGCGCGAACGCGCAGCGGGGGGCGAAGGCGCAGCCGGCCCGGGGGTCGATCAGGTCGGGCGGGAAGCCGACGATCGGCTCCAGGCGCCGGCGCGCGGCGTCCATCCGCGGGACCGAGCCGAGGAGCGCGATGCTGTAGGGGTGGCGCGGATCGGCGAAGAGGTCGAAGATGTTGGCCTCCTCGACGATGCGCCCGCCGTACATCACGATCGCCCGGTCGCACATCCCGGCGACGACCCCCATGTCGTGGGTGATCATCACGATCGCCGTGCCGGTCTCGCGCTGGAGCAGCCGTAGCAGGTCGAGGATCTGGGCCTGGATCGTCACGTCGAGCCCCGTCGTCGGCTCGTCGGCGATCACCAGCTCCGGCTTGCAGGCCAGCGCCATGGCGATCATCGCGCGCTGGCGCATCCCGCCGCTGAACTGGTGCGGGTAGTCCTTCACGCGCCGTTCGGGCGAGGGGATGCCGACCATCCGCAGCAGCTCGACCGCGCGCGCCAGCGCGGCGGACGGGCGCAGCCGCTCGTGCAGCTCCAGCACCTCGGCGATCTGCCGCCCGATCGACAGCACCGGGTTGAACGCGGTCATCGGGTCCTGGAAGACCATCGCGATGTGGTTGCCGCGGATCTCGCGCATCTCCTCGTCGTTCAGGTCGAGCAGGTTCTCGCCCTTGAACTCGATGCGCCCGGCGACGATCCGGCCGGGCGGGTCCGGCACCAGGCGCATGATCGAGAGGCCGGTGACGCTCTTGCCGCAGCCGCTCTCCCCGACGATGCCGAGCACCTCCCCGCGGCGCACCGCGAAGCTGATGTCCTCCACCGCATGCACCACGCCGTCCTGGGTGAAGAAGCGCGTCGTCAGGCCGCGCACGCGCAGCAAATCGGGCGCGACCTCCTCGGGCGGCGTGGGCATGACCGGCAGGATACGACCGTGAACCATGACCACCCTATGTGGGGCGCCGCCCCCACGGGGACGGGCGCCGGGACGACGAGCGCGCAACAGGCCCCGGCGAGGATGCGTTGCGCACCTCCTATTGTACCATCCGGCAGACGCCGTTTCCGCACCCGGCGAGCGCAAATCCGTTCACCGGAGGTTTGCCGTAGTCCCGCCGCAGTACCGGCGCGGTAGGATGGCGCTATGGATCGTCCGGGCAGTCGCGGGACGCGAGCAGCGTCCGCTGTTGTTCCCGGGGGGAGGGCTTCGATGATCCGGCGATACGGAAGATTCGTCGTCTGCTGCGCCGTGCTGCTGGTCGCCTGCGGGCAGCCGGGGACGCCGTCATCCGCGCCGGCGGGGGCGGAGACGATCGCCGGCTCCCCGACGGCGACGCGCGCGACGCCCGGTGCGAGGGGGCGCCCCGATCCCGCGAGCCTCCCCGTCACGCCCGCGCCGGGGGGCCTGGGGTCGGCGCGATTCCCCGACGATCGGCAGGGCATCGAGGCGCTGCTGGCGCGGCTCCCGGACACGATCGCGGGGCAGCCGCGCGCCCCACAGTTCACGCGCTCCGGGCCGGGTCCGCCCACGGTCGGCTACGGCGAGCGCCGGCTGAGCGGCGGACCCGGCCAGCCCGCGCTCGCGCTGCGGGTCATCAACGTGCCGGACAGCGGGCGCTACCCGCCCGACTGGGGCGCCGCGGACGTCATCGCCGCCCTGGGCGAGCGCGGGTCCACCCTGGACGACGGGTCCAGCCGCTTCGTGGGCGGGCGAGAGGGCGACCTCTACTGGGCGCGCGAGGACACGTTCGTCATGAGCGTCGGCAGCGGGGGCACCCCGTCACCCGAGCGCCTCCCCCTGTACGCCATTCGCTGGGGCGAGGCCGGCAGCCCCTGGCTATTCGGAGCGCAGGCCGGCACGCCGGAAGAGTTGGAGGCGCTGCTCGATGCTATCGTCGCCGCGGCCAGGGCAGGGGGTGAGGCAACGGGGGCGTAGCCTGGCTCACTGCGGTCTCCTGCCCCCACAGGCCGGAATGATCGCCGGCACAGGGTTGGGGCAAGCTGGTACTGATTCCGGTTCGCCGTGTCGCCGCCCGATGAAGTCGGGCGAGGGAGGAGGGGAATGTGCAGGCATCTCGCCGACTTGACGCGACCCCGCGATCCCCACAGGTCGTCGCGGCGCGGCTGCTGGCCGCGGTCGGTGGGGGCCTGTCCCTGTTCAAAGCGATCGCGCTGATCGCCCGCGGGGTGCCGGGGCCAGTGAGCCCCCCGACGATCCCGCCGATCATCGACGCCGGGTTCATCCTGGCCTACGCGCTCGTGGGCGCCGCGGGCCTCGGGGCCGCGCTGGCGTGGCGCGTGGGCGACGGGCGGGCCGGGCGCCTGGCGCTCGCCGGCGCGCTGGGGCTCCTGCTCGACGCGAGCGGCATCACGGCGGCGCCGTGGGGCCTCCCCGGCCTTGCGCTGCTCGCCGCGGGGGGCGTCGCCTATGTTGCGGGCGACACGGGCGGGAGGCGCGAGCGGTCCGGCCCGCTGCGCGCGGCGGCGCGGCTGGCCGTCGGCCTGGGGTTGCTCGCGCAAGTGGCCGTCGCCGTCCCGTTCCTGGCGGTCGGGCTGGCCGTGCCGGGGTACGGGGTGCTCGGGCTGTACGCGGTCTGGGGCCTGATGCTCGCCCTGGCGCTCCGGGTGCGGCACGCGCACCCGTGGCTCGTGCCGGCGATCCCGCCGGTCACGTTCGCCGTCATCTACCGCCTGCTGCTCCTGGGCGGCGAGATCTTCGGCTGGACGGCGTGACCGCCGGCGCCCGCCGCCCGGTCTTGGCGCAACGGCGGCAGGGCGGGGAGAGCATAACGCTCCCCGCCCTGCCCGTGGGTGTTCCGTGCTCCGCAAATCCGCGCCAGGCGTGCGATTACCGCTTGGTGTACTGCGGGGCCTTGCGCGCGCGCTTGAGCCCGACCTTCTTGCGCTCCTTCATGCGCGGGTCGCGCGTCAGCAGCTTGGCCCGCTTGAGCGTCGGGCGCAGCTCCGCGTCGAAGCGGGTCAGCGCGCGGGCGATGCCGTGGCGGATCGCCCCCGCCTGCCCGCTCACCCCGCCGCCGACGACCTTGACGCTGATGTTGAAGCGCTCGGCGGTGTTGGTCAGCCGCAGCGGCTGCCCGATCGTCACCTGGTGGACATCGCGCCCGCCGAAGAAGTCCCTGGCCGACTTGCCGTTGACGAGGATCTCCCCCGTGCCGGGATAGAGGCGGACGCGCGCCACCGCCGTCTTCCGCCGCCCCGTCCCGTAGAAGTATTCGACCGCGCCCGAGCGTCGCCCTTCCTGCATCTGCTCCTGTCCTCCCTACTCGTCCGCGCCGGACCCG
>JAUJMV010000008.1:42950-60975 GCA_030446685.1 Thermomicrobiales bacterium | reverse complement strand
TCCAGCTTGATCGGCTTCTGCCCCTCGTGCGGGTGGTCCGGCCCGGCGTAGATCTTGAGGTGGTGGAAGATCTCCCGACCGAGACGGTTCTTCGGCAGCATGCCGCGCACGGCCGCCTCCAGGATGCGCCCCGGGTGCTTGGCGCGCATGTCGCGCAGCGGGGTCGCCTTCAGCCCGCCCGGATACTGCGAGTGGCGATAGTAGATCTTCTGGGTCTCCTTCTTGCCGGTCGTGACGATCTTGTCGGCGTTGATGACGATCACGAAGTCGCCGCCGTCCATGTGCGGGGTGAAGGTCGGCTTGTCCTTACCGCGGATCAATTGCGCCACGGTCGTCGCCACGCGCCCGAGCACCTGGCCCTCGGCGTCGATCAGATACCAGCGCCGCCCGGACTGCGCCTGGGCGGTGGTGGCGGAATAGGTCTTCGTCCCGATCGCTTTCACGTCGCTTCGCTCCTCCCAGTGCTGAGTCATGAGTGCTGAGTGCTGAGTGTCCTCGGGGCTCGTCATCACCCGTGCCGGCCCACGACGCCCTACTCAGGACTCAGGACCCAGGACTCAGTACGTCGTCGTAGCCCACCGCCCACAGCGTCAGGCCCTGCGGCGGGGCCGGGGCCGGGGCGAGCGCCCGGTCGCGCGCCGCCAGCAACGTCCCGATCCAGGCCGGGTCGCGCCGCCCGCCCCCGACCGTCACCAGCGCCGCGACGATCGTGCGGACCATCTGCGGCAGGAAGCCGCCCGCGCGAATCCGCAGTTCGCCGATCGCGCCCGGCGTGTCCGGCAGCGGCGGCGCCGACCAGGACCAGGCCGCCGCGTAGACCGTGCGCCGTGTCGAGCGCCCCGCCTCGCGCCCCGGTGCCCCCAGGCCCTGGCCGGCGAAGGCCGCGAAATCGTGTTCGCCGACCAGTCGCGCCGCCGCCTCGTCGAGTGCCTGCCGGTCGAGCGCCCGCGTCAGGTGCCAGGTCGCCCGCGCCAGGGCCGGGTGCCGGACCGGCGCGTGCCAGAGGCGGTAGCGGTACTCGCGCCAGCGCGCGTCGTACCGCGCGTGGAACAGGTCCGCCACGGTGGTCAACCGCGGCACCGCCAGGTCGCGCGGCAGGAGCGCGTTCAGCGCCCCCTGGAGCCGCTCGTCGTCGAGCCGGGTGGCCACGTCGCAGTGGGCGACCTGCCCGGCGGCGTGGACGCCGCGGTCGGTGCGCCCCGCGAACGTGACCCCAGCCGCCGCCCCGGCGCCCAGCCGCGCCAGCGCCCCCGCCAGCTCGCCCCCGACCGTCCGCCGCCCCGGCTGGACCTGGGCGCCGTAGAAGTCGGTCCCGTCGTAGGCGACGGTCAGGCGGACGCGGCGGGGGTGGAGCGTGGAGTGTGGAGCGTGGAGCGTGCTGGTGGCCTGCTCCTCGGCACAGTGCTGTCCCCGTGCCACGTTACGCTCTTCGCTCGACACTCCACGCTCTACACGAACTCGATCTGGGCGATCGCCGCGCCGTCGCCCTTGCGCGTGCCGAGCTTGAAGATGCGCGTGTAGCCGCCGTTCTGCCCCTCGTAGCGCGGGCCGATCACGTCGAACAGCTTGTCGCGCGCGGCCTGATGCGCCAGCCGGTCCATGATCAGCTTGCGATGGAACGGCGTGTCCTCGCGCGCGATGGTGATCAACTTCTCCACCACCGGGCGCAGCGACTTCGCCTTCATCTCCGTCGTCACCATGCGCTCGTTCAGGATCAGCGAGATGGCCTGCTGACGGAAGAGCGCCTTCCGTTCCTGCCAGTCCCGCCCGAACTTGCGCCCCGCCTTGCGGTGTCGCATCCCGTCCCTCCCTGCAGGCCGGGGGTCGGGGATCGGGAGCCACTAGTGGTCACGGTCCCTCCCGACTCCCGACTCCCGACTACTTCGCGTTGTCCTCGTCGTCGTCGATCAACTCGCCCTCGCCGCCGCCGCCGCTGACGATGGCCGCGGAGCCGGCGCTGAGGATGCTCAGTGGCTCCTCGTCGTCGCCGTCGCCCTCGTCGTCGGCCAGGTCGTCGAGCGGGACCCCGTCGTCCAGCCCCTCGGGCAGGAAGTCGTGCTCCACCAGCTTGTCGCGCAGCTCGTTGTAGGAGCGCGGGCCGAAGTTGCGGATGGCGAGGAGTTCGTCCTTGTCCATCTGCAGCACATCGCCGACCCGCTCGATGCCGCGGCTCCGCAGCGCGTTGACGACGCGCGGCGACAGGCCCAGCTCCGACAGCGGCTTGGCGCTGGCCTCCGGGGTGATGTACGGGCCGAGCGCCCCGGATGGCCGGCTCTCGTCGCGCCCGAAGTTGGCGATCACCTGGGTGTAGTCGATCAGGATCTGCGCCGCGCGCGAGAGCGCATCGTCCGGCTCGATCGCCCCGTTGGTGACGATCTCGATGATCAGCCGGTCGTAGTCGGTCATCGCGCCGACGCGCGTGTGCTCGACCAGGTAGTTGACCTTGGTGATCGGGGTGAAGATGGTGTCGAGCGGGATCTCCCCGATCGTCAGGCTCTCCTGCGCCTCCGCCGGGCGGTAGCCGGTCCCGCGCTCGATCACCAGGTCCAGCTCCAGGGTCGCCTCGTCGTTGTCGAGCGTCGCCAGGTGCTGCTCCGGGTTGACGCACTCGACCTCGCCCGGCCACTGGATGTCGCCGGCGGTCACCGCGCGCTCGCCGCGGACGTAGAGGCGCGCGCGCGCCTCGCCGTGCAGCTCCGTCACTTCCCGCAGGTGGATGCGCTTGAGGTTGAGCACCAGCTCGGTCACGTCCTCCTTGACGTTGGGGACGGCCGAGAACTCGTGCCAGACGTCGGTGATCCGGGCGCGGCTGACCGCGACCCCCGGCAGCGAGCGCAGCAGGATGCGGCGCAGGGAGTTCCCCAGCGTCGTGCCGTACCCGGCCTCCAGCGGCTCGATGACGTAGCGCCCGTAATTGAGGCCGGTGCGCTCCCGCTCGACCTTGATTTGTTCCAGTCCCGCCGCGGACATCGGCTTCCTCCATGCCCCAACTTCCCGGTGGGGCCCCGTTCCGGTTCCCGTCCGACGCGCCCGGCCCCCGGTATGGCCCGCGGGCGCGCCCGACGCGTGACGACGCGGCAACCCGCGCGGCGCGCGCCCCGCCCGCGGGACGGGCGGGGCGCGGCGCGCGGGCGGGTGTCGAGCCCTACCGGCTGTAATACTCGACGATCAGCTGCTCGCTCAGCCGCGTATCGATCTGATCCCGGCGTGGCACACTGACGACGCGGCCGGTCAGGGTCGGCGCGTCGAGGATCAGCCAGTCCGGGATGATCCGGGAGCCGACGATCTGCGCGCGGGCCTGGAAATACTCGCGGTCCCGGCTCTGCGGGCGCACGGTGATCACATCGCCGACCTTCGCGATGAAGGAGGGGATGTTGGTCTTGCGGCCGTTGACCATGATGTGGCCGTGGCGCACGATCTGGCGGGCCTGGGGGCGCGAGTCGGCCAGGCCGAGGCGGTAGACGAGGTTGTCGAGCCGCAGTTCGAGCACGCGCAGCAGGTTCTCGCCGGTCACCCCCGGCATGCGCGACGCCACGGTGAAATGCTTGCGGAACTGGCGCTCCAGCACGCCGTAGGTGCGGCGGCACTTCTGCTTCTCGCGCAGTTGCAGGCCGAACTCCGACGGCTTGCGCCCGCGCGCCTGCCCGTGCTGGCCGGGCGCGTAGCGGCGTCGCTCGATCCCGCACTTCGGGCCGAGGCACCGCTCACCCTTGAGGAATAGTTTCTGCCCTTCACGCCGGCAGATGCGGCAAACCGGACCGGTATAGCGAGCCAAGTGTTGTTCCCTCCCGTACCTGTGATGCGGAGAGATTTCAAAGGAACGGATTTCAGGCGCGGTTTACGGCGACCACCCGGCCACCTTCATCCCGGCTCCGCCCTCGTAAAACCCTACCGTCTCCTCATTGCGGATTGCGGATTGTCGATTGCGGATTCGGGCGCTTGCGGAGCGATCACCATCCCGGTCGGTCAATCCGCAATCGACAATCCGCAATCCGCACTCGTTAGACGCGCCGCCGCTTCGGCGGTCGGCAGCCGTTGTGCGGGATCGGCGTGACGTCGGCGATCGACAGGACCGTCAGCCCCGCCGCCGCCAGCGAGCGGATCGCCGCCTCGCGGCCGGAGCCCGGCCCCTTGATGAAGACATCCACCTGCCGCAGCCCGTGCTCCATCGCCTTGCGCACCGCGTTCTCGGCGGTCACCTGCGCGGCGTAGGGCGTGCTCTTGCGCGACCCCTTGAAATTCGACGTGCCGGCGCTGTCCCAGGCCAGCACATTCCCCTGCGGATCGGTCAGGGTCACGATCGTGTTGTTGAAGGTCGCCTGGACGAACGCCTTGCCGCGCGGGATGTGCTTACGCTCCCTGCGCTTGCCGCGCTGCCTGCGCGGCGCCCCCGCCTGTCGTCGCCGGTCAGCCATCGCTCCTCCTCTGTAGTCGGGTAGTCGGGTAGTCGGGTAGTCGGGTAGTTGACGGGGCAGGACACGAGGCGCGACGGCCATTCCCTCTATCCGACTACCCGACTACAAACCTCCCCACTTACCGCGTCGCCTTCTTCTTCATGCCGACCGCCCGCTTCGGCCCGCGGCGCGTGCGCGCGTTGGTGCGGGTGCGCTGACCGCGGACGGGCAGGCCGCGGCGGTGGCGCAGGCCGCGGTAGCTGCCGATGTCGATCAGGCGCTTGATGTTCATGCCGACCAGCCGGCGCAGATCGCCCTCGACGGTCAGGTCGCGGTCGATCACCTCGCGCAGGCGGCCGACCTCCTCGTCGGTCAGGTCGCGCACCCGCGTGTCGGGGCTGACGCCGGTCTGCAGCAGCAGCTTCTTGCTGGTCGTATTGCCGATGCCGAAGATGTAGGTCAGCCCGATCTCCACGCGCTTGTCGCGCGGCAGGTCAACGCCCGCGATTCTCGCCATGCCGCAACTCCCCCCTTACGAGCGACGAACGACGAGCGGCGAACGACGAACAAGAGGAGCGAAGGCTGGGGCTGAGGCCCGTTCGTCGCTCATCGCTCGTCGTTCGTCGCTCAACACTACCCTTGGCGCTGCTTGTGGGTCGGGTCCTTGCTGCAGATCACCCGCACGATCCCGTTCCGCCGCACGATCTTGCAGCCGTCGCAGCGCTTCTTCACCGATGCCGATACCTTCACGCGCGCACTCCTCTCGACTTGGACCGATCCCGTCTGTGACAAGTACCACGCGGCGGCCCGGATCGCGGGACCGCCGGTCCATCAGCGCAACTTGGCGACGATGCGCCCCCGCCCGTCGTCGTAGGGCGTCAACTCCACCCGCACCCGGTCGCCGGGGAGCAGGCGCACCACGTTGAGGCGCAGGCGACCGCCGATGTGGGCGACAACCTCGCGCCCGTCATCGAGCCGGACCCGGAACAGCGCGCTCGGCAGGGGCGCGACGACGCGTCCGTCCACCGGGTCGCCGCCGCGTCCCTCATCCCGCACGGCGCGGCCGCCAGTGTTCAAGGACAAGTGAAAGCCTGCCGTCGGGCACGGCTGCCACAAGCGCACAGTATACCATAACACGGCCCTACCGCGTCAAGATCAGCGCCGGCCCGCGCCCGGTGATCGCGATCGTGTGCTCGACGTGCGCGGCGAGGGCGCGATCGCGCGTCACCGCGGTCCAGCCGTCGGCCAGCGTCTCGTGCTCCGGCGTGCCGAGGGTGAAGATCGGCTCGATCGCCAGGGTCATCCCCGCGCGCAGGATCGGGCCGCTGCCGGCGCCCGGCTCGGTGTAGTTGGGGACGGACGGCTCCTCCCACAGCGCGCGCCCGACGCCGTGCCCGCTGAACTCGCGCACGATGCCGTAGCCCGCGCGCCGCCCGACCCGCTGGATCGCGGCGGAGATGTCCACCAGCCGGTTGCCCGCCCGCGCCGCGGCGATCCCCGCGGCCAGCGCCTCCTCGGAGACGCGAATCAGCCGCTCCGCCTCCGGGGCGACCGCGCCGATCGGCACCGTGGTCGCCGAGTCGGCGACCCAGCCGTCGAGCGTCACCCCCACGTCGATCTTGAGCAGATCGCCGTCCGCGAGGGCGCGGCGGCCGGGGATGCCGTGGACGATCTCCTCATTGACGGAGGCGCAGATGGCGCCGGGGAACGGCCCGTGCTGCCCCGGCACGCCGAGGAAGGTCGGGACGCCGCCGCGCGCGGTGATGAAGTCGTGGGCCAGGTCGTTCAGCTCCCCGGTCGTCACGCCGGGCGCGCACCGCTCGCGCAGCGCCGCGAGCGTCGCCGCGACAATCGCGCCCGCCCGGCCGATCCGCGCGATCGTCGCCGCATCCTTCAACTCGATGGTCGGGGCGTCCGTGCCGCCCCTGGTGCGCGCCATGGGCAGTCCTGTCGCGATCGATCGATGGGTGTGGTCGCCGGTTGCAACCGGCGCCCCCTACGCCAGCGCCTTTAGCAGCGCGGCGGTCACGCGGTCGATCGGCTGGTCGCCGTCGACCTCGCGGACGACGCCGCGGGCGCGGTAGTAATCGAGCAGGGGCTGCGTCTGCTCGTCGTAGAGGCGCAGCCGCTCGACGACCGCCTCCTCGGTGTCGTCGGCGCGCTGGCGCAGGTCGGTGCTGCCGCAGACGTCGCAGACGCCCGGCTGGCGCGGCGGCTTGGTCCGCAGGTTGTAGATCGTCTGGCAGTTGCCGCAGATCAGGCGGGCGGTCAGCCGGGCGACCAGGACGGGGCGCGGCGCGTCGAGATCGACGACGCGATCGATCCGCTGGCCGATCTCGCCCAGCGCCCGGTCCAGGGCCTCGGCCTGCGGGCGGGTCCGGGGGAAGCCGTCGAAGAGCGCGCCGCTCAGGGGCGGCGTGGCGGCCGCGATCTCGCGCAGCTTCTCCACCACCAGGCCGATCACCAGATCGTCCGGCACCAGCGCGCCCCGGTCGTAATACTCTTGCGCTTGCCGGCCGAGTTCGGTCCCCGCCCTGATCGCCGCCCGCAGCAGATCGCCGGTCCCCACGCGCGCCAGCCCGAGCTGCGGCGCGACGATCTCGCTCTGCGTCCCCTTGCCGACCCCCTGCGGCCCGAGCAGAATCGCGTTCAACGGTCCTCCGGACGAGTCGGGTAGTCGGGTAGTCGGGGAGTCGGGGAGATCGCCGCGTTAGGTCCACTACCCGACTATCCGACTGCCCGACTGCCCGACTACTTGATGAAGCCTTCGTAGTGGCGCATCAGCAGTTGCGCCTCGAGCTGGCGCATCGTGTCGATCGCCACGCCGACGACGATCAGCAGCGAGGTGCTGCCGAGGAAGAGCGTCTGCACCCCGGTCAGCCGCGCCACGATCCACGGCAGGACCGCCACGGTGCCCAGGAAGAGCGCGCCGACCAGGGTGATCCGCGTCAGCACGCGGTTGAGGTAGAGGTTGGTCGGCAGGCCGGGCCGGATGCCGGGGATGAAGCCGCCGTTCTTCTGCAGGTTCTCGGCGATCTTCTGCTGCTGGAAGATGATCACTGTGTAGAAGTAGGTGAACCCGACCGTCATCAGGAAGTAGACGATCTGGTACTGCAGCGAGTTCGCGTCGAACCACCGCGCCAGGAACGCCGCCGGCTCGCGCAGCCAACTGCGATCCGACGAGGCGAAGAGGGTCGCGATGTAACCGGGGAAGACCATGATCGAGACGGCGAAGATCAGCGGGATCATGCCCGCCGAGTTGACCTTCAGCGGGATGTGCGTCGTCTGCCCGCCGTACTGGCGGTTGCCGCGCACCCGCCGCGCGTAGGTGACCTGGATGCGGCGCTGCCCCTCGTTGATCAGGATGATGCCGACGATCGTGATCAGGCCGAGGAGGACGAAGCCGAGGATGCCGAAGACGTTCTCCCGCGCGGTGCCGCCGAAGAGCTGCCCGATCGAGGTCGGCAGGCTGGCGACGATGCCGCCGAAGATGATGATCGACAGCCCCTGCCCGATGCCGTTCTCGGTGATCAGCTCGCCGATCCAGACCAGGAACATCGTCCCGGCGGTCATCGAGAGGAGGATCGCGATCGAGCGCAGGGCGGTGTCGCCGTTGAAGAGCCCGAAGCCGCTGAGGATGCCCTGCTGCGTCATCAACTGGGTCTGCCCGAAGGCTTGCAGGAGGGCCAGCGGGACCGTCAGCCAGTGCTGGTAGCGGTTGAGCTGCGCGCGCCCCTGCTCGCCCTCCTCGGCCAACTGCTGGAGGCGCGGGACGATCGGCTGGAGCAGTTGGAAGATGATCGAGGCGGTGATGTAGGGGTAGACCCCCATCGCCGCGATCGAGAACTGCCGCAGGGCGCTCCCCGAGAAGAGGTTGAGCAGGCCGAGCAACTGGTTCTCCTGGAGCAACTGGTCGAGTCGCTCCCGGTCGACCCCCGGCACCGGGATGTGCGCGACGATGCGGAAGATGACCAGCATCACCAGGGTGAAGATGATCTTCCGCCGGAGATCGGGAATTTTGAAGGCGTTGATCACCGCCTGCAGCATGCGAGACTCCTCCGAGCGACGAATGACGGGCGACGGGCGACGAACTATCGATCAGGACGCCCGGGGGCGCCCGTTCGTCACGCGCCGCCCGCCGGATCGCTATTGGTCGGTCGTTGTATCCGCGCCGTGTCCGTCGCTCCGGTCCTCGTCGGGGGGCGCCGCCTGCTCCGCGTCGATCAGTTCGATGCTGCCGCCGACGGCCTCGATCTTCGCGCGCGCGCCGGCGGAGACCTTGTTGGCCCGCACCTGGATCGGGCGGGTCAGCTCGCCCTCGCCGAGGATCTTCAGCGGCCGATCGAGGTCCACCACGCCGGCGCGGGCCAGCGCCAACTGGTCGATCAGCCCCTCCAACGCGAGTTCCTCCAGGCGCCCGACGTTGACGATCGCGTACTCGACCCGGAAGGGATTCTTGAAGCCGCGCTTGAACGGCATCCGCTTCATGATCGGCAACTGGCCGCCCTCGAAGCCGCGCCGGACCCCGCCGCGCGCCTTCTGGCCCTTGGTCCCCTTGCCGGCGGTCGTGCCCTGGCCGGAGCCGTTGCCGCGGCCGATCCGCTTGCGGTCCTTCTTCGCGCCCGGATTGGGGCGCAGGTCGTGCTGCTGCATCGTTCTCGCTCTCTTTCCACTCTACACTGCCGGGCGTGGCGCCCTCGCCTGAGCGTGAATCGTCGCCCCGATTGTCTTCCCCGCTGGTGGACCGGCTAGCTCTCCTGGTTCGGGCGGAAGATCAGCACCCCACCCTCTCCGGCGCTCCCTTCCTGCCCCGCCACTTCCGGCGCGTCGGACGCCGCGACCGGCGCCGCGGCGGCCTCGTCCAGTTGCCCCGGCGGGGGCGTGAAGGTCGCCTCCAGCACGTCGACCACCGGGACGATCTCCGGATCGGCGGCGGCCCTCCCGGCGCCGGTCGCCGCCGGCTCGTCCAGTTCCTCCGCCAGCAGCGCCAGCAGCGCCTCGCGCGCGGCGGCCTTCTTCTCCATCCGGCGCGCGAAGCGCTGGGTGCCGGTCTCGCGCGGCTCGGCCACGGCGCCCTCACCGGGGGCGAGTTCCTCGACCCGGACCAGGTGGTGGACCTTGTTGACCATGCCGCGGATGGTCGGGCTGTCGTAGTGCTCGACCGTCTGGTTGAGCTTGCGCAGGCCGAGCGACTTGATCGTCAGCCGCTGGCTCTGGCGGTAGCCGATCGCGCTCTTGACCCAGGTGATGCGCAGGCGCTGGCCGTTCCGCTCCGCGGCGTCGGTGGCGCGCTCCTCCATGATTCCCCCCTGGCGAAGGACGAACGACGAAGGACGAAGTACGAATGAGTCGTCGTCCGCGCCGCAGCGCATATTCGTCGTTCGTCGTTCGTCGTTCGTACTTCTACTGGCTCTCCGCGGCGGGCTTGCGCGCGAAGCGGGCGACCGGCAGGCCGCGCCGCCGCGCGACATCCTCCGGCGACTCCAGGCTCTGCAACGCCTTCATCGTCGCGCGGATCACGTTGATGTTGTTGTTGTTGCCGAGCGACTTCGTCAGCACGTCGCGGATGCCCGCGGCTTCCAGCACCGCGCGCACCGCGCCCCCCGCGATCACCCCGGTCCCCGGCGCGGCGGGCTTCAGCAGCACGCGCGACGCGCCGAAGGTCGTCTCGATCTCGTGCGGGATCGTCGCGTCGCGCATCGGCACGCGGACGATATTCTTCTTGGCGCCCTCGACCCCCTTGCGGATCGATTCGGGCACCTCGCCCGCCTTCCCGGTGCCGACGCCGACGTGGCCGCGGCCGTCGCCGACGACGACGAGCGCGGAGAAGCTGAAGCGGCGGCCGCCCTTGACCACCTTGGAGACGCGGTTGATCTGGACGACCCGCTCCTCCAACTCGCCGATCTCGGACTGGTTGACGCGCGTGTTCTTGCGTACCTGCATGCGTGTTCCTCTCTGTGCAGTAGGGAGTCGGGAGTTGGGAGTCGGAAGTAATTCGTTATCAGCGGGGTGTTGGCTTCCGTTGCCCGCGAGTACTCCCGGCTCCTTACTAGAAGTCCAGCCCACCCTCGCGCGCGGCCTCGGCGACTGCCTTGACGCGCCCGTGATAGCGATAGCCGCCGCGGTCGAAGACGACCTTGCTGATGCCGGCCTCCTTCGCCCGTTGCGCGATCAATTCGCCGACCGCCCGCGACTTCGCGGTCTTCGGCTGGCCGCCGAGATCGTCGCGCAGCGCGCTGTCGACCGACGAGGCCGCGACCAGCGTGTGGCCGCGCGTGTCGTCGATGATCTGCGCGTAAATGTGCGCCGACGAGCGGAACACGTTCAATCGCAGCCGCTCGGGCGTCCCGAAGATGCGGCGCCGGACGCGCTGGTGGCGCACCTGCCGCATGGACGGCCGGCGGACACCCTTCCTCGATGGCATGGTTCTGCTTTCCTTTCGCCCCGCTGGGCCTCGCGCGACGATCCCATCCGTCGCTTTGGAGTCGGGAGTCGGGAGTCGAGAGTAGGCTTCGACCACTTCGGGATTACTCCCGACTCCCGACTCGTCACTTGCCGGCCTTCCCGGCCTTGCCGGCCTTGCGGCGGATGCGCTCGCCGGCGTAGCGGATGCCCTTGCCCTTGTACGGCTCGGGCTTGCGGACGCGGCGGATGCGCGCCGCCTCCTCGCCGACCACCTGCTTGTCGATGCCCTGCACCGACACGCGCGTGTTCGCCTCCACGGTGTAGATGATGCCATCGGGCGGATCGAGCCGCACCGGGTGCGAGTAGCCGACCTGCAGCACCAGCACGTTGCCGTCCTTGGCGGCGCGGTAGCCGACGCCGGCGATTTCGAGATCCTTCCGGAATCCCTCGGTGACGCCGACGACCATGTTGCTGAGCAGCGTGCGGGTCAGCCCGTGCAGCGCGCGGTGCCGCCGCTCCTCGCTCGGGCGCCTGACCAGCAACTGGCCGTCCGCGCGCTCGAGGATCATGTCCTCGGGCAACTGCTGCTGCAGTTCGCCCTTCGGCCCCCGCGCCTTGACCAGATTTCCCTCGCCGATCTCCAACGTGACCGTGCTGGGCACGGGAATCGGCTTGACCCCAATCCGCGACATGTCACCCTCCGTAGTCGTCGGTCGTCGGTCGTCAGACGAGGGATCTGGCCTAATGGGTGGCCTGATATCCGCGGCGATCTTCTGACGACCGACGACTGCCAACTCGCTAGTACACCGTGCAGAGCACTTCGCCCCCGACGCCGCGCCGGCGGGCCTCGTAGCCGGTCATCACGCCCTGCGAGGTCGTGACGATGGCGACCCCCAGGCCGTTCTTCACGCGGGGCAACTGGTCCCGGCCGCGATAGATGCGCAGGCCCGGCTTGCTGACGCGCTTGAGTTCCCGGATCGCCGGCCGCTTGTCCGGGGTGTACTTCAGGTGGAGCGTGAGCGTCGCGTAGGGCGTGCCCTCCGTGACCTCGTAGTCCGCGATGTAGCCCTCGTCCCGCAGCACCTTGGCGATCGCGACCAGCACCTTGGTCGACGGCATCGAGGTCTCGGTCTGGCGGGCCATCCCCGCGTTGCGGAGGCGGGTGAGCATATCGCTGATCGGGTCCGCAATGAATGGCATGGGCTATCTCTCTCCTGTACTCCGACTTCTCCCCTGCGGGTCGTCACTCGCTCCGGCGCTCCACGCGCCGCGCCCGCGACAATAAGCCCCCCGGCGCTGCCAGCATCGGAGCCGATCGCTGGCGGTCCCGGATTGCCCCCGGCGGGGATGCATCCCCGTTCTGGAGGACGAACGACGCGGTGCGAAGCGCGAAGAGATCGCGGCCGCCGTTCGTTCTTGGTCCTCCCCCCGGGCTTACCAACTCGCCTTGACTATGCCCGGCAGCCGGCCGGTCGACGCCAACTCACGGAAGCAGATGCGGCAGACGCCGAACTTGCGGATGTAGGCGCGCGGCCGCCCGCAGATCTTGCAGCGGTTGTAGTTGCGCACGGCGTACTTCGCCGGCCGTGCCGCCTTGGCAATCAACGACTTCTTCGCCATGAACCCCCCATTCGATTGCGGATTGCGGATTGGCGATTGCGGAATAGTGGTCGGATGAGTTGGGGGGCGACCATCGGTCCCTCATCATTCCGCAATCCGCAATCCGCAATCCGCAATCGTCCTAGCGGCCGCCCGGCTCGGCGCCGGCGGCGCGGAACGGCATCCCGAGCAGCGCCAGCAGCCGCCGGCCCTCCTCGTCGTTGCGCGCGGTCGTCACGATCGAGACTTCCAGGCCGCGCACCTTGTCCACCTTGTCGTAGTCGATCTCCGGGAAGGAGATCTGCTCGGTCATGCCGAGCGTGTAGTTGCCGCGCCCGTCGAACGCGTTCGGGTTGACGCCGCGGAAGTCGCGGATGCGCGGCAGCGCGATCGCGATCAGCCGGTCGAGGAACTCGTACATCCGCTCCCCGCGCAGCGTCACCTTCACGCCGATCGGGTTGCCCTCGCGCAGCTTGAAGGCGGCGATCGAGCGCTTCGCGCGCGTGACGATCGGCTTCTGGCCGCTGATCAGCTGCAGATCGTTGACCGCCGCGTCGAGCGCCTTGGCGTTCTGCAGTGCCTCGCCCACCCCGATATTGAGGGAGACCTTGACCGGCTTCGGCACCTGCAGCTTGTTGGTGTAGCCGAACTCCTGCATCAGCGCCGGGATCACGTCCTCCTCGTACCGCTGGCGCAGGCGCGGCTGCGTCTCTGTCGCCGTCATGCGTCCCTCTCATTCCGGGCATCCCGGCCGCGGCGCGGCGCGGGGATCGTCGCGTCGCACTGCTTGCAGTAGCGCTCCTTGATCCCGCCCGGCCCCTCGCGGAACCCGACGCGCGCCGGCCCGTTGTGGTTGGCGCACCAGAGCATCACGTTGGAGACGTGCAGCGGCGCCTCCATCTCGACGATGCCGGCCTGCCGCGCCCGCCCCTGCTTCATGTGCCGCCGGACGATGTTGACGCCCTCGATGACCACGCGGTCGCGCTTGATCAGGTTCGTCCGCACGCGCCCGCGCTGCCCCTTGTTCTTCCCCGAGACGACGACGACCTCGTCGCCGCTGACCACCTTCTCCGCCATACCCCACCTCTCAATTGCGGATTGCGGATTGCGGATTGTCGCATTGCCTGCGGGCACCCCCAGGGATATTCCGCACTCTACAATCCGCAATCCGCAATCACAGGACCTCGGGCGCGAGCGAGACGATCCGCATGAAGTTCTTCTCGCGCAGCTCGCGCGCGACCGGCCCGAAGATGCGGGTGCCGCGCGGGTTGCCCTGCGGGTTGATGATCACCGCCGCGTTGTCGTCGAAGCGGATGTGCGAGCCGTCCGCGCGGCCGTACTCCTTCGCCTGGCGCACGATCACCGCGCGCACCACATCGCCCTTCTTCACCGCGCCGCCCGGCTGCGCCTGCTTCACCGAGGCGACGATCACGTCGCCGACGCCCGCGTACTTGGGGTTGCCGCCGCCGCCGCCGAGGATGCGGATGCACATGATCGACCGCGCCCCGCTGTTATCGGCCACCACCAGCCGTGTCTGTGGTTGAATCACCGTCTGCCCTCCGTCCCCTGCCCGCACCGCGCCGGGAGCGTCGCCCGCTTCCGGCACGATCACCAAGTATAGCCGGTGGCCGGTTAGACCACCACCCGGCGCTGCACCACCTCGCGGACGACCCAGCGCTTGGTCTTGGAGAGGGGGCGGGTTTCCTCGATCCGCACGATGTCGCCGATCCGGCACTCGTTGCGCTCGTCGTGCGCGGCGAACTTGCTGGTCCGCTTCATCGCCTTCTTGTAGATCGGGTGCTGCCGCGTGTACTCGACCGCGACCACCACCGTCTTGTCCATCTTGTCGCTGACCACGCGCCCGACCTTCATCTGGCGACGGGGCTGCTGACCCGGCCGCAGCTCCTCCTGCTTGCGCGACTTCAGGACCGACTGCGCGGCGTCGGCGCTCGGCGCGGCGGTGGTCGGCAACTCCTGCTGCTCCCGGTCGACCTGCGCGACCGGGAGGGGGATCACCGTCTCCCCGGCCACCTCGCCCGGCGTCGGCAGATCGTCGTCAGCGACCGGCAGCCCGTCGCGATCCTGCTCATCCTGTGCCATGGTCTCGCCTCCTACCTCCCGATCCGCGACCGGCGGCGGGCCTGGAACCGCAGGTGCCGCCGCGCCGTGATCTTCTTCGCCTGCTTCTCCGCGCGCCGCCGGGCGCGGACGCGGTCATTGGCGGCGTAGTGCGCCGCCGGCTCGCGCTCGATCGCGCGCTCGCGCAGCACCGTGTGCAGGCGCGCGATCGACTTGCGGACCTCACGCAACTGGTGGAAGGTGGTCAGGCGGCCAAGCGCGTTCTGAAACCGCAGATTCCGCCATTCCTCGTGCTGGCTCTCGATCTCGCGCCGGATCTCCTCGTCGGAGAGCCCGCGCACTTCCTCAACGTTCATCGTCTCGCTCTCTCCGTATCCTTCTCGTCACCCGCTGGCCCGGCTGGTAGCGTGGGGCGGACGGACCTACTCGCCGCGCGCCTTCCCACGCTCTGAACCGGGCGGTCGGCCCGAAGGTCGCGCGACCCGCGGCGCGCAGCCCGCCCCTGGAGCCTTCGACCTTCGACCTTCACCCCACCACCCGTCAGTCGTCCGCCGGCGCGGCCTCGGCCTCGGCGGCGGCCTCGTCGGCGGCGGCCTCCTCCAGCGCGGCGGCGGCGCCGGCGGTCTCGCGCGCCACGAAGCGGCACTTGACCGGCAGCTTGAACGCCGCGCGCTCCAGCGCGGCCCGCGCCACGTCCTCGCGCACGCCGCCCAGCTCGAAGAGCACGCGCCCCGGCTTGATCGCCGCGACCCAGTACTCCGGCGCGCCCTTGCCGCTGCCCATGCGGGTCTCGGCCGGCTTCTGCGTGATCGGCCGGTCCGGGAAGATGCGGATCCACACCTTCCCGCCGCGGCGCACGTAGTTGGTGATCGCGCGCCGGGCGGCCTCGATCTGCCGGCTGCTGATCCAGCCCTGCTCCAGCGTCTGGATCCCGTAGTCACCGAAGGTGACCGTGTTGCCGCGCAACGTCCCGCCCTGCAGCTTCCGCGGGCGGTGCTGCTTGCGGTAGGCCACGCGCTTGGGCATCAGCATGGTCGTCGTCCCTCCTCCCGACTCCCGGCTACTTATCGGCCGCCGGCGCCGGCTCGGCCGGGGCGCGGCGCGACTGCTGCGGCGGCTGCTTGGCCTCCGGCAGCACGTCGCCCTTGTAGATCCAGACCTTGACGCCGATGCGCCCGTAGGTGGTGTGCGCGTGGACGACGCCGTAGTCGATGTTGGCGCGCAGCGTCTGCAGCGGCACCCGCCCGACCATCTCCGTCACCGCGCGCGACATCTCCGCGCCGCCGAGCCGCCCGCCGACCCGGATCCGGACGCCCTTGGCCCCGCGGCGCATCGCCTGCCCCGCCGCGTGCTTCATCGCGCGGCGGTAGGAGACGCGGCGGGTGATCTGCTCGCCGATGCTCTCCGCGACCAGGCGCGCGTCGGTCTCCGGCGTCTTGATCTCCTCGATCTTCAGGTGGACCTTGCGCCCCGGCAGCTTGCTCTCGAGCAGCTTGCGGAGCCGGTCGACGTTCGCCCCCTGCTTGCCGATCACGATGCCCGGCTTGGAGGTGTGGACCGCCACGTCGACCTTGTTCGCCGAGCGCTCGATCTCCACCTTGGAGATCCCGGCGCGCTGCAGCTCATCCATGACGATCTTGCGAATCCGCAGATCCTCGTGGAGCTGCTCGGTGTAGTTGCGCCCGCCGTACCAGTTGGACTGCCAGCCCTCGACGATGCCGAGGCGGAAGCCGATCGGATTGACTTTGCGTCCCATACGCTCCCTCGCTCTTTCCTTACTGTCCCGCGCGCTCGTCGACGATCACGGTGATGTGGCAACTCCGCTTGATGATGCGGTTGTAGCGCCCGCGCGACGCCGCCTTGCCGCGCTTGAGCTGCGGCGCGTCGTCGGCGTAGATCCGCTTGACGTACAACTCGTCCGGATCGAGGTCGTAGTTGTTCTCCGCGTTCGCCGCGGCGGACTTCACGACCTTGGCGATGATGTCGGACGACTTCTGCGGCAGGAAGCGCAAGATCGCCATCGCCTCCCGCACGTCCTTGCCCCGCACCGCGTCGCAGACCAGCCGCGCCTTGCGCGGCGAGACGCGGATGTGCCGGGCGATTGCGCGTACTTCCATCGGTGTCTCCTCTGTCGTAGAGCGTGGAGCATGGAGCGTAGGGCCGCTCCGGGACTCCACCCGACGCCCGCAGCTACACCTGTCACGCTCCACGCTCCACGCTCCACGCCCTAGCGGCCGCGCGACGAGCGGGCGGCGTCCTTGCCGTGGCCGCGGTAGGTGCGCGTCGGGGCGAACTCGCCCAGCTTATGCCCCACCATCGGCTCGCTGATGTAGACCGGGACGTGCCGCCGCCCGTCGTGGACGGCGATCGTGTGCCCGACCATCTCCGGGAAGATGGTCGAGGCGCGCGACCAGGTGCGGACGACCCGCCGCTCGTTGTTCGCGTTCAGCCTCTCGATCTTCTCGCGGAGATGGTCCGCGATGAACGGCCCCTTCTTCGATGACCGGCCCATGCCTCTCTCCTTGCGTAGTCGTCAGTCGTCAGAACGATGCCCGCCAGCAACCCGGCAACTGTGAACCGATGACTGACGACTGACAACTATCAATCCGTTACCGGCCCTTGCCGCGGCGGCGCACGATGTACTTGTCGGTGGCCTTGTTGTGGCGGGTGCGGTAGCCCATCGCCGGCTTGCCCCACGGCGTCTTCGGCTGGCCGCCGATCGGGGCCTTGCCCTCGCCGCCGCCGTGCGGGTGGTCGCGCGGGTTCATCACCGAGCCGCGCACGGTCGGGCGCTTGCCGAGGTGGCGGTTGCGCCCGGCCTTGCCGATCGAGATGTTCTGGTGGTCGACGTTGCCGACCTGCCCGATCGTGGCCATGCAGTCGATGCGGACGATGCGCACCTCGCCGGAGGGCATCCGCAGTTGCACCTGGTCGCCCACCTTCGCCAGCACCTGCGCCGAGGCGCCGGCGCTGCGGACCATCTTGGCGCCCTGGCCGGGGTTCAGCTCGACGTTGTGGACCTGCGTCCCGAGCGGGATGTTGCGCAGGGGCAGCGCGTTGCCCGACCGCAACTCGGCGTCCGGCCCGGACATCAGCGTGTCGCCCACCTTGACCCCGACCGGGGCGATGATGTAGCGCTTCTCGCCGTCCCGGTAGTGCAGCAGGGCGATCCGCGCCGAGCGGTTCGGGTCGTACTCGATCGAGAAGACCTTGGCCGGCACGCCCGGCTTGTTGCGCTTGAAGTCGATGATCCGGTAGCGGCGTTTGTGCCCGCCGCCCTGGTGCCGCACGGTGATGCGGCCCTGGTTGTTGCGGCCGGCGTGCTTCTTCAGCGGCTCCGTGAGACTCTTCTCGGGCTTGGTGCGGGTGATCTCCTCGAAGGTGGAGACAGACATCCCACGCCGGCCCGGCGATGTCGGGTTGTACTTCTTGATTGGCACGGTTCCTCGCTCCTCTGTTCTCTCGACGGGCGGGGGACCGGTGATCAGGCGTCCGCCCGCGCCTGATCGCCTGGCCCCTGCCGCCCCGGCCCCTTCGCAGCGGGCCAA
>JAUJMV010000008.1:0-42850 GCA_030446685.1 Thermomicrobiales bacterium | reverse complement strand
CGCCCGCGCCTGATCGCCTGGCCCCTGCCGCCCCGGCCCCTTCGCAGCGGGCCAACTATCCAACCGAGTGCTGCGTGCTGCGTGCTGCGTGCTGAGTCGCGACGACAAGGCTTGCTCAGCACGCAGCACGCAGCACCCAGTCCTCCCCTAGGTCTCGAAGATGTCGATCGCCTCGCCCGGCTGGAGGGTGACGATCGCCTTCTTCCAGCCGGGGACGGACCCGATGATCCGCCCGCGCCGCTTCAGCTTGCGCGGCATGTTCATCGTGTTGACGGCCTTGACCCGGACCCCGAACGTCTTCTCGACCGCCTCGCGAATCTGGATCTTGTTGGCCTCGCGGTGGACCTCGAAGCCGTACTGGCCCCGCTCCATCAGCGTGGTGCTCTTCTCGGTGATCAACGGCCGGATCAGCACGTCGTGGATGCTGCCGAGCTTCGCCATTACGCCGCCCTCCTCACCGCGCGCAGGCGCTCCTCGCTCTCCGCGCCCCAGGTGCGCTCGATCCACTCGACCGCCTCGCGGTCGAGGATCAGCCGGTGGTGCTTCAGCAGGTCGTGCAGGTTCAGGTAGGCCGCCTGCTTCGTCAGCACCTCGGGCAGGTTCGAGGCGGCGTTGATCACGTTCTCGCGCTTCTGCCCGATCCCGATCACCGTGCCGCGCGCCTGCCCGAACGCGTCGAGTACCGCGATCATCGCCTTGGTCCGCCCCTCAAGATCGGCGAACGAGTCGACGATCACGAGCTGGCCGTCGCGCGCCTTGGCCGAGAGCACCGAGCGGATCGCCAGCCGCCGCATCCGCTTCGGCAGCTCCTGCGTGTAGTCGCGCGGCTTCGGCCCGAAGACGATGCCGCCGTGCCGCCAGTGCGGCGCGCGGATCGAGCCCTGGCGCGCGCGCCCGGTCCCCTTCTGCCGCCACGGCTTGCGGCCGCCGCCGCGGACCTCGCCGCGCGTCTTGGTGCTGTGCGTGCCGAGGCGCTTGTTGGCGTGCTGCCGGACCAGCGCCTGGTGCATCACCGAGGTGTTCGGCTCGATGCCGAAGACGAAATCGCTCAGTTCGAGCTGGCCGGTGACCTCACCGGCCAGGTTGTGGACGTCGATGCGCATCCTTCCCCTCCTCGCGGCCGCCGGGCGGCGGCACCGTTAGCGCGCGCGCCGCGCCCCGGCCGCGGCGCGCTGCCGGGCCTTGATCGCCTTGCGCACCAGCAGCAGGCCCTCGTTCGGCCCCGGCACCGACCCCTGCACCAGCAGGACGTTGCGCTCGGGATCGACCCGCACCACCTTCAGGTTCTGCACGGTGATCCGGTCGGCGCCGGAGCGCCCCGCCATCCGCTGCCCCTTGAAGACGCGGCCCGGTGTCGAGGTCGCGCCGATCGACCCCGGCGCGCGCAGGCGGTCCGACTGGCCGTGCGTCTTCGGGCCGCCGCGGAAGCCGTGCCGCTTGACCACGCCGGTGAAGCCCTTGCCCTTGGAGGTGCCGGTCACGTCGACGACCTCGCCGACCGCGAAGAGGCCGGCGTCGAGCGTCTGCCCGACCGCGTACTCGTCGGCGTCGTCCACGATCTTCATCTCGCGCAGGAAGCGCGACTGCGCGCCGCTCGCCTTGAGGTGGCCCTTCTCCGGCTCGTTGAGCCGCTTCTTGTGGCCGAACCCGAGCTGCACCGCGCGGTAGCCGTTGCGCTCCGCCGTCAGCACCTGCGTCACCACGCACGGCCCGACCTGGAGGACCGTGACCGGCACGGTCTCCCCCTGCTCGTCGAAGATCTGGGTCATCCCCAGCTTCTTCCCCAACAACCCCTCGATCATCGTCCGCGTTCTCCTCCCTCAGTGGCTCGGCGGGCAGTCGGTCGTTACCACTTGCCGCCCCGAACGAGCATGAGCGCCCCGACGACTTGTCGGGACCGGGCGGGGGCGCCGGCGGGAGTCTTGTCCTGCCGATGCCCTGCTCCGCCCCTACAGCTTGACCTCGATGTCGACGCCGGCCGGCAGGTTCAGCCGCATCAGCGCCGTGATTGTCTTCTGGCTCGGCTCCAGCACGTCGATCAGGCGCTTGTGGGTGCGCATCTCGAAGTGCTCCTGCGAGTCCTTGTCGACGAAGGGCGAGCGCATCACCGTGACCCGCTCGATCCGCGTCGGGAGCGGCACCGGCCCGGCCACCTTCGCGCCGGTGCTCTCCGCCGTCTCCACGATCTTCACCGCCGCCTGGTCCAGGATCTTGTGATCGTAAGCCTTCAGGCGGATGCGGATTTTCTGGCTCGGCTTCCTGGTTGTCGCCATGGTACTCCTCTTGTGGGTTGAAGGTTGAAGGTTCAAGGTTGAAAGTAAGGGTTTTCGCCAATGTTCAACCTTGAACCTTGAACCTTCAACCCTCCTCTCCCGCCCCGCCTATCGGATCAGCGCTACTGGGTGATCTCGGTGACGACGCCGGCGCCGACGGTGCGGCCGCCCTCGCGGATGGCGAAGCGCAGGCCCGCCTCGATCGCCACCGGCTTCTGCAGCTCCACCGCCATCTGGATGTTGTCGCCCGGCATCACCATCTCGACGCCCTCCGGCAGCCCGATGCTCCCCGTCACGTCGGTGGTGCGGATGTAGAACTGCGGGCGGTAGCCCGGGAAGAAGGGGGTGTGCCGCCCGCCCTCCTCCTTCGACAGCACGTAGACCTCCGCCTGGAACTTGGTGTGCGGCTTGATCGAGCCGGGCTGCGCCAGCACCTGCCCGCGCTCGATCTCGGTGCGCTCCACCCCGCGCAGCAGGCAGCCGACGTTGTCCCCCGCCAGCCCCTCGTCCAGCGTCTTCTGGAACATCTCCACGCCCGTCACCACCACGCGCCGCGGGGCGCCCTCCGCCATCCCCACGATCTCGATCTCCCCCCCGGTCCGCACCCGCCCGCGCTCCACCCGCCCGGTGACCACCGTCCCGCGCCCCTTGATCCCGAAGACGTCCTCCACCGGCATCAGGAACGGCTGGTCCACCGCCCGCTCCGGGGTGGGGATGTACTCGTCCACCGCGCGCAGCAGCTCCAGGATCGGCGCGTACTCCGGCGCCGCCGGGTCCTGGCTGGCGCTCTCCAGCGCCGCCAGCGCCGAGCCGCGCACGATCGGGATCTCGTCGCCCGGGAACTCCTGCGCCGACAGCAGCTCGCGCACCTCCAGCTCCACCAGCTCCAGCAGCTCCTCGTCGTCCATCATGTCCACCTTGTTCAGGAAGACGACCATCGAGGGGACCTCCACCTGCCGCGCCAGCAGGACGTGCTCGCGCGTCTGCGGCATCGGCCCGTCCGGGGCGGAGACGACCAGGATCGCCCCGTCCATCTGCGCCGCCCCGGTGATCATGTTCTTGATGTAGTCGGCGTGCCCCGGGCAGTCGACGTGCGCGTAGTGCCGCGCCTCCGTCTCGTACTCGACGTGCGCGATCGCGATGGTGATCCCCCGCTGCCGCTCCTCCGGCGCGTTGTCGATCGACCCGAAGTCGCGCCGCTGCGCCTGCCCCTTCAGCGCCAGCACCTTGGTGATCGCCGCCGTCAGCGTCGTCTTCCCGTGGTCCACGTGCCCGATCGTCCCCACGTTGATGTGCGGCTTCGTCCGCTCGAACCGCTGCTTCCCCATCGCTGTGCGTCCTCCCTCACTGTCCTCATCGCGCGGCCCGCTCGCGCGGGCCGTCCTTGCTCAGGTTTCGCCCGCGCCCCGCCGCGCCGGCTGGCGGTGGGGCGGACGCGAAAGGGAGGGGAACACCGGGGTGCTCCCCTCCCTGGGTCGGCCTAGCGCCGGTTCTTGGCCGCCAACTCCTCGGCGAGCGTCTGCGGCAGCGGCGCGTAGTGGTCGAACTCCATCGAGTAACTGGCGCGGCCCTGGCTCATCGAGCGCAGCGCCGTGGCGTAGCCGAACATGTTCGCCAGCGGCACGAAGGCGCGGATGACCTGCGCGTTGCCGCGCATCTCCATGCCCTGGATCTGGCCGCGGCGGCTGTTGAGATCGCCCATCGCGTCGCCCATGAACTCCTCGGGCGTCACGACCTCGACCCGCATCATCGGCTCCAGGACCTGCGGCGCGCCCTTGCGGATTGCCTCCTTGATCGCCATCGAGGCGACGATCGAGAAGGCCATTTCCGAGGAGTCGACATCGTGGTACGAGCCGTCCACCAGCCGCACCTTCACGTCCACCACCGGGTAGCCGGCGACGCCGGCGGAGGGGAGCGCGCCCTCGATGCCCTTGCTGACGGCGGGGATGTACTCGCGCGGGATCGCGCCGCCGACGATCTTGTCCTCGAACTCGTAGCCCTTGCCGCGCTCCTGCGGCTCCACGTCGATCACGACGTGGGCGAACTGCCCCTTGCCGCCGGTCTGCCGCTTGAAGGTGTGGTCGACGTGCGTCGGGCGGGTGATCGTCTCCTTGTAGGAGACCTGCGGCTTGCCGATGTTCGCCGAGACGTTGAACTCGCGCTGCAGCCGGTCGGTGATGATCTCCAGGTGCAACTCGCCCATCCCGGAGATGATCGTCTGGCCGGAGTCCTCGTCGGTGCGCAGCCGGAAGGTCGGATCCTCCTCGGCCAGGCGGACCAGCCCGCTGGTCAGCTTGTCCTGGTCGGCGCGCGACTTCGGCTCGATCGACTGGTCGATGACCGGCTCGGGGAAGGTGATCGACTCGAGCACCACCGGCTGGTCGGGGTCGCAGAGGGTGTCGCCGGTGAAGGTGTTGGCCAGGCCGATCACCGCCGCGATGTCGCCCGCCTGGACCTCGTCGATCTCGGTGCGGGCGTTCGCGCTCATCTGCATCAGCCGGCCGACCCGCTCGCGCCGCCCCTTGGCGGTGTTGTAGACGTAGGAGCCCTTCGCCAGGGTGCCGGAGTAGACGCGGATGTAGGCCAGCTTGCCGACGTGCGGGTCGCTGACGATCTTGAAGGCCAGCGAGGCGAACGGGGCCCGCGGATCGACCGGGCGCTCGATCTCCTCGCCGGTCTTCGGGTCGGTCCCCCGGATCGCCGGCACGTCGAGCGGCGACGGCAGGTAGTTGACCACCGCGTCGAGGAGGAGCTGGACGCCCTTGTTCTTCAGGGCGGTGCCGCAGAGGACCGGGACCAGCGCGCCGGCGATCGTCGCCCGGCGCAGGGCCAGCTTCAGCTCGTCCGGGGCGATCTCGTCGCCCTCCAGGTAGCGCGTCAGCAGCCCCTCGTCGGTCTCGGCGATCGCCTCCAGCAGCTCCAGCCGGCGCGCCTCGACCTCGTCGGCCATCTCCGCCGGGATCGCCGCCCGCTCGATGTTCTGGCCCAGGTCGTCGTGGTAGAGGTAGGCCGCGCCCTCGATCAGGTCGACGATGCCGAGGAAGTCCGCCTCCGCGCCGATCGGCAACTGGATCACCGCGGTCTTCGCGCCGAGGCGGTCCCTGGTCATCTCGACCGTGCGCCAGAAGTTCGCGCCGGTGCGGTCCATCTTGTTGACGAAGCAGATGCGCGGCACGCTGTACTTGTCGGCCTGGCGCCAGACCGTCTCCGACTGCGGCTCGACGCCGGCGACCGCGTCGAAGACGACCACGCCGCCGTCGAGCACGCGCATGCT
The DNA here is from genome assembly GCA_030446685.1 of Thermomicrobiales bacterium. Taxonomy (GTDB): domain Bacteria; phylum Chloroflexota; class Chloroflexia; order Thermomicrobiales; family CADCWN01; genus JAUJMV01. The sequence continues at coordinate 37,303 of JAUJMV010000008.1, read as the reverse complement.
GCGCTCGACCTCGACGGTGAAGTCGACGTGGCCGGGGGTGTCGATGATGTTGATCCGGTGGTCCTTCCAGGAGGCGGTGATCGCGGCGGCGGTGATCGTGATCCCGCGCTCGCGCTCCTGGGGCATCCAGTCGGTCGTGGCGGCGCCGTCGTGGACCTCGCCCATCTTCCGCACGCGGCCGGTGTAGAAGAGGATGCGCTCGGTCGTCGTCGTCTTGCCGGCGTCGATATGCGCGATGATGCCGATGTTGCGCGTCCGCTCGAGCGCGGAGTCGCCGATGACCAGGACCTGGGTCTGAAGATCGGTAACCATGATCGGGCCGTGTCGTCCTATCTGCCGCCCTCGCGGCTCTGCGAATGACGAAGTACGAGTGACGAAGTACGAATTCCCGGCGACGAATGGCGGAGTACTCTTCGTACTTCGTCGTTCGTCGTTCGTACTTCGCTAGAAGCGGTAGTGCGCGAAGGCCTTGTTCGCGTCGGCCATGCGGTGCGTGTCCTCGCGCCGCTTGACGGTCGCGCCGGTGTTGTTGGCGGCGTCGAGCAGCTCGTTGGCGAGCTTCTCGGCCATCGACTTGCCGTTGCGCGCGCGCGCCGCGGCGAGCATCCAGCGGATCGCCAGCGAGAGCCGGCGGTCCCCCTCGATCGTCACCGGCACCTGGTAGGTCGCGCCGCCGACGCGCTTCGGCTTGACCTCGATCACCGGCGTGGCGTTGCGCATCGCCTGCTCCAGCACGTCGAGCGCGTCGCGCCCGGTGCGCGTGTTGACCTGCTCCAGCGCGCCGTAGAGGATCCGCTCGGCGGTCCCCTTCTTGCCCCGCTGCATGATCTTGTTGACCATCCGCGTCACCAGCACGCTCTGGTAGCGGGGGTCCGGCAGCAACTCCCGCTTGACGACCTTCGCCCGCCTCGGCATCGCTTCTCTCCTGTCCCTATCCGCCAACCCTACCGGCCGGCCGCGCCGCCAGCCGCCGTTGCGTTCAAGTGCCTCGCGTCGCGAACGACGCGCCTGGGGCGTCGCCGCGCCTCCTGCTTTGCCGTGATGCCCGCCGGCCACCTGTGCGCATCACCCGGCGCGAATGGGGCGTAGTCGCGCCCCCACGCTACGCGGCTATCGCTCACCGACAGCCGGCGCCCGGCCACTCGTCCGCTACTCACACTGAAGAGCGGTCGACCGATGTCGGGCCGCTCTTCACCGTCAATCCGCTGATTCGGAAGCCCAGCGCCCCCGCAGCCCGGCCCGCCCCAGCGGCGGGCGCGGCGCGGGGGATGGTTACTTCTTCGGGGCCTTCGTGCCGTACTTCGACCGCCCCTGCCGCCGGTTCTCGACACCACGGGTGTCGAGGGCGCCCCGGACGATGTGGTAGCGCACACCCGGCAGGTCGCGAACGCGACCGCCGCGGATGAGCACCACCGCATGCTCCTGGAGGTTGTGCCCCTCGCCCGGGATGTACGCCGTCACCTCTTGCTGATTGCTGAGGCGCACGCGGGCGACCTTGCGGAGGGCCGAGTTCGGCTTCTTGGGCGTCATCGTCTTGACCTGGGTGCAGACCCCGCGCTTCTGGGGCGACCCGCTGCCGCGGGTGCGCTCGTCCTTGAGCGCGTTGTAGGTGAAGCGCAGGGCGGGCGCCTTGGTCTTCTTGGTGACGCTCTTCCGGCCTTTGCGGACCAACTGATTGATCGTCGGCATCTGTCTCTCTCCCTTTCGGCGGCGGGGCTGCCCGGCCCGAGCGGTGTCCGTGGACAGAGCGTCGGCCGCCGTCGTTCCCCACCGGCGAGGGACCACCCCTCGACACAACGTGGACCGGAAACCCGGCCCACGCACGTCGGAGAAGTATAGCACCCGGCCTATAAGCTGTCAAGGCAAAAAAGGGCGTCCCGACAGCGTTCCCGCGCCGCGCCGCGCCGCTGTGTACGTACCCCTGGGCGGGGGCGGGGCGGCCCGCGGCGGGTCGTCGCCGGCGATCCACCGGCCTCCCTTTGCGCCCCGCCGCGTTGTTTGCTACACTCGCGCGGTATCGTCTGGGGGAGTACGCGGGCTTTTTCGTTCCCGGATTCGTGGTCCCAGTGGCCCCGCGAGGTGCGGGGGGGCGCCCCGGTGGCGGTCGGGCGCAATCTACTCTGGCGGTGGCGTGCGAAACCCGCGGTACCATCGGTCGGCAACCGCCGGCCCTGGCGAAGGTTTTTGGTCGAGGGATAAGGAAAGAGGGGGGCGTATGCCAGCGCGTCGAGAAGAGTTTGACCGCGTCTCGATCTTCTTCGACATGTCGAACCTGTACTTCGCCGCCAAGGACATGGGCATCCGCATCGACTACGCGCGGTTGCTGGAGTTCCTGGTCGGCGATCGGCGCCTGCAGCGCGCCTACGCCTATCTCGGCGTCGCGCAGGACGACGAGAACAGCCACAGCTTCATCACTTGGCTGAGCCGCAACGGCTTCCGCGTGCGCACCAAGATGCTGCGCCGCTACGAGGACGGCACGACCAAGGCCAACCTCGACATGGAGCTGGCGATCGATCTGCTGACCCAGGCCCCGCACCTCGACGTGGCGATCATCGTCAGCGGCGACGGCGACTTCGTCAGCCTGGTCGACGCGGCGCAGCGGGCGGGGTTGCGCGTCGAGGTCGCGGCGACCCCGCGCCAGACCTCGACCGACCTGATCGACGTCGCCGACCGTTTCATCGACCTCGAAGCGAACGCGCGCACCTACGCCCGCGCCGAGTTGCCCCGCCCCTACGGGGGCGCCCCCCTCCCGCGCGACCGCGGCGTGAACCGCCCCTTCGAGCCGGCCGCGCCGAGCCGCGCGCCGTTCGGCGGGCCGGCCCAGGACACCCGGCCGGCGGCGCCCCGCGAGGAGACCGGGAACGAGGGCCAGCGCGGCTTCGAGCCGCAGCGCCCCTACGCCGCCCCGGTCGGGGCCAGCACCGCCCCGCCCCGCGTCCCCGACGACCTCGAAGAGGAAGACGAGCCGCAGCCCCCGACCAGCGATCCGCGGCTGCTGCGCCGGACGCCGCCGGTGCGCTGAGGGGGGAGGGCGGAAGGCCGCAGGCAGAGGGCCGCGGGTGGAGGAGCAAGGCGGGCGGGCAGCGATGTCGCTGCCCGCCCGTCGTTTGGGAGGTGGCGCTGCCGGACCCCGCGCCGCGGGGCGATGACGAGCGGTGCTATTCGTCGTCCGGCGCGAACAGCTCGCGCACCGGCAGCGTCCAGCCGGGGACGACGTCCTCGCCGTCGAGCGTGTCGGCGACGGTCAGGTGGCGGGTCCGTCCGTCGGGGCGCCGCACGGTGACGGTGCGCCGGCGAGGATCGACCACGACCACCAGCCGCGTGCCGTGCGCCAGCCAGGTGTCCACCTTCTCCTCGACCTCGGTGTAACGATCGTTGGGTGAGATGACCTCGATCGCCAGGTCCGGGGCGCCGGGCCAGTAGCCCGTCACCCGGCCCGTGGCCAGGGCGCGCTCGCGGCTGACGAAGGCGGTGTCGGGCGCGCGCACGAGGTCGGGATTGGTCGCCAGCAGGAACCCGGTCTCGGCCCCGAACACCCGGCCCAGGCGGTGGGCGCGGACGTACTGGCTGAGGGCGCTGCCGGAGGTGATGGCGATCTCTCCATGCTCCGCCCCGCTCGGCGCCATCGTGCGCAACTCCCCCGCGATCAACTCGTGCCGCATGCCGTCGTCCGGCAGGCGCAGCAACTCCTCGGCGGTCATCAGCTTCCGGGCGGTCGTCATCGCGAAATCCTCCCCCGGTGGGCCGCCGGGATCGTGCAAAGGCGGGGCGGCATCCGATCGCGCCGCCCCGCCTCTCGCCGCCTCCGGCCTCCCGCCCTCAGCCCTCGCCCTTCGGCCCCCGGCGTCAGGCGGTCTGCTCGTAGTCGAGCACGTCGTCGCTGACGGTCATCAGGAGCGGGCGGGTGCGGTTGCGGATCACGTTGCCGTCCACCACGCACTTGCGCACGCCCTCCAGCGACGGGATCTCGTACATCACGTCGAGCAGGATGTCCTCGATCGCCGTCTTCAGGCCGCGCGCCCCGGTCTTGCGCTCCTCCGCCTGCTGGGCGGCCGCCTCGAGCGCGTCCTGGGTGAACTGCAGTTCGACGTTGTCGAGCGCGAAGAACTTCTGGTACTGCTTCACCACCGCGTTCTTCGGCTCGACCAGGATCTTCATCAGGTCGTCGCGCGAGAGGTTGTCGAGCGCCACGCGCACCGGGAGGCGCCCGATGAACTCGGGGATCAGCCCGAACTTGAGGAGGTCGTCGTGGTCGACGTGGTGCAGGAGCTGCCCGTCGGCCTCGATCGCCGCCTCCTCTTCCGTCGCCAGGGTGAAGCCGAGGCGCGACTTGCGCCCGATCCGCTTCTCGACGATCTGCTCCAACCCCTCGAACGCGCCGCCGACGATGAAGAGGATGTTGCGCGTGTCGATCTGGATGTATTCCTGGTGGGGGTGCTTGCGCCCGCTCTGCGGCGGCACGTTGGCGACGGTGCCCTCGATGATCTTCAGCAGCGCCTGCTGCACGCCCTCGCCCGACACGTCGCGGGTGATCGAGGGGTTGTCGCTCTTGCGGGCGATCTTGTCGATCTCGTCGATGTAGATGATCCCGGTCTCGGCGCGGGCCACGTCGCCGGCGGCCTGGATCAGCCGCAGCAGGATGTTCTCCACGTCCTCGCCGACGTAGCCGGCCTCGGTCAGCGCGGTGGCGTCGGCGATCGAGAAGGGCACGTCGATCAGCTTGGCGAGGGTCTGCGCCAGGTAGGTCTTGCCGCAGCCGGTCGGGCCGAGGAGGAGGACGTTGCTCTTCTGCAGCTCGACGTCGTCGTCGCTGGTGTTGGCGCTGATCCGCTTGTAGTGGTTGTAGACCGCGACCGAGAGGATCTTCTTGGCGCGGTCCTGCCCGACGACATATTGATTGAGCTGCTCGTAGAGCTTCTTCGGCGTCGGGATCCGCGTGAAGCTGCGCTCCGGGCGCGGCGCGGACGGCTCCTCCTCCTCGATGATCTCGCGGCACAGCTCGACGCACTCGTCACAGATGTAGACCGAGCCGGGACCGGCGATCAGCCGCCGGACCTCCTCCTGGCCTTTCCCGCAGAACGAGCAGCGATACTGCACCCGCCCGCCACGCGTGCTCGACATACCCCCTCGGAACCCCCTACAACAGACTGCGGATTGGGGATTGCGGATTGCGGACTACCTGCCGGCTTCGGACACTCGGGTGGCGGCCGGCTGTTGAATCCGCAATCCGCAATCCCCAATCAGCAATCAAACTAGCGGCTGTTGACCAGCAGCGTGTTCGACGGCTGGACCACCTGGTCGATGATGCCGTAGTCCTTGGCCTCCTCGGCGGTCATGTAGTAGTCGCGCTCGGTGTCGCGCTTGATCCGCTCGAACGGCTGGCCGGTGTGCCGCGCGGTGATCTCGGTCATGGTGGTGGTCAGGCGCAGCGTCTCGCGCGCGAAGACCTCCACGTCGGGGATCGCGCTGCGCGGGATGCCGACCGAGCCCTGGTGGATCATGATCCGCGAGTTGGGCAGGGCGATGCGCTTGCCCGGCGTCCCGGCCATCAGCAGCGTCGAGGCCATCGAGGCGGCCAACCCGACGCAGTAGGTCGCCACGTCCGGCTTGATGTACTGCATCGTGTCGTAGATCGCCAGCCCGGAGTAGACCACCCCGCCGGGGCTGTTGATGTAGAGGGAGATGTCGCGGTCGGGGTCCTCCCCGGCCAGGAAGATCAGCTGCGCGACGATCACGTTGGCGACCTGGTCGTCGATCGGGGTGCCGAGGAAGATGATCCGGTCGCGCAGCAGCCGCGAGTAGACGTCGTAGGTGCGCTCGCCGCGGTTGGTCGTCTCGGTGACGTAGGGGATCACCATCGCGGGCCGGGCCAGCGCCGGCCCGCCGGGGGCGTAGAAGTCCGACATGTGGGGGTCCTTTCGTGGTTTCCCGCTGTCTGCCGTTGTACACCGCCGTGCGACCGTCGCATCGCACGCCTCCCGCGGGGCAGTCCCGCCCCGCGCGGTCACGCTTGAGAATGCCGGCGTGACCCGGCTCTACCCTCGTCCGTCCGCCGATCCAAGTATACGCCGCGCGCCGCCCGCCGGCCCGCCCTGCTCAGGCCGGCTCGGAGGAACGCTCGGGCGCGGGCGACGACGCGGTCGACGCGGCGCCGTCGTCGTCCGGGACGACCGTCTCGGTCGCCGCGGCCGCCTCGCCCGTCCCGATCGGCACGTCCCGGCCGGCCGGCAGCACGCCCGCGGACTCGGCGCCGGGCACGTCCCCGGCGGGCGCGTCATCCGGCGCGGCGGACGTAGTATCGTCCGGCCGGTCGCCCCCCGCCGCGGCCAGCGCCGCCAGCGCGGCGGCCGCCTCGGCGTCATCCCCGACCTCGACCCGCACCTCGACCGGCGCGTCGTCGTCGGCCGCCGGCCCGGCCGCCTCCTCCGGCTCCTCCGGCGGCTCGAAGGCGCCGCGGCCCTCGGTGGCGATCGCGATGATCCGGTCCATCAGCTTGCGCTCGAAGAGGTCGTTCTCCAGCAGATTGCGGACGTAGCCGCTCGAATAGATCGACCGCATCCGCTCGGCGTCCTCGCCGCCGCCGACCAGCCGGTCGATCTCGGCGTCGATGTCCTGCCCGCTGACCGAGACGCCCTCGCGGGTGGCGATCTCGCGCAGCACCAGGGAGTTGCGCAGGCGCCGGGCCGCCTCGGGGCGCGACTGCTCGCGCTGCTCCTCCAACGTCCGCCCCTGCAAGCGCAGGTAGTCCTCGAGGGTCTGGCCGTGGTTCTGCCCCAGGTGGTTGCGCAACTCGTCGATCTCGCTGTCGACCTGCCGGTCGACCAGCGCGGCGGGGGTGTCGAAGGTCGCGGCGGCGGCCATCGCGTTGACGACCTCGTTGCCGACCTCGGTCCGCGCCTTCTGCCGCTCGGTCCGCAGCAGCTCCTTGCGCAACTCGGCCCGCAACCCGTCGATCGTCTCGACCCGGCCATCGCTGACCCGCTTGGCGAGATCGTCGTCGAGCGGCAAGGGGTGCTGCTCCTTGACCCCCTTCAGGGTGACGTGGTAATCGAGCGTCTTGCCGCGCATGTCGGCCTCGGCGGTCTCGTCGTCCTCGGCGAAGGCGAGGCGGACGTCCCGCGACTCGCCGACGCTCATGCCGACGATCTCGTCGCGCAGGCCGGGGAGGAGGCTCGATTCGCCGAGGACGAAGACGCCGTCGCGCAACGGCTCGCGGTACTGCTCGCCCCCCTCCCGCGTGATGTCGATGTCGAGCGTGACCTGGTCGCCCTCGCGCGCCGGGCGCGGCTCGGCCGGCTCCTCCCACGGGCTCTGCGCCTTCTGCAGACGCGTCAGCGCCTCGTCGACCTGCTCGTCGCCGATCTCGACCCGGCGCGGCTCGACGCGCACCCCGGCGTAGTCGCCGAGTTCGACCGTGGGGTAGACCTGCACCGTCACCTTGAAGGCGAGCGGCTCGGCCTGGTAGATCTCGACGTCCGGCTCGCTGACCGGGTTGATCCCCTCCCGCTCCAGCGCCTGCTGGTAGAGCGGGTCGAGCAGATCGCGGTCGGCCTGCTCGATCAGCACCTCGCGCCCCATCAACTGCTCGATGATCCGGCGCGGGGCCTTGCCGGGCCGGAACCCGGGGAGGCGCACCTGGCCGACGACCTTGCGATAGGCACGATCGAGCGCCTTCTCGAACTCCTGCTCGTCCGTGCTGATGTCGAGGACGACCTGGCTCTCGGGGAGCCGTTCCACAGCGACGTTCACGAAACCTTCACCTCGGCGTGCGAGCGACCGGTCATCGGCGTGCCGCCGGCGTGCCGCCAGGCGTGCCGCGCTTCAGCCGCGATCCCTCCCGAATCCTCCCCACCGGCGCCAGTCCGCCGCCATCCACCGGGACGGCCCCTGATCGTGACGGACGCCGATGCCCGGAAGATCAGTATAGCACAGCCACCGCTGCCAACGGGGCCGCGCCCGCGCCGAAACTGCCCGCGCGGCCGGCCCGATCGGGCCGCGGTCGCGCCCAGGGCCTTGGCTTTGCCGCGGTTGCGTCCGGGGGCGTGGGGGCGGGGCGGCGGGACGCGCCGGGCACGCCGCGTCGGGCGCGCCGGGCACGCCGGCCCTGGGGCCAGTGTACGCGCGAACGTTCGCCCCGTCAAGGGACGCGCGCGAACCGGCGCCGGGGTGAACGTTCCCCCCGATATCGGCGGCCCTCCGGGGTGACAATTCGGTGGACCCTGCGGTATAGTGTCGCCGAGGACTATCAAGGATCGGAAAGGGCGGCGCGTCGCCCGTTCGGTGTGCCCGTCGCGCCGGGGCGCGAGGGCGCGCAACCCGCGCCCCGCCGGTGTGGGGCCGTGGTTGCCGGGTTGGGGCGGACGAGCGCTGAGTGCCGCGTGTGCGCGCCACTATCTCCTGCTCGTCACTCAGCACTCAGCACTCGCAGGGGGCGCGGGCGCGATTCAGAAAGGGTGGCGACGATGACGGTTGGGGCGGATCAGCCGGCGCGGAGCGCGACCGGCGGCGGGGTCGCGCGGCAGGCCCACCAGGCGCGGCGCGTCTTCCGGCTGGCCTTCACCATCGCGACGGTCGCCGCCCTGGCGGGCTGCGGCGGGGACGTGACGGCGACGCCGACGCTGCCCGCGCCGACGATGGCGGCGGTGGCCGCGACACCGACGAGCGCGCCGACGACCGCGCCAGCGCCCGCGACTGCCCGGACTGCGCCGCCGACGCCGTTCACGCCCACCGCCGGGCCGACCTCGCCCCCGGCGGCGACCGCGACCCGGTCGCTACTCCCGGCGGCGACGGCCACGCGGGCCACCACCACGACGCACGCGCCGCTCCCGCCGGCCGCGCGCGGCTTCGTGCCGATCCTCTGCTACCACAGCATCCGCGACTGGGAGCCGGACGACGGGCCGCAGGACCGCCCCTACATCACCCCGCCGGCCGACTTCGAGGAGCAGCTCGCCTACCTCAGGGACAACGGCTACCACAGTGTGACCGCCGAGCAGGTCTACCAGTACTACGCCCACGGCCGCCCGCTGCCCGACAAGCCGGTGATGCTGACGTTCGACGACAACATCGACAACCACTACACGGTCGCCATGCCGCTCCTCAGGCGGTACGGCTTCACCGGCACCTTCTTCATCATGACGGTCACGATTGGCAACGAGGAGTTCATGACCGAGGAGCAGCTCAAAGACCTGGACCGCCAGGGGGGCGACATCCAGCTCCACACTTGGGACCACCAGATGGTCACCAAGTACACGACCGAGGAGGACTGGCAGCGGCAACTGGTCGAGCCGAAGCGCCAGTTGGAAGCCCTCCTCGGCCACCCGACGCCGTTCTTCTCCTACCCGTTCGGCGTCTACGATGCCGCGTCGGCGGCGCAGGTCAAGGCGCACGGCTACAAGGGGGCCTTCCGCCTCCGCGAGATCCTGGACGAGGACGCCGATCCGCTCTTCGCCATCCCGCGTTACATCGTCAACGCGCACTGGACGATCGACCAATTCGCGGCGGCGCTGACCGGAGAGTAGCGGAGGGCCGAAGGCGGAGGGCGGAAAGGCGAGGGGCGAAGGTCAGCGATTGCAGCGGCATGCCGCTCGTGGCTACGCTCCTTCCGCCCTCCGCCCCCCGCTCAGGCCGCGCCGGGGTGGTCGAGCATGCTCTCGCCGCCTTCGTGGGGCGTGAGGATGGCGAGGCCACCGGGGCCGATGGTGAACTCGCGGAGGGTGCGATCGTGGTCGCTGTTGCGCATCTTGAGGATCGAGATGATCCGGCGCAACTCCGCGCGCGCCTCCAGGTGCCGCAGCAGGACGATGTTGTCGGCGTAGGCCGAGTACTCGATCGCCTGCATGCGGGCCTCCGACGGCAGCGCGGCGGAGAACATCTCCTCGATGCAGCAGGTCGTCACGCCGGCGTTACGCGTGTAGGCCATCAGCGCGGTCAGGAAGCTGAGCCGGCGATCGTCGGCCGCCAGGCCGCTCAGCAGGTCGGGCAGGCTGTCGATCACCAGCCGCTTGACGCCGCCGGCCGCGATCCGCTCGCGAATCAGCGCCGCGATCTCGTCGGGGTCGAACTCGGCCGGCACGCGGTAGATGAACTCGAAGCGATCGGGGATGGAGCGCGGCAGGTCGAGCTCCGAGGCCCGCGGCCTTCGCCCCTAACTGCTGCGCGGTCTCCTGGAAGCCGATGTAGAGCGCCGGCTCGCCGCGGCGGTACCCGTCCAGCAGGAACTGCAGCGCCAGCAGCGTCTTGCCGGTGCTGGGGTTGCCGACGATGAAGGTGCTGCTGCCGCGCGGCGGACCGCCCCCATCATGCGATCGAGCTCGGCGAGGCCGAAGGGCGCGCGGTCGTCGCCGGTGGGGGTCTCGGCGGGGAGCGGCACCGTCTCCTGGCGCGGGTAGACGCTGACGCCGCGCGCGTCGATCCGGTAGCCGTGCAGGCCGGGGCGCTGCGCGGCCCCGCGCATCTTGGTCACTTCCAGGGCGCGCACGCCGCGCGCGCCGTCCAGCTCGCTGCGCAGCATGATAATGTGGTCGGCGATCGTCAGCTCGGGGTATTGGGCCGCGCGCTGCGGTTCGAGCGCGCTGACGACGACGACCGTCACCCCGAGCAGGCCGAGCCCCGCGCTCAACTCGTAGATCAGCTCCCGCAGGGCGATCTCGCTGCCGGCCAGGTCGCGCACGCTGTCGAGCGAATCGAGGATCAGCAGGTTGGCGCGCTGCTCGCGCACCAGGCGCAGGATCATCGCGCCGGCCCCCGCGAAGTCCTCGCGCAACTGCCGGTAGACGTTGAGCAGCTCGATCCGGTCCCCGACCAGCCCCTCCTCGAAGAAGCCGAGCGTGCGCAGATTCGCCAGCAGCTTGACGTGCGGCTCGGGCAGCGTCGTCAGGACCAGCACCTTGCGGCCCCGCCGGGCGGTGTGGAAGCCCATCTGCTGCGAGAGGATCGTCTTGCCGCAGCCGGGCGGGCCGATCACCATCGTCAGCGAGCCGGGGATCAGCCCGCCGCCGAGGACGAAGTCCAGGTGCGGGATGCCGCTCTCGATGAACTCGATCGACCCATTCCGCGGTGGCGCCACGGTCGTCGAGGCGGGCGAAGCGGCCCCCCGTCACCCGACGTGCCGCCGGTTCGCAACTCCATCATCTCTCTCCGGAGTCCTGGCGCCATGCACTATGCGGTGTGCCATCCTTGAGTCGTTCAGTATACGCCACCGTGGTGGACGCGCCAATCGCCGGCCGGCGGGCGCGGTTCAAAGTCTTGCGTCGCCTGCTTGGGGCGCTTCAGCGGGCCGCGCCGCGGTACTCGAACTCCTCCGGTGTACGTGCCAGTCGCGCAAAACTTTGAACCGCACCCCCGGCCGGCGCAAACGCGATAAACCGCCGGGCAGCAGGCGCAGTATGCCATATCCGGTCGCCAAGCACAAGCATTTTGGGGCCGCTGTTGCATCTTTGAACAGAAAATGCACGCGCCGGCGCGCTGTGCTGCCAGGGGGGCGCGCTGGGGGCAATAGCGCGCGCAAACGCCGGACCTGCCCGTCCACCGGCCATCCGGTCAGGGTTCGCTCATCGACTGGAGCGCGGCGACGATCCGCTCCTCGACGCTGCCGCCGGCCTCGCGGGGCAGCCGGCCGACCGCCGCGTGCGCCTCGGCCGCGGTGTAGCCGAGCGCCTGCAACGCCTCCAGCACCTCGCCGTCGCCGGAGACCGGCGCCGCGCCCGGCAGCGCCTGCGCCCCGCCGATGCTCGCCAGCTTGCCGCGCAGATCGAGGATGATCCGGGCGGCGGTCTTCTTAGCGCGGCCGATGCCGGGCAGCCGGCTGAGGAAGGTGACGTCCTCGTTGGCGATCGCGTTGAGCAGCGGCTCCGGGCGGGTCGCGCCGAGGATGTTGGCGGCGACGCGCGGCCTTCTTGATCCCCATCACGCCGAGCAGCAGGTTGAAGAGGGCCAGTTCCTCGGTGGTGCCGAAGCCGTAGAGGGCGAGCTGGTCCTCGCGGACGTGCAGGTGGGTGTGCAGCCGCACCTCGTCCCCGGCTCCCCGGCGTCGGCGATCGTCGTCCCGGAGGTATGCACCTGCAGGACCAGCGCGCCAATGTCGATCAGCAGGCTGTCGCCCATCTTCCCGACGAGCCGGCCCTTGATCGCGGCGATCATGACGCCCCGGCAAGGCGGGCGGGCGAGTCAGGACCGGCTGGCGGCCGGCGATCCTCGGAGGATAGCGAAGTACGACAGGAACGCCGCATCGGAGTCACCATGCCCCCTCCCCTGCTTCCCTCTGCCTCGCGCTCACTATCCGCCTCCGCCCTGGCCGCCTTCCGCCGCGCCGAATTCGGCGTCGAGTTCGATCCGGCTGGCGGTCGGCTCGCGCTGGCCCTGGTACTTGGAGCGCCGCCCCGCGCCGTAGGGGCGCAGGACCGGGCCGGTCTCCAGCAGGGTGAGCTGGCAGATGCGCATGCCGGGGTGGAGCGCCACCGGGATCTTGCCGGCGTTGCTGATCTCGAGCGTGATCGTCCCCTCAAATCCGGGGTCGATGAACCCAGCGGTGTTCGAGACGAAGACCCCGCCATGCCCCGCCAGGAAGTTCTCGATCGGCGCCCCCCCCGGTCGGACCTCGAGATCGTACACCGTCTCGAAGCGCCCGGTATCGACCACTTCCGTCACCTCGTCCCAGAGCAGATCGCCCTCCACGAGTCGGGTGAGCTTGTCGAGGGGGGCGACCCGGTCGGAACCGGGCAGCACGCGCGCGTAGGCAGCATGGATGCGCTGCAGAGTGACGCCCCTGACCGCATCGCGCGCCTGCCGCTTCTCGATGTTGTTGAGCGAAGTCGGGTGCGTGTAGCCGATCAGCCGGCTGGCGTGCGCCTGCGACAGGCCGGCGCCCGTGCGGATGTCGATCAGCAGGGCGCTGGGGAGCGGCACGGTGGTGAGCACCTTGTGCTCGTTCGTGGCGATTGACACGACGTAGGCCGGCTGACAACGGGGCCGCGGCCGGCACCGCTGCGTGACGGCCCGCCGGCCGAGGCGGGCGGCCAGGTGCAGCGTGTCGGAAACGAGTTGTGGGGAAGTCGTCCAGAGGGATTCGCGCCCCTGGCTTACCGAGCCGTCACCGTCGAGCAGACCGCGCAGCAAGGATTCGAGCAGCGGCTGGGGCCACCCCAGGGCACCGACGGGCAGCCGCTTCGCCGAAGCCCCGGTCCCCATATCCAACCCCGCGAAGAAGGAGGAAAGGAGAACGGAGAGGCAGGTGATCGCCCCGCCGCTGCGATAGAGCTGCTGGTCGAGCCCCCACAGGGCCGCTTCGACCCGATCGAGGAGGCGCTGATCGGTATTGGAAATGACGACTTGCCCGCGGCGGCGATAGCCCTCGGCGACATACAACCCGAGCAACCAGGCGATCTCCTCGTCGACCCGGATGATCGCAGGCAGCGAGGAACGGCCGCCTTTGTAGGCGAGGCGATCATTGGGGCCGAGCGGTGGAGTATCGCCGTGAAGCCCTTCCAGGAGCGGCAGAGGGAGCCGCCGGGCGCGGAGCCAGTAGGACGGTTTGAGCCCCGCGGCCTTGAGGCCCGCCCGGATGTCGGGCTCGCGCCGCCGGATCAGCGCGTCCACCGTCGGACCGTGGCACACGACCTTGTCGCGCACCTCCCGCGCGAGCAGGTCGAGCACGCGATATTCCGGCTGCGAATCGGTCGGGGCCGGTATCCGCTTCGGTATCGCGACCTGGGTGCCGGGCGCGAGCGCCCCGGTGGGGGTCTTGACGAGGTTGCCGTGTCGATCGAGGGTGAAGAGGTTGTGGCCGGCGGTGACCTGGACTGTGCGGCCCGACGCGAGGCGCACTTCGTAGATCTTATCCGGCAGTTCCCTGAACCAGTTGGTCACGTCGTGGTACGCGACCGCGAACGTCTCCGGATCGAAGCTCACCACCCGACCGCAGGCCCGCCGCTCGACCAACTCGCCGATCGGGCGATACGCGACGCCTCCCTCCTCGTCCTGGAACAGCACCGGCGCGTCGTAGGGCAGGCTGGCATGCACGATGACCCCGAGCCGCCCGATGCTGCTGCGCCCCTCCAGCCGGCCGACCAGATTGGTCGGGATGGCGACGTATTCGAGCGTGCTGCCGAGGACGAACGCGCCTGGGTGGAGGATGAAGGGGCGCTCTTGGATCGTCACCAATTCGGTGAACTCGTCGAAGTCGATCGGCCGGCTGGGATCGATCAGCGCGTGGTTGCCGTAGTTGAAGATGCGGAAGGCGGACCCGAGGCGCAGGTCGATCGAGGCCGGCTGCACCTGCTGCTCGACATCGACCGGCGGGTCGAAGCGCAGGTCGCCGCGCTCGATCGCCTCCAATAGCAGCGCGTCGCTCAGGATCATTGTTCGCTCCGCCTATCGCTCAATCCGCTCGCGGCAGGGGCGCCGCGGCCGCCGACTGCCCCTAAGCGGTTTCCGTCAACGCCGTACTCGCACACGGAGTGTAGCACGCGAGGTGTACGTACACAAGTGAGCTATCGCCCACCCCCGGCCGTCGGGGGCAGCCGCGCCAGGATCTCCGCCGTCAGTTCGCCCGGCGTTTTCCCGTCGGTGGGGATCTGGACGGCGAAGACCGGGTCCTGGAAGGCGGCGATGCATCGCTCCGCGCGCGCCCAGCACCAGGCAAAGACCTCGGGGGAGTCGCCGCGCCGCCGCAGGCGTTCCGCCAGTGTCCCCGCCGTGGCGGTCAGGCTGAAGTGGTAGACCTCGGGGTCGCCCGCGCGCAGCCCGCCCAGCACCTCGTCGAAGTAGGGGCGGTGCCAGATCGTCATCGGCATCACCAGCGTGCGGCCGTAGGTCTGCCGGAGCAGGTGCGCGGTCGTCACGGTCAGGCTGCGCCACATCGGCAGGTGCTGGAAGTCGTCCGGCCGGTCGATCGGGGCGACGATCTTGCCCAGGAAGTACCCGACCTCCTCCGCGTCGTAGAGCAGGCTGTTGGGGAGGCGCGCGACCAGCCGCTCCGCGAGAGTTGTCTTGCCCACCCCGAACGCCCCGTTGAGAAAGACGATCATCCCGTGCCTTCCTGTCGGGCGGACTCGTCCGTACCGATACGATCGCGGACGCGATCCTCCCGGTCGCCCGGCTTCTGGGTCATTCCCGCTCTTCATCGCGCCGTATTTCCTCAAGCAGGGAATCGCCCACCCAGAAGCCGCGCCGTCGAAGCTCAACCAGCAGTGGATAGGCCGCCGGCACGAGTCCCTGCCAGCGCGCTTGCCGCAGCAGGCCGATGGTGCCGATGAACCGCAGCCCCAGGCGCTCGGCCACGTCTCGCGCCCGCCGATCGTCAAGGAGGACTAACCCGGCCCCGACTTCTTCGCTGAGGGCGAGGGCTTCCGCCTCACCAGGTCAATGTTCGCACGCAGCAGAGCAACTCGCGCCCGATCCTGAACTGGCCGAACGCGCAGTCGCCCGGCGCGGAGGGCGAGGGCGACGGCATCCGCGCCGGGCAAGACCCTCCCCGGCGGCAGCAGTTCCCGCTGCACCACCTCAGGGATAAGCACGTCCTGGAACATGGCGTCGAGCAGATCCAGGCGATCCAGCCAGGAGAGGTGGATGATCGGGCCGGCATCCGCGACGACGATCAGGGCAGGCGCTGCCGCTGCCACGCCGCCCAATTACGCCGATCGCGCTCCGCCTCGAATTCATCGTACCGCACAACCGGCATTCCCATCTCGACCAGGAGTTGCTCGAAGTCCCAGCGCGACTCGCCGGCCAGCTCGGCGGCCTTGCCAACCGAGATCACACCTTCCTGGCAGAGCTGAATCGCCAGGGCAAGCGTGATCCGGTCGGCTTGCGGGCGCGTGGCGAGGCGCGACTGCCCGAGCAGCGCGAGCAAATCGTCCGGCACATCAATGGTCACGGTTGTCACGATCGCACCTCTCTTCGCGGTTGCGTCTATGGTACCACCCTGGCTCCCGACGGTGCGGTATCGTGCCAATAGAGCCGCCGCGCGTTGTCGCCGAGGATCGCGGCGAGCGCCGCGCTGTCCAGGCCCGACTCGCGAGTGCGGCGCAGGAAGGGGGCCTGGCGCAGCAGCGGGAAGTCGGTCCCCCAGAGGATGCGCCCCGGCCCGATGGTCGCGGCGACGCGCGGGAAGACGTCGAAGCGGTAGAGGTAGGTCGAGGCGGCCGAGTCGTACCAGAGGTTGCGCGCGGCGGCGGCGACCTCCGGCATCAGCTCGTAGAAGGGCAGGCCGCCGCCCCAGTGCGCGGCGACGACGCGCAGATCGGGGTAGGCCAGCAGGAAGCGCAGCAGCCGGTCGGGGGTCGCCGTTCCCTTGCCGGGATAGTCGTGGCCGAGCGGCTCGCTGGCGTGCAGCAGGAGCGGCCGTCCCCACTCGCGCAGCAGCGCGGCGAGCGCGGCCAGCGGCGCGGGCTCGGCGAGATCGAAGCCCTGCGCGTCGGCGTTCAGCTCGCCGAGCCCCGCCGCGCCGGCCGCCAGGCAGCGCGCCGCCTCCGCGACCGCCGCGGCCCCGTCGCGCGGCGCGACGATGGCGAGGGCGCGCAGGCGGTCGGGGAAGCGCCGCGCCGCGTCGAGCAGGTAGTCGTTGTGTGCGCGGCAAAGACCGCCGTCGCGCCAGGGCCAGCCGCAGACGGCGGCGCCGTCGATCCCGGCGGCGTCAAGGCTGGCGACCAGTTCCTCCGCCGTCGCCAGCCGCGCCGGGCGTGGCCCGCCCCCGTCGCCGTGGGTCAGCCCGAACCAGCGGTCGCGCGCGGCCAGCGCCGCGCGGTCGCGGATGAACTCCGGCGGGAAGAGGTGGGTGTGCGCGTCGATGATCACGCTGCGCTCCGCTCCGCTCAGCCGTGAGTGCTGAGTGCTGAGTGCTGAGTAGGTGGTGGACGATCGCAGGGTGATTATAGGGCACAGCGCGGTGACAGCGACACGCCGCCGGGGAGCGGTATAATCGCCCGGATGGGGGCGCGGGCGGGCGGGGGCGTGGTGAGGCACGATGGTTGAGATCATTCCCAAGAGTGCGGAGGTGGTGATCATCGGTGCGGGGGTGGTGGGGACGAGCATCGCCTACCACCTGGCGGCGCGCGGCTGCACCGACGTGGTCGTGCTGGAGCGCAACCGGATCGCGCAGGGGGCGTCGGGGGACGGGGCGGGCGGCTTCCGGCAGCAGTTCTCCACCCCGATCAACGTGCGGCTGACCCAGCTCAGCCTGCCCTACCTGCTCGACGCCCCGGCGCGGCTCGGCGCGGACATCGAGACGCGCCGGCAGGGCTACCTCTTCCTGCTGTCCGACGAGGCGAGCGCGGCGGAGTTCCGGGCGAACCTGGCGATGCAGCGCGAGCTGGGCGCGCCGGTGCGCTGGCTGGCGCCGCGCGAGGCCGCCGAGCTGGTCCCCGGCCTGCGCGTGGACGATCTGCTCGGCGCGACCTTCTGCCCGGACGACGGCTGGGCGCGGCCCCCGCTGGTCGCGGCGGCCTTCGCCCGGCGCGCGGAGGAGCGCGGCGTCCGCGTCTTCGAGGGCTGCCCGGTGACGGAGGTGCTGGTCGAGGGCGGCCGGGTGCGGGGCGTCGGCATTCAGAACGGGCGGATCGCCGCCCCCATCGTCGTGGATGCCGCCGGGCCGCAGGCGGCCGAGGTGGCGGCGCTGGCGGGGCTCGAGCTGCCGGCCGCGCCGGTCTGCCGCCAGGTCTTCCGCACCGCGCCGTTCGCCGCGATCCCGCCGCGCGCGCCGCTGACGATCGACGTCCGCTCCGGGCTCTGGTTCCGCCCGCACGAGGGGGGCTTCTGGCTCGGCAAGTCGGACGAGGCGGAGCCGCCGGGGCTGACCAAACACCTCGATCCGGCGTGGGGGGAGCACGTCGTCGGGCTGGCGTGCGCGCGGGCGCCGGCCTTCACCGGGGCGCGCATCGCCGGCGGCTGGTCCGGCTTCTACATGATGACCCCCGACGGCCACGCGCTGCTCGGCGGTTTCCCGCACCTGGGAGGCTTCTACTGCGCGACCGGCTTCAGCGGCCACGGCTTCCAGCACAGCCCCGCGACCGGCCTCCTGCTGGCCGAGCTGATCCTCGACGGCGCGGCGACTACGCTCGACATCCGCCCCCTCCGCCCCACCCGCTTCGCCGAGGGCGAGCCGATCGTCGAGCGGTACGTGGTGTGACGGGGGAGGGGTCGAAGGTCGAAGGTCGAAGGTCGAAGGTCACGGGGCTTCAGGGAGCGGGAGCCTTTGCCATTCGCCCGCGCTTTCGCAAGTCCTCGAATCCGACCTTCGACCGCGCGACGAAGGAGCGACAATGGAGCAGTACGGCCAAACCTTGCAGCGCGCGGCGATCCTGGCGGACTTCGCGCGGCGGCTGCGCGAGGCGCTGGCGGACGACGACCAGGTCGGGGTCGAGGCCCTGGCGACGCGCTACTTGGGGCGCCACCCGTGGCTCGTCGAAGACGTCTACCGCAAGGTCTACCTGCGCGGGCGGCGGCGGGCGGTGGAGGCGCGCGTCCGCAGCTACGACCGGCTGCTGGCCGGGCACAATCCGAAGACCGTGCGCTACCTGTCCGAAGGCTGGCGCAACCAGCGCGACGAGGCGACCGCCGAGCTGCGCGAGCTGGAAGCCAACGCGGCGCTCGACCCGCCCCCCTGGCCGCAGGTGCTGGCGCGGCTGCGCGCGTGGGACGCGGAGCGAAGGGCGCGGAGCGACGAGCGAGACGCCCCGGCCCAATGAGCAGGGGCATGATTACCCCTGCACGCTCGTCGCTCCTCGAAACACGGAGGTGTACACCGATGCTCGTGCTCACCGCGGCCGACGTGCGCGCGACCGTGCCGATGGCCGAGGCGATCCGGCTGATGGGGGTGGCGTTCGCCGAGCTGTCGGCGGGGCGCGCCATGTCGCCGCTGCGGACGCCGCTCCACGACGCGGCGCGCGGCAGCGACACCCTCTTCATGCCGGCGGCGGTGCCGGCGCTCGGCGGGCTGGGGCTGAAGGTGGTGTCGGTTTACCCGACCAACGCGGCGCGCGGCCTGCCGACGATCCTGGCGCTGGTGGCGCTGCTCGACGCCGAGACCGGCCGGCCGCTGGCGCTGCTCGACGGGACCTTCCTGACCGCGCTGCGGACCGGCGCGGTCTCGGGCAAGGCGACCGAACTGCTGGCGCGCGAGGACGCCGCGACGCTGCTCTGCATCGGGGCGGGGGCGCAGGCGTTCACCCAGATCTGGGCGGTCTGCACCGCGCGCCCGGCGCTCGCGCGCGTGCTGATCGCCTCGCGCACGCCGGCGCGGGCGGAGCGGCTGGCCGCCCGGCTGCGCGAGGAACTGCCGGCGATCGGGCGGCGGGCGGCGATCGTGCCGCTCGGCGGGCTGGCGGAGGCGACCGGCGCCGCCGACGTGATCTGCACCGCCACCAGTTCCCCCACCCCGGTCTTCGAGGACGCCTGGGTGCGGCCCGGCGCGCACATCAACGCCGTCGGGGCCTACACCCCGGCGATGCAGGAGATCCCGGCGGCGACGGTGGCGCGCGCGCGGGTGGTGGTGGACGCGGTCGAGGCGGCGCTGCACGAGGCGGGCGATCTCGTCATCCCGCTGCGCGACGGGTTGATCGCGCGCGATGCCCTGGAGACCGAGCTGGGCCAGGTCGTCGCCGGCGACCGGCCGGGCCGGACGGGGCCGGAGGAGATCACCCTCTTCAAGTCGGTCGGCAACGCGGTGCAGGACATCGCGGTCGCGCGCTTCGCGGTCGAACGGGCCGAGGCGACCGGGCGCGGCCAGCGCGTCGAGCTATAACCACAGAGGCACAGAGACCACAACGATCACAGAAATGGTCCACCGAACGAGGTAGCGTCGGATGCAACTGCCCAAATCCTTCTCCTCTTTGTGTCCTTTGTGGCCTCCGTGTCTTTGTGGTAAGGATCGTCTCCGGGCAATACGATGAAAGAGCACCACGGGCTGCGGCCCTACCTGCTCGTCCTGGGGGCGGCGGCCTGCTGGGGGACGATCGGCGTCGCCTATGCGCTGATCCTCGACGGGGTCGCCATCCACCCGGTCACGCTGGTCACCCTGCGCGCAGCCGTCGCCTTCGGCCTGCTGCTGGCGTTCGGGCTCGTCGCGCGCCGCGACCTGCTGCGGGTGCGGGCGCGCGATCTGCCGTTCCTGGCGCTCTTCGGGCTGATCACCATCAGCCTCTTCTATGTCGCGCTAATCTACGCCTTCGCGCTGACCGGCGTGGCGGTCGGGACGGTGCTGCTCTACCTCGCGCCGGCCTTCGTCACCGGGGCGGCGGCGCTCTGCCTCGGGGAGCGGATCACCCGGCGTAAGGCGCTGGCGCTGGGGCTGTGCCTCTTCGGCGCGGCGCTGGTCGTCGAGCCCTGGCGGGGGGCGGGGGGCGCGAGCTGGGCCGGCATCGCGCTCGGCCTCCTCTCGGCGCTCACCTACGGCGCGCAGAGCCTGCTCGGCAAGTCGGCGCTGCGCCGCCACCACCCGCTGACCCTGCTGGTCTACGCGCTCGGCTTCGGCCTGCTCGGCTTACTGCCGGTGCAACTCGCCGTCGGCTCGGCCTTGCCGGGCGGCCGGACCCTGCTGCTGACCGCCGCCGTCGCGGGCGTCCTGATCACGCTGCTGCCGCTCGGCCTCTACACGCTGGCGCTGCGGGAACTGCCGTCGAGCACCGCGTCGATCGTCGCCACCTTCGAGCCGGTGGTGGCGATCGCGCTGGCGGCGGTCGTCCTGGGCCAATTCCTGCGCCCGCCGCAACTGCTCGGCGCGGGGCTAATCCTCGGCGGCGTCTTCGCCCTGGCCGCGGGGGAACGCGGGGCGGCGAGTCCCCTTCGGGGACAAGCGCCGGAACACGGAACGGGACGGCAGGGGGCGGAGGGCGGAGGGCGGGAGGCGGTCGAGATCCCGCGCCGGGGGTGACGCAGACCGAGCGCCGTGTTCGCCCTGTTACGGCCACCACTCGACGTGCGGGTCGGCCACCGCGGGCACGTAGAGGGCGGCCCCCCGCGCATCGCGAAAGACGTAGTAGGGCTGCACGATCTGGCGCGGCAGGAACGGCTCGGCCTCCACGTACGCCAGCTCGACCCGCGTCACCACGAAGCGGTCGCCCGGCTCCTCGCGCCCGGTGGGTGATACGTTGACGGGCAGGGAGCGCCCGTGCCCCGCCAGGAGGAGTTGCCACGCCTCCTCGGGCGGACGGAGCGGGTAGCGGCTGCGGGACAGCAGGGGCCGCCGGTGGGCCAGGACGGACGTGATCTGCCCCGCGGGGTTGAGCGTAGCCGTCACGTTCGATTTCGAGTAGACCGTCGCCCCGTCGACGCGCCGGTGGAAGACGACGCTCCAGGCGCCTCCCGGGTCGACCGCTGTCGCGGACGAGGTAGTGTCTGGCATCAGCAACCCCAGGCTCAGCAGCACCTCCGCCGCCCGCCGGGCCGCTTCCGGCGCGGTGGCTACCGGGGCCGGTTCCCCTAACGGTTCGGACGTCCGGTAGAACACGGACGAATACTGCGGCACGAACTGCCAGGCGGGGTTGCCCCGCCGGACCATTTGCTCGAACACCGGCCCGGCGCCGGCCGGGTAGCGGCCCCCAGGTAGACGGGGGCCTCTGCCGGTCCTTCCGGGAGCGGCGCGGCCAGTTCGTACTCCCGCGCCGGCGGCTGGCGGGGCTGCGCTTCGGTTGGGAGCACGCCGAATGCCAGCGGCGGCAATTCCTCCGGCTCGTCCGGCAACCAGAACAGCCCCGGCTGCCGCTGGGCCGTCGGATAACTCTCCGGGTCGTCCCACGCCCGCTCGGGCAGCGGCGCGCGGGCGATGCTCCACGGCGCATCGCGCGGCGCCTTCGGCCCATCCCGCCCAATTCGCGAAGCGGCCGGGGATCGCGCGGCCGTTGCCTCACGGGCGGTGGGTGAACGGCGTGCCGCCGGGGTGGCAGTTATCCGTCCCGTTGCGGCCTCGGGGCCGGCGGGCGGGGGCGTTGTGGACGGCGTCGCCCCCCGGCTGCCCTCGTCCAAGCCCGCGCCGCCACAGGAGGGCAGGAGCAGCAGCAGGCACAGCGCCAGCGCCAAACGGTGACAGTGCGCGCGGTCGAGCACGAAAGCGCCTCCCCGTCGTCGCGACGGTTCATCATCACCGATGGTACACCGGATGTGGCGCTGGGGTTCCTGGAGGACGGGGGTATGGTGGCGGTCGCGCAACCCAAGTTACCCCCGTACCGCGGAATGGTCTGGCGCGTGGCGACGGGTCGGCTGCCGGATCGCGCCCAGTGCGGAATCAGCGCACGGGTCTGGGTCGGTAGTAGGGGCGGGTTTGCAACCCGCCCTGGTCGGCGTACCTCAGGCGGTGGAGGCAGGCGGGCGGGTTGCAAACCCGCCCCCTACCGACCCGAAGATCCACCCTGATCCGGCACTAAGTGCGATAGGGTTCGCGGAATGCGGTATGCTGGCGGCAGGAGGAGGCCGCGATGCGCAAACCGCTGGAGATTCCCGAGTTGACCGCCGCCGAGGCGGAGGCGCTGGACACGCTGTACCGGACGACGCGCGACGCGCGCCTGCGGACTCGCGCGCAGATCGTGCTGCTGGCGGCGGAGCGGCGCCTCGCCGCGCCCGCCATCGCCGCCATCGTCCGCGAGCACGAGGAGACCGTGCGCCGCTGGCTGAAGCGCTGGCTGGCGGAGGGGATCGAGGCCTGCAGGACCGGCCGATGCCCGGCGGGCCGACGAAGCTCACCGACGCGTACCGGGAGCGGCTACTCGCCGTGGTGCGCCAGCGGCCGCGCAGCCTGGGGCAGCCCTACTCGCTGTGGACGCTACAGCGGCTGGCGGACTACCTGGCCGAACTGACCGGCATCCGGGTGTCCTACGAGACGGTGCGCGTGGCGCTCAAGGCGGGCGGGGTCGTCCTGAGCCGGCCGCAGCACACCGTCACGAGCCCCGACCCGGAGTATCAGGTAAAAAACGGCGGTTGAAGCGCGCGAGCACCTCGCCCCGACGAGTTCAACCAGCGCGCGCGATGTGGAGCCCGAAGGGGCAGCAGGTGATGATCGACGCCCGCGCAGCCGCACCGGCGCGCGGTCGGCGCGGTGAACTACCACACCGGCGAAAGCGGTGCAGTTCCACCGCCACAAGCGGCGCAAGGAGATCGCCCTCATGCTCGAGGCGCTCCTGGCGAAGCACCCGACGGGCACCGTCTACGTGGCCTGGGACAACGCCAGCACGCACGAGGACGACGAGGTGGAGGCCGTGGTCCGCGCGGCGGCCGGCCGCCTGGTCCTGCTCTACCTGCCGACCTACAGCCCCTGGCTTAACCCGATCGAGATGCTGTGGCGGCACTTCCGGCGCGAGGTCACGCGAACTCTTCGAGAGCGTCAAGGTCTTGCTCGCCGCCGCCGCCGACTTCTTCGAGCGCCACAACCGGGAGCCGCACAAGATCCTGTCGATCATCGCCCTAAAGCCGCGAACCTCGCCTGACTGTACTGCACTAGTGGCGTCGGTTAACAAGCACCCGACAGCATGTCGTAGCGCCATCATCGATGGTCGACGCCTGCTCCCTTCGGCCCTCTCCCGCCGTGCCGGGGGCCGGGGGAACCCTCCCTGTGCGGGTTGAGATCGCCGCCAGGGTGCAGGAGAATAGCGGCACCGTTGTTGAATCCGGTCCGCAGGTGGCCGGAGCAGGAGGGGGCAATATGGCACTACCGGAGGGGCCGACCCGCGCGCTCGACGCGTTCGTCGTCGTCGCGCCGGACGGCATCGCCGTCCACCCGATCGCCCTGCCGGGGCTGGCGAACCTGTCGCTGGCCGAAGGGCGCCTGCCGCCGGGGGACTTCGGCGTCCACCTGCATCGCTCGCTGGAGCAGATCACCTACGTCCTCGCCGGGCGGCTCGTCGTGACGATGGGCGACCCGGCGACCGGCCAGACGAGAGGGTACCACTGCGCCGCGGGTGACACGATCTCCACCCCGCCGCGCACCACCCTCTCCTACCGCAACCCCGGCCCGGACCTCGCGCGCGTCCTCTTCATCTGCGCGCCGCCCTACCCCGCCGACGACTCCGACACGCTGACCCTCGACCGGCACCACGCCGATATCCCGAGTGCGGAGCGCGGAGCGCAGAGTGCGGGATAAAGGGCTGCGTTCACAGCAGCGGCGCCACTTGCCCCAGCGTCATTCCGCGCTCCGCACTGAGCAGGCCCAGCCGGTTGCCCTCGGGGTCGCGGAAGAAGGCTAATGCGCCGTACGGGCCGCGGCGGATGTCGCCCTCGAACGGGACGCCGCGTTCGCGCAGGGCGGCGACGCCCGCCGCGATGTCGGCGACGGCGAACTGGATCAGGGTCGGGTTGCGGTCTTTGGCGCGCGGACCGTCGGCGGGCGGCCCCCCCGCTTCCAGCGCCAGCGGCGCCCCCGCCCCGCCGAACGCGACGAAGCGCTCGTTGCGCTCCACGATCGGCAGTCCGAGCGCCTCGCCGTAAAACCGGGCCATCGCGTCCAAGTCCGCCACATAGATGACGGCGTAGGCCACCCGCTCGATCATGCCCGTC
The DNA here is from genome assembly GCA_030446685.1 of Thermomicrobiales bacterium. GTDB lineage: Bacteria > Chloroflexota > Chloroflexia > Thermomicrobiales > CADCWN01 > JAUJMV01. Next base: position 12,829 of record JAUJMV010000008.1, on the reverse strand, counting down.
ATCATTGCCCCCGTTCCCCTGGCGAAAAGCAGCGCCGGATGGTTCCAAGAAACCATCCGGCGCTGCTTAGTAAGGGTCCTGCCTCGTGCTGCTCACCGCCCAGGTACTGCTATGACGGGCGGTGCTAGGCTAGAGTGCCCTGCGGCTGCTCATCGCGCGGATCACGTAGAGAATGATGACCGCGCCGATAATCGCGATGATGATCGAACCGATGAAGCCCGCGCCCTGGCCCAGACCAAGCACGGTCTGGATCAGCCAACCACCGAGGATCGCACCCAGAATGCCGACGATGATCGCGCCGATCATGCCGCCTGGTGTCCGACCCGGGACGATGAGGCTAGCGATGCCGCCGGCGATCGCCCCAATGATCAACCAAGCGATGATGTTCCCGATCATGAACCCTCCTCCTGTTCCCTAGAACGATCCCTAAACCCTATCCCGACCCTCGTCGGCGCCACTTCCCTATAAAAGCAAATGGCGTGCCACAAGTGGGTGGCGGGCGGGTCGAATGCGGCGAACGTTCCCCGTTTCCGCGGCGCCGCTGGCCGCGGACTGCGTGATCGGTCCTGGAGGGACGTTCGACCTGCGGACGTTCGACCTTCGACCCTATTTCGGGCGCCCGGTCAGGACGAGGCGGCCGTCGAGGGTGTACACCTCGGTGACGTGGATCGGGAGTGCGCGGTTCAGGTCGTCGAGATCGGTGGCCGCGCCGGTGATCTGGTCGCGGATCGCGGCGGGGAGGGGGATGCGTCCGCTATCGATCTGCTCCACGGTTGCCACGAGCCGGCCCTCGCGCGCCTCGACCCGCCCGGCGACGACGATCTTGACCGGGAGCGGCGCGTCGCGCGCGGTGCCGCTGACGTAGATCCGGCCGTCGCGGAAGTTGACCTGCGGGTTGTCGATCCGGGGGGTCTCGGGGTTCGCGGCGAGCGCCTCGGCCAGCTTCGACGTCGCCTCCCGATCGTCGATCTCGACCGTGATCGGTCCGTCGGCGCGCCGGATCGTCGCCACCTTGCGGTCGAAGCTCGCCGCCGCCTCGTCGCTCACCGCCACCGGCGGCGCCGCTTCCGCCAGGGCCGGCGGTTCGTTCAGCAGGTAGGCAGACCCGCCGAGCGCCGCCGCGACGAGCAGGATGACGACGATCAGGCCGGTGACGCAGCCGCGCACGCGTTATTCCTTCCGGGCGGGGCGGGCGTCGGGAACTGGCGGGGCCGGGCTACCGGAACGCCCCGCCGCCGACGACCACCTCGCGCTCGCTCTCGGCTTCCGACTCCCGCGTCTCAGCTTCCGCCTCGCGATCGGTGGGGCGCGGCGCTCGACCCCTGACCGCCGCCGGGCGCGGCAGGACGTGGAAGCACATGTAGCTCAGCGCGCCGAAGAGCAGCGTCGCCAGCGTGCCGTGGGCGAGCGCGCTGAAGAGGTTGAGCCCGCTCAGGACGACCGCCGCGCCGGCCAGCGACTGCACGACGACCAGCGCCAGCGCGATGCCGCCGGCCCAGGCGAGGTCCGGGCGCGCCGCCCGCCGGCGCCAGGCGGCGAGGAAGAGGGCCGCGACCGCCAGCCCGAGGACCCCCGCCGCCACCCGGTGCGCGAAGTGGATGCCGACCGGCCCGGCCAGCGTCGGCACGACCCGCCCGCCGCAGAAGGGCCAGTCGGCGCAGGCCAGGCTCGCCCCGGTGTGGTTCACGTAGGCCCCGAGGTAGACGACGGCGTAGGTGTACACCGCCACCCCCCAGACACCCCAGCGGAGCGCGGGCGGCACCGGGCGGTCGCGCAGCGCGTCGGCGCCGTTCTCGACCTGGAAGACGAAGAGCGCGGTCAGCAGCGTGCTGGCGAAGGCGGTCAGCGAGATGCCGAAGTGCAGCGCCAGCACCTCGTGCGCGTTCGGGTAGCGCGCCGCCCCCGCGCCGAGCCCGGATTGGACGACCAGCAGCAGGAGCATCAGCGGCACCAGCACGCGCACCTCGCGCCGGCCCCGCCAGAACCACCAGACCCCCGCGCTGGCCGCCAGCATGAGCAGGCCCTCGATGCCGGTGACGACGCGGTGGCTGTACTCGATGGCGGTGTCGACCGCGAATTCCGGGACGAACCGCCCGTTGCAGAGCGGCCAGTCGGTGCCGCAACCCTGGCCCGATTCGGTCTGGGTCACCGTCGAGCCCATCACCAGGACGACGAACATGCCCACGGCGGCCGCCACCGCCAGCCACTGCACGACCTTCCGCATGCGATCCACGCTGCTACCACCCCACCGGCGAGTGACGAATGACGAGCGACGGGCGACGAACGGGCCGGCGGCGACGCCGCGCCCACCCCTCCTCCCTATTATCCGTGCAAACGCCCCCGGCGTCCAAACCGGCGGCCCCGCCGGCCGCCGGGCGAACCGCGTCCTTGACAGCGTTTGCGCCGGGGCTATACTTCGTTAGGATAGGCTAAACTCAGGGTTAGGGCTGATGATCAGCAAGGCGATGGAAGACTACCTCAAGACGATCTACAAGCTCGAGCGCGAGGGGCGCGGCGAGCCGGTCGGCACCGGCGCGCTCGCGGAGGCCCTCGCCGTCTCCGCCCCCTCCGCGACCGGCATGCTCAAGAAGCTCGCCGAGCTGCACCTGGTCGAGCACAACCCCCGCCGCGGCGTGACCCTCACCCCCGCCGGCGAGAAGGTCGCGCTGGAGGTCGTGCGCCACCACCGCCTGCTGGAGAGCTACCTCAAGGAGGCGCTCGGCTACGACTGGGACGCCGTCCACGAGGAGGCCGACCGCCTCGAACACCTCGTCTCCGACGAGCTGGAGGCGCGGATGGACGCCGCGCTCGGCTACCCCACCGTCGACCCGCACGGCGACCCGATCCCTACGCGCGAGGGGGTGATGCCGGCGGCGGCCAGCCGCCCCCTGGCGACGTTGGCGGGGGGCGAGTCGGGCCTGATCGGGCGCGTCAGCGACGCCGACCCGGCCAAGCTGCGCTACCTCGCCGGCCTGGGCCTCTTCCCCGGCGTCGCGCTAACCGTCCTGGAAACGCTCCCCTTCAACGGTCCCCTGCGCGTGCGCGTCGGCCATGACCCCGGCGCCCCCGAGCACCTGCTGGGCCGTGAACTGGCCGCCGACATCTTCATGCGCGCGGAGGACCCGGCCGGGGCGTCCGGGTAGCGTCCCTCAACGCGGCGCCTCGGAGTGGTGCGGGATGCTCGATCCCACGCCCCGCCCACGCCGCGTCCTGGCGGACATCCATCGCGCCCGCCGCGCTGCGCGAACGAGCAGTTCGTCGCTCGTCGCCCGTCGCTCGTACTTCACCTGGGGGTGGCAGGGGCATGGTCGAGACCGACACCGCCGCGCCCGAGGGCGGGCGGCGCTACGCCGGCGAGACGGTCGCGGGGACCGCCGACGCCGGCACGCTCGCGGACGCGACGGCGATCTTGCGGGGCGCCAGCGCAAAGGGGCGGCTGGCCTGCCTCCTGCCCTTCCTGGGGCCGGCCTTCATCGCCTCGATCGCCTACATGGACCCCGGCAACTTCGCCACCAACATCCAGGCCGGGGCGCAGTACGGCTACCTGCTGATCTGGGTGATCGCCGCCTCCAACCTAATGGCGATGCTGATCCAGGCGCTGTCGGCCAAGCTCGGCATCGCCACCGGCCGCAACCTGCCGCAACTGATCCGCGCCCACTTCCCCCGCCCGGTCACCTGGGCGCTCTGGGCAGTGGCCGAGGTCGTGGCGATCGCCACCGACCTGGCCGAGTTCCTCGGCGCGGCGCTCGGCTTCAGCCTCCTCTTCGGCCTGCCGCTGCTGCCGGCCGCCCTCCTCACCGGCGTCACCACCTTCCTGATCCTGGGGCTGCAACGCCGGGGCTTCCGGCCGCTGGAGGCGATCATCACCGCCTTCGTCGGCGCGATCGGCCTGTGCTACCTGGCCGAGACGATCCTCGGCCGGCCCGACTTCGGCGCGGCGGGCGCGGCGATCCTCGCGCCCCGCTTCGCCGACACCGAGAGCGTGCTGCTCGCCTCGGGCATCCTCGGCGCGACGGTGATGCCGCACGTCATCTACCTGCACTCGGCGCTGACCCAGGACCGGATCATCCCCCGCGACGCCGCGCAACGCCGCCGCCTCTTCCGCTTCGAGCTGGCCGACGTGGCGATCGCGATGGGGATCGCCGGGCTGATCAACGCCTCGATGCTGATGATGGCCGCTGCCACCTTCTGGGCGCAGGGCGTGGACGTGACGGGCGGGGAGGACATCATCCGCGAGGCCTACCGCACTCTCACCCCGCTCCTCGGCGGCGCGGCCAGCACGATCTTCGCCCTCTCGCTACTGGCCTCGGGCCTCTCCTCCTCGGCGGTCGGCACGCTGGCCGGCCAGGTGATCATGGGCGGCTTCCTCGAGCGGCGGATCCCGATCTGGCTGCGGCGGCTGATCACGATGGTCCCGGCGCTGCTGGTGATCGCGCTCGGCGTGGACGCGACGCGCACACTGGTCATCAGCCAGGTGATCCTCTCCTTCGGCATCCCCTTCGCGCTGGCGCCGCTGGTCCTCTTCACCCGCCGCCGCGACCTGATGGGCGACCTGGCGAACGCGTGTCTCACCACGGCGGTCGCCACGCTCGTCGCCGCGGTGATCATCGCCCTCAACCTCTTCCTGCTCTACCGCACCTTCTTCGCCTGAGCGTCCGGGGGATGAAGGCCCAGGGGTGAGGGGATGCGCGGTCCTCCCGCGCGCCGGCGCGCGGGCCTCAGTCGGCGGCCGGGAGGGCGGGGGCGGTCGCGGCGCCGGCCCCGCCGGTGAAGCGCTCGATATACTTGCCGAGGATGTCAACCTCCAGGTTGACCGGGTCGCCGATCGCCTTCGCCGCCAGCGTGGTGTGCTCCTGGGTGTGGCGGACCAGCGAGACGGTGAAGGCGTCCTCCCGCGCCTCGACGACGGTCAGGCTGGCGCCGCCGACCGCGATGTAGCCCTTCTCCACGATGTAGCGGGCCAGCGCCGGCGCGACCGCTGACGATCAGCGCGGCGCCCTCCGCGCGCCGCCCGGCCACCGTGCCGGTGCCGTCGATGTGGCCCTGCACGAAGTGCCCGCCGATCCGCCCGTCCGCCGCCAGCGAGCGTTCGAGGTTGACCCGGTCGCCCGGCCGGAGCCGGCTTCTAGGGCGGTGCGGCGCAGCGTCTCCGGCATCAGCCCGACGGTGAATCCCCTCCCGTCGAACCGCTCGACCGTCAGGCAGGCGCCGTCGACGGCGATGCTGTCGCCGCGCCGCGCCCCGGCCACGACCGTGCGGCAGGCGATCGACAGCCGCGGGTGTTCCCCGCGAAGTCCGTCGCCGCCACCCGCCCGACCTCCTCGACAATCCCGGTGAACATCGTCCTCCTCCACCACCTACCGCCCCGTGCGAGCGCGAACGCCCCGAAGGTTTACCCTTCGGGCGCGGAGACGAGCGGGTAGCGCGCGCGCGGCAACCCGGCCGCCGCCCTAGAGGACGAGCCGCCGCGCCGCGCGCGCCATGATCCGCCGGCCACCGACCCATCCGGACTGTACCGTCGGCCCCGGAATCGCACCGGGTCAACCGCCAGAGGCGGGTCGCGGGCTCTACCGCGCCGTGTGGAATTTGACGCAACGATCGTCACGTCTCACCACGCCCCGACGAGGTGTTGTCTGTCGCAAGTGTAGGTGCCGTGGCCGGGCGCGCAAGTGGACAGCGTCCTGGCCGCGCCCGCCCGGCACCCGTGCGCGTCTGGGGGAGGCGTCGGCTGAACTATCGTCCCGCCCGCGCAGCACTCATTACTCAGCACTCAGCATGCAGGGATCGCCCGTGGAACGCTTCGACGATCACCGCTCGGCGCGCGGCCGCACATCGCCGTCTTCCTCCGACAAGGTCGGCAATTTCGTCGTGACCACGCCGCTGCTGCGCGGGCTGCGCGAGAATGATCCCGACAGCGTGATCGACTTCTTCGGCGGCGAGATCGGCGCGCGACTTCGAGGAGGCCGAAGCCCCTACATCGCCGCGCGCCTCTTCTACGCACGCCACCGCCGCCGACGACCGGCACGGCGGCTTCCTTGCCGGCTCGCGCCTTCGTCGCCGCGCGCCGGGCGGCGGCCGGGCCGTACGCGCTGGCGATCAACTGCGACGAGTTCAGCCCGACATCAACCTGGTCGTGGTGAGAGCGGTCGCGCCGCGCTACATCGCCGGCGGCGCGCTCAGCCACGACTTCCGCCGCAAGGGGTTGGGTGCGACAGCCCCCACGACCGCCTCCTCGCGCATGACGACTGGAACGGCGCCGGGTTCGTCGCGCGCCACGCCGCCCGCCGTCGGCAGCAACCCCATCGGCGAGATCTTCTGCCGCCTGGCGCGGGTCGAGACCGACTTCTTCCGCACCGAGGTCCCGACCGAACCGCCCTTCGCCGTCCCGGACGTGCGGTTGCACGCCACCACCACCCGCGGCGCGCGAAGCTCTGGCCGGTCGCCCACTGGGCGGAGGTCGCGCGCTGGTGCGCCGAGCGGGGCCTGGGCGTCGGGCTGCTCGGCCACCGCGCGAGGTCGAGCGCCACTCCATCTACAACGTCGGCGACGACGAGGAGTGGCTGCTGGACCACGCCCTGGTCGCCGACCTGCGTGGCGAGACGCGCCTGACCGAGCTGGCCGGCGCCTTCTGCCCGCGCCAAGCGCCGCCGTCTGCGTCGACGCCGGCCCGCTGCACATCGCCGCCGCCGTCGGCTGCCCGACGGCGCCGTCTTCGGCGTGGACGCCGACGGCGACGGGGCGATCGTCCCGCTGCGCAGCTCTGGCGCTGCGCGGCCCGCACGTCCACCTCGCGCTGACCCCCGCCGGCGCGCGCCGCGCCTGCGTCGAGGCGCGCTTCCGCAACCGCGACCGCGCTGCCCAGTCCCGCGGCCACCCCGACAGCATGGCCGGGTTGCGCCCCGCGATCGTCACGGCGGCGCTGGAGCGCGCGCTGGCGCGGAGTCCTCAGTCGGCGGTCGCCAGTCGTCGGTAGGGGGAATAGGCTTCCCGGCCACGGCGGTTGCAGTCGCCACAGAGGGCCGCCATTCGTCGTCCGCCATTCGTCGTTCGTCGTTCGTCGTTCGTACTTCACGCTGGGGGTGTAGGATGCGATTCGGGGCCGTCTTCCCGCAGACCGAGATCGGCAGCGATCCCATAGCGGTGCGCGACTGGGCGCAAGCGGTGGAGGGGGCTGGCGCCACAACCACATCGGCTGATCTACGACCACGTCCTGGGGGCGAGCGTCGCGATTTCTTCCGCGCCGGCGCGGGCCGTACACCAGCGACACGCTCTTCCACGAGCCGTTCGTCCTCTTCGGTTACTTCGCGCGAAGCGCCGCTGACCGAGCGGGTCGCGAGCTGGTCACCGACGTGATCATCCTGCCGCAGCGGCAGACCGCGCTCGTCTACAAGCAGGCGGCGACGAGGTGGACGCTCGCCCAGCGGCGGGCGGCTGCGCCTCGGCATCGGCGTCGGCTGGAACGAGGTCGAGTACGAGGGCCCGCTGAACGAGAGTTTCGGCAACCCGCGGCAAGCGCAGCGAGGAGCAGATCGCCGTCGCAGCGCCCTCTGGACCGCGCCGGTCGTGACCTTCGAGGGCGCCTGCTGGCACCGCATTCGCGAGGCCGGCATCAACCCCTGCATGCCGGTGCAGCGCCCGATCCCGGCGCTGGATCGGCGGGGGCCACGCCGGTCGTCAGCCGGTGCTGGAGCGGACCGGGCGGATCGGCGACGGCTGGTTCAGCGCCCGCCCGGCGACGAGATGCGCGCGCGGCGATCGAGCGCATCCACGGCTACGCGCGCGAGGCCGGGCGCGGGCTACAACGGCGGCGATCTACACGAGGCGCGCGGCGAGCGTCGCGCAGGTGCCGGAGGGCGAGTGGACCCGGTTCCGCGACGCCTGGCGCGACCTCGGCGCGACCCACCTCGGCGTCAACACCATGGGCGCCCGCGCTCGCCCCCAGAGCCACATCGACGTGGATGCGCCGCGCGAAGGACGCGCGCCTCGGCCTGTAGGGCGCGGGGAACGTGGGGCGTAGAACGCGGAGCGTCGGGCACTTCCGATAGGGTAGAGCGGATGGGCAGATCGCCGTCCTGCGCGCCCTTGGCGCCCCGTTGCCCACCTTCGTATGTTCTGGATCGGACCCAGTGTTGCTCCCATCTCGGTAGCCGAAGGAGCAAAGTTGTTTCGGCGGCCATGCCCTGGCCGACCGCGGCTTGCGGGAGGAACTTGCGCGGGCGGCGAAGCTGGGCGTATCGCCACGACGGGATCGGCGATCGAGCGCTTCGCGCGCGATGTGGCAACAGGAGGCACGGCCAAATGGGCGGTCACCGTCGCGGGAGAGTTGCTGATTATCCCGAAGTACGTGCGAGGAGAAGCGCGACTCGCATACGGTACTCACGAATGGTGAGCCGGTGCTGGCGGCGGGGAGGCGGAGATCGTGCGGATGGACGACCAGTACGCCTTGCTCGACATCAATCACCATAGTGGTCATTACCGGCCAGATCGTCGGAGCCTTCGTATAGGCGAGCGAGCATTTGCAGATCGGGTTCTCGTCTACCCCCTTGTAGCCCCGCGAGCAAAGGAACGACTCATGCAAGAGCTGCAAAGTGAGATTACGCTAGAGAGCTTCCTGCGCCAGGATGCGCCCAAATCCGGGCTTGGGTGAACGACGTGCGGATGCATGTCGTGGAGCCGCCGCCCGAATTCAACTGGCTTGGTCTTGCCGAGGTAACCGGTTCCAATGCCCGGCGTCATGCTGCCTGGCGGTAGAGCAGCCGATCAGCCGCTTTCCCAAAGAAGAGCAGGAGATCTTGCGTGCGGCTGTATGTCGCGAGAGGGCTGATTGGAAGCAGACGAACCGCACCCAGCAGTGGCTGGAATCTGCCCCGCCAGAGCATGGGCAGACGCCGCGGTAGCGGCCTATAGCTGTTTAGCGAGTGTGTCTTCCGGCAGAGAGAGAGTCGTACCAGAATTCGGTGATGAACTTGCGGGCGTTCGTAATCTCCCGCCTGGGATCGATCCCGGGTGACCGGATACTCGATGCCGCTGACATCGTCTACTTTATTCTTCGACATTGTTGATACCACGCCCCAGAAGGCGATGAAGAAATTCCTCCTCTGGAGGGGGAAAGTCCCCCACACAACACCCAAAGCCGGCAGGTGACCGAGATCAGGCGCCTCCGGAGGATCAAGAATCGGCTGGCCCCGATCGCCTGTTGACAGAAAGCGGGGAACTGGGGCCGGCGCCCGCGCTCCGGGAATGGCTCGCGGCCCGCGGGCAGTTGCCGTAAGTCGGCTACCGCCCCACCGCCAGCCGCGCCTTCACCGCGTCGAGGTCGGCGTTGACCGCCTCCTCGGCCCGTGCCAGATCGGCGTCCTCCAGGCGCAGCAGGTAGGCGGGTGGAAGGTCGCCATGACAGCGATGCCGCGCAGCCCTCCCGCCAGCGCGCCGCGCTCCTGGCTGATCTTGAACCCCTTGCCGAGCAGGGCCTTGGCGGCGGTCCCGCCGAGGGCCAGGACCGCCGCCGGCCGCACCAGCGCCAGCTCGGTCTCCAGCCAGAGGCGGCAGGCGGCGGCCTCCTTGTCGGTGGGCGGGCGGTTCTTGCGCCAGCCGTTGACGATCCCCGCCGGGCGGCAGCGCACGACGTTGGTCAGCCAGACCTCCTCGCGGCGCAGCGCCAGCCGCGTGAACCAGGTCTCCAAGAGCGCCCCGGACGGCCCGCTGAACGGGTGGCCCGACCGGTCGTCCATCTCCGATGGCCCCTCGCCGAGGATCATCAGCCGCGCCCCCGCCGCCCCCTCGCCGAAGACGACCTGGCGGCGCGTGGCGCTCAGGTCGCAGCGCACGCTACAACCCGCGCGCCGCCTGCGCCGCGTCCAGATTGTCGAAGGGGACTGTCCCCTCATCCGGTTGCTCCGGCGCGTCGTCGCCGAAGAGTGATCGCTGCACCATCCCGCCCTCCGCCCGCCTGCTTCTCCCGCGCCGCTCCGCTCAGTCCAGGGTAATCGCTGGCGCGCGGCGGGGGACCCGGGGGGGCTGTTTCACCACAGAGGCACGGAGTTACGGGAGGGAGTTCACCCCGGAGGAAACAGAAGAAAAACACTCTGTGATCTCTCCCCCGCCCTCCTCCGTGCCTCTGTGGTGAAACCGTTCTTCCCTGTGGTGTCGCGACAGCCGCCTCCTGTCGGCGGCCAGCACAGGTCTGTCGCCGTTTTCCGTCGGCGTTGAGATTTCGGGGCTGGCCTGTGCGCTTCGTGTCAGGAAAGGGAGCCCTCAGTGCATGCGGGCGGCATGGTGCTGGCGACGAGACCAGCGGCGGCGGTACCTTGCGTACATCGTCGCGCAGGCGGCGGCGATGCGTGCTCCATGGAGACGACCTGTTCTCGCATTCATGGACATCGCCCAGATCAACCCTGGGCATGCGCTGGTGATCCCGAAGGCGCACTACGCCGCGCTCTCCGACCTGCCGGAGGTGATCGGCGCCCACCTCTTCACGATCGCCCAGCGCCTGGCGGGGGTTGTCCAGCGCTCGGGAGTCCGCTGCGAGGGCGTCAACCTGTTCCTCTCCGATGGCGCGGCGGCGGGCAGGAGGTGTTCCACTGCCACTGCATGTCCTTCCCCGCTTCCGGGGCGATGCCTTCCGTGTTGAGCCCGGCCCCTCGATCCGTCCGCCTCGTGGGAGCTTGATGCTGTCGTGCCCAACGTCTGTCCGCTGCCTATTGCGGCGTTCCCTGCAGACGCCTCAGTCGTTGAATAACCCTTACCGGTGCGAGTAGCATTATCCGGGCACGGGAGTGCCACCGGTCAAAAGGTTAGGGAAGTAAGCAATGCTCAGCGTAACGCTCCGTCAGGATACTAACGGGGCCAGTAGGGCGGGCGGATGGCGGTGGCGCGGGAGGTGGGGTGACGAGGGGACGTTTATCAACGCTACCGCGTCCTGATCTGGACATTGGGCTCACGGTCGTCAACCAGCTCGGCTTCGGCAGCATCGGGTCGTGCCGCTCTACGCGCGCTGTTCGGCGCGGCGATCGGCCTGACGATCGCCATCTACGGCCTGGCGCGCTTCCTGGTCAACGAGCCCGGGCGCCGCCCCACCCTGGCGATCGGCGGCTTGGTCGTCGTCGCCGGCAACCTCGCCTGCGCGGTCGCGCCGGGCTACTTCTTCCTCGCCGCGCGCTTCGTCGCCGGGGCGGGCGCGGCGCTGATCCTGACCGCCTGCAGATCGTCCTGGCCGACATCAGCACGCCGGAGCGGCGCGGGCGGATCATGTCGGTCTACCCGGCGCCTTCGCCTTCGTGGTCGGCATCGGCCCCTATCCGGGCGGGTCTACAAGCACTACGGGTCGCCTTGCCCTTCTACACCTTCGCCCTGCTCGGCCTCGTCGCGGCGATCTTCGCCTGGTTCCGCGTCCCGAGACGGGGGCGATGCGCGGTGGCGTCATGGCCGCCCTGACCGCGGCCGCGGCCTGGCGCCCGCCTTCGCCGCGCAGATGCGCCTCCTCTCCGCGCAACTCGGCTTCATGCTGATCAGCCTGGTCAGCTTCAGTACCTTCTTCGCGCGGACCGGGGCGCTCTTCAACGTGATCCCGGTCCTCGGCGAGAGCGGCTGGGGCTGGGGCCGACCAGATCGGCCTCGGCCTGGGGATCAGCGTGATCGGCCTGGCGCTGGCCTACCCTCCGGCGTGCTGGAGCCGACCGTTTCGGGCGCAAGGCGGTGATCGTCCCCTCGACCGTCCTCACTGGCGCGGCGATGGTCGTCTTCGCGCTCGCGCCCTCGTATGCCTGGTTCCCTGGCCGGCTGCGCCGCCTGGAGCGTGGCGTCCGGGATCAGCAGCGCCGCCCCCGCCGCCTACGCCGCCGACATGGCCCCGCCCGGCATGAATGCGGCCGCGATGAGCAGCTACCGGATGCTCTCCGACTTCGGCTACGTCGCCGGCCCGCTGCTGATCGGCCTGCTGGCCGACACCTTCGGCGGCAGCACCGCGCTCGCCGCCACCGCCCTCCTGCTCGTCGTCGTCGGCCTCCTCTTCGCGCGTCTCGCGCCGGAGACACTACCGAGGCGGGGGGGCGGGCAGGCGGATGGGTGGGCAATGGGGGAGACGAGCGGAGAGGTGGCGGCCAAGCCGCGCTCCGCGCCGTAGCTCCGTGCCGCCTGTCCGCCTGCCCGCCTATCCGCCGCGCAGCGTCCGCAGCCCCGCCCGCGCCCCGCCGAGCAGGAAGCCCCAGTCGCTGCCGGCGGTGAGGTACCGGAACCCCTGGTCGGCGCGGCGGCGGGCGTCCTCGGGGGTGAAGGCGGCGAAGCCGGGGATCGCGCCGGTGTCGCGGCAGGCGGCCAGCACCCGCTCGATCGCGCCCTGCACCCGCTCGTCGGCCCCGCCGTCGCGCGGGTGGACCCCGAAGGAGAGCGCCAGATCGGACGGCCCGATCCAGCAGCCGTCGATCCCCGGCGTCGCCATGATCGCCTCGGCGTTCTCGACCCCCTGCGCGCTCTCGATCTGCACGGCGACGAAGACCTCGTCGTCGATCCGGTCGGGGTAGTCGTCGCCGTAGCGCGCCGCGCGCCCCCAGCCCCAGGAGCGCGCGCCGCGCGGCGGCAGGCGGCAGGCGTCGGCGGCGGCGCGCGCGTCCTCGGGGGTGTGGACCAGCGGCACGACGATCCCCAGCGCGCCCTCGTCGAGCAGCCGCCCGATCAGCGTGTAGTCATTGCGGGCCACGCGCGCCATCGGCGTCGCGCCCCCCGCCGCCGACGCGGCCAGCGCCGCGATCGTCGCGTCCGGCCCCCAGGAGCCGTGCTGCGTGTCGAGCAGGAGGAAGTCGATCCCGCACCCCGCCAGCGCCTCCGCCACCAG
>JAUJMV010000087.1 GCA_030446685.1 Thermomicrobiales bacterium | reverse complement strand
GTCCATTTCGCCAGCACCTTCATCTGGCTCAAATAACTCGTCAACAGAACCTAGGGCTGACGCTCTCCCAGCAACGTCCCCCGCTGGATCGGCCACCCCAGGTCTCGCCAGGGCCTCGGAAGACCAGCGGCTCAGTGCGACGCCTAGGGAATTGGTGTTGACGGGCCGTCGCGGGGGCGGTTTCCGGGTCTATTGCAGTCAGATTGTAGAGGGCATTTCCTAACCCCGCTAACGGGGTGTGCGGCCATGGATGACTCCCCGCTACGCCCCAGCGTACCCGTCAGCCGGCGTGGCTGGGGCCGACCAGTGAACGTAGGAGAACCACGCGGAGGCGGCCCTCCTGCGCTGGACGATCGGTACCACAGCGACCGGACACTCGCTGGCAGCCCCAAGAAGGGGTTAGGAAACGCCCTCAGATTGTAGTCATTCAGCAGTCATCGGCCCCGTTGGCTCCCGGTCGACGGGACGATCTGTGGCTGCGCACCGTGGAAAACGAGGAGGGCGTGCTACCCGGTCAACCAGGTGTCTTCCCTGGTTTTCCGCCAGGTGGTCGAGAAAATCGCCCTGCTGAGGTGGTGGGGCGAAGTGAGTTTTCCTTGCTATGGCAAGGGAACGGCTCTGGTCGGGGCGACTGGGTTCGAACCAGCAACCGCCTGGCCCCCAGACAATTGAGCACTTGTCCGCCCCCCGCCGTCCCCCGCCGCTTGCCGCATTCTATCGGGGTTTTCTGCGCGATCTCGGTATCCTCATCCCCTGCTATGTCGCCCACGGCCGCCGAAATGGCCGTGAACCACATCCCCGCGCGGTGGACAGTCGCCGTCACCACGCCCGCTGCAGCCACAAGGCCCGACGTCCTTGTTCGCAAGGCTTTTCTTTGCTTAAGGCGTTCTCTGGTCCCAGCGTTTCTCAGCATTGGCTTCAGTCGTCCATCCCGGACGCTGCAACAGTGGCAGGACCACGAAACGCGTTGCACGGGCACGGTTTCTGGCTTATCGTCAGCATGATGCCCGGTGGAAAGAGCGTTCCTCGTTGTTGCATAGCGGCCCTTTGGCCTTGGCGACTACGCCGGATGCGCGAAGGAGCGACGCCAGGGCCACAGGCAACGACTGCTTTCGGGCTCAGGAGTGGGTGACACCGGCCGTGGCCCCGCCGCCCCACGGCCCGCTGACCACGAACCGGAAGACAGCGGGGCGGTGGTAGTGGCCGGCGACATCACGCGTCAGCCGCCGCTCGACCGCGCGCACGGAGTCGACCTCGGCGGCGCCGATCGTCTCCTCCTCCCGGCCCGGCCCGGCCACGTAGGCACCGTCCGGTCCGATGATCGCGCCGCCGCCGCGCTGTAGGAACCGGGTACTGAACAAGCACCCCGGTGGCGGGAAATGGCCAGCGAGGTTAGGATACCCCCACCGGGCAGTAGGCTATCCGGCGGGCGGCGTTATCGGCGATGCTCCAGCGGCCCTCGAACGTTCCGATGCCTGCAATCGTCAACTGCGCAAAGCGCAGCGAACCATGGGCGGTCGGGGCCGCCCTCGCCGGGCTATCATGCCGACGGGCGGTCCTGCGCCCCCTCGCGGCCCTCGCCCGGACGCGGGGGGTGGCGCGGTGGGTGCGCGGCGCGCGGGGCGGCGACGGTGGCCCCGGGGGGCGCGGGGCCGGGCCAGGTTCGGGGGGACACCATGAGCCTGCCGCAGTGGCTGCTCCACCTCTCGGCGCTCCTCGCCGGGGCGGTGCTGCTCGGCGTGCTCGCCCGGCGCGTCCGCCTGCCGCTCACCGTGGTGCTCGCCGGCGTCGGCTTCGTCGCCAACGCGCTCGGCGGCCCGCTGGGGCTCGCGAGCCCGCTGCACGGCGCGGAGTTCGAGGAGGTCCTGGTCTTCGCCTTCCTGCCGGTGCTGGTCTTCGCCGCCGCGCTCGGCCTCTCCACCCGCGCCTTCTTCCGCAACCTGGGGCCGATCCTCGTGCTGGCCATCCCGGCGCTGGTCGTCTCGGCGGCGCTCGTCGGCCTCGCGCTGCGCGTCGGGCTCGGCACGCCCTGGAGCGCGGCGCTCCTCTTCGGGGCGCTCATCTCCGCGACCGACCCCGTCGCCGTGGTGGCCGTCTTCCGCGAGCTCGGCGTGCCGCGGCGCCTGCTGACGCTCGTCGAGGGGGAGAGCCTGCTCAACGACGGCGTGGCGATCGTGCTCGCCACCATCCTCCTCGGCGCCGCGCGCGGCGGCGCGGTGCGCCCCCTCGACGGCGTCATCGACTTCCTCGGCGTCTTCTTCGGCGGGGCGGCGATCGGCGCGGCGGTGGGCCTCGCCGCCGCCCTCGCGCTGCCGTGGCTGGACCGGCTGGCGGCCGCCGCGCTCTCGCTGGCCGTCGCCTACGGCGGCTTCGTGCTGGCCGACGAGGTGCTCGGCTTCTCGGGGGTGATGGCGACGGTCGCCGCGGGGCTGGTGCTGGGCGGCCTGGCGCCGAGCCGCGCCTCGGCCGAGGTCCGCGCGATGTGGGACGAATTGTGGGAGGCGCTCGACCACGTCGCCAACGCGCTGCTCTTCCTGCTGATCGGCCTGGCCATCGACCCGGCGCTCCTCGGCGCCAACCTCGGCGCCATCGGGCTCGCGATCGTCGCCGTCCTCGTCGCCCGCGCCGCGGCCGTCGTGCCGCTGGTCGCGGCGCTCGAGCGGTTCGCCGGCATCCCGCCGGTGGGCCGGCGCAACGAGGCGGT
>JAUJMV010000086.1 GCA_030446685.1 Thermomicrobiales bacterium | reverse complement strand
GCATCGGTAAAGATGGTTAAGGAGGGGGTCAACGGGGGTTAATGGGGGTTAATGGGCCGGCCGCGGCGCGCAGGCCGCGGCGCTGTACGCGGGGCAGTGGGGACACCCCAACCGGCCCTGCTGGGTGACGCGGCACCGGGCAAACCTTGGGCAGCGCCCCCAAAACGCAGCAGAAGGAGGCGTCTCCTGCGTTTTGGGGGGCGACCACCGGCTGTGGCCTATTTTCGCACGTATTTGGGCGCTACCCCAAATCGAAGGCCTTCGTCTTCGACAGTGTGCGCTTGCCCGAGACCCGCAAGACCAGGACGAGGCCGAGGGAGGCCAGGGCCCCGGCGCGCGGTACCCGCACCAGCCCGGCCCAACTGTCGAAGAACATCCAGCGCCTCCCGCTGTGCGACGCCGGCATCCCGAGGGCGCGGAATGGCCCCCGCTAGCCCTGCCGGGTGCGCCCGGAGCGGAAACCGCCGCCGAGGTTCATCTGGGAGCCGGTCGTCCCCCCGAGCGGGACGTTGTCCTGCCCGGGGATCGTGTCCTGCCCCGCGCGATCGGGGTCGTCCTCCAGCGGTGGCTCCGCCGCGCGCTGCTCCCGCTCGCGCTGCCGCTCGACCAGCAACTCGCGCGCCTGCGCGACGTTGCGCCGGACGACCCCCTCGGCCGCCTCGTCTCGCCGTTCGTCATGCGCTGCCATCATCGCCCTCCGTGTGCCACCCCGTCGGCCCGCCGACCGGGCCACCCGCATGGCGGGAGCGGTCGCCTGTCGCTCGATGCCCCTGTCGGGGCGCGCCTCAGTCGGTGCGGTAGCGCAACAGCGCGCCGACGCCGCCGAGCCGCCGGAACGCCTCGTGATCCGCCACGACGACCAGCTCGGCGTTCGTCGTCGCCGCCAGCCGGATCAGCTCGGCCCGCGCCTCCTCCGGGAGCGCCGCGCCCTCGTCGAGCAGCAGTGTGTCCGCCTGCCCCTGCTCGAGCGCCCGCCGGGTCGCGGGCAATCCCGCCACCCCGAGCCCGTCGCCCCGCACGGCCCCGACGAGCCGGTCGCCCAGGGCCCGGTCCGCCTCCGCCTCCGCCTCCGCCAGCAGCGGCGCGATCTCGCCCTTGACCGCGTCCTGGGGCGCGCGGATGTCGATCCGCAAGACCTCCTCGTGGACCAGATCCGCCACCCGCCGCGGCAGCGCGTCGCGCAGAGGCGGGAGGGCGACCTCGTCGCCGGCGAGGATCACGCGCGTCGCGCCCGTGCGCGCGACGAGCCGGTCGAGCGCGTCGGCCACCTCGCGCGCGAAGCGGGCGCGCACCTCGTCGGTGAAGCGCTGGTAGCGCGCCTGCGACCAGCCGCCGACCCGGCGCTTGCCGTAGTACTTCGGGTCGTCGTCGGGTCCTCCGACCTCCTCCAGCCAGCCCCGCCGGGTGACGAAGAGGCGCGCGGTGTTGGTATCGACCAGGGCGACGACGGCCGTCTCCAGGTCGTCGAGGAGCCGGGCAAGCTGGAAGAGGTCGGGGGCCGGCCCCAGGGTCACCCGGTTCTCGAAGGGCCCGCTCGCCTCGACCACCTCGAAGAGGTCGCGCCCGGCGCAGGCGAAGAGCGCCAGGCCGTGGGCCTCGGGTGGGAAGTCGCCCGCCACGTAGGCCTCGATGCGCGCGGCGTCGGCGCGGAACGAGTCCAGGTCGGGGCCGCGCGGCGGGAAGGTCTTCTCCAGCTCGCGCAGCCGGTCCTTCAGGACGACCAGCCCGGAGCGCACGGAGG
This sequence comes from Thermomicrobiales bacterium, assembly GCA_030446685.1. GTDB lineage: Bacteria > Chloroflexota > Chloroflexia > Thermomicrobiales > CADCWN01 > JAUJMV01. The sequence continues at coordinate 986 of JAUJMV010000086.1, read as the reverse complement.
GAGCCTCGCCGGTCGCGTGCGGGCGCATGTCGAGATACGCGCTCAGGATCGGCGGCGTGCCCGGCTCCACCTCGGCCAGCCGTCGCAGCAGCGCCCGATAATCGGCCATCCCCTACCCCCCCGCAGCGCCCTGGCACGGTCACCGCCGCCTGCGCACCCCGCCGGCGGGGTGCGCTCAGGCCGCGCGCCGGCCGCTGATCAGATTCCACAGGATCACGAGCACCGCGACCAGCAGCAGCAGGTGGATGAGGTTGCCCGCGATCCGGAAGATCACCCCAAGCAGCCAGACCCCGACGATGAGCGCCGCGACGATCCAGAGTATCCGCACCATGCCCGCCCCCCTCTCCGCCGCCCGCCGCCCACGATCGACCACGGGGGACGTTGCACGCCTCGTGCCACAGCCCCGGCCGCGCCCCCGCGAGGGCCCGCCTCGGCCTCGCGATGGCACGGCTCCTGCACGGGAGCGCCGGCGGGGCATGTCGTCGCGGCGGAGCAGGAAGGGGCGATCTTCCGGGCCCCGGCGCGGGCGCTCGCGCTGGCGGCCGCGCTCGTGGCGGCGCTCCGGTTCCTCAACGCGCTCCTCGGCGTCCTGCTGATCTTCGCCTTCATCGCCATCCTGGCCATCGCGCTCAACCCGGCGGTCAGCTGGCTGGAGGCGCGGCGGGTGCCGCGCGCCGCGGGGACGCTGCTCATCCTGGCGGGCCTCGCCGCCGGGGCCGGCCCGCTCGGCTGGCTGGTCGTGCCGCGCCTCGTCCAGCAGCTGGCGGACCTCGCGGCCGCCCTGCCGGGCTACGCGACGGCGCTGTCGGGCCGGATCGCGGACGCCCTGGGGGACTATCCGGCGGCGCCGCGGCGGCGGCGCGTGGAGGCGGACGCGGTGGGGCGCCTCCTGCCGACGCTGTCGGGCTTCCGCACGCCGGTGGGGCGCAACCCGGCCCTCGACAAGCAACGGAAGCACCATGACGATTCCGCCATACCAGCCCATG
>JAUJMV010000041.1 GCA_030446685.1 Thermomicrobiales bacterium | reverse complement strand
TCGCCACCGGGCTCGGCGGCCCGGTCATGCTGCTCGGGGGGCTCGCCTGGCTCCTGCGGCGGCGCCCTTGACGGGCCCGCGCCTCCCGGTGAGCGCGACGGCCCGCGGCGGGGCTGGCCGCGCTCACCGGAAGGTGGGCTCAGCGCTGCCTCGTCCCCCACCAGCGCCTGAGCGCCCACCCGCCGAGCGCGGCCAGCCCCGCCGCGCCGGCCAGCCCCGCCAGGTACTGGACGGCGTGGAGTGGCACCACCAGCGGCTCGGGCGGGCGGTCGCCGCGCGGCCCCGCGGTGCGCCGGATGCGCCAGAGCGTGCCGGTGCCGAGCTGCATGCGGATCCCGCCGGCCTCCGGGGCGATCTCGATCTCCCCCCAGTCCACGACGTAGAGCGCCCCGTCGGGCCCGAATTGGCAGTGGGACGGGCGCTCAAACCCCGCGTGGGGGAGCTTGGAGGCCGGCCCGGCGATCTTGTTGACCGCGAAGTCGACCACCCGCTTGTCGCGCATGTCGACGCGCACCACCTTGAAGCCCTTCGGCGTCATGGGCCGTGCGGTGACGGGGGCGATGTCGCCGAAGAGCGCCACGAAGGCATCCCCTTCGAAGCCGAAGGCGGCGTCGCGGCAGAAGTCGAACCCGTTGGGGCCCGCGTGCGCCTCGAAATTGGCGAACGGTTTCGGCGGGTCCGGATCGGGAGGCACGGCGAGCACCGGCTCCCGCCCCTGGCCGCCCTCGCCCCAGCGAGGATCGTCCAGGCGGATGCCGGAGGCGTAGTCGGGCCAGCCGTACCAGGCACCCGCGACAATCTCGTAGAAGTCCTCCCGATCGCCGATGATGTAGCGGCGACCCCGCTCGTCGCTCCCGTGCTCGGTGGCGAAGAGCCGGTCGTCGGGGTGGAAGGCGATGCCGTACGGGTTACGCAGCCCCCACGCCACCAGCTCCACCTCGCCGCCGTCCGGGTTGCAGCGCAGCACACTCCCGGTGCATTTCACGCTCCCTGTGATCACCTGCCCGGGCTGCGTCTCGGTGCCGAATGGCACGTACGCGCCCGAGCGCACCGTCTCGCGCACGCTGCCCAGCACATTCCGGTACTCGTAGTTGTGGCCGGCGAGCGTAATATCCTCACCCGGCACGTCGCAGAAGTCGGGGAACTTTTGCAACCACTCGTAGGCGAAGTTGTCGGCGCCCACGACGCCCAGGTTCGTCGCCGTGCCGTTGCCCCAGTAGAGCTTGCCGTCCGGCCCCACTACCGGGTAATTGGGGTGGTGGTCGCCCCAGCGCAGGCCCGTGACTATATCCTCGATGGCACCATCGGGGCCGATCCGCGAGAGGGCACCGAGACCATCCCGATCGGTGCCGGTGTTCATGAAGTAGAGGTGTCCCTCGTGCCAGCATGCCCCCGTGAACGCACCCTCCTTGATCCAGCGCCCCTCCGGCAGCTCGAAGAACGTCCCCTGCGCCCCCGTCTCGACATCCACCCGGACGATGCGCGGCTTGGCCTCGATCTTGTGCCCGCACTCGCTGACGTAGCAGGAGCCCCGGTCGTCGAAGCAGCAGTGCACCGGCGCGTTGAAGCCGGTGGCGACGACCTCGGCGGCGTAACCCGCAGGCAGGAGGATATCCTCGGGGTTGTGACTCCGAGAACCCTCGCGGCGGATCCTTATCTTTTTCAGGTAGGGGAGGATCGGGGCGTACAGGTAGGCCAGCCAGCTGTCCAGCATCGGCGTCTTCAGGGGATTGCGCTGTGTCGGCGTACCTGTCTGCCGTTGGCCTTGCATCGCTCACTCCTCTCGATCGAACCGGTAGCGCCACAGCTTGCCGCTCCCTGCCGCGGCGACGACCCCGCGCTCGGCGTGCATCTCGAACTGGCCGAAATCGAGGATGACGAGCGCCCCGTCGACCGGATCGAAGCGCACGTCGATCGGCCGGGCGAGCGGCCCCGCCACGACCGGGTGCAATGACCAGTCCTTCGGATCTATACGGGCCACGGAGCGCCCCGCGCGCGGGCCAGGCGGCGCCGTCATCGGCGCCTCGTCGCCGAAGAGCGCGACGAACAGGTGCCCCGCCCAGGGCGCCGCGCCCGCGGGTGCCACGGCGAACTTCACGGCGGCCGCGTGGGGCGGGAAGCGGAGCAGCGGCCGCTCGGGCGGCGGCAGCTCGTCGTGGTTCGCCAGCACGAAGGCCGGCGCCGGCCCCCGCTCCGGGCGGTACCGGGGGGCGGTGATCGGCTCACCGCCGATGAAGTCGGGCCAGCCGTACCAGGCAGCCTGGCGGACCTCGAACAGGAGATCCGGCGCGTTGCCCACTGGGCGGCTGCCGCGATCGTCCGCGCCCTGATCCGTGGCGAGCAGCCGGCCGTCGGGCAGGAACCCGAGCCCATAGGCGTTCCTGAGCCCCCAGGCCACCAGCTCCAGCGCGCTCCCGTCCGGGTCGCAGCGCAGCACCGCCGCGGTGCAGGGGAGGTGCGCCGGGAGGCGCTGCCCCGGCGCCGTCGGCGTGCCGAACGGGGCGAAGGCGCCCGTCCCGGCGCGCGCGCCCGGCTCGTCACGGAGGGGATTCGCCGTCTCCGCGTTGGCCCCGGCGAGGGCGATGGGGTAGCCGGGCAGGTCGTGGGCGTGGGGCAGGCGGCGCAGCCAGCCCAGTTCGTAGGCGTCCAGGCCGACGATGCCGGTATTGGTCATCGCCCCCTGGCTGAAATAGAGCTTCCCGTCCGGCCCGACGGCGACCATGTTCGTGTGGTAGTTGCCCGGTCCGGGCAGATTGTCGAGGATGACCGTCTGCCGCCCGTCGGGGGCGAGGCGGCTGATCCGGCCGGGATGGCCGCCCTCCGAGACGTAGAGGCCGCCCTGGTGGTAGGTGAGGCCATTGACCGGCGGCCGCAACCCCTCGGCCAGGAGCGCGCGGCGCCCGTCGCGCGCCAGCCGCCAGATCCGCCCGCCGGGCGGCGCGCCGCCGAAGGGCAGCCCGGCCTCCGCCACGTAGGCGGCGCCGACCTCGTCGAACGTGAGGCTGGTCGGGAAGGAGAGGCCGTCGGCCACCAACTCGAGATCGCTGCCAAAGTTCGCGATATCCTTACCCCCCTGCTCCGGCAAAGGCGCGCCGGCGACGGAGGCGCGCCGTCACACGACGGCTGGCCGGCGCCGTGCCGCGATGCCACATACTGCCAGATAAGCGGTCCAGGAGCTCCCGCCTCGCACACGGGGGGCTCAGGCGCTCTCGTGGCCGGCACGATCGGCGCGCCTCCTCCCTTCGCCAGGGGCTCATGCTACGGGGCATCACCATATTGCCACCCGAACAGCATGCCGTAGACGAGATGACCGACCAGGAAGCCGACCGCGCTCCGTGCGCCGAGCGCCATGCCCCCGAAGCCGGGCATCGCGAGCTGCTCACGCTTGGGATGCTGCTTACTCGCCACCCCCGTCACGATCGTGGCCATCGCCCAGTGCCCCAGGCCCCCCAGCGCGCCCGTCCCCCAGCTGGGGCGGAGGCCGGTCAGCCTGAAACCCAGCGCATAGGCCAGCCCGATCAACTCATGCCGAGGTGCAACCCGATGCGGCCGTGGTGGAATGCGGCGGGGCGAACAGGCCAGCCCGACGCTTGTCTTGCCGGCCGGGCCATGACCAGGCCCGTCATCCCGGCCCAGCCGGCCAGCGCGCCGCGGATCGCCCGCCCGGTGTTCACGCCCATCGTCACGTCCTCCCCGTGCGGTCGCTCGCGCTGCTCGACACGACGGTTGCGGGTGCCATGAGGGGCAGGCTCGTCACCGCCGAGCGTCCCATACCGTCGAACTACCCGTGTCACGATGATGTGCCCCGCCCGCGCGGCGCGATCCCACCCAGTGGCCGAGCAGCCAGAACAGCGCCGCCACGAGCAGGACGAGCCCGAACACCAGCGTGCCGCCCCGGAAACTCGCGGCGAGCGCCCCGGTCACGGCATAGAGCAGCGCGCCGGGTAGGGATCCCGCCAGCGCCGCGAGCGTGACACTTCCCCAGCCCAGGGGCGAGGCCCCCGCCAGGATGGCGACGGTCTCCGCCAGGAGCGGCACCGGGCGCGTGATCACGATCGCCAACGCGCCCCACCGATTCAGCAGACCGTCCGCGCGCTCGAGCTCCTCGGGCGACACAAGCCGGGACAGCAGCGGCCCGCCGCTCCGGCCGAGGCCAAAACCGAGCAGGGCGGCGCCCACACCCCCCAGCAGCGAGAGCAGGGTGCCACCCACCACCCCGAAGAGCGCCCCGTGGGCGACCATCACCAGGCTGGCGGGCACCGGCAGCACCACGTCCACCACGAGCAGACCAACCCCGACCAGCGCCGCGAGCATGCCGCCCCGCGCGAGCCACGGCGACGGGTCGGTCAGGAGCGGGACGCCCAGCGCCTCGACCAGCAGGAAGAGGAGCAGGAACAGGCCGAGCAGCAGCCCCGCGATGATCCGGTAGCGTCTCATCTCGCCCCGCCTCTATCACGAGCCAAGCAAGCCTACGAGTTGGTGCGTCGCCAGAAACCCGCGGCGATCGCGACGGCCCCGGCGGCCAGGCCAACCTTCGCGAGCACAGGTACGGGCTTGGCCCTCAGCGCCACGGGCGCGAGCACCGGGCGCAGCTTATCACCGAGCCAGATGCCGGTGGCCATGCCGGGCGCGGCCGTCTCCAGGTCGATGTAGCTCTGCGGCAGCCCCAGCCGTATCCCCTGCCAGCCGTCCACCATCGAGGGCAGTAGGTACGGTATGTGGTCGATCCCGCCCTTGACCACGCCTCGCCCGCCCTGCCCGAGCAGCGCCTCGATGGCTTCGTACACACTAGGCCCGTAGGTCCACATATTGAAGTACGCGACGCGCCCGTCGACGTCGATGAGATACGTCGGGTCGGCGAGGCCGCTGTAGACCTGGTGGACCGTGCCCTCCAGGTCGTCCACGAGCAGCGGCCAGGGGAGATTCCGGTACTGCTGGTAGCGCTCGGCATCCGCCAGCTTCTGCTCGAAGCTGCCATACGGCCTCCCCTTGGGCCCGGGATGGGCCTGCCGGATGAGCACGTCCACGAACCGGACACGATCGCCGTACATCGCGTAGAGCTTCTTGAGCGGCTCGACCGAGCCGTTGGTGATCGGTCAGGTGATCGAGCCGAAGTGCAGGAGTACCGGCCGACCGCGCAGGTCGCTCAGGCGGAGCTGCCCACCGCCGACCTGCGGCAACGCGAAGTCGGGCGCCGGCTGGCCCGGTGGGATGCCGCGGTTCGTGAAGGTTCGCTTGAAGTCTTGGAGCAGGTGCTTGGTGCGGAAGTGCGCCAAGTTGTAGTCCGCGAGGCCCTCCTTCTCGTCCAGGGCGGCGAACTCTTGTGTCGCGTCGGGCGCCTGCATGGTGATCGCTCCTTCCAAAGACCCGCGTCTAGCGCGTTGGTCCCTTCATGCTTTGCTCGCTCCGCTTCATCGACCTTGCGCTGCCGGCATCGCTCGGCCCGATACAGCGACCGGTCGACGCATCGCTACGGAATAGTCTCCGCTCGGGCCATTTCGTTACACGCGGGCAGCGGTCTGCTCTTGATGCTCTGCGCGGCCGCGATCATCGCACCGGCAGGGCGCTCTTCAGCCCCTTTTCCAGTCGCGGAAGACGCGAAGAAGCTCTTGCCTGGCCTCGGGAGCGACGGACTCCTCCGGCAGCATCCCCAGCGCGCGGATGGTCTGCCGCATCTGCTCGAGATACACGGGGCAGTCGGGGCACACCGCCAGATGCGCCTCGAACCGCGCCCGCTCCGGCGGGGCGAGCGTCCCCTCCAGATACTCGGTCACGAGCTCGACCACCTCGCGGCAGGTCAATCCCCCGAAGGTCATCATGCCGGACCCGCCCCCCCGTCGAGATACCGCTCGAGCGCGCGCCGCACCCGGGAGCGCGCGCGGTGGAGTAACACCCGCTGGTTGGATGCCGTGATCCCCAGGACATCGCAGACCTCATCGGCGGTCAACCCCTCGATGTCGCGCAGCGTGATGACCTCCCGCTGCCTGAGCGGCAAGCTCGCGACCGCCTCCTCGAGGAGGGCAGAGGTCTCCCGCGACAGCGCGATCTCTTCCGGCGTCTTGTCCCAGTGGCGCGGCGGGTAGGCCCAGTGGCCCGACCGGAGCTGATCCCGGGGGGAAAACCGGTCGGGATCGACGGCGAGTTCGGCGCTGTCAGCGTGGGGCTCCGGCAACGAGGAGAACGGAACGCTCCGGTCCTCGCGCCTGGCGTGCGTCTTCGCGCGGTTACTGAGGATGCGAAAGATCCAGGTCTTCAACGAGGACTCTGCCCGGAATCCCTCCAGGCCCTGCAGCACACCGAGCCAGGTCTCCTGGACGACCTCGTCGGCCACCGCGCGGTCCCCGACGTACATCAGTGCAAGCCGTACCAACGAGGGCTGATAGCGATCGAGGAGCGCCACAAAGCCGGCCTCGTCGCCAGCGCGCAGCGCCCTCAGCAAGCGGAGATCATCGGCGGGCGCTTCCCCGCCTGCCGGGTCGGTTTCCTCGCTATCTCGCTTCCTGGTGGTCACGGCGGGCCCGCCTCTACACTACGGGATGGCGCGGAATCTCAGGGGGGCGAGCGTACGATCCCGCGGCAGTATACCGTACCAGGCTTGCGTGACCTACCAGCGGAGAGCGGCCATAACTCCGAGGCAGGAGCAAGGGTCACGGCACGACAAGCAACTGTCCACCCCCTCCACAAAGCAACGCCGCCCGCGGACGCTCATCGCGCCGGAGAACTCCTCACGGAAGGGTGTTGCCGAGACGAGGCTGGGCCGAAGCGGGTGGGGAACCGGCCGCGCTCGCCGCGGATGGGGTCGGGGAACGCCTATGGGGAACGATGCGCATCGCGACCGCGCCCCCAACCGCTCTGCCTCATGCGAGGAGAACCCGAAAGGGCGCGGTCACCGGGTAGCTGGCGCGGGTCAGGTCGCGTCGGAACGTCGTCGTGGGGACCAGGCCGCTCCTGGCCCGCGGCTCACACCGATGCTCCACCCCCACCATCGCGCCTCGCCCCCCTGTGTCAGAGGCCGGCCGGTGGGCGATAGTCCCGCTTGGTTGGATCAACCGGTGTGTTCGCAGCGATGATGGTTAGCCGCAGCGGTCGAGTACCTCACGTCCACACGTGCCACTACGCCGCCGCAGGGCGTAGATCACGCGCTACCTACGTGTAACGAAATGACGTGAGCGGAGACTACTCCATTGCCGTGCGTAAACTGCGCGGCCTACATGCGGCGCAGACGCCAGTGTCGCCGAGTCGAGGAAAAGGAGCACAGGACATGGGTGAGCGTGAGCGAGAGCCGCAGGACATCGACACCGGTGAGCGCATGGCGACGCTGGCCCGGGCGACGGCGGACGCGGCGAAGCACCGGGCCGTCGACGCCCACTGCCACCTCGGGCAATCCTTCATCAGCGGTGTGGACATCGGGGAGGAGGCGCTGCTCGCCACGCTGGCGGCCCGTGGCATCGACGCCGCGATGGTGATGCCCCACCCGCACCAGGGGCCGGAGGTGGCGGCGGTCCACGACCGCATCGCCCGGCTCGCGGAGCGCCGGCCGGAGGCGATCCGGGGCATGGCGAGCGTGAGCCCCCGAGCCTGAGGCCGACTACCGGCGCGAGATCGTCCGCTGCGTGCGGGAGCTCGGCTTCCGGGCCATCAAGCTCGACCCGGCGGTCCACGCCCTGCCGCCGAACCACCCCCGCTGCGCGATCGTCTTCACCCTCGCCCAGGAGCTCGGCGTGCCGGTGATCGTCCACACCGGCTTCGGCGTGCCCGCCGCCCTCCCGGCGCTGGCGATCCCGCCGGCGTGGGACTATCCGGACGTGACGGTCGTGCTGGCGCACGCCGGTTTTGCGGTCTTCACGCCGGAGGCGCTCGTGGCGGCGCAGGTCTGCCCGAACATCGTGCTGGAGCCGTCGTGGTGCGCGAGCTACCAGGTGGCGGAGATGATGCGGACGATCGGCGCGGAGCGCGTGATGTACGGCTCGGACCACCCGAGCAATGTCGCCTCGGAACTGGCGAAACTCCGATCGATCGGGCTCGACGGGGCGCAACTCGCCCTCGTCCTCGGCGGGACTGCCCGCCGGGTCTTCGGGCCGGGGGCATAACCCGACCGGCACCGTGGTGGCCCGGCGGTGGGGCGGTGCGCCGGTGCGCGCGGCGGGGGGAAGGCGATGACCTATCGGGTGCTGATGACGTCGTCGAAGTTCGCCCGGCACGGCGAGTTCGCGCGCGACTTCCTGCGGGGGCACGGCTGCGCCCTCCTCGACCGCACCGGGCAGCGGCCGATGGACGAGGCGGCGCTGCTGGGACTCGTGCCGGAGGCCGACGCGCTGATCGCCGGCCCGGAGCCGATCACCGCGCGCGTCCTTGCCGCCGCCCCGCGGCTGCGGGTGGTCAATGCGCCGGGGGTCGGCCACGACCACATCGACGTGCCGGCGGCGACCGCGCGCGGCATCCCGGTCTGCGTCTGCGCCGGCTGCAACCACCACGCGGTGGCGGAGATGGCCCTCGGCATGATGATCGGCCTGGCACGACAGCTCTGCGCGGTCGATCGCGCGGTGTGGGCCGGGGGGTGGCCGTCGGCGACCGGGCCGGAGCTGCGCGGCAAGACGCTCGGCATCGTCGGGCTGGGCAGCATCGGCAAGAGCCTGGCCCTGCTCGGGCGCGGCCTGGGGATGCGCCTCCTGGCGACCGACGCGGCCCAGGACAGCAACTTCGCCGACGAGCACCGGATCGAGTACGTCCCGCTGCCGCGACTCCTGGCCGAGGCCGACTTCGTCTCGCTCCACTGCCCGCTGACGCCCGAGACGCGTGGCCTGATCGGCGAGGTGGCGCTGGCGCGGATGAAGCCGACCGCGTACCTGATCAACACCGCGCGCGGCCCGCTGGTGGACGAGGCCGCGCTCGCGCGGGTACTCGGGGAACGGAGCCTCGCGGGGGCGACGCTCGACGTCTTCACGGACGAGCCGTTGGGGCGGAACCCCTTCGCCGACCTCGACAACGTCATCCTCTCGGCGCACCGGGGGCGGCGCCACCACCGAAGCGATCGCGCGGTTCGCCGGGGTGGCGCTAGGGAACGTGGTCCGCGTGCTGCGCGGGGAGCGGCCCTTCTATCGGGTGAACTGACGGGTGAACTGACGCGGATGGATGGACGCGCCGCCAGCGGCGCGGGGAGGTGCTGATGCCACGGGTCAACCGGGCGGTCGAGCTGCTGGCGCAGGGGCAACCGATCTACTACGACCGGCCGGCCGGGCCAGGCCGGGAGGGCGGCCGGGAGACGGCCGGGACGTGGGCGGACTACATCTCCTACGACATGGAGCACGCCCCCTATGACATCGCCGCGCTGCGGGACTTCATGCGCGGGCTCGACGAGGGCGGGTCGACGCGCAGCGGCCACCGCCCCCCCGCGGTGATCGTCACCCTGCCGCTCGACGGGACGGACGAGGCGGTCATCCGCGCCAACTCCTGGATGATCAAGCAGGTGCCCGCCTGCGGCGTCTACGGCCTGCTCCTCTGCCACGCCGAGACGCCGGGCGCGGTCAAGGCCTTCGTCGAGTGCGCACGCTACCCCTTCAACGGCCTCGGTGTCGGGCGGGGACTCGACGAGGGTCGGCGCAACAGCGGCGGGCAGGCCAACGCCGCGGCGGTCTGGGGCGTCCCCATCCGCGAGTACCTGCGGCTGGCCGACCCCAGGCCGCTCAACCCGCGCGGGGAACTGCTCCTCGGCGTGAAGATCGAGAACAAGCGCGCACTCTCCAACGTCGAGGCGAGCCTGAAGGTGCCGGGGATCGCTTTCGCCGAGTGGGGGCCGGGCGATATGGCGATGTCCCTCGGCTACCCCTGGAACGTCGACCCGCCCTACCCGGAGCCGATGCTCGACGCGCGGGTGCGTGTCTTCGCCGCCTGCCGGGCGAACGCGATCGCCTTCCTGGAGATGGTGACGCCGGAGACGGTGATCGGGCTGCTCGACGAGGGGGTCATGATTGGCGCGACAACCAGCCCGGTGCTGACCGCGCGCGGTGGCCGGGAGGCAGCCGCAATCGGGCGGCGTCACACGGGACGGACGCTGCCCTGGTAGGACGGGCGTATCGCGCCCGCTTCGCCCATCGGCGTCCGTCGAGGCGTCGGCGGCGCGGGCGAATCTCGGGAGGGGAGGATGCACGACACGCCGTTCGATCTGCGGGGGCAGGTCGCCGTGGTGACCGGCGCGGGGCGCGGCATCGGCCGCGCGACGGCGCTGGCGCTGGCCCGTCTCGGGGCCGACGTGGCCCTGCTGGCGCGGACACCGGGGCAGTTGGAGGCGGTGCGCGGCGAGATCGCGGCGTTGGGGCGGCGCGCGAGGTGTTCGCGGCGTTCGCGGGGCGGATCGACATCCTGGTCAATAACGCGGGCGGCGGCGGGCGGATGAGCCTCGACGAGTTGACCGAGGAGGACTGGGACCGTATCATCGCCGCCAACTTGAAAAGCGCCTTCCTTTGCGTCAAGGTCTTCACGCCGCCGATGATCACGCACGGGCGGGGCAAGATCGTCAACCTCACCTCGATCTTCGGGGTCGTCGGCCACCCGAACCGGGCCGCCTACGCCGCCGCCAAGGGCGGCATCGTCCAACTGACGCGGCAGCTCGCCGCCGAACTGTCGCCGCAGGGGTCAACATTAATGCGGTCGGCCCCTCGACGATCCGCACCGCCGTCACCGCGCCGATCCTCCAGCCCAGCATGGCGTACACGGAGTTCGCGCTGCGCCGCATGCCGCTCGGCCGCCTCGGGGAGCCGGAGGATGTCGCCTGGCCGATCGCCTTCCTCTGCACCGCGGCCGCCGACTACATCACCGGGCAGACGCTGATGGTGGACGGTGGCTGGACCGCAGTCTGACGGCGCGGGGGCGATATTCAGGGAGGCGCTGAATCGACGCCGATGATCAAGCGTGTCCACCCTGACGCGCGACAACGACCCGCAGGGCGCGCCCACCGGCGCGGGCGGCCTGAGCCGGAGTGCCGGGGCGAGGATCTGCGCTGAACGGTGGCGAATGCTGTCGCGCACCGGGCGAGCGCAGGCCGCATCCCACGGCGGCCCAGGGGCCGCGACCGGCCCGCCGCGCGGTATCGACGGATCGATGATCACGCCCCAGCTGGGCGCACAGAACCCAACGTTTATTGGGGACAGTACCTCTGGCCTGAAGCCCGGCTTCTTCGGCGAGGTCAGGGAGAAAGGAGCACTGGTGACCGATAAGGTTCGGACCATGGCCGGCGCGCCCCCTCCTCCGGCGGCGCCTGCCCCCCGGAGCGGGCGCGCCAGCCCAAGGTCGTCGTCATCCCCACCTCGGCGCCTTCGGCGAGGTGGGGGAACGGGACATCCTGGAGCGGATCGGCTGTGCGGTGGTCGTCCTCCCTACCTGGGACGAGGGCGCCGCCATCGAGGCGGCGCGCGACGCTGACGCCGTCATCTGCCCGCCCCACCTCAGCCGCCGCTTCATCGAGTCGCTGGAGCGCTGCCGGATCATCGCCTGCAGCTCCATGGGCATGGACGGCGTGCACGGCATCGATGTGGCCACCGAGAAGGGGATCGTCCTGAGCCATGTGCCGGACGTGTTCGCCGACGAGGTGGCGATGCACACCGTCACGCTGCTGCTCACGGCGGCACGCCGGATCGTCGCCAGCGCCGCGTGGGTCGCCGCGGGGAACTGGGGCAAGCCGGGCGCGCGCCCGCCCCACGAGCACATCCACCGCGTCGTCGGCGAGACGCTCGGCCTCATCGGCTTCGGCAACGTCGGCCGCCGCGTCGCGCAGCGGATGCGGGGCTTCGACATGACCGTCCTGGCGCACGACCCCTTCGTCTCGGCCGAAGTCCTGCGCGAGCACGGTGCTCGACCGGCGACCCTGGGGCAGGTGCTCCAAGACGCGGACTTCGTCTGCCTGATGGCGCCGCTCAACGCGCAGACGCGCCACATGCTCGCCGCCCGCGAGTTCCGCCTGATGAAGCGGGAGGCCATCCTCGTCAACACGGCCCGCGGGGAGTTGGTGGCCGAGTCGGCCCTGATCGCGGCGCTCCAGACCGGCGCGATCCTGGGCGCCGCGCTCGACGTGACCGAGCGGGAGCCGATCGATCCCGACAACCCCCTGCTCGCGCTGCCCAACGTCGTCGTCACGCCGCACATGTCGTCCCTGAGCGCCCCCGCCTCCGTCGAGCGCCGCCTGCGCCCCGCCCACGAGGTGGCGGCCGTGCTCACCGGCCACCGACCGCGCGCGGTCTGGAACCGCGCCGTCCTCGAGCGCCTCGCGCTCCGGTAAAGGGACTCCCCGGCAAGGCGGCGCTGCAGAATCGGCTAGAGATTGCCCCCCCGCGGGGCACGAGGGCGCGATCGTTCGGCGCATTTCTGGATCGGCCCGACCGTCGGGAGGCGGGCGACGTCATCGACGCGGTTGCGTCAGTCTCAGGCGCAGTTTCTGGCAAGGGAGTGTTCCTCTGGTAGCGTTGTGCGGGTGATGTCACCCTGAGAGGAGGAGTGCGTGCCCTACCCCCACACCTCGCCTACATGTTAGTGTGTCGTGGGCAGAGGCTGACTCAACGCCTCGCTGTGTGGCGACACCTGTCGGGAGATAGCTGAGGAGGGATACGATGGGAGCTCCGGCGAAGCGCGCGATCATCATCGGGATGGATGGGGCGAGCATGGAGCTCGTCCGGAACATGATCGACTGGGGGCACGTCCCCAACATCCGGCATCTCTACGAGCGGGGGGCGTCGCGCCCGATGATCGGCGTCTTCCCGACGCTCACCCCCCCAGGCTGGACCGCCCTCGCGACCGCCTCGTGGCCCGGCACGCACGGGGTGATGGATTTCAACATCCGCGCGATCGGCGCGCCGCTGACGGAGACGACCTGGGGCATCGACACCGGCCTCGCGCGCTCCGAATACTTCTGGAACACCGTGGAGCGCGCGGGCAAGACGCCGATCCTGGTGAAGTGGGAGATGGCCTGGCCGCCGACGGTGAAGAGCGGGATCCAGGTCGAGGGTACCGGCCCCGGCGTCTCGAACCACCACCAGATCGCCGGGTATCACCTCTTCGTCGGCGGGAAATGGGCGCCGCGCCCGATCGGCGGCGCCCGGGACCCGGAGACGCTCGACCCGAGCGCGCTGCAAGAGGGTGCGCCCTACGATGTCGTCGCCATTCGCCCCGCCGCGGGCTGGTCGAATCTCCCGGCGTCGGCCCGCCCGCCGCTGGAGGTCGAGCTGGTCCTCCGCCCGCTCGCGCGCGGGCGCGAGGAGATGCTGCGGGGCGAGCGCGGGGTTCCGCAAACGTATCACGGCCTCATCCTCGCCGGCGGCGATGGCGGCTACGATCGCGTGCTCGTGGCACCCGACCGCGACGCGGGCGGCGCCGTCGCCGAGCTCAGGGTGGGGGAATGGACCGACTGGCTGCGGGAGACCTTCACCATCGACGACGCCCCCGCCGAGAGCGCGTTCCGCATGAAGCTGATCGCCCTCACGCCCGAGGCCGACCGTTTCGAGCTGTTCGTCTCGCAGATCTGGCCGACGGGCGGCGACTTCGCCGTGCCCCTGGGCACGGCCGAGGCGTTGCACGCGGCCGTCGGGCCGTTCGTGCAGAACCCGGGGCGCGACGCGCTCGGCACGTTCGACGATGACACCTACTTCGAGATGCTGGACCTGCACCACCGACGGATCGGCGAGTATGCCGTCCACCTCGGCACGACCCGCGAGTGGGATGTCCTGTTCGTGGAGACGCACGCCTCCGATTACGCGAGCCACTTCTTCCTGGGGCAGGCCGACCCGATCAGCGGGGCGTCGGAGGCGACCATCGCCCGCTGTCGGGAGGGGCTCGCCCGCACGTATGCCTCGATCGACCGCATGGTGGGCAAGGTGCTCGAACTCGCCGATGACGACACGGTCGTCGCGCTCGTCGCCGATCACGGCGGCACGCCGAACCAGCACCCGCCCGTGGATATCAATGTCGTTCTGGAGCGGGCCGATCTCCTGAGGTACCGCACCGACCCGGCCACCGGGACGCGCGAGGTCGACCTGACCCGGACGGTGGCGCTCGGCGTTGGGCTGGTGCACGTCTTCATCAACCTCGCGGGCCGGGAGCCGGGCGGGATCGTCGCCCCGGATGATTACGCCGCGACCCAGCAGCGGGTGATCGACGCGCTGCTCGACTACCGTGACCCCGCCACGGGGGAACGCCCTTCACGCTCGCGGTCGCGCGGGCGGACGCGGAGATGCTGAACCTGTGGGGCGAGCTGGTGGGCGACGTGGTCTACGCCCTCAAGCCCGGCTACGACGGCGCGCATGGCAAGCAGTTACCCTCCGTCAGCTTCGGTATCGGCGGCCAGCACTCCACCTTCATCCTGGCCGGTGCCGGGGTGAGGGCGTGGCGTGGCGCTCCGGCGGCAGGTGCGCTCCGTGGACGTGATCCCGACGATCGCCTACCTGCTCGGGCTGCCGATGCCGGAGCAGGTCGAGGGCGGCGTGATCTACGAGGCGCTCGTGGACCCGAACTGGCCGCTGACCGAACTCGCGCGCCGATCCGCTGCCGCCTCCAGGATGGCCTGACCAGCGGGGAGGCACCGCCCTGGTCGCGCCTGCCAAGGCCAGACAGGGGAACGGCAGCGCGCAAGTGGGCGGGCGAGGAGGACCCCGCGGTGCTGGCGGGTTGGCGCGGGCGCCCGCGCGCCAAGTTGCCCGAGCTGCGCCGCGCCCTGGAAGGCCGGATCCAGCCGCACCACCGGACCGTGATCGCGCGCATCCTGGCCCATATCGACGTCCTCGAGAAGTCGATGGCCCAGGTGCTGCGACGCGATCGGCCACACCCTGACGCCCTTCGCGGCGGCGGTGCAGATGCTGCAGACGATCCCCGGCGTCGGGGCGACCGCGGCGACCATCGCGGGCGAGATCGGCACCGACATGGGGCGGTTCCCCGCGCCAAGCACCTCGCCTCGTGGGCCGGTCGCTGCCTAGGCAACAAGCAGAGCGGGGGCAAGCGCCTCAGCGGCAAGAGGAACGGGAAACCGGAATAAGGTGGGGATTATCTGCCATGGAGGATGGGGAGGAAGCGCCGCCACCGCACGGTGATCGCCAGCGCGCTACAGGGTGGAGGCGACGACCGCGGACCGTCTTGGCTGCGGTGGCACGATCTCGTGGTGACGACAGTGATCGCGTTTCGGCCGGTGTCCCGTCATCCCGCTCCTGCTGCCCCCAGGCTCTCCATGCGCGCTCCAGTGATGGATCGCCCTCCTCCAGGCGATAGCAGCGCACGGCGGTGCCGCCGAAGAGTGCCGCGCGCTCGGCCATCGAGAGCGGCCCGAGCGCGGCGACGACCATCCGGTGCGTGGTCTGGTAGTCGGCCGCCGTCAGGCAGATCGGCCAGTCGCTCCCCCAGATCAGGCGACCGGCACCGAACCGCGCCAGCGCGAATTGCACCACCGGCCCGATCCGCTCGATCGTCGGCGTCAGCCCGGCCGCGGTTGGCAGGCCCGAGACCTTGCACCGGATCTGGGCATGGGGCACCAGCGCCTCCATCCCGGCGGCCCACGCCGCGAGGTCGCCCGTGGCCAGCGGCGGCCTGGCGAGGTGGTTCACCACCAGCGGCAGGCCGAGATACGCCGCAGCCAGGCGCGGCACCTGCGGCAGGTGCGCCGGTCCGATGAGCAGATCGAGCACCAGGTCGCGCGCGCGACTTCGTCGAGGCCGCGGCGCACCGCCGGGCGATCCAGCCAATCCGGCTCCCGCACCACCGCGCGCACGCGGCGTTCCGCGGCGTGCGCATGGTAGTCGTCCAGGACGGCCCCATGCCAGATCGACCCAGCCGATCACGGCGCCGATCCAGGGATGCC
The DNA here is from genome assembly GCA_030446685.1 of Thermomicrobiales bacterium. Classification (GTDB taxonomy): domain Bacteria; phylum Chloroflexota; class Chloroflexia; order Thermomicrobiales; family CADCWN01; genus JAUJMV01. The sequence goes on along the minus strand of JAUJMV010000041.1, from coordinate 31,364 downwards.
GCTCGGCCAGCCGCAACCACCAGCGATTATCCCAGGCCGCTTCGGCGGCCTGGACGATGATCGCGCGCTCGATCCCCGTCGCCTCCAGTGCCGGCCGCAGGTCGGACGGCGTGAAGCTCCGCCGCAGCAGCGGGCGGTCGGGCGGCAGCCAGCCGACCGCCGAGCGCGCGATATCCCAGAAATGGACGTGGGCATCCACGAGCGGGGGCTTCATGCGCCGTGCCATCCTTCTCCTGCTGCGCGGCCACGCGGGTGCCGCGTCAGCCATCGATACCGGCCGACCGCGGCACCGGGGCGGACTCATCCAACAGCCCCCCAGCGCGCAGGTCCGCCCACAGGGCGGGGGGGATCGGCGCGTCCAGCGCCGCGAGGTTGGCGGCGACCTCCGCCGCCGAGCGCGCCCAGGATCAGCGCGGAGACCGCCGGGTGCGCCAGGGGGAACTGGACCGCCGCGACGCGCAACGGGACGGCGTGCCGGGCGCAGACCGCCCCAAGGCGGCGCACGCGTTCCGCGACCGCCGGCGGTGCGGCGGCGTAGTTGTAGCTGGCGTCCGGGCCGGCGCCGGTGGCGAGGATGCCGCTGTTGAACACCCCGCCCAGGAACAGCGCAATCCCCTTGGCCGACAGAGCGGGAACAATTCGTCGAGCGCACCCTGCTCCAGCAAGGTGTAGCGCCCCGCGAGGAGGAAGCAGTCGAAGTCCGCGTGGCGGGCGAAGTCGGCGAGCATGCGCCACTGATTCATGCCGGCCCCGATCGCCCCGACGACGCCCTGGTCCCGCAGCGCCGCCAGGGTGGGGAAGGCCTCGCCCAGCGCCACCCGGTAGTGGTCGTCGGGGTCGTGGATGTGCAGGATATCGATGCGGTCGGTCTGTAGTCGCCGGAGGCTCGCCTCGATGCTGCGGAGGACGCCGTCGCGGTCGAAGGCGGCCTGCCGACCCCCGTCGGGCGTCAGCAGCCAGCCCACTTTCGATGACAGGACATAGCTGGCGCGCGGGACGCCGGCGAGCGCGATCCCCAGGCGCTGCTCACTCAGCCCGGCACCATAGCGCGGGGCGGTGTCGAGCAGGGCCGCCCCGCTGGCGAGGGCATGGCGGATGGTTTCGACGGCCTGCGTCTCGGGGACGCCCCCGAGGAAGGCGGTGCCCAGCCCGAGTCACGGTTGCATCGCGGCCGATCTCCTCCTAATGTGTCGCCGCCCCACCACCGTGCGGGGGGCGTGGCCGGCGGACCCCCCGGCTGCGTGCGGCCGGCGCGTCACAGCCCCGGCGCGACTTCATCCATCGCCGCCAGCCGCCGCACGAGCGCCTCGTCGACCTCGACCCCTAGCCCCGGGCCATCCGGCACGGCGAGGTAGCCGTCGACGGGGACGAGCGGCGTCGCCAGGATCGGCCAGCGGTCGCGGATCGAGACCGGCTCGATGTTGTACTCCGCCGGGTAGGCCAGGTGCGGGTGGACCGCGCAGAAGTGGAGGTGGGCGGCGGTGCAGATCGTCGGCTGGGTGTTGTGGACCGTCATCGGCGTGTGGAACGCCGAGGCGAGGGCGGCGATCTTCTCCAACTCCGTCAGCCCGGCCGCCTTGACGACATCGGGCTGCAGGATGTCCACCTGCCCCTCCAGGATCAGGTCGCGGAACTCCCAGTGCGTGTAGTGCGACTCGCCGGAGGCGACCGGGAGCGTCAGCGCCGCGGCGACGCGGGCTAGCCCGGCGTGATCCTGGGGGGCTACCGGGTCCTCGAACTGGGACACGCCCAATTCCTCGAGTTGCCGCCCGACCGCGATCGCGCGGTGGACCGAGTAGGCCCCGTTGACATCGACGAGGAGCTCGACGGCGTCGCCGACGGCCGCGCGGATCGCGCGCACGGTCTCCAGCGTCCGGTCGGCTGGGTGGTCGATCGCGCCGGGGATGGCCCCGTGCAACTTGTAGGCCCGCCAGCCATCGGCCGCGAGGTCGGCGACGCGCCGCGCTTCCTCGACCGGCGGCAGATCGCGCCGGAGCGAACTGGCGTAGCAGGGCACCCGGTCGCGCACCCTGCCGCCGAGCAGTCGCCAGATCGGCACGCTGAGCGCCTTGCCGGCGAGGTCCCAGAGGGCGATGTCGACGCCCGCCACGGCCGGGGCCAGCGCGCCGAGCGGCCCGGCGACCGCGCCCGCCGCCAGCATCCGCCGGTGGAGCGTCGCGCGGTCGAGCGGATCCGCGCCGAGCAGGAGCGGGCGGAAGAGGCCCTCGATCGTCGCCTTCGCCACGACGCGCGCGCGGCGGAAGCACTCGCCCCAGCCGACCAGTCCCGTGTCGGTGGCGACGCGGACGATCGGGTGCTCGTTGGCCAGGATCAGGCACTCGACCTCGGTGATGCGCACCTCGCCTCCGTCTCAGCTTGGGAACCCTCGATGCTTCCGCCTCCGCCCGGTTGAGCGTGACCGGCCTTGTCCGCCGCAGGCTATCGATAGTGCGGGACACACCCCGCGTCATCGCGCCGACCGCGCTCGGGATCGCCCGTTCGACGCCACGGACGCGTCGGCCCGGTAGCGCGCGAGCATCGCCTCGTCGATCGCGATCCCCAGGCCGGGGCGATCGGGGATCGCCAGCCAGCCGTCGACCGGGCGGAGCGGCTCGGCGACCAGTTCGTCCCGGAAGCGGTTCGGCGTGCGATCGAGTTCGAAGAGCGGCTCGAGCGGCCGCAGCGCCGCCGTCGCCGGCGGTAGGGCGGCGACGAACTGCAGGCTCGCCGCCAGCCCGACGGCGCTGCCCCAGACGTGGGGGAGGTAGCGCACCCCCCAGGCGCCCGCCAGGACGGCAATCCGCTGGCACTCAGTGAAGCCGCCGGTCGCGGTGAGGTCCGGCTGGACGATGTCGACCGCGCGCGCCGCCAGGAGCCGCCGGAAGCCGAAGCGGGTGAACTCCGCCTCCCCGCCGGCGACCGGCAGGTCAAGCGCGTGCGCCACCTCCGCGTACGCCTCCAGGTCCTCCGGGATCACCGGCTCCTCGAACCAGCGCACGTCGAGCCCCTCGAACGCGCGCCCCAGGCGGATCGCGGTCGCGGCGTCGTAGGCATGGTTGGCGTCGACCATCAGCGCGATGTCGGGTCCGACCGCCTCGCGCACCGCGCGGACGTGGCGCAGGTCCGCCTCCGGCGTGAGGCCCACCTTGAGCTTGATGGCGCGGAAACCCTCGGCGGCGTAGCCGCGCGCCTCGTCCGCCAACGCCGCGGCGAAATCGTCGCGCGGGCGGAAGTAGAGGCCGGTGGCATAGGCCTGCACCCGCTCGCGGAAGCGGCCCCCGAGCAGCCGCGAAACCGAGACCCCGAGCGCCTGGCCCTTCAAATCCCACAGCGCGATGTCCACCGCGCTCAGGGCGTGCAGCACCATGCCGCCGCGGCCGTTGTCGCGGGTGCGCGCGTACATCCGCTCCCACAGCGGCAGCGTGTCGCAGGGGTCCGCGCCGAGGACGAGCGGTGCCAGGACGTGCGCGACGATCGCCGCGCTCGGCTCGGGCGGCCCGTAGGCCTCGCCCCAGCCGGTCGTGCCGTCGTCGGCGGTGATCCGCACCAGCATCGCCGTCCGGGCGTCGTACCACCACTGCGAGAAGCCGAACGGCTCATCCAGCGCGTGTCGCAGCACGAACGTGTCCACCGCCGTAATCTTCATGGCCCCCCCTGACCGAGCGGCAAGCGCTACGTTCCACGTCGACATCTTAGCAGCTAGGCGACACGGCACGCATCGGCCCGGAGAAAGTCCCCCTCTCCCGTGTCGCGGCGGCCGAGCTCCCCCGGCCGCCCTAGGCCGGCTGTGCTACCCGCCACCCCTCCCCGACTCGTCACTGCTTGACGGCGCCGGCGATGCCCTGGATGAAGTAGCGCTGGAGGAAGAGGAAGACGGCGATGATCGTCACGGCCGCTCCCCCCGCCCCGGCCACCGGGGGAGGGCAGCGACCATGACGATCAACGACCTGCTAACGATGCTCTGCGAGGAAATGGCGGGGGAGGACGTGCCCGACGCGCTGCACCAGCCGGTGACACTGGCGGCGCTGTGGGATGACCTGGCGCGGCTGGCCGGCGAGACGCCGCCCGCCTGGGCCGGCGGCTACGTGGTNCTAGCGATAAGCTGTCCGCAGAGGTGAGGCAAGCTCACAGGGCAGCGGGGCCGTCCGCGCGTGCAAGGGGCACGTCTGCCGACCCTGGCGGCGTGCCTCGCCGACCCGGCGACCGCCTGGACCGTCGTCACCGTGGCCAACTGGTACGGGGAGGGCGCGCGCGGTGGAGGTCGCCTCAGCCACCGCCGTCTGGTACCACGGTGACCTGCCGCCCGTGACAATCCGCTGGGTGCTGGTGCGCGACCCGCAGGGGCGGTTCGATCCGCAAGCCCTGCGCTGTAAGGAGCAAGTTCGGCTCGAGCATGGCGTTTCACACCGTATCCATGCCGTGTGTTCCTGTCACGATGACGACACGCCGGCGTCGCCTATCATGTGACGGAGGAGAGCAGTAAAAAGTCGGGGGTATCGCACGAGAGCAGGCGTTATATGGCCTGGGCGGGCTGATTCTCTTTCGGCGCGTTCGTGCGCCGCTTCGATGGCATCGGCTGGTTCTCCGCGCGCGTGTACTTGTAATAGGTATTGCGCGCGATCCCCACGATCGCACAGATCTCGCGGACGCTGTGCGTGCCCTCCTTCTTGAGCGCCAGCGCCGCTTTCTGCTTCTTCTGATCGACGCCCTGCGGCCGTCCACCGTTCCGCCCTCTGGCCCGTGCCGCCGACAACCCCGCGTTCGTTCGCTCGCGAATCAGGTCGCGTTCGAACTCGGCGAGGGAGGCAAAGATGTGGAAGATCAGCTTGCCGCCACTGGTTGTCGTATCGATGCTCTCCTGCAGACTCCGAAAGCCGACGCCCTGGGCGATCAGATCGCGCACCGTCTCCACGAGGTGCGGGAGCGAGCGGCCGAGGCGGTCGAGCTTCCAGACCACGAGGGTGTCGCCGGGACGACAGGTGGTGAGGGCGGCGGTCAGCCCCGGCCGGTCCACTTTGGCGCCGCTGACCGTGTCGGTATACAGGCGTTCGCACCCCGCCGCGTGCAGCGCGTCCGTCTGGAGAGCGAGGTGCTGGTCGGTGGTCGAAACGCGGGCGTAGCCAATCAACATGAACGTGCCGCCTCCGTGTGTATTCGTCTGTCCGTTTGTACCACGAAACCCAACGCCGGTCGAGGCGTTTGGTACGTAGATTTCACAGACCGGTTTTATGGTACGCTTGCGGGCGTTGACACGGTCAGAATCGGCGGATGCACGACCCGAGCGGGCGGTACCACGCAATCGTTCGTTTGTCTGCACCTCTCCGGCCCAAGGTCCCTGCCGCAGCGCCCCTCTGGGTGACTCGGCGACACTGGGAGGAGCACGTGAGCCCCGATAAGAGCCACACTACCGCCAAGGTCTATCAACTCAAGGTCTCGCTGCGCGCCATTTCCCCCCTGATCTGGCGCCGGCTCCTCGTGACCAGCGATACGGCGATCGCCCACCTCCATCGGATTCTGCAGATCGCCATGGGGTGGGAAGATGTGCATCTGCATCGCTTTCGCATTCATGGCAAGGACTACGGCATCTCGCGCATGGGCGGCATCCCCTTTGCCGACAATCCCCACGATGTCAAACTGTCTGCCTTCAAACTCCGGCCGAGCGAACGGTTCCTCTACGAGTACGACATGGGTGACTGCTGGCAGCATGACCTCCGGCTCGAACGGGTGCTGCCGCGCAACCCCGCGACGCCATATCCTGTGTGCATCGACGGCGCTGGCGATTGTCCGGCGGAGGACCGCGGCGGTCCCCCTGGCTACCGGGCCTTCCTCGCCGAGCACTCCTCCCCGCTGGAGGTGCTGCAGGCACGTGAGGATGCGCGGCTGGTCGCCCAGCGCCTGCTCGACTTCCAGAACGGCGGGCCACGGCCGACCATCGACGACGTCGCGTTCATGGCCGCCCTCGATCGGATGCGAGATCGGCTGGAGCAGGTGCCGAGTGCGTTCGACCGCCGGGCGGTCAATGTCGCGCTCCGCACAGTAGGAGAGGGAACACCATGCACTTCCGCATCCAAGTAATCGCGGTGGCGGACGATGGGCCGGAACAGCTCCATGAGATCGCCAACGTGTCCCGAGACGAGCCAACACTCGGCACGCTCGGGCTGACGCTGGAGGAGAGCAAGCAGATCCTGCAGCAGCTGCAACACACCATCGTCGACAAGCAGGTTGCTGGCTATCTCGACCAACAACGGGCGTGTCCGGCGTGTGGGAAGCCGCGCCAGCTCAAGCAGAGCGAACCCGCACCGTTCCACACCCTCTTCGGCCTGATCCCGGTCCCCAATCCGCGCTGGCGCCACTGTGCGTGCCAAGCGCACACGACCACGACGTTTCGCCCGCTCGCAGCGCTCCTGCCCGAGCGCACCAGTCCCGAGCTGCTGTACCTGGAGACGAAATGGGCCGCGTTGCTGCCCTATGGCGTCACCGCGAAGCTCCTCCACGAGGTGTTGCCCATCGACCACCAGCACAGCACGGCCACCGTGCGCAACCATACGCTCGCGGCAGCGCGCCGCAGCGAGGAGGGGCTGGGCGACGAACGGGCCGTGTTTGTGGCGGGGTGCCAGGCCGAGTGGGATCGACTGCCCATTCCGGCTGGCCCGCTGTCCGTGGGAGTGGACGGCGGCATTGTGCGAGCGCGACGCGACCCGACCGGCGACACGACGGCCCATCTGTTCGAGGTCATCGCGGGCAAGAGCATCCTCGCCTTCCGCCGGAATGACCCCGACGACGTGCCGCCGTCGAGCAAATGCTTCGCCCTGGTGCGCAGCGTCGATCCGAAGCCGAAGCGCCGACTGTTCGAGCTCCTGGACGCCCAAGGGATGCAGGCCAACCAGCAGGTGACCTTCTTCACGGATGGCGGTGAGACGGTGCGAACGCTGCCGGCGTACCTCCACCCGGAGGCAGAGCATCTGCTCGACTGGTTCCACCTCACGATGAAGATCACGGTGCTGCAGCAATGCGCGCGGGGGCTGGCGAAACCAACGGCAGTCCAGCCCGACGCTGACACCGCTGACGATGTCAGCCTCGAGCGGTGCCTGGGAAGCGTCAAACACTATCTGTGGCATGGCAACAGCGCCAGTGCCCTTGATCGGCTGGAAGGTGTGGCAGACGCGCTGGAGGGTTGGGGTGGGGACGAGGCGGGCGCGCCGCCGCCGCCGCGGAACGAGGCGGCGGCGCGGATGCGCAAGTATGTCCGCGAACTGGCGACGTACATCGCCAACAACGCGCCGTATATCGTCAACTATGGTGAGCGTTACCGCAATGGCGAACGGATCAGCACCAGTTTCACCGAGTCAGCGATCAACCAGGTGGTCAGCAAGCGCATGGTCAAGAGGCAGCAGATGCAATGGACGCCCGAGGGCGCCCACCTGCTCCTCCAAGTGCGCACACAGGTGCTCAACGACGACTGGGAAGCCACCTTCCGCACCTGGTATCCCGGCTTCCGGCCTGTGCCGACATCAGTCACACCAGCACTGCTAGCGGCTTGATACCCCCGACTTTTTAGTGCTCTCCTACCTCTGAAGCGGCAGGGCGGGCGCTGCCCGCGCTGCGGCCAACCGATCACCAGCATCACGGGGTGGCACAGCCACCACGTCATCTAACGGTCGCGCGGCGGCGCAGACGCGGCGGCGAACCGCCTGCTGCTGCACCCGACCTGCCATAGGCAGGTCCACGCCAAACTCGAGGTGACACCGCGTCCTGCCACGGGGCGGTGTGCGTTTGCTTCGACGAGGGGAAACTCTCACGGTCAGTTCTTAGGGGCGGGACGGCAATGCCGTCCTGCTACCCGACTTCCGCGTGGTCACGTTCGACCGACTGGCCGAGATCGCCAACGAATTCCTGCGCGGGGTGGGCCGGTCTACGTCGAGGGGCGCCTGCAGAGCCGCACGTACACCGACCGCGAAGAGCGCACGGTCTACGAGGTCGTCGCCGGCGACCTGGTGCTGCTGGGCAGCCGCCAGACTGACGAGGACGCGGGTGGCGCGTATCGGCACGGCGCCGGCCGGCAACCGACGACGCCGGCGGGGTGGACCTGAACGACCCGCCGTTCTAGGCGGCGGGCAAGAACCGGGCGGGGGGCGGGGAGCGGCTAGCGTAGATCTGACAGCGGCTCAGGCGGCATAGCAGACCGTCTGCTGGGTCCAGGGTGGTAGGTTTGCTCGGTCGGCAGCGCGCGGCGCGGGGTGATCACGATGGCCTCCGGGGCGATCCCGAACGTGCCGAGCCCCTCCACCTGGTGACCCGGAACGCGCGCGGCTCGCGGATGATCTCGGGGCGGGCCTGCGCCTCATGGATCTGCTGGCCGATGGCGAGGTTGCGGGCCAGCAACCGGAAGCCGACGGCGATCTGGTTGGGGTGGAGGCGGGTGCTGACGAGGTGGTCGAGATCGTGGCCGTTGTGCAGCTCCTCGATGGCCTGCTCGGCGCGCCAGCGGCGCCGGTACGTCACGGCCAGTTGCCGCGGGCCGACGGAGCGCAGGTTGGTGACGTAGACCCGCGGCCCGCGCTGGTCGGTCGGCGTGCGCGCGCGCCGAAGAGCTTCTTGCGGTGGTCGTCCCAGGGGCAGGCACCCAAGCGATCGCCCCGCCGTCGCGCAGGCCGCGCCGCTGCTGCCCACCAGGGCGGCCAGCCGGCGGATCGGCGCCGAGCGCGCAAAGCCGAGGATGAAGGGGACGCCGGTGACCGCCAGCGCGGCCACCGAGGCCCGGCTGGTGAAGCCGCAGTCGGCCAGCACCCCCGTCAGCCGGCGGCCGAGGAGGAGCGCGCCCGGCGGGTGAGCACCGCCAGCAGCTGGTGGTCGCGCCGTCCACCGCGCGCCAGCGCGTAGGTGATGATCTGGCCGGTGTCGGTGTCCACCGCGAGGTAGAGCCGGTAGCCGCGCAGAGGGCGGCCCTGCCCCGCCCAGCCCTTCTGGAAGCGGTCAGCTTGCCGCGGCCCAGTAGGGCAGTTGGTGGGCGTCGATGGCCGCCCAGACGCCCAGGCCGGTGCTGACAGCTCGGCCAGGTAGGCCGCCCTCGACCGCCGCGCGCACGTCGTGCGGGCGAAGTAGCCCAGGCTGCGGTGCAACGTCTTCGGGCACGGCGGCTGGTGGCCGCCGAGCAGCGCCGCCAGCAGTGGCTCGTCGAGGTCCGCCAGGTGGTGGGGGCGGCCACTGCCGCGCCAGGCCAGCACCAGCCAGACGAGCGCGAGCACCAATGTCGGCAGCCCGCGCTTCGGTCGCCGCAGATGGCGCTCCAAACCAAGGGCCTGGGTGTAGGCCAAGAGGCGGGGCAGCAGGGGCCAGCGCCGTGGGCAACGGCGACGGGGGCATGGGCGAGCGGTACAATAGGCATGGGGATCGCCCTCCTGGTTGGGGTAGCAGCAACCGCCACCAGGAGGCGCGATCCCCATGCCGTCAACTCTCTAAACTGTCAGATCTACGCTAGCGCGGCCTCCCGCCGCCGCCGGGCGGGAAGCGGGGCGCCCGCGGGCGCGGTTGGTGTGGGCGCCGCTCGGGGCCCCTCCCGGCGTGGCGCGTGGGCGGGCCGATTGCGGTCGGCGGGCCGGGCGGCGGCAGCCGCCGGGCGCTCGCCTCGGCGGCGGTCAGCCCGCCCAGAAGCCGTTGACGAAGAGGAAGGTGTAGAAGGCCCGCAGCGTGCCGCAGGCGATCAGCAGGCCGAAGCCGGGGAACGGGCCGCCGGGCGACCAGCGCGAACCAGATGAAGGCGGGAAGAGGATCAGCACGAAGCGGTTGAGGCTGCGGCGAGCCGGAGAAGGCGGCCAGGCCCAGGATGGCGAGGACCAGGAGCCCGTAGGAACCGCGCACCTTCCAGCACAGCCACAGGCCGATCGCCGCGAAGGCGAGCAGCAGCAGCAGGTCCATTAGCATGAACGCGCCGGTCGAGGGGAACGTGTTCGCCTGCGGGTAGTAGTAGTTGACAGCAGGTAGCCCCGCCCGCGCAGCGAGGCGACCAGGAAGTGCCAGCCGTCGGGGATGAAGGTGGAAGAAGGAGCCCCGGAACCACCCCTCCTGCGCCGCGAAGTGGACCCGGTAGGAGCCGAAGCGGAGGTGGAGGTAGGCCAGGAAGGTCAGCGCGCCGGCCGGCACCAGCGCCAGCGCCGGAACTGTCCAGCAGCGGCGGCGCGCCCGCCACCAGCCGCCCCGCCAGTACTCCCACAGCAGCGCCACCAGCACCACGCCGCCGACCAGCTTGGTCAGCCCCGCCGCCGCCCCAAGAGGCCGGCCGCCCACCACTGCCCGCGCCGCGCGTGGTAGACCGCCGCGATCATCGTCAGCAGCAGCAGCGACTCGGTGTAGACCGCCGTCAGGAAGACCGCCGTCGGGCAAAGGAGAAGGAAGGCGACCGCGCGGGTCGCCGTCGGCCGATCGTGGTCGAGGCGGACGAGCGCGTGCAGGTAGAGGATCGCGCCGAAGAGCGCGCCGCGTGGACGACCAGCGCCCCCGCCGCTCGCCACGACGCCACGCCGGCGTAGACCAGGCGGATCAGCAGCGGCAGGAGCGGGTAGAAGGCTACACTCGCCTGCCCCCCTCGCCAGCACTGTAGCCATCGCGCGCGATCGCCAGGTACCACCCGGCGTCCCACTGCACCAGCGTCCGGTCGAGGAGGTCGCTCAGCCCCTGCGGCGGCGGCACGTTCGGCCCCAGGTAGGCCACCAGCGTGGCAAAGAGCAGCAGCACCAGCCGCCAGCCCGCCAGCAGCCCGCCCAGCGCGACCAGGTCGCGCACGAGCGGCGCCACCGGGAGGTTTCGCCGCACCGGCGCCGTCGCGCCGCCCACCCCCCGCCCGCGCCCGCCCGAACCTCCGCCTGCATCATCCGCCCTCCCACGCCCCGCTCCGTGCTGCTCGGTATCGGTCACGCGTCATTCGCATTCAGCCCGCGAAGAAGCCGTTGACGTAGAGATACATCGTCAGCGCCTGCAGTGTCACGCCCAGCAGCGCGGCGACGTAGCCGACCGGCCAGCGCCCTACCAGCGACAGCGCGAGGAAGAGCAGCGACAACGCCAGCAGCCGGCGCGAGCTCCCCGGCAGTCCGAGGACCAGGAACGAGGCGGTGACGCCGGTCAGCACGAAGAGGCCATACGACGGGCGCGCGCGCCGGAGGAGCCACAGCCCGAGCAGGCCGCCGAGCAGCAGCGCCCCGGCGTCGAGCGCGGCCGGGATCAGCGCCACCGGGAAGGCCACGCCCGGCGGGTAGCCCGGCGTGAACGCCCCCTCGCCGCGCAGCCGCCCCAGCGCGCTCGCCATGGTGACCGGCCCACGCGGGTGCAGGAGCGAGCCCGCTCCCAGGGCGTCCTGCGCCAGGAAGTAGGCGCCCGGCTCGCCCGTCCGCCAGCCGAGCCAGGCGACGAAGAGGAGGAACGGCAGCGGCGCCAGCGCCAGCGGCAGCAACGCGCGACCCACGGATCGGCCCGGCCCGTTCGCGCCGCCAACGCGGCACGGCCTCCGCCAGCAGCAGGACGAGGACCAGCAGGCCGAAGCCGCGCGCCAGCCCGGCCAGCCCGCCCCAGAGCGCCGCCGCCCACCACTGCCCGCGTCGCGCGTGATAGAGCGCCGCGACGACCGTCAGAGGGAGGAGCGATTCGGGGTAGACCACCCCCAGGAAGGGCGCGGCCGGCCAGAGGAGCACGGCCGCGACCACGCCCAGCGCGACCGGGCGCTCATAATCGAGCCGCGCCAGCGCGCCAGGAGTACGCCAGCGCGGCGACCAGCGCGGCGTGCCGCAGCGCGCCCGCCACCGTCGCCGAGGGCGCGACGAGGCCGACGAGCTGGGGCAGCGCGAAGAGGGGCGTGAACGCGGCCGTCGCGGGCTGGGCGGCGGCGAAGGTGTAGCCGCGCTCGCCGAGCCAGACGTGCCAGAGCGCCTCCCCCTGCAGCAGCGCGCGCGCGATACGCCCCGACGGTCGCGGAGGGGAAGGTCCCGTGCCCCAGGTAGGAGGCCAGCCACCCGAAGAACCACAGGGCCAGGCGCCAGCCAGGGGCCATGCCCGCCGCCGTCCCGAGGTCCCCCAGGGCAGGCGGCGCACCGCGGCACCGACGTCCGCCCGCGTGGGGACCTCGTCGGTGTCGTTCCTGATCTGCGCGCTCTGGTCACGGGTGGCGCAGTCCACGTTCAGCATGATGCTCCCCGTCGCCGGGCCGGGCCGGCGTGCGGCGCAGCTCGTTGGCGTAGTCTGGCCGAACTTGCCGCACCACCGCCGGATCGATTCGTACGTCACGATCACGCCCCGCTCCGTCAGGAGTTCCTCCGCGTCGCGGTAGCTCAGGGCGAAGCGGGAGTACAGCCAGACGGCGTGGCTGATGATCTCCGGCGGGAAGCGGTGCCGCTTGTAGTCGGGGGCAGGCGTCTCTGCGACTGCAAAGTGGAGCCTCGCGCATCGCCGCCGTTCGTCTGCCGCGTGCTCCCAGGGACACGTCGCACTTGCGCGCGGCGCGAGCCCCTGACGCCAGGCCACCCCTTCGGGGGCCTAACCATGGGGCGCCAGCGCCGGCCCGCTACGCCCCGGTCAGCGCCGCCGCGAACTGGTCGAGCGCCCAGTAGGAATTGACGATGTAGCGCGGATGGCGAAGAGCGGGTCGGCGGCCTCCTCGCCCGGGATCCGGTTCAGGCGGAACGCCCCACGGTAGCCATACGCCTTGACCTGGGCCGCCGACGCGACGTCGTAGACGCCGAACGGGTAAGCGAAGAACGGCGTCGGGTGGCCGAGGAGCGCCTCCAGCTCCCGCTTCGGCTCGACGAGCTCCGCGTGCCAGTCGCCGCCGGTCCGATACTTGGTGACCATCTGGTGGTCCCAGGTGTGGGGGTGGACGTCGAACCCCTGGCGGTCCAGCTCCTGGAGCTGCGTCGCGCTCATGTACCCGTTCTTGCCCAGGGTGATCGTCATGATGAAGAAGGCGGCGGTGAAGCCGTACCGCGCCAGGAGCGGCCGGGCGGTGGTGTAGTGGTTGCCGACGTTGTCGTCGAACGACAGCAGCACCGGCCGGGCGGGCAGGGGCTGGCCGTCGGCGTAGTACCGGTAGACCTGCTCGGTGGTCACCCCGTGGTAGCCGTGCTCCCGGAGGAAGCGCAAGTGCGCCTCGAAGGTGGCGACCGGCGTGATGTAGGGCGGTCCTGCGCGCTGTCGTCCGCCTCCCAGTCGCGGATGGCGTGGTAGCAGAGGATCGGCACGACGCCGCGCGCGGCGCGCGGGATCGGTGTCGGCGTAGGGGTGGCGGTCGGCGTCGCGGTGGGCGTGGGCGGGCGCGGCGTCGGCGTGGGGCTGGGGGCCGGCGTCGCCGTCGGGGCAGGGGCCGGCGTGGCCGTCGGCGCGGGGACCGGCGTAGGCGGTGGCGGCGTGGGCCTGGGCGGCGTCGTCGCCGTGGGCGCGACCGACGGTGGGGTCGGTGGCGGCGAGGGTCGGGGGGCCGACGCTGTCGGCGGTCCCGCTGGCTGCGTGGCGCAGCCGCCGAGGGCGGCGAGCGCCGCCACGGCGAGCGCCCGCGCGACGGTGCGCCGGGAGCCGGGCGCCGACCGCCCCGTCCGGGGCGCGCGCGGCCGGCGCCGCCAGCAGGCCTCGGTGCGGGTGGGTGTCCCGTAACCGCCTGAAGGCTTGCGGGCCTGCTCCTGCGCCCTGTTCTCGGCCATGATCCCCTCCGTCCTTGCATCGTTCGGGCTCGCGTACGTATTCGCCGGGGCGCTAGACCTGTACCGGCTCCTGGCGTATCCGCGGTGGCGCAACGATGGCGGCTCGCCACCGCGATGTTGCCCCCCGCACCCCCCGCCAGCGGTTCCTGGGGCTCCCGCGACGTTGGTGCTTCAGGTTCCGCAGCAGGGACGATACTCCTGCGGAAACGACCGCATGCCGGCCCCGCGGTGCTGATTCTTGGTCGTTCCCGGCCCACGACCCCCACTTTCCAGGCACTGTTCAGCCGAAGCACCGCCTTCGCGGGGATCCCAGTTCCTTGACGCATGCCCGTGTGGGCGGCGGCGGGGGAATCCAGGCGCAGGCGCCGACGTGGCGGCGTCAGCACGCGGTTCCCGTCGTGATAGCAGGGTGTTTCCTGCCGTCGGCGACTGCAAATCGGGGTCAACCAACCGCTGTCGGGGTCGGCCCCCGCACGCCATTGCTCGTCACCCGCGAACAGCTGCCCCCCGCTGCGCCTGTCACCGCCCGTCACGACGGCCCACCGATGCTGGGACCGCGCGTGGGCCGCTTACGGGGGCCAATCGGCCACGTCCGCGCTTGCCGCCACCGAGCGGGCGGTGCCGCCGCGCGCGCTGCGTTGTGCGGGCGAGCGCGCCGAGGCGGCGGGCGTCAGCCCCAGCCACCAGCAGCAGAGCAGGCCGGGTCCCGGTGATCAGGCCGTACTGGAGCGCGTGCGCGACGAAGGACAGGCCGACCGCCAGGGCCGGCGCGACGCCGAAGGCGCCGAGGGCCAGCGTGGCGAAGAACTGGTAGGTGCCGATGTAGCCCGGCGCCGAGGGGATCGCGATCCCGAGGTTGACGAAGACGAGCAGGAACGCCGCGGCGGCGAACCACTGCCCCGGGCCGAGGTCGAAGGGGAACGCCAGCGATGAGGCCGTAGCTCGCCCCTCCAGCCCCCAGACCACCAGCGAGAGGCCCGCGATCGCGGGGCCAAGGCACGCAGGCGGCGCAGCGCGTCCAGCCCCCGAGGAACGACTCGGTGGGCCCTCCACGCGGCGCGCCAGGGCGTGCGGGGCCGGGCGCAGGACCAGGCGGACGAGCGCCAGGATCGGCCGCGGGGCGAGCAGCAGCGCCGCGAGCCCCACCGTCGCCAGGCCGAAGATCAGCGCGGCGGCGATCTCGACGGTGCGCAGCGTGGGGTCGGTCACCGGGATCGGGAAGAGCGCCAGCGTCACGGCCATCAGCGCGATCAGCGTCACCCCGTCGCCGACGCGCTCGACGACGATCGTCGCCAGCGCGAGGCTGCGGCTGACCCGTTCCCGGCTGCCGAGCAGATAGGCGCGCGTAGGCTCGCTGGATGGGCCGGCAGGGAGGTTGTCGCCGCGAAGCCGGTCATCAGCACCGGGTAGAGGCGGCCGAAGGAGGCGCGCTTGGTCGGCGCGAGGATCCGCTGCCAGCGCAGCGTGCGGACGCCGTAGCCGATGACGTTGCAGAGGGCGGCCGGCAGGAGAAATTCGTAGCGCGCGTGCCCGCAGCCCATCGCGCACCGCCCCGATATCGACGGTGCGGAGTGCCAGCCAGAGGAAGAGGGCGGTCAGCGCCACCCCGCCGATCAGTCGTCCGCGCTTATCCACTCGCCGTCCATCTCACGTCTTCTTTTCGACTCGCCGCAGCGTGCTCCCTAAGGGCACAAGGGGGTAGTATGGCCGACAACTCTTTCTCGATCGCCATCAACCCCAACGGTTGCGCCCGGCGGTCGTGGTTGGCGAGGCGAGACACCGTGAGCCCGCGGCGCTCCTACGCGCGAGCCGGCGTGCCGACGGCCGCCGCCGACATTCACGTTCCCGCATGCTCCCCTCGTGCTCGGATCACCCGCCGCGCCGCTTCCCGCGCCGGGCCTGCCGGCCAGTGCCCTTGCTCCCGCCAGCGGAAGACGAGACCGCCGGCGGAACGCCACGCGTCACCGGCCCGGGAGCCGGGGCTGCGTCTCGCGAAGGCGGCGTGGCGGCCTCTCCCGCCGGGTGCGTTACCTCCCGCGGCGCCAGGGCCGGGTGCAGCGCCCCCGGCCCACCTCCCGGCAGCAGCAGCGGGCGGGGCAGCAGCGCACGGCGCCCCCTCCTTCCCCGGCGTCTCCCGGACGTCCCCCCGCCGGCTCCACCGCTCGGCCGTACGCAGATGGCCCAGCCGACAGCGACCAGCTGGGCACACGAGGGGCAGGACGACCCAACGCCGTGTCGCACTGGGGGCAGACGGCGAAATCGTCGCGCACTGGGCGCCGGCAGGCCGAGCAGCGGCGCAGATCCGCCAGGCCCTGCAGCGCTCCGCCTCCAGCGAACGGCCGAACGCCGCGTCGCGTGTCGCCTGCGTCCGGAGGATCAGGTAGAGGAGGGCGCCGGGGACGAGCCGAGCACGACGACCAGCGTGGAGCAGATTTGGGCGACCACGCTGCGGCTGCGCGACGCGATCTCGCGGAACGTCCAGACGATCAGCGCGAACCAGCGGGCCGCGGCAGCGGCCCCGGTGAGCGCCAGCAGGATCTGGACGGCGCGCGCGACGCTGGCTCCGCCCGACATCGGCCTCCCCCGTGCCACCGCGGCGGCGCGACCGTGGCTGCCCCCGTCCTGAGGCGGTGTAGACCGCGCTCTCCTGCGCCGACTTGTGCACGTTGGGCGCCGCCCCTCACAGGCTAGCACGCGGCGGGGCGCCCGGGTGGACGCGCGGGGACAATCTGGTGGACGCGCGGTGAACATCCGGGGCGCCGCGGCCGGCGCAGCCCCAGGGCGGCCCCGCGGCGGCGGGTCCAGTGCGCGACCCGCTCGTCCGCCGTCCACGGCCGCTTCATGTCGCGGACCTCCGCAGCCCCTTTCTCGCCCCCGAACGCCTGCTAGTGCTCCGTCCGAGCTACTCTGCCGGGTCGAGGGGTGGGTAGAGCTTGGTGAGTTTGCGCCGGGCGTCGGCGGCGGTGAACTGCCACGCGATGGTCGCCTGGGCGGCGTTCCGGCGGGCGGCCCACGCCTCGACCTCCTGCCGCAAGGTCGTCTGGTCGGGGATACGCCGGTCGAGGCACTGGCGGCTGAGGATGCTCAGTTCGATCTCGGCCGCGTTGAGCCAGCTGCCCTGCTTGGGCGTGTGGTGGAACTCGAGCCGGTCCCAGATGCGCTTGGCCTCGGCGGGCAGGAAGGCCGCGTAGAGGGCCGCCGGGGTGGGGTGTGCGGTTGTCCATGACGACCACGACCCGCTCGGCATGGGGGGAATGGACGTCGACGAGATCGCGCATGCAGCGCGCCCAGTCGGCCGCCGTACGCCGGTCGGTGACCGCGACGTGCCGCCACTGCTCCCGCAGCGCAAGATCATGAAGAGGTTGCTGACGCCGTTGCGCTCGTAGGTGCTCTCGCGGCGGGCGGGCTGCCCGGGCGCGGGGGCAGGGGCGTGACCGTCTCGCGGTGCTGCTCCTTGTTGCTCTCGTCGAAGCAGACCAGGGGGCGGCGCGGGTCGCGCGGGCGGGCGTAGACGTCCAGCATCCTCCAGCTGGGCGACGAAGGCGGCGTTCGCACGGGGCGGGATCTTCCATTCGCGCTTCAGCCACGGCTTAAAGTTCGTTTTTGAGCGCGACGCGCACCGTGTCGCGGGCGATCGACTCGACGACGCGCAACTCGACCAGCTTGTCGGCCAGCAGGGCGAGGGTCCAGCGTTCCGCGCCGAGCGGCGGCTCGCTGCACGCCAGCGCGGCGAGCCGCGCCTCCTGCGCTCCGTCCAGCTTCCACTGCGGGGCGCGCGTGGTCGGCTTGCGGCGGGTGGCCGCCTCGAGCCCGTTGGCCGCGAAACGCTTGCCGGGTGCGCTCGACGTCGCGACGCTCACCTCGAGCGCCTCGGCGATGGCCGCGTCGGGCCAGGCCGGACCGCCCTCCGCGCCGTCGGCCTTCAGCAAGATGCGGGCGCGCGTCTGGGTCGCGGCCGCCGCCCGGCCCCGTCCGGACCAGCTGCTCCAACTCCGCCCGCTCCTCCGGCGTCAACCGCACCCGATACTTCTTGTTCATGCCAACCCTCTCCGCGTGCTGCTAGCATGTGCCAGCCACGCAGGATAGCCCAGCCCGCTCAACCGAACAAACTTGCTCGGACGGAGCACTAGAAGCTGTGCGAGAAGGGGTATGTGAGCGGCCTAAGGCGCGGATGATCGCCAGTGGAAGCCGCGTACGGACTTGCAGGGATGGCGGTGCTCGTCCGTTGCCACCCGCCCGACGACCCTTGCAGCGCCCCTTCTCGCACAGCTTCTAGTGGTGCGTCACTGTACCGCCTGCTGGAGGAGCTGGTGCGGCGCGCCGGCGCCGTCGTGCCGCACCAGCTCCTGGTGGAGCGGGTCTGGGGGCCAGGGGCCATCGTCGACGCCCAGCACCTCAAGGTGTTCGTGCGCCGGCTGCGGCTGAAGCTGGGCGACGACCCGGAGCGGCCCCGCTACATCCAGACCGTGCGGGGCGTCGGCTACCGCTTCGTCCCCGCCGGCGGCGGCGGTAGCCGCGCGCCCGCCGCGGGGCCGCCCAGGGGCCGCGCCGGCCGCGGCGCCCCGGATGTTCACCGCGCGTCCACCAGATTGTCCCCGCGCGTCCACCCGGGCGCGCCCCGCCGCGTGCTGGCCTGTGAGGGGCGGCGCCCAACGTGCACAAGTCGGCGCAGGAGAGCGCGGTCTACACCGCCTCAGGACGGGGGCAGCCACGGTCGCGCCGCCGCGGGTGGCACGGGGGGAGGCCGATGTCGGGCGGAGCCAGCGTCGCGCGCGCCGTCCAGATCCTGCTGGCGCCCACCGGGGCCGCTGCCGCGGCCCGCTGGTTCGCGCTGATCGTCTGGACGTTCCGCGAGATCGCGTCGCGCCGCCGCAGCGTGGTCGCGCAGATCTGCTCCACGCTGGTCGTCGTGCTCTCCGGCGTCCCCGGCGGCCTCCTCTACGCCGGCCGGGGGCCGGCGGCGGTCGACCACGCGCTGGCCGCGGTACGGCCGGTGGTTGAGACAACGAGCCAAGACAAACGGGCCGTGCTGCGCGAGCGGGTGACGGGCGCCGCGACGCCAGGGGCGCCGGCAGGATCGGGGGCCGGCAGGGAGATGCGGTGGCGCCACCCGCCCAGCGTCGGTGCCCGCGGGGGCCGCCGCGGGAGCGCTCGTGCTCCCGCTGCTGGTGGCCGTGGTCGCCGCCGTGCTGGTGCTGATCGACTGGCGCTGGGCACGCAGCGGCGAAACCGCCGCACGAGACCGCCGGCCGGATGCAGGCCGAGGAGGGCGTGGCGCATGGGATTCCAGTTCTGGCCGGCTATCCTCGCCGGCCTCATCGCCGGGGCGATCATGGAGGGGCCGGTCTACCTGCAGAAGGCCCTGGGGTTGGATGTGAAGCAGGACATCTTCCGCACCTGGGGCACGCTGCTGCGGCGGCACGGTGCGGGGGCCTATGCGGCGGGCGTCTTGTTCCACCAGGTCCTGGCCGCGGGCTCTCTCCCGACTCCCAGCAAGAATCGGGGCCTGCCGGCCACGAAGCCGGCAGGCCCGGGCTCCCCCGACGAGCGAGATGGGCGATCCGTAACTAGACTGCGCGGCTGGGATAGGACCGGGCGGTGGTCGAGCGGACGCGCGGCACACCCGGCCATATGAGGCCTTACACGGGTGGGTCGTGACCGTGGCAACAGCCGCGGGCCGTGACGCGAAGAGCACGAGTGCTAGCACCACATCTGGTACTCGTGTGTTGCCGGCCCGACTACCCGCGTGCGTCAATGATCATGTGGCTGAGTGTGGACGCGCGGGTCGTCTGTTCTACCCGTGCCTCACGCCAGGAAGGTCCCACTCCTCGACGCGCAGTGAAGGGATACACCAATGCCTACCCACCAGCCCCTCGCCAGCGCGACGCCGCGGAACGAATCGGCCCAGCCGCGCATCGCCGCCGTCATCCCCGCGCTCAACGAGGCGCCGGCGATCGGGCGCGTGGTCGAGCGCCTGCGGGCGCAGTCCGCGGTCGTCCTCGACCGGATCATCGTCGTCGACAACGGCTCGACCGACGGGACGGGCGACCTGGCGCGCGCGGCGGGCGCCGAGGTGGTGCGCGAGGGGCGGCGCGGCTACGGGTATGCCTGTCGCGCCGGGGTGCTGGCCGCGCGCGACGCCGACCTGATCGTCCTCCTCGACGGCGACGCCGCCGACGATCCCGGCGACCTGCCGCGGGTCCTCGCCCCGCTCCTGGCCGGCGAGGCCGAACTGGTCGTCGGGTCGCGCGCGCTCGGCGCCTGCGCGCCGGGCGCGCTGACCCCGCAGCAGATCCTCGGGAACCGCCTGGCCGCCTGGCTGATGCGCGGGCTCTACGGCGTCCGGGTGACCGACCTCGGCCCGCTCCGCGCGATCCGCCGCCGCGACCTGCTGGCGCTCGAGCCGCGCGAGCTGACCTACGGCTGGTCGGTCGAGATGATGGTCAAGGCCGCCCGCGCCGGCTACCGCTACCGGGAGGCGCCGGTCCGCTACCACCGCCGGATCGGCGTCTCGAAGGTCGGCGGCACCGTCACCGGCAGCCTGCGCGCCGGCTGGTGCATCCTCTCGACCGTCTTCCGCTACGCCCGCTGGTCGCCCGCGGCGCGCGCCGACCGGCGCGCGGGGCCGGTGGCCCGATGAGCGCCGCCCTCTACATCGCCGCCAAGGCCCCGCGGCCGGGCCTGGCCAAGACGCGGCTCGGCCGGGCCATCGGCCACGACGCGGCGGTCGCGCTCTACCGCGCCTTCCTCCGCGACCTCGCCGCCCGCTTCGCCGCCGCCCCCTTCGCGGTCGGCTGGTACGTCACCCCGCCCGGCGCCTGGCCCGAGATCGCGCCGCTCGTCGGCCCGGCGGGGCGGCGGGGGCGCGTCCTGGCGCAGGGCGACGGCGACTGGACCGCGCGCCAGCGGGCGCTCTTCCGGGGCGCGGCGGCGCGCGGCGAGGGGCGGACGGTCCTGATCGCCTCCGACTCGCCCCAGGTCGCCGTCGCCGCCGTGGCCGCCGCCTTCCGCCAGCTCGACCGCCACGACCTGGTCCTCGGGCCGGTCCACGACGGCGGCTACTACCTGATCGGCATGCGCGGCTGGCACGACGTGTTCGGCGGCATCCCGATGGGCACCGGCACCGTCCGGCGCGACATCGCCGCCCGCGCGCGGCGGGCCGGGCTCGCGGTCGGCCGGGTCGCGCCGACGTTCGACATCGACGAGGCCGGCGATCTGCGCCACCTGCGCCGGCTGCTGCCGGGGCGCCGCGACCTGGCGGCCACCCGCGCCGCGCTCCAGGCCCTCGGCCTCGACGGCCCGGACGCGCCGGCAGCGCCGATCGACGCCGCACTTGACGCCGCCAGCGAATAGGAGTTTGACATGGCAACGGCGACCGACACGGCGGCGCGGGGGACAGCGGAGCGCGGCGCGGGCCACTGGCGGCGGGCGCTCGGCGCCGGGCTGCTCGCCGGGATCGTCGCCGCGCTCCTGCTGACGCTGGTGATGGCGCTCCTCCGCACGGCGCTGGGCATCTCCTCGACGGCGGAGGCCATCCCCGACCGCGTCGCGCCGACCCTGACGATCGCGGCGTTCTTCGCCCTCTTCGATCGGTTCGGCGGGTACAACGGCCTCAAGCAGTTCGGCGTGGGCGCGGTCCTGCTCGGCCAGTTCGCGGTCGGCACACTGGGGGGGCTGCTCTACGCCTGGGTGGTCGAGCGCGGGCGGATGCGCGACCCCGAGCGCCCGCGGCGCTTCGGCCTCGACCGGCCCGGCCTGCTCTTCCTCGCGGCCGTCATCGCGAGCGCCTGGGTCGCCACGCTGATCGGCCTGCGCCCGGTCCTCGGCACGAATTATCGGGGCCTCGCGCCCCGCCCGGCGACGATCGTGACCGCGCTCGGCCTGCTCGTCACCTATGCGAGCTACGGCGCGGCGCTGGTCCTCACCCACCGCCTGCTGACCAGCCCCGCCCCGCTCCGCCGGCCCGCGCCGGTCGGCGACCGGCTGCTCGGTCGCCGCGCCTTCCTCGCCCTGGGGGCCGGGGCGCTCCTGGGCCTCGCCTCGGGCGACCTCATCCGCCGCCTCTACCAGCGCGCCACCTTCAGCTACGACGGGACGCAGTACCGCGGCGCGGGCGTCCAGCCGATCACCCCGAACGACCGCTTCTACTCGGTCACCAAGAACGTGGTCGATCCCGACGTCGCGCGGGCGGTCTGGGGGCTCGAGATCGGCGGCCTGGTCGAACGGCCGCGCACCTACCGCTTCGACGACCTGGCCGCGCTCCCGGCGATCGAGCAGGAGACGACGCTGATGTGCATCAGCAACGGCGTCGGCGCCGGGCTGATGAGCAACGCGCGCTGGACCGGCGTGCCGCTGGGGACGCTGCTCGCGGCGGCCGGGCCGCGGCCGGGCGTCGTCGAGGTCAAGCTGCACGCGGCCGACGGCTACACCGACACCTTCCCCATCGCGAAGGCGCTGGAGGCGACGACGCTCCTCGCCTTCGCGATGAACGGCGCGCCGCTGCCCGAGCGCCACGGCTACCCGGTGCGCGCGATCGTCCCCGGCCTCTACGGCGAGAAGAACGTCAAGTGGATCACCCGCGTCGAGTTGGTCGACCACGACGCGCAGGGCTTCTACGAGCAGCAGGGCTGGGGGCCGAACTTCGTGATCCCCAACCGCTCGCGCATCGACGAGCCCGACTTCGGCCGGCCGCTCCCATTCGGGACGCCGGTGCGGCTGCGCGGCATCGCCTTCTGCGGCGACCGCGGCGTCGCCCGCGTCGAGGTCAGCCCCGACGACGGGCAGACCTGGCGGGAGGCCCGGCTCGACTACCCCGGCACGCGCCTCTCCTGGGCGCTCTGGAGCTTCGAGTGGCGCCCGCCCCAGCCCGGCGAGTACCGCCTGACCGTGCGGGCGACCGACCGCGACGGCGGCGTGCAGCCGCCGGATGAGCGTGGCACCGTCCCCCAGGGCGCGACCGGCTACCACCGGGTCACCGCGCGGGTCGTGTGGAAGCGGTGGGCGGCCCACCGCCCCCGGCAAGGAGCCCCACGCCCCACGATAAGGAGGCACATCGTGACGACGCGGACACCCTGGAACGGCAAGCGTGCCCTGGTGACCGGCGGGGCGGGGCTGATCGGGTCGCACCTGGCCGACCTGCTGCTGCGCGAGGGATGGCGGGTGCGCATCCTCGACAACCTGGAGCCGCAGACCCACCGCGCGGGCAAGCCGGCCTGGATACCGGCCGCCGCCGAATTCGCCGCGGCCGACATCCGCGACCGGGGCGCGGTCGTGGCGGCCCTGCGGGGGTCGATGTCGTCTTCCACCAGGCGGCCTACGGCGGGTACATGCCGGAGCTGAGCAAGTACGTCGCGGTCAACAGCTTCGGCACCGCCCAATTGCTCGAGGTCATCCGCGACGAGAACCTGCCGGTGCGGAAGGTCGTCGTCGCCTCCTCCCAGGCGGTCTACAGCGAGGGCGCGGCGGTCTGCCCGACGCACCGGCTCGTCTTCCCCCGCGCCCGTGCGGTCGCGCGGCTGCGCGCCGGCGACTTCGGCGTCCGCTGCCCGGTCTGCGACGCGGTCGCGACGCCGGCGGCGACGCCGGAGGAGGCCCCGATCGGCGGCGAGACGGTCTACGCGATCACCAAGGCCGACCAGGAGCGCCTGGTCCTGACCTGGGGCCGGCAGACCGGCGTCCCGACCGTGGCCCTGCGCTACTCCTGCACCTACGGCCCGCGCCAGTCGATCTTCAACCCCTACACCGGCGTGATCGCGATCTTCACCACGCGCCTCCTGAACGGCCGCCCGCCCGCGCTCTACGAGGACGGCGAGCAGACCCGCGACTTCTGCTTCGTCGAGGACATCGCCCGCGCCAACCTCCTCGCCGCGACCGGCGACCGGCTCGACGGGCAGCCGGTCAACATCGGCGGCGGCCGCGCCACCACGATCCGCGAGGTGGCGGAGACGCTCGCCGCCGCCCTCGGCGTCCCGATCGCCCCGGTCGTCACCGGGGAGTTCCGGCCCGGCGAGATGCGCGCGCTGACCTCCGACATCGCCCGCGCCCGCGCGATCGGCTACGCGCCGCAAACGGACCTGGCGACCGGCATCGCGCGCTACCTCGACTGGATTCGCGGCCAGGGCGCCGTGCGCGACTACTTCGCGGCGGCCGAGCCGCTCCTGCGCGCCAAGCGGATCGTGCAGCCGGTCGCGCCGCCGACCCCCACCCCCGCGCGCGGCGCCGGCTGATCCGGCACACCCCCCGGCAACGGGCCGCGATCCCCCGCCGCGCGCCACCGCCGGGTTTCGCCGGGTTGGGGGCGGGGCGCGCCTGCGCGGGGCTCGCCAACGTGAGGAGACGGAAGGCCATGCAGATCGTAGCCACACCCGAGGGGATCGCGTCGCGTGGCCCGACCGGGCGCGCGCCACGCCGCGCGCTGCTCGACCTCGGCGTGCTGGCGGCGCTCGGCCTCGGGGTCGTGCTCCTCACCCTGCGGATGGCGCGGTGGTTCGCGGACGAGCGCGATCCCCGGACCTTCGCGCTCGTCCTGGCCGCCCAGCTCGTCCTCTACGCGCTGGCGTCCGGGTGGGTCCTCCGGGGCCGCCCGCCCGCCCGCGCGGCGCTGGCGCTCGTCTTCCTGGTCGCGCTGGCGGCGCGGCTGGCCTTCGTCCCGCAGACGCCGCGCGCCTCGGACGACATCTACCGCTACATCTGGGACGGGCGCGTCCAGGCGGCGGGCCTCAACCCCTACCAGTACGCCCCCGCCGACCCGGCGCTGGAGCGGTACCGCGACGCGGCGATCTATCCGGGCATCAACCGCAAGCCGGTCCTGACGATCTACCCGCCGGTGGCCCAGGCGGTCTTCCGCCTCCTCTACTGGCTCCACCCGGACAGCGTCACCTGGACCAAGCTCGCCTTCGTCGGCTGCGACCTGGCGGCGATCGGCGTCATCGCCGGGCTGCTGTCGCGGCTCGGCCTGCGCCCGGAGCGCGCGCTGCTCTACGCCTGGCACCCGCTGCTGATCCTCGAGGTCGGGCACAGCGGGCACATCGATGTGGTCGCCATCCTCTTCCTCCTGCTCGCCGTGCGGGCGCGGCTCGCCAGCCGCCCCGTCCAGGCGGGCTTCCTGCTCGCCTGCGCGGCGCTGGTCAAGCTCTACGCGGTCGTCGCGCTCCCGGCGTTGCTGCACCCGGAGCGCCGCCGCGACCTGCGGCTGCCGCTCGCGTGCGCCGTCACGGCGGCCCTCGCCTACCTGCCCTTCCTCTCGGTCGGCGCGCGGGTGCTCGGCTATCTGCCGGGCTACGTGCGGGAGGAGGGGATCGCCTCCGGCGGGCGGTACTACCTGCTCCAGCAGGCGCTGGGGCTGATGGCCCGGGGACCGGCGGGCTGGCCGCAGTGGTTGGCCGACTCGCCCCTCGGCGCGCTCGGCGCGGCCCAGTGGTACCAGTTGTTCATCGTCGCCGCGATGGGGGCGCTGGCGCTCTGGTGCTGGCTCCGGCCGCTGGCGTCCCCGCGCGGCATCGCCGACCGCGCGGCGCTCCTCTTCGTCGCCCTCCTCGCCCTGGCGACGCCGAGCCAGCCCTGGTACACGCTGCTCCTCCTCGCCTTCGTGCCGCTGGTCGGGCGGCGGCTGCTCCTCCCCGCGAGCCTGGTCGTCGGCGCCGCCGGGTTCGGCTACCTCCACTCGTGGCTGCCGGGCGCGCCGGCCTGGGTACTCCACCTCAACTACGGCAGCCGCGCCCTGGCGCTGGCCTTGGCCGTGTCGGGCGCGCTCGCGCCGGCCCTCGCGCGGCGCCCGCCGTCCCCGCCGACACCATTGCCGCGCGCCCGCGCCAGGCGTCGCGCCGTGCCCGATACCGGCCGGCCAGCGGCGCCGGCCCGGATCGATCCGCTCGGCGTGCACGCCGGCGACGAACCGGCCAGCCTCTTCGACCGCTTCCCCTGGTGCTACGCCTTCTGCCGCGAGTGGCTCTTCCGCGACCATACGTCGGGGATCGTCGCCGCGCTCTGGCCCGCCGGCGCGCCGCCCGCCGGGAGCCGGCTCCTCGAGCTCGGCTGCGGCCCCGGCTTCTACGCCCGGCGCTTGGCTGGGCGCTTTCGGCAGTTGCGCGTCGTCGGCGTCGACCGCTCGGCGGCCCAACTGCGCCGCGCCCGCGCCCGCGCGGATGCCCGCCACCTGACCAACTGCCGCTTCGAGCGGGCCGACGTGCACGCGTTGCCGCTGCCGACCGCCGCCGTCGACGCCGTCGTCGCCGCGCGCCTCGTGACGATCCTCCCGGAACCGGCGCGCGCGCTGGCGGAGATGCACCGCGTGCTGCGCCCCGGCGGGCGCTGCTTCCTGGCCGAGCCGCGCTCGCGCTTCTGGACGAACTTGCCTCTCCGCGCGCTCTGGCTGCTGGCCCAGCTGTCGACCGTCCGTGGTGGGCGGGTCGCCTACCGGGAACCCCGCCACGCCACCGTCCTCAGCGCGGCGGAATTCGGCGCGCTGGTCGGCTCGCAGCCCTGGGGCGACGTCCGCTGCTGGCACGATGCCCGGTATCACTACGCGGTCTGCGAGAAAGGTGCCGCCGAGACTATCGAGATGGTCGCCGACTGAGGCGGGTAGGGTCGCCTCACGCCCGGTCAACACTTCGGGGGACACACCCTACACACCCCGTCAGAGGTTGGTCCGGATCAGTTTGGTAGGAATGTTCGACATAATACTGGGAGTGCTAGGGGAGGGGAGCGATGGGCGGTGTGAGCAGCGTGGACAGGCGCGACGCGCGCGATGAGCTGGGTGACGTGGGGGTGTACGGCGTGCAAGTAGCGGTCGGCGACACCTGGGACACCGTGGAGAACTCCGCGGGGACGAGCCCTCGGACGCGACGACCGACCCACCGGACACCGACGAGGCGGTCGCCCTGGTGGCCACCGAGCTGCGCCTCCGCCTCGGCGCCGTCGCTGCCTCGGCGCGCGACTACGCCGGCCAGGCCAAGGCCGCCAACACCCTGCGCGCCTCCCGCGCCGACTGGGCCGACTGCACCGCCTGGTGCGACCGCTATACCCTCCCGCCCCTCCCCGCCGCCCCGGAGACCGTCGCCCTCTACCTCGCCGCCCTCGCCGACAGCGGCCGCAAGGCCAGCACCCTCCAGCGGCGGCTGTCGGCGATCAGCCAGGCCCACCAGGCGGCCGGCCACCCCACCCCCACCCGCGACAGCGTGGTCCGCCGCACCTGGGGCGGCATCCGCCGCGCGATCGGCACCGCCCAGGCCGGCAAGGACCCGCTGGTCACCGAGGAGCTGCGCCGTCTGATCGCCGCCCTCCCCCCGCCTCCTGGGCGCGCGCGACCGCGCCCTCCTGCTGGTCGGCTTCGCCGGCGCCTTCCGCCGCTCGGGCTGGTCGGCCTCGACCTGGCCGACGTCCGCTGCGAGCGCGACGGCCTGGTGGTCACCCTCCGGCACTCGAAGACCGACCAGGAGGGCGAGGGGCGGCGGGTGGGCCTGCCCTTCGGCTCGCGCCCCGAGACCTGCCCGGTGCGCGCCCTCCAGGACTGGCTCGCCGCCGGCGGCATCCAGACGGGACCCCCTCTTCCGCGCGGTCGACCGCCACGGGCGCGTCGGGGCCGGCCGCCTCTCCGACCGCGCGGTGGCGCTGGTGGTGCAGCGCGCCGCCGCGGCCGCCGGGCTGGACCCGACGCGCGCCGCCGGCCACTCCCTCCGCAGCGGGCTGGCCACCGCCGCGGCGCAGGCGGGGTGCGCGAGCGGGCGATCATGGCCCAGACCGGCCACCGCGCCCGCACCATGGTCCGCCGCTACATCCGCGAGGGGAGCCTCTTCCGCGACAACGCCGCCGCCGCGGTCGGCCTGTAGTTGCCAGCGTGGCGCCCCCGCGCCGCGCTGCCGCCGCGTGCTATGCTGCCGCCGTCGGGGGACGCGCAGGAGGGGCGATGTCGCACGAGCTACGGCTGTTACAGCAGGCCAACCGGCGGGCACGCGAAGCCGGTGAGGAAGCGACCCGTCTGGCGCGGATCATCGAGGAGCGCGAGCGCGCGGGGTGGTGCGCTGCGCAGGGCGCGATCGCGGAGCTACAGCACACGGTGGCCCGAACACGCTGCGACGCTCGCTGGAAGGAGCGCCACCGCGCGGCCCGGGATCTGGCGGCGCACGATCGCGACCGGCGGATCGCCCGAGCGGCTGCGCGTTACTGAGGGGGCGCTGCACCGGGCGGTGCGCGACGGCTGGCTGGGGGCCGAGGAGGCGCGGGCGGCGCTGGAGGAGAGTGCGGGCGGTCGCGGCGCAGGAGCGGAAGCGGCGCCTGGGGTGAGGCCGACGTGCTGTCTCCCCTGCCCCCAGGGCGCCGGCATGCCGGTGTGTGGCGGGATTGTTGGATCTGTTGTGATAGGTCGCCTGCCCGGTGGCGGGGCGGGCAGGGGCGGGGCTGCCCACGCCGACAAGCCCGACCGACTAGGCCGTCCTCATCGCCCGCAAGCAGTGGCAGAAGGTCGCCCAGGCCAAGCCGCCAACCCGCAGGACCTGCTCATCGTCGAGGGCTTCCCCACCCGACGACCCGCGCTTCAATGGCATCACGGTACTGGCGGCGGGCAGCACCAAGCAGCGCCAGCAGGCCGAGCGCCAGCGCAAGCAGGCGCGCCGGCGGTAAGCGGCCGCGGGCGGGGGCCTGATGGCGAAAGCGGGCGCGGGCGGGCTGACGCCCCTGCGGGTGCGCGCGGTGCGGCCTTCCTCGAGGCCGCCGGCTACACGGCGGTGCCCGGCAAGCACAAGCACCTGAAGTTCCGCCACCCGCCCGGCCCGCGGTGCTGCTGCCGCGCCAGCCGCAGACGATGCTCGCCTTCAGCGCCGCGCGCCAGATCGGCGCGGCGCTCGGCTACCCGGACGCGCAGACGTTCGGCGCCGCGGTGACGGCGAAGGAGCAGCCACCGGGGCCGCGCCCCGCATCCGACGCCTGATCACTGAAGGCCAGCGGTCGTACTCGCGTTGGTGGGTGCCCGGAAAGTATGGAATTACATCGAATTTCAGCTCCCTTGGCGGCCCGCTGCTGGGTTCCAATACCGGCAGCTTCGTGGCGGTGCGCCCGGAGACCGGCCCTGGATCTTTAACGTCGCCCTTGTCGGGGCCGGCCTTAGATAGCGGAGGTCAGCGAGTCCGCCGAGGAGCGTCTCGCTTGAACTTGGGGAGCAACTCAAGCGATACTGCACCGGTGTGGGGATCGCGGCGGGGATAGCGGATAGGGTGGCGCGATGACCTCATCATTCGGGCGCACGATCAGGGACGTGCGCAAGCAGCGCGGCATCAGCCAGAAGGAGTTGGCGGAGAAGGCCGGGATCGACTTCACCTATCTCAGCAAGATCGAGAACGATCGCATGGCGCCGCCGAGTGAGAAGGCGATCCGAGCGATGGCGGAGGCGCTGGCAACCGATCCCGACGAGCTGCTCCGACTGGCCGGCAAAGTGCCGTCGGACCTCGCCGAGTTCCTGGTGCGCGATCCCGACGCGATCAGATACCTGCGTTCTTTCCAGGGCAACCCCAGCACGCGGCGGGAGTGGACTGCCCTCTTCCTCCGGCGGGAGACGGATCGGGAGTAGGCTCATGCCAACCGAGAAGTACTACGACGAGCGGATGGTCGAGCAACGCGCCGATGAGGTGCTGCGCCGCTTTGTCGCCATGACGGGTGGCCCCTTGACCTTGCCGGTGCCGGTCGAGCGCCTCGCCGAAGATGTTTGCGATCTCGGGATCTTATGGGAGCCGCTACCGGAGGCTGCGGGGCACACCACCCTGGCGGAACTCCGCCCGGCCGAGCGTTTGGTCGTCTTCAACGAAACCAGGCGCTTGCTGTTCGACGACACGCCCTTCCTGTACAACACCGTGCTCGCCCACGAGATCGGCCACTGGTGGCTCCATGTCGATCGACCCATGCTCGATCAGCCGACCCTCCCTGGCTTCGCGCCCGCGCGCCAACTCCTCCACCGCCACGAGCCCGACTCCTGGGAGGAACGCCACGCGAAATGGTTCGCCAGCCATCTCGCCCTCCCGCGGCACCTCCTCGCCGCGTTGCTGGTGGGCCGTGAAATCCGCTCGCTCGCCGATATGTACCGCCTGCGCGACCACTGCCAGGTCACCATCACGGTGATGCGGATCGCCCTGGATCGCATGGGGCGCGGCTACGTCGACGATGACGGGCGAGTACACCCCTCGAAGCAGGAATACCGCGGGCAGGACCGACTCGGCTGACCCGACGATCGACAGGCGGCTCATTGCAGTTGACAAGCAACCCAACCGTACGTATACTCCTCGGTGTGAGCCAGGGCTGCGCGATCACCCCTTCGCGGGGACGTGAGCGGAACCCGCCGAAATCCACCGAGGAGGGATTGCATGAGGGCGCTGTCCAGGCGCGATCAGGAGGGCGCGGGCGTCCGTGTCCCCCCAGCGGACATGACAACTGTCGGGCCGCCCGCGGAGTTGGTCAAGGGCGTTGCCGCCGAGCACCCGCTCCCGCATCTGCCGTTCTCCGCGCTCTGGGACGCGATCCTGCTCGACGGCGGCCAGAAAGACCGCCTCCTGGCGCAGGCCGTCCTGTCCTTCACCCTGCGCCCGACGGTGGATCCTAGCGCCTTGCCGCTCCACGGTCTCATCCTGCTGACCGGCCCCCCCGGCACCGGGAAGACGTCGCTCGCCAGGGGGCTGGCAAGCCGCACGGCCGAGGCGCTCGGGGCGCGAGGAGGGTTCCACTACCTGGAGGTCGAGCCGCACGCCCTGGCGAACGCCGGCCTCGGCCGCAGCCAGCAGGAGGTGCGCCGGCTCCTCGGCGAGGTGATCGCGGAGCGGGCGGCGCGGGGGCCGCTCGTCGTCCTGCTGGACGAGGTGGAGACGCTGGCCGCCGATCGGGCGAAGCTGAGCTTGGAAGCGAATCCGGTTGATGTGCATCGGGCGACCGACGCCGTCCTCGCCGGCCTCGACCAGTTGGCGGCCCGCTATCCCAACCTCCTGTTCGTGGCAACCAGCAACTTCGCGGCGGCCATCGACTCGGCCTTCCTGTCGCGCGCGGATCTGGTCGCGATGATTCCGCTGCCAGGTCCCCAGACCGCCGCCGCGATCCTAAAGGATGCCGTCGCGGCGCTGGCGTGCGCCTATCCGGCGGCGGCGGGGGTGATTGAGGACCCCGACTTCGCCCGGGCTGCCGCTGCCTGCCACGGCCTCGACGGCCGGCAGATCCGCAAGGTGGTGGTGGCGGCTTGCGCGCTCGACAAGCGGACCGCCCTCGATCCCGGGCGCCTGACGGCCGCGAGCCTGGCGCGGGCGGCCGAACTTGCCCGACGGGCGCCCGGCGTCGTGGTTCCGGGGGGTGCGCGATGAGCGCGAGCGTCGTGGTGCGGCGCGTCGCCGCCACCCCCGCACGGCCGGCCGCCGAGGCCTGGGCCGTCATCGCCGACCTAATCGCGGCACCGGGGAGCGCCGCCCGGCGCGAACTCGACCTGGTGGCGGGCATCGGGATGTCGCTGATCGCCGCCGAGGCGCCGCGCGACCGCCCGCTCGTCGTCCAGGGCGCGGGGCCGCGGCTGCGGGTGTACTGCGTCTACGACGACGCGGCGATCCTCGGCGAGGGGGTGTCCGAGGACCCGCCCGCGCGGTGCTCCACCGAGGGGGCCTGGACCCTGTCGCTCCCCTGCCCGCCGGAGGATTTGCCCTGGGTGCAGGCCGCGCTGGCGCAGGTCTC
>JAUJMV010000085.1 GCA_030446685.1 Thermomicrobiales bacterium | reverse complement strand
CGCGCGCTCGGTACGGCGTTCCGCGAAGGCCGCGACCCGTGCCCGCTGCGCCTCCGTGTCGGGCGGCGGACCCGCGCGGCAAATTGCCCAACCGCTCCCATCCCCTTGACAGATCGGCCGCGGCCCCGTAGGATGGTGTCAACCGGACACGCTGTAAGGGGACAGATGGACGATCGGCGCTCGCGCTCCGCAGGGAATACAGCCACCGCCCGGCTCTCCCGGAGCTGGTGGTATTCCTTCTACTTTAGCCCGCCGACATTGTCGGCTGGGTCGTGCGGAGTTGTGACGACGTAAGCGCACCCAGATCGAGAATGTCGGCGGACGCAGAGGATCGAGCCTCTGCGTTTTTGTTTGCCCGGCGGGAGCGGACGGTGGACGGACGACGGGGCGACGGCGGGACGGCACGGGGGGAGGGTTCGGCGATGGGCGCGGGGATCGGCAACGGCTGTAGCGTGACGGGGGGCGCCGCGGGCGGGCCGTACCGGCTGGCGGCGCGGCGCGATCCGCTCCAGCGGACGGTCGTGCGGGTCGGGGAGGCGGTCTTCAGCGGGGGGCGGCCGGTGGTGATCGCCGGGCCGTGCGCGGTCGAGAGCCGCGAGCAGACGCTGGCGGCGGCGCGCACGGTGCGCGCGGCGGGCGGGCAGATGCTGCGGGGCGGGGCGTTCAAGCCGCGCACCTCCCCCTACTCCTTCCAGGGGCTCGGGGAGGAGGGGCTGCGCCTGCTGGCCGAGGCGCGCGAGGCGACCGGGCTGCCGGTGGTGACCGAGGTGCTGGAGCCGGAGCAGGTGCCGCTGGTCGCCCATTACGCCGACATGCTGCAGGTCGGGTCGCGCAACATGGCGAACTTCCCGCTGCTGCGCGGCGTCGGGCGGAGCGAGCGCCCGGTCCTGCTGAAGCGCGGGATGTCGGCGACGGTCGAGGAGTGGCTGATGGCCGCCGAGTACATCCTCGAGGCGGGCAACCCCAACGTCGTCCTCTGCGAGCGCGGCATCCGCTCGTTCGACCCGCTGCTGCGCTTCACGCTCGACCTCAACGCGGTGCCGCTGGCGCGCGAGCTGAGCCACCTGCCGGTGATCGTCGACCCGAGCCACGGGACCGGCCGCCGCTCGCTGGTGCGCGCGATGTCGGTCGCGGCGATCGCGGCGGGGGCCGACGGGCTGATCGTCGAGATGCACCCCGACCGCGGCGCCGCCCTCTGCGACGGGGAGCAGAGCATCGCGCCGGACGAACTGGTCGAGATTGTCCGGGCGACCGACGCGCTCGGGGCGGCGCTGGCGCCCGCCCCGGCACTGGTCGCCTGAGCCGCCGAGTATCGGAGAGGTCCGTAGTGAGGAGGGAGCGCGCAGTGACGATCGCGGAAACGCCGCCCGGCAGCCCGCAGGCGGGGGGGGCGACGGCACAGGACGGAGCGAAGCCGCGGACGCACGATCTCCGCATCGAGAGCATTCGGCCGCTGATCCCGCCGGCGATCCTGCTCGAGCAACTGCCGCTGCCCGACGAGGGGGCGGTGGCGGTGAGCCGGGCGCGGGAGGAGATCGTCCGCATCCTGAACGGGGAGGACGACCGGCTGATCGTGGTGGTCGGCCCCTGCTCGATCCACGACCGCGACGCCGCGCTCGACTACGCCCGGCGGCTGCGGGCGCTGGCCGACGAGGTCGAGCGGGACCTGCGCATCGTCATGCGCGTCTACTTCGAGAAGCCGCGCACCACCGTCGGCTGGAAGGGGCTGATCAACGACCCCCACCTCGACGGCAGCTTCGCGGTCAACGAGGGGCTGCACCTGGCGCGCCGGCTGCTGCTGGACCTGATCGCGCTCGGGCTGCCGGCCGGCTGCGAGTTCCTCGATCCGATCTCGCCGCAGTTCTTCGCCGATGTGGTCGCCTGGGGCGCGATCGGCGCGCGCACGACCGAGAGCCAGGTCCACCGCAACCTCGCCTCGGGGCTGTCGATGCCGATCGGCTTCAAGAACGGCACCGGCGGCGGGCTGCAGATGGCGGTCGACGCGACCCGCGCGGCGGCCTACCCGCACAGCTTCTCGGGCGTGACCGAGCAGGGGCTGGCCGCGATCTTCACCACGCGCGGCAACGAGGACTGCCACATCATCCTGCGCGGCGGGCGGGGCGGGCCGAACTACGACGCGGCCAGCGTCGGGGGCGCGCTGGCGACGCTGCGCCGCGAGGGGCTGCCGCCGCGCCTGATGATCGACACCAGCCACGGCAACAGCGACAAGGACTACCGCCGCCAGCCCCTGGTGGCCGGCGCGGTGGCCGAGCAGGTCGCCGGGGGCGAGCGGGGGATCATCGGCGTGCTGCTGGAGAGCTTCCTGGTCGAGGGGCGGCAGGAGCTCGGGGAGCGGTCGCGCCTCGTCTACGGTCAGAGCATCACCGACGCCTGCATGGGCTGGGAGACGACCGCGACGGTCCTGCGCGAACTGGCGGGGGCGGTCCGGGCACGGCGCGCCGGCCGGGCCGGCTGAGGGGCGCCGGCCGCCGGCCCGGTCCCGGGGGACGGGGGCGATGGGGGGCACGAAATACGACGCCGGGTGGATCAGCCGCTACTACGACGCCTACGGTGAGCGCGAGTGGGAGCGGTTCGCGGCGAGCCCCGCCGACCGGGTGAGCCTCCACCTGCACCGGCGCTACCTGCGGCGGTACGTGCGGCCGGGCGACCGCGTCCTGGAGGCGGGCGCGGGGCCGGGGCGGTTCACGATCGAGCTGGCGCGGATCGGCGCC
>JAUJMV010000084.1:1436-2812 GCA_030446685.1 Thermomicrobiales bacterium | reverse complement strand
GAACACGTAGCCCTGGTAGGCGCCGGGGTCGTCGGTCTGAATCCACTCCCCCGCCTTGGCCGAGCCGCTCCAGAGCACGGGGTTGGCCGGATGCTGCTGGGCGTCCCAGTCGACGATGGCTTGCGTCTTGTCCACCACGATCACCCGGCCGGGTGTCGCCCAGATGTCGTTCAACGTCGCGCTCGTCCCGGTCGAACTGGGCACGAGCAGGCACGCGGCCGGGTCGTCGCACTGTCCGCCGGTGTCGGTCGCGAAGAGTTGCCGGATCTGCGTGATGAGCGCCTTGTGCGGGCCATCGAGGCTCGGGTCCTGGTCCGAACCGTTGACGGCGATGAAGCGGTTGAGGTCGATGATGACGACTTCCGCGGGATGCGCCTGCACGAACTGCTTGATCTGGGACAGCACCGTGGTGATGCCGTCACCGTACAGGCCGTGGCACAGGGTGAACTCCGTCCGCGGGGCCACCGGCGCGCACAGCCGGAGATCGAACCGGCGGATCCCGTCATGCAACTGCTGCCCGACATCCCGCCCCTGCGCGTTCGAGACATCGGTCACGAACTGCCCGATGTCGGGTGAGACGGTGTCCACCCGGCGACCGGGATCGAAGCCCGCCGCGAGGTCGCGGACCTCGGCGGCGAACCCCTCCAGGATTCCCTCGCACGTGCCTGCGAGCCCGTCCGGGCAGTTCGCCTTCTCGTCTTCGGCGTCCTGGGCGAGGGCGCGGAGCTGGTTGGCGATCGGCGGGAAGTCGGGGGCGATGATCGAGCTCGCGGTGAACCCGTACGCGCCGGAATCGTGCGTCCCGGGGATGGCCAGCTGGGTGAGCGGGAGCGTGCCGATCGTGCTCCCCATGCGCCCCATCCAGTCGGCGCGGTCGATCGCGGCCCGGGGCGCCCCCGCGAAGACGTCGATGGTGATGGGGGACTTGGACGTGTAATAGAGGCCGGCGCCAAAATAGTACCGGAGGCGGACGGTGTACCGCCCCGGCGACTGGTAGGTGTGTCGGCCGTAGAACTTGCAGAAGAAGCCGGGCTGGCAGCCGCTGATGCGCACGCCGCCCTGCTGCCAGCCCGTCTCGTCGCCCCAGTCGATCCGCGGGGAGATGTCGATCCCGGGGCTGTCGGACGACGGCGAGCACACGGTGAGCGCGAGCAAGAGGTCGGGCGTCTGCCGCCCGGCGACGGCGCCGTACGGCCCGTAGGTCTCGTGATAGCCGCAGCCTTTGCCTTCGCTCGCGGCGGCGGCGCGCGCGGGCGCGCCGTACGCGATGGGCAGCCCGGCGACGAAGAGGAAGAACACGCTCGCGAGCCGGATGAGGATATGCTTCGTGCGCATCTCGTTGACCTTTCCCACGCCGTGCCGGACCGCCGGCACCC
>JAUJMV010000084.1:0-1336 GCA_030446685.1 Thermomicrobiales bacterium | reverse complement strand
TTGCCGTGACAGCACCATCCCCCCCTTTCGGCGCCCGCGCCGCCCCGTACCGACACGGCGCCCCCCGCCCGCCGCGGCGGCCCTCCCCCGGGCCGCCGCGCGGTGTCCCGTCGTGGTACACTGCGGCCATTCTGGCGGCCGATCGTTACGAGATCGTTAACGGACCGTCCCGGTGGGGGCGACGAGGGCGTCGGGGGCGGGGTTGCTGCGGCTGGAACTGCTCGGCGGCTTCAGTGCGACGCGCGGCGGCGAGCCGGTGCGCGGCTTCGTCTCGACGAAGGCCCGCGCCCTCCTGGCCTATCTCGCCGTCACCGGCCGCCCGCACGCGCGCGAGGCGCTGGCCGGCCTCTTGTGGGGCGAGGCGACCGAGGAGGACGCGCGGGCCTCCCTGCGCCGGGTGCTCCACAACCTGCGCGGCCTGCTCGGCGACCACCTGGCCAGCACCCGCGAGGTCGTCGCCTTCGACCGCGCGGCGCCCGGCTGGCTCGACGTGGACGCCTTCCTGGCGGGGCTGCCCGCCCCCGGGGCGCCGCCCGACGCCGCGCGCCTGCGCGCGGCGGTCGCCCTCTACCGCGGCGACTTCCTGGAAGGCTTCGGCGTGGGCGACGCGCCGGCCTTCGAGGAGTGGGTCGTCGGGCAGCGGGAGCGGCTGCGGCACCTGGCCTTGCAGGCCCTGCACAGCCTGGCCGTCCTCGCCACCGAGCGCGGCGACTGGTCCGCCGGCATCGACGCGCTGGGGCGCCTCCTGGCCCTCGATCCGCTGCGCGAGGACGCCCACCGCCAGCTGATGCTGCTCCTGGCGCAGGGCGGCCAGGCCGACGCGGCGCTGGCCCAATACGCGCGCTGCCGGCGCGTCCTGGCGGACGAGCTGGACGTCGAGCCGGCGGTGGAGACCGTCGCCCTGGCTGGGCGCATCCGGGCTGGCGCGGTCCCGGTCGCGCCGGCGTCCCCCGCCTGGCAGGCGACGCTCCCCCTCCCGCCCACGCCGCTGCTCGGCCGGGAGGACGCGCTGGCGCGGATCGACGCGCTCCTGGCCGACCCTGCCTGCCGCCTCCTCACGCTCGCCGGCCCCGGCGGCGTCGGCAAGACCCGCCTGGCGCTGGCGGTGGCCGCGCGGCGCGGGGCCGACTTCGCCGCGGGCGTCTGCTTCGTGGCCCTGGCCGCGGTCGCCGACCCCGACCTGGTGGCGCCGACGATCGGGGGGGCGCTCGACCTGCGGGAAGCGGGCGGGCGACCGCTGCTCGACGAGCTCACCGCCGCCCTGCGCGACCGCCGCCTGCTGCTGGTGCTGGACAACTTCGAGCAGGTGGCCGCCGCGGCGCCGCTCGTCGCCGAC
>JAUJMV010000040.1:26985-32358 GCA_030446685.1 Thermomicrobiales bacterium | reverse complement strand
CACCGCGACCAGAATGTCTTCGGCGACGGCATCAGCATCGAGGACGACATGGCCGTCCTCGTCCGTTACACGGGCGGCGCGACGATGTCCTACCACCTCACCGCCTACTCCCCCTGGGAGGGCCTGCGGGTGATGCTCAACGGGACCAAGGGGCGGCTCGAACTGGATGTGGAGGAGAACTCCTACGTCAGCGGCGCCAAGGCCGACTTCAACATGCCCGGACTGCGCGACCTGGAGCCGCTCACCCCGCGCGAGCGCCCGGAGATCGTCCTGCGCCCGCTCTGGGGCAAGCCCCTCGTCGTCCCCATCCCGGAGGGCAAGGGCGGCCACGGCGGCGGCGACGTGCGCCTCCTGGAGGACCTCTTCCGCCGCGAGCGGCCGGCCGACCCGCTCGGCCGCGCCGCCGGCCACCGCGACGGCGCACTGGCGGCCCTCACCGGCATCGCCGCCAACCAGTCCCTGCGCACCGGCCGGCCCGTCACCGTCGCCGACCTCGTCCGCTTCCCCTGAAGCGGGGCGTGCCGCGGGGCGGGGGGCTGGGGGAGCGGCGGGGCGACGACGGTCGTGCGTGGGGGCTAACCGACCTCCGCGCGCCGCCGACCGCCGCCCCGCCCGGCGACGGAGTGGTCGCGCCGGCCGGTCCGCCGGCACGCCCGGGCCGGGTGGCCCCGGCGTCTCCTCGCCGAACATCCCCCCACAGGAGCAGCATGGCCGCCCCGCGTCCGCGCCGCGCCACCCCGGACTCGCGCCGCGAGATCCCGATCCTGCTGGCCCTGCTGCTGACCGCCGGCGCGGTGG
Source organism: Thermomicrobiales bacterium (assembly GCA_030446685.1). Lineage (GTDB taxonomy): Bacteria > Chloroflexota > Chloroflexia > Thermomicrobiales > CADCWN01 > JAUJMV01. Next base: position 31,560 of record JAUJMV010000040.1, on the reverse strand, counting down.
GCGGCCCGGCGCGCGCGCTGCTGCCCGTCTACCTGGAGCGCGACCTCGCCTGGGCGCCGCCCGCCATTGCCGCGCTCGCGGCCGCCCGCCTCTTCGCCGGGGCCGTGAGCGCCCCGCTCGGCGGGGCGCTGGCGGCCAGCGCCGGCCCCCGGCGCACCCTCCGGCTCGGCCTGGCCGGCCTGCCGATCGCCGCCCTGCTCTTCCTGACGCCCGCCGCGCCCGCGCTGGCGCTCCTCCTCCTGTCCGCCGGGCTGGCGGACGGCCTGCAGTCCACCGGCAGCCAGACCTACCTCGTCGCCCGCGCCGGCCGCGCGACCATCGGCCTGACGACGGGCGCCTTCTACGTCGGCAACACGCTGGGGGGCGCGCTCGGCAACCTCGCCGCCGGCGCCCTGCTCACTGGCTGGGGCTTCGCCGGCGTCGGCTGGGCCGGTCTGGCGGCCGGGCTGCTGGTGTTCGTCGCCGCGGCGGCCCTGCCCGCGGCCGACGGCGGGCCGACCGCCCGGCGGCCCGCCCTGGCCGGCGCGCTGGCGGGGTACCGTCCCCTGCTCGGCAGCCCCCTGGTGCGCCAACTGGCCCTGCTCCGCTTCCTCTCGACCTGCGCCTGGGGCGCGGCCACCTTCCTCTGGCCGCTGCTGATCGCCCGCCTCAGCGGCGGCCCGGCCGCGGCGGCCCTGTTCGGCACCGTCAGCCTGACCCTCGCCGTCGTCGCCCAGCTCGGCGTCGGCCGCCTCATCGACGCCACCGGCCCCGGGGCGCCCGCCGCCGTCCTCGCCGGCCTCGGCCCGCTGCTGGCCGTCCTGTCGGCCCTCGCCCTCGCCGCCGGCTCGCTGCCGGCGCTCTTCCTCGCCGGCGTCGCCGGCACCGCGGCGGCCTGGTCGCTCTCCGGCGCCGTCTTGCCCCTCGTCCGCGCCGTCGCGCCGGCCGACCAGGCCGGCCAGATCGTCGGCCTGCTCCACCTCCTCTGGTCCCTGGCCATGCTCGCCGGCACCTTGCTGGCCGGCGGGCTGGTCGCCGTCAGCCCGGCCCTGCCCTTCTGGGTGGCGGCCCTCCTCGGCCTGCCCGCCGCCCTCGCCGCCCGCCGGCTGCGGCGCGCCCTCCGCCCGGCGTAGCCCGGCCGCGTCACGAGCGGCGCTGCCCATCGCGGGTCGCGCGCCGCCCCGGCCGCGGTTATACTCGCCCGGTGCGCAGCGCGGGGGCGTGGGGGGAGGGGCGCCGTGACGACAGCGGGATCCGCCATTCGCATCACCACCCTGGGCCGGGCCACCCCCGTCACGTTCGCCGCGACCGAGCTGGCCGGGTATCTCGCCCGGCTGACCGCGACCCCGCCCGCGACGCCCGTCCCGGAGGAGCCCCCGGTGCGGGACGCCACCGGCCTGCGCCTCGGCACGTTCGCCGACTTCGGGGTGGACCTCCGGCCGTGGCCGGCCGTCCGGCAGCCCGAGTGGGACGACGCGATCTACATCGAGACGGCCGGCGCCGCGGGCATCATCGCCGGCAGCAACCCGCGCAGCGTGCTCCTGGCCGCCTATCGCTACCTCACCGAGCTCGGCTGCCGCTGGGTCCGGCCCGGGCCGGACGGCGCGCGCCTCCCCCGGATCGATCTCGCCGCGCGCGCGGTGCGGGTGGCGGAGGCCGCCGCCCACCGGCATCGGGGCATCTGCATCGAGGGCGCGGTCGGCTACGCGCATGTGCGCGATCTCGTCGACTGGGCGCCCAAGGTCGGCCTCAACGCCTACTTCATCCAGTTCCGCGAGGCCTACACCTTCTTCGAGCGCTGGCACAGCCACCGGTTGAACCCGCTGCTCGCGCCGGAGCCGTTCTCCGTCGAGCGGGCGCGCGCCCTCCGGGACCGGCTGGTCGAGGAGATCGGCCGGCGCGGCCTCGTCCTCCACGACGTCGGCCACGGCTGGACCTGCGAGCCGCTGGGCATCCCCGGCCTGGGGTGGGAGTACCCGGCGCCGCCGGTCCCGCCCGCCGCCGAGCGGTACCTGGCCGAGGTGGACGGCCGGCGCGCGCTCTGGGGCGGGATCCCCCTCAACACGCAGCTGTGCTACTCCAACCCCGCGGTCCGCGCCCTGATGGTGGAGGACATCGCCGCCTACGCGCGCGCCCACCCCGAGGTCGATATCCTCCACGTCTGGCTGGCCGACGGCTGGAACAACCACTGCGAGTGCGCCGGGTGCCGGCAGGCGCGCCCCGCCGACTGGTACGTGCTGCTGCTCAACGAGCTGGATGCGCGGCTCACCGCGGCCGGTTCGCCGGCGCGGATCGCCTTCCTGATCTACGTGGACCTGCTCTGGCCGCCCGAGACCGCGCGCCTCCGCAACCCCGACCGCTTCATCCTGATGTTCGCCCCGATCAGCCGCACCTACAGCCGGGCCTTCACCGGCGCGGGACCGGCGGCGGGGGCGACGCTGCCCCCCTACGAGCGCAACCGGATCGAGCTGCCGCGGTCGGTCGAGGGCAACGTCGCGTTCCTCCGGGCGTGGCAGGGCCTCTTCCGGGGCGATAGCTTCGACTACGACTACCACCTGATGTGGGACCACTACGCGGATCCGGGCGGCGTCGCCGTGGCCGAGGTGCTGTGCCAGGACCTCCGCGGGCTGGCCGCGCTCGGCCTCGACGGCCTCGTCAGTTGCCAGGTGCAGCGGGCCTTCTTCCCGACCGGCCTGGCGATGGCGGTGCTGGGCCGGGCGCTGTGGGACCGCGCGCCCGACTTCGGGGCCATCGCCGAGGACTCCTTCCGGGCGGCCTTCGGCGCCGACGGGCCGGCCTGCCTGGCGTACTGCGCGGAGCTCTCCCGCCTGTTCGACCCGCCCTACCTCCGCGGCGAGAAGCCCCGCCACGACCCCGCAGTCGCCGCGTCCTACGCCCGGTTGCCGGCGGCCATCGCGGCGTTCCGCCCGGTGATCCGGCGCAATCTGGGCGCGGCGGACCCCTGCCACGCGCGGTCCTGGCGTTACCTCGACGCGCACGCCGACGTCTGCTTATTGCTCGCCGAGGCGCTGCAACACCGCGTCGCGGGCGACGACGAGGCGGCCCTGCGCGCCTGGGCGGCGACGCAGCGGTTCGTGCAAGAGCGCGAGCGGGACCTGCACCCGGTGTTCGACGTGTACGAGTTCCTCTTCGTGCTCGACCGCTTCTTCACACGCGGGAGCTTCCACCCCGCAGCGAGCTAACAGTGGTTTGTGAACTTCGGACGCGCAGGCGGCAGCGGAGCGCGCGGGGTGGCGCAAGCGGCGCGTACGAACCGTCCTCATGGCGCCCCCGGAAACCCCGATTCAGGCCATTCTGCCGCAGCCCACAAACACCAATTCGGCGGCGCGGCGCGAAGACGGTGCCGGGTGCCCACGCCCGCTGCCGCGTTGCTCGCCACGGCCCGCCGCGCGGCGATAGCGTACAATGGCGCCCATCAGGAGCGGTCAGCGCCGGACCGGCAGGGGTGCCCCGAGGAGGTGGTCAACGGCCATGCACACGCAGGACCTGGACACGCCGGCGATCGTCGTCGACCTGGATCGCCTGGAGCGGAACATCGCGGCCATGTCCGGGCGGGTGCGCGCGGCGGGGGCGCGCCTGCGCCCGCACACCAAGACCCACAAGACCCCGGAGGTCGCCCGGCTGCAACTCCGGCACGGGGCCGCCGGCCTCACCGTCGCCAAGCTGGGGGAGGCCGAGGTGCTGGCCGATGCGGGGTTCGATGATCTGCTCATCGCCAACGAACTCATCGGCGCGTCGAAGCTGCGCCGGCTGGCGCGGCTGGCGCGGCGCGTCCGGGTCCGCTCCTGCGTGGACAGCCTCGTCGGGGCGCGGATGTTGTCGGACGTGGCGGAGGCCGAGGGCCTGCGCTTCGCGGTGTTGCTCGACATCAACACCGGCCTGAACCGCGGCGGGGTCGAACCCGAACAGGCGGTGGCGCTGGGCGAGGCGATCGGGGCGTTGCCGGGGATCGATTTGGTCGGTGTGTTCTCGTATGCCGGCGCGGCGCGTGGGGTGGCGGATGCCGCCGCGCGGCGCAACTGGGCGTTGCGCGAAGCCGGGACGGCGGTCGCCGTGGCGCGGGAGCTGCAAGCGCGCGGGTTCGGGGTGGCGGAGGTGAGCGTCGCCGGCACCGGCTCGGCGGTGTACGCCGCGGCCGTGCCGGGCGTCACGGAGGTGCGGCCGGGCACCTATGTCTTCAACGACATGAATTACAGCCGGATGGGGATCGGCACCGTGGCGGAATGCGCCCTGAGGATTCGCAGCCGGGTGATCAGCCGCCCCGCCCCGGATCGCGCCGTCATCGACGCCGGGAGCAAGGTGCTCACGACGGACAAGCGCGCCGGCGATGGCGACGATCCGGGCTACGGTTTCATCGAGGCGCTACCGGGCACGCGGATCACCGCGTTGTGGGAAGAGCACGGGGTGCTGCGGCTGGACGAGGACGGGCGGCAACTGGCGATCGGGGATGTGGTCGAGATCATCCCCAACCACGTCTGCCCCACGATCAACCTGGCGGACAGCTGGTATGGCGTCCGGGCGGGCGTGGTGGAGCGAGAATTCGCCGTCGCGGCGCGGGGCAAGACGCGCTGAATG
>JAUJMV010000040.1:10346-26885 GCA_030446685.1 Thermomicrobiales bacterium | reverse complement strand
GCCGGGGACACCGAAGCGGTGATCGACCCCACCGGGGGCGCGAACTGCCTGGCGTTCCGCGCCGGCGCTCGCGACCTGATCGAGCCCGTCCCCGCGCCCGACGCGGCGCGGGCCACCCCGACGCGCTGGGGCTGCCCGATCCTCTTCCCCTTCCCTGGGCGGATCGCCGGCGGCCGGTACGGCGTCGCGGGGCGGGAGTATCGGCTGCCCCTGACCGCGCCCGAGGGGCGGGCGCACCTGCACGGCTTCGCGCCGCGCCGGAGCTGGCGGGTGGTGGACCGGGATGCGGACTCCTGCGCCTGCGCCTTCGACCAGGCGCTGCTGGCGCCGGAGGAGGCCCGCGCCTACCCCTGGCCCTTCGCCCTCAGCGTGCGCTGGCGCGTGCGGCCCGGCCTGCTCCGGGCCGACGTGACGGTCGCGAACCCCGGCGACGACCCGTTGCCATTCGGCTTCGGGCTCCACCCCTACCTCGCCGTGGCCGAGGACGCCGTCGTGCACGTGCCCGCGACGCAGGCCTGGCCGCACCGGGCGGGGATACCCACCGGGCCGCCCGCGCCCGCCGCGGGTCCCTGGCCCTGGGCCGCGCTCGAACCGGGCGCGTCCACCCTGCTCACCGGCCTGCCGAAGACCACCATCGAGGCGACGGCCGGCGCTATCGCCCTCCGCTTCCCCGGTGATCGCCTGGGGGAAGTCGTGCTGTACCGGCCGCCCGGCCGCGCGGCCGTCTGCATCGAGCCCTGGACGAGCGTCTCGGGCGCCGCCGCGTCCCTCGCGCCCGGTGCGCCGCATGGGCTTGTCCACCTGCCGGCGGGCGCGACGTGGGACGCCTGGATCGAGCTGGCCGACCGGCGTCCGGCGGGCGCGACCCACGGCCCCGCCGTCTTGTGCGACGACCGCCGGCCTGATAGAGTGCGGGCATGATTGCCGCACGACCACCCCAGGATGGGGGCAGGACCGCGCGCGGGCCGGGGCGGCCGGCCCTGGACCCGGCGCCGCGGGCCGTGGCGCGGGGCGCGGCGTGACGGCGCGGGGCGGACGGGTCGCGCTCGTCACCGGCGGCGGGCAGGGGCTGGGCCGGGCGATCGCGCTGCGCCTGGCGCGCGACGGCGCACGCGTGGTGATCGCCCAGCGTGCGCTGGGGCCGCTCGCGCGGACCGTCGCGGACATCCGGGCGGCCGGCGGCGAGGCGCTGGCCGTGCCGACGGACGTGGCGGCGCCGGACCAGGTCGCGCGGCTGGTCGGGGCGGCGCGCGAGGCGTTCGGCCCGGTCGACATCCTGGTCAACAACGCGGCGTTCAATCGCCGGCGTGCGACCTTCACGGCGATCGACCTGGCGTCGTGGCAGGAGGTCCTGGCGACCGGCCTCACCGGCGCGTTCCTCTGCGCGCAGGCCGTGACGCCCGACATGATCGCGCGGGGCTGGGGGCGGATCGTCAACGTCGGCGCCATCCAGGCCTGGCTGCCCCTGCCCGGCAACGCCGCCTACGCCGCGGCCAAGGGGGGGGTGGTCGCGCTGACGCGGAGTCTGGCGGTCGATCTGACCCGGTTCGGGATCGTCGTGAACGGCATCGCGCCGGGGCCGGTCGACCCGGAGGCCGAGGACGCGCCGCGCGACGGCGATGACTGGCCGACCCTGCTGGGCCGGCGCGGGTTGCCGCGGGAAGTGGCGGCGCTCGCGGCGTTCCTGGCCTCCGACGACTGCTCCTTCGTCATCGGCCAGACGATCGTCTGCGACGGCGGGCGGATGCTCAGCCGGCAGCCCGAGCACGACTGATGTTCCGTATTTGTACGGAGGATGCACCCGGCGGATGGTCGTATGCTGTCCTCACCGGTACCAGGAGAACGGGCAACGACCGGCGGCAAGGGGAGAGGCACGGAGGGGCGATGCGCGGCACCGACGGAGGGATGGAGCGGCCCAACAACCTCGCCCACAGCGCGCTGAAGTACGCGCCCGCGGAAGGCGCGGTCGCCGGCACGGCGGGCAGCGCGGTGGGGCGCTGCGCCCTGTGCGGGCGCGGCGGCCGGCCGCTCTCGACCAGCCTGAGCACGCCGGGGCCGGGCGGGGCGCTGCGGACGGTCCGGGCGTGCGCCCCGTGCGCCGCTGCGGCCCCCAGCTACGCGGCGCTGGTCCGGGCGCTGCTGGTATGCGCCACCGGGCCGGGGCCGGAAGCGCTGGGCGCCGGCGGGGACGGCGGTGCCGCGGGCGTGCAGCGCGCTGCCGTCGAAGCGGGAGATTACCCCGTGCCCGTCCTCGAGCAGTAGCCCGACCGAGCCATCCCGCGCCATGGTCCTCCCTACAGGCCCCGGCGGCGACGATCGGCGCGGACGGCCGGCGGTCGCCACGCCGCGTCGGGTCTGGACCGAGCAGTACACCGTACGCGAGTGTTGCCGGCCCGACTACCCGCAGGCGTCAACCATCGTGTGGTCGAGCGAGGAAGCTTTCCGGGAGACCCGCTGGCGGTCGACGATTGCAGCATCGACAGCGGAGGTCAGGCAATGAGACGTGCAACTTGGAGCCGAGTGTGGCTCTTGGCCCCAGTGCTGGCGCTGGTCACCTGCGGGACAGCCCCGGCGCCGGCCTCGACCGGGACCGCACCATCCGGACCCCCGGTGGTGCCCGCGGGGTCCACGGCCACCCCGACCGGACCGGGGACCGGCGAGACGACGGGGCCGCCCCCGAGCACGCTCACCGCTGCCGGGCAGACACAGACCGGGGACGTGGGGAGCTTCTGCTGGCCGACGTTTACGGCGCCGCGTGCCGCGTCCCCGGCCACACCGCCGCCGTCGGCCGAGGTCTGCCTGGAAGTGGACGGGCCGGGTCTTCCCATCCCGGAGGAGCGCCTGCCGGTCACCGCCGGGGGCGCCGCGGTCTTCCGCTTGGGCGGGACGACGCCCCCGACTGAGGTCAGCGCCGAGGCGTTCCCGCTCGCCGGCCGGCCGGTCTCCGAAGCGGGTGGACGCCGCTGGGTCCTCGCCACGGGGGTTCCACCCCCCCTGCTTGACCTGCTGACCACCCTCGCGGGGCACGAGGCGACCATCGTCGTCGCGGTGCCCACGGGTGAGTACGTCGTGATCGTCCGCGTGAGCGTCCAAGGCGGCGGCGCCTTGTACGGGTTCCGTGTCGTCGTGCAGCAGTGACGCACGTTCGGCGGTGGCCGGGCTCACGATAGCGGGTGTGCAATGCTGCCGGAGGCGACCACCAGCCAGACGATCTGAGGAATTGCCTCCCCGATCAGCGTGGCGGTGCGGGAGTAGGGCAAACCGCTCGGAGTACCCGCCGCCATTGGGCAACGGCCGAATCGGGATCAGCGCAAGGGCCGCAGTTCCCCGAGGTGTTTGCCGAGCGCATTCTTCGCGGTGCGGGCGGACCGGCGGGGACGGCGGGCGGCGGCGAGCGGCTGAGGCACATAGCCCACGGGGCGCCGGTATGCGGGCGCGGGGTGGGATTGCTTGAAACTTTGGTAGGCTGCGGCGCACTGTGTGGCATCCCCTACGCCTGGTATGTGCTGTGCCAGGCCGCCCTGGCGCGCGGGCAGTATGCGGAGGCGCGGTCCCACGCGCGGCAGGCCCAGGCGGCGGTCCAGGTCGCCGGGGACCGCTGGTTCACGGCCTACTGTCTCCTCGCGTCCGGCGATGTCGCCCGCGCGCTCGGCGAACAGGACGAGGCGCGCGCGCACTACCGGGCCGCCTACGCCATCCGCGAGGAGTTCGCCGACCGCGAGGGCATGGCGATCGCCCTCGCCCACCTCGGCAAGGCGGCGCTCCTCGCCGCGGACTACGCGGAAGCGCGGCGTCTGTACGCGCGCAGCCAGGCGATCTACGAGGATCTCGCGGATCGTGGCGGGCTCGCCACGGCCCTGCACGGGCTGGGCCTGGCCGCCGCCGCGGGGGACCAGCCCGCGGCGCGGGCCGCGTTCGCGCGGGCACTGCGCCTGGCGACCGAGGGCGCGTTCACCCCGCTCGCCCTGGCGATCCTGACGAGCGTCGGCGCCCTGTTCGTCCGCGCCGGGCGGCCCGAGCCGGGGGTCGCCTTGCTCACATTCGCCCGGCGGCACCCGGCCGGCGACCGCGAGACCCGCGAGCGGGCGCGGCGCCTGCTCGCGGAAGCCGCGCCGCGCCTGCCCCGGAACCGGTCGCCGCGGCCGCGCGGCGCGGCGAGTCCGGCGATTTCGACCGCGTCGCGGCACGCGCGCAGGCCGAATTGGCCGCGCCACCGGCCGGCGGCAACGCCCGGAGCGCCCGCGACCGACCAGCCGGTCCGGCGGCCGGACCGGCCGCTCGTCGAGCCGCTGACCGAGCGGGAGCTGGCGGTATTGCGCCCGATCGCCGCCGGCCGCTCCAACCAGCAGATCGCCGACGAACTCTTCCTCGCCGTGCCGACCGTCAAGCGGAGAACGCGCTCGCGCTCGCCAGCCCCACGGCGATCTACATGCCCTCTTCGGTGTACCGCCTGCCGGGCGGCGCCGAGGTGCTGGTCATGACCGCCGCCGACCGGTCCTGGACCTGCGCGCTCCTCCCCGACGAGTACACGACCCGCGAAGTCGGCACGCGCGAGGGGTACGCGCGCTGGGCCGCCGCCTACGCGCGCGGCCCCAACCCGCTGATCGCCGTCGAGGAGCCGCGCGCGGCGGCGCTGCTGTCAGGGTTGGCGATGGCCCGAGGGTCCGAGGGCGATCCCCACGCGCCGCATTGAGAAACGCCCGGGCCTCCTCGGGCGTGAACGGACGGACCTCCGGCGGCTGGTAACGCGGCGGGTCCACGAGCGCGGCCACGTTCCTCGCCACCAGCCCCTCAAGTGGGAGCCTGGTTGAGGGCGTTGCGGCGCACGTCGCGGAGCCGCTGGACGTTGCGGGACCTGCCGGCCAAGTCGCCGACGCTCTTGCTGGTGAGCATCGCCAGCGCACCCGCTGCGGGGTCAGCTTGGCGAACTGGCGGTGTCCCAGTGCCGGGCACGCCCCTTGCGCTGCGAGGCGAGCGCCATTACAAATGGCGAGGTTGGGGAGTTGCTGGAGGAGGGGCGAGACAAAAACCCGCCCCATCAACTCAAGGGCCGGTGGTGAAAGAGGGAGGACGATCGATTTGTCGGAGCAGCACGACCGCCCGCCGGAGCCCGGCGAGGCTGCCCTCGAACCATGCATCGCCGCGCTGTTCGACATGCTGACTCGTCTGTCCGACGACGATCTGCTCGCCGTGGTGGCCTGGGTGCAGGCGGAGACGCGCCGGCGGGCCGCGGCCCAGGGCGCGGCCGCCGCCCGGTTGGCGCGCGTCCAGTTACTCCTGAGCGACGCCGCGGTGGCGGCCAACGCCGACGTGAAGTTCTACCTCCTGAGCGTCGCGCACCAGATCCTCGAGGAATACATCGCCGAGGCGCGGCGCGATCTCGCCTGAGCACCGGCGCGGGGCGGCACGCGGGCCGGCCGGTCGCGCGGGAGCGACGCGCGGGCGGGATTATGCCCGCACCGCGTCCACCTCCGGCACCAGGTAGTGCTCCTCCGCGAGCCGCCGGAACGCCGCGATCTCGGCGCGCGCCCAGGCATCGTCCCGGCCCTGCAGGGCGGCCATCAGCGCCGCCACCCGCGGCGCGGCCTCCACCGCCGCGCGCGCGTCCAGCAGGAGCGCCCGCAGCCGCCGCGACAGGACATCCTCCAGTTTCACCGGCATCTCGCAATCGATCACGTACGCCGCCATCGCCAGGCTATACGGCAAGCGGGGGTGCAGCCGGCCCGCGTGACGCGCCTCGTACGTCGCGACCTCGTCGTCCGTCGCGCCGAGTTCGAGCCAGTCCCGGTTCCGCGCGGCCACCCCATGGAGGCGCAGGTTCCGGGTGGGGCAGGGGCGTGCCGGCAGCCCCGCGACCACCGCCGCGCGGTCCACCGTCTCCTCCGCCATCCGGCGGTAGGTGGTCCACTTCCCCCCGGTGATCGTCACCAGCCCCGACGCGCTCACCAGCAGGGTGTGATCGCGGCCGAGCTTCGACGTCGCCTCGCCGCTGTCGCCCTGGTTGTCGTCGTTGTCCTTGCCGCGGACGAGCGGCCGGAGCCCCGCGTAGACGGCGAGCACGTCAGCCCGCGCGGGCTTATGGGCCAGGTAACGCCCCGCGTGTCGCAGGACGAAGTCGATCTCCTCCTCCAGTGCGGTCGGTTCGACGCTGGGGGCGGGCAAGGGGGTGTCGGTGGTGCCCACCAGGGTGCGGCCCTGCCAGGGGATGATGAAGACCACCCGGCCGTCGTCCGTCCTGGGCACCATGATCGCCGCCTCGCCGGGCAGGAAACCCTGGTCGAGCACGAGGTGGATCCCCTGGCTCACCGCGATCACCGGCGCCACCACGGGGTCGTCCAGCGCGGTGATCGCATCGGTGAAGACGCCGGTCGCGTTGACCACCGCACGCGCCCGCACCGTGTGTCCCCGTCCACTCTCCGCGTCCACGACAGTCACGCCCGCGACGCGGCCGTCCTCCTTCTGCAAGGCCGTCACGGGGGCGTGGTTGAGGAGCGTCGCGCCGCGGCCGGCGGCGGTGCGCGCGAGGCTGATCGCCAGGCGGGCGTCGTTGAACTGCGCGTCGCTGTAGACGATGCCGCCCCGCAGGCCGGCCCGCTCGATCGTCGGCACCAGCCGCGCGGCGCTCGCGGCGTCGACGATGCGCACCGGGGAGAGCCGGAGGCGGCCGGCCAGCCGGTCGTACAGCGTGAGGCCGGCGCCGTACCAGGGCCGGTGCCACCAGCGGTAGGCCGGGACGAGGAAGGGCAGCTCCTGCACCAGGTGCGGGGCGTTCCGCAGCAGGCGGCCCCGCTCGCGCAGCGCCTCGCGCACCAGGCCGATGTCGCCCTGCTGCAAGTAGCGCACCCCGCCGTGGACGAGCTTCGTGCTGCGCGAACTCGTGCCCTGGCCGAAGTCGCGCGCCTCCACCAGCAGGGTGGCGTACCCGCGGGCGGCGCTGTCGACCGCCACCCCCAGCCCGGTCGCCCCGCCGCCGATTACCAGGACATCGTAGACCCGGTCGAGCCGGGCGAGGCTCTCATCTCTGCGCATCATCTCCCCTTCGTACCGCATCGAACCCCGCATCGATCGCGGTGCCACCCGGTCGCCCGCGCCGCCCCAGGCGCCGCACCGCCGCGACCTGGGCCACGCGGAACCCGCCCTCGATGGAGCCGGCTGTTCCCATCAGCACAACCGATACCAGCGCCTCGCGCGCTACCGGGGTGGGGCGGCGCTGTTCGTCCCGGGATCGCGCGGCAGGGGGGGTGGGAACGTCCCGCGACGAGGATTCGGAGTGATACACCGTTGCCTGCCCTGCACCGATAACGTATGCTGCCGGCGGTCTCATCCCCCCGACCAGTCGAGGCCGGCGCCCCGGATTCGGGAGAGCGGCCGCAGGGATGGGCGCCGGACGCGGCGCGCGGCGCAGGTTTCGCCCGCATGCCCCACAAGGGCGCGGGGGAGGAGGATGCCGATGGTTTCGGATCCCGCGCTGGATGCAGGCGGCGCCGGTCGCGCGCCCGACCGGCTCTACGAGGGCTACATCTTCGATCTCGACGGGACCATCTACCTCGGCGACGCGCTCCTGCCCGGCGCGCGCCGGCTGATCGCGGCCCTCCGCCGTCTCGACAAGCGGGTCCTCTTCCTGTCGAACAACCCGACCAGCGATCCCGCGATGTACGCGGCGAAGCTGACGCGGCTCGGCATCACCGCCGAACCGGGCGCGGTCATCAACACGGTGCAGACCATGACCGAGTGGCTCCTGCGCCACCACCCGGACGCGACGGTCTTCGCGATCGGCGAAGCGCCGCTCAAGCGCGCGCTCGCCGCCGCCGGCATCCGCCAGTCGGACGACCCCGCCGAGATCGACATCGTCATCGCCAGCTACGACCGGACGTTCGAGTACCGCAAGCTCCAGATCGCCTTCGACGCCCTCTGGTTCCACCGCCGGGCGCGCCTCGTCACCACCAATCCCGACCGCTACTGCCCCTTCCCGGGCGGCCGGGGCGAGCCCGACGCCGCCGCGATCGTCGCCGCGATCGAGGCCTGCACCGGGGTGCGCTGCGAGGTCAACACCGGCAAGCCCGGCCCGATCATGCTGGAGACCGCGCGGCGGGCGCTGGGCCTCGACCCGGATGACTGCGTCATGGTGGGCGACCGGCTCCACACCGATATCCGGATGGCGCGCGACGCCGGCATGGCCGGCGCGCTGGTATTGACGGGCGAGACGACGCCCGCCGCGCTGGCCGATGCCGGCGCCGAGGACCGGCCGACCTGGGTGCTGGAGCGCATCGACCGGCTCCTGCCGGTCGCGCTCTGGCGGGAGTGCGGCTGGGCGGATCGGGAAGACTGAGACGCGGCCCGCCGGCCCGCGACGCGGTTCCGCCGCTTCCGGCGGGCGGGCGGGGGACCGTCATGGATGGGGGAAAGGACCGGGCATGATGGACGGGCTCCAAGCCGATTTGGTCTGCGTCTCCCACCTGTGGTGGGACTGGGTCTGGCAGCGGCCGCAGCAGCTCATGAGCCGGCTGGCCCCGCACAGCAGGATCTTCTGGGTCGATGAACCCCGCCTGGAGATCGGGCCGCCGGGCGAGGGCTTCGAGGTGGGCGAGCCGTGGCCGAATCTGCGGGTCGGCCGACTCGTCGCCCGCGGCGACGCGCCCACCTTCCGGCGCCGGCTGAACGCGATGCTCGACGAGACCATCGCGCGCGCCTTCCTGGTGTCGGAGCAGATCCGGGAGGCCGGCCTCGGGTTCGACAGCCCTTTACAGGCTCGGCTGGAGCGCGAGGCGCGCGCCGCCGTGGCGGCGTGGCGGGGCGACGGCCCCCTCGTGCTCTGGTTGTACACACCGGCGGCCGTGCCATTCCTCGACCTCCTCGGGCCGGACCTCGTCGTCTACGACGTCATGGATGAGCTGCGCGCCTTCAAGTACGTCCCGCCGCGCCTCGTGCAGCAGGAGCAGGAACTGCTGGCGCGGGCGGATCTCGTCTTCACCGGCGGGCCGAGCCTGCACGCGGCGCGGCGCGACCGCCACCCGGACATCCACCTCTTCCCCAGCGGCGTCGACCGGGCGCACTTCGCCCGCGCGCTGGAGCCCGATCTGCCCCTCCCGCCCGCCGTGCGGGATCTGCCGCGCCCGATCATCGGCTACTTCGGCGTCATCGACGAGCGACTCGACCTCGACCTGCTGGCGCGGGTCGCGGCGGCACGGCCAACTTGGAGCTGGGTGCTGATCGGCCCGGTCCTCAAAATCGAGGAGCGCGCCCTCCCGCGGCTGCCCAACCTCCACTACCTGGGGAAGCGCGACTACGCCGAGCTGCCCGCCTACCTGAAGGCCTTCGACGTGGCGATGCTGCCCTTCGCCCGCAACGAGGCGACGCGCTCGATCAGCCCCACCAAGACGCTGGAATACCTGGCCGCGCACAAGCCGATCGTCTCCACCCCGATCCGCGACGTGATCGCGCTGTACGGCGAGGTCGTGCGCGTCGCCGAGAGCGCGTTCGTGGCGGCGGTGGAGGCGCCTGGCCGAAGGGCAGCCGGAGCGCGAGCGGCGCCTGCCCCAGGAGGACGCGCGGCTGCGCGAATGGGACCGATCGCCGGGGAGATGCGGGCGCTGATCGCCGACCGGCTCGCCCGGAAAGGGCCGGGGCGCGCGCCGCCCAATAGACCCCCGAACGCGGCAGAAAACGGCCCAGCTGCCCCTGACTGGCCGAGGACATGGGCGCTGAATCTCGCTCTCGCGAAAGGGTGGCGTGGTTGACTGCGGTGGCGGGCGGCGCGCCGGCGCGCGGGGGCGCATCCGGCGTGACCATCTGCTCTTCCTGGCGTTCATCGCGCCCAACTTCCTGCTGCTCGGCCTCTTCTCCGGCTCTTGATCGTGACCCTGCTCGCCCTCGGTTCAGGCTGCCCACGCACTCGCTGGCGCGCAGATCCAGCTTCGCCCGCGCCCAATTCAGATGTGGCCCTCTGACGGGAGTCGCCGCCCTCACCGCCGCCTCATCGTGCTGGATGCCCGGCGCTGCAACAGCCGCTGTTCAGCGCGCTCCATACTCTGACTGGCCGCGCAAGAGCGCGGCGAGCCAGCCATCTTGGGCGCTGAATGCTGCTCGGCCGGTTGCTGGCGGCGCGGATCGCAGGAAGGAGAGCCGCCGCGTGGTCGCGCGCGTGCTGGTGCGCCGACTCGCGCTGGGACCGGGCGGCCCGACGGCGGATCGGCCGGCCCCGACGAAGCCGGCGACGCGGCGCGCCGCGCCCGCGCCCAGGTGGGTGGCGTTGTGGCAGCCCTCGCCCCAGCGCCGCAGCAGGTAGTCCGACGTGACCCCAGCCGCCAGCCACCGACAGGCGGTGCTGCTCTTCCTGGCGTTACTGGTCATCGCGCGCCGCGTGAGCCGACGGGCGTCACTATACCTGGCTGGGCTCGGCCTCCCTCTCCTACGGCGCGGGATCGACCGTCGGCAGGCGGCGATCATGCTGCCCCAGCTCCACTTCGACCGCCTGACGCGCACGTTCGCCAGCACGTGCCAGCTTCGGCGACCTGGGTGCTGGTGCGCCTGGAGCCCCTGACGGACGGTGAAGACATCCAGGTCCACGATGATCGGCCGTACGCCCGCCCCTGGACAACGCCGACCACATTCATGTTCGCGGGGCCGGGCGCGCCGCCGAGGTCAGCCTGGGCGTGGGCCAGCGCGCCGTGGCGCGGGCATAGGGTGCGACACGGGCAGGCGTTCGGTGAAGGTGCGCCGCCTCGTCCTCGATCCCAGAAGAATCGGCGCGCTGGCGCACCGGCGTGCTGGCCCAGGAAGGTCGGCCAGGGTCGGCGATAGCCGCTGTGCACGCGCGTCGCTCCACATGCGCTGCCGGGGCGGTCGCCGCCAAGCACCACGGTGATGCCCGCTGCACCCCGTCGATCGTCTCTGCGCCGCAGGGTGCTCCGATGGTGGGAGGAGGCCGGGCGGCAAGCCGGCGCAGTGGTCGAAGCCTTTCGATAGGCGTCCATACCACGGTTATAGCGCACGTCCCTCACGCAAAGTGGCCAAGAGCCCTCTTCTCCTACTGGCCGCTGATCTACCAGGCCTACCTGAGCCTGACGCATGATCAGCCCGGTGAAGACGTCGGGCTGGACAACTACCAATTCATGTTCGCGGGGCCGGGCTTCGCCAGGTCCTGCTCAACACCGGGCGCCGTGCTCATCGGCAGCGTCGTCCTCGGCCTGGCGCTGGCGCTGCTGCTGAACCAGCGGCTGCGGGCGGAACGTGGTGCGGGCGATCGTCTTCGCGCCCTTCGTCCTCAGCGGCGCCGCGATCGGCCTCGTCTGGGCCTACATCTTCGACCCGGTCTACGGCCTGCTGCGCGTGGTGCTGGGGTGATTCATCGTCTCGCCCGACTGGCTGGTGAGCACGACCTGGGCGATGCCGGCGGTGATCATCGTCTACCTCTGGAAGAACGCCGGCTATAGCGCGATCATCTACCTCGCCGGGTTGCAGAACATCCCGCGCGAACTCTACGACGCCGCCAAGGTGGACGGCGCGACCGACTGGCAGGCCTTCTGGCGGGTCACGCTGCCGCAACTGTCGCCGGTCACCTTCTTCCTGACGGTGACGACGATCCTCTTCTCGATCCAGGCGTTCGACATCATCGCCGTGATGACCGAGGGCGGGCCGGTCAACGCCACCTCGACGCTGATCTGGTACCTCTACGAGCAGGGGTTCATCGCCTTCCGCGCGGGCCTCGCCGCCGCCGCGGGCATGGTCCTGTTCGTCCTGATGCTCGCGGTCACGCTGGTGCAGATGCTCGTCGTGCAGCGCCGGGTCCATTACAGTTGAGGGGACGGGGATGGAGATCACACTGAGGAAGGCCGCCGGGAAGGCCGCGCCTCGGGCGAACTGGCGCGCCTCCGGCGCCGCGCTCGCCAAATACGCGCTGCTGATCCTGGTCGGGGCGGTCTTCTTCCTGCCGGTGTTCTGGATGGCGAGCGCCTCGCTCAAGGACTTGCAGGCGATCTACACCTTCCCGCCGCGGTGGATCCCCACCGATCCGCAGTGGTCGAACTACGCGGCCGCCTGGAACGCCGCGCCGTTCGGGCGCTTCTACCTCAACACCATCATCACCACGGTCGTCGGCGTCGGCGCCGAGCTGCTGCTCGGGACGCTGACCGCCTACGCGTTCGTCTTCCTGCCCTTCCCGCGCAAGGATCTGCTCTTCCTGGTCCTGCTCGCGGCGTTGATGGTGCCGATCCAGGTCACGATGCTGCCCAACTACCTGACCATCGCCAACCTGGGCTGGCTGAACACCTACCAGGGCATCATCGTGCCGGGCGCGTCGGTCGCCTTCGGCACCTTCCTCTTCCGGCAGCACTTCCTCACGCTGCCCCGGGAGATCATGGAGGCGGCGCGGCTGGAGGGGGCGGGGCACCTGCAACTGCTGTGGCGGATCGTCCTCCCGCTCTCGCGGCCGGTCTTCGTCACCGTGGGGCTGATCGCGCTGGTCAACAAGTGGAACGACTTCCTCTGGCCGCTGATCGTCACCAACCGCATCAACATGCGGGTCCTGCCGGTCGGCCTGGCCTATCTGTACGATCAGGAGGGCAACAGCCAGTGGGGCATCATCATGGCGGCGACGATCTTCGTCGTGCTGCCGATCATGGTGATCTTCGCCTGGGCGCAGCGCCACATCATCTCGGGCCTGACGGCGGGCGCGACGAAGGGCTGACGGATTGTGGGCGCGGCATCGCGGGGGGCCGCGTGGATAGACAGGCCGGCGCGCGGGGCGTCGGCACGGGGGCAACGGAGGAGAGGTCACGATGGGACGGATTACACGGCGCAGGTTCATCTTCCTGTCGGGCGGCGCGGCGGGCGCGCTGGCACTGGCAGCCTGCGGCAGCAGCAACGGCGGCGGGGGCGGGAACGCGGGCGTCCAGCAGCCGCAGAGCACCGGGACGGCCGCCCAGGCGGCGCAGGGGCGCACCCGCGTCGTCTTCTGGTCGTCCTGGGGCGGCAAGAACGGCGAGGCGCTGACCAAGCTAGTCAATGACTTCAACGCCGCGCAGCAGGGCATCTTCATCGAGAACCAGTTCCAGGGCACCTACGAGGAGACCGCGCAGAAGCTGGCCGCGGCGATGGCCGCGCGCCAGGTGCCCGACATGGTGTCCCTGTCCGAGGTGACCTGGAACAAGTTCTCGATGAACAAGTCCCTGCAATCGCTGGACGATTACTTCAAGAAGGTGGGGCTGGACCCGCAGGACTACGTCGAGTCGCTGATCAACGAGGGCACGCGGCAGGGCAAGGTCTGGTGGGTGCCGTTCGCGCGCAGCACGCCGCTCTTCTACTACAACCGCACCCTCTTCAAGGAGGCCGGGCTGCCCGATCGCGCGCCGAAGACCTGGAACGAGCTGCGCGACTGGGGCAAGGAGCTGCAGAAGCTGGGCAAGCCGGATCTGAAAGCCTACGCCTTCACCAACGCGAAGAACTACAACGCCTGGCACTTCCAGGGCAACGTCTGGCAGTGGAACGGGAACTACTCCGACAAGAACCTGGACGTGCAGATCGACGGGCCGAACGCCGTGGCGGCCGGCGAGTGGCTGCGCAAGTTCGTCCACGAGGACAAGCTGGGCTACATGGCCCCCGACCAGTCGGTCGACTTCACCAACGGCGTCTGCGCGATGACGCAGCAGTCCACCGGCTCGCTCGGCGGCATCGCCACGACCGCCAAGTTCGATGTCGGCACCGGGCTGCTGCCCGAGCAGGAGAAGTTCGGCTGCCCCACCGGGGGCGCGGGGCTGGGGATCATCGCCGCGGCGCCGGACGACCGGAAGCAGGCGGCGGTCGAGTTCCTCAAGTTCCTGGCCCGGCCGGAGAACGTCACCTACTGGTCGAAGCAGACCGGCTACGTGCCGGTCACCAAGTCGGCGCGCGAGGCGCCGGAGATGCAGCAGTACTTCCAGCAGAACCCGAACTTCAAGGTGGCGGTGGACCAGTTGCCCAAGACGCAGCCCCAGGACACCGCGCGCCTCTTCGTCCCCAACGGCGACCAGACGATCGGGACCGGCCTGGAGCGGATCCTCGTCAACAACGAGCCGGCCGAGGCCGTCTTCAAGGGCGTCGCGGAGCAGTTGAAGCGGGACGCGCAGGAGGTCAAGGGCCAGGTCAAGGACCTCGGCCTGTCGTAGCCGGGGGTCGCGCCGGACCTGCCCAGCACCCCGGCGCGGGCCGGTCGCCACGACGGCGCCCGGCCCGCGCCTCACCGCATGCGATCCGCGCCCCTAGCCCCGCACCAGCCCCGGATACCCCAGGATCGTCTCGGCGTAGACGCGCGCGGCGCGGAGGAGGTCGGCGACCGCGACGTGCTCCTCGTCGGCGTGCGCCGTCGCGCCGTTCGGGCCGTAGCAGAGGGCGGGGATGCCGCCCTCGCGCGCGATGATGTTGGCGTCCGTCACCGATTTCGTCCCGGCGACCGGCAAGGGGTGGCCGGTGACGCGCTCGTGCGCCGCCGCCAGCGCCAGGGCCAGCGGCGCGTCGGGGGCGACCTCGTAGCCGAGGCCGTTGCCGCCGAGCCGGACGTCGATCGTCGCGCCGCTGGCGGCGGCGACCGGCGCGGTCAGGTCGGCGAACTCGCGCTCGATCTCCGCCCAGGCGCGGGCCGGGCCGAAGCGGCGGATGCCGACGATCCGCGCCTCGGTCGGCAGGCGATTGTAGAAGTCGCCCCCGTGGATTTCGCCGATGAAGAGCGTCTCCGGCCCGATGAGCGGGTGGTCGCCCTCGGCCGCCAGCGCCGCCTGCCGCGCCCGCAGCCGCGCGGCGACCTCGATCGCCACGTCGAGCGGGTTGATCGTCCCGGCCGCGGCGTAGTTCTCGTGGACGACCTCGCCCGGACGGCTGACCGTGATGGTGAAGATCGCCTGCCCCTTGCCGGCGAGGATCTGGTGCCCGGCGGGGAACGATTCGGCGACCAGCGCCGCGTCTCCGAGGACCCCCGCGGCGACCAGCCGGCGCAGCCCCTCCATCTTGCCGACCGGCGCCTCGTGGAGCGAGTGCGCCGCGACGACGACCTCCCCGGCCAGCGCGACCCCCGCCGCCCGCAGCGCCCCGACCGCCTCGGCGACCGCCGCCAGCGCCCCCTTCATGTCGTCCGCCCCGCGCCCGTGGACCGCGCCGTCCGCCAGGCGCGGCGGGGCGTGGTCGGCCCCGATCGTGTCGAGGTGGCCGACGAAGGCCAGCGTCGGCCCGCCGCCCCGGCCCCGCCAGCGGCCGACGACGTTCGGCCCGCCCGGGAAGTGGCGGTCGACCGTTACCTCGAGGCCGACATCGCGCAAGAGCGCCGCGTACGCCTCCGCGACCGCGTCACCGTGGCCGGTCGGGCTCGGCACCGTGACGAGGTCGTAGGCGCGCCCGGCGACGCGGCCCGCATCGATGTGTCAGCACGGCGATCGCGAGCCCTTCGTCCGGGTCCCACATCGTGCGGGTGATGTGGCCCGGATACCCGCCCGAGTGGCCGACCATGCGGTGCCCGTCGTAGTGGCGCACGGTCGTGCCGTACCCGTACCCGTCCTGCGGCGCGTCGCGAGCCAGACCCGTCCAGACCGGCCGCTGCATCTCGCTTTTCGATCGATCGCTGAGCAGGCGGGCATCGCCGAAGAAGTGCGCGGAGGCGAACCGCACCATCTCCTCCGCGGTGGAATAGAACCCGGTCGCGGCCGCCATGGCCCGCGTGTCGACGTGCGGGATGACCTGGCGCTCGGTCCAGCTGCTGAGGCCGCTGTGCCCGCCCGCGTACTCGGACCGGCGCGCCTCGTCGAGTTCCGGTCCGGTGTTCCGAAGGCCGAGCTTCCCGATGATCGCCGCCTTCGCGTACTCCGCGTAGGTGCTGCCCGCGGCCTTGCCGACGATCAGGCCGAGCAACGCGTACCCGACGTTCGTGTACTTGAACGTCGCGTCCGGCTGGCGCACGGCACCCTCGCGCAGGGCGAGTTCCAGCAGCGCGGCTTCATCCGGGAACGGCCGATTGAGCGCCCAGTAGGTGGCATCGACGCCGTCGCGCCTGACGCCCGCGGCGTGGGCGACGAGGTGGCGCACGGTCGCGTCCGCGAGCGGCGAACCGGCCTCCGACAGGGCCGGAAGCCACGATCCGGCGGTGTCGTCCAGCCGCAGCTTGCCCGCCTCGACGAGCTGCATGATGGCCGTCGCGGTGAAGGGCTTGGAGTGCGAGGCGACCCGGAATAGGTGCGCGGTCGTCAACGGTTCGCGGGTGTCGATATTCGCGACACCGTACGCCTTGCTGAGCTGCAGCGTGCCACCGAACCACACCGCCACCTGCGCGCCGGGGGTGCGGAGCTTCCACAGGCGATACTCGAGCCAGGCGTCGACGTAGGCAAGCGCCTCGCGCAGGAGATCGACCGCGGAACGAGCAGAACCGGACACGGGTGTGCTCCATCACATGCTGCGTGCGCGTTCGCCGGCACGAGCGAACATCACGCAGAGCAGACCAGCGGATCCGAGCCGCCGACCCGCCCGGCGGCCACGGCTGGAGCATATCATACTCGTGCCGGAAGCCCTCTGTGTGGGATCAAG
>JAUJMV010000040.1:0-10246 GCA_030446685.1 Thermomicrobiales bacterium | reverse complement strand
GCAGTGCTCGCCCGCCGAAAGTCGGCATTGACGACCTAACTGACCGGGCAATCCCGTCGCATCTCGTCCGCCCCCTCGTGGTTGCGGGTTGGCGCGCAGCAGAGCCACGCGCCGGGACCAATCGGGAGCGGAAGGCCCGGTACGGACATCAATTCTACTGTTTCGTAAACCGCAGGTCGATGCCTGCTGAGCGCTTCGACCGCATCGTCGAGCAGGCTCAGCGGGAGCGGCGGCACCAGGGAACGCGCCAGGTCGAGCCGTTGCCCGCCCGCCAGCGCCAGCCAGCGCAGCGCATAGGCTGCGTCTTCCGCCCGCCGCAGGTGCTCCCCGGACAGCTCCCCCCGCCCGCACCGGGCGGCCAGGGCCAACGCCCCGTCGCCGTCGCGCTCGCGATAGTGCATGCGCAACTCCTCCGCCGTGACGATGCCCTGCAGTTCGCCCAGGATGGCCGCCACCGCCGCGCCGACCGTCGCCCGAGGCCACTGCTCGCGCAGCATCCCCTCCGGGATGGTCGCGCCCCGCTCCCACTGGGCCACCGCCGAGCGGTCCGCCCCGAGGACGGCGGCGACCTCCTCCTGGGCCAGCCCGTGGCGCACGCGGAACTCCCACAGGCACGGGCCGAGGGCGCGGGCGCGGTGGTCGGGCGGGTAGCGCGTCCCGCGCGGCCGCCCGGCGACCCGGCGCGCCATGTCTTCCGGCAGGGGCAGGGCGATGATGAGTTCCCGCTCCACGCGCGTCACCCTGTGGGCGTGAGCGAACGCAGGGCACGCGTGCGGGGTAACGCCCAGCGTCACGCCCGGCGGGAGGCCGTCTGAACGCGGTGGCTTCCCGGGGCGATCGCGCGTGCTGTAGAGGAGAGCCGAGGTCCGGAGAAGGCCTCATCGGGCGGGAATAGGCTCTTCGGTGCGGCCAAGGCCGGGGTCGCGTGTACTATCATCCTCGGTGTGGAGGAGCGCCGACGATGAAGACGATGACGAGCCAACAGCGCGCCGGGGAGGCACCGCCGCGCAAGGAGCTGCGCGGGGTGGTGGAGCGCATCACCTACCAGAACCCGGAGAACGGTTACACCGTCGCCCGGCTCGCCCCCGAGCGCGCGGCGGGGGAGGGCGAGGTCGAGGCGGCGCGGGGCGACGACCGCCTGGTCACGCTGGTCGGCACGCTGGCCGACCTCACCCCGGGCGAGGCGATCGTCGCGCACGGCTGGTGGCAGAATAGTCCCAAGCACGGCTGGCAGTTCCAGGCGCTCGACTACCGCACCACCCTCCCGGCCACCACCCAAGGGATGCGCCGCTACCTGGGGAGCGGGCTGGTGAAGGGGATCGGCCCGGTCAACGCCGGGCGCATCGTCGACGCCTTCGGCGAGGCGACCTTCGAGGTGATCGACGCCGCGCCCGAGCGGCTGACCGAGGTGCCGGGCATCGGCCCGGTGCGCGCGAGCCGCATCGCCGCTACCTGGCAGGAGCAGCGCCACATCCGCGAGGTGATGTCGGCGCTCCAGGGCTACGGCGTGTCCACGTCCCTCGCCGTGCGCATCTACAAGCGCTTCGGGGATGACAGCGGGCGGGTGGTGAGCCAGGAGCCCTACCGGCTGGCGCGCGAGGTCTGGGGCATCGGCTTCAAGACGGCCGACAAGATCGCCCAGGCGGTCGGCATCGCGCCTGACGCGCCCGCGCGCCTCCAGGCGGGCGCGCTGCACGCCCTCGGCGCGGCGGGGGACCAGGGCCATACACTGCTGCCCGAGGGGGAACTCGTCGCCGCGGCGGCGGACCTGCTGGGTGCGGAGCCGCCGGCAATCCTCGACGCGCTCGACGCGCTCCTCGGCACGGGCGAGGTCGTGGCGGCGACGCGGGACGACGCGCCCGCGGACGCCGAGGGAGCGAGCGGCGGGCGGCTGCTCGCGCTCGCGCCGTTCGCGCGGGCGGAGTCGGGGCTCGCCACGCGCCTGCAGACCCTGGCCGGGGCCGCGGGCGAGGCGCCTGCGGCGCGCCTGTTCGGGGCGCTCGACTGGGCGGCGGCCTTCGGCTGGCTGGCCGACAGGCACGGCCTGACCCTCGCCCCCGAGCAGGAGGCGGGGGCGCGCATGGCGCTCACGGCGCCCGTGTCCATCCTCACTGGCGGGCCGGGCACCGGCAAGACCCACACCCTGCGGGCGATCCTCACCCTCGCGCGGGCCAAGCGGCTACGCCCGCTCCTGGCCGCCCCAACCGGGCGCGCCGCCAAGCGCATGACCGAGGCGACCGGGCTGCCCGCCGGGACCCTCCACCGCACCCTCAAGCTGCGCCCCGGCGGCAAGGCCGGGCGCGGGCTGGACCACCCCCTCGACGCCGACCTGGTGGTGGTCGACGAGGTCAGCATGCTCGACGCGCTCCTCGCCAACCAGCTCGCCAAGGCGGTCGCGCCCGGCGCCCACCTCCTGCTGGTCGGCGACCCCGACCAGCTCCCGAGCGTCGGGGCGGGCGACGTGCTGGCCGACCTGCTGCGCGCCGACCGCTTCCCGGTCACCCGCCTCACCCGCATCTTCCGGCAGGGGGCTNGAACGCCTGCGCCCTGGCAGTCCTGCACACGAGTTGACAGCCGCCGCCGGCGTGATACGGTGTCGGCGCGGCACGTCACACCGATAGTTGGGGGGAGGGACGATGCGACCGAACGCCGTGAAGCAACGCCTGCTGGCGGGGGAGCCCGCGATCGGCATCTTCGTCTCGGCGAACAGCCCGCTCGTCGCCGAGGCGGTCGGGCAGACCGGGCTCTCCTGGGTCTGCATCGACATGCAGCACGGCGAGGCCAACCTGGGCACCCTGAGCCCGCTGCTGACCGCGATCAGCGCGACGCCGGCGATGCCCTACGCGCGCGTGCCGTACAACGATTTCAAGGAGATTGGGCGGGCGCTCGACCTCGGGGCCTACGGGATCATCGTCCCGCTGGTCAACACCGCCGCGGAGGCCGCGGCGGCGGCGCGCGCGGCCAAGTACCCGCCGCGCGGCGACCGCAGCTACGGCCCGATCCGCGGCGCCCTCTACGGCGGGGGGGACTATTTCGACGGCGCCGACCGCGAAACCTCCCTCGTCGTGATGATCGAGACGCGGGAGGGGGTCGAGAACGCCGCGGCGATCCTCGCCGTCGAGGGCGTCGACGGCTGCTACATCGGCCCGAGTGACCTCAGCATCGCCTACGGCGTCAGCCCGAACTTCGGCGATGGGGGGCAGCTCGACCCGGTCGTGGAGGACGCGATCGCGCGGGTGCTCGCCGCCGCCAACGCGACCGGCAAGATCGTCGGGATGCACCTCTTCAGCGCCGCCGCCGCCAACCGCCGCCTGGCGCAGGGGATCCGCATGATCGGCCTCGGCTCGGAGCTGCGCTTCACGACGCGCGGCGTCACCGACGCCCTCGGGGGCATCAGGCCCGCGTAGCACCACCGTTGGCCCGGCGCGCTGTCGGCCGAACTCCGCGCCCGATCACAGGCCGGTGCGGGCGCCGGCGCCCGCACCGAGGAGAGAACCAGTGAGCGATACCATGCCGTCCGGCGGGCAGCCGAGCGCCGCCGTGCCACCCGCCCCGGCCGAAACGGCGGAACGCGAAGCCCTGCGCGATCTGCGCCTGCGCGACTTCCGCCCCCGCCCGGAGGTGCGCCTCCCGGCGCACCAGGTGCCGCGGCCGCGCTTCCCCGCGATCGACGCCCACAACCACCTCGGCCCGGCGGAGTCGCCCGCGCCGGCCGCGCGCGATCCGGCCCGGCTGATCGCCACCCTCGACGAGATGGGGATCGAAACGATGGTCGATCTCGACGGCGGCTGGGGGGCGGCGCTGGAGGCGCGCATCGCCGCCTTCGAGCGGCGGTTCCCCGGCCGGTTCGTCCACTTCGCCCGCGTCGACTGGCCGGCCGCCCTCTCCGCCGCCGATCCCGGCGCCTACGCCGCGGCGCAGCTCCGCGACGGTGTCGGGCGGGGCGCGCGGGGCCTCAAGGTCTGGAAGGATCTCGGGCTGCACCTCCGCGACGCGACGGGCGCGCTGGCGCCGGTCGACGACGCGCGCTTCGATCCGCTCTGGGCCGCCGCCGGCGAGTTGGGCGTGCCCGTCCTGATCCATGTCGGCGACCCCGCCGCCTTCTTCCGGCCCCTCGACGCCACCAACGAGCGCGCCGAGCAACTGCTGCGGCGCCCGGAGTGGCACTTCTATCCGGGCTTCCCGCCCCTCGAGGAGATCATCGCGCAGTTGGAGCGGCTGGTCCTGCGCCATCCGGGGACCGCCTTCATCGGGGCGCACGTCGGCTGCTACGCGGAGGACCTGGCGCGGGTCGGCGCGCTCCTGGACCGGGCGCCGAACTACCACATCGACATCTCCGCCCGCCTGGCGGAACTGGGCCGGCAGCCGCGCGCCACACGGGCGCTGATCGAGGCGCACCCCGATCGCGTGCTCTTCGGCACGGACAGTTGCGCCGCCCCCGCCCTGAACGCCATCTACTACCGCTTTCTGGAGACCGCGGACGAGTATTTCCCCCACCGCCCCGACCCCGATGACTACACGACTGGCCGGTGGCGGATCTACGGCCTCGGCCTGCCCGACGCGCTGCTGCGCGCGGTCTACCGGGACAACGCCCGGCGGCTGCTGCGCCTCTGAGTGCCCGCGATAGGCCCCCACAGCGACACGTACCGGCCGTGCGCCGGCCGGCGCCGCGCCGCCTACCCCCCCTCAATTGTCGAGTGGGACACTCCCGCGAATGGGGGAGACGTCCTACCCCCTTTCGGCGCGCGCGGACCCGCCCGACGACCGATAGGCGCCGGGGGGGTGGGGCGTAGAGTGGTGGCACCGGCGCGGGCCGGGGCGCGCGGGCACGAGGTGGTGCGGCGCGCGATCGACGGGGATACCGGACCGAGGAGGACGATCGTGGTTGCGGAGCTGGGTGTCGGGCGGCTGACGGGGACGATCAAGAAGGTGGCGCTCACCATGGCGCTGGCGGGAACCCTGGCGCTGACGGGCGCGGCGGTGGACGGGGCGGCCGCGGGGGAGGCGCCGGCGGTGGCGAAGGCGTCGCCGCAGCTGCTGCTGGACGGGGGCGCCGGGGCGGGGAAGCCCAACGTGCAGGACCTGGCGGGCGACCCGACGCAGTGGGTGGCGGGCGATCCGTCACGGTGGGGCGCGCGCCAGGCCAAGGCGAACGTCCAGGATCTGAGCCTCACCTAGACCCGTTGGGCTGGCAAGGCAATGCGCGGGGGGCGGGCCAGCAGCGGCCCGTCCCCCGCGTGTCCCCGCCAGCGCCACCAATGGAGGGCGCTCAGGGGCCGATCTCGACGACGACGTACCGCTCCTCCAGCGTCACCGGGTAGCGCTCGGCGACGTACGGCCCAGGGATCGGCCCGGCCTCGGCCGGCGCCGGCGGGTCCGCGGCCGACTCCGCGCCCTCCACCACGACCTCGTACTGGCGGACGCGCACCCGCGCCGGGTCGATCCACGACTGCCCGGTGCGCACATCGAACTCCCAACCGTGCCACGGGCAGCGCAGGATCTCGCCGCGCCGGCTGTACTCGTAGGCGCCGGGCGCGCGGGCGATGGCGAAGCCGGTCAGCAGGCCGGCGCAGAGCGGCCCCCCCTGGTGGGGGCAGCGGTTGCGCAGGGCGAAGAACTCCCCATCCAGGTTGAAGACACCGATCGAGCGCCCCGCGACCTCGATCACCTTACGCCCGCCGGGCGGGATCTCGTCGAGCGTCGCGACGACGTAACGGGCCATTACACCTCTGGCGTGATGCGGAACCGAGAACGGGAACGACAAGGCGGGGCCTATCCGCCACGTCTTTCTCGATTCCGCGTGCTCGATTCTCAACCCCTCACGCTTCATTCCAGTCCGTAGAACGCCCGCGCGTTCTCGGCCAGAATCCGCCGCGTCAGATCGGGCGCGACACGGGCCGGGAGCGCCTGGTCGGGCGCGTCGAAGTCCCAGTGGGGGTAGTCGGTCGCGAACAGGAGCCGGTCGTCCATGGCGAGGTGGTCGAGCAACTGCTGGAACTGCGCCGGCGTGGACGGCTCCTCCATCGGCTGGGTCGTCAGCCAGAAGTGCTCGCGGACGTACTCCGAGGGCGGGCGGCGCAGGTGCGGCGTCTCGTCGCGCTGCCGCCGCCACGCCGCGTCGAGGCGCCACAGCAGCGGCGGCAGCCAGGCGAAGCCGCCCTCGATCAGGACGATCTTGAGCGCCGGGAAGCGCTCGAAGACCCCCTCGTAGACGAAGCTGATGATCTGGGACTGGAAGGTCTGGGCCATGCCGCAGTGGTCCTCCAGGTAGAAGGAGGGCCAGCCGGAGCCGGTCAGCGGGTTGCCGCCGTCGCCGCCGAAGTGGATGCCGACCGGGAGCCCGTGCCGGGCGGCGGCCTCGTAGAGCGGCCAGTACTTGCGCCGGCCGAGCGGCTCCATCGTCCGCACCGTCAGCAGCACCTGGACGAAGCGCCGATCCCCCGCCAGGCGGTCGATCTCCGCCGCCGCCAGGTCGCCGGCCTCGAAGGGGACGACGATCGAGGCGCGCAGGCGTGGCTCGGGGTCCAGCCACTCGGCGATCTGCCAGTCGTTGATCGCCCGGGCCAGCGCCGCCTCGTACTCGGGGAGGTGGCCGCCGGTGGCCCCCAGGAGGGGGGTGAGGATGCCGTACTCGATGCCCCAGGCATCGAGCAACTGCTCCCGCAGGAAGGGGAGGTCGGAGCCGGGCGGCCCGCCGGTCGGCGGCCAGGCGTCGTGGCGCGCGGCGTTGGGGCTGACCCGCGGGTAGCCGGCGGTGAAGCCGCGCGCGCCGAACCGCTCGTGGTAGCCGCGCCAGCGCTCCGGCAGGAACGCGCGCAGGGCCGCGGCCGAGGCCGGGGCGACGTGGATGTCGCAGTCGATCACCGCGGGCGCCGTCCGCCCCGCCGTCCGCTCGCGTGCCACTGCCTGTGCCATGATCCCCTCCTTGTCTCCCGGTCGGCCCCTCGCCGGCGGCCGTGCTACGCCAGGTTATAGAACGCGCGGGCGTTGTCGTGGAGGATTTTCCGCCGCAGATCGTCCGGCAGACCGGCGGGCAGCGCCTCCTCCGGGCGGTCGAAGTGCCAGTGCGGGTAGTCGGTCGAGAAGAGCAGCAGCTCGTCGGAGCCGAGCTGGTCGATGATCTGCAACAGGTGGGCGGGGTCGGGCGGCGCGTCCAGCGGCTGCAGGGTCAGGCGGACGTGCTCGCGGATATACGCGGAAGGGGGGCGCCGGACCCAGGGGATCTCGCGCCGCAGCCCCTTCCACTCCTTGTCGAAGCGCCACAGCAGCGCCGGGAGCCAGGTCCAGCCGCCCTCGATCAGGGCCACGCGCAGGGCGGGGAACTGGTCGAAGACCCCCTCGCTGACCAGGCTGAGCAGTTGCGACTGGAAGATCGCGGCCATGCCGGTCCACTCCTCGCTGTAGTAGGAGGGCCAGCCGGCGGGCGTCGGCGGCAGCTTGGAGGCGCCCCCGGCGTGGAGGCCGACGACGAGGCCGTGGCGGACGGCCGCCTCGTAGATCGGGTAGTAACGCCGGTTGCCGTACGGGGCGGGGGCGCGCACCGGCAGGAAGACCTGGACGAAGCCGGGATGGCCGCCGACGCGCTCGATCTCGCGCGCCGCGAGGTCGGGGTGGTGGCTCGGCACGACGATGGAGGCGCGCAGGCGCGGCTCCCGATCCAGCCACTCGGCGATCTGCCAGTCGTTGACGGCGCGGGCGAGGGCCTCGGCGGCGTGCGGGTTGTGGATGCTCTCGACCGCGTAGGCGCAGTTGAGGATGCCGCACTCAGCACCCCAGGCGTCGAGCGCCTGCGCGCGCAGGGTGGCGAGGTCGGAGCCGGGCGGGCCGCCGTCCGGCGGCGCCGCGTCGGGGCGGGCCGAGGTCGGCATGTTCGCGGGATAGAAATTCGCGGGCGCGCCCTTGAAGGCGGTCTCGCGGATCGTGTCGACCCAGTAGTCGGACAGGTAGGGGAACAGCGCCTGCACCGAGGGCACCACGTTGTGCAGGTCGCAATCGATGACCGCCGGCGCCCCCCGTCGCTCCACCGCTGTCCCTCCTCGCGCTGCTCGCCGTCCCCGACCGGGCAAAGGCGCCCTCCCCCCCTAGTATGCCACAGAAAAGGGGAACACAACCGCCTTCCCGATCGGCGGGCCATGTCCATGTCGCGCCGGGACTTTCGCCCGCGGGCGCGGAGGGCGGCCGCCCTATGCGTGGAGGATGACCAGCCCGTCCTCCTCCGCCACCGGGAAGGTCTCGACCGCCTCGTCCTCCCGCGTCGCGCCTCAATCGCGCGCCCCCCTGGCGGCCCGCGCCACCTCGCGGAGCGCCCAATTGACGGCATTGGCGCGCCGGATCAGGGCCGTGCGGAGGAACCGCGCCTCGTCGCTCGCCGGGTCGAGCGTCGCCAGCCGCGGCGCGTCCCCGAGCGCCTGGAGCGCCGGCGCGGGCATCGCCGGGTCGTGGTCGAACCGCGCGCCCGCGGTGTAGCGCAGCGGGACCAGCGCGCGGGAGACCCCCTTCTGGCGCGCGACGACGGCCAGCGCCTCGGGGGAGGCGGGGTCGGCGCCCGCCGCCAGGAGACGCGCGGCCGCGGCGTCGAGTTCCTCGCAGGCGGCCACCGCCTCCGCCGCGCGCGCCCGCGCCGCCGCCAGATCGAGCCGCCCGCCGGCCTGCCCCGCATAGCCGGCGATCAGGTCGGCGATCTCGCGCGCGGCCGGCGCGAGGCGGTAGGGCAGGACCGGCTCGCCGCAGAGCGCCGCCAGGGTCGCGGCGTAGATCCGGGTGTCGAGCGCCAGCACGTCGCGGTCGGCGGTCTCGAACGTGTCGGCCTCGGTGTGCCACCACCAGTTCATGCCGCAGCCGCCGACCGCCGCCCAGCGGTCCCGCGGCAGGTTCGACAGCAGCATGTAGAGCGACGGCAGGCCGATCCCCCAGAACGACTGGTCGCCGGCGCGGGCCGGGCGCTCCGCCTCGGGGCGCTGGCCGGTCAGGCGCCCGATCAGCGCGGTCGCGAACGCCTCCGTCTCCGCGCCCATCGTCACCACGTCGTAGCGCGTGGCCCCCTTCGCGCCGGGCGAGTCGATGTTGATGTTGACGATGGCGTGGTCGTGCAGCTCCTCCCAGTGGTGGTCGGCGTACCAGGCGCTGCCGGCGTAGCGCCCCTGCGAGTGGCCGGGCCACCAGGCGACCCGCACCCCTCGCGCCAGCCGGTCCCGCGCCGCCCAGGCGACGCGCGCCAGTTCGAGGCAGGCGGCGTTGCCGGTCGCGTTGTCGGTCGCGCCGTGGTGCCAGGAATCGACGTGGCCGTTGACGAAGGCGAAATCGTCCGACACCCGGCCGGGGATCTGCGCGACGACCAGCGGCACGCGCCGCCAGCCGGTCTCGACGACGGTGCTGAAGGTGGCGCGCAGGCCCCCGCCCCGTGCCGCCTCGACCAGGCGCAGGCCGTCGCCGCGGGTGATCCCGAGCGCGGGGATCGCCGGCAGCCGCCCGATGCTCTCCGGCGTCGGCGTGCCCCAGATCGTCGTGACGATCTGCTCGTGGATCGCGTCCTCGTCGCTGGCCCAGTAATGGATGTGCGCCAGCGCCCCCGCCCTCCCGGCGGCCAGGATCGTGTCCGGGCGGCCCCGGTCGGACAGCACGATCTTGCCGCGCACGTCGATGTCGTCGTAGTCGCGCGAGCCGTCGCCGCTGAAGAGGGCGGTGCCGCCCTTCGTCGGGACGAAGACGATCTCGCCGGCGACCGCTCGCCCCCCCGTCGAGGCGGCGAAGGCGCGCGTCTTGGCGCGGATCGGCCCGAGGCCCTCGACCTCCAGCGTCCCCGCGACCGGGAAGGAGAGGAAGGCGTCGAACTCGTGCTCGCGCACGTCGGCGATGCCGGCCGCCCGGCACTCGGCGGCGATATAGGCGAAGGCGGCGGCCTCGTCGGGCGTGCCGGCGTGCCGCACGAGCGCGCTCAGGGAGGCCACGTCGCGCATCATCCGGTCGGGCTCGATCCCCTGGCACAGCGCCGCTTCGAGCGCGGCGACGGCGGGGTTGACGCTGTCCATCACTTGCCCCTCCCCTTCCCGCCGGGAACGGCGCGCCGGGGCGGGGGGGGTCCCCCCCGCGCGCCCGTTCGCAACCCCCCCCGGTCCGCTCGCCCACCGGCCCGGCCCGCCCGCGGGGGGGCCCCCCCCGGGGGACGACCACCCGCCCGTGGCGGTAGCCCACGGGGGTGCCCCCCCCCCTCGGCGCCGGTTGGGGATGGGGCCCCCCGCTTGGCCCG
>JAUJMV010000083.1 GCA_030446685.1 Thermomicrobiales bacterium | reverse complement strand
TCCATGGTGGTCAGGTCGAGGCCGAGCTTCTGCTCGTTGTAGGGGGTGTGGTTGAGCAGGCGCACGATCGCCCGCGGGCGGGCGCCGTCGCCGGCCGGGGGCTCGACGTCGACGATGTTGATGCAGGCGGCGTCCTGCTCGAACGCGCCGAAGCTGCCGATGCCGGCACCGAGCGCGTCGAGGAGGATCGCGCGGTTGACGCCGCCGTGCGCGACGATCAGCAGGTGCCGCCAGCCCGGCGCGGCGCAGAGGGCGCGGAAGACCGGCACGACGCGGTCGACCAGCGCGCCGAAGGTCTCGCCACCCAGGAAACGCGCGTCGCGGTCGAGCGCCGCGCCGAACGCCCCGGCGAAGACCGCTTCCAACTGGTCCTCCGGGATCTCGCTGAGCCGCCCGCCCTCGATCTCGCGCAGTTCGGGCCGGACCTCCGGCTCCAGCGCGCGACCGCCGATCACGATCCGCGCCGTCTCGTGCGTCCGCGGCAGATCACTGACCACCGCGCGATCGAGGGGGACCGGTGCGAGCGCCCGCGCCGCCGCCGCGGCCTGCTCGCGCCCCTCCGCGGTCAGCGGCACCGTGCGCGGCGGGTGGGGGCGCCCCGCCGCGTCGAAGTAGCTGACCTCGGCGTGGCGCATGAGGTAGATGCGGCGGCGGCCGAGCGACGAGTGACGGGCGACGAGCGACGAATCGGGAGGGTGTCCCTCTCCCGCCGGGGCAACCCTCTCGTGCGGCACATCCTCGTCCTTCATTCGTCGCCCGGCGCCCGGCGCTCGTACTTCGCGAGCTGGCGCGGGTTCGAGACGCGCAGCTTCTCGGCGACGGACCAGCGGGCGTAGTCGAGGACGTCAATGCGCCAGGGGCCGTCGTCGGCCTCGCCGGCGCGGATCGCCGCGCAGAGGGCGCGCTTGCGGGCGTCGATGTCGGCGCGCAACTCGTCGAGCGTGGCCGGCGGGGCAGCTTCCTCGCGCCCAGCGGCGCGGTCCAGCGCGAGGAGGTGCCGCCACTCCGCGCGCAGGCGCCCCTCCTCGCCCGGCAGCTCGCGCTCGACGACGCCGAGGACGTTGGCGGCGATCAGCGCGCGGAACCGCAGGCGCTGGTCGCCCAGGGTCGGCACGATCTCGCGCTGGAGGAACTCGCGCACGGCGGCGAGCAATTCGGTCGCGGTCGGTCGGTCCTGCATGTGCGCCTCCGGACGGTGCCAGAGTCGGCAGCGCCACTACCCTCCGGCGTTCATCACTGTCTCCTCCTCCGGTTTATGCCATATGGACCCTCGGAGAACTCATACTCGCCCTGATCAAGACTATCTGCGAATCGCTCTAACCACGTTCGGATACTGGGCGCGACCACCTCGCGGTGTTCGCTATCATGCACCATCAGGATAACCTGCCCGATCGTGCCACCTGTGGCCGGTGCCAAGTCCAGGCAAAGGTGGTCGCCCGCCCCGTCGGATGTAAATGGTATCCAAGCGTCATGCCACCAAACCGACTGAATCGGCCGATCGGTTCGCTAGAGAGACCCGCGAAATCTCCGGCGTCGAGCAAGTCTTTCCACACCTGCCATTCAGATCGGATGCGGTCCAGCCGCAGGAACCACCAAGACTCAAACAGGCGAGGGAACTCCACAATTTGCCCGTTGTGGATACGGTAGGACTCATGGACATCTTCGGGGAAGGCAATGCCCAACGCCACCTCGGTCGCGCGTAACTCGTCCTCCGTTGCGCCAGGGCTAAGATTGGCGAGAGCCGCCGGTGCATTGGCGCTTAGCCACCGATCTATTCGTGTCCACACGGCGTGCATAACCTTCAGCCCTGCATGAGATCAAGGAGTTCGAGTTCCATCTCGGCGGCGATGCGGCCGAGGGAGGCGGGCTCGATGCTCCGCTCCTGGCCGCTGAGGTGGCGGCGGGCCTGGCCGAGCGCGCCGAGCGCCCACTGCATGTTGCCCATGACCTCCCAGTAGAAGACGCGCGCGGGGTCGACCCGGCGGCCGCTGGCGCGCTCGTAGGCGGCGTAGAAGGGCGCGCGCGGGCCGACGCCGCCGACCGGCAGGTCGTCCTGGCCGAAGCGCCAGGCGCGCACGCAGCACCAGGCGAGGTCGGCGTGCGGGTCGCCGAGGTGCGCGTTCTCCCAGTCGAGGACGCCGCGCAGCCCCTCCGGCCCGACCATGAAGTTGCCGACCCGGAAGTCGCCGTGGACCAGCACCGGCGTGGCGGGAGCGGGCCGGTGGGCGCGCAGCCAGTGCAGGCCGAGTTCGAGCGCGGGGTGCGGCTCGTCGATGGCGCGCAGGTCGAGCTCCATGCGGGCGATCGTCGCCTCCTCGGCGGACTGGCCGGGCGCGGGGCGGTGGAGGGATTCGAGGCCGGGGGTGGCCGGATCGACGCGGTGGATCGTGGCGAGGGCGTCGCCCAGTTGCTCCGGCAGGACGGCGCGCGCCCCGGCCAGCGCGGGGTCCTGCACGATCCGCCGCCCGATCGTCTCGCCGCTGAGCCGCTCCATCAGGAAGGCCGCGCGGCCGTTGCCGCTGAGGTCGGGCGCGTACCAGTAGGGGCGCGGCACGCGCACGCCCGCGGCATGGACGGCCCGCAGGACGGCGAACTCCTGGTCGCGGCCGATGACTGCGCTGCTGAGCGCGCCGCCCATGTCGCGGCGCAGCACCAGCGCGTGCCGCCCGGCGAACGCCCCCCCGGCGATCTCGGCGTCGAGCGCCCACGCCTCCTGCGAGGCCCCGCCCGCGAGCGGCTTCAGCCCGCTGACCCGGGCGGCGGCGCCGGCCTGCTCGGCGATGAACCGTTCGAGGTCGGCCCCGAGCCGCGCCACCGCCGCGGCGGGATCGGTCGTCTGGTCCTGCATCGTCCG
>JAUJMV010000082.1 GCA_030446685.1 Thermomicrobiales bacterium | reverse complement strand
TCCTCCAGCTGTCGGCGGACGAGTTCATTGCGGAACCGCTGGGTCAGTCCGCCCCGTTGGTGGCTCCGCCGGCTCCGCTGTCCCCCCGGTGCCGCCGGTATGGCTGTTATCCTGGGATCCTGCCGCTGCCGTTGCAGGACGCTGATCAGCTCCCAAAGTTCGTCCGCTTCCAGCGCCAGGACTTGGCGCATGAGCTGGCCCATCGGCACCCCGAGGATCCGCGCCAGCTCCTGGTAGGTCCGGTAGGTCTGCGTACTCAGGCGGACAGTCGCGCGCCGGTTGAGGGTGCTGGGTTGCTGCGGGTCTTCCACGGCCGAGCCCTCCTCCGCTTGTCTACAGGTTCCTGAGATGTGTTGGCCATAGTATAACCCGCTACTCCTGGGAACCCGGCGTATCGCCAGTGGGGGTCGGCGCGGCCCTGCTGGGGTCGCGCGTGTCTGTCGTGGCCGCTGGCCGTGCCTCCAGCGTCTCGGTGAGGAAGGCGGCGAAGTAGGCCTCGCCCGTGGCCGCATACCGCCGGGCACGCCGGTCCATCGCCCAGTACAGGGCGAAGAGGAGGCCGGCGAGCACCAGGGTGGTGAGGGCGAGCGAGGGCCACGGCACCGAGCCGTTGCCCCGGAAGTCGTAGTGGTTCTCGATGCTGAGCAGGGCCAGGGTGGGGAGGAAGATGCCCACCGCGATGCCGACCTTCATGCGCCGGCTGGCCCCGTAGTAGCCCCGCACGCTGGTCCCGCCCCCCTGGGGTTGGAGCCGACCGTGGAAGGCCTGGGGGAAGGGGCTGGAGGTGTCGCCGGGGAAGGTCGCCGCGCGCGACCAGAGTTGGAATGTGCGGCCGCGTATCACGCGGAGGATGTCGCGGTTGCCGGCGGTCGGCTGCAGGCGGCGCGGGTTGGGGGTCCCGGCCCAGCCGGAGGCGCCCAGGCGGCGGGCGCACTCCTCGGGGGGTAAGTCGCTGTAGGGCGTGATCGCCATGATCCCTCACCGGGCCGTGGCGTGGTCAGCGGCCCCAGTCGTCGCCCCGGTCGCGGTCGCCGGCGCGCTCGCGCGCGGCGCGGCGCTCCGCAGCCTCCGCCCGGGCGATCTCCCCGCGGGCCTGTTCCAGGGGGGCGAAGGCCGCGCGGTCGCGGGCCTGGTCTTCCCGGCTCCTGGTGAGGGTGGCCTCGCGTCGGGCGAGCGTCGCCGGGTCGTCGCCCCCGCTGGCTCGCAGGTGGTGTGCCGCCATGGCGAGGTGGTCCCGCGCCCAGCGGTAGTCCTCGCGGGCTTGTGGGCTGAGGAGGCGGTGGAGGGCGGCGCTCCGGCCCTCCTGGCGGGCGGCGCGCGCTGTGGCCTCGGCGTAGTCGCGGCGTGCCTGGGCCGCCCGGTCGAGGGCCTGGTGCTCGTCGAAGAGCCGTTGCCCCTGGCTGTTGAGCCTGGCGGCGTGGTGGTCAATGGCGTCTCGGGCCTCGTCGCGGGTGTGGAAGGGGTGGCCTCGCTCGTGCTCGAACCCCGCCAGCGCGCGTGACGCCGCGGGGCTGAACCCGCCTCGCTCCCAGTCCGCCGCCCGCTCCCCGATCGCCCGCTCGGCGTGGGACCGTGCCCGCTCCTGCGATCGCGCGGTGGTGGCCGCCTCGCGCGCCGCCCCGACCGTGGCCAGCTCCGCGCCCAGCCGCTCGTACTCGGCGACGGCGCGGTTCCAGTCGCCGCGCTCGGTGGCGATCCCGCGCGCCTCCATCTCGCGGACGTTCGGCCCCTCGTGGATCGTCGGCAGGCGGTCGAGGCCCTGGTCGCCCAGGGAGCGGTGGTCGATGCGCTCGTCCCGGCCGGCCTGCTCCAGCG
Organism: Thermomicrobiales bacterium; assembly: GCA_030446685.1. Classification (GTDB taxonomy): domain Bacteria; phylum Chloroflexota; class Chloroflexia; order Thermomicrobiales; family CADCWN01; genus JAUJMV01. The sequence goes on along the minus strand of JAUJMV010000082.1, from coordinate 1,088 downwards.
TGTCGTTGATCCGGTCCGCCCAGCCCGCGCGCCATTCTCCGAGCAGCGCCCGGTCGTTCCACTCGCGCGCCTTCGGGCCGAAGCCGTCGGGGCCGACCTCGCGCATGGTGAGCAGGATGTGGGCGTGGGGGTTCTCTGGGTCACCGTGGTGGAGGTTCACGTCGGCGATCATCCCGCGGTCGACGAAGTGGGCCTGCACATAGTCCCACAGGGCGGCCTGCTGCTGCTCGCGGTCCAGCTCGACGGGCAGGGCGACGTTGAGCTCGCGGGCGAGCTGGGCGTCGCGGCGGCGTTCTGTCGCCTCCACCTGGTTCCAGAGGGCCTGGCGGTCGTAGGCCCAGTCGGGCGCGTCCGGCGGCGCCTGCACCCAGCCCTCAATGTCCTGCCGGCGGCCGTAGTCGTGGGCCAGGCCGGTGCGCTCGTCCTCCAGGCGCTCGCCGGCGCGGTAGGCGGCGGCCGCCACGGAGGAGGGGCCGGCACTCCGGCTGATGATCTGCGCCGAGAGGTGGTAGATCGCCATCGCCGCGTCTCGTGCCGCTCAGTAGGGCCACTGCCGCTCGGCCGGGCTTGGCGGGTCCGGCCAGGGGGTGGTGCCGTGCGGCGGGCGGGCGGGCTGTCGTCGGCGCAGATACCATGCGGCGCCCCAGGCGAGGGTCGTCGCGCCCAGGAGGATTAAGGGGAAGCCGATGGCGGCGAGGAAGGCGGCGAGGAGCCGGTGGTCGTTGATGGCGAGCAGGGCGAAGAAGAGGGTCGTGCCGCCGAAGAAGGCGCTGAGCGCGAAGGTGGTGACGCCGGCGAGGATCGGGACGCCCTGTCGTCGGAGCGCCTCCATTGTTACCTCCTGTTGTTGCCGTTCGGGTCGTGGCCCGGCGCACTTGGCATCGGGACGATGTATAAGTGCGCCCTTCCCGGGAACACGCTACCATAGCGGGGTGCTGGCCGCCAGCGCGGGAGCCGGGGAGGGGCCATGGCCGAAACCGATGAGGGCGGGATGCGGGGTGGGGTCGCGCCTGAGTCCGCAGGGGAGAGAGGTCGCCGCGGCGCCGACGAGCGCATCGCGGCCCTCAAGCGGCGCGAGGCGCAGCTCA
>JAUJMV010000039.1:2205-79481 GCA_030446685.1 Thermomicrobiales bacterium | reverse complement strand
CTACCTCTGGCGGCAAAGCAAACAGGTCGAACGCGGCAAGTTCCGGTCGCTCAGGCGGCTCGGCATCCCCTAGCGTACGATTTTGTCCGTTTCGTGAGGCAACCCCAAGACCAAGACCGCGCTCGGGGCGGCGGGGCGCAAGCCGGGCGGCCCGCCGCGTGGCTGCGTCGGCGCCCTGCGCGGCTACTACTGGCTCTACCACCAGGGCGAGGCTGTGCCTCGGCGCCGGGCGACGCCCGCCCAACTGACGGCGCTGGCGCGTCAGGTCGACGAAGGCCACCGGCTTGAACCGGCCCGTCTCGGCGGCGAACAGCTCGAGCAGGAAGGCGCCTCGGTTCCTGACCCGACGTGGATGCAGCGCACCACCCGCGGCCCCATCTATCCTCCCTCCCTCCGTCCCGATCACCGTTCAGCGAGCGGCGTCGAGTCGTCACCATCGCGTTGCTCTACGTCTGGTCATCCCAGTGCCGACGCATCCCCTACAATCCCAGGAAGCGGTCGCGCCCCGCCGCCAGCGCGGCCATCTTCCGGTCGGCGACGGTGCGCGGCAGCATCCAGAAGCCGCAGTCGGGGTGGACCCAGCGCACCCGCGCCGGGCCGAGCGTCTCCACCGCCCCGGCGATCCGCCGCGCGACGGTGTCCGGCGTCTCGACCTCGTTGTCCTTGATGTCGATCACGCCGATCCCCAGCGCGACCTCCGGCCGCAGGTCGCGGAACGCCTCCAGTTCGTCGTAGCCCCGGCGCGCGAATTCGAGCACCAGGTGGTCGACGTCGAGGCGGTTGAAGAAGGGGATCAGGTCGCGCCAGAAGCCGCGCTGGATCGACTGCCCGCCGTAGTTGCCGAAGCAGAGGTGCAGCGCCTTCTCGCCGCGCGCCGCCCCGAGGACGTGGTTGAGCGGCTCGTGCGCCCACCCCGCGTCCTCCGGGTGGCCGGTCAGGTTCGCCTCGTCGAGTTGGAGCACCGCCGCGTCGAGCGCGGCGACCTGCCCGCGCAGCGCCTCGGCGATCGCCATCGTCAGCGCGCGCGGGTCGCCGTAGTGCCGGTCGAGGAGGGTCTTCGCCAGCATGTAGGGCGAGGTCAGCGTGAACTTGAGCGGTCGGTCGGTCAGCGGCCGGACCAGCGCCCAGGCCGCGGGGAGGTCGAGCGTGCCCTCGCCGATCGGCCCGCGCACGACGCCGGCTGGGCGGGCGCGGAAGCCCATGCCCGGCAGGGCGCGGAAGGCGTCCAGCTCCGCCCGCCCGAGGGCGGTGTCGACCCCGGCCAGCGGGCGGATGAAGGACTCGATCATCCCGTTCGTCTCGGGGTGGTTCGGGTCGAAGCGCGACAGCTCGCCGTCGGCGATCACGTCGAGCCCCGCCAGTTCCTGCGTCTTCAGCACGACCAGCAGCGCGTCCCGGAGCGCGGTCGCCGAGGGCATCGCCGCCAGCCAGGCCGGGAGCGGGTAGCTCCCGACGACGGTGGTCTTGATCTCCGGCGCGTTCATGGCCATCCTCCCTGGCGCCGGGCGGTTTCGCGCCGCTCCGAGCCGTGTTCCACAATTAGCGCGGTGGTCGCTCACAGCGGCGCGGCCTCGTCCAACGTGGCCGGGTCCCACGCAGCGAGCGGGGTGAAGCGGGCGGGGTCCAGGTCGATGGCGTAGCCGAACGGCGCGGCGACGACGCTGCCGGTCGCGAGCCGCCCCCCGCGGATCGCGAGCGTGGCGAAGCCGCCCGGCGACTGGCGGTAGAGGTCGCCGTGGCGCGCGAGGACGGCGTCCTGCATGTCGTCCGGCAGCATCCGCAGGCCCGCGAAGTAGTGGTGGCCGTTCCGCTCGACGTGCGCGACGCCGAGCGTCGCGACGACCGCGAGGTCCTGCGGGAGCGCGACCGGCCCGACGTTGGCGAGGTCCTCGCCGCTCAGCAGATAGTCGCCGGCGGGGTCGGCGCGGCGCCGCGCCTCCAGCAGGCAGGCGTTCGCCAGCCCCTTGATCACGCCCTTGCAGTTCTTGTGGCTGGTCCCGGCGTAGCCGCACGCGAGCGCGTCCACCAGGTCGCCGACCCGGCCGTCCGACTCATCGATGATGATCGGCGGGCGGTCGGGCCAGGCGGCGAACGCGCGGCGGGTGTCGTCGCCCAGCGCCGCGTCGCGACGCAGCGGCTGCTCGACGAAGAGCAACCGGCACAGGAACGGGGCGAGCGCGGGGTCGGCGGCCAGCGCCCCCCAGCACTCGCGGAAGGCGGCGACCGTGCGGTACTGCTCGTTGCCGTCGAGCGTGAAGGCGTAGGCGTCCCCGCAGCGCTCGTCGAGGAGCCGGGCGAGCCGCCGTAGCCGCGCGCGGTCCGCCTCCGGGTCGCCGCCCAGCTTGATCTTGAAGTGGGTCAGCCCGTAGGCCGCGATCGCCCGCTCCAGCGACTGCGGCAGGCCATCATCCAGCCGCTCCCCCGGCGCGATCTCGTCGTCGGCCAGCGGGTCGCCCAGCCCGACCGTATGCCGCGCGATCACGCCCGGCAGCGGGCGCGGCGGCAGGAGGTCGGCGGGTTCCGCGCCGACGAGTTCGGGGTAGACCGCGCCGAGCCGGACGCCGAGGGTGTTCGCCCGGACCGCCGCGGCGAAGGTCGCGCCGGTCGCCCGGCAGAAGGCGTCGATGACCGCCCGCTCGACCAGGCTGACGCCGAAGCCCCAGAGCAGCGGCGGGTAGCCGGCCGCCGTTGCCCAGGTCGCTTGCGCCCGGTGGAGTCCTTGCCAGAGGTCGAAGACCGTCGGCGCCGCGCCGAGGTCCGTCGCCAGCGCGCCGGCCTGTCGGATGACGCGGAGCATGTCCGCGAGGTCGTCGCGGAAGGTGGTGGCGGGGTCCTTGGTGAACCACTTCGGCGGCAGCCCGTCGGCGGCGAGGCCGTGCGCCGTCCGGCCGTCCACCGCCAGTTCGACGCGCAGGAAGAGGTGCGGCAGCGCGGTCAGCGTGGCGATGCCGTAGCGGAACGGTATCCGCGTCCGCATCGGCAGCAGATGACAATCGACGTTCTTGACCGCGATCGTCATGCCAGGCCCAATTCGCGTTCGTAGCCGCGCATCGTCGCCAGTTCGCGTGGGAGATGGCTCTCGCCCGGCTCGTGGCCCATCCAGTCGCCGAGCCATTCGCCGCTCAGGTAGCCGTCGTACCCCGCGCCGCGCAGCAGCCGCAGCGCCTCGCGGTGGTCCAGGTCGCCGGTCCCGATCGGGACAAACTTCCGCTCGTCCGGCCGCGCGGAGCCGTCATGGATATGCACATGCCTGATCCACGGCGCGAGGAGGTCGAATGCCTCGGCCATCGTCGCGTTGCCGGTCCGCAGCGGATGCATCACGTCCCAGACGACGCCCACCGCGGGGTGGTCCACCGCGCGCATGATCGCCGCGACCTCGCGCGGGTCCGACCAATCGTCGTGCGTCTCCACGCAGACCGTCACCCCGCGCGCCCCGGCCTCGTCGGCCACCGCCCGCAGCGCGCCGATCACGCGCTCGCGCGCCTCCTCGCGGCCGATCCCCTCGGGGATCACCCCGGCGAAGACCCGCAGCAACGGCGCCCCCACGTCGGCGGCCAGCGCGATGCAGCGCCGCGTGTCCTCGATCTGGCGCTCCACGGTCGCCGGATCGGTGTAGCGGCACGACGAGCCGAGGCAGCAGAGCGCCACCCCGCTCTCCTCTGCCCTTCGCCGGATCGCCGCCCGCGCCGCGCCGTCCGTCTCCGGCTCGATCCCGTGCCCGTGCCGGGAACTCAGCCGCGGCTCGACCGCGTCATAGCCCAGCCGCCCCGCCAGCGCCAGCAACTCCTCCAGACCGAGTTGTGGCGCGGAAAAACTGGTGAAGGCGTACTTCATCGACCGCTCCTCCAACGATAGTGTGCCGCGCCCGACGCGCGAGGGGCGGCCCCCCCAGCCCCCCAATAAGGGGGGGAGCCGAGCGTGTCGGCGTTGGCGGCAGCCCCAAAGGTGGCCTCCCACCTTGCCCCCCGCGTTGCTCCCCCCATTATTGGGGGGCTGGGGGGGCTCCCCATCATCCCACCGCCACCGCCGTCCCGGATTCCGCCGAGCGGTAGATCGCGTCGGTGATCCGCTGGACGACCAATGCCTGTTCCAGGCTGGTTAGCGGCTGCCGGCCCTCGCGGATCGCCGCCGCGAAGTCGCGCGCCGGCCCTTCGTGGGTCATCCCGTAGTCCTCGTCGCCCTGCCAGATGGCGCGCGAGACGACGCCGCGCGCCGCGTCCGCCGCGTCGTGCCAGAGGGTCTTACCCGCGCCCGGCGTCATCCGCAGCCGCAACGCGCCGGCGTCGCCGATGATCTGCCACGCTTCCTCGGCCTCGGTCGCCACGTACTCACCGCGCTCGAATGTCAGGGTGACGCCGTCGGCGCAGCGGATCAGCGCCGCGACGTGCGTCTCCGCGTCCGAGCCGGGCGCGACCTGCCCGGCGAAGGGGTCGGGCACGGTCCAGGTCTGTGCCAGAACTGTGCGGGGTTCCAGGGTCCAGCCGGTGATGCCGAGCAGATAGTCGAGGTCGTAGCAGCCCCAGTTGGACATGATGCCACCGCCGTTCAGCGCCCGGCTCAGCCGCCAGGCGGGCGGTATGACCGCCTGCGGCGGCCCCGCCGGCTTGATCGCCCGGCAGCGCACGACGCGCAGGCGGCCCAGCGCCCCGCTCGCCAGAAGGTCGCACGCCGCCGCCGCCGAGGGCAGGAAGCGGAAGCGCGACGAGCAGCAGCCCGCCACCCGGTCCCCGCGCGCCGCGATCAGCCGCTCCACCTCGCCGGCGTCGAGCGCCACCGGCTTCTCGGTCAGCACATGTTTCCCGGCGGCGAAGGCCCGCAGCGCCAGCGCCGCCCGGTCGCGCGCCGGCAGCGCCAGCACCACGCCCTCGATCTCCCGGTCAGCCAGCAGCGCGTCGGCGTCGGTGTAGGCCTGCCCGACGCCGAACCGCACCGCCGTCTCCCGCGCCACCGCCTCGCGCAGATCGGCCACCGCTACCAGACTGATGCCCGGCCAAGCGGCCGCGGCGGCGAGATGCCGCTGGCCGATCACCCCGCAGCCGATGATGCCCAGCCGAACCGATTCCATCCGTCCCTCCATCGCCTCCATCACAGGTTCAGTGTGAACGGATCGAGCCGGTCGGTCGCCAGGCCCCGCAACTCCTCCACCAGTTGCAGCAGGCCGTAGCAGAGGAAGCCGACGCCGTCGACCGCCTCGTAGTATGGCTTCGCGGAATGCCCGCGGAACAAGCGCCTGGCGTGGAGCAGATCGAGCGCCTGATCGGCGAAGGCCCGCGCGGTGTCCAGGTCGGCGCGGTCGCCACTCTCGCGGTGGAGTTCGATGAAGAAGGAGATGACCGTGCCGTAATGCTGCGCGTAGGTCCCGCCCGCCGCGCGCAGCCGATCGAGGTCGGCGGCGAAGGCGCGCGCCCAACGCTGCGCTCCTCCCAACAGTTCGGGATCGCCGGTCAGCCGGTGGCTCCAGACATAGGCCAGCGCCGTCTCCTGCGGATATTCGTAGCCCGCCCAGTAGGCCGGCCAGAGGTCCAGTTCGCCGCGCGGGGCCGATCGCTCGTAGCCCTCGGTCGCGCGCGGGCCGGGGACTGGGGTGCCATCGAGGTTCAGTTGCCCCCAAGGTCGTGTTGCGCCTTGCCACTGGTGGCGCATGAAGGCTTTGAGTTCGGCCACGGCCATGTCGCGCAATTCGTCGTTCCCGGTCAGTTGGGCCGCGACCAGCAGCCGGCTGCACCAGAGGCCGCTGATGGAGGTGTCGGTGGTGTGGCAGTCGAACCGGCCCTTGAACGCCGCCCCCTCCATCTCGGCCTGGTTCGGGATCAGGTCGGTGGCTCGGTCGCGCGCCTGCCAGTGGACGCGCGCCACCCGCAGCGCCCGCTCCAGCGGCTCCGGGCGTCCGGTGGCGCGGTGCAGGAAGGCGAAGGCCGCGACGAACTCCCCGGCGGTCATCGCGAAGGAGCAACCGCCACCCCGGTCGGGGTGCCGGCCGCACTGCCCGGTGTCGTGATCGACGTGCCACTCCCAGATCTGCCCGATCTCGCGCTCGACCGCCGCCAGGTCGGCGCGGTGGAGCAGCGGCCAGGGCGGCATCCAGACGTGGATCTCGTGGTGGTGGTCCTCCAGGAACTCGATCGCGTCCTCGAAGGCGTCGTAGAAGTTGTGCGGCCCCCACTCGATCAGCCCGGTCTGCGGATCGACGAAGTGCCGCAGGTAGTGCCGCGCGTAGGCCCCCGCCGCGTCCGCGTACCGCCCGTCGCCGGTCAGCGCGCTCAGGCGCTCGGCGGCGCGGGAAGACGTGCGCCAGCATACCCTGTCCGATCGGGCCAGTCACCTGGCTGCGCCACCTCGGCGGCGTCGTTAGTTTGCCGAGCCCCGCCACTAAGAACCGAGTGCGGGCGGCTACCGCGAATACTGGTCTGCGCAAACTCATACCTATCTCCCCGAAAGCTCCTCTCCCAGATTGTCGATCTCCCCACCCCAACCGGAAAACTGCTCAACGTCACACCCCTGGTGACGCACGGACACTAATGCGGAGAATCGCGATGACGATCGCGGACATCCGCCCAGCCATGCCACCGATCGTGGACCGCGGCGGCACCTGGCAGGCGCAGATCGCCGAGGCTCCGCCGCCGCGAGAAGGCGCACACCGCGCGGGCGACGCGATCGCCGCCGCCCGCCGTGACTGCCGATGATCGAGGTCGATGCGGCGACGCCGCTCATCAGGGCGAACGGTCCAGTCACTCTCCTCGACGCCTTCGAGGCCGGTCACACTTCCAGCCGCGTCGTGCCATGTGGCACCCTGGCCGCCCCGCCGCCGACCAGTGCGAGGGCTGCACGTTCAACACCGGACACGTGCTCGAGCTGTCATACCTGCACTCGCGCGACGTCACCTTCGCGGTGTTCTGCGAGGGCCCGTTCGCGACCGGTATCGGGAGTTCATGGGCTGGGAGATGCCGTGGTACGCCGTGCCCGAGGGGTCCGGACCGGATAGCTCCGGAGGGCATCCATGAAGGCGTGCTACCTGCGCGTGGGCGACCGCGTCTTCGGGCGTACTGGACCACCGGGCGCGGGTGCGAGACGATGACACATGCTCGACATGACCGTCTACGGCCGCCAGGAGAGCTGGGAGGGTCGCGCCCGATGGCCGCGGCGCTTCGATACCAGCCGCGGCGGCAACGCGTTCCGCCTGGACGGGCGGCCGATCTCGCAGTTCGCGGATCGCCGCCGGCCGCTCCGACGACCTCGGCACCTCGGGCGCCGCCGGCGTGAACACCGCTGCCACTAGGATACGAGGTGGCCGATAACGGCACGATCGGAGGGCGGCAGGGCTTCTGAGCCCCGCCGCATCTCGTCAACGATGAACAAGGGCATGCCGAGAACGGTGGCAAACCGAGCCCTTCGCTTGCGATAGTATACGAAAACCACCGTCGATAGTGCGGGTAACTGGCGACAAATCGACGTGAAGGATCGCTAGTCGTTCTGAGGCCAGAGGCCCTTCCTCATCCGTTGCTCGTCGGCGCCGAGCTGGCCGGCGGGCCCCCAATTGGATTCGACCCCTCAGCCGCTCTCGCCGATCTGCACCGGGCCCATACGAAAGGTGCGGTGGTGTGGTAGGGTGGGGCATGGAAGCGCAACGGGCCGCGAGCGCGGCACCCTCACCGACGAGACGACCCGACGATCTGGCGCGTGGACGACGCCCTGTGGGCGGAGTTGCGGCCGCTGCTCGTGGTCGACAAGCCCCGCAAGCCGGGGCGCAACCGCGGCGATGACCGGCCGATCCTCGACGGGCTGATCTGGCTGGCGCGCACCGGCGCGCAGTGGGCAACCTGGCCGCGCGACCAGTTCGGCCCCAGTCCACCGCCCATGACCGGCGGCAAGAATGGGTGGAGTACGGCTGCCTGGGGCGGGCGTGGGCGCGCCTGCTCACCGAGTACGACGGCGAGATCGGCCTGCAGTGGGGTGGCGGGCCGCCGACGGGTGCATCGTCAAGGCGCCGCTGGGTAAAAAAGGGGCGGCGGCGAAGGCCGAGGCGACCGGGGCGAACCCGACCGACCGCGCCAAATGCGGCGCGAAGCGCCACCTGCTGACCGAGGGCGGGGCATCCCCCTCGCCTGGTGCCCTCGGGGCCAACCGCCACGACATGATGAAGCTGGCCGACCTGCTCGACGCGGTGCTCACTCCCGCCGCCCCCTTCGGCTCCGGACCAGGAGCGGCACCTCTGCCTGGACCGGAAGGGCTACGACTACGATCAGTGCCGCGAGGAAGCCACCGCGCGGGCTACCTCGCACATCCCCGCCAAAGCCAGCGCCGCCGGCGCGTGCCGCCGCCGGGGCACGCCGACCGCCATCCGCACGCCGCTGGGTGGTGGAGGCGGCGCACAGCTGGTTCAGCCACTTCCGCCGCCTGCTCGTGCGCTGGGAGAAGAAGGCGGCCAACTCCCTCGGCTTCGTCCAACTCGCCGCGATTCGATCATCTACCGCAAGCTGCGCCATGCCCGTACACCTTCCGGATGGGCTGTAAGAACCGAGTGCGGGCGGCTACCGCGAATACTGGTCTGCGCAAACTCATGTCAAGATGGTGCCGCTTCGCCCCACACTGTGCTGAGGACCGGACCGGTGCCTCATCCAACACCACTGCGTGCAGCGTGGGCGTATCAGGGGAAAGACACACATCGACTAAATGGCAGGGCATGGCATAGTGATGGCGACGTCGTGCTACGCGATTTTATCACAACGTCGGCCAGCCTGGACGATCGTGCGCACAGTAGCTGCACACCTCGTCAGCGGTTGCTTGACCCATGCTTGTCGCCGCCGTTGGTAGGGAAACGACGTTCGACATATCATCGGTGTCACCGGCGTGCAGTAGCGAGATGCACCCGGCCAAGGCTTCGAGGGCGCCGTCGGCAGCTTCGCTGGCCGATGCATGCAGACGCAATCCTTGATGCCACACGTGGTCGACGACGTCCCAATGTTGTGACAGGGCACACCGAGAACTGACGCACTTGCGCTGCTCCCAACCAAGAATACCTGCTCAATCACCATCTGCCGCAGTGTAGGACTACCGCTTCGCAGCAGTTCTTTCTGCCACGCTGGCTGCACACGGGTGTCACCGTGGCAGGAAAATCGCCGGTACAACCCCGACAGGCGGGGCGGTTGTCGCGCTGCTGCTCCCACTGCTACGACGTCGGAAGGTCCCGCAGTCACGCGCCTCCAGGGCGCGCAAGCGAGGAGAACGCCAGGGTGGGGGTGCGCTGGCGTCGTCGGCGTCGCCCAAGTCCGGGCCGGCGCCGAGCGACTGACGGCGGCGACGAACCCCGCCTCGTAGACCTCCGGGGCGAGGGCCAGCACCGCCACGCTGTGGTGCGCCTGGGTCTGCCGATCGGCACGACGCGGCGGAGGCGGTCAGGTGTTATATCCCCGGCAATCCACCGCCACGCCTCCGGCCTCAACCCAGGGGGCAGGTGACGAGTGCCGTGCGATGCGGGGTGGCTCTCCGCCGGCGCGGCGGCCTCACCCCAGGCGCGGCGGCCTCACCCCAGGCGCGCCGGCCTCACCCCAGGCGCGCCAGCTCCTGCGCCGCGACCGCCGCGCGCTCCTCGAGCGCCGCCGGCGCCTCCTCGGCCCCCAGCCAGCCGTCGCGCACCGCGCGGTGCAGCGCCCCCGCGGCCACCCGCAGCTGCCGCTGGGCGATGCGCCGGTCACGGTCGTGCGCGGCCAGGTCGCGGGCCGCCCGGCGCTGCTCGGCCTCCAGGGCCCGCTCCAGCCGCGCCACGGTCGCCCGCAGGGCGTCGATCTCGCCCTGGGCGGCGTCCCACCCGCGCGCTCGCGCTGGGCGATCAGTTGCGTGAGGCGGGCGACCTCCGCGCCGGCCTCGCGCGCCCGCCGGTTGGCCTCCTGCAGCCGCAACTCGCGCGACATCATCCCTCCGCGTCCCCCGGCGGCGACAGCATAACACGCGGCGGCGGCGCGGCGTGGGGGCGCCGCGCCAGCACGCCCAGCCCGACCGCCGCCTGGCTCAGGGCGAGGGGAGCCAGCCGGCGCGGATGCGCCAGTGGCGGCCGGCGCGCAGGTGGTCGACGACCGCCCGCTCCAGCGCGGTGCGCCGCGGCAGCGCGTCCAGCGGCACCCCGACCCGCCGGAAGACGAACTGCACGATCGCGGCGTCGCCCTCCCGGTCCAGGTCGGGGAGGGGTGGAAGCGCCGCTGGAAGCGGACGATGTTGGCCGCCGCGGGGAGGGACGCGGCCAGCTGGTCGTCGAGGAGCCAGGAGGGTGCAGGTGGCGAGCCGGTAGGGCTCGTCGGGGAAGTGCGCGGCGAAGGGCGCGCCCGCGCCAGCGCGGTGTCGCAGGCGGCCGGCAGGAGCGGCCCGGCCTCGGGGGATGTGGACGGCGAGGACCGGGTCCCCGCGCCGGAGCGGCGCCGGCGGCCGCGAGCGCCCGGTCGTCGTGGCGGACCCGCGCGCGCTCGAACTGCAGCCGTCCCAGGTCGTGAGCGCGCCGCGGAAGTGCAGCGTGAGCCAGGCCTGGGTGTCCAGGCCGACCGCGCCGTGGGTGCGGCGGTGGAGCGCGACGTGGCGGCCGAGGTCGGCCAGCGTCGCCCAGCTCACCTCGTCCGGGATGGCGCGCGCCCGGTGGTAGGCGCGCACGCCCGGCAGCGCGGCGAGGAACACGAACACGTAGAAGCACCGCCCGGACGGGCCGAGGGCCGGCGGGAGCGCCGGCCAGGGGCCAGGCGCTCCACCGCCCCCAGCCGCCGCGCGAGGAGATGGGCGCAGCGCTCCAGCAGCCACCACAGGGCGGGCGTGTCCGCCGGGACGGCGGTGCGCGAGGATGACCGCGGCATCCTCCGGCGCGACCGCGAGGCGCGCCAGAAGCGCCGGCGCATCACAAATGGATGGCAGGCGGACCCCGCCCGGCGGCGCGCCGAGGGCCGCCAGGTCCGCCCAGCCAGGGGCCGTGCTCGTCCGTGAGCCCCAGTGCCGCGCCGACCGCCGCCGCCTCGTGTGTCGCCATCTCCGCCCCCTCCCCGCGCGCCCGTCACTAGAGGCCGACGGCCGCCGCCGCATTGTCGCGGAAGAGGAGCCCTCGCGGCTGGAGCGGCGGACCATGGTGCGGGCGCGGTGGCCGGTCTGGGCCATGATCGCCCGCTCGCGCACCCCGCCTGGGCGGCGGCGGTGGCCAGCCCGCTGCGCAGCGAGTGGCCGGCGTAGCGCGCCGAGTCGAGGCCGGCGGCGGCGGCCGCGCGCTGGACGACGAGGGCGACCGCGCGGTCGGAGAGGGCGGCCGGCGCCGACGCGCCCGTGGCGGTCGACCGCACGCTCGGACAAGACATCGGGGTACACATATTGGCCGTATCGGTGGCCGATGGCACGGTGCAGCGACGAGGCCATCCGCGCGGCGCACCCCTGCTCACTCCGGTCTGCTGTCGAGGTGGCGCTCGTTGATCCGAAAGAGGAGCGCCCCTCCCAGCACCAGCACCCCCATGAGCGCGAAGGCGGCGGGGAGGGCGGTCGCCGCGAGGCCGCCGACGATGAGCCCGACCAGCCCGACGTCGGTCGAGCGCGCCACGGTGATCAGCGAGAGCACGGTGGCGCGGTAGCTGCTGGGGAGGCGCTCGTTCAGGTCGCCGGCGAAGAGCGGCGCAGGAACCTGGATCGCCCCCCATTGCAGGCAGAACAGCGTCACCGCCGGGGCGGGCTGGGTGATCGCCGCCAGCGCCAGGGAGAGGGCGCCCGGCAGCGCCGTGGGATGACGTCCCATGCCGGGCGGGCGGGCGCCCGCCTGCGGCCGCCTCCTACCCCGCACCCCGCATCGCGGCGGCAGCGGGTTCCTCCTCGAGCGGGAAGAGCGGTGCCTGCAGGGCGGTCGGGAGCGGGCGGCGGCGGGGGGCGTAGGCCGGGGCGCGCACGGCGCGGCGCCACTCGTGATCCTCCCAGGCCCACAAGGGCGGCTGCGGCGAGGGGTAGCAGGTCTCGAAGAGGCGCGCGTCGGTCACCGCGCGGATGTGGCGCTCATCCGGCTCGAAGGCGACGCGGTACTGGGCCAGCGTGTCGGTGGCGTACGCGATCGTCAGGTCGTTGCCGAGGATCCACACGGCGGCCTCCGCACCGGCCAGGCCGCGCTCGCCGTACAACCGCCAGTGGCGGAACCGGACAAAGCCCGCCGCATCCACCCGGCGCCGCGCCCGCACGCGGAAGAGGCGATCCAGATCCGCCGGGTCGCACCACGCCCCCTGCACCCACCGCAGGACCCGCGCCGGGCTTTGCTCCCCCACCGGGCGGTCCTGGTGGGCGAAGTGCTTCTGGCCGTTGTACTCGCGGAAGCAGCGGGCGTGGATCGCGTGCATCGCCGGCCACGTCGCCGCCTGGGCGAAGTGGTAATCGGCCATCCGGCGCATCGTCCCGAAGTTCGCTTCGCTATCGTTCTGCCACGGGCGCCCGCGCGCGATCTCCCGCTTCTCGATCCCCAGCGCCCGGTAGAGCGCCAGGGCCGGCTTGGCGAGGAAGACGCCGCCACTGTCGCTGACCAGCAGCTCGGGGGCGCCATGGCGCTGGAGCGCGTCGCGCAAGACGACGAGGTACGCCGTGAGGTCCTGCCGCGGCGAGCGCAGGCTGGCGAGGATCGCCCGACTAGAGTTTTCCAGCACGGCGATGGCATAGACGGGCTTCTCGGTGGCGAGCCCGTGATCCTCGATGGAGCGGATGTCCACGGACCAGATCTGGTGGCGGCGGCTCGCCGCGAACGGGTGCGGCCGCGGCTCGCGCGGCACGGCCGGCGCGCGGCGCGCCGCCGCCAGGTCGCGATGCAGGGCGAGGATCCGCTGGCAGGTGCGCGGGCTCAGGAAGATGTCGCGCGGCTCGAGGGCGGCGCTGACGCGGAACCCGCCCAATTCGGGATTGGCCTGGAGACGCCGGATCGCCGCCAGGGTCTTGAGGTCGACCTTGCGCGCGGGATGGTGCGGCGCGCGGGAGTGATCGTCCAGGCCGGGCAGCCCCTCGGCGGACCAGCGGCGGAGGGCTTCGTAGACGCGCGGGCGCTTGGTCGCCAGGTAGCCGGCGATGCTCTTGACATTCCACCCCTCGCGGTAGAGGCGCACGACCGCCAGGCGGCGTTCGACCGGATCGGCGATGTCGCGGTAGCGCGGGAAGCGGCGGCCGGTGGCGGTCGGCGGCGGCCCGGCGGCGAGGATGCGCCCGACGGTGTGGTGGCTGACTGGCCGGCGGAAGCGCCGCTCGCAGATGGTGGCGATCTCGTGCGGGCGTAAGGGCGGGTACTCCGCCTGCAGGTCGAGGATCGCCCGGCGGATCTCGGGTGGGAGGGCGCGGCGATCGTGCGCCGCCGGCGCGGCCGTCTCGAAGAGGCCGGCCATCCCGGCGGCGTCGAAGCGGTCGGCCTTGCGGCGCAAGGTTCGCTCCGGCACGCCGGTCTCCGCGGCACGCGCCGCCGGGGTACGCCCGAAGAGGACGATGGGCCGTAGCAACTCATCGGTCTCTTGCTGCGGCGAGCTGACGAAGATGCGGAGTTGCTCCCAATCCTCGGTCGCGTCCCGCTGCGGTCGCTTCGCCTGCGGCATCGCCGATCCGCAACCCGTGCCGTGCCGTCGCCCTCGTGCGCCATGAGGTGTACGTACATGTTCTATCGTGCTACTACTGGGCTGTCAACCAGGTCGGCATCGGCCACCGATACGGCCAATATGTGTACCCCGATGTCTTGTCCGAGCGTGTGACGTCGCGGGCCTCTTTTCCTGGCCACGCGCGCGGCTACCGGATCACGGAAGGGCCCTGCGCCTTGCGCTGCACCGGCGGCCGCCGCGCCCGCATCCGCGCGCCGGGCGCGGGTCGTGATGGGGGCCGACGCGCGGGCGGCGGCGCACCCGCCGCCGCCCGCCCCTGGTCGCGGGTCGACGCGCTCGTCGCCGCGGGCCTGGTCGCGGTGGCCGCGCTCAGCCGCTGGCCCTTCCGCAGCGCGGTGCTCTGGTCCTGGGACGCCGGGCTCTTCGCCCTGGCGCTCGACGACTACGACGTCGTGGCCCACCGCCCCCAGCCGCCCGGGTGTCTCTTCTACGTGGCGACCGCCAAGCTCCTGCGTGCCGTCGGGGGCTGGGGGCGAACGAGGCCTACGTCCTGCTCAGCCTCGCCGCGGCGAGCCTGACCGTCGCCGCGCTCTACCTCCTGGGCGTGCTCTGTTCGACCGCCCGGCCGGCCTCCTGGCGGCCGGCTGGCGCTCACCTCCCCGCCTTCTGGTTCTACTCGGCGATCACCTACCCGTACACGACGCTCGCCCTCGGCTCGGCCGCCCTGGGCCTCCTCGGCTGGCTCCTGCTCCACGGGCGGCTCGCGCGGCCCTGGCTTGTCGGCCCCGCCCTCGGGCTGGCGGGCGGCTTCCGGCAGGATCTTCCTCCTCTTCCTCGGGCCGCTCGTCGCCGCCTGCTTCGCGGCGGGGGTCGGCCTGCGGGGGCGCGACGCCCAGCGCCAGCTCGGCCTCGCCGCGCTCGGGGGCCTGGCCGCCGTCGCGGCCTGGTGGGCGGCGACCGACCTGGCCTCGGGGGCTGGGGCGCCCTCTGGCGGGCGCTGGCGCTGCAGGCGACGAACGTCGAGCGGGGCACCTCGGCCTTCGCGACCGGCGCGGCGGGCCTGCGGGCGAACGCGCGTCAGCTGCTGGGCTACAGCAAGGAGACGTTCTACCTGGCGGTCTTCCCCGCGCTCGCCTACTTCCTCCAGGTGGCCGACCCAGCCCCGCCGCGAGGGCCGGCGCCCACCGTTCCTCCTCCCCCGGCTGGCCCCGCCGCTCCTCTTCTACCTGCTGGTCCACATCGGCGACACCGGCTACGTGTTCAGCCTCCTGCCCCCGGTGCTGCTGGCGGCGGGCGCCGGGCTGGCGCGCGCCGCCGCGGCGATCGCCGAGAACTTGCTGCCAGGCGGTGGGCGGCCCGGCGGGCGCGCCACCTGCGCCGCGCCCTGGCCGTCGGCCTGGTCGCGCTCATCCTGCCGTACCACGCCTGGCTCTTCCTCGGCGGTGACCGCGACGTCTCCGCCGGGCACCTCGACTGCCGCGGGCGGGCGCTGGAGGACGCGCTCGCCACGATCGCGGCCGACTTCCGCCCGCGACGACGCAGCTCGCGACCGCGGGCTACCTGCCGCATGTGGCGTACTACCTGCCGGCGTACCGGCACGTCCAGGCCCTGAGCCGGGCCACGATCGCACCTGGCGGGCGCCGGCGGGGGTCGAGCGCGTGCTCGTCTTCGATCTCGAGCTGCGCGTCGCGCACGGCGGCGCCTGGTCGCGGGTGCCGCTCGCCTGCCCGGCCTACGCACTCGCCGTCGCCGAGGCGGCCGGCACGACCTTCACCTTCGACGCGGCACACTACGCGCTGGGCGCGACCCGCTGACGGCCCCAGGGGGCGTGGCTGCCGCCCGACAAGGAGGGCACCCGCGACCGGGCCGACGCCGGCGGCCGGCCGCGGCCGTTACCTCAGGCCCCCGTGCTGCGCGGCGGGGGCGGGGGTCCGGGGGGGGCGGGGCGGCGGCGCGGCGCGCGAGGGCGCGGAGCAGGGCGGCGACGGCGCGGCGACGAGGCCGCCGCCAGCGCGGTCAGGCCCATGGCGAGGCGGTCGACCGCCGGGCGCGGGAAGCCCAGCAGGAAGCGGTCGAGCGCGCTGGGGGTCGGCGC
The DNA here is from genome assembly GCA_030446685.1 of Thermomicrobiales bacterium. Lineage (GTDB taxonomy): Bacteria > Chloroflexota > Chloroflexia > Thermomicrobiales > CADCWN01 > JAUJMV01. Next base: position 63,824 of record JAUJMV010000039.1, on the reverse strand, counting down.
CGGGCCGGAACTGACCACGCCCTGCTGCGGGACCGGCCCAGGGCCGCCGACGCGCGCCAGGGGCGCGGCCGCCGGCACGATCGCGATCGTCGCCGCGGCGCTGTCGACCCGCACGACATCGCCGCGCTTGACGGCGGCGACGTGGAAGGGGTGCCGTTGCAGGGCAGGGCGTAGTGCTTGAAGCCGGCGCGCTCGTCGGCGGGGCGCAGGACCTCGTCGAAGACGAGCAGGTGGCGGGTGCCGGGCTCGATCGTCCGCTCGACCACCGGCCCCGCGCCCGCGGCGGGGAGCCAGGTCGGGTACGCCGGCGGAAGTAGCGCACATGCTGGTCAGTAGCCGGCGGTGAAGATCAGCGTCTCCGCCGGCCGGAAGTCCTGGCGGACGATGTTCAGCCGCTCCCGCATCGTCTGGTTGAAGCAGTCGATGCCGGCCACGCTGAACTGCCCCTGGGGCGCCAGGAAGATGCGCGCATCCGCCACGGCGATGCCCGCGCCGAGCCCCAGCGCCAGGGCGACGGCGGCGAGCCGGGCGACCGGGCCGGCGGGCTGCCCGCCGGCGCCCCGCGGTCGGGCAATCAGCGTGCCGGCCAGCGCGACCAGGTCGCGCGCGGCCAGCACCACCCCGCGCGCGGCCAGGACCAGCAGCCCCGGCAGCACGCTGAAGGTGTAGCCGTAGTCGCCGATGTGCGCCAGGAGGTAGAAGAGGAGCGGCGGGGCCAGCCAGAGCGCGGTCCAGCCGCAGGCCGGCTCGGGCGCGCGGCGGCGCGCCAGCGCCACCGCCAGGTGCCGGAGCAGCAGGTAGGCCAGCGGGACGAGCGCAAGGTTGAGCCCTTGCTGGAGGAAGAACGTCACCGTGCGCGCGTTGGCGCGCAGGCCGGCGAGGCCGACCGTGAAGGCCGACAATTCACCGCTGGCGTTGCTGCTCTGGTAGGTGACCGCCGCGTAATACTTCGCCAGCCCCTCCGACAGCGCGGCGGTCGGCAGCAGCCAGCAGAGGATGCCGAGCGCCCCGGTCGCCGCCCCCCCAGCCACTGACGCGGTGGCCGGCCCCACAGCGCCGCGACGAAGAGCGGCGCCGGGAAGAGGAGCAGATCCTGCCGGAAGCCGGCCAGCAGCCCGAAGGCGCCGGTGGCGAGCGCGACGCCGGGGGCGCCGGGGAGCAGGCCGCGCCGCAGCCCCAGCGCCAGCAGGGCCAGGACGGTGCTGCACGCCGCCAGCGCCGTGTAGGGGTAGGCGATCTCCCCGTAGAACCAGAAGGTCACCGAGGTCAGCAGCAGCGCCGCCACCACGCCGGTCACCCAGTCGTAGAGCAGCCGGGCCAGGAGGTAGAGGGCCGCGACCGCCGCCGCGCTGGCGACGATGCTGACCCAGACGAGCGCCCGGTGCGGGTCACCGACCGCCAGGTTGAACAGCCGCGCGGCCGAGACGTAGAAGAGGTAGCCGGGCGGCTGCGGCTGGTGGACCGTCGCGTTGAAGTGGTCGACCGCCCGCAGGTAGAGGATCGAGTCCCAGGCGTAGGGGAGGAGCATCTTGTAGGGGCGGCGCAACTGCACGGTGACGAGGAAGAAGGCGAGGGCCAGCAGGGGGTCGCGCCAGGGCGGCAGGGTGCGCGCGGCCCGGCCGCACCGGTCCGCGGGGCTCGGCCACCGCCCCACGCCGTCACCCCCCGCCGTCGCCCGCGGCGGCGGGCTGCACCGCGAGCTCCGCCAGGGTCAGCGTGCAGGGGGGGTGGCCCCGGGTGGCGTCGAGGTGGACGATCTCGACCAGGAGCGGCCCCTCGCCCGGGCCCGGCAGGGTGACCGCGAAGGTCTCCGGGAGGCCGGGGGCGCGGGCGAGCTCGAACAGCGGGGCGAGGGTGCCATCGGGGCCGAGCCGCGCGAGCCGCAGCGCGACGCCGGGGCAGCGCGGGTCGCGGAAGCTGAGCCGCCCGGTGAGCGTCGCCCTAGGCGGGCGCGGCCCGAGGTGGGCCAGCGTCGTCGCCGGCCCCCCGTCGCGCGGGCCGGGGTACGCCGACACGACCGGGCGCCGGTCCGCGTCCCAGGTCACCCCGGCGGGGAGGCCGCGGTCGAGGACTAGCCAGTCCGGCTGGCCGCCCGGCCGCGCCCCGACCGCCAGCTGCATCAGGCGCAGCGTCCGCGCCATGGTCGGCCGCGGCGTCGGGCGCTGCCGCGCGTAGATGGTGGCGGTCACGCCGCCGGCGAAGGCGAAGCGGCGCGGCAGGGGGGCGAAGTCGCGGGCGAACGCGCCCTCGCCGGCGACGAGCGCGGCCGCGACGCGCACCACGTCCTGCTCCCCCGGCGGCAGGTGGTGCTGGAAGGGCGTGGCGACGACGACGTAGCGCGCCTGGAGGAGCGGCGGCAGCGGGTAGAAGTCGCGCGAGTCGACCTCCGGCGCGGCCAGCACCGCCAGGCGCGCCCCGTCCCGCCCGTAGAGCGCCCGCTCCGCCTGGACCAGCAGGTCCCCGCTCAGCGTCGGCGAGGAGGCGGCGACGTAGATCGGCGCCCCCGCCGGCGCGGCCGCGCGCAGGTAGGCGACGAGGTGGGCGACCGCCTCCGGGTCGGGGTGGACCAGCGGGGGCGCGGCCGCGGCGAACAGCGGCCGGAGCGGGGCGGCGGGCGCGGCGGGCGCGAGCCCCAGGCCGACGACGAGGTTCGCGACCGCCCACAGGCCGAACGCCCCGAGGGCGAGCGGGCGTACGCGGGCCGCGGCCCGGCGCCAGAGCGCGAGCCCGCCGGCCGCCAGGCCCAGGACGACGACCGGCGTGAAGTGCAGCGTGTAGTGCGGGTCGACCTGGCGGACGACCAAGGTCCAGACCGCCAGCGCCAGCCCCCCCCGGGCGGCGAAGAAGAGCGCCGCGCCGCGCGCCCCGGGCTGGCGGAGCAGCCAGCCCAGCCCGGCGACCGCCGCCAGCCAGGCCACCGCCCCGTAGCTCGCCGCCGCCCACCCGGCCAGCGCGGCGGGCGGGTGCAGGTAGGACCGGTGCAGGGCGAAGTAGTCGGTCCGCAGCGCGCGCGCGACGAACGCGGGGGCGACGAGCAGCAGCGTCCCCGCGCCGGCGAGCGCGATCGCGAGGAGGCGCCACCCGGCGGCGCGCAGCGGGCGCCACGACCACCCCGCGCGCCGGCCTTCCCGCAGCCCGCGCAGCAGCGCCAGCAGCGCCAGGGCGGCCAGGAAGGCGAGGGCGGCGTAGGCGAAGTGCCGCCGGACGAGGACCGCCAGGGCGAGCAGGGCGCCGATCGCCGGCGCGCGCCACCAGCGCCGCAGCGCCGGGTCGCCGAGGTAGGCCCGCGCCGCGAGGGCGAGCAGCAGGGCGGCGCCGGTGTCGGGGTAGCCGCGCAGCGTCGGCACCCAGGCCGCCGGCGTCAGCGCCGCGAGCGCCGCGGTGCCCCAGAAGGCCCGGCGCGGGCGGCAGGGCAGCAGCCGCGCGCCGAGGGCGCCGAGGGCGAGGACGAACGGCAGGAGGTAGACGAGCGCCAGGGCGGTCACGTAGGCCGGGCGCGAGTCGCCGAGGAGGAGCAGCGGCGGCAGCAGCGGGAGGGTGTAGAGCGCGTTGTACTCGCCGCCCAGCGAGCCGGCGACCGCGCGCCAGGCCGCGCCGGGCGACCGGCGCCAGAGGGCGGCGACGCCCCCGGCGGTGTCGTGGTAGCCGCCGACGTCGTGGGCGTAGAAGGTGCGCTCCCGCGACACGTAGAGCGCGGCGACGAGGACGATCGCCGCCGCGAGTGCGAGGGCCAGCCCGCCGTCGCCGCGCCGCGGGCGGCGCCGCCCGGCGCGGGCGGGCGGCGCCGACACCCGCGCGGTCACTGGAAGAAGTACTGCTGCGGGTTGGTGGCCGCCGGGTTGAGCCAGGGGCCACCGGTGAAGTACATCGTCGCCGGGACGTTCTTCATGTTGTTCTTGACGATGCCGTAGCTGTTCGGCGGCAGGGCCAGGCCCATGGCGTAGAACTGATCGGCCGCGATCTCCATGATCTGCTTGACCAGCTCGACCTGCTTGGCCTCGTCGGGCGTGACCCGGATCTGGTCGTAGAGCGCCATCTGCCGCTTGGTCGCCTCGGGCGGCTCCTCCTTCTCGGTGCGCGGGTTGCCGCCGGGGTTGTACCAGGCGGTCCAGGCCTGGGCGAAGTTCGACTCGAAGCTGAACGGGAAGTAGTAGCGCATCTCCACCAGCGCATCCTTCAGGCCGCCATCGCCGGCCCAGACGACCGCGTCGTGCTCGTTGGCGTTCTTGCGCGTGTAGAGGGCGCGCGGTCCTCGTTCTTGACCTGCATCTCGATCCGACCTTGCGCCAGTGGCCCTGGACCAGGCTCGAGCGCGGCCGGCGCGGCCTCCGCCCCCGGCGCCCCGGCGGTCACCTCGACGGTGAAGGAGATGCGCTTGCCGTCGGGCCCCAGCCGGAAGCCCTCGCCGTCCTTCTGCGGCGCCACCTTGTCGAGGTGCGCGTTGGCCTTCTTGACGTCGTACTCGGTGTACTGCTTCGCCAGCCGCTCGTTGAACCAGGGGGTCTCCTTGCGCGGGGCGAGCTGCCAGGGCTCGCCCTGGGAGACGAAGACCACGTCGATGATCTCCTGGCGGTTGATCGCGTGGGAGAGCCCGATGCGGAAGTCCTTGTTCTGGAAGAGCTGCTTCACGGGGTCCTTGTGCGTCAGGTTGAGGGTGATCGCCGCCTGGTTCATGTTCGAGGGGATCGTCTCGAAGAAGTGGTAGCCGCCCTTCTGCATGTTGTCGGTGAAGACCGCCTTGTTGTTGAGGGTGTTGATGTGGCGGTCCTGCATGTCGATCTCGCCGTTGGTCGCCTTGAGGACCATCACCTCCCGGTCCTGGATGATCTCGTAGGTGACGCGGTCGATGTAGGGAGCTGGTTGCCCGCCGGGTCGACCTTGAAGTAATAGGGGTTGCGCTCGAAGATTAGGCGGGTGGTATTGGCGAACCCCTGGACAAGCTTCCAGCCGTTGAGGGTCGGCAGCTCCGGGTTGTACCAGGCGGCGTTGTAGGGCTGCCCGGGGATCGAGGTGCCCTTGGTCTGGAAGAGCTTGACCCAGGTCTCGGCGTTGTTCTGCTGGACGAGCTGGTCGAGGTTGGTGGTGTTGTACTTCTTGTGGAACTGCTGCAGGTAGTGCTTCGGGTAGAGGCTGATGCCGCCCGCCGCGTGGTTGACCATGAACAGGCCGTGCGGCTGCGGGAACTTCGCCACGAAGCTGAATTGGTCGATCTTCTCGATCGTCCCCGGCTTGTCGCCGGCCCTCATGAAGAGCGGGACGCCGCCGGGCGAGAGCTCCTTGTTGAGCGTGACGTCCTCCCACCAGAACATCACGTCGTCGGCGGTGACCGGCGCGCCGTCGGACCACTTCAGGCCCTCGCGCAGCGTGAAGGTGTACTCGCTGCCGTCCTGGTTGCGCTGGATCGTCTCGGCGAAGTTGGGGATGATCTGCTGCCACTCGATGTCCCAGCGCAGCAGGTTCTCCCAGCCGACGGTGCGGCTGAGCAGACACTGTCCGCCGGCCCGAGGATCGTCGTGCGCCAGGTGCCGCCGTACTTGCCGATCTGCTCGACCGGCCGGACGACGAGCGGGGTCTTCGGCAGCCGCTGGTCCACCGGCGGCAGCTTGCCGTCCTTCACCAGTTGGGCGAACTGCGGCGCCTCCTTGAACTGCTTGGGGATGGTCGGGGTCAGGTTCGCGACCGCCGGGCTGGGCTGCGGCGCGGCCACCGCCGTCTGCTGGATTGTCGGGGGCGCCTGTCCAGCCGCTGTCGACTGCGCGTCGGGGGTAACCGCGCGCGGCGTCTGCCCCGGCAGCGCGTCGTCGCCGCCGCCGCAGGCGGTCGCCGCGACGCCGGTCGCGGCGAGGCCGGTCAGATACAGGAAGTTCCGGCGGGTGAACGTCCGCCCGTGCATCGGTACTCGCGCCATGACTGCCCTCCTCGCGTTATCGCTTCCGCTCACGCCCCCCGGACGGTGCGCGCGATTGCCGACGGCGGCGGCGTGACTGCGGACTGACTTGGGTGATCGGTGCATCTCACTGGTCGCCGGAAAATCGCTCGGTCGCGACGGTGCGGATCACAACGGCACCGGACAACGCGACGAGTGGGGTTGGCGACGCACACCAGGCAATATTGGGACCTGTCTCCGCAGATTGGGCATATCGTAGCACAACGCGGGCACTGGGCACAATGGCGGCGGCGAGCCAGCAGGGTCTATTCAAGGTCAGGCGCGGTGCTGCAAGTGACGCGCGGTCGCGATGGTTCTTGGATTGTGTGGCGGCCAGATGTGCCCAGCCGTTGCGGTGCTCGTGGCGCGCGGCACGATCCGCGCGGCCGAGCACGATATGGTCGCTGACCTTGAATAGACCCTGCGAGCCAGCGAGACAGGGCAGGGCGACGGCGTCCTTGAGAAGGTCCGCGGCCGAGGAGGGGCAAGGCGGCGTCGGGCTGGCAGCGGCGGTGGCGCCGCCCCCGAGCGCTGCGGCGGTACCCGGCCCGGTGGCGCAGGCCGACGGCGGTGTCGCGCCGTGGCGCCAGGACCGGCGGGCCGACGCCCCGGTGGCGTGCGCCCTGGCCCGCGCCGCGGGTGCCATCGTTGACGTGGTGCAGCCCGTTTTTGATGGCCGAAGCGCAAATGACACAAGCTGCGGCGCGCGCACCGGCCGACGGCCACGCCAGCGGGCGCGCCACTCGCGCCCGCGCGGCCAGCGCCGCACTGCCCTGCCCTTCTCCCCCGCCGCCGATGCGGATCGTCGTGGCGGGAGCGATGAAACGGCGGTGGCGCACGCGCCGGGAGGCGCCGGTCACGCCGGACGGGCGCGACCGGCGCCGGGCGTTGGGGCATGCCCGGGCAAACGCCGGCCCGTGAGGCGCCCCCGCGCCGAGCGGCGTGGCGTGGCGACCCGCCGCGCTCCGCGTCCGCCGCGCTCCCGGACGTGGGATCGCAGGCCTCCCCCGCGAGGGCCGCGCAGGCGCCCACCGCGCCGAGGGTGGTGCTTCCTGGCGCCCTCGCTCTCGCCCCTGCCGCGCGGTCCCCGGCGCCGCGCGGCCGCAGCGGGCGCGCGGTGCCGGCACCGCAGCGTGCGGCAGGGCGCGCGGCGCGTCGTCAGTGCGGCGCCAAGCGGGGCGCTGATCCGGGCGCGGCCGCCGGGCCCGACGCCGCCGGTGCCGCATCCAGATCAGCCAGGAGGGCGGCGAGGGGGGCAACGCCGCGCCGCGGGCCTGCGCCGCGGCGTGGTGCCGCGCCGCTGCCGCCAGGTCGCCGCGATAGGCGTACTCCAGGACCAGGAAGCAGTGGCCGGCCGGCTCCTGGGGCGCGAGGGCGATGGCCGCCTGGAAGGCCTGTTCCGCGTCGCGGCCCCAGCCCCCAGCTCGAAGTAGGCGCGGCCGAGGGCCAGCTGCGCCGCCGCGTCCCAGGCCACTTGGCGAGCAGGCGCCGCTGGCGGCGCAGCGCGCGCACGCTGGCCAGATCCGCCGCCGCCGCCCATCCGGCGCCGCGCAGGTCGCCCGCTCGACGCGCGCGCTGGGCCTGGTTCCAGCGCTGGGCCTCGGCGAGACGGAGCCCTCGCAGTGGGCAGGCGCGAGCGGGGCGGGGGCGGCGCGGCGGCCGCCGTCGGGGGGCGGCGGCCGCCGCGATGGGCGCGGGCACCGGTTCGCGCGACAGCACAGCCGGCGCCGGCGCCGCGGGGGCGCCGCGCGAGGACCGGCGTGGAGGAGCGCGCCACCCACGCGCCGGCACGACGGAGGGCTGAGGGTTGGAGCATGGCGCGCACCTCCTGGCCTGGGGTACCCAACACCGCGATCAACACCACCGGTAGTTTCATCATACCCCGCGTGTCAACCGCGGGGACCGCGGCGGTGCTGGCACCGAGCGTCCGAGGATGTCTCTCGGTGCTCATGGTGGCCGCGGATGCGACAGAGCGCCACAACAGGGGTGCTACGTCCCAGGCCAGCCGTCATGGGTCTGCAGGAGGGCGACCCTACCGCTACGAGCCGCAGGACCTCTTCGCGCTGGTGCCCAAGCTCCAGGGCGCAGCTCGACGCGCTCCTGGATGACGACGACCTCTTCGCCAGGGTGCGCGCGGACCTGGCCCGGCGCCGGCCGCACACCATCACGTGCGGGCGCCATTTACCCCGGTTCACCCGTTTCCACGGACAGGCTACCGCTAGGCGGCGGACGCGAGCAACAACAACACCTCCTCCTCGAACGCGACGGGCGGCTGGTAGGCGAGCGCCGAGTGGCGGCGCTGGCGGTTGTACCAGACCTCGATCCACGAAGATGGCCGTCCGCGCCGCGGCTTCGACTCGGCCAGACGTGCGCGTCGGCGATCTCAGCCTTGAGGGTCGCGAAGAAGCTCTCGGCCATCGCGTTGTCGAGGCGCTGCTCGCCCGCCCGGCTCATCGAGACGATGACACCGCGGGCGGCGAGTGCCTCCTGATCCATGCCGGCGGTGTACTGGCAGCCGCGGTCGGTGTGATGCACCAGGCCGGCATCCGGGCGGCGCCGGTCGAGCGCCGCCAGCGCGTCGAACGCCAGCTCGGTGCGCAGGTGGTCGGCCATCGCCCCGCCGACCACGCGGCGCGGCGAGCGTCGAGGAGCACCGCCAGATAGAGCCAGCCCTCCCGCGTGGCGACGGATGTGATGTCGCCGATCCACAGGCGATCCGGCGCCGGTGCCGTGAAGTCGCGCGCGACGAGGTTCGGCGCGGGCGTGTGCGCCTGGTCGGCGACCGTCGTGCGCGCCCCGCCGCCGCCGATGGCAGCCGACGAGCCCGGCGGCGCGCATCAGGCGGGCGACCCGCTTGCGGGCGCAGCGGGTGCCCTGCGCCCGCAGCTCCACGCACGCGCGGCGCGCCATACGTCCGGCGGCTGCGCGCGTGGGCGGCGGCGATCTGCTGGGTCAGTGCCTCGTCGACCTGGGCGCGGGCCGAGACCCCGTGGCGCGCCCAGGCGTAGTAGGCGGATCGGGCGACCTGGAGTACCCGGCAGAGGACGGCGCCGGGGTACGTGGCCCGCGCCGCGTGGATGAACCGATAGCGGCGCACGGGGTCTCCTTCGCGAAGGAGGCCGCGGCTTTTCGCAAGATCTCGCTCCTGCTGCGGGACCCTGACCTCCCGCCGCAGGCGCTGCAACTCCTCGCGCTCGTCGGTCGTCAGCTCGCCAGGCTGGCCCCGCCCCTCATCCGCCTCGGCCTGGCGCAGCCGTGGCGCAGCGCCTCGGACGATCCCGAGGTCGGCGGCGAGGGCCGGGATCGACTTGTCACTCCCGCGCGCGCGGACCGCCTCGGCCCGGAACTCCAGCGGGTAGGGGCGGTGCGTACGGGGCATCGAACACCTCCTTGGGTCTAGGCCCAATCATCAGGTGTCCGTGCAAACGGGCAACCCCAGCCGGGCGGGCTGCACCCTGCTGCGGCAGCGCGTGCTCCGCGCGGCGAGCTGATGGCCGCCGGGGCGCTATACTGCCGCGGGGCTCGCCCGCGTCGGGGCACCCCGCGACCCAGGACGCGACAGGAGGCGGGCAAGATGTCAGGCCGGACGCCGCGCCGGACGCCGCGCCGGCAGGAGCCGCCATCGGCCCCGTTCGACCGGCGGCTGATGGAGCAGCAGATGCAGGCCATCACGCGCCTGCTCGCGGAACAGGACTTCGGCTCCCTCGACGAGGCGAATGCCTTCCTCCAGCAGCACCTCGCCAGCGGGCAGCCGCTCACCGCGGCCCCGACCAGCCCACTCGAGGAGGCGCAGGAGCTGATCTACCAGGCGCTGGAGACGACCGGCGCGCGCCGACTGGCCCTGGCGCGCCGCGCGCTCGCGCTGTCGCCCGACTGCGCCGACGCCTACGTCCTGCTGGCCGAGGCCGCCCGCGACCCGCAGGAGGCCCGGGCGCTCTACGAGCAGGGGGTGCGGGCGGGGGAGCGGGCGCTCGGCCCGGCGGCCTTCCGGGAGGATGCCGGCCACTTCTGGGGGATCCTGGAGACCCGACCGTACATGCGCGCGCGCCAGGGCCTCGCGCAGGCCCTGTGGCACCTCGGCGAGCGCGCGGCGGCGATCGAGCACCTGCGGGATCTGCTGCGCCTCAACCCCGGCGACAACCAGGGCCTGCGCTACACGCTCGCCGCCTGGCTCCTCGCCACGGGGGGTGACGCGGCGCTGGCGGACCTGCTCGGGCAGTACCCCGACGAGGGCAGCGCCACCTGGGCCTACACGCGCGCGCTCGCCGCGTTCCGGCGGCACGGCCCGGGCGCCCAGGCGGACGCGGCGCTCCGGGAGGCGCTGGCGACGAACCCATTCGTGCCAGCCTACCTACTCGGCCTGAAGAAAGTGCCGCGCCACTTGCCCGCGTACGTCGGCTTCGGCGACGAGCACGAGGCGGTCGCCTACGTCGCGGAAGCGGCGGAGGGCTGGCTGGCGACGCCGCAGGCCGTCGAGTGGCTCGCAACCGTCCTCGCGCACGATGTCTCGCCACCGGCGCCCGCCAAGCCCCGCCGCCCACGCAGGAAGTAGTCGCCGCCAACAATCTTCGCGTCACCAGAAGTGGCGCAGAGCCACCAGGCGCTGAGGAGGTGTGGGGTACGTGGAGGCGATCACCGTGGGGGAGCGCGCCGACCGCCGGCCGGCACCCGGCGCAGCCGCCCCCGCGCCGAACCTGGCCGCGTTGTTCGACACGCGCACGCGCCTCGCCGACGACGAGCTGCTCGCGGTGGTGGCCTGGGTGCAGGCGGAGACGCGCCAGCGCGCCGCGGCCTGGGGCGCGGCTGCCGCCCACCTGGCGCGCGTCCAGTTGCTCCTGACCGACGCCGCGGTGGCGGCCAGCGCCGCCGTGCGATTCTCCCTCTTGAGCGTCGCGCACCAGCGCCTCGCGGACGACCTCGACGAGCTGCGGCGAGATCTGGCCTGAGCACGGTTCGCCTGCGACACGCACCGCGCCGCACCAGTCCGGCGGCGGATGACCGGGCTGCGGGCCCGGCTTGCGCGTGTCGGCGGGCACGCGCGCTGATCGCGGCTTCCCCGGGCGGGGCGCCGCGGCGGCCGTTCGTCCTGCCTGGCGTACTGGTGACCGCGAGGGCGCAGGTGGGGGGACAGGAGCCGCCGCTTCCGGGTGCATTACCGCCGCTGCAGCGCGCCGCCTGGCCCGATCCCGCGGCGGTGATCGCCGCCGCGACGCCGGTGCGCGGCCGCCTCGTCGCCGCGGTCGCCGCGCTGATCGCGGCCTACCGCTGGCAGGCGCGGCCGCCGGGCCAGCCGCCGCTGTGGCGGCTCATCGACGACCTGGGCCGCGACGCGCGCCCCCCCGATCCCCTCGCCCAGGTCCTGCCGTGGCTGGCCGCGCAGCGGGCGGCGCGCGCGAGCCGCGCCGTCGCGCCCCGGCGCCGGGTTGCGCCCGCCGCGGCGACGCCGTACCCTGGTGCGCCGGGGCGCAGCGGCGCCGGCGACCGTCAACCTCACCCTGGCCGCGCTGCGGGGCGTCGCCCGTTACGCCCGGAACCTCAACCTGCTGAGCGCCGAGGAGTACGACCGCATCCGCGACGTGAAGGGGGCCCGGGGTAGTCGGCTGCCGGCAGGGCGGGCAGTGCTCGAAGGGGAGCTGGGGGCGCTGGTGCGGGCCTGCCAGGCCGACCCGACCCCGGCCGGGGTCCGGGACGCGGCGATCTTCGCGGTCCTCTACATCGGCGGGGTGCGCGCGCTCAGAGCTGGCCGGGCTCGACCTGGACGACTGGACGCCGGAGCCGCCGACGCTGCGGGTGCGCCACGGCAAGGGGGACAAGGAGCGGCTGGTGCCGCTGGTAGGGGCCGCGGTCGCCGCGCTCGCCGACTGGCTGGCGCTCAGGGACGGCCGGCCGGGCGGGCTCTTCCTGGCGATCACCCGCCACGGCAGGATCGTCGGCGACGGGATGACCAGCCGCGATCTACAACGTCCTCGCCAAGCGCCAGGCCGAGGCGGGGTGCCGAAGCTCAGCCCGCACGACTTCCGGCGCACCTTCGTCGGCGATCTCCTCGCCGCCGGGTGGACCTCTCGACGGTGCAGCAGCTCGCCGGCCATGCCAGCGTGGCAACCACTGCGCGCTACGACCGCCGCGGCGAGGCGACCAAGCGCAAGGCCATCGAGGTGCTGCACTTCCCGTACCGCGCGCGGAGGGGTGGGGGCCGCTAATGGGGATCGCGCAGCCGGGGAGGGGCGGGCCGCGCGACGCCTGGGACGTCGGCGCGGCGGGGGGTGCCCTGTGGTGGGGTGGGGGGCGCCCTCGGCCAGCGGACCCCGGTGGAGGAGGGGGCCATACGCTCGCCGCTGGTCGAGGGCGCGCGCGGGCAGTGTACCATAGGGATCGCCCGGTAGTCGGGCGGCGGGGAACGGCGAAGGTGTGGGGAGGCGATGCCGCGCTACGTGATCGCCGTGAGCACGCGATCGCGGCGGCGACACCCGCGGCGGCGCGGGCCGCACCTGAAGCCCGCCTGGCGGGGCTCGACCAGGGGCTGACCGCGGTCGAGCACGGCGAGGCGCCGGGGCGGGCGGCGTGGGCGGTGTGGCGGGTGCGGCGCGAGGGCGACACCGACGAGGGGGCGCCTGGGGGGACGGGGGCGTAGAGGCGCGGCTCAGGGCGCTCTGTCATCCGCTATCGCGGCCGCGCGGCCGACCGCGCCCCCGGCCTGGTGGTGGAGGGCGAGCGCGGCACCCCCCTCCCTCTTCCACCGGGGCCGGCTGCCGGTGCGGCTGATCGGGGCCGACGCCGCGGCCCGCCTGCCCCACCTGCTGCGCGGCTCGGGGGCGTGGGCGCCAGTCCCGGCGGTGGCCCTAGTGGTGTGGGGAGGGGTCAACGGGCGCATCAATGGGGTAAAGGGGAGTGAACAATGGTCAACACTGGTCAACGGGGATGCGGGGAGCCGGGAGGGGGCAACCGGCGATCCTCCCGAGGCTACCGGGGGCGGATGAAGCGGTAGCCGGTGCCCCACTGGGTCTGGATGTAGTGCGGGCGCGCGGCGGCGTCGCCCCGCCCCTGCCGCAGCCGGCTGACGAAGATCTTGAGGTCGTGGACGTCGTGCGTGTAGTCCGGCTCCCAGGCCCGCTCCAGGAGGAGTTGGTGGGGCGCGGCGGACCGCGAAGCCGTCGGGCGGCGGCATCGTCACGTCGAGGATCACCCGACGCCGCGGTGGCGAAGCGCCGCGGCGCTCCGCCCCCGCCGGCGGCCGCCGCGCGCCGAGGGTCCGGCCGGCCGGAGTGGGAGCATACGGATCGGCGCGGGAGCCATGCGCGGGCACCCATGGTGGCGGTCGGCTGTCCCCGCCGTCTGGCCACGCGGCTCGCTCGTCCGTTGACCAACGTTGACCGATATTTACCATGCCGTTTACCGGCTTTACCCGCACGTTGACGCGCGTCCGCTACCTTCGGGTGTAGTGGCCCAGGTCCCAGTGTGCGGCAACCCAGGCGGGTTCGCCAGGTCGACCGGCCGCCTCGTGGGCGCGCGGCGGCGGGAGGACACGCCATGGCGGGCATTCTCTGGACGATCGCGGCCATCATCGTCGCGCTCTGGTTGCTCGGGCTGCTCTTCGACATCGCGGGCAACCTCATCCACCTCCTGCTGGTGATCGCGGCCATCGTGGTTATCTGGAACCTCATCAGCGGCCGCCGCACCGCGCCTGATCTGTCGTGCAGCGGCCGGCGTTCGGCCAGAACCGGCCGAACACGCGCGCGGCCGTTCGCACCGCTCCTGGCTTGCCCGGAGCCAGCACCTGCTTGCCGGTAGACGACGGAGTCGCGGAGGATTCGGCGGTGCGCGGTCCTCGCGCGGCGCCGGCAGTTCGCCCAGTGCTAGGTTCTGTTGACGAGTGTACCTGAGCCAGATGACCGTGCTGGCGAAGTGGCCGAAGGCGAGGAAGCGGCAGGCGTACTTGTCGAAGCGGGCGGAAGCGGCGCGGAAGTGCTTGCGCTTGCCGATGCAGCACTCCACCAGGTGACGCTCCTTGTACGCCGCGTAGTCGCACTCGCGCTGCACCACCCGGTTCCTGCGGGGCGGGATCGTCGCCGCCGCGCGCATGCCCCTCGCGAGGGGCGAGCGTCTCGTCCGCGTCATCGCCGCGATCCGCCGCCACCGCCGCTGCCTGCACGCCCGCCAGCCGCGCGGTCGCCTGCAGGTCCCCCCGCCGCGCCGCTCGTCAGGCGGAACCTGCGCGGGTGGCCGAGGGCGTCGACGAGCACGTGGCTCTTCGTGCCGAAGCCGCCGCGCGCCCGCCGAGCTCCGGCGCGGCGTGCCCGCCGTTTTGTGGCGCGCCGGCGGCGCAGGCGTGCGCCCACCACGGTCGCATCGATCATCACGCTCTGCATGGCGGGATCGTCCGCCACGTGGTCGAACAGCCGCCCCCACACGCCGAGGTCGTCCCAGCGCGCGAAGCGCTGGTAGACGCTGTTCCGCTCGCCGTAGGTGACCGGCAGGAAGCGCCACTGCGCGCCGCTGCGGCGCATCCAGTAGATCGCCTCCACGAACCGGCGGATCGCCGCGCTCCCTGGTGTGGATCTTCCGCCCCGCCGCAGCAGCGCGTACCGCCGGTCGAACTGGCCCTCGCTGAAGCATGGCTCCATCGCCCCGCCCCCTCACGCCGTCACCGGACGCCCCTCGCGCCGCCGGAGTGTACCGGCAACTCGTCAACAGAACCTAGGGCAGCGTGCGGTCGCGCTGGCCCGGGGCGCCACGCAACCGCCGGGTCGGGGCCGGCCAGCGCGTCCCCCCGGATGCTGGCACGGCGGGTGCGTCGCCCGCTGCCGGGGCTCGTCCGACTCAGCGCGCCGCGCGCCAGGCGACGCGGGCGAGCGCGACGATCGTGGCGCGCTGATCCCGCGCCGGAGTGTTGTTGGGCCCGGCGTGCCCGTCCCCGGCGCCGCCCGCGGGCGGCGCCGGGGTTGTATCTGCGCGGCGGCGCCGAGCCGTGCGGAGCCGCGGGTGCCACGGAAATGCGGTACGTCAGATCTACCGCATCGCGCTCCTCGGCGCCCTCGCGCTCCCTGGCCGTCTGGGGCGTGCTGTTCGAGCCGCGCTGATCGATGAAGAGGAGGAGACCGCGACGCTCCCAGCTGCCCGCCGCCTGGGACGGGCAGCGGGTCGCGCAGATCTCCGATTTGCAGGTCGGCATCTGGCTGGCGAACACCGGCACGATGCGCCGCATGGTGGAGGAGATTATCGAGGAGCGCCCCGCGCCAACGCTGATCACCGGCGACTTCATCTACCACGCCGGCGAGGACCCGACCGCGGGCGTCGCGCCGCTGGCGGTCGCCGGGCATACCCACGGCGGGCAGGTGCGCGTGCCGTTCACGCCGGAGTGGTCGTGGATGCGCCTGGTCCAGGGGGCGCGGTCCACGCCGACGGCTGGATCGACGGCTACGGCGCGCCGGGCAACCGGCTCTACGTCAACCGGGCATCGGGTTCGGTGTGGCCCGATCCGGCTCTTCTGCCCCCCGAACTCACCCTCTTCACCCTCCGGTCCGCGCGGCCGTGAGCGCGCGCTCGTCGCTCCGCGAGCGCGCGCCCCAGGGCCGGCGCGCGCCAGGAACCCGCCGGCGAGCGGGCGCGGACCCTCCTCGATCAGCGCCGGGGGCGCCGCGGATGAAGCCGTTGGCGCTGTTCCAGTTCTCCACCACGTTCAGCCCCTCGCGGATCTCGCGCCGGAGGCGCGCAGTCGCAGGTACTCGCAGAGGAAGAGGGTCTTGTAGACCTTGCCCAGCCCGGCCATGGCGGCGTAGGTCGGGTGCTGGACGCTCGTGCGCGTGAAGCGGCGCAGGAGCGCCTCGGCCTCGGCCGTGCCCAGCCGCAGCACCGTCACGTACTCGACGATCCCGCCGGCCACGCACCGTCGACGGCTCTGGCAACCCCATCCCGGCGCGATCAGCCGGCCCAGGTCAAGGCCTTTCCGCCCCCGGTAGGCCGCCCAGAGCACCCCGCCGATGGCCGTCGCGATCGCGACGGCGAAGGCGGCGCCGGTGGCCTGGGCGCGCCGCGCCCGCTCGGCGCCCGGCAGGCGGGCCAGCGCCGCCCGCGCCTGGGCGGCACCGCCGCGCGCTTCCGGCCGAACCGCCCCATGATGATCAGCACCGCGAGCCCCATCGTGATGATCAGCCCCACGTTGATGCCCAGCAGCAGCAGGCCGCCGAGCGCACGGCCGGGACCAGCGCCAGGGCGGCCACCGTCCCCACCAGCGTGTCCGTCTTCTGCTTGGGGAGCGCGATTGTCCCCGCGACGCCCGCGGCGAGCGCGGCGGCCACGCTGTACCAGCCTGGGTGGACGCGCTCCTCCAGCAGCGGCTTGTTGAGCAGGTTGGTCTCAGGCGGGATGACGCCCGTGACGTTCATGACCCAGGTCATCAGCATCGCGCACAGGGTGGCCGCGGCGAGCCCCAGGAGGCCGACCCGAGGCCGCGCAGCGCCAGCCCGGCCGGCCTCCGGCGAGCGCGAACGCGACCAACGCCAGCGGCGCGAACGCCGGGCGATCACCATTGAGCCGACCAGGATCGGCACCGGTTGGTCAGCAGGGCCACCCCCGCCAGGATGCCCGCCATGGCCATGAAGGCCAGGTAGGACGGCGTCAGCTCCGCCTGCTCGGCCACCTGATCAGGGTCTCAGCCCATTGCCGAACCTGCGCATCAAGAACGAGACCGGATGCCGGCGCTTGGCTCTCCGGCGCGATAGGCAGTTCCCGCTGTCTCATGCTCCATGCGCACGCTGCCCACAGGGCCGAGACCTGGTAACCAGGTTCTGAGGAGGTGTGCTACGGCGGCGATGCAACAACCGTTTGGACGAGCACTTCTCCACAGCAGCACCCACGCCGGCTCACGCAGCAGCAGTCCACCTTTCCGATGCGCAGAGGGGCCGGTGGGCCGACATCCTGATCAGGTGGCCGAGCGTGGTATGCTAGGGGCAACTCGGAATGCGCGCGGCGCCAGCGTGTCGGCAGGACGCAGCATCAGGAGGAGGGACAGACCATGCCCGGTTACGCAGCAACGGACGATCGCGCCCGGCTCGAACGCGACCTGCGCGCCGGCCGGCCTTGCCGCCGCGACTTCATCCGCCGCGCCGCCGCGCTCGGGCTCTCGGCGTCGGCCATCGCCGCGGCCCTCGCCGCCTGCGGCGCGGCCAGCCCGGCGCCCACCGGCGCCCCGCCCCAGCCGACGGCCACCACCGCGGCCGCCGCGGCGCCCGCCCCGACCGCCACAGGCGCGCCGCGCCCCGCGACGACGCGCCGACAGTGGCGCCCGCCGCGGCCCGGCGCGGCGGCGGCGGCACGCTGAAGATCATCCAGTGGCAGGCGGCGACGACCAACTACCACCTCGTCGGGGACGAAGGACAACCTGGTGACCCGCATCGTCAACGAGCCGCTGATCACCTTCGACAACGAGGGCAACTACGTCCCGGTCCTCGCCGCCGAGATCCCCTCGGCCGCCAACGGCCAGCCGCCGACGGCCCGGCAGCGCCACCATCACGCTGCAACCGGGCCTGCTGTGGAGCGACGGCCGCCCCTGCACCGCCGACGACGTCGTCTTCACCTGGGAGTACGCCACCGACAAGGCGACCGCGGCGACGACGTTCGGCTCTACGAGGACGTGGAGCGGTACGAGAAGGTCGACGACCTGACCGTCAGGATCGCCTTCACCGGCCCGACCCCGGCTGGTTCCGCTCCGCCCAGTCCCCGATCATCCCGCGGCACGTCTTCGCGGCGGACAAGGCGCGGCGGCGCGCAACTCCCCCAACAACCTCAAGCCGGTCGGCACCGGCCCGTACAAGGTGGTCGAGTTCAAGCCGGGCGACCTGGTCACCTACGCGATCAACGAGCAGTACCGCGAGCCGGGCAAGCCCCACTTCGACCGCGTGGAGGTCAAGGGCGGCGACGCGACCTCGGCGGCGCGCGGTGCTGCTGCAGACCGGCGACTACGACTACGCCTGGAACTTGCAGATCGAGGACCAGACATCAAGCAGCTCGAAACCGGCGGCAAGGGGTGGCCGAATTCCAGGCCGGCGGCGGGATCGAGCGCAACTTCTACAACTTCACCGATCCGCACGAGGAGGTCGACGGGGAGCGGTCCAGCCTGAAGGCGCCACCGCACCCTTCTGACCGATACATCGACCGTCAGGCCCTCACCCTGGCCACCGACCGCGAGGCGATCGTCAAGGCGCTCTACGGTCGCGGCGGCGAGGTGACGACCAACATCCTCAACGACCCGCCGCAGTACCGCTCGGCGAACAACAAGGCCGAGTTCAGCATCGAGCGCGCCAACGCGCTGCTGGACGAGGCGGGCTGGAAGAAGGGGGCCAGCGGCTACCGCGAGAAGGGCGGGGTCGTCCTCTCGGTCCTCTACCAGACCTCGGTCAACAGCGTGCAGCAGAAGACGCAGCAGATCGTCAAGGACGGCTGGGAGCGGATCGGCGTCAAGGCCGAGCTCAAGTCGATCGACGCCGGCGTCGCCTTCTCGTCCGACGCCGGCAACCCCGACACCCTCGGCAAGTTCTACAGCGACGTGCAGATCGGACACCACCAGCGGCGGCTTCGACCCCAGAACTACATGCGCATCTACCACTCGGCGTACATCAACACGAAGAGGAACCAGTGGTCGCGGGGAACAACAACCGCTACCAGAACCCCGCCACGACCGGCTGTGGGACGCGGCGAAGACGGCAAGCTCGATCCCGAGAAGCGCGCAGCTCTTCGTCCAGATGAACGACATCGTGATCCAGGACTACGTCAACGTCCCGCTGGTCCAGCGCAGGAGCGTCTTCGCGCGAACGAAGGCGCTCAAGAACATCAACTACACCTGTGGGACGTCGACTACTGGAATATCGCCAACTGGGTGAAGGGCTGAGGGGCGGGCGGGGGGTTAGGCGGGTCGACGGGTCGGCGCGCGGGCGGGGGGACCGGGAGCGGATGGTGGCAAAGTCCGTCGGGTAGTGTGCCGAGGAGGCGCAGGGCATCGGCGCTGGTAGTCCGGCTGGCGGCGCGCAGCAGGTTGAGCACGCCGTTGCGCAGCGTGGCGAGCGCCTGGGGGCCGGTGCGCTGCTGCCCCGCATCCTCGCCCAGCATCACCGGGGCCTCAGCCCAGTAGCCGTTGCGCGCATCAAGCATGAGCCAGCGCGCTCGATCGTTGTATCGGTGTGCGAGCGCAGGCGGTAGCGGTATGGTGGCCGCGCCCGATGACTGGTGCCCACCACGACCGGAGCCCGCCGCCGGCCGTCCCTGCGCGCGCGGGTTCGTCGCACCCCGCTCGCGCAGCGCCACGCGCTGGTAAGCGCCACTGCGCATGTAGAGCGGCATTGGGTACGTCAGCGTGACCACCAGCGTGCGCTCGTGGTCGCGGTCAGCGCGGTGCCGCTCTTGATGCGTCAACCGAACAGCAGTGGGCCAGATCCTGGTATTGCATGTGGCACCGTTTCAAGCGCCGCCCAGTTATCTTGACAATGCCCAGGCGGGCCGGCCCCGTGCCGGCCCCTCCCGAAGAGGCGAAGCGCCGCGCCGGCGGCGGGGTCATGTCCCGCGCCGGCGCCCTCATGGAGGCGATTGTCCGCGCGCGGGTTACGACTCGAAGAAGTACTGCGGTGGGTTCGTCGGAGCAGGGGTGGGGTACTGCCAGAGCCGATCATCTTCTCGGGCACGTTCTTGAAGTTGTTCTTGACGATGCCGTAGCCGCCCCCCCACGAGGGTGACGCCGATGACGTAGAACTGGTCGGCGGCGATCGCGATGATCCGCTGCATCAGCTCGACCTGCTTCTTCTCGTCGCGGTCGCCTGGAGCTGGCGGTACAGCTCCATCTGCTGCTTGACCACCGGGGGCGGCTCCTCCGGCGCGGTCAGCGCGCCGGCCCCGACGGGTTGCGGAACCAGCTCGCCCAGGCCTCGGCGTAGTTCGACTCGTCGCTGAAGGGTTTTTACCAGCGCGGGTCCAGGATCGTGCCGAGCCCCACGTCGCCGCCGCCGCCCCAGACGACCGCGTCGTGCTCGTTGGCGTTCTTGCGGGTGTACAGCAGCAGGCGGTCTTCGACCTTCACGTGCGCGTCGACCCCGACCTTGCGCCAGTAGCCCTCGACCGCGCACCACGTCGGCCCAGGTCGGGTCGAGGGCGGAGGTCACCTCGATGGTGAAGGACAGGCGCTTGCCGTCCGGCCCCAGCCGGAAGCCCTCGCCGTCCTTGTTCGGCAGCACCTTGTCGAGGTGCGCGTTGGCCTTCTTGACGTCGTACTCGGTGTACTGCTTGGCCAGCTTCTCATTGTAGAACACCGACTCCGGCCCTGGGGCGATCTGGTAGGGCTCGCCCTGCCCGACGTAGACGACGTCGCTGACCTCCTGGCGGTTGATGGCGTGGGAGAGGCCGATGCGGAAGTCCTGGTGCTGGAAGATCTGCCGCCTGACCGGGTCCTTGTGCGTCAGGTTGAGCGCGAGGCTGGTGTTGCCGCTGCCGGTGACCTCGTAGAAGCGGTAGCCGCCCTTCTGCCGGTTGTCGGCGAAGACCGCCTTGTTCTGCAGCGTGGCGATGTGGCGGTCCTGCATGTCGATCTCGCCGTTGAGCGCCTTGAGGACCAGTGCCTCCTTGTCCTGGTAGACGTCGTAGACGAGGCGGTCGACGTAGGGGAGCTGGTGGCCCTCGGTGCCGACCTTGAAGTAGAAGGGGTTGCGCTCCGCCACCACACGGGGACCGCCGCCATACGGCTCGACGATCCGCCAGGCGTGCAGCGTCGGCAGCTCGGGGTTCGACCACTGGGCATTGTAGGGGGTGCCGGGGATACCCATCCCCTTGAGCCGGAAGAGCAGACCCAGTCCTCAGCGTTGTTCTGCTTGACGAGCTGGGCGAGGGTGGTCGTGTTGTACTCCTGATGGAACTGCTTGAGGTAGTGCGCCGGGTAGCGCGTCCAGTCGTCGCCGCTCGGGGTGGCGAGGATCCTTGAGGAAGAGGCCGTTCGGCGTCGCGAATGATCTTGACGGTGTACTGATCGACCTTCTCGACCTCGGGCGGGTTGTTGCCGCGGCTGGGCGTCAACTCCTTGTTCTTGTGGATGTCCTCGACGTAGAAGACGATGTCATCGGCGCTGTAGGGCTGGCCGTCCGACCGCCTCAGCCCCTCGCGGAGCGTGAAGGTGTACGCCTTGGCGTCCGGGTCGGCCTGGAACGAGGCCGCGACGTTGGGGATCACCTGGTCCACTCGACATCCCAGCGGACCAGGTGCTCGTAGCTGAGGGTGCGGGTCAACCAGGCGGTGTCCTGCCCGCCGACGAGGCCCAGGCGCCAGGTGCCGCCGTACTGCCCGGTCTTCTCGACCAGCCGAGGACCAGCGGGTCCTGCGGCAGGCGCTCCTGCACCGGCGGCAGCTTCTTTGCCGTCCTTGACGAGCTGGGGCGAGTTGCGGCGCCTCCCGGTAGGCCTTGGAGGCGACACGCGGGGTCGGCGGCCCGCCCGCCTGGGGCGCGCCCGCCGTGGGCTGCTGGGCGGCGTGCGGTTGGCTGCGCGGCGGGCGCCGGCGCCGGCGCCGCCGGGGTCTGCGCTCGCGGCGTCTGGCCGGGCAACTCGTCGCCGCCGCAGGCCGCCGCGACGAGGCCGGTCGCCGCCAGCCCGGTCAGGTACAGGAAGCGCCGCCGCGTCGCCGTCCAGCGCCGCTCCGGATGGATCGCCATCAGGGGCCTCCTCTCTGTGCGTCTCCGTGCGTCCGTCCCGCAACCGCGGTTCGGCGCCCTTCCCGGCGTAGCCCTGGCGCCCCGGCGGTCGCGCCGTTCCTCCCAGGCGCCGCAGTTTCCGTGCCAGAGCGCCGTGCCGCCCGCGGCGGGCGGCACGACCGTCGCGGAGCGCCACCGCCTCGGTCCCCGGCACCATCCTTCCAGGCCTCTTTGAGGCCCGACAACCGCCCTCACTGGCCCATCCGTTCGCGATGCTCATGGGCCACGCGGCAAGCAAGGCCAAGATCATGGACGATGGCACCTGTTATCAGGGTCTCGGCCCGCGTGGAGTCTGCACATCAAGAACGGCAACCCCGTCAGCCTTGAGCAAGCAACTACCGCAAGCGGATCGGGCACCGTACCGGTTCAGATGAGCAAGGCACTTACAGCCTATCCGAAAAGAGAGTTGCGGGAGCCGAAGCCCCCGCTCATCACTTCCCCAAAAGCTCCCCAAAGCCTCTCCCAGATTGCTGCCGGATCTCCCCCCACCCCAACCGACTACTCAACGTCACACCCCTGGTGACGCACGGACACCTAGAGCGGGTTTCATAAAGGTTGCTCCGGGAGGTGGTAGCCGCAGTGGCGGAACCAGCCGTGGGCGTCCTGCGGCGTGACGGCGTCGAGGGCCGGCCCGAACGCCGCGGCGAGCGCGTCGTGGGTGCGGGCGCCGGCGCGGCGCAGGGCGCTCTTGACCTTCGAGAAGGCCACGGCTCGATTGGGGCCAGGTCGGGCGAGTAGGGTGGCAGGAACAGCACCCGGCAGCCGCGGGCCGCGAGCAGTTCGCGCACCCGCGGGCACTTGTGGGCGCTGAGGTTGTCCATGACCACCGTCTGGCCCGGCCGCAGCGCGCGTCGGCGCCAGCGCGTGCTCGACGTAGGCCTCGAAGGCGGCGCCGTCCGCCGCCCCGCGCAGCGTCATCGCCGCGCCCAGCCCGGCGGTGGAGAGGGCGGCGATGAGGGTGGTGTTCTCCCCGCCGGTGCAGCACCGCCCCGTAGGCGCGCGCGCCGCCCGGCGCCCAGGCGTACTGCGGCGTCAGCGCGACGTGCGCCCGCACTCGTCGACGAAGACCAGGTCGTCCGCCGGGCCGACCTGGTGCTCCGCGCGCCAGGCCGCGCGCGCTGCCTCGTCGCGCTCGGCGGCGATCAGCGACTTTTTTCGCCGCAGCCCCGCGCGCCCAGCGCCCGGCTCATCGTCGCCCGGCTGACGGCCACCTCGTGCTCCCGCGCCCACGCCGCGCGGCTGCGCCAGCGTGGCCTCCCGGGTCGGCCGCGACCAGCGCCCGCAGCGCCGCCTCGTCCGCCGACCCGATCTCCCGCCGGCGGCCCGGGATCGGCTTGGGGCGGGAGGCGGTCCGCCGCGTGCAGCTTCAGGTACTGTCGCACGGTCATCACGCTGACCTGATAGACCCGCGCCGCCTCATGCTTGCTCATGCCCGCAGCCACCGCGGCGACGATCCGGCGCAGATCGAGCGAGTACGCCCTCATGCCCCCAGTCTCGCACCACGCCAACCCTTCTGCAAACCGCTCTAGCCACGAGCAAGAACACGATCGCGCTGGCTGGTGAAGGAAGGGCGCCTCACCGTCTTCTACAACGCGCTGGATCGCCGGCAGGAAGCTGGTCGATGCCGCCGAGGTCGAGGGCTTGCGGCGGCCACAACGGGGATGCCGGAGGAAAAGCGGCGCGTAGAGTGACCTACGCGGCGCGGCTCGCGGTGTCGTGAGCACCGGCGAGCAGCGGGAGTGTAGCAGAGGCCGCACGACGCACGGGGGGGCGTGATGGACAACTGGCAACGCGCGCGTCGCGATCGCTGGCTGCTGGGGGTGTGCGGGGGATCGCCCACCGCTACGGGTGGGACCCGCGCCTGGTGCGCCTGGCCACGGTGCTGCTGGCCGTGGCCATCCCCCGCCGAGCCTCCTCCCGACGGTCCTCGTCTACGTCCTGCTGGGGGCGCTGCGCCGCGGAGCAACACGTTCTAGCACGGGCGCGGGACCACGGCCGCCCCCCATCGCTGGTCAAGCCCTGCGCGGCGGGTCGGGCCACGAGACGAAACCGACGAGGGGGGCGGGGGCAGCACCTCCCGGCACGCCACTCCGGGGGAGAGTCCCCGAGCGGAGCCCCACACCAGACGCGCCCGCGGGCGCTCTGCTGTCAAACCCCGACCGGCGCGGGGCTCTCCGCCCCGCCCTCCGTCCGGAGCCGCCCGTCGCGTCGCCCGGCCCGGCCGCACCACGGGGGCGGCGGGCGGTCAAGGGTGGCGACAGCGGCGGCTCCCCGCCCGCCGAGCGCAGCGGTCCCCCGTGGTAGGCTACGAGGCCGGCGATGCGACGAAGGGCGGCTCGGACGGAGGGCGGGGGCCACCGGCGCGGATGGGACCCCGGCCGTGCGCCAGGCCCCCCGCCGCGCGCGCGTGCGGATGCGTCAGGACTGGGAGCGCGACAGCTCACGATGGTGCGCGCAACATGTCTCGCCCAGCGCTTGGTCTGCGGTTATGCGGCCAGGACCTCACCCAGCAGGGTCGTCCATCGATCGCGAAACAGGCGGCGTCGCTCCGCGAGCGAGACCTGCTCGCCCATCTTCTGGCGTGCCCGGAAGTACTGGCGCTGTTCCTCGTAGGGGGCAGAACCGGGCGGCAGAGGCGATACGCCCAAACCCGCGCATGGGGTAGTAGCGCTGCTTGATGCCCCGATGGTCCTGTTCCAGTGCGGTTGTTGAGGTAGCGACTACACCGATGCGCCACGTCGTCACCCAGCGTCTCCCAAATGGCGCGAGGATACACATCGTGACCATCGGTGGTCACCCGGTCGAGGCGCTGGCCCACGGTGGCGACGGCCTGGCGGAAGAACTGCTGCGCCCCGTCCATGTCACGCGTCTCGCTCAGCCGCGCGTCGACGAGGTTGCCCTCCCGGTCGATGGCTCGGTAGAGGTAGCACCAGGTGCCGTTGACTTTGACGTAGGTCTCGTCCACGTACCACGAGCGGCCCGCCTGTCCCCGCCGCTTGGCGCGCAGGTGCTCGGCCAGTAGCGGGGCGAAGCGCGCCTCCCAGTCGCGGACGGTCTCATGGGTGAAGACGAAGCCGCGCTCCAGGAACATCTCCGCCAGATCGCGCAAGCTGAGCTTGCTAACGCAGCCGCCAGAGCACCACGAGCAGGACGAGATCGGTCGGGTACTCGAGGTAGTTGAAGGGGTGCCGGTGCGTTCATTGAAGCTGCGCCGACAGGCGTGGCAGCGGTAGGTGCGATAGCCCGGCGTGATGCGCTGGGCACGCTCGGCGGTCGTCGGTGAGGCACAGTGGGGACAGGGCACCGGCTCCTCCTCTCCGTGGCAGCAGTCGCCGCCACCGTAGCTGAAGAGGCTCACCCACGCAAGCCGAAATCTGAGTCCTGACGCATCCGCCGATGGCGCAAGGAGCCACGACACCTACAGCGGGATCGGGAACGCCTTGCGCTCGACGGGCAGGGTGCGGCTGTGGGCGATCAACTCGCACACGTTGGCGACCTGTGCCTCCAGGATCTGCCGGCCCTTCTCCGCGCGCTCGCCCGGGTCGGGTCGCCGCTGACCCCACCGCTTTCCGCCGTGCGCCCGGCGAACTCCTCGACCGTCGCGCCGCTCCAGACGGCGTTGAGCCCGGCGGCGGTGGGGTCGGGCGAGGCAAACGCGCCGAGGGCATACTTGCCCTCGGGCGGGTGGACCGCCCGCCGGGCCTCCTCCATCGCGACCAGGTGCCCGTGGCTGTGCAGCATCTGGGAGGTCTCGTCCTCGCAGGCGTGCCCCACCGCCCCCGGCTCCCCGACGTGAGCGCCGCGAGCTCCCGGCGGGCGCTGAGGGCCAGGTCGTAGATGAGGATGCGCCCGCCGGTGCGGTTGCGGACCTTGACGGCCGCGATTTCGAGCGGCGGGAGATTCGCCACGCGGTGCCCGTTGATGATCAGCCGCCCGAAGCCCTAGAGGAGGCTCTGGCGAGACGTCCTCGACCACGGCGGTGAGCGTCTCGGCCCGCAGGGTGAGCGTCGGGGTAGGCCATGTGGTGCGCGGTCCAGCCGTACCAGAGCGGCGGGGCGATCAACACGCCGGCCCGCGCGGCGGCGCCGACGGCCACGGCGATCGCCTCGGCGGCGTCGGTCATGACCGGCAGGTGTCGCCCGTGCTGCTCCGTGGACCCGACCGGCAGCAGGGCGACGTCGTCGCGCTCCAGGTGGGCCCGGATCTCCGGCCAGCGCCGCTCGTGCAGCCATCGTCCCCGCTCCGCCATCCGCCCCCTCCCTCCGGCACCGGCCGGCGCGACCGCGCGAGCCGAGCGCCTCCAAATGCGACACGACCATCAACGACGCTGCCACTCCCCGTGCCCCAGCGCCCTGGCGGCGATCGTAGCACCCCTGCGGGCCGGCGCCGAGGATGCCAAATTATGCGCCCCGCGCCTGGTGTCAAGCGCGATGTCCCTGGGGGACATACGGGCGGATCGTATGACAGCGTGGCGCTCGCGCCCGCCCGGCTAGCGGAACGCGGGGAGCACCGCCCGCCGGTAGAACTCGAGGAAGCCGTCCTGGTCGGGGCCGACCTGGTGGACGTAGACGTGCTCGATGCCCGCGTCCAGGTACGCCCGGATCGCCGCGACGTGCCGCGCGGGGTCCGGGCCGCAGACGATCGCCGCGGCGATCTGCTCCTCGGTCACCGCCTGCGCGGCCTGCGCGAAGAAGGCCGGCGTCGGCAGCTCCTGGGAGAGCTCGCCGGGGACCGCCGCGTTCGGCCACCACTCGTGCGCGGTGCGCCGCGCGCTGGCCTCGTCCCGCGCCCAGCAGACCGTCACCTGCCCGTAGCGCGGCTTGCCGGCCCCGCCCGCCGCGTCGAACCGCTCCAGCACCTGGGGATCGGGCGCAGTGGTGATCAGCCCGTCGCCGATCCGTCCGGCCAGCTCCGCGGCGTGGGGGCCGCTGGCCGCGACCAGGATCGGTGTCGGCTCCTCGGGCAGGGTGAAGACGCGCGCGTTCTCGACCGTGTAGTGCGTGCCGCGGTGGGTCTGCATCCCGCCCTGCCAGAGCAGGCGGATCACCGCGACCGCTTCCGCCAGCTGCTCCCGCCGCAGGTCGGCGGGCGGCCAGCGGTCGCCGAGGATGTGCTCGTTGAGGTTCTCGCCGGTCCCGACTCCCAGGAAGAAGCGCCCCGGCAGCAGCGCCGCGACGGTGGCCGCCGCCTGGGCGACGATCGCCGGGTGGAGCCGCGTGGTGGGGCAGGTCACCCCGGTGCCGACGCGCAGCTGGGTGGTGACCTGGGCGATGCCGCCGAGCACGCTCCAGACGAAGGGGCTCTGGCCCTGGCGGTCGACCCAGGGGTGGTAGTGGTCGGAGATCAGGGCGAAGGGGAAGCCCGCTGCCTCCGCCAGGCGGGCATGCCGCACCAGGGCGGCGGGCCGGTGCTCCTCGCTGGCCAGCGCGTAGCCGATCGCCGCCATCGATCCCCTCCTCCGATTCCCTCCTCGCGCCCCGCGGCGGGGCCGCCGAGCCGCTCGGCGCCACCTCGAGGCACCGCAGGGGCCGTGCCGCGGCGAGGACATGGGCGCGCCTCGCGGCCCGCGCGCCCATTGGCGATCCGTGTGCCGCCGGCGCTTGTCCGTGTGAGCCGTGGCGACCCTGTAATGGCGACCTTGCTTCTCCGTACAAGGCGCTCGCAAGCACGCCGCCTGACAACGGCGATCGCCAGGTCGGCGTCCAATTCGGCGCGGAGCGACGTCGCCCCGACCAGCCCGATCTCCTCCTGCACCGTCGCCGCGAAGTAGAGGTCGTAGGCGAGCGCCGGGTCGAGCGTGTCGAGGAGTTCGGTCATGATCGCGAGCGCGACGCGGTCGTCGATCGCCTTGCCGTAGATGCGCGTCCCGGCACGCCGGGTGGGCGGGTTCCAGAGGACGCCCGCACCGCCGCGGATGCCCCGCGTCACGGCCCCCGCGCGAGGAGGCGCCGACGTCGACGAAGAGGTCGCGGTACGACAGCTTCTCGCGCGCCCGCTGCTC
The DNA here is from genome assembly GCA_030446685.1 of Thermomicrobiales bacterium. GTDB lineage: Bacteria > Chloroflexota > Chloroflexia > Thermomicrobiales > CADCWN01 > JAUJMV01. The sequence goes on along the minus strand of JAUJMV010000039.1, from coordinate 36,179 downwards.
CTCCGTGAGGACGTGGCCGGTCGCGGTGGCGAAGAGGCCCTCCACCGGCGCGCCGCGCCCGACGGCGAGCGCCGGCTGCCCCACCGGGAAGCGCAGGCGCGGATCGCCGCCGGCCAGCCAGAGGAAGCCGCGCGCGTCGATGCTGCGGACGACGAAGCCGATCTCGTCCGCGCGCCCCTGGAGGCGGCGCGTCGGCCCCCGGCCGCCGACGTGGGCCAGCGGGTTGCCGACCTTCGACGTCCAGACCCGCGCGGCGCGCCCCGCCCAGCGCGCGCAGCCAGGCCAGCACTCGCTGCTCCTGGCCGGTCGGGCCGGCAGTTCCATCAGTGCGCGCAACGCTCGAACGACGCCATGGCCTCGCCCCTCTCGCGCTGGCGGGAACATCGCGCCGGCAATTCGCCGGGCGCGTCAGGCATCCTCCGCCCCCCTGTTCTGGCCACGTCGGTCATCCGCCCCATGTTGCTGGCCGTCCTATGCCGCGGGTGCCAGGGATTTGTCTCGGATGGTCGATGTAGCCAGAACGAGGGTGGCGGCACATGGCGGCACCAGCAGGTCACGCTCGGACAAGACATCGGGGTACACATATTGGCCGTATCGGTGGCCGATGGCACGGTGCAGCGACGAGGCCATCCGCGCGGCGCACCCCTGCTCACTCCGGTCTGCTGTCGAGGTGGCGCTCGTTGATCCGAAAGAGGAGCGCCCCTCCCAGCACCAGCACCCCCATGAGCGCGAAGGCGGCGGGGAGGGCGGTCGCCGCGAGGCCGCCGACGATGAGCCCGACCAGCCCGACGTCGGTCGAGCGCGCCACGGTGATCAGCGAGAGCACGGTGGCGCGGTAGCTGCTGGGGAGGCGCTCGTTCAGGTCGCCGGCGAAGAGCGGCGCAGGAACCTGGATCGCCCCCCATTGCAGGCAGAACAGCGTCACCGCCGGGGCGGGCTGGGTGATCGCCGCCAGCGCCAGGGAGAGGGCGCCCGGCAGCGCCGTGGGATGACGTCCCATGCCGGGCGGGCGGGCGCCCGCCTGCGGCCGCCTCCTACCCCGCACCCCGCATCGCGGCGGCAGCGGGTTCCTCCTCGAGCGGGAAGAGCGGTGCCTGCAGGGCGGTCGGGAGCGGGCGGCGGCGGGGGGCGTAGGCCGGGGCGCGCACGGCGCGGCGCCACTCGTGATCCTCCCAGGCCCACAAGGGCGGCTGCGGCGAGGGGTAGCAGGTCTCGAAGAGGCGCGCGTCGGTCACCGCGCGGATGTGGCGCTCATCCGGCTCGAAGGCGACGCGGTACTGGGCCAGCGTGTCGGTGGCGTACGCGATCGTCAGGTCGTTGCCGAGGATCCACACGGCGGCCTCCGCACCGGCCAGGCCGCGCTCGCCGTACAACCGCCAGTGGCGGAACCGGACAAAGCCCGCCGCATCCACCCGGCGCCGCGCCCGCACGCGGAAGAGGCGATCCAGATCCGCCGGGTCGCACCACGCCCCCTGCACCCACCGCAGGACCCGCGCCGGGCTTTGCTCCCCCACCGGGCGGTCCTGGTGGGCGAAGTGCTTCTGGCCGTTGTACTCGCGGAAGCAGCGGGCGTGGATCGCGTGCATCGCCGGCCACGTCGCCGCCTGGGCGAAGTGGTAATCGGCCATCCGGCGCATCGTCCCGAAGTTCGCTTCGCTATCGTTCTGCCACGGGCGCCCGCGCGCGATCTCCCGCTTCTCGATCCCCAGCGCCCGGTAGAGCGCCAGGGCCGGCTTGGCGAGGAAGACGCCGCCACTGTCGCTGACCAGCAGCTCGGGGGCGCCATGGCGCTGGAGCGCGTCGCGCAAGACGACGAGGTACGCCGTGAGGTCCTGCCGCGGCGAGCGCAGGCTGGCGAGGATCGCCCGACTAGAGTTTTCCAGCACGGCGATGGCATAGACGGGCTTCTCGGTGGCGAGCCCGTGATCCTCGATGGAGCGGATGTCCACGGACCAGATCTGGTGGCGGCGGCTCGCCGCGAACGGGTGCGGCCGCGGCTCGCGCGGCACGGCCGGCGCGCGGCGCGCCGCCGCCAGGTCGCGATGCAGGGCGAGGATCCGCTGGCAGGTGCGCGGGCTCAGGAAGATGTCGCGCGGCTCGAGGGCGGCGCTGACGCGGAACCCGCCCAATTCGGGATTGGCCTGGAGACGCCGGATCGCCGCCAGGGTCTTGAGGTCGACCTTGCGCGCGGGATGGTGCGGCGCGCGGGAGTGATCGTCCAGGCCGGGCAGCCCCTCGGCGGACCAGCGGCGGAGGGCTTCGTAGACGCGCGGGCGCTTGGTCGCCAGGTAGCCGGCGATGCTCTTGACATTCCACCCCTCGCGGTAGAGGCGCACGACCGCCAGGCGGCGTTCGACCGGATCGGCGATGTCGCGGTAGCGCGGGAAGCGGCGGCCGGTGGCGGTCGGCGGCGGCCCGGCGGCGAGGATGCGCCCGACGGTGTGGTGGCTGACTGGCCGGCGGAAGCGCCGCTCGCAGATGGTGGCGATCTCGTGCGGGCGTAAGGGCGGGTACTCCGCCTGCAGGTCGAGGATCGCCCGGCGGATCTCGGGTGGGAGGGCGCGGCGATCGTGCGCCGCCGGCGCGGCCGTCTCGAAGAGGCCGGCCATCCCGGCGGCGTCGAAGCGGTCGGCCTTGCGGCGCAAGGTTCGCTCCGGCACGCCGGTCTCCGCGGCACGCGCCGCCGGGGTACGCCCGAAGAGGACGATGGGCCGTAGCAACTCATCGGTCTCTTGCTGCGGCGAGCTGACGAAGATGCGGAGTTGCTCCCAATCCTCGGTCGCGTCCCGCTGCGGTCGCTTCGCCTGCGGCATCGCCGATCCGCAACCCGTGCCGTGCCGTCGCCCTCGTGCGCCATGAGGTGTACGTACATGTTCTATCGTGCTACTACTGGGCTGTCAACCAGGTCGGCATCGGCCACCGATACGGCCAATATGTGTACCCCGATGCCTTGTCCGAGCGTGGTCCGCACAACTCCACTGGATGCCGCGCTACGTCCCCCGGTGACCACCATAAACTCCCTTCCGCTTGATATAGCCGAATGACAACAGAGATCGGTGCTTCAGCGCGCGGGCTGTGACACCCGCGAACGTTGCGAGGCTCACACCTGACCATCAATCAACGGAGGCCGCCGCGTGACAGCTACCGTAGTGACATGGTTGGGGTAACGACTGCGCTCACGAGTGCTGTACAGTCGATGGGTCCGAGAGCATAGCCGGATCACGGCTATGCGGATGGCGAGGGTATCCCCGCCATCCGCTGTCACATGGCGACAGACTGCCAGCCGCCGCCTCAGCACTCGACATCCTTGCCTTCGCTGCCGAAGACCGCCAGGCGCTCCTCCGCGTCGATCCGGTCCACACTGGCGGGCTTGTAGTGGAACTGCAGCGCGCGGCGACGGCGCGGCGACCGGCTGGGCGGCGTGCCGTGGTGCAGCAGGCCGTGGAAGAAGAGGCAGCCCCCGGCTTGAGCGGCACGGCCACGACCCGGCTGGTCTGCACGTCGGTGTCGCAGATTTGCCAATCGCGCCGCTTGAAGTGGACCACCGGCCCCTCGCGGTGGCTGCCGGGGATGATGTGCATGCAGCCGTTCTCCGGCAGCGCCTCGTCGAGTGCGATCCAGGCGCCACCACCACCGTCTCCGGCGGCAGGTTGAAGTAGGCGTTGTCCTGGTGCCACGGCTTCTCGCGCCCGACCAGCGGCGGCTTCAAGAGGGCCTGGTCCTGGAACAGCACGGGGGTATCACCCATGAACCGTTCGAGCGTCGCCAGGAACCGGGGATGCTCCGCCGGCGCCCGCAGGCGGCCGTCGTACTCGACAAACCGCATCAGCTTGCGCACGGCGTCCTGCTTCTTGTCTCGAGGCATCGTCGCCAGCAGGGCGCGAGCGCCGGACTCGAACTGGATGCCCTTGGTGAACGCGGGGTTCTGCCCGTCGATCAGGTCGAGCAGGCCGTCGACGCGGTTCGCACCTCGGCGGGGTTGAACGCATCGTTGACGACGAGGAAGCCCTGGTCGTGGAACAGCGCGATGTGCTCGTCCGTCACGCTGTCGAAGCCATCCACGCCATAGGCAATACCGCCCGCCTGGTACAGGCGCGCGACCGCCTCGCCGCCGTCTGTCCCGTCATCGAACACTTCTTGCTCGATCTGCTGCGCGGTCATACTCCAACCTCCCATGGTGCGCTTGCGACGGCCACGCCTGGCTGACCTGGCCATCGCTCCGAGCTAGCCGCTTGCCCAACCGGATCGCCTGCTTGCACGAAGGGGCATACCACTAGTAAAGCACGCGGCTGCCCGGCACTCCATAGCGGGAAGCACTGGATATTTGCACTGAAACGACGATCGCGGCTATTTCCGCAACTGGCTCGGCGGATAGCCGTAGTGCTGTTTGAACTGCCGGCTGAAGAGGAAAATGTCGCTATACCCGAGCGCGGCGGCGACCTCGCTAACCAACATCCCGGTTTCTTCGAGGAAGTAGCGGGCGCGTTCCAGCCGCACCCGGAGCAGGTATTCGCGGAAGCTTACGCCGAACTCGTCGCTGAACAGGCGGCCGAAGTAGGTGGGCGAGAGCTCGGCCAGTGCCGCGGCCTCCTCGCGCGTGATGCGGCGCTCCGGGTGACTCCGCAGATAGGCCAGCACCCGCTCCAGGCGCGGATCGCGCGCGCGGCGGCGAAGCCTTGATTCGCGGCGTCCTGGCGGTAGACCTCCAGCAGCGCCTGTTGCAAGACGAATTTGGCTTCAAGCGACGAAAGGCTCTGGCGTTGCTCCATCAGGCGCACGACTCGCGTCACCAGCAGGTCGAACTGCGTGGCGTCCTGGAACGGCACGTAGCGCGACGGCAGGCAGCCGCCATCCAGTACCGTCGATTGTCGCGAGCCGGCGACGAAGAAATCGAAGTGGATGTAGACGACGGTGAGCCGATCCGCCGGGTCTTGCGTGGCGACGGGCAGATCGCCGGGGCGCAGCAGGAAGAGCGTCCCGGCGCGGATGTGGTAGTCGCGCTCGCGCAGCCGCAGGACGCCATGCCCCCTGACCGGGAACCAGAGGTCGTAATCGGTGAGCGGCAGGGGCCTGCGCCAGTCCCAACCCGGCGCGCAGTCCACACGCCCGCAGGCGCCGGAGGGGCGCTTCCAGGCCGCCGGCGAACAGCGCCGCCAGCCGCTCCCACACGTCCGACTGCCCATAGTCGGCACCGTCGGCTACACCCAATGGCGCCGGGTTGTCGGATACGCGCCCTACCATGCCGTCAACCTCACAGTGAGAGGACAGTATAGCAAGGGGGCCGGCGGGCCACAAAGCCCCCCGTATAATGGCGGTGGTTCAGGGCGGCGAGGGCGTAAGCCCCCCCAGCAGCCGCGACTGCGTCTCCGAGGGCACGCTCGGCCATGACCTCCGATACGCATGCCTGGTCATTTAAGCACGGCGCGGCCAGCGGCGATTGCAGCCGCTGGCGTGACTGGGCCGGGTTCTCGCTGCTCAGCCCGTCAGGCCGCTTTCTTGATGGCGGGATAGCGCGGCGCCCGACCCGACAGGCGCCCCTGCGGCCGGCCCGGCGAGCGCCTGCAGGGTTTTGGCGCAGCAGCCGGCGTCCCGAGGACGAGGAGCAGCGTCGAAAAACCCCGTCGCGCCCAGGCCGGCGTGCAGCGCGCGGGGGCCTGCGGTCGCTGCCATGGGAGGCGCTGGTCCGTGATCGCGCGCCTGTATTGGCTCGTATATTAGAGCCTGTCCCGAGGTGGCGGTGAGGGCGTTGTGTTGGCAGCGGCCGGGACCGCGAGCTGCACTTCGCCCTGTGCGCCGGGCCGGAATCCTCACCGCGTATGCCGGCCTCGCCCCGGTGCCGCGCGAGTCCGGGCGCAGCATCCGCGGCCGGCCCAGCATCGGCCACGACGGCAAGGCCCGGCTGCGCACCGCCCTCTACAGGGCGACGCTCAGCGCTGCGCGGTACAACCCCGCCGTCAAGGCCTTCGACGACCGGCTGCGCGCCGCCGGCAAGCCGCTGAAGGTCGCCCGCTGCGCCGCCGCGCGCAAGCTGCTCCACCAGGCCTGGGCGCTCGGCAGCACGCTGCAGCGCTTCGACCCAGGATGTCAACAACAACAACACAACGCCCTGCCTGACCTGGCCGCTTGACCGGGGCCGGAGCGGTCTCGCTGGCCAGAGGGCTTGACAGCCAATACCGTATCTACTTATCGCGGTCCCGGCCGCTGCCAACACAACGCCCTCACCGCCACCTCGGGACAGGCTCTAATATACGAGCCAATACAGCACCATCAATCCCGCGCGCGGGCGACCGGGCCTGTCCTGGCGGACTGACGAAGGCGACCGGAGCGTGGGTCTGGCGCCGCGCCGGCAATACCCTTAGCCCGCCGATGCCCCGAGCGCCGGGTTCACCACCCCCAGGAATTGCCGCCGTGGGGGCCTACTCGTAGAAGTACTGGAAGGGGTTCGTCGGCGCCGGCGTCGGCCATAGCCAGGCCTGGGGCATCGACTGCGGCACGTTCCGCATGTTGCTCTTGACGAGGCCGTAGCCATTGATCGGCAGGTTGATGCCGATGACCCAGAACTGCTCCTGCGCGATCTGCAGGATCTCCTTCATCAGGGCTTCCTGCTGCCCCTGGTCCCCCGTCGCCCGGAGCCGGTTGTAGAGCTCCATCTGCTTCTTGGCCGCCGGCGGCTCCTCCGGCGTCGTCCGGGGACCCCGGCCGGGTTGTACCAGGCGGCCCAGGCCATGGCGAAGTCGGACCCGTCGCTGAACGGGAAGTACGAGCGCGGCTCCAGGATCGCGTCCTGCAGCCCGCCCTCGCCGTTCCAGACCATCGCGTCGTGCTCGTTGGCGCTCGTGCGGGTCGTGTGGAGCGAGCGGTCGATGCTCTTCACCTGCATGTCGACCCCGACCGCGCGCCAGTGGCGGGCGACCAGGTTCATCACGTCGACCCACTCGGCGCCGCCGGGGCCGGCCGTGACCTCCATGGTGAACGCGATGCGCTTGCCGTCCGGGCCGAGCCGGAAGCCCTCGCCGTCCTTCTGGGGGAAGGCCTTGTCGAGGTACTCGTTGGCCCGTTTGAGGTCGAACGCGGTGTACTGCTTGGCCAGCGTCTCGTTGTAGAACTCGCGGCCTCGGGCCGCGGCCCCACCTGGTAGGGCTCGCCCTGCCCCACGTAGACCACGTCGATGATCTCCCGGCGGTTGATCGCGTGCGAGAGCCCGATGCGGAAGTCCTGGCTCTGGAAGATCTGCCGCTTGGCCGGGTCCTTGTGCGTCAGGTTCAGCTGGATCACCGTGGCGTTCATGAGCGTGGGCACGGTCTCGAAGAAGCGGTAGTTGCCCTTCTGCTGGTTGTCGGCGAAGACCGCCTTGTTCTGGTTGGTGGCGATGTGGCGCTCCTGCATGTCGATCTCGCCGTTGGCCGCCTTGAGGACCAGCGCCTCCCGGTCCTGGAAGACCTCGTAGGTGACCCGGTCGAGGTAGGGGAGCTGGCGCCCCTGGGGGTCGACCTTCCAGTAGTAGGGGTTGCGCTCCGCCACGACCCGCTGGGCGTTCCCGCCGTACGGCTCGACGATCCGCCAGGCGCTCAGGGTCGGCAGGTCCTTGTTCTGCCAGAGGGCGTTGTAGGGCGTGCCGGGGATGCCCATGCCCTTGAGGCGGAAGAGCTCGACCCAGTCCCTCGCCCCGGCCTCCTTGACGAGCTGGTCGAGGGTGGTGGTGTTGTGCTTCTGGTGGAATTGCTTGAGGTAGTGCGCCGGGTAGCGCGTCCACCGGTCGCCGGCCGGCGTCGCCTGGACCTGGAGGAAGAGCCCGTCCGGTTGCGCGAACGTCATCCGGACGGTGTGCTGGTCCACCTTCTCCACGGTGACGGGGTTCTGGCCGCGGGTCGGGGTCAGCTCCTTGTGCAGCTCGATGTCCTCGTACCAGAACAGGATGTCGTCGGCGGTGTAGGGCTGGCCGTCGGACCACTTCAGCCCCTCGCGCAGCGTGAAGGTGAAGGTCTTGGCGTCCGGGCTGGCCTCGAACGACGCGGCGACGTTGGGGACCACCTTGTTCCAGGCGGGATCCCAGCGCACCAGGTAGTCGTAGCCGATCGTGCGCGTCATCAAGGCGGTGTCCGAGCCGCCGAGCAGGCCCATCCGCCAGGCGCCGCCGTACTTGCCGACCCGCTCGACCGGCGGCACGACCAGGGGCTGCTTCGGCAGGCGTTGCTCGATCGGCGGCAGCTTCCCGTCCTTGACCAGCGCCGCGAACTGCGGGGCCTCCTGGTACTGCGTCGGCGCGGCCGCGGGCGTCTGCGGGCCGGCCCCAGGCGGCTTCGCCGCGGCGGTCGGCTGCTGGCCGCCGGCGGTGGGCTGGACGATCCCGGTCGTGGGCGGCGCGGGCGCTGCCGCCGTGCCGGTCGTCGCCGTGGGCGTGGCGCCCTCCCGCCGCAGGCGGTCGCCACGAGGCCGGTGACCGCCAGCCCGCTCAGGTAGAGGAAGCGCCGACGGGTAGGAGTAAAACGGCCGTTCGCCTGCGTCGCCATGACAGTCCTCCTCTCCCCGCTCCGGGGTGATCCACGGCGTGAACCAGGCCTCATCGGCGGCTTGGCTTCCCGAATCCTGGCCCTCGAGCGTACCTGGCCTACCTCAGGCGGAATATTCTGCTGGCCTACGGCGCACCTCCATCATAATGCGCATAATGCGTGCCGTCGGCGGGGTCAACCGGTGTCCCGGCCTGCCCCAACAAGCCTCACAGCGCCGCGCAGTACGCGAGCCAGCGCGGGAGCCCGGTCTCGGGGGCTCGGTAGCGCCCATCTCGTACTCGAGGGCGAGGTCGCCCTGATAGCCGGCCCGGTCGAGCTCGCGGACCAGCCAGCGGGCGTCGATCTCGCCCTCGCCGAGGTGGACGTGCTCCCAGGCGCCGTCCGGGGCGCGACGGCCGTCCTTGAGGTGGACGTGGGTGACGTAGCCCTTGAACGTGTCCCAGGCCTGCCGGTAGTCCACGCCGACCCTGGCGCAGTTGCAGGGATCGAAGAGGACGCCGAAGTGGCGGGAGCCGACCTGGCGGCAGAGCTCGACCATGGCGGGGGCGTCGGAGGAGAGGCCGCCGTGGGTCTCGATGCCGAGGTACAGCCCGCGCGCCTCGGCCTCCCCGGCCACCTGGCGGAAGAAGGGGACGAGGGCGAAGCCGGTCTCGTGGCGGCGGTCCCGGCCGGGGTGGAGGCGCAGGGAGCGGGCGCCGAGGCGCACGGCGGCGTCCATCCCCCGCCTGGCGGCGGCCAACTCCGCTTCGGCCTCCTCGGGCGTGCCGGGGAGCGACCGGCCGTAGTAGGTGGCCAGGTTGGCAACCCGCACCCCGGCTTCCCGGCCGGCCGCGGCGATCGCGGCGACGGCATCGGCGTCCGGGGCGGGCGGGAAATGGGGCTCGGCGCCGAGCAGATCGACCCGCGCGCAGCCGGCGGCGGCGAGAACCTGGCGCCTCCCGGAGGGGACGCTCGCGGAGGGGGATGGAGCAGACGGAGAGGCGGGAGCGGTCCATCGGCGAACTCCTTGGGCGGGTGGGCCTGACCGGCGCGGCCAACGCCCGCAGCGAGCGGCGGGCGCGAACATCGTACCGCCAAGAGCCCGGTGTGACCAGCGCACGTGCCCGGCAATGCACCTGGCACTCCCCGACGCTTCCGGGCCGCTCCGGCGGGATGCCGGGGGCGGGCGGCGCGAGGCGCGAGGCGACAGCCGCCCCCCAGGCCGCCTGGCTGCGTCTCAGGGCTACCATGAGGCAGGGCATCGCTTAGGCCGGGCATCGCTTGACAGCGGTCTGCTCCGGGCATATGCTGTGGGCACCGACGGCCGGCGTATCCGATTGCCCACCCCCTGCATTGGCGCACCGCCCCGTTACGGTCAGCAGGGATGAGCACGAACAACGCGCCTACGGTCGAGTCAGCCGTTAGCGCCTACCGCACACTGTGGGGCCGTCTCTGCGGGGTCGCGCCCACGAGACTGACGGGAGAGGTGCAAATGCGTTTCGGCTTCGTGAGTTCGGTCGCCCCCGGCTGGACGCTCGATCAATTGGCCGCCGCGGCCGGGGCGTACGGCTTCGAGGCCGTCGAGTTGCGGGTCGCATGGGGGCACGCCGCCGCGGTGAGTGGCCTCGCCCTCGGCGCCCGCCTGGCGCAGCCGTCCGCCGCGGAGCACGCGGCGACGGTCGGGTAGATCGGCCGCTACGCGGCGCTGGCGGCGGACCTCGGCGCGTCGGTGCTGCGGGTCTTCGGCGGCCCGGTGCCGGCGGGCCACACGGTGGCGGGGCGGCGCGACGCGGCGGCCGAGACCCTGGGGCGAGCGGCGGCGCGCGCAGCGTACATCCGGGACTCCCCGGCGTTGCCGTGGAGCGGCGACAGCTTCCCGCCGGGGAAGGGGAGGACAGGGACGAGCCGATGACCAGCGATCGCGTTCATGGCTTTGCCGTCGTCGGGTGCGGCGTCATCGCGCCGATCCACGCCCGGTGCATCGCCAGCCTCCCCGCCGCCGAACTCCGCGCCGTCGTCGACGTCGTGCCGGAGCGGGCGGCCCAGCTGGCGGCGGAGTTCGGCGGCGAGGCCTACACCGACCTGGCGGCCGCGCTGGCCCGCCCGGATGTCGACGTCGTCTGCGTCTGCGTGCCGAGCGGGCTGCACGCGGAGGTCGGCGTGCGGGCGGCGCAGGCCGGCAAGCACGTCATCTGCGAGAAGCCGATCGACATCACGCTGGCGGCCGCCGACCGGCTGATCGCCGCCTGCCGCGAGCAGGGGGTCAAGCTGGCGGTGATCTCGCAGCACCGCTTCCGGCCGGGCGTGCGCCGCCTGCGCGCGGCGCTGGAGGCGGGGCGCTTCGAGCGGCTGATCCTCGGCAACGCGGTGATGCAGTACTATCGCACGCAGGAGTACTACGACAGCGGCGACTGGCGGGGCACCTGGGCCCTCGACGGCGGCGGCGCGCTGATGAACCAGGGCGTGCATTACGTGGACCTGCTGCAGTGGGTGATGGGGCCGGTCGAGCAGGTCGTGGCCCGGACCGCCACGGCGGCGCACGACATCGCGGTCGAGGACCTGGCGGTGGGGATCGTGACCTTCCGGGGCGGCGCCCTCGGCACGATCCAGGGGAGCACCGCCGTCTACGGCGGCCTGCGGGAGGCCCTGGAGATCGTCGGCGTCGGCGGCGCCGTCATGCTCGAAGCCGGCGAGGTCACGTCCTGGCGGTTCAAGGATGAGCGGGGGGCCGGCGACGCGGCGTCCGGCCAGGAGGGGCAGGCGCCCGCGGAGCCGGTCGCGACGATGGCCGATCCGGCGGCGCTGCGGATCACCACCCACCGCGCCCAGATCGCCGATCTGCTCGCGGCGATCGCGGCGGATCGCGACCCGGTCGTCACGGGCGAGGAGGCGCGCAAACCCCTGGAGATCATCCTGGCCCTGTACGCGTCCGCCCGCACCGGGCGCGAGGTGACGTTGCCGCTCGCCGCGACGCGCTGAGCGGGACAGGAGCGGGGAGGACGCCCAGGCCGGGCGGCGTCACGTACGCCGCCAGCCCTGCCTGTCAGGTCGCGCGGCGGCGCGACCTACCAGGGGCTCGGGTCGGGGTGGCGCGTCGCCGGCGCGCGGATCGTCGCGGTGTCGGTCGGTACGTCGCGGGCGGTCGAACCGGTGCGGGTCGGCGAATACGTTGCGTCGCTGCGCGAGACGAGGGGTAATCTCGTCGAGCGGCCCGAGGATCTCCTCGGCCGGATGCCGTGTCGGGGTGGTAGAGCCGGTCCTCAACGATGCGCCGCCGATCGCGCGGGACGAACTGGTCGCAGTCGTAGCCCTTCGGGAGGCGGCGCCGGCGTCGGCTTGGGCGGGCACGCCCGCGCTGTGGCGCGGCGCGAGCCATACGGGTATGAAAGGAGTTGCCATCGTGGCTGTCCCTCTCCGGCCGGCCGTGTCCACGCAGGTGGATCGCCTCCAGGTGCGCGTCTACGCCGACCGGGACGCGTTGGGCGCGGCGGCGGGCGCGGACGTCGCCGGCGCGCTGCGGGACCTGCTGGCGCGGCAGGCGCGCGTCCGGCTGGTCTGCGCCGCCGCGCCGTCGCAGAACGAGCTGCTGGCGGCGCTGGTCGCGGCGGACGGCATCGACTGGTCGCGCGTGGTCGCGTTCCACATGGACGAGTACATCGGCCTGGCGCCGGAGGCGCCGCAGCGCTTCGGGCGCTTCCTGCGCGACCGGCTCTTCGACCGCGTCCGCCCCGGCGCGGTCCACCTGATCGACGGCAACGCCGACCCGGAGGCCGAATGCCGCCGGTACGCCGCGTTGCTGACGGCGGCGCCGATCGACCTCGTCTGCCTGGGCATCGGCGAGAACGGGCACCTGGCGTTCAACGACCCGCCGGTCGCCGATTTCCACGACCCGGCGCGCATCAAGCCGGTCGAGCTCGACGCGGCCTGCCGCCGGCAGCAGGTCAACGACGGCTGCTTCCCCGCGCTCGCCGCGGTGCCGGCCCGCGCGCTGACGCTGACCATCCCGGCGCTGCTCGCCGGCCGGCGCCTCTTCTGCGCCGTGCCGGGCCCCACCAAGCGCGAGGCGGTCCGGCAGGCGCTGACCGGGCCGATCGCGACGTCCTGTCCCGCCTCGATCCTGCGGACGCACCCGCGCTGCACGCTCTACCTGGACACGGCGGCGTATGGCGCGTGATGGCGGACGGGACCGGGACGCGGCGCGGGCGGCGATCGGCGCCGGCCGGTGGCTGAATACCGGCGCGGGCGCCCAGGCGCGGGTCGTGGTGGATGGGCCGGTGGCCGCCAACGAGCCCTGCCCGGCACGGGCACCGCGCTGCCCCGGCTCGCGCCGGGCTTGGTCGATCCGCAGCGCAACGGCGATGGCGGGCGCGGCGCCACCCTCCGCCGCCACGGGAAACCCGCGCGCTGCGGTGCTGACGGCGGGGTCACGGGCAACCGCCGCCTGCGCGCGACGAGGCGGTGGTGGGGGCGAGCGCCGGGGTCGCGCGCCGCGCGGCGGCCTGGGAACTCGCCGCGATCCGGCCTGACCGTGGGGCACGCGCCGGTGGCGTCCTCTGCACCTGGGACCGCGCGGCGGTGGCGGTTGAACGGACCAACGAGGTACGCGGACCGGCCCACGACCGGGACGAACGCGCGGCGTCGCCATAGCATGCGCATGCGCGCGTTGGAGCAGCGAGCCATGACCATCCGTTTCGGGATCGCCGGCGTGCGGCACGCCCACGTGGAATACCTGATCGACGAGATCGCGCGGCGCCCGGGCGAGGTGCGGCTCTGCGCGCTGGCGGAGGATGACCCGGCGCTCCGCGAGCAGTTCGCCAGCCGCCTGGGCGTCGTCGCCTACGCCGACCACCGCGAGATGCTGGCGACCGAGCGGCTGGACGCGGTCGGGGTCGTCGCGGTCAACGGCGCGCGGGCGGGGATCGTCGTGGATTGCCTGGACAGCGGCGCGCACGTCGTGGCGGACAAGCCGCTCTGCACGCGGCTGGCCGACCTCGACGCCATCGAGGGGGCCTGGCGGCGCAGTGGTCGCCTCCTCGCGGTGCTGCTGGAGAAGCGGTTCTCCCCGCCCACCCTGGCCCTGCGCGAGCTGCTGGCCGCCGGCGACCTGGGCGACCTGGCGCTGGCCTGGAGTTCCGGGCCGCATCGCCTGCGCCGCGCCGCGCGCCCGGCCTGGATGTTCCGGCGCGCGAGCTACGGCGGCATCCTCAACGACCTGGCGATCCACGACCTCGACCTGCTGCTCTGGTTCACCGGCGCGCGGGCGGGGCTGGTGCAGGGGCTGACCGGCAATCGGGCCAATCGCGACCTGCCGGAATTCGAGGACCACGGCCAGGTCCATCTGCGCACCGCCGACGGGTTGCTGGCGACGATCGAGGCGCACTGGTTCAGCCCCGAGGCCGCGCCGTACCACGGCGACTATCGGATGGTGCTGACCGGCGTCGCGGGGACGGCGGAACTGCGCTGGGCGCACCACGAGCTGCTCGTCGCCACCCACCGCCGACCGCCCCGCCTGGTCCCGCTCCCGCCGCCGGGCTCCGCACCGGGCGACTTCTTCGCCGCGATCCGGGCGGGGCGCGAGCAGGTCATCCGCGCGACGGAGGTCTTCGCGGCCACGCGGCTCGCGCTGCTGGCGCAGGAGAGCGCCAACAGCGGCGCCTGGCGGGACTGGTCGGCGGCGCACGAGCGCACCCGGTAGCGACGCCCGCGACCGGGGAGGACGCCCCGGCCGCTGGGGGGTGGGTCCTGGCCCCAGCGCCGGTGCCGATTCAGCACCGGGCCACCCGGCGCGCGCCGTCGGACCCGCCGTGCGGGCGCATCGCCGCGCGCGCCGCGGCGGGGTCCGGGTTTGACGCGTACCGCCCCGGGGTGGTTGGGCCTACAGGCGCAGTAGCGGCACGGCGGGCGCACCTGCAACACATCATGACGGCCGCTGCGCGCGACTGCGCGCGGGTGGGTGCCCGGCTCGCCGAGACACCACGCGCCGCGCCGCGCGCCGACCATCAGACTGCTGGCCCAGGCAGCGTAGCCGAGGTGGGATTCGCCAGCGGCATCGTTGCTTGTCGGACCCCACAACTGGCGGGAGGGGGGCCTCCCGCGCCGACTGGGTCGCCTGCGCCTGTCCTGGCCGTGTAGTCCATCCGCAGGTAGATCCTGGCACTCGTGCGCCTGGACTGCCAAATAATCCCGTCGGATGGACTACACAGCCGGGACACCCGAGGGGGCTGGGGCAGCGCCGGCGGGTGCTTGTCGGCGTATCACGCAAGCGCGCGGCCACCCGTCATCACGTTGGTCAAGCGGCCGAGCCGCTCGATGGCCACGGCGACTTCATCGCCCGGCGTGAGCCAGCGCTTCTCCGCCATGCCCATGACGACCCCCGCCGGCGTCCCGGTGCAGATGATGTCGCCCGGATCGAGGGTCATGTACTGGCTGAGATAGCTCACCAGCTCGGCCACCGTGAAGATCATGTCGGCCGTGGTCGCGTCCTGTCGCAGCTCGCCGTTGACCCAGCAGCGGACGCCCAGGTTCTGGGGCTCGGCGAGCGCCTCGGCCGTCACCAGATACGGGCCGATCGGCAGGAACTTGTCCAGCGTCTTGCCCAGGAGCCATTGCCCGGTCCGCATCTGCAGGTCGCGCGCGCTGAGATCGTTGGCGTTGCAGTAGCCCAGCACATAGCGCAGCGCGGCGCGCTCGTCGACGTCCCGCGCGCCCCGCCCGATGACGATCGCGAGCTCCGCCTCGTAGTCGTACTCCGCCGCGGTGGCGGGCAGAGGAATCCGCTCACCGGGCCCGGCGAGCGTGTTGCCGAATTTCGAGAAGACCACCGGCTGTCCTGGCCGTAAAGTTAATCCGCCCGCCCGGTTCATACGGATGACATGTGGTCATCGCGATCGACGGATAGACTTTTCGGCCAGCACCGTCGCCGGCCGCCCGCTCACCGGTAGCCGGCCATTTTCAGCAGACCCCGCGCCTCCGCCAGGGGCCGGTCGCCTTCCACGGCCGGGATCTCCAGGCAGCCCCGCCCGGGGAAGCCGGCCGCCGCGAGGATCTCGCGCACCGCGGCGAGGGGCATTGCGCCGAGCGGCGTGGTCGGCCCGCCCTTGATGTGCAGTTGCGACGTCAGCGGGGCGCAAATCCGCGCCTGTTCGAGCGGGTCCTCCCCGACGTGGAGGCAGTTCCCCATGTCGAAGTAGATGCGTAACGCCGGGTGGTCGACCGCGCCGACCAGCGCCGCCAGCGCGGCGGGCGTGTACCAGCCGATGTGCTCGCAGGCGAGCGTGACGCCGGCCCCGGCGGCCTCCGCCGCCACCGGCACCAACTCCCGGCGGTAGACCGCGGCGTGGGCGGTCGGGTCCGTGCCCTCCTCGCGGGTCGCCAGCAGGATGGTGTCGGCCCCGATGGCGCGCGTGAAGGGGATCAGCGCGCGGATGTGGCGCACGATCTCCGCCCGCCCGTCGGCCGCCAGCCCCCCGAAGCCGCCGAAGTGGCCGAGGCTGGTCGAGCGGATCGGCAGCCCCGCCCGCGCGATCATCTCCCGGTAGGCCCCGGCGGATTCCGGCCCCAGCCCGGCGATCTCCTCCCGCGTCAGCGCCAGCTCCAGGAAGTCGTACCCGAAGCTCTTGAGGATACTCAGCTTCTCCTCGATCGTCTGGCCACCCGCCACGCACCCCTGCCGCGCCCCGATCAGCATCGCTCCCCTCCCAATAGTCCGTCGGCGGGCGCCACGCGGCGCCCCCGGCCTCACAGCCCCGGCACTTCCTCCGCCAGCAGCTGCGCCACCTCGATCGGCCGGCCGCTCCGCGCGGAGCGCTCGGCGGCGACCGTCACGGCGAGGGTGCGAACGGCGTTGGCGTAGTCGGAGCGGATCAGGTCGGGGCGCCCCTCGGCCACCGCGCGGACGAACGCCGCGTCTTGGCGGGCCATCGCATCGCCGGCGTCCGACTCCTCGGTGACGCTGTCACCGGTGACGACGCGCAGCCCGCCGGCGATGGCGAGGTTCAGGCCGTCGGCGAAGATCTGCAGCTGCCCCGCGCTGGGGGGCAGGCCCGGCTGCGCGAGGAAGTTGTTGACGAACGAGCCGACCGCGCCGTTCTCGAAGGTCAGCGCCATCGCGTTGGCGTCGAAGATGTCGTAGTCCGGCTGCCGCAGGTGGTTGATCCGGGTCGCCGCCGCGGCGTAGACCGTCCGCACCTCGCCGACAAGGGCGCGCAGGAGATCGACCTGGTGCGTCGCCATCTCGATCAGTTGCCCACCGGAGCGGTCCTGCCGGTGGTACCAGGGCGTCCCCGGCGTCCGGCCGAAGCGCGTCACCACCGCCTGGCCGATCTGGCGCCCGGCCAGCAACTCGCGCGCCCGGTCCGCGTAGGGGGCGTAGCGCAGCTGGTAGCCGGTCGCCACCAGCAGCCCGCACTCGTGGATGCGCGCCTGGATGCGCGCGGCGGGGGCGAGATCGAGCGCGACCGGCTTCTCCACCAGCAGCGGCACGCCGGCGGCGATCACCGCCTCCTCCGGGTCGCCGTGCGCGAAGGGCGGCAGGCAGAGGTAGGCCGCGTCGAGGCGCTCGTCGCGCAGCATCGCGCGGTAGTCGGTGTAGCCGGCGGCGTCGAGCGGGCGTCCCCCGGCCCCCAGCTTGCGGGCGACCGCCTCCCGCGCCGCGTCGATCCGCTCCTCCGCGAGGTCGCAGAGGGCGACCACCTCCGCGTCGGGCTGCGCCAGCAAGTTCGCCAGGTGGCTGACCGCGATGCTGCCCGTGCCGATAAACCCGAGCCGTACCGTCATCCTACGAGGTACCCCTTCCTAATCCGCTAGCCGTCAGTGACAGGGGTGTCGCGATGGGCCGCCGAACCCGCGCCGACGGGCTTGTGCCCGCGGGGCGCCTGTCCCCGCCGGGGGGATTCGCGCCGCCGCGGCGCCAAGGGCGGTGACTTCAGCCGCCCTGGCCCGCGCTACCCTGCCAGCCAGCCGAAGAGGCGCCCTCGGGCTTCGTCGGTGAAGGGCGCGCCGTACTCGCAGGCCTCGAACGCCTCGGCGTAGCGGATCGCCGCGCCGCGCTCCGGGCCGTGGGCCGCGACGAGTTGGTCCCGGAAGCGGTCGGCGATGCCGCGCAGCCGCGGCTCGTAGCGCGCGCGTAGCCACGCCCGGCGCTCATCGTCGCCCTCCGGCACCCGGTCGCGATCGCCGGCGTTGTAGGGCAGCCAGTCGTAGACCTGCGAGCGGTGCCGCTCGATCATTGCGAACTTCTGCTCGACCACCTCCCCGATATCCACGACCACGTCAGGGGTGAACGGGTACGGCTTCTGGAAGCGGTCGCTGAGGTACATGATCACCGGGTCGCGCGGCAGGTGGTCCGCGAAGGCCTTGGCGTGCGGCACCGTCACCATGTAGGCCGCGTCCTGGACCAGCGTGGCGGTGTAGCGGTGGTCCGGGTGGTAGTCGTTCGGGCGCGGCGACAGCACCAGAGCCGGCTTGAACTCGCGGATGATGGCGATGATCTCGCGCCGCCGGTCGAGCGTCGGCAGCAACTCGCCGTCGTGGTTGTCCAGCACCAGCGACTCGATCCCGATCACCGCCGCGGCGGCGCGCGCCTCCTCGCGGCGGATGCGCGCCAGCGTCGAGCCGCCGAGCGTCTGATGCCCCGCGTCGCCGTTGGTCACCGACACGAAGCGGACCCGGCCCCCGCGCCGGGCGTAGAGGGCCGCGAGCCCTGCGGCCGTGAATTCGCAGTCGTCCGGGTGCGCCCCGAAGACCAGCAGGCCGGGGGCTGTGCCCGTCATCGCGCCTCCCCCTCTCGCATCGCCATCGGCCCGCACCGATGGCGACGGCAGGATAGCACAGGATGGTGTTGGCGGCTGTGCTGGTTACTTTGCTCATCCGTCACCAGTTGCGGGCACTCTCCCACCGAGAATTCCCCAATCTTCGGGCGGACGGCGAAAGTCGCCAACAAAGGCGGGGATACCGTGAGCGAGGAGAGGAATAGGGAACCGAGCATAAGGGTTGTTCCCGCGCGCTCGTTGCGATCCGGAGTCCAGCCTCGATCGCCTCCGGATGGATGGCTGTGTTGGCTACCTGCGCCATCCGGGCCTTGATCCTGGCCCTCGCAGCTCATGACTGCCAGGGATTTGGGGTGGACAGCGAAGGTAGCCGGCACCGGTATGCGCAACGTTCATCCGACTCAGCCCTGGGTCCGTATCGCGACGCCGACAAGGCAATTTTCAGTCCCCACCGGGGTCCGATCATACCGCCATTTTCCCAGTCATAGCGAGGAAATCTCGTCCACCACATCCGTGGCGTAGCACCGCAATCCGCCCAGATAGCTGTCAACGTAGCTGTCAATCGCTGTCCGCGGTGGGGCCGAAGAATGGCTGGCCGAAGCGCTCGCCGTAAGTCACCGTCTCGACCGGCTGCCGCGCCGCCGTGCCCCACTTCCCCTCGGGGTAGCCGAGCGGGATTAGCGCGGCGGTGTCCCAGCCCTCGGGCAGGCCCAGCAGCGCACTCACCCGCGCGTTCTCGCGCCGGTAGATCGTCGTCAGCGTGGTGCCGATGCCGAGGGCGCGGGCAGCCAGCATCAGGTTCTGCACCGCCGGGTAGATCGACGAGCCGCTGGTCAGCGTCGGCGGCTGCGACCCGATCCGCGCGCACGGGAAGATCCAGACCGGCGCGTCGGCCAGGTGCTCGGCCAGGTGCTCCGCGCTCCGCAGCACCCGCCCCTGGCGACGGCGCTCCTCCTCGGGCGCGTCGGGCGGGGCCTGCCCGTAGCCCGACGCCTTGAGGGCCCGCCAGCCTTCGAGATAGATCGCCGCGATCTCGTCCTTGACCGCCCGGTCGCGCACGACGATAAAGGCCCAGGACTGCTGGTTGCCGCCGCTGGCGGCGCGGATCGCCGCATCGAGGATGGTGCGAATCTGCTCGTCGGGGATCGGGTCCGGCTTCAGCCGCCGCATCGAGCGCAGCGTGTACATCGCCTCGAAGAGTTCCATCGCCCTCCATCCTTTCCCGCAGCGATCCTCCCGCAGCGATCCGGTCGCCAGCACAACACGCGAGAGTGATCCCTGTGCCGGCCGAAGAGTCCAGTCGCCCGGCATCCCTGCCCCTGTCTTGGCTGTCTAGCTCATCCGTGGTGTCACGCGGCTCGTCGGTCGACATGGGGTAGGCCACCGAGGACCGGGATGGCGCAAACACTCCCGTGCCGCTCCCGATTGGGGCGTTCCTCCGGCTGGCGCGTGGGGGACATGCTGATGCAGGCTTTGATGGGGCCGGTGCCGATTGAAGTATCCCGTGTATTCCCGCAGCACGCGCCGCAGGTGCCCTGCACTCAGCACCAGCAGCTGATCCAGGCATTCGCGCCGGACGCTGCCGAGGAACCGCTCGCAGGTCACGTTCTGCCGGGGCGCGCGATAGGCCGTCCGCCACTCGGCGATGCCGCGCGCCTTGACGACCCGAGAGAACGCAGGACAGTACCTGCTGTCGTTGTCGCGGATGAGGTAGCGGGGGCGCTGGCCGCACGGGGTGGCCCCGCGCAGCTGCTGGGCGACCCAGGCGTCGGTCGGGTGGCGCGTCACGCCGATGTGGACCACGCGGCGCGACCCGAGCGCGATCACGAAGAACGCGTGTAGGGGTCGGAAGAGCGCGTCGGTGACGGGGAGGAAGTCACAGGCCCAGAGCTCGTGCGCGTGGTTGCGCAGGAAGGTGGCCCACGTCTGGCCGTCTCGACGGGGCGGGCGCGCATCGCGCATGTGCCGCTGGATGGTGGTCTTGGCGACGGGGATGCCCAGCTTCAGCAGCTCGCCCCGGATGCGCTCGGCACCCCTCAGCCGATTCGCGGCGGCCATCGCCCGGATCAGCGCGATCGTCTCGACCGCCACCTCGGCTTCGACGCCGACCGGGATCGTGACTTCCGTCGCCAGAGTGCGCGAAATCCTGTTCGGTGCCAGCGCAGCACCGTCTCCGGTTTGACGATCAGCAGCGCCCGCCGCCATACCCGGAAACGGCGGGCCGGGAGGACCAGGAGCGTGCGGTCGGCCGGGGCGCAGCGCGGGCGCTTGCCGCTGCGTCGGAGGATGAGGAGTTGCTGGCACAGGAGCGCATTCTCAGCGATGAGAGCCGATCGGCTGCGTGCGAGATCCGTGAGCGTGCCCACAACGACGCTCCGGCCGGCTGGTTTCGTCGCTGCGGCCAGGCATTGCTGGAGCGCGCGAGCAAGCGCCTTCCCGCGATGGACCCAGTGATGGAACAGGCGAGTCAGCATCCGCGGACTCCTCGTTATGGACGGGTGGCCGCGATAGCGCACACGCCGATGGCGCGCTGCCGCAGTGTACGCCTACAACCGCCCATCGTGTCAACGGAGCCCTTTCCTAGAACGGACATTCCAAACGGCCAACACAGGGGTGGAGGCGTGCCCCGCCACTGCGTGGTATGGTGCCGGCCTCGAATGGGGGTAGGAAGGAGCGAACATGGGTGGGGGGCACTGGGCGCCGCAGGTGCGGGGCTTCGTGGGTGGGCTGCTGGTGCAGCACGACATCCCGGGCCTCGCCCTCGCCGCGGCGCGCGATGGCGCGGAAATCTACGCCGAGGGCTTCGGCGTGCGGGAGGCCGGCGGGGCGGACGCGGCCACGCCCGAGACGATCTTCGGCGTCGCCTCGGTCACCAAGGGGGTCACCGCCCTGGCGATCATGCAGCTGGCCGAGGCGGGCACGCTCGCCGTGGACGACCCGGTCGCGCGCTACCTGCCCGCCTATCGCACCCCCGACCCCGGCGCCGCCCGCGCGACGACGCTCCACCACCTCCTGACGCACACCGCCGGCCTGCCGCCGCTGCCCTCCCGCTTCTTCGCCCTGGCGCGGGCGACGGCGGGCGATCCCCACGCCGCGCCGAAGCCCGCCTGGGTGGCCGACCACCCGCCGCTCGACAGCGCCGACGACCTCCTGGCCTACATCGCCGGCCTCGACTTCGCCCCGCTCGGCCCCCCCGGCGCGCGCTTCAGCTACTCCAACGAGGGCTTCGCCCTGCTCGGCGCGATCGTCGAGCGGGTGAGCGGCCGGCCCTACGCGGCCTACGTCCGGGAGCGCATCCTCGACCCGCTCGGGATGGCCCGCAGCACCTTCGACCGCGCGTCCCTGGCGGCGGCGCCCGACGTGGCGACCCTGCACGCCGCGCGCGAGGCGGACGGGCGACGGGCGATCGTCGCCGCGCCGCAGGGGACCTACACGCCGCTCTGGTACCCGGCCGGCGGGCTGAACACGACCGCGCGCGACCTGCTGCGCTACCTGGAGATCTACCGCGCCGGCGGCGTCTCGGGCGACGCGCGTCTCCTCTCCGGCGCTGGGATTGCCCGGATGACGGCGCCGCACACCCCCGGCGCCGCCCCGGGGGCCGCCTACGGCTACGGCCTCGGCGTGGGGGCCGGCTCCCGCGGCGCGACGGTCATCCAGCACGGCGGCGGGAGCAAGGGGATCGCGGCGCCCGACCTGGACGTGCCCGCGGTTGGGTACACCGCCGTGGCGCTCGCCCACCTCGCCGTGGTGCCGAGCGACCGCGCGGCACTAGCCCCGCTCAACGGCCTCCTCGGCCAGCCCGCCGGCGCGACGCTGGCCGAGTACCCGGACGCGCCGAACCCGCCGGGGCAGGAGGGGCGCTACGTCGGCGCCTACCGCGGCGGCGAGGGGCAGCAGCTCGCCGTGACCCGGGAGGGCGGTGCGCTCCGCTGGACCGTCGCGGGCAAGCGGCGGGCCGCCCGTCCGGTCGGGGGCCACGCCTTCGCCATCGCCACGCCGGCCGGGGAGACGTACTGCCACTTCCTCCTGGAGGGCACCGAGCCGGCGTGGGCGGTGGCGCTGGGCAGCCGCATCGTGCCGCGCGTGTCGGCCGACAGCGCGTGATCGCCAGAGGCAGGGCCACAAGTGGAGCGCACGGTGCGGCGGCGGGACATCCCAGGCGGCGTGCTGCGCGAGCGCTACCGCCGGGCGACCAGATGTGGCGATACGCCTTAGTGGCTGGGTGGGCGGCATGTCCGCCCGCCGCAGGTGGATGGATGTGCCGCATAGGGCAGATCGCGATCGTCGCCGGTATTCATGAGCGCGGGGTGGAGTAAGACGCGGTGCTCACCGGTCTCGCCGTGTGCTTGTCAATTGGCTGATCTGCCGGTTCTTGCGCAGCTGCCGTGCGGCCGAGCGCCTGGTGTCAGGCTGCGTAGCGCATCCGGCAGCGGAACGTGTCGAGACCGGCGCGCCCGTAGCCCTGCCGCTTGAGCAGCTTGAGCCGGGTGATGTGCCCCTCGACGGGACTGGTGCTCCACGGCAGCCGCGGGGCGGCGCGCAGGGCGGCATCCTCCTCGCGGAGCGCGGCCGCGAAGGAGCGGAGGGCGTCCTGGGAGCCCCTCGCCGTCGCCGCCTCGAACCATCCCTCGAGCGGCTCGTCGCACCGCTCCCGGACCAGCTAGCGCACGAACGCCTGGAGCGACGGAGGCGGGCCGGCCGCCGCGGCATCGGGACAGGCCGCGCGCAGGCAGGCGGGCCAGTCGCCTAGCGGATAGGCGGCGCCCGGCGGGCGGCGGGGCCGGTGCCGTCGCCGTGCCGGGCTGTGGCCGGTACCGACGCGGGGTGGTGGGCGCCACGGCAAGGCGACGTGCCTGTGCCCGGCGCGAGACCTGCTTGCGCGAGCCGGGAAAGCGACCCGCTCGCGGATCGCCTGCCACAACTGGCACCCGTTCCGGCAGCCCTCGGCCCATCGCCGCCCCGAGGTGCGGCAGGCCTGGGGCCAGGATGCCGGACCGCCGCGCCGGACCGTGCCGCGCGCAATCCCGAGCCGCGTGGCGAGTGCCCGCTCGCTCAGCCCCGCGGCGGCGGGCCGCTGGACCGCCTCGTGGCGCTCGATGGTGCGGCCGCGCGCCCCCGCCCGCCGGGCCTCCTCGTGCCCGGAGCGGCGCGGGGGCAGGGCCGGGGGCGCCGCTGGGGACACCGGCGTCCCAGGTGCGCGTGGCTGGTCGGGGTGACGCTCGAGGAGGCGCTCCGCCACTTCCCGCGCATTGCGCAGCGCGTGCCAGCGGTCCAGCACCTGCACCGCGTCGGGCACCCCTCGGTTGCGCCCCGCGCGTACTCGGTGGAGCGGTCGCGGGCGATGACCTCGACGCCCGGCCACGCCTTCAGCCATGCGCGCAGGCCGTCACTGGTGCGCTCCGGCAGCAGATCGACCGTCCGCCAGGCCTCCAGGTCCACTGCGAATGAGCCAAGCGCGCCAGCGCCCGGCACGGGGTGTTTCATTGTTGGGCGAGTTGCGGTAGGCTGCCGCCCGGCGGCGGGCGGGCGGGCACGAGCGGGGGGCGGGCGTGGGGTGCGGGAGGAGCAAGGGGTGCGGCGGTCGACGCTCTATGGGTTGCTGGGCGATCTCCCCGACCGGGCGCGGCCGGTCGGCGCCCGCCCCGTCGGCGAGGAGGAGCGCGGGGCCTACGTCCTGGAGCGGCTCCTGCTCGACCTGAACGGGATCGAGCCGGTCCCGGCCTACTTCGCCCGGCCGCGCGACGCGCGCGGGCCGCTGCCGACGAGATCCTACTGAGGTCTCTACAACGGGACGCCCACGGCGGCGACTACGCGCTCGGCAAGGACGAGTTGCTGGTCGGCCGCGCCGCGACTCCGCTCGGCAGGCGCCTGGTCGCCCTACGCCGCCCTACGCTGACCGTGCGCGGCTGCGCCGCCCCGGCGCCATCGACGCCTGGGTCTTCGGCGAGCGGCGCGGGCGCACCGAGTCGGAGGTCTTCAAGGGGATGCTCTGGGAGGGCCGGGTCCTCTGGGGCATGATGGTCTACGACAGCCTGCGGGCGCTCGACTACCTGGCGACGCGCCCCGATGTCGACGGGGCGCCTGGCAACCCTTGGCCTCTCGCTCGGCAGCACGATGGCCTGCGTGGGTGGCGGCGCTCGACGAGCGGGTCGCGGTCTGCGTCGATCTCTGCTGCCTCACCGACTTCCAGGCGCTGATCGAGGCGCGCGGGCTGGACGGCCACGGCGTCTACTATTACGTCCCCGGCCTACTCAAGCACTTCGGCACCGCCGACATCAACGCGCTGATCGCGCCGCGCCCCCACCTCAGCCTGGCGGGCCTCTACGACCGCCTGACGCCCCCCGCCGGCCTGGACCGGGTCGATCGCGCGCTCCGACAAGTCTACGCGGACCTGGGCGCGCCGGAGGCCTGGTCGCTACGACGCTACGCCACCGGCCACTTCGAGACGGCGGCGATGCGCGCCGAAGTCCTGGCCTTCCTGGCGCTGGCTGTGAGGGCGACCCGATTCCCACCGCCTGTCGGCGCGCCCTATCCTGGGCGCGGAAATCGGGGGCCGAACGCGGGATGTCGGGCCCTCATCCAGGCCGAGCCGCCGGTAGTCTCCGGCGACGAGTGCCGGAGCTGGCGCGTCGGAAGAGGAACGAGGCGCCACACCTCCCGCCGACTGATAATGGCGCACAACCGAGCGATGAGCCAGGCGGGCGCCCTCGCCCCGTACGAGGCCGTCGCCCTCCTCCAGGCGCCCTGTCGTGGCCGAAAACTCCGTCCCTGTTCTCCGCCACATCTGTACCGATCCCACGGGCAATCGCATCATCCCGCCGTCTCGGCCGACTACCCGCTCTCGCGGGGCTTCCACGCCCAGTATCATCGGCGCGTCGGATCGGCACCTCCTGCGTGGGGCGTCATACGCTCCGCGCGAGGCCCTACGCGCTCGCGGCGGCCTTCGCGGCTCGACACTGCGCGGGCAGTGTGGCGAGATGGCGACGATGACCTCCGTCAGCGAGGAGGTATTTTCACTCCGGATGGAGCGCCGCCCCCTGCTCGCGCAGCGTCGCCACGACACCAGCCGGGAAGCGCGCCAGCAGACGAACACCGAGGGCGTCCGGGGACCATACGCGCAACCCGTACGCGGCCAGTTCCGCCGCAGGAAGTCGCGCCGATTGAAGGTGACGATCCCATCGGCCCGCCCGGCCAGCGCCGTCCCGACGACATGCCGGTCCTCCCAGGCCACCCGGCTCGCCGCCGGCAATGGTCTACGACACGGTCTCGGCAATACGTCCGCGTGCGAAGACCGCGCGGAAGCGCGCCTCGAGTGCCGCCAGCGCGCCTCGGCGCGCACGGTGCCGGTGACGCGCGCGGTTGCGCGCCACCTCGGCCAGGATCGCGTCCGACCAGTGGACGGCCGCCCAGGACCAGGCGCACTCGCCGGCCTGCGCTGCGCGTAGAAGAACAGGTCCATGGCGCACGGGCGGTGTGAAGAAGAGATTCGCGGTCGACGACGATACGCGCCAGAGCGGCGCGCTGCTCAGGGGCGTCGCCATCGCCCGCACGCGGCCGCCGAACCGCTCGCAGGCGCGTTCTGCCGGGGGCCCGATACGCGCGCAGGCGCTCCGGCGTGATGCCGGTGGTTGCGGCGATCGGAAGAAGAACGAGCCCGTACTTGCCGCCGCTTGTCGCGGATAGAGCGAGGCGGCCGGTGCGCCGAATCGGCGCCGCGCGAGGCCGAACGCCCTGGTGCGTCGCCACATCTGTACCGTTCCCACGGGCGCGGTCTGTAGGGTGGGCCTTTTCCTCCACGCGTAACGTCCCCTGCGCGATCTGCGTCGCCGCCGAGGGCTCGGGCGGCTGCGGTGGGCGGGCAGTGCGGCGCCTGGGTCGATGCCGTCAGCGAGCACCTGTCGATGGAGCGCCGCCCGCGTTGCGCGCCACGCCCCCGCCTCCTCGTGAACCCGCGCCGTCGACCGTGAGGGGCGACGCGCGTCAAGTCGCGCCGATAGCGCGCATCGCCCAGGCGCCGCCCGACGACATGGGTCCTCCGTAGGCGGTTAGACCGCCGGCAATGGGACTTTCCCGGCCCGGCGGTCCCCGAACGGCGCGCCTCACGCGGCGCGCTGCGTACGCCGACATGGTCCGGCTGGAGGTCAGCCAGGATCGGTTGCGCGCGCTCGTGCGCCCTGCTCGGCGCGCGCTGCCCCGGCCATGGCGGCATCGGGGATCCGTTGTGCCAGGCCTTGGTGCGGTCGGTCGCGGTTGAAGTAGCGCGCATACTGCGGAGGATGCGCCCCAGGCGCGCCTCGCCCAGGACGAGGACGTGATCCAGGCACTCGCGGCGCACGCTGATCGAGGAACCGCTCGCAGGTGGCGTTCTGCCGGGGGCACGATACGCCGTCCGCAGCTCCGTGATGCCGGTGGTTGCGGCGATGCGGGCGAAGGCCGGCCCGTACTTGCTGTCGTTGTCGCGGATGAGCTACCTCGGCCGCTCGCCGAATGGCGTCGCTTCGCGGAGCTGCTGAGCGACCCACGCATCGGTCGGGTGGCGCGTCACGCCGATGTGGACCACGCGGCGGGTCTCGATCGCGATGATGAAGAAGGCGTAGGGTGGGCGGAAGAGGAGGTCGGTGACCGGCAGGAAGTCGCGGCCCAGATGTCCGGGGCGTGGTTGCGCACGAATTCGCCCAGGGCATGGCGCGCTGCGGTGGGCGGCTCGCCAACGGGCGCACTGGATCGTCGACTTGGCGACGCGGATGTCGACGTTCCCCGCGGATGCGCTCCGCGCCCCACAGGCGGTTGGCCGCGGCCATCTCGCGGATCAGCCGACGGTCTCGGGCGTGAGGGGCTGGGGCGCCTGGAGGCCAGTACCCACGATACCTGCGATGCCAGCGCACTGCTCCGACGGCAGTGCGTGGAGCATCGTGAAGAAGAGCCGGTTCATCTCGCGGGCGCTCGACGACTGCCGCGAGCCGCAGCGACGCGTACCACCGCTGGAAGGCCGGCCTGGACGCTCGCCGCCTCAGACAGCCAGGCCGCCGGTTGAAGCCGACCGACAACCCGTTCATCGCTGCGTTCAACGGATGCTTCCGGGAGGACGGCCGCATCAGAAGCTGGTGGCCGACCTGGCCGAGCACCACCAGCAAGTTCCCGACGGGTCGAGTCAATGGGGAGCGGCTCCGCGGGCGACCTGGATGACGCCGGACACGGATCGTGGCCTGGAAGGACGTGGGAACGTCAGTTCGCGAAGGCCGCCGGCGACTACCGGCGCCGGACGATTTCGCGCGAGCCGGCTCCCACAGCCGGGTGTATCGGCTCTATCGGCTGAGGTTGGCACAACTTCCGGGGGCGGGTCAAGCGCGGCGCGTGTCGCGGCCGGACGATCAGCACTGGGCGATGGATTTCCGCCACGTGCGGATGCGGCTGGCCAGGAGCACCAGCAGCGCGGTCGCTCGGCGTGCAGCGGGGCCGCTTGACGCTGCGGCGGAGGATGGCGAGTTGGTGGCGCAGGAGCGCGTTCTCGACCACCAACGCCGGCTTGCTCCGCGCCAGATCAGCGAGCAGGCGCCGGCAACCAGAGGATGGCGCGGCGGCCGGGGGGTGGCGGCCAGCAACCAGTCGTCTGCTGGCGGCCAGCAGTCGTCTGCGAGACGGGCGGCGCGGCCGAGTGTGATCAGGCGGTGCAGCAGGCGGCCAGGCATGGGCGACTCCTCCTTCGTTTACGGCATGATATGGGACGAGGGAGAGTGTAGCCGCAGGTTCGCGCACCGGACGGACTTCTCGGCCAGGACAGCTGGCTCAAGTTGACAACGCCCTCTTTCAGGTCCCTTCAAGGGGGTAGGAAACGCCCTCTCAGAGGTGTGACTTTCCCTGACGAGCAGGCAACTGCGCTTGTGTGGCTACGCCGACAAGTCGAGATACCGCAGCCGTTAATAGTCTCTGTAGGTAATGACACACTCCCGTCCGCCAATCAGATAGTGGAACTCCCACTGGGTCAAGCTTTTGGTTGGGCTTGTGAACTGATGCCGCACCAGAGCGTAGCCATTGGCAATGTTATAGCGGAAATCCAGGTACGGCCATCTTAACACTGTGTTGGTCATGAAGGTACCATTCTCGTCATACACCGCGACCCGCTCACCATCGGCGATGTAGCCGTCGCCCTGACCGATCTCCGATAAGTAGTACTTGACTGGCCCACCGGTCCCTGTTTGCAACCCGCATGGGTTGGCATACAAGTAAAACGTGCCCTCCCAACGGGAGTTGGCTTGGAACGAACGGGGCGGCGGCCCGCTCAGCGTGGGCGTGGGCGGGCGCGGGGTCGGCGTGGGCGTGGGCGTGGGCGGGCGCGGGGTCGGCGCTGCGGCGGCTGGCGGGATGGGCGTGTTCGTCGGCGTTGCGCTTGGGGCCGGCACGGGGCCGGCCGCCTGGGGTGTTGGCGTCGCCGTGGGATCCCCCACCCGGCCCACGTTGCTCGGCGAGGTCGGCGTGGCGAAGCGAGGGAGTGCCGCTGTCGCGGTTGGGGGCGGAGAGGGGCCGCCGCTGAGGAGCAGCGCGATCAGGCCGACAGTGAAGCCGCCGCCGAGGAGCAGCGCGATCGCCGTGGCCAGACGCCGACGGCCGCGGCCATCGACCACCGGCGGCGGGTCCACCCGCACCTCGGTCGGCGGAAGTCCGCCCGCGCCCCGATCGGGGGGGCGCACGTCGGTCGGCTGCTCGTGCGGCCCCGGCGGCGGCATGGGGTCGGCCTCCGGCCGCCGGAGCCGCTCGAGCCCCTCGCGCGTCACCGTGCCGAGCGCCAGCGCCCAGCTCTCGACCGCCCAGCGCGCGACGTCCTCGGCCAACCCCCGCTCGTCCTGCAAGCGCCGGGTCAGGCGGTTCAGCAGCATCGCCGGCGGCGGGTCGGGCTGCGAGCGGAGCAGATCGGCGGGTACCCGCTCGTCTAGGGCGGCGACGAGTACCCGGATCTCCCGCTTGTGGTCGCCGCAGTGGTCGCGCAGCAGGGCCTCGCAGCGCCTGGGATCGTCGCACAGCGACGGGCCGTACTCGGCGAGCAGCCCGCGCAGCACCTGGCGTGGCTGATCGTGCATCCCCTCATGTCTCCGTCGGTATGGCCCGCGCCCTCGGTGCCGACAACGGCCGGCGTCGGGGGAGCGGGCGCCCGTCGCCTATCCGGCGCGGCGTCGCCCGGCGGGGCGGGTGCCGCCGATGGCCCGGCGGGCGGGCCGCTAGACGCGGATCTCGCCCTCGGCCCTGCCGAAGTTGATGCGCGTGCCGACCGCCAGCGGCTCGCTGCGCCCCGGCTCGACGTCACGAACCGTGCCGTTGGCCCGGAAGGCGACCCACTTCTCGCCCGACAGGTTCTTGAGTCCCCAGATGTGCGGGTTCGTCGGGTGGCGGTTCACGGCGGCGACCGGCTGCGAGAAGTCGAACAGCCGCCGGCTATCGACGTGGTGCGGATAGAGCCGGGTGTCGTGGTTGAGCATGACGATGCGTTTGTCGATCCGCAGGCGCGGCAGGAACTGGATCGTTCCGCGGCAAGCCCAGCAGCGCACCGGCTGGTCGGCCGACGCCCGCATGGCAGCGACGTCGTGGAAGTTCTCCGCCTTGCAGTGCGGGCAGTAGACGATCGCGTCGCGCAACTGGATCATCACCCGACGCCAGATACTCTCGACGACCCGGCCGTTCTGGGGATTACGGATGCCGGCGGTGAAGGCCTGGGTGAAAGTGTCCCGCAGAAACTGCGGGTAGATCGGCCAGTAGGCCAGCGCCACGTCCTGCCAACCCGGCACGGGACGGTTGGAGTCGTCGTTGGGGTCGAAGATGAAGACCGGCTCCTCCCCGTAGAGACGCCGCGGCGCCTCTTGCAAGTCGTCGCGGTAGTAAATCGATTCCGCCTTCTTACCTTCGAGCGGGTGGTTGAGCATGAACATGTAGAACAGCAGCACCGCCAGCGAGAAGAGGTCGGTCTGCGCGCTCGGCCGGGCTTCGCCACGCACCACTTCCGGGGCCATGAAGCCGGGCGTCCCCAAGATCCCGCCGTTCGCTTGGCCGTCGATGGCGACGTTGTCGTTGTCGCAGATCAGCACGTCCCCCGTCGTCGGGTCGAAGAAGGCATTGCCGAAGGAGATGTCCTGGTAGCAGAGGCCCCTGGCGTGCAGCTGGAGATAGCTGTGGGCCAGGCCGAAGCCGGCGGTCGCCAGCGCGCGGAAGGACGGGCGGACCCGGCCCTTCATCAGGTCCGCGATGCCGCTGTAGCGCGCGTCGCGGAGGGGCATGATATAGCCGAAGCCGGGGGCGCTCGGCATGGACGTCAGTTCCAGCGGCCAGAGGAACCGGTCGTTGGGCGGGCCTTTCTGCACCAGGATCTCCAGCGCCCGCCGCTGCTCCGGGGTGGCCGCATGCGGGAAGTACCACTTGAGGGCCACGGGCGCGCCGCCGATGGTGGCGCGATAGACCTCCCCCTGGCCGCCGCCGCCGAGGAACTGCTCCACCGTGCAGGCCATCCCGGAGGACTGCGTCTGGACTGTTTGCCCCGGCTTCAGCAACTCGGTCATGGTCTCCTCCTCGCCACGATGCGTCGCGGTTCGTGCGCGCGGCTCGGTGGGCGCGGGAGACTCGCCCCGCCGTCCCGCTGCCCTGGCGGCGGTCGACGGCCGTACCGGCGATCGCCCGCCTCTCGCTCGCGGGACCCCGACCACGCGATCGCATGTGCCGCATGGGGCCGGCCTCGGGCCTGCCCACGGTACCCCCCCGGCATAGCCCCTACCGTAGCAGTTGCCGCCCGGGCCCGCGCTGTGCCTGGGGGCCGGGAGTTCACCGATCGCCGCCAGCGTGCAGGCGCTCGATCGCGCCTTTGAGCGGCGCGGCGCGGTCACACCAGGCGCAGGTGACCGGCTGCTGCCGGCCGTCCCAGCAGGAGACCTTGCCGCACGCGCCGCAGCGGAAGATGCCCCCCGCCTCGCAGTGCGGACAGCCCGGATAGGTGTCGGCGAAGTCGAACCGCCCCGCGATCTCGCCCTGGTCGTAGCCCTCGCGGCTGGCCCGCGCCTCGGCGACCGCGAAGGCCCAGTCGGCGAACCACCGGCCCGCCCCCTGCTCCTCGAGGCGCAAGGCGAAACCCTGCCGCCGCCGGCTGCACCGGGCCAGCACGATCACCACCGTTGGGATGCCCATCCCCGGCACCTCCCGCGTCTTTCGGTCGCGGTCACTCACGGTCTCCGGTCGCCGGCGTCTCGGGTGGGCTGCTGGCCGGGGGGGGACCCGCGCGCTCGAAGCTGGGCGTCGGCGATGCGCCCCGCGGTTCCTCCTCGGGGGGGGGCTGCATGATGACCACCAGGATGACGGCCAGCGCGCCCAGCACTACGATCGCCAACGCGCCGACGGCAACGATGACCTGGCGCTGCAGCGCGGCCAGCCGTTCCTCCACGCGCTCCTGCCTCGCCTGCAACATCCGCAAGCCCTGCTCGCCGGCCGCGGCACGCCGCTCATCGGGCGCGGGCGGGCCTGCAAGTGCGACATCGCCGCGTGACTCCGCGCGCGCGATGATACCGAGCGTGATGTCGTCGCCGCTCCCCTTTCGCGAGGCGTCGTCGAGGAAACCCCTCAGGTCCTGCGCCACCCGCTCAAGCCCCTCTGCGCGGACCAGGTGCAGGTAATCGGGTCCGAGCCTGAGGAAATCCTCCTCGCTGCGGAAGGAGTTGGCGTAGCCGTCGGTGGAGATCAGGATCATCGCCGGGGGATTGTGCGCGAGCGGCACCAGGCGCACCCGGACCTCACGCCAGGCGTCCCGCGAGCAGAGCGACGTCGTCTCGTTGGCGATCAGCCGCTCGTCGCGGGCGAAGGGCCGGGTCGTGGCCCCGTCCTCCGCGACCACCAGGATGTCGCCGTCGCCGAGCTGGAGATAGAGGATGAAGTCCTCGGTGACCAGCACGGCGAGGATGGTCGCGCCGTAGGCCAGCAGCGGCTCCTGCGCGACGAGGCTCCGGGCGGCGGGGCCGTCTTTCTGCACCAGCCGGTCCCAGTCCGCCTCGGCGATCGGGTGGCGCGCCAGGTGGGCCTCGACCCGCTCGCGCCACGCCTGCACCAGGCTCTGCGGCAGGTGCTCCTCGGCCACGCGCTTGACCGACGAGAGGCTATTGACCTCGGGGGCCTGCCCCTGCAGGAGCGCGCCCAGCCGCTCGAGCGCCGCGGCGACCGCCTCCTGCGACCCGATATCGCTGCGGAAGCTCTTCGCGCTGCCATGCCCGTCGGCGACGGCCAGGATCGCCGGCGGCCCGGCCCCGGCCTCCGGGAACCAGCCGTGGGCGTCCTGGTTGGGCAGGGCGGCGCGATCGTGCGCGGCACCGGTGACGGTCTGCGCGACGATGCGCCAGGTTGGCCTGGCGAGTTGCGTGGCCATGGCCCCCTACCAGACGTCGTCGTCATCGCCGGGCGGCGGCCCGGGCGACACGATAATAGGGCCGGCGTCCCCAGGCTCGGTGACCCTGTCATGGGCGCCCCGGTCGTCGCCCGGCAGCTTCGGCTGGCTGACTGCCCGCACCGCGGCGGTCGTAGCCCACTTGATCTGGTTGACCAGTTGCTCGGGGCTGTTCGCCTGCAACGGCTTCAACTCCGCGTGGCCGATGAACTTCTGGAGCACCTCGTCGTCCGCGTCCGCGCCGATCGAGATCGCGATGCGGACCGCCCGCTTCCCCCAGGGCTGGTCCAGCAGCGCCTTGAGCCCGCCCGAGAAGTCGTCGGTCGGCTGCCCGTCGGAGATCAGCACGAGGACCGGCGGCAGCGCGCGGTCCGACATCGGCGGGATCCGCATCTGATCCGCCACCAGCGCCAGCGCCTTGCCCATGTCCGTCACCCCGACGGCGCTGACGTCCGTCCACTGGAACTGCTGCACCGGTGTCGGCGCCGAGACGTGCCACTGCGCCCCGCTCGAGAACTTCAAGCAGCGCACGAGGACCTCCGCATTGGGATTCTCGTCGGCGGCCTGCTGCATATGCGGGAGCGCCTCGCGGACAGCCCTGTTCAACGCCTGGATCTTGCCGTCGCTCGCCATCGAGCCGGAGCAGTCGGCGATGAAGATGAAGTGCAATGGCCGGGTGGCCATCGCGCCGCCGGGTCGGACAACCATGCTGGACCCCCCTCTCGTGGCTCCGCCGGGACGGCGACGCCGGGCGCGGCGCTCGGCACGAACAGACCGCCGTGCCGAGTACTATACTGCCCTACTGCATGCGCAGGGTGAGGGCATGCTCGCCCCCACGCGCCGGACAATTGACCGCCCGCGACTCCCCCGGCACGTACCGGGGCGCGGCCGCCGGGCGTCGCGCCCGGGCCGGTGGGCTACATATACGCAGCCCGCCCACGCGGCGCTAGCGGACGATGTCCTTGCGCCGCAGGAAGAGCGTGATGCCGACGAGTGATACCCCGACGAACAGGCCGGTCAGCAGCAGATAGACCGCGGGAGGCCAGCCGAAGTCGCCGAAGTCCCTAAATGACCCCGCGCGCGGGAACGCGTCGAGGTCGACGAGGGCCCCGAGCGCCCGGAAGGTCCACTTCGTCACGATGAACTGCGAGATGGCGTTCACGATGGCGTTGTCGTGCAGGTCGATCACGACCCCGGCGAAGATGACCTGCGGGATCAGGAGCAGCGGGACGAGGCTGCTGGCCCGGTCGGGGTTGGAGGCCTGCGCCGAGATCGCCAGCCCCATGCCGATCCCGGCGAGCGAGCCGACTAGCA
>JAUJMV010000039.1:0-2105 GCA_030446685.1 Thermomicrobiales bacterium | reverse complement strand
GCCTGCGCCGAGATCGCCAGCCCCATGCCGATCCCGGCGAGCGAGCCGACTAGCAGCGCGGCGTAGAGGAGCGGCAGGCTGCGCGGCGGCGCGCCGGCGATCGAGAGCGGCACCAGCAGGACCAGGTTCTGGATCAGGCCGAGTCCCAGCAAGACGGCGACTTTGGAGCCGATGTAGGGCGCGAGGCGCAGGTTGATCCGGCGCTCGCGCGCGTAGATCGCCGCCTCCTTGACGATCTCGCGCGCGGCGTTCGACGTGCCGAACCAGACCGCCACCATCGCCAGCACGAACAGCAGGGTCTTCGCGTCGTGCAGGGTCTTCGGGGCGCGGGGGTTGCCAGTGGCCTTGTCCAAGATCGATTCGTGGAACCCGGCGACGATCATCAGCGCGATCACCGGCGCCTGGATCAGGAGCGTCAGCAGGTTCTTGCGGTCGCGCCAGACCGTCTCGAGGTAGCGCCGGCTGAGGATCGCGAACTGCCGGAGGGTGGACACCTTGCGGGCGGCCGGGGGCCGCCCCTGGGCCTGCGCCAGGGCCGCCGCGTGCGCGCCGTGCCCGCCGCTCGGGCCGTGCCCGCCCGGCTGGAGGCGTGCCGTGACGTTGCGGGCGTACTCGGGCGCGGCCCGGAACCGGCGCGCCCACTCCTCCATCCGCGGCTCCTGCTCGATCTTCGTGTAAATCTCGGCAAACTTCCGCACGCCGAAGTACGCCAGCGCCTCTTGCGGGGGGCCGTAGTAGGCGAGATAGCCGCCCGGGGCCAGGAAGGCGATACTGTCGCAGAGATCCACGTTCTGGGTGGCGTGGGTGATCAGCACGACGGTGCGCCCCTGGTCGGCCAGCTTCCGGAGCAGCGTCATCATGCGCTCCTCCAACCCGGGGTCGAGGCCGGAGGTCGGCTCGTCGAGGAAGAAGAGGGTCGGCTTGGCGAGGAGCTCCGCGCCGATCGAGACGCGCTTGCGCTGGCCGCCGGAGAGGTTCTTGATCGGCACATCCCGCCGCGCGCCGAGGCCGAGGTCGTCCAGCACCTCCTGCACCCGCGCCTTGACCTCGGCGCCCGCCATGTCCTCGGGGAGGCGCAGCCTGGCGGCGTAGTAGAGGGCGCGCTCGACCGTCAGCTCGGCGGGGACGATGTCATCCTGGGGGACGTAGCCGATCGCGCTGCGGTAGGAGTCGAGCTGCAGGTAGTAGTCGGCGCCGTTGTACCGGATCTCGCCGCCGTTGGCGGGTCGGACGCCCGCGATGGCGTCGAGGAGCGTGGACTTCCCGGCGCCGGAACCGCCGACGAGGCAGACGAACTCGCGCGGCAAGATCGAGAAGGTCAGGTCGTGCAGGAGCGTCTTCCCGCCGGCGACGGTCTTGCTGACGCCGAGGCAGTCGATGCGGATCGTGCCGTCGTCGGTCACCTTGATCAGCTGCCCGTGCTGGTAGAGCAGCCGGAAGGGGCCGAAGGTGAGGGTGGCCCCGGCCGCGACCGTCGTCGCGCCGTGCACCTGCTGGCCCTCGACGAAGGTGCCGTTGGTGCTCCGCAGGTCGGTCACCGAGAGCGTGCCCTCCGGGCGCAGCTGGAGGCAGGCGTGGCGGCGCGAGACCTGCGGGTGGTCGAGGACGATGTCGTTCCGCGCATCGCGGCCGACGGTCATCGGCCCCTGGGCGCGCAGCGGGAAGGCGTCGGGCACGGCGCCGGCCGACGGCGGGGGGGTACCGCCGGGCGGCGCCAGGACCGTCGGGTTCAGCTGCGGCGTCGGCGCGGGGCCCGGCGCCGTCTTGGTCTGGAAGACGAAGCTGAAGTTGCCGATCTGGACCCGGTCGCCGTGGCGCAGTTCGACGCGGGCGACGCGCCGACCATTGACGAGGGTGCCGTTGGCGCTCTTCGCGTCGAGCAGGTAGAACGGCCCGGTGGCGCCGGCGCGCTGGACCTCGGCGTGCTGGCGCGAGGCCTCCGGGTCGTCGGTGACGACATCATTGTCCAGCCCGCGCCCGATGGTGAGCCGCGGGTGGTCCAGCAGGTAGCTCCGCCCCTGCTGCTTGGCGGAGACGACGTGGAGCCGCGCGCGGACATACTCCGCCATGTTCCCACCCCGAGCACAACCGACGACGACCGGACC
>JAUJMV010000081.1 GCA_030446685.1 Thermomicrobiales bacterium | reverse complement strand
GCTACCGCTAACACCAGCATACCTCAGCCCATGTATTCCTCATAACATAGATCCGCTGCTTGTCGAGGGCCATCACCTACCGTGAGGGGGGCGCGATCCCCGCCAAGCAGCTGGCCGCCCTGGCCGCCGCGCTCGGGTTGCCCGCCGACGCGATCCCGCAGCCGGAGCAGCTGCGCGCCTCGGCCCACGTCGTCTCCGCCTGGGACGGCGCCCGCCTGGTCGGCCTCGGCCGCCTCTTGGGGGACCGGCGCACCCTCCTGGTGCTCCAGGCGGTGGTGGTCGACCCGGCCTACCGCCACCACGGCATCGGCAGCGCGCTGGTCCGGCGCTGCCTGGCCGCCGACGGCGACGCGCCGGTCCTGGTCCTGCTGGCCGAGCCGGGCGAGGCGGCCTTCTACGCCCCCTTCGGCTTCACCCAGCCGGTCCAGGCGCTCCTCCGCCCCGCCACCGCCGGCTGACGCCGCGGCAGTGGTGACGCGCCCTAGGTTGGCAGCGCCGCCCGCCCGCGAAATAGCCCGCCGTACACCGGGTGGCCCGCCCGTGTAAAGTTTCGCCCCGCCCGCGCGATATAGTATGTAGCGGCGACGGCGAAGGGAGAGGGGCGACGGGTGGTGGATCGGGATGCTTGCGTGACTGACGGCGGAGCGTTCTCCGTGGCGACGATGCCCCCGGTCGAGCGCGCCCAACTGGTCCGGCTGTGCGCACGTCTCGCCGGCGACATCACAGTGGCCGAGGACTTGGCGCAGGAGACGCTCATCGAGGCCTGGCGCCACGAGGCACGCCTCCACGATCCGGCGGGGCGCGGCGCCTGGCTCGCGGCGATCGCCCGCAACGTCTGCCGCCGCTGGCTGCGGCGGCAGGGACGAGAACGCGCACGGGTGGCCCGGCCCGCGCCCGCGCAGGAACGCGACCAGCGGCCGGTCCTGGAGGAGCTGGCGGGCGCGGACACCCTCGAGGCCGATCTGGAGCGCGCCGAACTGGCGCTGCTCCTGGATCGGGCCCTGGCGCTGCTCCCGCCGGTCAGCCGGCAGATCCTGGTGGCGCGGTATCTTGAGGAAACCCCGCAGGCGGAGGTCGCTGCCCGCCTGGGCCTGAGCGCGGGCGCGGTCGCCGTGCGGCTCCACCGCGGGAAGCTGGCGCTGCGCCGGGTGCTCGCCACGGAACTGCGCGAGGCAGCAGCGGCCTACGGCCTGCCCACGGCCGATCCCGCCGTCGCCGCGGTGGCGACGGACGTCTCGGGCGGCGCCGGCTGGCGGACGACCCGGCTGTGGTGCTCGATCTGCGGGCAGCACCGGTTGGTCATACGGGCGCTCCCGCGGACGGGCGAGTGCCTGGTGCGGTGCCCGCACTGCTCCGCCGCGCCGGACGACCATCTCTTCCAGGCCATCCGCCCCGACGCCTTCCGCGGGGGCGGGGGCGACGGCATCCTGCTCGACCGGCTGATGGCGTTCGCAGACGGCTACTACCGGGCCGCGCTCGCCAGCGGGACGGCGGCGTGCCCGACCTGCGGCGCCCTCGCCAGGCTCCACCGGCGCCTGCCGGACGGTGTCGCCGTCGACCGGCGCCGCGGGCGCGGCCTGCACCTCTACTGTGCGGGCTGCGACGCGCCGACATCCTGGGTGACGGTGCGATCACTCGCCCTGTCCTCGCCGGCCGGGCGCCGGTTCTGGCGGGACCAGCCGCGCATCCGGTCGCTGCCCCTGCGCCAGGTCACGGTCACCGGGCGCCCCGCCCTCCTGCAGGCATTCGCGAGCGTCACCGGGACGGCGCAGCTCGCGGTCCTGCTCGCCGCTGACACCTACGAGGTGCTCGCCGTCCACGGGGCGCGCGATGCGTAGCGCCCCGCCACGCGCCGTGCGCGCCCCGTTCACCGGGCTCTGGCGCAATGCCGACTTCGTCAAGCTCTGGGCGGCGCAGACCGTCTCCCAATTCGGCTCCCAGGTGACGCTCTTCGCGCTGCCGCTGGTCGCCGCGCTGACGCTCGGCGCGAGTCCGGCGCAGATGGGCATCCTCGGGGCCGTCGAGTACGCGCCCTTCCTCCTCCTCGGCCTCGTCGCCGGCGTCTGGGTCGACCGCCTGCCGCGTCGCCCGATCCTGATCGCGACCGACCTCGCGCGGGCGCTGCTGCTGCTCGCCCTCCCGCTGGCCGCGCTGACCGATACGCTCAGCATGCGCTTGCTCTACGTCGTGGCGGCGCTGACCGGCGGCTGCACCGTCTTC
Organism: Thermomicrobiales bacterium; assembly: GCA_030446685.1. Taxonomy (GTDB): domain Bacteria; phylum Chloroflexota; class Chloroflexia; order Thermomicrobiales; family CADCWN01; genus JAUJMV01. The sequence continues at coordinate 746 of JAUJMV010000081.1, read as the reverse complement.
TTCGACGTCGCGTACCAGTCCTATCTCCCCACCCTCGTCCGGCGCGACGACCTGGTCGAGGGCAACGGCAAGCTGGAGGCGAGCCGCTCGGTCGCGCAGATCGCCGGGCCGGGGCTGGCCGGCGGGCTGGTCCAGCTCGTCACCGCGCCCTTCGCGCTGGTGGTCGACGCCGGCTCCTTCCTCCTCTCCGGCCTCGCCCTCGCCCGCATCCGAGGGCGCGAGGGGCGGGCCGCCGACCCGCCCGGCGGCGGGCGCATCCTCGCGGAGATCGGCGAGGGGCTGCGCATCGTCCTCCACAGCCCGCTGCTGCGGCCGATCGCCGCCTGCACCGCGACCGCGAACCTCTTCGGCGCGATCGGCCAGGCGCTCTTCGTGCGGTACGTCACGCGCCAGCTGGAGATCGGGCCGGGGCTGCTCGGCGTCATCTTCGCCGCGGGCAATCTCGGCGCCTTGCTCGGCGCGGCGGTGGCCGGCCCGGTCGCGCGGCGTTGCGGCCTCGGCGCGACGATCATCGGCGCGATCGCGTTCGGCGGCCTCGGCGGCCTGCTCGTGCCGCTGGCGAGCGGCCCGCCCGCCGTCGCCGTGCCGCTCCTGATCGCGGGGCAGGCGCTCCTCACCTGCGGCGGCGTCGTGTACAACGTCAACCAGGTCAGCCTGCGGCAGGCGACCACGCCGGGCCGGCTGCTCGGGCGGATGAACGCGACGATGCGCTTCATCGTCTGGGGCACCATCCCGATCGGCGCGCT
>JAUJMV010000007.1:245504-264352 GCA_030446685.1 Thermomicrobiales bacterium | reverse complement strand
CGGCTTCCCCCCCCCCCCCGGGTCGTAGGGCCGCGGGCCCTCCCCCGCCCGCGGGCACCCCTGCGCGACCCGCCCCATGGGCCCCGGGTGCCGCAGCCCCCCCCGCGGCCCCCCCCCCACCAGCCCCCTGCACCGGCCGCGCCCGGGGGGCGGCCGGCATCGATCCGGCCGGCCCCGCAGGCAACCGTAGGTGTGCCCCTCAGATCCCCCCCTTCGCCCGGACATCATCGGGGGCGGGCGTCGGCGTGAACGCCGGCATGACCCGCTCGGCGAAGAGCCGGGTCGAGGTCGGATCCGGGGCGTCGAGGAACTTCACGATCGCGTACTGCGCGCCCGCCGCCTCGTACTCCCGCAGCAGGCCGATCGTCGCCTCGGGCGTCTGAATGTCGGCGTCGGGGTGTTCCCGCTCCCGCGCCGCCCGGTCGGCCTCGTCGCGCGCCAGGCGGAGCCAGAGGTTGATCGTGCGCGTGACCGCCTCGTAGGGGCGGCCGACCGCCGCGCAGTGCGCGCGCAGGACGGCGAACTTGCGGGCGACCTCCGCCGGGGAGCCGTAGACGTTGCAGAGGTCGGCGTACCGGGCGACGAGGCGCAGCGTGCGCCGCTCGCCGTTGCCGCCGATCAGGATCGGCGGGCGCGGGCGCTGGACCGGCGGCGGGTCGTTGAGCGCCCGGTCGATCGCATAGTGCTTGCCGGTGTAGGAGGCGGGGCGCTGGGTCAGCAGCGCGTCGACGATCCGCACCACATCCTCCAGCCGCTCCATCCGCTCCTTGACCGTGCCGAAGGGCCAGCCGTACGCCTCGAACTCCTGCCGGTGCCAGGCCGCGCCGAGGCCGATGATGCTGCGCCCGTGGCTGATCTGGTCGAGCGTAGCGCACATCTTGGCGAGGAGCGCCGGGTTGCGGTAGGGGGCGCCGAGCACCAGCGCGCCGAGCCGGACCCGCTCGGTCCCCGCCGCCAGCGCCGCCAGGGTGAGCAGGCATTCCAGGCGCGGCGAAGGCGTCTCCGGCCGCTCGTCGTCCCGCCACATGAAGTGGTCCTCGTACCAGACCGACGCGAAGCCGGCCGCCTCGCCGGCCCGCGCGACCGCCAGCATCGTGTCGAAATGGTTGCCGTTGCCCAGGGCATTGTCGCCGTAAGTGTCGATCTGCAGCCCGAAACGCATCCCGTCCCTCCACCCGCCGCGCGCGACGCCGCACCACAAGCGTTCACCCCCGCGCCCCCCGCCCGGCGGCGTTGTCGCCGGGCGGGCGGGGGGCAAGTCACTGGCCGTCGCGCACCGGGCCGGGATCGAAAGAGGCCAGGACGGCGTCCCAGGCCAGCTCGGCGGCGAGCATCCCCAGCGCGGTGGGGCTGATCGCGGCGTTGTCGACCGCGCCGGTCGTCACCGCGTAGAGGACATCGCCGTCCATCGCTGTGTGGAACGGGTAGATCGCGCGGGCCAGGGCGCTGTGGACAGAGCGGCCGACCTGCCGCAACGCCCCCGCGGCCAGCCGCTGGTTGGTGACGACCACCGTCAGCGTCGTGTTCCCCGCCGGCGCCTCGGCCCGCCCGCCGTCCGCCAGCCGGTCGCGCAGCTCGTCCAGCGGGTGCCGGCGGGTGCCGGTCGCGCGGTCGAGGTTGCCGTGCGCCACCCGGCCCTGGCGGTCGAGGATCACGCCGAGGGCGTTGACCACGGTGAAGACGGCGATCCGCGTCGGCCCGAACTGGCCGTAGGCGCCGCCCTGGCCCGCCGGCTCGCCCCGCGCGCGATCGAAGACGGCGCCGCAGCCGGCGGAGCGGCCGGCGCCGCGCGGCCCCAGCGGGAAGACGCCTGGGCGGGCCGCGCGCACCGCCGCGCGCCCCAGGGCCTTGTCCGGGTAGACCCGCGTCTCGCGCGCGCCGTAGTCGTAGATGATGGCGCCGGAGACGAGGGCGAAGTCCTCCAGCCCGTAGCGGCGGCGCGCGAAGAGTTCGGCGGTCACGCCGGAGGCGGCTTCGAGGCCGTAGAGCGAGCCCCCGGCCAGGCAGATCGCGTGGTTCCACTCGTAATCCCCGGTCTTGCCGACCAGGCCGCCGCGCGCGTCGATCGCGGTGGCGGCGCCATCCGGGAAGAGGAAGACGGTGCAGCCGGTCGGCCCCTCGTCGTACTCGGCCACGCCGATCTCCAGGCCCGGCAGGTCGAAGGTCAGGGCGGGGCCGTCGAACGCCGTCCGCGGCGCGAGTTGGGCCGTGTCGTTGCTGAGCGGGCTCATCGGGCCTCCCCTCCCGTTCCGGTCCCTGCCTCTCGGGGGGCGATTGTGCGGCGCCGCCCGGTCCTGTGGATGGGCGATGGAGGAGGTCGACACGGTGGCGGCGCCCTCGCGGCGTAGCGTACACGCGGGACGGCCCGCTTGCCAGCGCCGCGGTTTGTCCGATGGTCGGGCCATCCCGCGCGGCGCACCCTCGGCGCCCCTCCCCGTTGTAGTGATCGATGCCCGATCGCCCGTCGCTCCGTCGTTGCGCGGTGGGGAATGCCGCGCCCGCCCGCAACGTCTATCGAATGCAGGCGGTGCTCTGGTCGCCGGGCAGCGCCGTCCCGTGAGCGGCAGGCCGCTACGTTCGACCTTCAGACCTTCGACCTTCGACCAGCAACCGCCCGGAGCCGCCCATGCGCACCGCCATTTGCGACATCCTCGGCATCGTCCACCCGGTCTGCCAGGCCGGGATGGCGGGTTACACCTCGCCGGAACTGGTCGCCGCCGTCTCGGGGGCGGGCGGGCTGGGCGTCCATGGGTCGCTGGGTCGGGACGCGGCCGAGTTGGGCGACCTCCTGCGGGCGACGCGCGCCCTGCTGGACGACCGGCCCTTCGGCGTCAACTTCGTCGTGCCGCGGCTCGACGAGGCGGCGTTCGCGCGCTGCCTGGCCGAGCGGGCGCCGGTCATCTGCTTCTCCTGGGGCGATCCGGGCGAGTACGCCGCCCGCGCCCGCGCGGCGGGGGCGGCGGTCGTCTGCCAGGTGACGACCCTGGCGGAGGTTCCGGCGGCGCTGGCGGCCGGCGTGGACGTGCTGATCGCTCAGGGGACCGAGGGGGGCGGCCACAGCGGGTTCGTGCCGCTGGCCGCGCTGCTCCCGGCGGTGGTGGACGCCGCCGCGGGGGCGCCGGTGCTAGCGGCCGGGGGGATCGTCGACGGGCGCGGGCTGGCGGCGGCGCTGGCGCTGGGGGCGGCGGGGGGCTGGCTCGGCACCCGCTTCCTGGCGACGCCCGAGGCGCCGGTCAGCGCCGCCTGGAAGCGGGCGATCGTGGCGGCGGGGCCGGGCGACACCGTCCACACCGGGGCGTTCGATCGCCTCTGGGGCCAGCCCTGGCCGGGCGGGCGGGTCCGCGCGGTCCGCAACCGCTTCACGGACGAGTGGGACGGGCGCGAGGACGCGCTGGCCGCGCGGCTGGGCGAGGTCCGGCCGGCGGTCTGGCGGGCGGAGCGCGCGGACGACGCCGACCTGATCGCCCTCCAGGCCGGGTCCGGCAGCGGGGCGATCCGCGACATCCGCCCGGCCGGCGAACTGGTCGGCGCGATCGTCGCCGAGGCGGAGGAGGTCATCGGGCGGCTGGGCCGCCTGGTGGGGCGTGGGGCGTAGGGGGTGAGGCATGGGCCGTGAAGTAGTGCGTGAGCGAGTTTGTACGTCTCGTTCCACGGCTTATACAGCCCACGGCCCACCGCCCACGGCCCACATCCCGCGCCCGGCGCCCTACGGCTCGAAGATGCCGCTGTTCCGGGGCTGGCGCGGGGTGGCGACGCCGGCCCCGTCGCCGGCGTTCCCCGTCGCGGCCTGGACGCCGTTGGCGGTGCGGACGGTGAGCGTGTGCCAGCCGCTGGAGCCGTCGGGGAGGGGCGGAGCGGGCTCGGCGGTCTGGGTCGCGCCGGCGCCGTCGGTCGCGCGGACCTTCAGGGTGTGCTCGCCCTCCGGCAGGTCGAGATCCGCCGTCCAGAGGACCCAGGTATAGGGGCCGAGCGGCCGGCGGAGCTGCCCCGCCGTCCAGGTGCGCCCGCCGTCCGGGCTGACCTCGACCCGCGCGATGCCGCGCGCCCCGGCGAAGGCGACGCCGCCGACCCGCGCCGGGCCGGCCGGCAGCAGCGCGCGGTCGCGCGGGAAGTCGAAGCGCGACATCGTCTTGACGATCGCCGGGTCGCTCCAGCCCTGCTCCTGCCAGAAGCCCTTGAAGTCGTTGCCGACCACGCTGAGCTTGGTCACCCACTTGACGTTCTTCATCCCGTAGATGTCCGGCACCAGCAGTCGCAGCGGGAAGCCGTGCTTGTCGGGCAGGGGCTGCCCGTTCATCTCGTAGACGGCGATCACCGCCGGGTCGGCCGCCAGCGCCCGCGCGATCGGGAAGCTCTCGGTGTAGCCGTCGCGCGCGGTCAGTGCCAGGTCGACCGCGCCCGGCTTGACGCCGGCCCGTTCGAGCAGATCCTTGAGGCGGATGCCCTTCCAGCCGGCGTTCGAGATCAGGTCGCCGCCGACCTCGTTGCTGATGCAGCAGAGGGTGCGGTACTCGGTGACGGCGGGCAGGGCGCGGATCTCGTCCAGCGTCAGGCTGTAGGGGCGCTCGACCAGGCCCCCGATCTCCAGCTTCCAGCCGGCCGCCTCCACCTTCGGATCGACGAAGTTCTTGGAGATGGTGTAGAAGGACGCGGTCGGCGTCGGGTCGGGCGGCAGCCCGCCGTTGCCGACCCGCCCGACGCGCCCATCGGCGATGCCCCGCGCCGCGCCGCCGCGCCGGTTCAGCGCGCCGACCGCCGCCACGCCGGCGACGACCGCGGCGAGGCCGAGCCCGGCCTGGCGCAGCAACTGCCGCCGGGTGAGGGTCCGCCCCCCCGCCGCCGCCGGCGCCGGTGCCAGCAGCGCGCGGTAGAAGGCGGCGAGGACCAGGCCGTAGAGGGCCGCTTCGAGCGCCGCCGCCGCGAGGTTCGGCCCAATCTCGCCGTCCAGCGTGGCCCCGAAGATGCCGCCGCCGAGGAGCGGCAGCAGCGCGACTTCGACGATCAGGAAGAGCAGCAGGGCGAAGCCGAGCCCGCCGCCCGGCCCCGGCTGCCACAAGGCGGGGAAGCGCCGCGCCGGGCGCGTCTCGCCGGGCAAGGGCGCCACCAGGCTGGCCCAGAAGACGCCGAGCGCGCCGCCGGCCGCGACCTGCCCGAGCAGGGCGCCAATCAGGAGGAGTTGCTTGGCGGCCGCGCCGAGCGTCGCGGTGAAGAAGGAGAAGACCGGCAACGGCAGCAGGGCGATGATCGCATAAGCGGTCAGTTCGGCCAGCGAGAAGACGCCGAAGAGCCGGTTCAGCAGGACCATCGCCACGGTCAAGGCGGCGCCGGCGATCAGCCCGGCCAGTAGCCCGGCCTGGTGGTGGCGTTGGAGGCGGGAGCGCGGCTGCATGGTACTCCGTGTTCCTTGCTGGCCGTGATTGTCAGGGCCGGTGGGGGGGACGTGCCGAGGTGGGCGCGGGTGACGCGGCGCGGATCGGTTGGGTGGCGCCGCGCCCACCGCTGCCCCCTACCCCGTAATACGTCCGCGGGAGGCAAAAGGATCGTGCCGCGCCCCATGTAACTATACGCCCGCGACTATCCGATGCTCAAGGACCGAGCCTTTACGGGGCAGGGCCTGTGCAACGTCGCCATCGAGGCGAGGCAGGCGGCGCCCCACCACCCGCGGCGCGTGCCGCCCAGCCCAGGCCGCGAAGAGCCCCCGGGCGGCCGGGGCCGCCCCCTTGTCGCGGCCCGCGTCCCCTGCGCCGCGCGGGGGGAAATGGGGGTAAAACGCGGGGGTTCGGGGGTGGTCGCAGCGGCGCCGGAGAGCGGGATTTCCCTGCTGTGGCAAGGGAAAGGGCAGCGCCGAGGCGGGTTCGTTTGGTGATTTTCATGGTTTGCGCCCCTCGTGTGCCGCCGGTGGTCGGCGGGCGACGCGTGCGGTGGTCGGTACTCTACGGACCCGCGCCAGGGGCCTCGTGGTGCCACCGTGGCGAACGAGCCGTGGCGACTCGCCGGGCCGGGGAGTGCCGCCGCGCGCGGGCGACGAGCGTGGTCGGCGGATGGCACGGCGGCGGCAGGCCCCCGCTGCCGTGGCGGCCGGGGCGGCACCGCGCGATGCGCGCGGACCGGGCTGCCGCTGCCCTTGAATGGATCCTGCTCTACGGGGCGCTTACGGAATGGTTATGCCGCGCGGGATTGCTCGCGGCGCGTATCGCTGTATGCCCCGGCGGTAGGAGGCGCGGCTATCGGCCTGCGGGCCGCGAGCCGCCGGTTTCAACCGGCGGCCCCGCCCCAAGCAGTCACCTGCCCTCCTGCCCCAGCCACTCCCGCAGGAAGGCGACCGTCTGGGTGAGCATGTCGAGCTGGGCGGGGTCGCGCTTGCTGGTGTCGAGGTAGTGTTCGAGATCGGGGTAGCGCAACAGGCGGTGGGGGATCTCGCGCTGGGCCAGAGTCGCGGCGGCGAGGATGCTTTGATCGACCGGGACGATGCTGTCGCGGTCGGCGTGGACCAGCAGGGTCGGGGGGAGGTTGGTGGGGCGCACGTCGTAGCGCGGGCTGAGACGCAGGTAGAGCTCGGGGCGGGTGTCGGGCCGCCCGAAGGCGACCAGCAGGTATTCCAGCGCCGAGATGCCGGGGTCGATCACGACTTGCCCCTCCTCCCAACTGCGCCGGAAGGCGAAGAAGTCGAAGAGGCCCCCGTACTGCACGGTCGCCGGGATCCGCCCCCGCGCCGGCGAGCCTTCGAGGTCGCGCGCCAGCAGGTAGGTGTAGACGGTCGAGACGCTGCCGCCGACCAGGGCGACCCGGCCGGGGTCGCCGCGCGGCGAGAGGCGCCCGTCGAGCGTCAGACTCAGCAGCAGCCGCAGATCGGCGAGGTCGCCCTCCAGGTCGAGCAGGCGGCGCGGGAAGTAGCTGACGACGACGAAACCCTGCGCGGCCAGCGGCGCCGACACGCCCTCCCAGTCCCGCGCCTCGCCCGGATAGATCACCAGCAGGATCGGGAAGGGGCCGGGACCCTGGTCGGGGAGCGGCTCGTGAACCAGCCCGCCGTCGAGCGTCAGGCCGTCGCGCGCGAAGGTGAACCCGCGCCGCCCGATCGCGCGCGGCTCGGGGTAGTCGGTCACGACCTCGGCCGGCGGCTCCAGGCGCAGGCTGTCGTTGGTGGCGATCGCGAAGGGCGGCGCCGGTTGCAGGCGGAAATCCACACCGCCGGCGGTGCGCCCCGCGCGCACGGTCGCCACGCGGTCGCCGCCCGCGCCGCCCTGCCGGTGGCCCGCCGCGACCGCCAGCGGCAGGTAGTTGCCCGCCGGCACCCCCTCGATCCGGTAGCGCCCCTCGGCGTCGCCGACCGCGCTGTAGGCCCGCCCGCGCGCGTCGGCCACCACCACGCTGGCGTCGGGGAGCGGCCGGCCGGCGGCGTCGCGGACGGCGCCGGCCAGCGCCCCGGTTGGCCGACCCGCGGCCGGCCCGCCGCCGGTCACGCCCGGCCAGGACAGCAGCACCCGCCGCTCGACGGTGTTGCGGAGCAGGACGACCTCCAGGTCCTCGGTCGTCGCGAAGTAGACCAGGCCGGCGAGTAGCAGGACCGGCAGCGCCCAGCCCGCCCCGCGCAGCACCGCCGCCCCAACGGGGGCCGGGCGCGGCGGCCAGGCCATCGCCAGCCAGCCGCCGAGCAGGCCGAGCGCCAGCGCCCCGAACCCGGCCGCCCAGGCCGCCGCGCCGGCGACCAGCCCCGTCGCCAGCCCCAGGAGCGCGAAGGCGCCGGCCCAGCGCCAGAGCCAGCGCCGCCAGACCGCGCCGGGCCACTCGCGATACGGGTAGTCAGCGGCGAACGCCCGCCGCTCCCGCCAGCAGAGAATCGCGGCCCCGCCGGCGCCGGCCAGGGCCAGCCCGGCGAGGAGGGCCAGGCGCGGCGTCAGCTCCTCCACGGTCGTCGGCGGGGTGGGGAACGAGAGCTGGCGCTCGACCTGTCGCCGCACCCAGAGCGCGGCGAACCCGGCGAGCGCGATCGCGTCGAGGACCGGCCCGCGCGGCCCCCGCAGGAAGCCGGCCGGCCCGGCCAGCGCCAGGAACGCCGCCAGCAGGCCCAGCGCGGCGAACCCGCCGAACCGGCCCAGGGGCGGGCTGACCCAGTCCGCGACGGCCGGCGGCAGGAAGGCGCCGAGCGACAGCGCCGCCGCGACCCCCAGCGCGACCGCGCCGTACCCCCCCCAGCGCAACCCCGCGACGAGCGCCGGCCGCCGCCGGCAGAAGGCGCTGTGCGCGGCGACCCAGGCGAGCAGGCCCGCCGCCACGGTCGCGGGCGCGAATTCGTCGGCGGCGTCGCGCAGCACCCGCCAGCCGACAATCCAGCCGGCCAGCAACGCCAGCCCCAGCGCGAGGCCCGGCAGGGTCGCGGCGCGCGCTTTCGGATCGTGCATCATCCCGTTCCACGTAGCAGCCGGCGCGGCGCTCCCCGGCCCCACCGGCCAACCCCGCCACCCGACCGGCGTGCGGTCAAGAGTAATAGATGGCGGCACAGTGGGGAAGGTTCCGGGGGCCGGGGTGTGTGGGGGTGCCGGCGACGAGTCTGGTGGCCTGTGGGGTACGGTTCTTGCGCCGCCCGCGGCATCGGAGCGGCGCCTCCGGGACGGACGGACGGAAAGGAGCGACGTGATGATGGAGCAGCAGACCTTATTGCACGAGGGGCAGTGCGGGCTGTGCCTGCATTTCGGTGAGAGCCACCCGCAAGAGCCGCAGTTGATCCAGATTCGGCAGAAGCACGAAGCGCCCGAGGACATCATCGAGGAGTGCGGCCACCCGAGCCACGCGCCGCTCGGCCTCAAGGTCACGCCGATCAGCGGCTGCGCCGGTTTCGAGTTGGCGCCCGAGGCGCGGGAGACGATCCATTAGCGGCGCCGCCGCTTGGTCGAAGGTCGAAGGGAAGGTCGAAGGTTCCCGCGTTGCGCAGCAAGTGCCGAATCGCCGGCGCGACTGCCTCGTAGAACCTTCGACCTTCAAACCTTCGACCCCCTACTCGTCGTCCAGCGGGCAGAGCGCCCGGACCGCCCCGAGGTCTTCGGCGATCTGGGTCCAGTTGAGGCCCCGGTCGCGCGAGGTGAAGACGCGCCCGTCCCAGGAGCCGAGCCAGAGCCGGTCAGGATCATCTGGGCTGGCGACGATGGTGGCGATCAGCCCCTCGAAGAAGTCGGGCAGGCCGAACGTCAGGTGCCGCCAGCGCGCGCCGGTACCCCGTCGTCGACGCTGCGGAAGAGGCGGCAGCGGGCGCCGTCCTCCTGCTCGTGCCAGCCCCAGGGGTCGATCTCGGCGGGGGCGGCCAGCAAGGTGAACCGCTCCCCGGTGCGGTCGGGCGGGAGCGCCAGCAGCGCGCGGGTGTAGGTAGCGCCCGCATAGAGGGGTAGCTCCTCCCAACGCTCGCCGCCGTCGACGGTGCGGTAGACCCCGGTCTCGGTCGCGGCGAAGAGGGTCTCCAGTTCGAGCGGGTGGGGTGCGAGCTGATGGACGTCGAGGCCCGGCAGCCCGGCGTGCCGCGACCGCCAGGTCGCGCCGCCGTCGTCGCTGCGGTAGATGCCGCCGATCTCGATGCCGACGTAGATCGTCTCCGGGGCGGCGGGGTCGAAGGCGATCGTGCTGACGCGCGAACCGGGTGCCGTTTCGAGCGGCGTGGGGCCGGGCAGATGCCACCCGGCGCGCTCCTCGGGCGTGCCGGGCGGGGCAACTCGCGCCACCCCGCGCCGCCGTCGTCGCTGCGCCAGAGCGCGGCCGGCTCCAGCCCGACGAGGTAGCGATCCGCGTCGCGCGGGTCGAGCGCGATGACGCGCGCGTTCCCGGCGAGCAGCGGCTCCCAGGTCACGCCGCGGTCGGTCGAGCGCAGCAAGCCGGCGTCGGTCCCGGCGAGCAGGCCGCGCGGCGTCTGGGCCAGCGCCCAGACGCCCGCCCCGCCCACGCCTCGTCGGTCCGCTCCCAGACCTCCCAGCCGTAGGGCTGTTCCTGGAGCAGCACCAGGCCCCGGTCACCGCCGACAAGCACGGCGCTCATGGCGTAAGTACGAAGTACGAAGTACGAAGTACGGCGCGATGCGCGCTCCTTGCGCGTACTCGTACCAGCCATACCATCACGGCGTCTCCTCCCTCGTTCAATCAGCGGTCGCGCGACGCGCGGCGGCGAGCGCGACCAACTCCGTGGCGAGCCCCTCGAGGCGCCGGCGGATCTGCGGGTCGGTCAGCCGGCCGCCGTCGAACGCCTTCGCCGCGCCGGTAATCGGCACCTGCAGCGGGACGACCAGCGCCCGTAGCGCGTGGGCGATCTGCGCCAGTTGCGCCACGACATTGACCGCACCGATCGTGCCGCTGCCGGCGCCGATCACGCCGACCACCTTGCCCGAGAGGAACGCGGGCCGGTCGTTGGCGAGGAACTGGACGTAGTCGAGTGCGTTCTTCATCGCGCCGCTGACCGCGCCGTGGTAGGACGGGCTGGCCCAAAGCATGCCGTCGGCCCAGCGCAGCGCGGCGATCAACCGCTCGATCCGCCCGGCCGCCTCCGGGCCGTAGTCGGCGGGCGCGCCGTAGTCGGGACGGTAGAGGGGCAGCGGGAGGTCATGGAGGGCGCTCAGGCGGGTCTCCGCGCCGGCGGCCGCCGCGACCGCGAGCGCCTCGCGCAGCGCGACGAGGGAGTACGAACCTTCCCGCAGGCCGCCGCCGAGCCCGAGAATGCGTACCATGTTCGCCCGTCGTCCTCCCTGCGCCGCCACGCCCGTCGTCGCGTCCTCAGCCGAGCGGCGTCGCGCCGCGCGGCGCGCCCGCCGCCCGGACCTGCCGCACCCATTGCGCCGGGGCCAGCAGTGGGAACGCGGGCTCCCCGCCCGCTATTCCGCGGCCGCCAGGGGTGGCATGCGATTTGCCTGCAGTGCGGTAGCGCGCGGTATCCCGGCGGCACAGGGCGTGCCAGCGATGCGGCGGAGTAGGGGAAAGGGGGCGAGCCATGATGGCGTCACCGATGGGCCAGGGGGGGCTCCTGGGGCTGGTCCGGCAGGGGATGGAGGTCTACGACGCCGACAACAACAAGCTCGGGACGGTCAAGCGCGTCTACATGGGCGGCGGCAACGACCCCGCCGACGTGCAGCGGCAGCGGCGGGACGCGCGCGCGGATCCGGCCGCGGGCGGGGCCGATTCGACCTTCCTGGGCGATCTCTTCGAGGCCTTCACCCCCACCGGCGGGATGCCCGACGAGTTGCGCCAGAAGCTGGAGCGCGAGGGCTTCATCGAGATCGACAGCGGCGGGCTCTTCTCCAGCGACCGCTTCGCCACCCCCGACCGGATCGCCGAGGTCGCCGACGATCGAGTGATCCTCGGCACGACAGGCAAGCGGGGACTGATCGAGGACGACGGGGCGGCGCGCAACAACGCCCCGCGGGCCTGCCGAGTGACCAGTCCTGGGCGGGGACGTTCCCGCCCAGGACCGCGTGTCATCGTCCACCCCTAAGCTAGTCGCGGGGCGGATTATTGTGCCGCTCGCCGCGCCTCCGGTGCCGGGTCGAAGCCGGGGAGGATGCCGCACAGGGCCTCCACCTCCTCGTCCTCGGCCTCGTCCTCCGCTGGTGGATCGTCGAGGACCACCAGCAGCGCCTCGACAACGCGCGGATCGAACTGGCGCCCCGCGCCGCGCGCCAACTCGGCGCGGGCCTGCTCGCCGCCGAGCGCCGCCCGGTGCCCCCGCCGCGCCAGCATGCCGCAGTAGGCGTCCACCGCCCCCACGATCCGCGCGGCGAGCGGGATCGCCTCGCCGCGCAGGCCGTCGGGGTAGCCGCCCCCGTCGTAGCGTTCGTGGTGGTGCAGCACGACCGCCGCGATCTCCTGGAGTGCCGGCACGGTGCAGAGCAGATCGTGCCCCATCCGCGCGTGCGCGCGTACCAACTCGTGCTCCGTGGGCAGCAGCGGGCCGGGCTTGTGCAGGGTCCCGTCGCTGACCCCGACCTTCCCGACGTCGCGCAGGAGCGCGGCGTAGCAGGCCGCGCGCCGCTCCGGCTCGGGGAGGTCCAGCCGCGCGGCGACCTGCCGGGCATACCGCGCGGCCAGCGCCCCCTGCCCGCGCGCGTAAGGATCCTTGGTCTCCATGGCGCCCGCGAGCGCGCCGAACGTCGCGACGTAGGCGGCCTCCAGCGCGCGCTGGGCTCCACGTCCTCCAGCGCGCCCGAGGCCCGCTCCCCACGTTCAGCAGCGTCTCGGTGTCGTCCTCCTCGAAATCGCCGTGCAGCTTGTCGGCGACGATGATGACCCCGCTGGGGTTATTGAGCAGCACCACCGGGGCGGCGAGGTAATTGCGGAACTGCTCGCCCGCCTTGGCCGGTTGCGGGAGGTCCGACCGCTCGCCCTCGGTCCAGGCGAGCGTGTCCTGGGTTTTGACCACCCGGCGGCAGAGCGCCCCGATGAAGCCGGAGGGAGGCGCCTGTGGGTAGCCGTCCACCTCGATCGCCGCGCGGACGCGCGGATCCTCGCCGCGCTCCCGCGCGGTGACGTAGAGGCCGCGTGTGGCGCCGGTGATGGTCAGGCAGGCCCTGAGGATGAGGTCGTAGACGTTGCCGCCGAACAGCGAGCGGTGGATGTCCTTGAGGAGCGCGCTCACCACCTGGGCGCGCTCCCGCTCCCGCGCGGCCTTCGCGCGCTCCTGTTCGAGCTGGCGCCGCGCCGCGGCCAGCGCATGGGCGAGCTGGTCGTTCGTCTCCTGCGCCGTCACGAGCTGGCCCCGGGCCTCCGCCAGGGCGCCGATCTGGCCCTCCCAGCGGGCCTGGAACTGCTGGTACAGCTCCTCGGCCTGCCGCAGCTTCGTCAGCACCGCGTCGTTGTCCGCCCCTCCGCCTCCCGATCGCCGCGCGCGCGCGACCCCCGGTAGAGCGCATCGGCCTGCCGAATGCTCGACAGGACCAGATCGTCGGCGATCACGAACGGCTTCGGCTTTGCATGCTCCATCATCCTACTCCAGCCGGCTGCGGTGTGGATTGACAGTCGCCTCGTGCCCCGGTAGCGGGCAGTATAGCCCGTAGCAGGCACGATAGCACAACCAGCGCGGGGCCGCGCCTGGAACCCAGCCCCCAGCGGTTGGCACATGCCTTGCGCCTGTGGCATGTGAGGGGACCGGCGCGCACGCGGAGAGGCGCCGGTCGGGGGAAGGCGGAACCGCCATATGGATGCCAAGACCATCGTCGTGGTGGAGGACAACGAAGCGATCGCCCGGCTGATCAAGGAAGTGCTCAACGATGTGCCGGGGTACGGCGCCGTCACGCTCGGCGAGGGGACGCACGCGCCCCAGATCGTCGCGGCGGTGCGCGCCGATCTGGTCATCCTCGACATCGATTTGCCCGGCATCAGCGGCCTCGAGATCTACGACCGCCTCCGCGAGCGCCCCGAGACCGCCGCCATCCCCGTCCTCTTCATGAGCGCGGCGCCCCGGACCGACGAACTGGCCCGCCGCGGGTTCGGCGTCTATCTCAATAAGCCCTTCGATATCGATCATCCTCCTCGACCTCGTCGGGCGTCACCTTGCGTCGGAGGAGTCGCCCGACGCCCGGGGAGGGCCGAGGTGGAGCGGGCCTGAGCCCCGCGCAAGGCGACGGCGCTCGGTGTCGTATCGCGTGCGGGGCGAGTGTACGCTCCACCCAAGCGGCTCGCCGTCCGGGCGTACCCCCCACCCGGTTCAGGTGCTCGCGCTCCCCACAGAATTCCCCCGACGGTGCGGATTCGGTGCTCGCGCCCCCACAGTGGTGCATGCGCCTTGGTGGTGCGCGCCACCGTGTTGCCGGCGCGGTCATCGTGCGGCATAATCCCCGAGAATCACGCCGGGAATCGGTGTTCTGCCCGGAAGCGGAGGGCTATCCTGCGGTCACCTGAACCCCGACAACCTGGCCCCGCGAGCAAGCCGCGCCCCGCGCCCCCGAGGCGGCCGTGAGGATCCTCCTGGCGACCGACGTCTTCCCTCCGCGCTGCGGCGGAGCGGCTGGAGTACCTATCACCTGGCGCGGGCGCTGCGGGCGCGCGGCCACGACGTAACCATCGCGCGGGCGCGGAGGGGCTGCGCGGCGCGCGGGCGACCGAGTACGACGGCCTGCCGGTCCACGAACTCGGGTTCCCGCGCTCCGCACTGCCGCTGGTGCGGGGCGTCGTGCGGCAGGAGCGGTTCTGGCCGCGCTTCGCGCGCTTCCTGGCCGCCCTGGCCCGGCGCACCGACGCCGATCTGATCCACGGCCAGCACCTGCTGAGCATCCCGGCGGCGGTCGCGGCGGGGCGCGCGCTCGGCCTCCCCACCGTCGCCACGGTGCGCGACTACTGGCCGATCTGCCCGATCGGCACGCGCCTGCAACGCTGCCCCACCACCGCGCACTGCGCCCCGGCCTGCCAGGTCTGCTGCCTGTCGCGCGACCGGGCCGCCCTGCGCCCGATCGTCCGCGCGCTGCTCCCCTACGTCCGCGCGAACCTCGCCCGCCGCCAGCGCGCCCTGCTCGACGCCGACCGCACGATCGCCGTCAGCAACCACGTCGCCGGCGTGCTGCGCGCGGCGATCCCGGGGCTGGCGCCGGTGGTCATCCCGAACTTCATCGACGTGCCGGCGGCGGGCGGCGGGGCGCGTTCCCCTGCCTGGGATGCGGACGTGGGGCGCGGGGCGCGGGGACACACGGTCCTCTACGTCGGGAAACTGGAAGAGCACAAGGGGGCCGATCTGCTGCCGGCGGCGCTGGCGGCTGTGCCGGATGCGCGGCTGGTTGTCGCGGGGGATGGGCCGCTGGCGGCGGCGGTGCGGCGGGGGTGCGCGGCGCGCGGCGTCGCCCTCGACCTCCTCGGCGAGCGCCCGCACGACGACGTCCTCCGGCTGATGGGCGAGGCGGACGCGCTGCTCTTCCCGGCGCGCTGGGAGGAACCGCTCACCCGCACGCTGCTAGAGGCCGGGGCCGCGGGCCTGCCCGCGGTGGCGCTGGCGACCGGCGGCACGCCGGACATCATCGCGGACGGCGAGACCGGCGTCCTGGTCGACCACCCCGCCGATCTCGGCCCCGCGCTCGCCGCCCTGCTGTCCGACCCGGCCCGTCGCGAGCGCCTGGGCCGCGCCGCCCGCGCCCGCATCGCCGCCCACTTCGCCGAGGACGTCGTCGTGCCGCGCGTCGAGGCGCTCTATCGGGAGGGTCGAAGGTCGAAGGTCTGAAGGTCGAAGGTCTCGCGGGGAATATGGGTGCAGAGCAGATACACCCGTTGCCGAGTACGGCCTTCGACCTTCGACCTTCAGACCTTCGACCTTCGACCGAAGGGACAACGCGATGGACACACCCCTCCTCCATATCGTCGTCGCCAGCCGCGCGGTCGCGCCGCAGCACGGCTTCGGCGGGCTGGAGAGCGCGGCGGCGCACCACCTGCGCGGGCTGGCGCGGCGCGGCGTGCGGGTGACGGTCTTCACCCAGCCGCCGGACCCGGCGCTGCCGCCGCCGGAGGATCCCGGCGGGCTGGTCGCCTGGCGCGCGATCCCCTACGGCCCAGCGTCCTCGGCCCGCGGCCCGCGCCTCCCCTTGCGCCGCAACTCGATCCCCGATCGCCTGCTCCACTACGGGGTGTTCGCGCGCGCCCTCGGCCGCGCGATCGCCGACCTCGCCCGCCGCGAGCGGGTCGACATCGTCCACGCCCACGGGCTGACGGGCGCGGGGTACGCGCGGGCCGTGGGCCGTGGGCCGCGGGCCGTAGGGCTTGGAGAAGCCATCCGGCCTTCGGGCCACCGCGCACCTTCCATGCGCTTTACGGCCCACGGCCCACGGCCCACGGCCCACGCCGCCCCGCCCCTCGTCCTCAACCCGCACGGATTGGAGGAGTTCCAGGGGCGTAACTGGGCGAAGGCCGTCGCCTATGCCCCATTCCGACGCGGGCTGCGCGCGGCGGCGGCGGCGGCGGCGGCGGTGATCGCGACCGACCGGGCGATGCGCGCGGACGTCGCCCGGCGCCTGCGCATCCCCCCCCGAGAGGGTCGCGACCATCCCCAACGGCGTCGACGTCGCCGGGCTCGACGCCCTGGTGTGCCCGGAGCGGGTGCGCGCCCTGCGTGAGCGGTACGGCCTCGCCGCCGCGCCGCTGACGCTGGCGACGGTCGCGCGGCTGGAGCGCAACAAGGGCCTGCGGGAGGCGGTCCTCGCGCTCGGCGGCCTGCGCGATCGCCTGCCGCCGGGCTGGCGCTGGCTGATCGTCGGGGCCGGCGGCGAGGAGGCGCGGCTGCGGGCGCTGATCGGGCGGCGGGGCCTCGATCGCCGGATCACCCTGACCGGCCCGCTCGGCGACGCCGACCTGCACAACCTGCTGGGAGCGCCGACCTCCTGCTCGTCCCCTCGCTCTACGAGGGCAGCTCGCTCGCCGCGCTGGAGGGGATGGTCCACCGCCTGCCGGTCGTGGCGACGGCGGTCGGCGGCCTGCCGGACAAGGTGCGCCCCGGCGGGACCGGCTTCCTCGCGCCGCCGGGCGACCCCGCCGCGCTCGCCGCCGCCTTCGCCGGCGCGCTTGACCGCCGCGCCGACTGGCCCGCCTACGGCGCGCGGGCGCGGGCGCTCGTCGCGGCAGAGTTCGACTGGGCGACCCTGACGGATCGCTACCTCGATCTCTACGACGTGCTGCTGTCCAGGCGTAGATAGACGCGAACGTACGCGGCTCTGATATGCTATACTCGCCCGAACGGGCAGGGGCGCCGCGGCGCGCGGCGCCGCCCCGACAGGGGTCTGGGGAACAGGTCACGCCGGGGTTGGGGCATGGGCGCCGGGGACGGCGGCGACAGCGGGCGGGCCAGCCGGCATCCGGCCGACCGGCTGATCCGCGCGCTGATCGCGACCGGGCGGGCGGCGACGCCGGAAGAGGTCGCGGCGATCGTCGAGTGCCTGGCCAGCGCGCCGTTCGACCGCCGGCCCGTTCCCGTCCCGACCAGGATGCGCGGGATGAGCTATCAGGGACGCGTCCTCGGCGCGCGCGACGATTCGCTCGCCTACCATTTGGTCAAGCGCGTGCTGGAGGAGCGGCAGTGGGCTGAAGGGACGACGGCGGCCCAGTACGTCGCCGATCTGCATCGCGCGGTGCGTGCCGCCAGCCGGCTCACGGTCTACGAACGTCGCGGCGGCCCGATCGCCGCGACGGTTACACCGACGGATCGGGTGCTGTCGGTGGAGCAACTGGGCGAGGAGCCCTATCCGCTGATCCTGGTGGTTTATTCCGCCGATCGCGGTATCATTACGAGCGGGTATCAGATTTCCGGACTCGAGACAGCCGGCATTCCCAAGGAGGCGCTATGGCTCAAGTAGCGCGCAATCGCCAGACCCGGCCGGATGTTGACTACCACTTGGACTACCAATTCGGGCAGTGGGAAGACGTCCCCGAGTACGCCGCACGGTGGCCCACCATGGAAGGCATCGATCGGGAAACGGTCTATCTCGAATGGCAGGGAATCACCGAGAGCCGGCTGGCTGAGTTGAGAAAATGGGCCGAGCGGGATCTGCTCACGCCGGCTCAGCGCGCCCGGTACGCGGCGCTGCTGGCCCTGGTGGCGCGGCAGCGGCCGGTGCTGGAGGCGCTGTTCGCCGGCGACGGACGCGCCGGGGCCGGCTGAGGGTATGGGCGGGCCGAGGCGCCTGGCGTGTGGGGCGGCGGCATCACGGAGCGCGGCGCGGCCGGCGGATCGGCCGCGCGGCGGGCGGCGGTAGCGGTGGAGGGGAAGGCATGAAGATCACGGTCATGCAGGAGCACCTGCAGAAGGGGCTGGGCCACGTCTCGCGCGCGGTCGCCACCAAGACGTCGCTCCCGGTCCTCGGCAATATCCTGCTGGCGACCGACGGGGGGCAACTCAAGCTGGCGGCGACGAACCTGGAGGTGGGGATCACCTGCTGGGTCGACTGCGCGGTCGAGGAGGAGGGGTCGGTCACCGTGCCGGCGCGGCTGCTGACCGACTTCGTCGGGAACTTGCCCAACGACGCGGTCAAGCTCGAACTCGACCGCCGCTCCCTGGCGCTGCACGTCCGCGCCGGGCGCTCCAAGGCGACGATCAAGGGGATCGACGCTGAGGACTTCCCGGCGATCCCGACGGTGGAGGGGGCGCCGACCGCGACGATCGCCCCCGAGGTGCTGCGCGAGATGATCGGCCAGGTCGCCTTCGCCGCCGCCGCCGACGAGAGCCGCCCGGTCCTGGCCGGGGTCCACCTGCGCTTCGAGGGCGATCGCCTGACCCTTTCCGCCGCCGACGGCTTCCGCATGGCGGTGCGGACCGGGGAGCTGAGCGGCCCGGCCGGCGAGGACGTCGCGATCATCGTCCCGGCGCGGGCGCTGAACGAGCTGTCGCGCGCGATCGGCGACGCCGAGGGGCCGGTCGAGATCACCGTCACGCGCAACCGCAACCAGATCCTCTGCCGGGCGGGCCAGGTCGAGTTCCTCTCGCGGCTGATCGACGGGGCCTTCCCCGACTGGCGGCAGATCGTGCCGACCGGCTACAACACCCGCACGGTGCTGCAGCGCGAGCAGTTCCTCGGCGCGGCGCGCCTCGCCTCCTACTTCGCGCGCGACAACAACGACGTGGTCAAGCTGTCGATCAAGCCGGGGGACGGCGAGTATGCGCCCGGCAGCCTGATCCTCAGCGCCAACGCGGCGGAGGTCGGCGACAACACCAGCGAGATCGACGCGGCGGTGGAGGGGCCGGAGGGGCAGATCGCCTTCAACGTGCGCTACCTCAACGAGGTGCTCTCGACGCTGCGGACGCCGCAGATCGCGCTGGAGATGCAGGGCTCCAATAGCGCCGGTGTCCTCAAGCCGGTCGGCAACACCGACTGCACCCACGTCATCATGCCGATGCACCTGGCGTCGTACTGAGCC
>JAUJMV010000007.1:228537-245404 GCA_030446685.1 Thermomicrobiales bacterium | reverse complement strand
GCCCTGGCGGTGGCGGCGACGAGGCGCAGGCGGGCGGCTCTCAGCGCGGGCGTCGGCGCCCCCAGCACCGGGCAGTCGCGGTAGAAGGCGGCGGTCGCGCGGGCGGTCTCGTAGCACCATTCGGCCAGGACGAACGGCGCGTAGCGGGCGCCCGCCTCGCGCGTCGCGCCCGGCAGCCGCGCCAGCCCCTTGACGAGTGCCGTCTCGGACGGGTGCGTCAGCAGGGCCGGATGGCCGGGCGCCGGGTCGGTGGGCGCCCCCTCCTCGCCGGCCCGGCGGAGGATCGAGCGGCAGCGCGCGTGCATGTACTGGATGTAGGGCGCGCTGTTGCCCTGCAACGAGAGCATGCGGTCCCAGTCGAGCGTGATGTTGCGCCGCGGGTCCTGGTACAGGTCGTTGTAGATCACCGCCCCGACCCCGACCGCCTCGGCGATCCGGTCCCGCTCCTCCTCCGGCAACTGCGGGCTGGCCGCGGCGACGACGGCGCGGGCGCGGGCGTGCGCCTCGTCGAGCAGCGCCTGGAGGTAGACCATGTTGCCGCGCCGCGCGGCCAGCGGCTGCCCGTCCGGCCCGACGATCACCCCGAAGCCGACGTGGACCAGCGCCGTGTCGTCGGGCACGACGCCGAGCGCGCGCGCCAGCGCGAAGAGCTGGCGGAAGTGCAGTTCCTGCCGCGCGTCCACCACGTAGACGATGGCGGACGGCCCGTACTCCCGCGCCCGGAAGGCGATCGTGGCGGCGTCCCGCGTGTGGTAGAGCGTGCCGCCGTCGCCGCGCTGGAGCAGGAAGGTCGGGAGGTCGGGCAGGTCCACGACGAGGGCGCCACCCTCGCCGCGGTGGGCGACCCCTCGTTCGAGCGCGCGTTCCAGGATCGGGGCCATCTTGTCGCTGAAGAAGCTCTCGCCGTGGATCGTGTCGAACCGCACGCCGAGGCGGTCGTAGAGGGGCTGGTTGGCGCGCAGCGTCAGCTCCACGATCCAGCGCCACAACTCGCGGGCCTCGGGATCGCCCCGTTCGAGGCGCAGCGACCAGTCGCGCGCCTCCCGGTCGAGGGCCGGATCCTCCGCGATCAGCCGGTTGTACCTGGCGTAGAACTCCTCCAGCGCGGCCAGCGCCGCCTCGCCGTCGCCGGCCGGGCGGCCCTCGCGCCGGATCGCCGCGATCAGCACGCCGAAGTTCTTGCCCCAGTCGCCGATATGGCTGTCCCTCACGACGCCGTAGCCGAGCGCGGCGGTGATGTTGGCGAGCGCCTGGCCGATGATGGTCGAGCGGATGTGGCCGACGTGCATACGCCGGGCCATGTTCGGTGACGAGTACTCGATCACCGCCGTCTGGCCCGCGCCGTGGTCGTCGTGGCCGTAGCGCGGCCCCAGCCGGGCGACCTCGTCGAGCGTCGCCGCGGCCAGGCGTGCCGGGTCGAGGCTGAAGTTGAGGAACGGCCCCGCCGCAGCGACGCCGCCGACGATCGAGTCGGGGCCGAAGCGCAGCGCGGCGGCCAGTTCCCCGGCCAGATGCGGCGGCGCGACCCCGCGCTCCCGCGCCAGGCGGAAGAGGGGGAAGGCCAGATCGGCGGGGATGCCCGGCTTCGGCGTGACGAGCTCGATCAGCCCCTCCGGCGCCCCGGCCTGCGCGCCGAGGGCGGCGCGAATCTCCGCCTCGAAGCGGTCGAGCGCGTACTCCATCCGGAACCACCCTTCCTCTTGTCGGCCAGCACGACCCTACCCGCGCGGGGGCCGGGCGACATCCCCGAGCGCGGCGATCGTCCTGGCCCACTCCCAGGCGCCGCCCGACGAGTGCCGCGCCACGTACTTGTTGAACAGCGCGATACTCTCCCGCCGGAGTGTGCCGCCGTGGATGCGGGGCAGGCGATAGGACGGCAGCGCCTGCTCGTCGCGCCGCCACCCGCGCGCCAGCGCGACCGCTCCATCGCCCGGCGATTCGAGCGCGTAGTGGATCTCGCCCACGCCGAAGGACATCGCCGCCCCGAGGCACATCAGGCAGGGCTCCAGTGTAGTGAAGAGCCGCGCCTCCGCGCGTTTCCCCGGGAAGGCCGCAGCCGGTCGGCGGCCTCCAGCGCGAGCAGTTCCGCATGGACCAGCGAGCGCCCTGCTCCCGCTCGGCTGTGTGGGCGGCGGCGATGGCGCGGTCGCCGAGCACCACGACCGCGCCGATCGGCAATTCGCCCCGGTCGAGGCCGGCCCTCGCGACCAGCAGGGCCTCGTGCATGAAATGCGCCGGGAAACGCGCCACCGCGCCTCGCTCTCCCTTCGCTGCGGGTTGACGATCACCTTGATGTTGGCCGGGTCTCGCCTGCCCCGTGCATCACCGCCGCCCGGTCGCGCCCCATCAGGCCGCCCCGCGCCCATCGTCCGTGCAAGCGGGCGGCGTGTCAACTCCTCGGCTGGACACCGGGCGGTCAAGCCGGATCGCGCCGCCATCGCCCCGCGCAGCGGGCAGAGGCGCGGGTCGCGGTGCGGTGACGGGCCGGCATCCCCGCCTGCCCAAGCCCTCATCGCGCGATCGCCCCGCGCGGCATGGCGGACAGGGGTCGGGGAACGCGGGTCGCCCCGCGACGGGCCGCAGAAGTGACCCCGGCATCGTCGGCACCGACATCCGGCCGCCCACGTCCGGCCCGGCGCGCCCTGCTCCGCGACGCGCGGGAGCTCGGCCGGGCATGGCCCTGTCCGCGCTTCGTCGCGGAAGCCCGCCGACGGCGAAGGTCGCAGCGCAGCGCCTCGGCCCGCAGAGGGGCCGGGGAGGTCCACCCCGCGCCGTGCCTCCCTGGTCCCACGCCGCCCGTTGTGCTACATCACCGCCCGGCCTCGACGCGCGGCGCGCGGCCCTGGGGCGGTGGCTGCCGGTCAGGTCGACCGCCAGCGCAGAGCGGGAGTGGTCGCGAGCGCGCCCATCCAGGGAACAGACTTGGGTCGGGCGCGCCGAACGTCGGAACGCCGGCCGATCGTCGGCGACCCGCGGTCGCGGGGCATCCGCGTTGAGTCGGCGGAGGTGACGCAGCGGCGATCGGGCGCGCGAACGATTTGAGGCTGGCGCGCGCGATGGCGCCTGGCTGGGCGAGGCGCGCGGCTGAAAAGCATGGTGGCCGTCAACTACGGAGGCGCTCCTCCTCGCGAGCATTCCATGCCGTGATTGTGTCCACCATGTCCCGAACGCCGTCCGCGCGCTCGCCCTGGCCGGCGAGAGGTCCACCCCGCGAGCGGCGAGGCGGCGCCGCTGGTCAGCGCGATTACATCCTGGTCAACAACGCCGCGACCAAATGGCGCTGCGCCTGGGCGAGGACGACCACGCCGTGTCGATCATGTCGAATATCGCCTTCTTCTGCGCCAGATCGCGGCGAACGGCGGCGCGCGCTCGCCCTGGCCGGCGCGCGTGGCCGCGAGCGGCGAGGCGGCGCGGCTGGTCAGCGCCGGTCGCCCAGCTCGGGCCTCGACATCCTGGTCAACAACGCCGGCATCGGCGCTGCGCCTGAGCGAGGACGGCTCGCCAACCAACCTCAAGCGCCGCGCGCCAAGGCCGCGCTGCGCCCCTGCTGAAGGCGCGCGAGCGGCCGCATCTCGATCGGCTCGGTCGTCGGCCTGGCCGGCAACGCCGGGCAGGCCAACTGGCGCGCGATCGCGCGAGGTCGCCGCGCGGCATCACCGTCAACGCCGTCCCGGCTTCATCGCCACCGACATGACCGCCGCCCTTCCCCAAGAGATTCGCGACGCCGCGCTCGCCGGCATCCCCCTGGCGCGCTTCGGCGAGCCCGACGACGTCGCCGAGGCCGTCGCCTTCCTCGCCTCCCCCGCCGCCCGCTACATCACCGGCCAGGTCCTCTGCGTGGACGGCGGGATGGTGATGTGAGGGGGTCGAAGGTCGAAGGTCGAAGGTCGAAGGTCCCGTGGCTTGAGGGGGTGCGATCGTGGCGATCGAACGATTTGAGGACATCGCGGCCTGGCAGGGGGCGAGAATGCTGGTAAGGACCGTTTACACGATAACCGGGCAGGGGCGTTCGCGCGCGATTACGGTTTGCGCGACCAAATACGCAGAGCCGCGGTGTCGATCATGTCGAATATCGCGGAGGGCTTCGAGCGCGGGAGCGATCGGGACTTCCGGCATTTCCTCTTCATCGCCAAAGCCTCCGCTGGCGAAGTCCGTTCGCTCCTCTACGTCGCCCTCGATCTGGAGTACATCGACCCGCCGACCTATGCCAGCCTCACCGAGCAGTCCGGCCGGATCAGCCGCCAGATCGCGGGGTTCATCAAGTACCTGGACAGCCAGGCGCCACGCGCGGCGAACGGCAAGGTCGTGGCCCCATGACCTTCGACCTTCGACCTTCAGACCTTCGACCCGCCCGCCCCGTACTCCGTGGGATGCCTCATGTTTAAGAAAGTCCTCATCGCCAACCGCGGCGAGATCGCCCTGCGCGTGCTGCGCGCCTGCCGCGACCTGCAGATCCCGGCGGTGGTCGCCTACAGCGAGGCCGACCGCGATTCGCTGCCGGTGCGCCTGGCCGACGAGGCGGTCTGCATCGGGCCGCCGCCGAGCGGGCGCAGCTACAACAACATCCCGGCGATCATCAGCGCCGCGCGGATCACCGGGGCCGACGCCATCCACCCCGGCTACGGCTTCCTCGCCGAGAACGCCTACCTGGCCGACGTCTGCGGCCACGTCGGGCTGACCTTCATCGGCCCGTCGAGCGAGGCGATCGCCAGGATGGGCGACAAGGCGCTGGCCCGCGCGCTGATGAAGGACGCCGGCCTGCCCCTGCTGCCGGGGAGCGAGGAGCCGCTCGGCAACCCGCGCACCACCCAGGGCATCGCCCGGCGGATCGGCTACCCGGTCATCCTCAAGGCGGCGGCCGGCGGCGGCGGGCGCGGCATGCGCGTCGTCCGCTCCGACCGCGAGCTGGCGGCCGCGCTGCCGATCGCCCAGGCGGAGGCCGAGGCGGCGTTCGGCAACGGCGAGGTCTACCTGGAGAAATACCTGGAGCAGCCGCGCCACGTCGAGGTCCAGATCATCGCCGACGGGCGCGGGCACGTCGTGGCGGTCGGCGAGCGCGAGTGCTCGCTGCAGCGGCGGCACCAGAAGATCCTGGAGGAGGCCCCCGCGCCGAACCTCTCCTCCGGCACGCGCCAGAGCCTCTTCAAGGCGGCGGTCCGCGGCGCGCGCGCGATCGACTACAGCAGCGTCGGCACCTTCGAGTTCCTGCTGGCGCGCGACGGCCACTTCTACTTCATGGAGATGAACACCCGCATCCAGGTCGAGCACCCGGTCACCGAGGTCACCACCGGGATCGACCTGGTGCGGTGGCAGTTGCGCCTGGCCGGCGGCGAGCGGCTGACCTTGCAGGCGAAGGAGATCGTCACGCGCGGCCACGCGATCGAGTGCCGCATCAACGCCGAGGACCCCGAGCGGGGGTTCGAGCCGAGCGCCGGCGCGGTCACCGACTACGTCGCGCCCGGCGGGCCGGGGGTGCGGATCGACTCGCACCTCTTCCCCGGCTACGTCGCCCCGCCCTACTACGACTCGCTGCTGGCGAAGCTGATCGTCTGGGGCCAGGATCGTGCGGAGGCGATCGGGCGGGCCGAGCGCGCCCTGCAGGAGTTCGTGATCGGCGGGATCAAGACGACGGCGCCGTTCCACCGGGGGGTGCTGCGCGACGCGCAGTTCCGCCGCGGCGAGGTCGGCACCGACTTCATCCCCCGCTACCTGGAGCGGATCGCGGCGGACGGCGCGGTGCGGGGCGAGGGCTGATCGCGCGGCGTATGGCGGTTGGAGCGTGGCGAGCAAGACGGGGAGGGGCCGATGAGTGAGGGCGAGGAGCAGGGGCTGCCGGCCGAGGTGACGGTGGGGGAGGGGGGCGAGCCCCCGCTCGGGCGGGTCTGGATCGCGCCGACGGTGCTGGCGCAGATCGTCGAGCGCACCACCCTCGGCGTGCCGGGGGTCGCCGGGATGTGCTCGCGCCACCCGCGGTTTGACCGGCTGCGCAACGCGACGCGCGGCGAGGTGGCGAGCGGCGTCCATGTCCAGTTGACCGAGGACACGGTCAACGCCGACATCGCGATCGTCGCGCAGGCCGACGCCAACATCCTCGACCTGGGGCGGCAGATCCAGCGCGATGTCGCCGAGGCGGTGCAGTACATGGTCGGGATGACGGTGGGCGAGATCAACGTCTACGTCGACGAGGTGCGCGGCCGTGCCGCGACGCCGGATGCCCGGCGCGCGCCGCGCGGCGACACGCCCTGACGGGGAACACGAGCGCCGCCGGAGTGTACACTCGGGTAGCCTGGTAGTCGGCTCGGCCAGTCGGCTAGAGGGACGTGAGCGAGCCACCTGGCCGATCGTGATGTCCCTGGCCTCCTCTACCCGACTGGACGACTACCTGATCCTGAACTCCAACGCCGGGCGCCGGGCGGTCCGGGGCGACGCCCGGCGCGTGGTACAATACCCCCTGCCCGGTGCGCAAACCGGGGGGAGGGTTCGCTCCACCAGTCATCACCGATCGGCAGCGCGGCGAGGCCGGGCGCGCTGCCCGGCGCTCTGGCGTCCGCCCCACACCTCCGTGACCTTCGAGCCGTAACCCCAGTCAGGAATAACCATGAGTAACGGATCGACGACAGTCGTGTCGGGCCGGCGGCACGAGGCGCGGATCACCGCGCTCCAGGCCCTCTACGAGATCGACGCCGCGACGCACAGCGCCGACGAGGTCCTGGCGCGCTACTTGGGCAATGCCCAGATGCCCACCGGCACCCGCCGCTTCATCGAGGGGCTGGTGCGCGGGGTGCTGGCCGAGCGGGAGCGGCTCGACGCGATCATCGCGAAGGCCGCCCCGACCTGGCCGGTGCCGCAGCTCCCCGCGGTCGACCGCGCGGTCCTGCGCATGGCCCTCTGGGAGTTGCTGATCGCGCGCGACGTGCCGGTCAAGGCGGTCATCAACGAGGCGGTCGAGTTGGCGAAGCGCTTCGGCGGCGACAACTCCGGGCGCTTCGTCAACGGCGTCCTCGGCACCGTGGCCGCCGAGCGGCGCCCGGACGAGGCGGCGAGCCGCGAGGCGGGGCGGCGGGCCGGCGGCTAGCCCACCGCGCGCGCCGCCCCGCTCCTCCTACCGCTACCCGCCCCCCCGCTTTCTCCGGTATACTACGCCGCAACCTGCCGCGAGGGACGCCGCCGGGCGGTCCGGGGGTGGAATGAGGGAGACCGAGACGCACGCAGAGGAGGAGCCACGATGACCGCGGAGACCGGGTCGGTCGACGAGCGCCTGCGCAAGATCATCGCCGATCAATTGGGGGTCGAGGAGGAGCGGGTGACCCCCGAGGCGCACTTCATCGAGGACCTGAACGCCGACTCGCTGGACCTGGTCGAGCTGATCATGGCGTTGGAGGAGGAGTTCGGGGTCGAGATCTCCGATGAGGAAGCCAACAACCTGACCACCGTCGGCGCGGCGCAGGAATACATCACCGAGCACCGGAGCTGATCCCCCGCGCCGGGCCGGCCGGCGACGCGCGGGGGCACGACAGCATGGGCGCCGGGCGGGCGCGGGGCGCGGGTCTGGGGAGGCCGTCGTCCGGCGGCTGGCCCGGCCCCTTTTCGTGTATACTGAGCGCAGGAGATCGCCTCCGGCCCCGCCACCCCCCCACCCTGCCGGTCTCACGCCCGCGCGGTGGCGCCACGGCCAGCGGCACGCTATCGTCGCGGGGCGCGGGCGCCCCGGACCAGATAGAAGGATCAGCACCATGGCGATGACCGACGAAGGGCGGCGAACCACCCCCGCCGCCGTCGCGGACGGCTACGCCGCCCCCGCCGGCGGGCCGCTCGTCCCCGCCGGCGGCGACCCGCCCGCCCGCAACCAGGACGCCCACCTCGACGAGCCGATGACGCTGCAGGAGCACCTGAAGGAGCTGCGCGACCGGATCATCAAGGCCGGCCTCGGGGTGCTCATCGGGATGATGGCCGGCTTCTACTTCGCGCAGTACGCCATCACCTATTTCCTCTACCTCTTCGCGACCAAGGCCCCGCCGGGCACGGAACTCACAGTGACCAGCCCCGGTGAGCGCGTCGTCGTCTACTTCAAGATCGCGTTCTACTTCGGCGTCGCCTTCGCCATGCCGGTCATCATCTACCAGTTCATCCGCTTCCTGGCCCCCGGCCTGACCCGCGCGGAGCGGCGCTACGTCTACCTGACGATGCCCTTCATCGTCTTCTTCTTCGTCCTCGGCGTCGCCTTCGCCTCGGGGGTCGCGATCCCCAACATGTTCCACTTCCTCTTGGCGTTCGGCGATTTCACCTACGGCGACCAGTCGCTGCGCAACTTCATCCGGCTGGAGGAGTTGCTGGGCTTCTTCTCCAACCTCTCGCTCTGGACCGGCGTGACCTTCCAACTGCCGGTGATCATGTTCCTGCTGGCGTCCCTCAATATCGTGCCCTATCGCGTCCTGCGGCAGACGCGCAAGTATGCCTCGGTCGGCCTGATGGTCCTGGCCGCGATCATCACCCCCACGCCCGACCCGATCAACATGCTGATCGTCTGGGCGCCGATGTACCTCCTCTTCGAGTTGGGCCTGCTCACCGCCCGCTTCGCCCGCCCGCGCAAGCGCGACGCCCTGGCGTAGCCGCCGGGGCGCGGCGGGGGCAACAGCCGGTAGCAGGGCCGGGCCGACCCCAATCGGCGCTGCCCGCCGGGTCGCGGCACACCTCGCCGCCGCACGCCGTGGCATCCCCGTCCTCGACCGCGATTGGGCGGCGTCGGGGCGGGGCACCAAGGACGGCCCCTCTGACGCGCTCGCGCGCCACCGGATATGTCCAGGTTCGGCGTGGGCGGTTATCGAACTGTTCCATCGGACGATGGAGTTAGCGTACCCCCTTCCACGCCCGCCTCTGCGGTATCGCCAGTAATCTGTACCGGCCATCTTGTTGCTACTCGGGACGCCGACGACCACTTCCGCCCGCGCTGCGCCGCCTGCGGGTGGACGTACTATCCGCCGAACGGCCTGGGGGTGAACGTGATCATCACCGCGGCGATGGGGTCGGATACCTCCCACCCGGCGGCCCCCGAGAGCCCCCGGCCTTGCCGGGCGGGCCGCGAGTTCGCGCCGGAGCAGGCGGCGGTGCAGGAAGCGCGCGAGGAGACCGGGTGGATCGCCGGAGGTCGTCCGCGATCGACCTGTTCGTCGGTCGCCAGACGCGATCGCCCATGCTGAGCGATCTCGACGCGCGCGGTGGGGTGCTCCGCGACGCGATCAAGGGCGGGTGCAGCGGCTCCTGGCGGGGTGTTCCCGGCGATCGCGCCGGCCGCGAAGGCCGCCGTCGCGCCCGTGGCCGCGTACGTGGCGCGCGGCGAGGCCCCGCAAGACGGCCTCAACGGATCGCCGCGCAGATGTGGGGCCGGGTGCGGTGGCCGGGTGATCGGTCCGCTGGATCTGTTCCATCGGACAGTTTTTCTCCCGGCTCTGCCGAGGGCGACGCCGACCGATGGGGGTCCCGTATTGGGCGACCCGCGGGTGATCGTCGCTTGCCGGCCCGGATGCCTCTCCACACGCCATACAGGAGGGATAGCATCAGCATCGGGCCTCGCGCCGGAGGTCGCAAAGCCGCCGACGTGGCGGACTCAGTGACGCATTGCCCCGAGCGGCAACGGACCACGACGTACACTACTTCGCCATCTACCGCGACCAGGATCTTGTCGAGCAGATCATGTTGCACGACATCGACCGGCGATCGCTGAGGCATTAGTCGGCTACGCTATTCGAGCCACAGTTCCGCGGTCACGGTGTCTGGCTGGCACGCGCTGCTCCAAGAGTTTGTCAGCCAGGAGACCGACCTGAATCGTTTGGTTGTCATCACTTCGCGGGACGCCTAACGAGTCGCGCGCCGCCAGCGGGACCGCGCGAGAAGATCGGGCCAATGGTGTCGTGCTCCAATGGCGGGTCGAGCGGGCGCGCCAGGATAGTGGACCTTCCGGGGCAGATGCTGATGGGAAGCGGAAAGAAGGCTATGATGACGAGGAACAGACCGGACGCCACACCCTGCCCCAGAACCTCGGCGACGGGCTGGTGCTGCGCCGGGCGACCCCGGCGGACGCCGACAAGCTGGCCGACTTCAACGCGACGATCCACAACTGGCCCTCGGCGACCGGGCCGAACGAGAGCATCGGCGCCTGGACCCGCGATCTGCTGACGCGCCCCCACCCGACCTTCGCGCCGGGCGACTTCCTGCTCGTCGAGGACACGCGCACCGGCGCGGTCGCCTCGACGACCAACCTGATCTCGCAGACCTGGTCCTACGACGGCATCCCGTTCGGGGTCGGGCGGCCGGAGCTGGTCGGGACGGCGGCGAAGTACCGCAAGCGCGGGCTAGTGCGCCGCCAGTTCGACGTGCTCCACGCCTGGAGCGCCAAGCGCGGCGAACTGGTCCAGGCGATCACCGGCATCCCCTGGTACTACCGGCAGTTCGGCTACGAGATGGGCGGGCTGGCGCTCGGCGGCGGGCGCACCGGCTACCGCGCGCAGGTGCCGAAGCTGGAGGCGGGCCAGGAGGAGCCCTACCGCCTGCGCCCGGCGACCGAGGCCGACCTGCCCCTGCTGATGCGCCTCTACGAGGAGGGCAGCCGGCGGTCGCTCGTCGCCTGCGTCATGGACGAGGCGCTGTGGCGCTACGAGCTGAACGGCCGTAGCGAGCGGAACGAAGCCCGGCGCGAGTGGCGGGTGATCGAGACGGCGGCGGGGGAGCCGGTCGGCATCCTCGGCCATCCGGCGCGGCTGTGGGGTGTGGCCCTCTCGGTCAACTGTTACGAGCTGCGGCCGGGCGTCTCCTGGGGCGCGGTCTCGCCGAGCGTCGTGCGCTATCTGGCGGCGACCGGCCGGGAGTACGCCGATCGCGCCCCGCAACGGGAGGGCAAGCCGCGGCAGGAGTGGGAGGCGTTCGGCTTCGGGCTGGGCGAGGAGCACCCGGTCTACGCCGCGCTCCACGACCGCCTGCCGCGCGTCGCCCCGCCCTACGCCTACTTCCTGCGCGTCCCGGACCTGCCCGCCTTCGTCCGCCGGATCGCCCCGGTGTTGGAGCGGCGGCTGGCCGCGTCACCCCTGGCGGGCCATGGCGGCGAACTGCGGATCAGCTTCTACCGCGACGGCCTGCGGCTGGTCTTCGACGGCGGGCGGCTGGTCACCGCCGAGGGGTGGCGCCCGACGGTCGAGGACGGCGGCAAGGCGGCCTTCCCCGGCCTGACCTTCCTGCAACTGCTCTTCGGCTACCGCACGCTGGAGGAATTGCGCTACGCCTTCGCCGATTGCTGGGCCGACGGCGACGAGCCGCGGGCGCTGCTGACCGCCCTCTTCCCCAAGCGGGCCTCCTTCGTTTGGGCCGTGAGCTGATCGTAGCAGAGGTCACTGTGGGGACGGCGAGCGTTGCACAGCGATTCGTGGAGAGGTCGGGTCGCCGGCCGTCCCGGTCATCCTGAGCCGCGGCGAAGGATCGGTCTCCTCGGCACCCGCCCGGCGGCTAGGTCCGGTGCCAAGGTCCGTGATCCTTCGCGGCGGATCAGGATGACCGGGACGGCCGGCGGCCGTTCCCCAACCCCATCGACATGACCAACGCGCGCACCGCCTTAAGATCCTGCGTCCTCCGCGCCCTCCGCGGTGAACGCGAACGGGAGGCCGCGGGCGTATACTCCCGCAGTAACCAAACGGCGCATGATACGTTCTTTCTCTGCCAACCTGGTGGTTCGGTCCGGTAAAGCGGGGAGGGGAACGATGCGCGTTTCGCGAGGCGTGCGATCCGGTCCTGGCCGGCGGGCCGGGCGGTCGTGGCGGGGCGGGTGGCTCTGCCTCCTCCTCGCCGTCAGTCTGCTGGCGCCGGCCGCGCCGCCGGCGCGGGGCGCGGCCGGCGGGACGGCCGCACTCGAACCCGCGCCCAGGCCGCTCCCCACCACGATGCTGCTCGGCATCGCGGGCCACGCCTGGTGGTTCGACGCCTACCGCGAGGAGACGCTGGCCGCCTACCGGGACCTCCACGTCCAGGTCGTGCGCATCGGGGTCGACTGGAAGCGGGTCGAGGCGACGCCGGGCGTCTACGACTGGTCCCTCTACGACCGCCTCCTGCCCACCCTGGCCGAGCGCCGCATCGCGATCGTCGCCAATCTCAACACCATCCCCGCCTGGGCCTCCCACGACCCCCTCTGCGCGGTGCCGACCGAGGAGCCGGCCCATTGCTTCCCGAAGAAGGAGCATGCCGGCGACTGGGAGCGCTTCGCCGCCGCCGCCGCCGCGCGCTACCCCTTCATCGAGCGGTGGGAGATCTGGAACGAGCCCGAGATCTGGGCCGGCATCGGCGATGTCCACCAGTACCTCGACTACGTCTTCCGCGCCCACCGCGCGATCAAGGCGGCGCTGCCCCAGGCCCGCGTGGCGATCTCCTCGCTGGCCGGCTGGGACTGGATCGGCTGGGTCTACGCCAACACCAGCCCCGAGCAGCGGGTCTGGGAGGCCATCGCCTACCACCCCTACCCGATCCCCGGCGGCAGCCCCGACAGCTCCCAGGCGCCGATCGACACGGTACGGATCGAGCGCATCCGCGCCGGGCTGATCGAGCAGGGCCACCCCGACATGCCACTCTGGATCACCGAGTTCGGCTTCTCGAAGGACCCACAGGAGCAGGCGGTGCGGCTGCGGGCCGCCCTCTCGTGGTTTGCGGGCCGCACCGACATCGAACTCCTCTGCCTCCACCAGCTCCACGACTGGTCCGGCGACGACCCGGCGCCCGCCGGCTTCGGCCTGCTGCGCGCCGCCCCGCGCCCGACCGAGCAGAACCCCCCGCCGACGCGCTTCACCCCGAAGACGCCCTTCTACGAGACCTTCCGCGACTACCCGCGCGTCGCGCCCCCCCCGCCGCCCGACAGCCCCGCGCGGCGCTCCTTCGCCCCCACCGGGCAGACGGTCGCCGACCCCTTCCTGGCCTACTGGGACGCGCGCGGCGGGTTGCCGATCTACGGCTTCCCGATCAGCGACCTCTTCTGGGAGCGGCTGGAGGACGGCCGCTGGTACCGGGTGCAGTACTTCGAGCGGGCGCGCTTCGAGCACCACCCCGAGAACCGGGCGCCCTACGACGTGCTCCTCGGCCAGTTCGGCCGGCGCATCCGCCCCGCCGACCCGCCGGCCCCGCCGCGGGCGGGCGGCGCGACCGGCGCCCCCGCCGCCTACTTCCCGGAGACCGGGCACAACCTCGGCGGCCCGTTCCTCGCCTACTGGCAGGCGCGCGGCGGCCTGCCGCAGTTCGGCTTCCCCATCAGCGAAGAGTTCGAGGAGCAGTTGGAGGACGGCCGGGTCTACCGCGTGCAGTACTTCGAGCGCGCCCGCTTCGAGCACCACCCCGAGTATGCCGCGCCTAATGACGTGCTGCTCGGCCATTTCGGGCGGCGCATCCTGGGCGAGCTGCCGCGCTGACGCCCCAAAGTGGAGGAGGCCGGATTGAGCGAACCGCTAGCGCGGCCCTGGGAGGTGCTGCGGCGGCGCGAGATCGCCGACGCCCGCCCCTGGCTGCGGCTGTGGGCGGAGGATTTGCGCCTGCCCGACGGGCGGACGGTCGAAGGCTTCTACACGATCGAGGCGCCCGACTACGCCGTCATCGTCGCGCTCACGCCGGACGGCCGGGTCGTGGTCGAGCGCAATTACAAGCACGGGCCGCGTCGGGTCTGCCTCAACCTGCCCGCCGGGTATCTCGAGCCGGGCGAGGCGCCGCTGGCCGCCGCCCGCCGCGAGTTGCGCGAGGAGACCGGCTACGCCGCGGACGAGTGGACCCCGCTCGGGCAGTTCGCGGAGAGCGGTAACCGTGGGGCCGGCACGGCACACCTCTTCCTGGCCCGCGGCGCGCGGCGGGTGGCGGAACCGGACGCCGGTGACCTGGAGGCGTTGGAAATCGGGCTCATGCCCTTCGACGACCTGCTCGACGCGGTGCGCGAGGGCGATGTGGCGGTGCTGTCGATCGCGGCGGCGATCGGCCTGGCCGCCGTCGCGCTGCAACAGTGACGAGTGCTGAGTGCTGAGTGCTGAGTCGAGAGTGTCGCGTCCTGCTCAGCACTCAGCACTCAGCACTGCGATGGCGTGGAGGTGTGGCGATGGGCGACGATCGCGCGGGGCGGATCGCCTTCCTCGGGCTGGGGGCGATGGGGCGGCCGATGGCCGCGACGCTGCTCCGCGCCGGCTGGCCGGTGGCCGTCTTCGATGTCCGTCCCGCCGAGGCGCGCGCCGAACTGGCGGCGCTCGGCGCGGAGGGCGCGGCGAGCCCGGCGGCGGCGGCGCGCGGGGCGGCGGCGGCCGTGGTGATGGTGCGGGACTTCGCGCAGGCCGGCGCGGTCCTGCTGGGACCGGACGGCGCGCTCGACGCCCTCGCGCCGGCGACGCTGGTGATCCTGATGTCCACGGTCGCGCCGGCCGACGCGCGCGAGTTGGGCGCCCGCTGCGCCGATCGCGGGCTGCGCTTCCTCGACGCGCCGGTCAGTGGCGGGCCGGGCGCGGCGGAGGGCGCGCTGTCGGTCATGCTCGGCGGGCCGGACGAGACGGTCGCGGCGGCGCGGCCGCTCCTCGAAACGCTCGGCGACCCGGCGAAGATCTGGCACGTCGGCCGGCGCGCGGGCGACGGCCAGGCGATGAAGATGATCAACCAACTGATGGCCGGCGTGAACATCGTCGCGACGAGCGAGGCGCTGGCGCTGGCGGCGCGGGCCGGCCTCGACCCGCGCCAGGCGTTCGCGATCGTCGGTGAGAGCGCCGGGTCGTCCTGGATGTTCCGCGACCGGGGTCCGCGCATGCTCGACGGCCAGTTCACGCCCGCCCGCAGCGTGCTGGACATCTTCGTGAAGGACCTCGGCATCGTCAACGACGCCGCCGACGACCTCGGCCTGCCCCTCTTCGCGGCGGCGGTGGCGCACCAGGTCTTCAAGCTCGGCGCGGCGGCCGGTCTCGGCGGTGAGGACGACGCCGGCCTGATCCGCCTCTACCAGCGCCTCGCCGCCGGCGAGGCCGGGGAGCCGCGCGGGTAGGAAGGCGACGCCGGAGGCGCGCGATGTTTGACCAGCGGGCGATCTGGGAGCATGCCTGGACCGGCCGCCGGCCGCCGGTGAACGGCTTTGCCAGGCGATGCCTCCGCTACGTCGCGCCGGAGACGGCCGCGCCGCTGACGATCCTGGAGATCGGCTGCGGGAGCGGCGCAGACGCGCTCTTCTTCGCCCGGCGCGGCCACCGCGTGACGGCGATCGACTTCTCCCGCTCGGCGGTCGAGGAGACGGCCCGGGCGGCTCGACGGCGGGGGTTGGTCGCGGTCACGACACACCAGCTCGACTACGCGCGCCCGCCGCTCCCCTTCCCCGCCGAGTCATTCGACCTGATCTACAGTCACCTCAGCCTGCACTACTTCCCGGACGCGCTGACGATCGCCGTCTTCGACGACCTCCGGCGACTCCTCAAGCCGGGCGCGTTCCTCTGCGTCAAGTGCCGCTCGACCGCCGACAGCCTCTACGGGCAGGGGGAGGATCTGGGCGGCGATTGCTTCCGCCGCAACGGGCACGTCCGCCACTTCTTCTCGAAGGAGTACATGGCGCGTCAACTCGCCCGGTTCACCATCCGCACCCTGCGCCGGACCTCCGGGGCCTACGACGGTCGCAAGGGGGCCTTCATCGAGGCCGTGGCGCAACGGCCCCGATCCTCCTGATTAGCCCGGCAGTGGGACAAGTGCCATTGTCGCGAGTTGCAGGTAGCGTCCGTACTTGGCCTCGGTTTCCGCCTCCCAACCGTCCGGGCGCGCGGCGAGGCGCTGATCCAACCCGAGCGGCACCTCGTGCAGCATGCGGGCGAAGCGCGCCGCCCACCAGACCAGGCAGAGGACGGAGTAGACGCGGATGCGGGTCGCGGCGGCTGGGTCGCCGCGGGCCGCGCAGTAGGTGTCGATGATCCACTCCCGGCGGTCGGGCGGCACGGCGCTGTATCGCGGGTGGGTCAGCAGGTCCGCCAGGTCGAAGGCGGGGTCGCCCCAGCCGCTGTTCTCCCAATCGACCGAGGCCCAGCGGCCGGGGCGGCGGATGAAGTTGAGGGTATTGGGATCGCACCGGCAGAGCGCCGGCCGCGGCGCGGGCCATTCCGGGAAAGGGGTTCGTTCAACCAGGGCGATCAGTTCGCGCAACCCCGCCGGCTG
The DNA here is from genome assembly GCA_030446685.1 of Thermomicrobiales bacterium. Taxonomy (GTDB): domain Bacteria; phylum Chloroflexota; class Chloroflexia; order Thermomicrobiales; family CADCWN01; genus JAUJMV01. The sequence continues at coordinate 229,228 of JAUJMV010000007.1, read as the reverse complement.
GCCCTCCGGCGGGACGCGCGCCAGTTGCTCGCCGATGCGCACCTTCCCGTCTGCCGCGCCGTGCATGGTATGCACGGCGTTGGGCAATTGGCGCGCGGTGTTTTCAGGGGTCAGCGCGTGGATGGCGGCGAAGTGGTCGAGCAGCGCGCGCCAGTCGGCATCGGTGGTCGGGGGCGGTTCCGCGACAGCGCCCGCCAGCCAGGTCTGCACGACGACCGGCTGAGGAGCGCGCGCCCGATCGAGCAGCACCGGCCGCGGGGCAATATCAAGGCCGGCCTCTCGCAAGGCCGACAACGCCTCGTACTCCCGGCCGGCACGGTCGCGCGCGTCGCGGATGGTGAACTTGATGGCAAGGTCGCGCCCATCGCTGGTAGCGCGGTAGAGCAGGTTGTTGCCCGCGCCGCCGATTGGCCCAATCCGCCACTGTCCCCAATGGGTGACGGCGGACGGCGCCTCTCGGCTGAGGTAGTCGAGGAGCGGCGGGAGGTCCGGGGCGTCGCGGGCGCACTCGGGCGCCATCTACGCTGTCTTCCTGGCGAACACCTCATCGCCGCGCTGCCGCAGCGTGAAGCCGGTCACGGCGCCGTCCGCCGCTCGCTCGAAGTCCAGCGCCGCATCGACCGCGTCCGCGACGAACGCGCTGCCGGACACCGCGCGCAGCGGGATAGCGGGCTGGGCCGCGGCGTGGAGC
>JAUJMV010000007.1:197161-228437 GCA_030446685.1 Thermomicrobiales bacterium | reverse complement strand
ACCTCCAGCGCGAGGCGGGCGAGGTCCGCGGGCGTCGTCCAGAGGCCGGCGCCGGCCATCTCCGGCTGCACATGCCAGCGGCCGGCGAGCGGCACGCCCGCGGCGTCGTGACCGGCCGCGGCGGCCCCGCCGTGCGCCTCCGGGAAGGATTGGTCGTAGCTGCTGTGGCGCATCCCGAGCGGGTCGAAGACCAGTTCGCGCATCAGCTCCGGGAAGGGCCGGCCGGTGACGTCGACCAGCAGTTGTTGCAGCACGGAGAAATGGCTGCCGGAGTAGCGGAACTGCGTGCCGGGGATCGCGACCACGCGGACCGGCGGGGTGTTGGCCGGCGGCTCGCCCTCCAGCGTCTGCACGAGCGTCGGCGTGGGGACGCCGCGGGCGTAGCCCGGATACCAGCAGTAGGTCAGGCCGGCGCCGTGCGTCAGCAGGTGCCGGAGGGTCACGCGCGGCTGCCAGGCGCCGTTCGCCGGCACGCGCCAGGAGGTGAGGGTGGTGTTGATGTCCGCGTCGAGGTCGAGCCGGCCCTCCTGCACCAGTCGCAACGCGGCGACCGCGGCGACCGGCTTACTGATCGAGCAGGCCTGGAAGATCGTGTCCGGCGTGACCGCCGCCTGCCCCGCCTCGACGACCCCGTAGCCCCGCGCCCAGGCGATCCGCCCGCCGTCGATCACGGCAACGCTGCACCCCGGCACGAGGTAATGCGCCATGCGCCGTTCGAGCGTCGTCGTGGCGTCTCGCTGTCCCGGCTGCGCCACCGGCATAGGCTGGCTGGTCTCGACGCGGCGCCGGCGTTCCACGCTGGCGGCGTCTGGTTGGGCGGTCATGGGGGTGGTGCTCCTCCTTGTCGGTGGGTGGGCGGGACGGCTGAAGCCGCGGCTGGGGGGCCTGCGGGCCACGAAGCCCGCCTCCGCGGGCTGAGGTCGATCCATACCGGGTGCCGATCGTGACAGTTCTCGGCCTTGCCTCGCATTCCAGCCCGGCTTGGCCGGGCTTCGTGGCCGGCAGGCCCCCCAGCCGCGGCTTCAGCCGCCCCGCCCTCTACATCGACACCCCGAGCAACCCGCGCGTGAACTGGAAGTCGGTGTTGCCCCGCGCGTTCAGGCGCGGGGTGTACTCGCGCCCGGCGACGCGCAGGACGAGCCGCAGGAGAGCCTCGGCCCACCCGTCGGCGCCGTCGGGTGCGAGGACGAGGTCGAGGTCGTCCGCGTAGCGGGCCGCGGCCTCCGTCGCTGTCGCAACCTGGAGGGTCGGGATCAGGCGGTGCGCCTGTGCCGGGCGGTCGGCGACGTGGACGAGGACGATCTCGACGCCGGTCGCGCCGAGGCCGGTGAGTGTCTCGACCCAGTGCGCGGTCGGCGCGGCCATGACGTGCAGGCCGGACCCTCGCGCGATCTCGCCGTAGGCCAGCGTCGGCGCGAGCGGGCTGGTCGCGCGGAGGGCGTCGCGGTACGCGGCCGATTGCAGCAGGCCCGCCCCCTCGGGGAGGACGACCGTGCCGCCGGCCGCGACGATGACGCGGGTCAGCCGCGCCAGGCTCGCGGCGAGGTCCGGCGCGACCGGGCCGAGCGCGGCGATCCCCAGGCGGAGCGCGCCGGGGCCGGCGGGCCGGTAGACTGGCGGCGCGGCCCCGGCGGAGTCCGCCGCGAACCAGTCCGCCACCCGCCCGGACACCGTCGCGATCCCCCCGTCGAGCTGGATGCTGGCCCAGCCGAAGCGGTCGAGGGGTAGGCCCTCGCGCCGCAGCTCCTGGCGGATGAAGTCGTTGTGCGTCTTCTCGCAGCCGTGCTCCAGCAGGAGCGCGCGGGCGGCCAGGGGGTGCCGCAGATAGCCGAGCAGGGTGCGCGTGTACAACTCCTCCGACGCGCCGGAGGAGACGCCGCAGCCCTCGGTGTGGGGCAGCGCGACGAAGCGGGAGACCGGCGCGCGCTCGCCGCCCGGCCCGGGGTCGCGCGCGTTCAGGTCGTCGGCGATCCGCCGCGCGATCTGCCCGGCGCAGAGGCTGGTCGGCAGGATCAGGCCGATCTGGTCGGTGACGGGGCCGTCCGGGGTCTCGATCGCCGCGAAGGTCAACGCGGCCAGCGGATCGGCGTCGGCGCCCGCGATCGGCAGGGGCCGGCCGGTCGTCTCCGGCGCGTCGCGGACCCCGGCGAGGTCGGCGGGGCCGGTCTGCCGCCAGTCGCGCCAGATCGAGACCTGGGCGTGCCCGGCGCGTTCGCCGGCGGTCCGCGCGCCGGAGGCGACCGCGAGGGTCAGGTCGAGGGTGCGCCGGCCCAACTCGTCCATCGGCACGCCGTCCAGGTACTCGCCCGCGTTGACATCCATCTCGCGCGACAAGAGGCGGTAGCGCCCGCTGGTGGTGACGATCTTGACCGTCGGCACGAACGGGAAGTTGGTGATCGAGCCGTTGCCGGTGACGAAGTAGAGCAGGTTCGAGCCGGCGGCGACCTGCCCGGCGATGCTCTCCAGGTCGTTGCCGGGGCTGTCCATGAAGTAGTAGCCCGGCTCCAGCATCCGCTCGCCGTAGGCGATGACGTGGTCGAGGCGGACCGCGGGATCGCGCTTCGCCGCCGCGCCGATCGACTTGAGGGCGATGTTGTAGAGGCCGCGGAAGTTGTTGCCGCCGGAGGGGTTGCCCTCCGCGGTGTGGCCGTGCCAGGCGACGCGCTCCTTGAAGCGCTCGACGGTCGCCAGGAAGCGGCGCGCGGTCGCCAGGTCGCGCACGTTCTGCAGGACGTACTCCTCGGCGCCGATCAGCTCGTCGGTCTCGGCGAGGTTGGCCGCGCCGCCGTAGCGGACGATCTCCCGCGCGACCCAGGCGGCGAGGGGATTGCCCGACACGCCGGAGAAGGCGTCCGACCCGCCGCACTGGAGGCCGAGCGCGAGCGCCCCGGCCGGCTCCGCCGTCCGTCGCGCCCCCGCCACTTCGGGCAGCCACTCGCGGATCAGGCCCGCGCCCCGGTCGAGGTCGTCCGCGAAGCCGCCGCGCAGCGTCACGAAGCGATGCGGCACGGCGTCGAGCGGGTAGCCGTGCTCGCGCAGGTAGCGGCGCAGCAGGCGGTTGGTGACCGCCTCGTCGCCGTAGTCCACGACCAGGACCGCGCCGACGTTGGGGTGGACGACGAAGCCGGCGAGCGTGCGCAGCAACAACTCGCGGTTGTTCGGGCGCTCGGGGCCGCCCCCCTCGGTGTGCGCCACCGCCACGACGCGGTCGACGGTCGCGAGCCCGTCCGTCGCGCCCGCGAGCCGCTCCTCCAGCGCCCTGGCCCAACTGCTCGTGCGGGAGGTCGTCGCCAGGATGACGAGGTGGTTGCGCGTCCCGACGCCGCGCCCGCCCCCGCGCCGGTAGCCCGCGAAGGTCGGCGGCGCGACGCCCGCGGGGGCGGCCACCTGGACGCCGGGCCGGAAGCGCGCCTCGTCGAGCCGGTACGGTTCGAGCGTAGTGTCGCGGAAGTTGGGCGCGGGCGGCAGCGCGAAATCGATGTCCCGCCCGGCGAGCGCGGCCAGCATCTTCGCGTTGCGGACGTAGGCGCCGGGCGGGATCGGGCCGGTCGCGTAGCCGAACGGCAGCCCCCACGACAGCAGCGCCTCTCCGGCCGCGATCGGCCGCACGGCGAAGCGATGCCCCTCCAGCACGGTGCAGTCGAGGGCAAACCGCTCCCCCCCGTACACCACCCGCGACCCCGCCTCCAGCCGCCGCGTGGCGATCGCGACGTTGTCGCCGGGGGCGGGCAGCCGGCCGATCTCCTGGAAGTCATACGCTGGCGGCATCGTCATCCCCGATCCTGCTGCTCCAAATACTCTCGCGCCAACGCTTCCCTTGATCTCCTCACCTAACCGCGCGAGATCGGGGACGTGCCGTCCATCGCGAAGTGGTCGATGACCTCCAACAGGGAACGCCGTGGCGAGGAGATCGATCCACATCTCCGCGCCCTCCCGCCCCATCGCCTTGCGGCGCTGCCACGGAATCGGCGACCCGATCCTCGACACCCATTATGGCCCCGTATAGCACCACGTAGACAGTACCATGCGATTCAGGTGAGGCTGAGATCGGCGCCGTACAGGACCAGCCCCAGCCGCCGCGCCGCGCCCTGCGACGCCACATTATCCCACGATGTGCTGTAGAGCGGGATGCGGCCCTCCGCGCGCACCGGACCGCCGCCCAGCCGGTCCACGGCGCGCGCGGCGTGGCCCCGCCCGCGCGCCGCTTCGATCGTCTCGACGCCGGCCTCCGCCGCCCGCGGGTGGTTCCGGGAGCTGAAGCAGACGGACACCGCCGCGCCGCCCTCCACGACGGCCAGGCAGGGTTGGCGCCAGTCGAGTTCCGGGATCAGATCGGCGAACGCGGGGCGCAAGAGTTCGCCGTTCGCCGCGGTGACGCGCACGACCCCGGCGGGGGGAGCGAGCGGGGCGTCCGGGAAGTGGTAGGCGGGGCCATGCCAGGCGTCGGTGATCGGCGCGTGGGAGCCGAGCAGGGCGCGGATGCGGTCGTAGTTGCGCGGCCTGTCGCGCAGATCGGCGGCGACCGGCTCCTCCGCGGCAAGGCGCTCCAGGTCCCGCACCAGGTCGGGCGGCAGGTCGTGGCGGCAGCGCCAGAGGTTGCCCGCCAGTGTCAGGCCCAGGAAGAAGCGGGGCGCGAGGTCGCCGTCCTGTTCGTTGACCCGCAGCAGCCGCCCGGCGGCGTCGTGGGTGTAGCGCGCCGTGCCGCGCGCCGCCTCGCCGCGCTCGGCGGCGAGGACTTCCGCCTGGAGCGCCAGCAAGTCAAGGGGGTACGCGGCATGCGTGCTACTCCCTTGCTTTCGCCCGGCCGCTGCCTCCCGCAAAGCCGGGCCGGTGGTCATCTCGTCGCGAACTAATACCCACTCGGCACCCGTGCGCCGATGGGCGCGCACGCGGGCCGGTAATTCGCCCGCTCGAACGCCACGGCCTCGCGGAGGGCCGCGATCAGCCGGTCGCCGAAAGAAGGTTCCTCTGTAACACTGCCGGGGGATCGGCCTGGCCGGCGCCGCTTGTGTACCGCTCGGTCATTACCGTGCTACCTCCTCGCGCGCCTCGACCCACCCCGCCGCTTCCTCGCTCACCGAGAGGCCCAGGCCCGGTCCGGTCGGCACCTGCATCCGGCCGTCGGCGATCGTCAGGCGCTCGTTGAAGAGCGGTTCGAGCCAGTCGAAGTGCTCGACCCACCCTTCGCGCGGCTGGGCGGCCGACAGGTGGATGTGCAGCTCCATCACGAAGTGCGGCGCCAGCGGCACACCCAGGTGGTCGGCCAGTGCCGCGACCCGCAGGAAGGGCGTGACGCCGCCGACGCGCGGCGCGTCCGGCTGGAGGATGTCGGCGCCGCCGGCCTGGAGGTACTGCCAGTGCTCGTCCACGCGCGTCAGCATCTCGCCGGTGGCGATCGGCGTGTCGAGCGCCCGCGCCAGCGCGACGAAACCGGCCACGTCGTGCGCGTCGAGCGGCTCCTCGATCCAGGTCAGGTCGTGGGCTTCCAGGCGGCGGCCCATCTTCAGCGCGGTCGCGCGGTCCCACTGCCCGTTCGCGTCCACCATCAGCGGCACGCCCGGCCCGATAGCCTCGCGCACCGCCGCCACGCGCCTGAGGTCCACGCCGGCGTCGGGGTGCCCGACCTTCAGCTTGATGCCCCCGACGCCGCGCGCCAGCGACGCCGCGGCGTTCGCGGCCGCCTCGGCGGTCGGGGTGGAGAGGTAGCCGCCGGAGGTGTTGTAGCAGCGCACCGAGTCGCGGTAGGCCCCCAGGAGCCGGGCGAGCGAGAGCCCCGCGCGCCGCGCCTTGAGGTCCCACAGCGCGGTGTCGAACGCGGCGATCGCCTGCGCCGCCGCGCCGCCGCGCCCGAGCGACGCGCTCCACCAGGCCAGCTTGTCCCAGAGCCGCCCGATGGCGGCGGCGTCCTCGCCGACGAGCAGCGGGGCCAGCTCGCGCGCCTGCGCGAAGAGGGCCGGGCCGCCGGTGCGCAGGGTGTAGCCGAAGCCGAAGCCGGCCGCGCCGTCCGCCGTCCGCAGGTCGCAGGCCAGGACCAGCACCCGGTCGAGCGGCCCCTGCCGCCCGCTGTAGACCTTGGCGTCGCTGGCGGGCGCCCGCAGCGGCACGGCGTAGAGGGTCAGGCGCAGCCAGGCGATCCGCGACCCCGGATCGGTCGCCATCGTCACCGCCGTTCGTTGGGGGTCAAATCATCCACCACCCCTCGGGGCGCAGGGCCACGATCCCGAAGGAGCGCCGGTCCTCGGGCAGCGACGCCAGCAGCTCCCGCGCCTTGCGGCCGATCGCCGCCGCCGCGAGTTCGACGTTGCGCCGCCCGACCTCCGCCGAGGCGTGTGCCCGCGGGTCCAGGCCGCCGATCCCGCTCGGCGGCCGCATGTCGAGGTTGAGCGGCCCGTTGCCGAGCGCGGCCAGATCGACCAGCTCGGGGTGCAGGGCCAGCAGGTCGGAGGTCTCCCACTTCGCGGCGTGGTCGGTGTCGGACTCCGCGCCCCGGCTCAGCGTGACCTCCCAGAGCCCGACCCCCGCCACCCCGCCGTCCGCGACGATCGGCGCCAGCGCCCGCTCGATCATCGCGATCTGGCCCGGCACGTTGTGGCCCGAGACGCCGACGATGACCCGGAAGCCCATCCGCCCCAGCCGCCGGAACAACTGCGCCAGCAGCGGGACCAGGTGGTCCAGGTCGAAGCCATCGTGGAAGTAGATCGGCGGCCCCACCACGTCGCCGAACCCCTCGGCGCAGCGGATCAGGATGCCGTGCGCCTTCAGCGCGTCGGTCCCCAGCGGCAGGTGCGGGCCGTGCCACTCGATCGGGCCGAACGGCACGTAGACGGCCGGGAAGGCGCGCGCCGCGGCCTCCACCTGGGCCGGCCGCATCAACTCCAGCCGCACCTGGCGGGGCTCAGACATATTCGCGATACCGCTCCTTCATCAGCGCCAGCGTCTCGTCGCCCGGCGCGTCCCAGATCGCCTGGTTGAAGATCTCGACCTCGATCGGGCCGCGGTAGCCCGCCGCGTCGACCGCCGCCCGCAGCCGCCGCAGCTCGATCGTCCCGTCGCCCATCATCCCGCGCCCGAGCAGCGGGTGGGGCGGCGGGGCGAGCCAGTCGTTGACGTGGAAGCCGAGGGTGTAGGGGGCCGCGCGGGCGATCTCCTGGTAGACCACCGGGTCCCACCAGACGTGGTAGACGTCGATCACCACGCCGACCTGGGGGGAGGCCAGCCGCTCGGCGATCGCGTTGGCCTGGCCGAGGGTGACGATCACCGAGCGGTCGCCGGCGAAGATCGGGTGCAGCGGCTCGATCCCGAGCCGCACCCCGCGCTCGGCGGCGTAGGGGATGATCGCGGCGATCCCCTCCTCGACCATCCGCCGCGCGCCGTCGATGTCGCGGCCCGGCGCCGGGCCGCAGACCAGCACCAGCACGTCGGTCCCCAGTTCGGCGGCTTCGTCGATCGCGCGGCGGTTGTCCTCGATCCGCGCCTCGCGCTCCGCCTTCGTCGCGGCCGGGAAGTAGCCGCCACGGCAGAGGCTCGACACCTTCAGCCCGGCATCGCGCGCCAGCCGCGCGCTCTCCGCCACGCCGGCCGCGGCGATCTTATCCCGCCACAGCCCGATCCAGGGGATGCCCGCGCGCGCGCAGCCCTCGACCGCCTCGCGCACGCCCCACCCCTGCGTCGTCGCCTGATTGAGACTGAGCCGGCTGAGATCCGGCAGCGGTTGCATCGCTCACTCCACTCGCAGTCGGGAGTAGGGAGTCGGGAGTCGGGAGTAGAAGCATTCGCCACCGCGGGGCCTACTCTCGACTCCCGACTCCCGACTCCCTACTCAATCCCCGCCAGCGCCAGCACGCAGCGCATCCGCTCGACCGCGCGGTCGGGGTCGAGCAGCAGGCCGGCGCGGTCGGCGAGGACGAAGAGTTCGGCCAGGTGGACGACCGACCGCGCGCTCTGCTGGCCGCCGACCATGTGGAAGTGCGCCTGGTGGCCGTTGAGGTAGGCCAGGAAGACGACCCCGGTCTTGTAGTAGTAGGTCGGCTTCCGGAAGATGTGGCGCGAGAGCGGCACGGTCGGCGCGAGGATCGCCTCGTAGCGCGCGAGATCGCCCGCGTCGAGCGCCGCGAACGCGGCGGCGGCGGCGGGGGCGATCGCGTCGAAGATGCCGAGGAGGGCGTCGCTGTAGCCCCGGTCGTCGCCGCGGATCAGCTCCGGATAGTTGAAGTCGTCGCCGGTGTACATCCGCACGCCCGCCGGCAGGCGGCGGCGCAGGGCGATCTCGCGGTCCTTGTCGAGGAGCGAGACCTTGATCCCGTCGATCTTGGCGGCGTTGTCGGCGAGGATGCGCAGGCAGCTCTCGCTCGCCGCGTCGAGGTCGCGCGCCCCCCAGTAGCCGGCCAGCGCGGGATCGAACATGTCGCCGAGCCAGTGGATGATCACCGGGCGGGAGACCTGCGCGAGGATGCGCCCGTAGACCCTGGCGTAGTCGTCCGGGCCGGCGGCGCAGGCGGCCAGCGCCCGGCTCGCCATCAGGATCACCCGCCCGCCCGCGCCCTCGACGAAGCCGACCTGCTCCTCGTAGGCGGCGATCACCTCGTCCAGGGTCAGGCCGGGGCGCGGCGCGAGGTGGTCGGTGCCGGCGCCGCAGGCGATCAGGTCGCTCTTGCCGGCGGCGCGGGCCTCGGCCAGCGCGCGGCGGATCAGCTCCTGCACGGTGGCCCAGTCGAGCCCCATCCCGCGCTGCGCGGTGTCCATCGCCTCGGCGATCGCGAAGCCGTAGTCCCAGAGGTGGCGGCGGTAGGCCAGCGTCGCCTCCCAGTCGAGCCGCGTGTCGAGGGTCGGGTTGTGGTCGGCCAGCGGGTCGGCGACGACGTGCGCCGCGGCGTAGGCGACCCGGCTGCGCGGCGGCCCGGCCGGTTTCGCGAAGGCCGAAGGCGCCCCCGGCGCGTAGGGCGCGAGGCTCCCGTCGGCGCGCGGCAGCAGCAGTTCGCGGGTGATCGTCATGGCGCTCCTCCTACCGTCCAAGACGGACTCGGTTCGACGGATTAGTCGGGTTCACCACAGAGAGCACAGAGAGCACAGAGATTACGCAATGAAGGCGACGGGTCGGAGGTTGCCACCCAGCCTTCGTTATTCTCTCTCCCTCGTCGTTCTCCGTGTCCTCTGTGTCCTCTGTGGTCAATTCCGTCCTCCAACGTTTGCCAGGTGACCGCCCCGAGGTCTGCTACACGCTCAGTTCGGGCACGTCGAGCCAGCAGCGCTTGGCCCACGATTGCAGGCCGAGTTCGGCCAGTTGCACCCCCTTGGCCCCTTCGAGCAGGGTGTAGGGGAAGGGCGCGTCGCAGGCGACGTGCTTGAGGAACATCTCCCACTGGACCTTGAAGGCGTTGTCGAACCCCTCGTTGTCCGGCACCTCCTGCCAGTGCTCGTAGAAGTTGAAGGGGTTGGGCACGTCCGGGTTCCAGACCGGCTTCGGCGTGTTGACCCGGTGCTGCGTCTTGCACTCGCGCAGGCCGGCGACCGCGCTGCCGTGGGTGCCGTCCACCTGCATGGTGAACAACTCGTCGCGGTAGACCCGCACCGCCCAGGACGAGTTGATGTGGGCGATGATGCCCCCGTCAATCTCGAAGGTGGCGTAGGCGGCGTCGTCGGCGGTGGCGTCGTAGGGGTGGCCCCCCTCGTCCACGCGCCGGGGAATGTGGGTCGCGCCGAGGCAGGAGACGGCGCGCACCGGGCCGAAGGTGCGGTCGAGGACGTAGCGCCAGTGGCAGAGCATATCCACGATGATGCCGCCGGCGTCCTCCTTGCGGTAGTTCCAGGAGGGGCGCTGCGCCGCCTGCCAGTCCCCCTCGAAGACCCAGTAGCCGAACTCGCCGCGCACCGAGAGGATGCGCCCGAAGAAGCCGCTGTCGATCAGCCGCTTGAGCTTGCGCAGCCCCGGCAGCCAGAGTTTGTCCTGCACCACGCCGTTTTTGACCCCCGCCTCCCGCGCCAGCCGCGCCAGGTCGAGCGCGGTGGCGAGTTCGGTGGCGATCGGCTTCTCGCAGTAGACGTGCTTGCCGGCGGCGATCGCGGCGCGCACGGCGTCCGCGCGCCGGTCGGTCGTCTGCGCGTCGAAGTAGATCGGATCGTCGGGGTTCGCCAGCGCCCCGTCGAGATCGGTCGTCCAGCGCGCCAGGCCATGCGCGGTGGCCAGGTCGCGCAGCTTGCCCTCGTTGCGCCCGACCAGGATCGGGTCGGGCAGCAGCCGCGAGCCGTCCGGCAGCGCCACGCCCCCCTGCTGGCGGATGGCGACGATCGAGCGGATCAGGTGCTGGTTCATCCCCATCCGCCCGGTGACGCCGTTCATGATTACACCGATTGTCCGCTCGCCCACGTTCCGCTCCATCCGTTAGCTATCCACTCGCCGGCTCGCGGGTGCTTGCGCGCACACGCACTACCCGGCCACCAATACGCTACGCAACCACGTTCCTTGACATGATTCTATATTATATACCAGAATCTGACCGCGAAGGATAGGGGGCGCAAACAGCGGGGGGTGCCGGCGGCCGTCGGGCGGCATGTTCCGCGCTCAGGCCCCAACGACCAGCGCCTCCATCAGCCCCTGCACGGCGGCGATCTCGTCGCGGTTGACCGTGTGGCCCATGCCGGGATAGAGGCGGTCGGTCACCTCGCCGCCGAGCCGGCGCAGAATCGCGGCGCTCTCGCGCACCCGCGCCGCCGGGATGTGCGGGTCGACGTCGCTGCAGCCGAGGAAGACCGGCGTGCCGTCGAGCGACCCTGGGTAATCGCGCGGTGCGCCGTCCGGGCCGATCAGCCCGCCGCTGAGGCCGGCCACACCCCCGTAGCGCCGGGCGTTGCGCGCGGCGAACTCCAGCGCCAGGCAGGCCCCCTGCGAGAAGCCGAGGAGGATCGTCCGCTCGGGCGCGATCCCCGCCCCGCCCACCCGCTCCAGCAGGGCCGCGATGGCGGCGAGGCCGGAGGAGAGGCCCGGCTCGTTGCTCGGGATCGGCGCGAGGAAGCTGTTGGGGTACCAGGTGTGCCCGGCGGCCTGCGGCGCGAGGAAGGCGAAGCCGGTCCCGTCGAACTCCCCCGCCAGCGTGAGGATGTCCTCCGCCGAGGCGCCGCGCCCGTGGATCAGGATCATCGCCGCGTGCGCCCGGTCGAGCGGCTCGCCCGCCGTCAGGACCGGCTGCCCCTGGTGCGGCCCGGCGAAGTCGGCGGGCGGTTGGTGCGGTGTACTCACGTTGTGTGGCTCCTTTCGGTGCGGGAGACGGCTCCCCCAGCCCCCCAACTTTGGGGGGAGCAGGACGCGGGCAGAGCCGTAGCCTCTCGGAGAGGCATCCGCTTGGCCCCGGCCTTTCTCCCTCCAAGGTTGGGTGGCCGGGGGGGCCGCTTCTACGCGGTGATCGGCTTCAGCGCCCGCTCGATCTCGGCGCGGTGCTGCTCCAGCCAGGGCGGCAGCTTGAGGTGGCGGCCCAGCTCGTCCGGGGCCTCGTCGATCGTGAAGCCCGGCCCGGCGGTCGCCAGTTCGACGATGTGGCCTTCCGGGTCGTTGGTGTAGATGCTCTTGAAGTAGACGCGGTCCATCACCGGCGAGACGCGCAGGCCGGCGCCGACCAGGCGCTCGCGCCATTCGCGCTGCGTCGCCTCGTCCGGGACGGCGAGGGCGTAGTGGTGGGTCTGCCCCGCGCCCATCCGCACGCGACCCTCCCGCGCCGCGTCGCGCCCGAAGTAGGTGATCAGCGTGCCGGGTCGGCCGTCGCCGACGCCCCAGTACCAGTGGGCCGAGCCGGGGTCGTCGAAGTTGCTGGTCATCTTCACGCGGCGCAGGCCGAGTAGGCCGCTCAGGAACTCGTGCATGCGCTCGATGTCGGCGCTGATCGCGGTGATGTGGTGCATCCCGTGGGCCAGCGCCATCCCCTCCCCGATCGTCGGCACCGGCTCGGGCCAGGTCTCGGCCGCGATCCGCGCGGCGTCGCGGTTGGCGACCAGCATCTCCGGCGGCGGGTCGCGGTGCTCCGTCCCGAGGCGATCCGGCGCCTCGTCGATCGCCCAGCCCGGCCCCCGCGTGGCGATCTCGAGGATCGTGCCGTCCGGGTCGCGGAAGTAGATGCTCTCGAAATAGTGCCGGTCGAGCGGGCCGTCCACCGCGATCCCCTGGTCGGTCAGGCGCCGCTTCCATTGGAGGAGCCCATCGCGGTCGGCGACCGCCAGCGCGAGGTGGTGGGTGCCGCCGATCCCCGGATGCCCCGGCGGCGCCCCCGGCCACTCGAAGAAGGTGACGACCGAGCCGGGTCTGCCGACCTCGTCGCCGAAGTAGAGGTGGTAGCTGCCGGGGTCGTCGAAGTTGACCGTCTTCTTGATCAGGCACAGCCCGAGCACGCGCGTGTAGAAGTCGACCGTGCGCTGCGCGTCCGCGCAGACGAGCGTGATGTGGTGGATGCCCTGGATCGTCATCGGTTCGCCCCTCAGTCGTCGGTCGTCGGTCGTCCGTTGGGCAGTCGGGCAGTCGGGCAATCGGGCAGTCGGATGTTGGCCGCCAGCGTTCGCTCCACGCTCTACGCTCCACGGCCTACGGCCCACGGCCCACGGCCCACGTTGTCACCAGGCGGAGCGCAAGATCGCTTCCACGTCGGCGGCCGTCGCCGGCTTGGGGTTGGCGCGGACGGCGCCGCTCTCGGCGGCGAGGCGGGCCAGCCTCGGCAGGTCGGCCTCCGGGACGCCATAGTCGCGCAGGCGGCGGGGGAGGCCGAGGCGCGCGATCAGCGCGGCGGTCCAGTCCACCGCGGCGGCCGCGGCGGCGACCTCGTTTGGGCCGGCGGGTGCGATGCCGAGCGCGCCGGCCGCGGGGGCCAGTTGGGCGGCGGTCGCGTCGAGGTTGAAGCGCAGCGCGTGGGGCAGCACGATCGTGTTCGCGACGCCGTGCGGCACCCCGGCGCTGCCGCCGAGGACGTGGCAGAGGCCGTGGTGCAGCCCCATCGCGACCGAGGCGAGCGCGGCCCCGGCGAGGTGCGCGCCCGCGAGGAGTTCCGTCCGCGCGGCCAGGTCGTCGCCAGCGGCGTGGGCGCGCGGGAGCGCGCTGGCGCGGGCGCGCAGGCCGCCGAGCGCCGCCGCCGTCGAGAGCGGATTGCGCGCCGTCGAGTAGAGCGCCTCGAAGCAGTGCGCCAGCGCGTTGACGGCGGTCGTGCCGGTCAGGTCGGGCGGCAGGGCCAGCGTCAGTTCGGGGTCGTAGACCACCAGCTTCGGCGCGACCTTGGGGTCGGTGACCGTGACCTTGCGCGGCGGCCCGCCGCCCTCGCCCGGCCGGGTGACGCCGTAGGTCGGGGTCATCTCCGACCCGGCGTAGGTGGTGGGGATTGCGACGATTGGCACGAGCGGCTGGTCGGTCGGACCCTTGGCCCGCGCCGGGCGGCCGGCGCGGCGCTCCTCCAGGGCCAGGCCCACCGCCTTCGCCAGCCCGATCGCGCTCCCCCCGCCGAGGCCGACGATCGCGTCCACCCCCTGCCCGTCCGCGAGGTCCAGCGCCGCCGCGACCTGCTCCGCCGGGACGTGGGCCCGGGTCCGGTCGTAGACCGCGACCAGCCGATCCCCCAGCGCCGCCGCGACCGCCGCGACCTGCCCGCCCCGCCGCTGCGAGCCGGTCGTGCAGAGGAGCAGCCGCCGCCAGCCGTGGCGCCCGGCCGCCTCGCCGAGCCGCGCGACCGCGCCGGGGCCGAAGATCACTTCCCGCGCGTAGTCGGTGTAGGTGAACCGTTGCATCCGCGCCTCTGCCGCCCGCGACGCGGGCGTATCCTCACGAGCGCCTCCCCCCGCCGGCTAATACTTCGGCAGCGACGGGTCCACCTCGTCCGACCAGGCGAGGATGCCGCCGGTGAGGTTCTTCAGCTTGCGGAAACCCGCCCCCTCCAGCATGCCGAGCGCCCGCGCCGAGCGCGCCCCCGAGCGGCACTGCAAGACGATCTCGTCGGCGCTGTCCAACTCGTGCATCCGCGCTGGCACGTCGCCGACCGGGATGAAGCGCACGTCCGGCGCGTCGATCGTCCCGAGCGCCCACTCGTGCGGCTCGCGCACGTCCACGATGACGATCCGCTCCCCCGCGTCGAGCCGCGCCTTCAGCTCGCGCGGCCCGATCTCCTGCCCCGCCGCCAGATCGGCCTCCGGCGCCGGCGCCACGCCGCAGAACGCCTCGTAGTCGATCAGCCCGGTGAGCGTCGGGTGCGCGCCGCAGATCGGGCAGTCGGGGTCCTTGCGCAGCTTGTACTCGCGGAAGCGCATCTTCAGCGCGTCGAAGCGCAGCAGCCGCCCGATCAGCGGCTCGCCGATGCCGAGGATCAGCTTGATCGCCTCCGCCGCCTGGAGCGCGCCGACGATCCCCGGCAGCACGCCGAGGACGCCGCCCTCCGCGCAGGACGGCACCAGCCCCGGCGGGGGCGGCTCCGGGTAGAGGCAGCGGTAGCACGGCCCCGCCGCGGCGTGGAAGATCGAGACCTGCCCCTCGAAGCGGAAGATCGAGCCGTAGACGTTCGGCTTGCCGAGCAGGACGCAGGCGTCGTTGACGAGGTAGCGCGTCGGGAAGTTGTCGGTCCCGTCGATGATGATGTCGTAGTCCTGGAAGATCTCCAGCGCGTTCTCGCTGGTCAGGCGGGTGTCGTAGGTGGTGATCGCGGTGTAGGGGTTGAGCGCGGTCAGCCGCCGCTTCGCCGCCTCCAGCTTCGGCGTGCCGATGTCCTCGGTAGTGTAGGTCACCTGCCGCTGGAGGTTGGAGGAGTCGACCACGTCGCTATCCACGATGCCGAGGTGGCCCACGCCGGCCGCCGTCAGGTACAGCCCCAGCGGGGCGCCGAGGCCGCCCGCGCCGACCAGCAGCACGCGCGCCGCCTTCAGCTTCTGCTGCCCCGCCAGCGTCACTTCCGGCATGATCAGGTGCCGGCTGTAGCGCGCGATCTCGTCCGCCGACAGCTCCGGCGCCGCCGTGCCGGCCGCGCCCCCGGCGATCGACGGCACGATCGTCACCGTGTCGCCCTCCGCGACCGGCGTTGCGGTCTTCTCCAGGTAGCGGATGTCCTCGTCATTGAGGTAGATGTTGACGAAGTTGCGGAGCTGGCCGTCCTCCTTGTAGAGGTGCTTCTTGAGGTCCGCGTGCTCCGCCGTCAGCCGGTCCAGCACCTCCCCGACGGTCGTCCCCGCGAGCCGCACCTCCTCGCGCCCGCCCGCGAACTGCCGCAGCGCTGTCGGAATCAGGATCGTCACGTTGTCGGCCATTGCCCCCTCCTGCGAGTGATGAGTGATGGGTGATGAGTGATGAGTGCGGGGTGGCGGGGTGGCGGATGGGGCTCGCCGGCCGCGCACCGTCCGCCAGCTCCTCGTCGCTCACCCTCAGCGCTCAGCACTCAGCACTCAGCACTACTATCGTTTCCCGATCGTATCCCGAGCGGTCGTCCTTGAGCACCCAACTCAGCGCCTCCGCCGCGTGGCCGCCGCGGACCTCCTGGATCACGTAGGAATAGCTCGGCCAGGCAAACTCGCGGTCGGTCTCCGAAGGCTCGGCGGGATGGTCCGGGTGCGAGTGGTAGAAGCCGAGAATCTCCCGGCCCGTGCCGCGCAGTCGCCGTTCCTCGCGCAGCAGCACCTCCGGCTCGATCAGGAAGCGCCGGTGCTGCTCGTCGATCGCCTCCCAGGCGTTCTCGACCGGGATGACCTCGCGCACGATCTTCTCCCCGCCCCGGCGCTCCCCGATCAGCAGCCCGCAGATCTCGTTCGGGTAGCCCGCCTCGCCGTGCCGCCCGACCGCGTCGCGCTGCGCGGCGGTCCAGATCAGGCTCACGCCTCCTCCTTCGTGGGCTGTGGGCTGTGGGGCGTGGGCTGTGGGCCGTAAGGCGCGTAACGAATGGCCCGCCACTGGCGACCCTCTACGGCGCCCCACGGCCCACAGCCCACGGCCCACGGCCCACGGCCCACGCCCCACCGCCTACGGCTCCTCGTCCCAGAACCGCTCCGACAGGTACTTGTCCGCGCCGTCGCAGAGGATCGTCACCACCGTGCCGGCGGTCAGGCCCCCGCCACCCGCAGGGCGGCGGCGACATTGGCGGCGGCGGAGGGGCCAATTAGAAGGCCCTCCTCGCGCGCCAGCCGCCGCGCCATCGCGTGGGCCTCCTCGGTCTCGACGGTGAGGGTCTCGTTCGCCAGCTCCGGGTCGTAAATGCCCGGCACGATCGCGGAGCCCATGTGTTTGAGCCCCTCCAGGCCGTGCAGCGGGCTGTCCGGCTGCACCGCGAGGAGTTGGATGCCCGGCCGGTACTCGCGCAGGCGGCGGCCGGCGCCGGTGAAGGTGCCGCTGGTGCCGAGGCCCGCCACGAAGTGCGTGATCGCGCCCCCGGTCTGCGCCCAGATCTCAGGGGCGGTCGTGTCGTAGTGCGCGCGCCAGTTGGCCGGGTTGTTGTACTGGTCGGGGTAGAAGTAGCGGCCGGGATCGGCACGCGTAGCGCCGCCGCGCCTCGCGGATCGCGCCGTCCGAGCCCTCCAGCGGATCGGTCAGGATGACCGTCGCGCCGTAGGCCCGCAGGATGCGCTTGCGCTCCGGGCTGGCGTTGGCGGGCAGGCAGAGCTCGACCGGGTATCCGAGCGCCGTCCCGATCAGCGCGTAGGCGATGCCGGTGTTGCCGCTGGTCGCCTCCAGGATCGTCCGCCCCGGCGCGAGCAGCCCCCGTTCGAGGCCGTCGCGGATCATCGCCAGCGCCGGCCGGTCCTTGACGCTGCCGCCGGGGTTGCGGCCCTCCAGCTTGCCCGCGACCGTCACCGCGGGCGGCAAGTGCGCCGTCACCTTAACCAGCCGCACCAGCGGCGTCCGTCCGATCAGGTCGAGCAGCGGCGCGCCCGCGTCCCGTGCCTCCTGCCGGTCGGTGAGGCCGCTCGAAATCGTTGCCATCGGCGATCCTTTCCGCAAGCGTCGCCGCGTCGCCAGGGTTGACTATCGCAAATGATCGGAAACTTTCGTCGATCTTGATCGGCGAAGTCATCTATTCGCCGCCCTCCGCTCCGTCACCGTAACGTCCCGGCAGCGCCGCGCATTCCGCCCCCGCCCCTTCCTCCGCGCCCTCGCCGGGTGTTCGGGTGACGGGTCGGGGGCGCGTGGGAGCCGGGCGCGCGGGCGAACCCGGCGCGGGATTGCGGCGCGCGGGGCGAACACTTGACTTGACGCGCGCGCGATGGGGTATAATCGGATTTGCCGTGGCGCGAGTGCGCGCCGGCCGTGACACCGTCGCCCCACGCCGCCGAATGCCCGCCGCCAGCGGGCGGTCTCGCCGACAAGCCCCCGCGTCACGCCGCCGTGATTTCCCGACGGGCTTGTGCGTTACGTGCTTTGTGGTCAGGAATCGAGGCATCCGGGAGCGCGATCTGGTATCGTAGGGGCGGTGGTGGCCCCGACGCCAGGGACGAGGCCGGGTCCACGATCCGACGCAACCTGACGCGAAGGGAGGAATCCATGAGCAAGCTGCGGGTTCTGTCGCATCTCGGCGACTCGGCGGTCTCCTGGGACGTCGACAAGGCGGCCACGGGCGACCCGGACGCGGTCGAAGCGGTGCGCGAGGCCGAGCGCCTCTTCGCCACCGAGCGCGCCCGCGGGGCGACGGCGTTCCGGGTCGCGCCGGGCAAGCCGGCCGAGCGCCTGGACCGCTTCGATCCCCAGGCCGACGAGATCGTGGTCGTCCCGCGCGTCAGCGGGGGCGGCGGGCGCTGACCGGTGAACGGGGTGAAGCGGCGCTGCTGCTCATCGCCGTCTTCGTCGCCGCGGTCCTGCTCTGTGTGCTGCGCCCGCCGGAGCGCCTGCTCCGGCGCCTGGGCGTCCCGATCGAACCGACCGGCGAGGAACGGCGTGCCGCCGAGCAACGCGCGAAGGCGTTGCTCCGGCAGATCCTGGGCGACGACGAGTACGAGCGGCTGGTCAAGCGCGGCTACCTGGAAGTCGCCAGCCCGTCGATCAAGGGGCGCGTCTACCGCATCCCCTACTTCCAGGGGATGGTCGAAGTCCTCGAAGGCGGTGTCTCGACCATGCGCCTCTGCGTTGTCCCTCTCCGCTGGGTGCCCGACCCCGATGTCGTCCTGATCCACAAGCTGATGATCGAAGGCGACGAGGCGCGCTACCTGCGCGTCGCCAACCGCTTCCCGGCCGGCTCCTCGCGGCTGAGCGTCCCGGTCTGGTGGGAGGGCAGCCGCCAGCACGACGACGCCGCCGACTGACCGGGCATCGGCTGGCGTCTCCCCTCATCGCCGACAGGTGATAGGAATGCCGCGCCGCGCCTCTTGCTGGCGTGGCGCGGCGGTGTCGTGGGAGTTGACAGCCGACGTCCACCCCGGCCCGCTCTCCGCCCGCTTCAGGCGGGGTCCGTGGCCCGCGGGTCCCCCGGCCACGGCATCAGCCGCCATGCGCTACGCCCTCCCACGCCCCCGACACCTCCCTACCGTCCCCCACCGCCGTCCCCGCGGCCAGTCGCGGCCCCGCCCGGCGCATCGCTGCAATTTATTGACAAGCCTTGTGCAGCCGTTGTATCATCGTCGCGGGGGGGGATGCCGCACGAGGGAAGGGGCGACGATGGCCGAACCAGCACGCCCGCGCTACGCCACGGAGCCGCTCTACAACATCAAGGCCGTCGTCCAGAAGACCGGCATCCCGGCCGACACCGTGCGCGCCTGGGAGCGGCGCTACGGCATCCCCAGCCCCGGCGCACCGAGACCGGCCGCCGGCTCTACTCCGAGCGCGACATCGCCGCGATCCGCTGGCTGCGCGAGCGCACCCTGGCCGGGATGACGATCAGCCAGGCGATCCAGCAGTTGCGCTCGCTCGGCGACGACGCCCTCGCCGAGGCGGCGCCGGAGCCGGACCACGGGCCGCGCAACTTCGACGTGCTGGCCGGGGAGCTACTGGACGCACTGCTCGCCTTCGACCATCAGGGGGCCAACGCGGCCATCGAGGAGGCCTACGCCCTCTACCGGATCGAGGATGTCTGCCTGCGCCTCTTCGGCCCGGTGCTGATCGAGATCGGCGAGCGCTGGCACCGGCACGAGGCGACGATCGCCCAGGAGCACTTCGCCTCGCATTTCATCCAGCGCCGGCTGAACGCGCTCCTCCAGGCCTACTCCCCCGCCGCCGGGCGCGGGCTGATCATCACCGCCTGCGCCCCGGACGAGCTGCACGAACTCGGCATCCTGATGCTCTCGGTCTTCCTGGTGCGCCGTGCCTGGCAGATCATCTACCTCGGGGCCAACGTGCCGATCGCCGACCTGGTGCAGACGGTCGTGCGCCTGCAGCCGGCCCTCGTCTGCCTCTCCGCCACCAACAGCCGCACCGCCCACACCCTGATCGCCGCCACCGCCGCGATCGCCCAACTCCCCGAGCCGCGCCCGCTGGTCGGCTTCGGCGGCGAGCCGTTCAACGCCGATCCGGCCCTGCGCGCCCACGTCCACGGGCGCTACCTCGGCGCCGACGCCCAGGAAGCGGTCGCGCGGATCGAGCAGGCCCTGGGGTAGGGCGACGGTGCCGTGGTTTCAGGCGACCGCATCCAACACAGGCGAGCCCCTGCCATCGGAGTGGCCTCCCGCCGACATCTCCATGACGCGCCGCCGTTCTCGGCGGGCCGAAATCCTGCTAGGATACCGCTCGCGCCGCGCCAGCCGTGGCGCGAGCGCGCAGCCGCCGCGTGGAGGTCGGGTCGGGCGGACGGCGACGGCCAGCTCCCGGTCGGCCGCTCGGCCACCAGCGCATCCGCGATCGCCCAGAGGCCGCGGCCTGCTCGAGATGCGCGCGGACCCTGGCGAACGCGATCTGACGTGGCCGCCGTCGTCGGCAGCACTGACGGACGCGGCGCCTGGACGCCGCACCCGCGGGTTGACGGTGGCTGGCGGCGATCCGGCGCGTCCTGCGCGAGCACGTCCGCGACTCGGAGGCCACGCGCCAGGCGTGGCCGGCCGCCTGGCGACGCGCGCAGGCGGGGCCGTGGCGGTGGGGCGCGCGGCGCCCTCCTCCAGGCGTAGCGGGGGGGGCGACGGGCGGAAACCCGTCGCCGGGCTGCGCCGCGGCGGCCTGGACACCGAAGATACAAGGGGCCTTCGCCACCTCTGACGGGTGGCGAGGACGGGACGTTTCCGGAGAGCGCGCGCCTGTTCTCGAGGGCCGAGGCCAAGGTGCGCCGCGCGCCGCGGGCGCGGAGTCTCCCAGTCCGCCCGAGGCGCGGGCCTACTGCCCCGCCGGCGGGACGCCGCGCCGACGGCGGCTGGCCGATCCGGCGCATCCTGGGGCACGTCGCGGCGCCGCCGCGCGCTTAGCGACGGCTTCAACGCGTCGTCGGCCGGCCACCGAAACGCGGGCAACATGCGAGGTGCTGGATGCAGGAAGTGCGGCTGGCGGTCTTCGGGGCGGGGTTCTGGGCGCGCTTCCAGATCGCGGCCTGGCGGGAGGTGCCGGGCGCGCGGATCGTGGCGCTCTACAACCGCACGCGCGAGCGGGCCGAGGCGCTGGCGGGCGAGTTCGGCATCCCGGCGGTCTACGACGACCCCGAGGAGCTGCTGCGGCGCGAGCGGCCCGATGCGATCGACGTGATCACCGACGTGGACACGCACGGGCGCTTCGTCCGCCTGGCCGCCGCCCACGGCACCCCGGTGATCTGCCAGAAGCCGCTCGCCCCGACGCTGGCCGAGGCGGAGGCGCTGGTCGCCGCCTGCGCCGCGGCCGGCGTGCCGCTGCTGGTCCACGAGAACTGGCGCTGGCAGACGCCATTGCGCCGCCTCAAGGAGGCGCTGGACGGCGGCGCGATCGGGCAACCCTTCCGTGCCCGCATCGAGTTCAACAGCAGCTTCCCGGTCTTCGCCAACCAGCCCTTCCTGGCCGAGCTGGAGCGGTTCATCCTGACCGACATCGGCAGCCACATCCTCGATGTCGCCCGTTTCCTCTGCGGCGAGGCCGACCGCCTCTACTGCCAGACCGCGCGGGTCAACCCCGCCATCCGCGGCGAGGACGTGGCGACGGTGGTCCTGCGCCACCCGGCGCCGGGCAGGTGCGCCGTCACCTGCGTCTGCGAGATGAGCTACGCCAGCCGCCTGGAGCGCGAGCGTTTCCCCGAGACCTTCGTGCGGATCGAGGGGGAGCGCGGTTCGCTCGAACTCGCCCCCGACCACTGGCTGCGCGTCACCACCGCCGACGGCACGCACGCGCGCCGCGTCCCGCCGCCGCGCTACGCCTGGGCCGACCCGGCCTATGACCTGGTGCAGAGCAGCATCGTCCCCTGCCACGCCGATCTGCTGCGGGCGCTGCGCGGCGAGGGCCGGGCCGAGACGACCGGCGCCGACAACCTCGAAACGGTGCGGCTCGTCTTCGCCGCCTACGAGTCGGCCCGCACCGGGCAGGCTGTCGCGCCGGGCGCCACGCTGGGCTAATCCCGCCGCCGGGGCGCCGGGCGGCGGTCGTGGAGGAGGATCGCCGTGTCCGAGCCGCGCCGGTGGGGGCCGCCGGAGCGCCTGGAACGCTCCGAACTGCTGGTCCCCGCCTCCAACTACGCGATGATCCGCAAGGCCGCCGCCTCCGCCGCCGACGCCGTCTGCCTCGATCTGGAGGACGCGGTCGCGCCGGGGGAAGGAGGCGGCCCGCGCCAACGTCATCCGCGCCTTCCGGGAACTCGACTTCGGCCCGCGCCTGCGCGTCTTCCGCATCAACGCGCTCGACACCCCCTTCGCCTACCGCGACCTGATCGAGGTCGTGGAGGCAGCCGGCGACCGACTCGACCTGGTGATCGTCCCGAAGGTCGAGCGCCCGGCGGACGTCCATTTCGTCGACACGCTGCTGACGCAGATCGAGGCGCATCGGGGGTTCGCGGGGCGCGTCGGGATCGAGGCGCAGATCGAGACGGCTTCCGGCTGCCTCCACGCGGACGCCATCGCCGCCACCTCCCCCCGTCTGGAGGCGCTGATCTACGGGCCGGGCGACTTCGCCGCCTCGACCCGGATGCCGCTCGCCAACATCGGCGAGCCGGACGACGACGACGCCCTCTACCCCGGCCACCGCTGGCACTACGTCATGCAGCGCATCGTCGTCGCGGCGCGGGCCTACGGCCTCCGCTGCCTGGACGGCCCCTACGCCGGCTTCCGCGACCTCGAAGGCTTCCGGCGCTCCTGCGCGATCGCCCGCGCCCTCGGCTTCGACGGCAAGTGGTGCATCCACCCCGGCCAGCTCGCCACCGCCAACGCCGCCTTCGCGCCCCCCGCCGCGCAGGTCGCCTGGGCGCGGACGGTGCTGGACGAATACGCGCGGGCGACGGCCGAGGGCCGGGGCGCGATCGCCGTCGAGGGCAAAATGATCGACGCCGCCTCGCTGCGCCTGGCGCGGGATCTCGTCACGCGGGCGGAGGCGGTGGCCGCGCGCGGCGCGGGGTGATGGCCCCCCCGGCCCCCCAACTTTGGGGGGAGAAGGACGGGGCATCAGTTCGGTAGGGCGGGTTTGAAACTCGCCCCTACCAACGACTTCGATAGGCGCTCTGATCCGGCACTGGCGGTCAATGGCGCCGGCGGAGCGTCGGAGTGACCGGTCTACCGGGCGCGGCGAGCGATGCCCGACAGGACGAGGAGGGAACCGTGGGTGAATCCGCATCGCCGGCCGGGGCGTCGGTGAGCCTCTGGCGCAACCGCGCGTTCCTGCGCCTCTGGTTCGCGCAGGTGGTCTCCAACGCCGGCACGGCGATCACCGGCCTGGCGCTGCCCTTGACCGCCGTCCTGGCCCTCGGCGCCGGCCCCGCCCAGATGAGCCTGCTCCGCATCGCCAACTTCCTCCCCGAAATCCTCTTCGCCCTCTTCGCCGGCGTCTGGGTCGACCGCGCGCGGCGGCAGCCGATCCTCGTCGGGGCGGATCTCGGCCGCGCGGTCCTGCTCGCCTCGATCCCGCTCGCCGCGCTCCTCGGCGTCGTGACCTTCCCGCACCTCTGGGGCGTCGCCTTCGCCGTGAGCACCCTGACCGTCTTCTCCAGCCTGGCGTCGATCTCGATCCTGCCGGTGCTGGTGCCGAAGGCCCAACTGGTGGAAGCGAACAGCAAACTGGCGGTCACCGACTCGGTCCTCACCATCGCCGCGCCGAGCGCCGCCGGCGGGCTGATCCAGCTCGTGAGCGCGCCCAGGGCGATCCTCGTGGACGCGGTCTCCTACGTCCTCTCGGCGCTGTCACTCCGTGGCGTCGGCGGCGCCGAGGCGGCGCCGCGCCGGGCGCGCGGCAACACCTGGCGCGAGATCGGCGAGGGGCTGCGCGAGCTGGCGCGCACGCCGGCCCTCCGGGCGCTCACCCTCTCGGTGAGTGTCGGCACGTTCGGGGCGGCGATGCAGAGCACCGTGCAACTGCTGTTCGTCGTCCGCGAGCTCGGCCTCACCCCCGCGCTGATCGGGCTCGTCGCCGCCTGCGGCGGGGGCGGCTCGCTCCTGGGCGCCGCCTGGGCGGGGCGGGCGTCGCGCCGCCTCGGGACCGGGCCGGCCATCGTCCTCGGGAGCCTCCTCTGGGCGGCCGGCGCCCTGATCGTGCCCCTCGCGGGACTCGCGGGCGCGGCCTTCCTGTTCGTCGCCGCTGGGGGCGCGGTCGCCAACTTCGGCGGCGCCGTCTGGGGGGTCAATCAGATGAGCCTGCGGCAGACCCTCACCCCGGTGGGCCTCTTCGCCAGGGCGACCGCCGCCCGACGCCTGCCGATGTTCGGCATGCAGGTCGCGGGCGCCGCGCTCGGCGGCCTCCTCGGCGGGGCCATCGGCCTCCGCGCGACCCTGCTCGTCGGCGCGGCGGGCCTCGTCGCGGGTGGTCTGCTCCTCCTCTTCTCCCCAGTCCGCGCCGTCCGCGACCTGTCCGCGGTGGACGCGCGCGGCGAGGGGTGAAAGCCGGGGCCATCACCCCTTTTGCGCCACACCGCCATCTCTGCCACAATAACACCGGAACCGGCGCACCGCCGTTACCCGACTATCCGGCTACCCGACTCACCCCACGGAGGCGCCGCCATGACCGTGACGGACCCAGCCGAAACCGCCGCGCCGCCGGTGGACTACGCCCAACTCGCGCGGGAGCTGGAGGCGGTCGTCGGGCCGCAGGGGCTGATCGCGCGGCCCGAGCAGTTGCGCGTCTATGAGGCGGACGGGCTGGTCGCCTACCGGCAGACCCCCGCGCTGGTGACGCTCCCCGCCACGACCGAGGAGGTGCAGGGCGTCGTCCGCCTCTGCCACCGCTACGGCGTGCCGTACGTGCCGCGCGGCTCCGGCACCGGCCTCTCCGGCGGCGCGATGCCGGTCGCGGGGAGCGTGGTGATCGGCCTGAGCCGGATGCAGCGCATCCTGGACGTGGACATCCCCAACCAGCGCGTTGTCGTCCAGCCGGGCGTGCTGAACCTCTGGGTGACGCAGCGGGTCGCGCCGCACGGCTACTACTACGCGCCCGACCCCTCCAGCCAGCAGGTCTGCTCGATCGGCGGCAACGTCGCGGAGAACTCCGGCGGCGCGCACTGCCTCAAGTACGGCTTCACCGTCAACCACGTCCTCGGGCTGCGGGTGGTGCTGCCAGGCGGCGATGTCGTCGACTTGGGCGGCCCGACGCTCGACTCGCCGGGCTACGATCTGACCGGCATCTTCGTCGGCTCGGAGGGGTTGCTGGGCGTCTGCACCGAGATCACGCTGCGGATCGTCCGCAAGGCCGAGGCGGTCGAACTGCTCCTGGCGGCCTTCCCGACGATCGACGGGGCGGGCGAGGCGGTCTCGGGGATCATCGGTGCGGGGATCGTCCCGGCAGCGGCGGAGATCATGGACGCCCTGGCGATCGAGGCGGCGGAGGCGGCGGTCCACGCCGGCTACCCGCCCGACGCGGGCGCGATCCTGCTGGTCGAACTCGACGGGCATCCGACCGAGGTCGCCGCCCAATACGCGCGGGTCGAGGCACTCTGCCGCCGGGCCGGGGCGACCGAACTCCGCAAGGCGCGCGACGCCGAGGAGCGGCTGCTGATGTGGAAGGGCCGCAAGGCCGCCTTCGCGGCGGCGGGCCGCATCAGCCCCAACTATATCGTGCAGGATGGTGTGATCCCGCGCACGCTGCTGCCCCAGGTGCTGCGCGACATCGCGGCCTTGGGCGCGGATTACGGGCTGCGCGTCGCCAACGTCTTCCACGCCGGCGACGGCAACCTCCACCCGCTGGTCCTCTACGACGACCGCAACGAGGGCGAGGAGCATCGCGCCGAGGAGCTGGCCGGGGAGATTCTCAAGATCTGCGTCGGCTACGGCGGCAGCATCACCGGCGAGCACGGGGTCGGGATGGAGAAGCGGGGCTACATGCCGGTCATGTTCAGCGAGGCGGACATGGAGACGCACCAGATGATCCGCTGCGCCTTCAACCCCGGCAACCTCTGCAACCCCGGCAAGGTCTACCCGACCCCGCGCCTCTGCGGCGAGGTGCCGGGCAAATACCGGCCGCACCCGCTCGAACTGGCGGGCGTCGCGGACCGGTTCTAGCGGACGAGTTATTCACCACAGAGGACCCAGAGGACGCAGAGATCAAGAACAAGAGCGAGAAAAGACGATCTCCGTGCCTCTGTGTCCTCTGCGGTGAATCCCGTTCTTTCAGGCGGAGGGGGCATGGGCGTATCGGTGCGGGCGGCATCGCCGGAGGCATTGCGCGACGCGCTCGGGCCGCTGGTCGGCGGGCGGGTGCGCGCGGCGGCCGAGGGCGACAGCGTCGCCGGGGTGCGGCCGGCGGCGGTGGCCGAGCCGGGCGACGAGGCGGCGGTCGCGGCGGTCCTGGCGCTCGCCGACCGCGAGGGGTTGAAGGTGCTGCCGCGGGGCGGCGGCACGCAACTCGGCCTCGGCCACCCGCCGGCCGGCGGCGACATCCTGCTCGACCTGGGGCGGCTCGGCGCGGTGGTGGAGTACGCGCCGGGCGACCTGACCGTGACCGCGCAGGCGGGGCTGCGGCTGACCGACCTGCAGGCGGCGCTGGCGAAGGAGGGGCAGTGGCTCGCGCTCGACCCCGCGCTGCCCCTCGCGGCCACGATCGGCGGGATCGTCGCCACCAACGCCTCCGGGCCGCGCCGGCTGCGCTACGGCGGCGTGCGCGACCAGATCATCGGCGTCCGCGTCGCCCGGCCCGACGGGACGATCGCCAGGGGCGGCGGCAAGGTGGTCAAGAACGTCGCCGGGTTCGACCTGCCGAAGCTCTTCACCGGCGCGCTCGGCACGCTCGGTGTGATCATTGATGCCACCTTCCGCCTCTACCCGATCCCCGCCGCTTCCCGCACCGTCGTGCTGACCGCGCCGGAGCCGGCCCCGCTCTGCGACCTGACCCTCAGGATCATCGGCTCGACCCTGATCGCCTCCGCGATCGACGTGTACGGCGACACCACCAGCAGCGAAGGCCCGCGCCTCGCCGTCCGCTTCGAGGGGAGGCGGCGGCGGTTGAGGATCAGGCGCGGGGCATGGTCGCGCTGGCGGGTCATCTTGGCGCAGGGGCGCGGACCCTGCGCGGCGAAGAGGAGGATCGGATCGTCTGGCGCGGGGTGTCCGTCGATCCGGCCAGGGCGCCCATCCCCGGGATGGTCGGCGGCCCCACGCTCCAGTTGCTGCTGAAGGCGAGCGTATTGCCGAGCGAGGTCGGGCGCTGGCTCGACCGGCTGGGGAGCATGGCGGACAGCCCGCGCCTCGAGGCGACCTGGCGGGCGCACGCCGGGCACGGGCTGATCGTCGCGCGGCTGCGTGGCGCCGACGATGCGCTGATCGCGGCCGTCGCCGCGTTGCGCGAGGCGGCGCTGGCGGGCAAGGGGAGCCTGACCGTGACCGACGCGCCGCCCGCGCTGGCGGCGCGGCTCGACCCCTGGGGGCCGAGCCCGGCGCTGGACCTGATGCGCCGGGTCAAGGAGCAGTTCGACCCGCGCGGCACGCTCAATCCGGGGCGGTTCATCGGGGGGATCTGATCGGCGGTAAGGTGGCCGCCGGTTGAAACCGGCCTCTCGCGGGCGCCGCGCTGCCACGAAGCACCCCGCGGGGCATAAATACCCTGCGGGGCGCCCCGCCGTCGCGGGCTGGGCGGAGGCAAGGCACATGCCGATCCAGATGGCTACCGCCCTGGCAACGATTCAGTCCGCGCAGGCGGACTTCGTGGCCGCAGGCCCGCGAGACGCCGGTTTCAACCGGCGGCCACCATGCCATAGCGAAAACCGCAAGCAAGTGAGGAATCCTGTCCAATGAGCGATCCAAAATCACGCGGCGACAACGCCCCCGAGCGCGTCGCCGACCCGAGCAGCTACCAGCACCACGAGCGCGCCGCACACCCCGACGACCTGCCGGCCGGGCCGGAGCCGGCGCATGTATTGGCCGCGGCGCAGGCGGCCGGCGCGGACCGGCCCGCCGCCGGGCCGCAGGCGATCGGGGTCGCCGGGCGGGCGGGCGCGGTCGCCACGCAGGGGAGGGCTACGCCGAGGCGGTCGGCGTCCCGGCGGCCTTCGCGCGGGCGTTCGACGAGCACCACCCGCCCGACCCGGACCTGATCGCCGACTGCGTCCACTGCGGCTTTTGCCTGCCGACCTGCCCCACCTACCTCCTCTGGGGCGAGGAGATGGACTCGCCGCGCGGGCGCATCTACCTGATGAAGCTGGCCTCGGAGGGCGAGATCGGGATGACGCCCGACTTCACCCGCCACATCGACCTCTGCCTCGGCTGCATGGCCTGCGTCACCGCCTGCCCCTCCGGCGTGCAGTACGAGAAGCTGATCGAGGCGACCCGCCAGCAGATCGAGCGCCGCACCGCGCGCTCCTCGGCGATAAGCTCTTCCGCGACCTCCTCTTCGCGCTCTTCCCCCACCCGGGCCGGCTGCGCGCCACCTTGCCCCTCCTCTGGCTCTACCAGCGGAGCGGCGCGAAGGCGCTCCTGCGGACGCCCCTGGCCGAGCGGCTGATCCCCGCCCGCCTGCGCGGGATGGAGGCGGTCCTGCCGCCGGTCAGCCTGGACGCGCTCCGCGGCCACTTCCCGGCCTTCACCCCGGCCCGGGGGCCGCGCCGGCATCGCGTGGGGCTGCTGGCCGGCTGTGTGCAGCGCGTGTTCTTCGATCCGGTCAACGCGGCGACCGTCCGCGTCCTGACGGCGGAGGGCTGCGACGTGGTCATGCCCCAGGACCAGGGCTGCTGCGGCGCGCTCAACTTCCACGCCGGGCGCGAGGCGGGCGGGCTTGACCGCGCCCGCGCGCTGATCGACGCGTTCGCCGCGGCGGACGTCGACACGGTCATCGTCAACGCCGCGGGCTGCGGCTCGACCCTGAAGGAGTACGGCCACCTCCTGCGCGACGACCCCGCCTACGCCGACCGCGCGCGGGCCTTCTCCGCGCAGGTGCGCGACATCAGCGAGTTCCTGGCCGAGCTGGCGCCGGTCGCGCCGCGCGGCCCGGTGCCGCTGCGCGTCGCCTACCACGACGCCTGCCACCTCGGCCACGCCCAGGGCGTCCGCCGCCAGCCGCGCGCGGTCCTGCGCGGGGTGCCCGGTCTCGAACTGCTGGACATCCCAGAGGCCGACATCTGCTGCGGCAGCGCCGGCATCTACAACCTGGTCGAGCCGGAGGCGGCCGACCAGCTCGGCGAGCGCAAGGCGCGCAACATCCTCGACACCGCGCCCGAGCTGATCGCCACCGCCAACCCCGGCTGCCTCTTGCAGATCAACGCCGCCCTGGCCCGCCTCGGCGCGACGATCCCGACCGTCCACCCGGTCGAGATCGTGGACGCCTCGCTCCGCGGCGTCATCCCCGCGGAGTGGTTCGGCCGTGTCGGCGAGGCGAGTGCCGCGGCCGCGGATTAGGAACGATCGATCGCAGGGGCGCGAAGAGCGCGAAGAAGCGCGAAGGCGCCGAGAGGAGTGGAACGCGTTTCCGCTTTGTGTTCTTTGTGCCCTTGGTGTCTTTGTGGTGAGAAGGCCGATCGATGACCGGGTTGCGCGCCTCGCGCCAGCGAACCGGGCGCGGCGACCGCAACGGTCGCCGCGCCCGGTTCGTGAATCCGAGATTAGGTCGTGCGGCTATTTCGCGTCGAGGTGTCGCGTCAGCTCCTGCTGGAGCATCTGGGCGTGCCGCGTGTCGTCCTGCATCAACTGCTGGAAGACCTGCTGGCACTGCTGGTCGCCCTGGGCGTCCTGCAAATACTTCTGGTAGGCGTTGACCGCCTCCAGCTTGTTGTGCAGCGCCGCGATGAGGTCGTAGGTCAGGTTGTCCATCGCCTTCCCGCCCTGGCCGGCAGACATCGTTGTTCCTCCAT
Organism: Thermomicrobiales bacterium; assembly: GCA_030446685.1. Classification (GTDB taxonomy): domain Bacteria; phylum Chloroflexota; class Chloroflexia; order Thermomicrobiales; family CADCWN01; genus JAUJMV01. The sequence continues at coordinate 199,167 of JAUJMV010000007.1, read as the reverse complement.
CTTCCATGCGGCCATCCGGTCGCGCCGACCGGCTCGCGTCCCCGCACCCGCGTGCGGCTCTGGCTTGGTCCTCCGCACCATTGCACGAACGGTGCCAGACCGCCCCGCCGCCGGTTTGCGGGCGCGGCGACCGGGGTGCGACAATTGCTGGCGCGGCCACCCCAATGCCGTCGCGGAGGCGACCATGCCGGCGGATCACGGCGAGCGACTGCCGATTATCAGGAAGGAACCGCCGCGCCGCTCGGCGCGCTGCGCCGAGGCCCCGCCCCCCGGCCTGCTGGCGGGCATCGCGCAGTTCAACGCCGGGGAGTACTGGGCTTGCCACGAGACGCTGGAAGACCTCTGGCGCCCCGAGCCCGACCACATCCGCTACCTCTACCAGGGCCTCCTCCAGGTCGGCGTCGGCTTCTACCACCTGCGGCGCGGCAACTACCGCGGCGCGGTCAACAAGCTGGCCGGCGGCCTCGCCTACCTCGCCCCTACCTCGCCCGAATGCCTGGGCGTCGATGTCGCCCGCCTGCGCGCCGAGGCCGGCGCGGTCCTCGCGGCCGTCCGGGCGCTCGGCCCCGAGCGGTTCGGGACGCTGGACGTTACCGACCTCCCGCGCATCTGGTTGGTGGATCGAACCGATTGACGAAGCGCCGAGAACCTCGCACAATTACCCCTGTGGCGCGTACCGGACCACGGACGGGGGGACACGATGCGGCGCGAAGCCAAGGTAGCGAACCACGGCCAGGTAACCATCCCCGAGGAGATCCGGGAGGCGCTCCAGATCGAGGATGGCGATACCGTCATCTTCGAGTCCGATGGAACGGGCGTGCATCTCCGGGCAAGCGAGCCAGTCAGCGTCTTCGCGAAATGGGAAGGTGTTTTCCGCGAGGGCAGAGGAAAAACGCGCGAAGAAATCCTCGCGGAGATCCGTGAGATGCGCGGCGATCTTCCATGACCACGGCGGTCGATACGAACGTCCTGGTCGCCCTGCTAGGCGGCACCGGCACGCTTGCCCCTGTCGCCCGCGAGAGCCTGAACCGGGCTACCCGACAGGGGCCATTAGTTATCGCCGCCGCGGTATACGCGGAGTTGCTCGCGGCCCCGACCGGCGATGTTGCGCTAATCGATCAGTTCTTGATTGAGACGTCCATCGCGGTCGACTGGCGTCTCGACGAACCGATCTGGCGCGCCGCCGGGTTGGCCTACCGCGAGTACGCCGCGCGCCGTCGCCGGCAACCCGGCGATCTCGGACCGCGGCGCATCCTGGCGGACTTCGTCATCGGCGCCCACGCCGTCCATCGCGCCGCGACGCTGCTCACCTTCGACGCGCGGATCTATCGGGCCGCGTTCCCGGCGCTGGCCGTGCGCAACCCCGACGACGAGTAGGAAGGATCGGCGCGCGTGGCCGGCAACCTGTTCCGCCGCCTGAGCCGGGAGCCGCTGGCCCGGACGGCGATCGCGCTCTACGAGCTGCCGATGCAGTACCCCTCGGTGCGCTGGCGCCAGGATCTCCCCGCCGCCCCGCCCGACGGAATGGCCGACGCGGCGGTCCAGCGGCGGCGCGACGAGTGGCTGGCGCGCACCGCGATCCTGCTGGTCGAGGAGCAGGTGCCGCTGCTGACCCGCGAGTTGCAAGGCCGCGTGATCGCCCGCCTCGACGAGTTCGTCGACTATCGCATGACCTGGGACCGGTTCGCGCAGCAGGCCGCGCCCACCGAGGAAGGCGGGCTGCTCCTGGCGGAGCTGGAGGCGACGATCGTGCCGGGCCGCCCGCCCGGCCTGCGCTCCCGGCTGCACCACCACGCCCGGGGCCGCAGCGACTTCACCGTCCTGGCGACCCTCCTCGACGGGTTCGCCGCCGACAGCATCCGCGCCATGCCCCCGGCGGTCCAGGGCTGGGCCTGCCTCTGGCTGACCTACCTGATCCGCTGGTACGCCGTGGAAGGCCCCGCCGGCCTCCGCGGCCGCGTCGCCCGCCACCCGCGCTTCTTCGCGCCGGACGGCCTCCCCGACGA
>JAUJMV010000007.1:165762-197061 GCA_030446685.1 Thermomicrobiales bacterium | reverse complement strand
TCCATCGTGAGGGCGGCGTAGAGGGCGTCGGCGGTGCCGCTCACGTCGCAGGGCGACACCGGCAGCGAGGGGTGGTCGAGCTGCTCGTAGGCCCCGGTGGTGTTGGAGAGGATTAGTACCCCGTCCCGCTCGTTGATCAGCGCCCCCTCCTTGGCGACCAGGTTCATCCCGTCTTGCAGCGTGTTGACCATCAGCACGTCGTAGCGCTTCATCGCCGCCAGCGCCCGCGCGTAGTTGTCGCCGGTGATGATCTCGATCGGCTGCCAGTCGTCGACGCCCAACTCCAGGTTGATCCGCCCGACCAGCACGTTGATCTCGTCGAGATAGCGCATGTACTCCTCGACGCCCAGGCGCGAGGGGACCAGCAAGGCGAGGAAGCGCACCCGCCCGCGCAGCTCCGGGTGCTCCTCCAGCAGGATGCGGTACGCCTCGAAGCCGCGGACGATGTTCTTGCTCGGCTCCATCCGGTCGACGCGCAGGATCGTCTGCTCGCCGAAGAGGTGGTCCAGCAGGAGGTTCTGCTCCTGGGCCGCGCGCGAATTGGCGGTGCGGCGCACCGCCGCCACGTCGATCGAGATCGGGTAGGCGCGCGCCCGCGTCTCGCGCCCATCGAGCCGCACCGCCCCCGCCCGGTAGTCGACCTCCGCGTCGGGGAGGAACGACTCGCAGGTGCGCAGGAAGGCGCGCGCCCAGCGCTCGGTCTGGAAGCCGACGATGTCGCAGGCGCAGAGCGCGCGGCAGATTTGCTCGACCATCTCGCTCGAGAGGAAGCGCCAGTAGTCGGCGTCCGGCCAGGGGATGTGGACGAAGAGCTGGATCAGCGCGTCGGGGATCGCGCGGCGAATCGGCGCCGGCGCCAGGTAGAGGTGGTAGTCCTGCAGCAGGATCACCGCCGGCCGGCCGGCACGCCGCGCCTCGTCCACCACCGCCTCGGCGAACAACTCGTTCACCACCGTGTACCCCTCGCGCCAGGCGCGGTGCGTCTCGCGATCGACGTTCGGCGCGCGCGGGGTGTCCCACAGGTAGTGCTGCACGAACCAGAGCAGCGGGTTGGCGATCACGTTGTAATAGCGCTCGTAGGCTTCCGGGTCGGCGGTCACGAACTTCAGCCGGTAGCGGAAGCCCGCCCCGGCCTCCTCGATCGGCGCGCCGTCCGCCTGCGCCGCGCGCTGGCGGTCGCCTGCGCCCATCGCCGCCGCCACCCAGATCGGGTTCGCCAGCCCGCTGATCGCGCTCACCGCCGTCACCACGCCGCCCGTGCCGCGCTTCGGGCGCAGCCCCCCGCCGGCCGCCCGGTACTCGATCGGCCCGCGGTTGGACGCGATCACCAGATTGCGCCCCTCCAGCACCTCCGCGACCAGCCGCCGCAGACGCGCCCGCACCGTGCCCGCCGCCCCCGCCGCCGCCCGCCGCCCGGCGCCATCCGTGTCCACGCTCATCAGCCCGCTCCTTCGCCGCCCCGCCGCGCGGCCACGCCGCCCTGCCCCCCAGCAAGGGCGGTGCCAGGATAGCACGCGGGGTGTGGGGCGTGGGGCGAAGAGCGCGGGCCGGAGGTGGTGGTGACGGGGCACGGTGCGTCCCCCGGCGTCCTCACGCCCCACACCCCGTATGCTATACTCCGACGCGAGGTGGGGGACAAGCGACGGGGGCCGGCAGAGTGGCGCAGCTTGCACAACGATCGACCGCGACCGGCGCGCGACGGAGCGCGCAGCCGCTGCACGTCTTCGCGCGCGTCGCGTCCGATCTCGCCCTGATCCTCCTCGGCTTCTGGCTCGCCTACCTCCTGCGCTACCGGGGCGAGCTCGGCGGCGACATTACCACGGAGATCAACCTGCCGTTCGACGTGTTCCGCGAGGTCATGCTGGTCTTCGCGGCCACGCTGCTCACGGTCTTCGCCATCCGCGGCGCCTACCGGCTGCCCCGCTGGACCGGCTTCCTCGACGAGGCGCTGCTGATCGCCGGCAGCACGATCGTCGGCCTCAGCGCCATCATCGTCTTCTACTCCTTCTACGAGCCGGAGATCTTCATCTCCCGGTCGCGCCTGGTTCTCCTCTACGCGGTGGTCATTGTCACGACGCTGCTGCTCGTCAAGCGGCTGATCCAGCGCCTGTTCGGCGCCTGGATGCGCTCGCGCGGGCGCTGGATCGACCGCGTGCTGGTGGTCGGGGCCGGGCCGGCGGGCGAGCGCGTGATGGGCGCGCTGATCGAGCAGCCGCAGCTCGGCTACGAGGTTGTCGGCTTCGTCGAGGACGCCCCCCCGCGCGCCGACTGGGCCATCGCCACCCAGCGCGTGATCCGGCGCCCCGCCCACCTCGGCGCCTGCCACGAGCTGCCCGAGGTGATCCGCCGGCAGGAGATCGACGAGGTCATCGTCGCCCTGCCGGCGGCGGCGAACGACCAGTTGCACTGGGTGATCGAGCAGTGCCGCGCGCAGCGCGTCCCCTTCACCCTGCTGCCCGATCTCTTCGAGCTGAGCCTCGACCGCGTCAACATCCACGACCTCAACGGCCTGCCGCTGATCTCGGTCAGGGACGCCGGCATCCGCGGCTGGAACTACGCCCTCAAGCGCGCGTCGGACGTCGTCCTGGCCTCCCTCGCCCTGATGATCGGGATCTGGCCGATGGCGATTATCGCGCTGTTGATCCGACTCGATTCGCCGGGTCCGATCCTCTACGGCCAGCGGCGGGTCGGCAAGAGCGGCGAGCCCTTCACCTTCTACAAGTTCCGCTCGATGTACGTCGACGCCGACCGGGACAAGGAGCGCCTGCTGACTAGCGCCTCCTATTCGGGCGATCGGGTGCTGTTCAAGATGAAGGACGATCCCCGCCGCACGCGGATCGGCCGCTGGCTGCGCCGCACCAGCCTCGACGAACTGCCCAACGTCTTCAACGTGCTGCGCGGCGAGATGAGCATCGTCGGCCCGCGCCCCCACCTGCCGCAGGAGGTGGCCCAGTACGAGCCCTGGCAGCGCCAGCGGCTGGCGATCACCCCCGGCATCACCTGCCTGTGGCAGGTCAACGGGCGCAGCAACCTCACCTTCGACGAGCAGGTCCAGTTCGACCTCTACTACGCCGAGCACTGGTCCCTCTGGCTCGACATCAAGATCATCCTCCGCACCATCCCCGCCGTGCTCACCGGGCGCGGGGCGTACTGAATGCGGTGCGGGATGACGGGCAACCACAAAGACACAAAAGGCACAAAGAACACAAAGGGCGTGGTGGTGTTGCTGCCTCACCCACCGACGCTCGCCCTTCATCGATCTTGGTGTCCTCGGTGGTCTTTGTGCCTTTGTGGTTCCGTTCCGCGGGGACTTCGGTATGACTGCTAGTCTCGCCGCGCCGCGGGTGGCGCTCGTGCATGATTACCTGAACCAGTACGGCGGCGCGGAGCGGGTGCTGGAGGAGCTGCACGCGCTCTGGCCCCAGGCCCCGATCTTCACCTCGATCTACGACCGCGAGCGCATGCCCGCCGCCTACCGCGACTGGCCGATCCGCACGACCTTCATGCGGCGCCTGCCGGGCGTCCTGCGCCACCACCAGCCCTACCTGCCCGTGTACCCGCTGGCCTTCAGCCGGCTCGATCTGCGCGGCTACGACCTGATCGTCTCGTCGAGCAGCGCCTTCGCCAAGAACGTCCGCCCCGCGCCGGGCGCGCTGCACGTCTGCTACTGCCACAGCCCGATGCGCTTCGCCTGGAACTACGACGATTACGCCCGGCGCGAGCGGCTCGGCGCTGTCGCGGGGGCGGCGTTGCGGCCGATCCTGCGCGCTGTTAGACTTTGGGATACCCGCGGCACCGGCCGGGTCGATCATCTGGTCGCCAATTCGCGCGTCGTCGCCGCGCGCATCCGGCGCTTCTACGGCCGCGAGGCGACCGTGATCCACCCGCCGGTGCGGACCGACATCGCGCCCGCCGCGGGCCCGCCGGACGACTTCTACCTGATCCTGACGCGGCTGGTGCCGTACAAGCGGCTCGATGTCGTGGTGGAGGCGTTCAACCGGCTCGGGCGCCCCCTGCGGATCGCCGGGACCGGGCGCGACCGCGCGGCGCTGGAGCGGCTCGCCGGGCCGAACGTGACCTTCCTCGGGGCGGTGTCGGACGCGGAGAAGGCGCGGCTCTACGCCCGCTGCCGGGCGACGATCTTCCCGGCGGAGGACGACTTCGGCATCGCCCAGGTCGAGGCGCAGGCGGCCGGGCGGCCGGTCCTCGCCTACCGGGCCGGCGGCGCCCTGGAGACGGTGGTCGAGGGCGTCACCGGCCTCTTCTTCGAGGAGCAGACCCCGGCGGCGGTGGCCGCGGCGGTCGAGCGGCTGGAGGCCGGCTACGCGGCCTTCGACCCCGCGACGATCGTCGCGCACGCCCGCTCGTTCGACGCGGCCGTCTTCCGGCGCGCGTTCGCGGGCCTCGTGGAGGAGCGGTGGCGCGCGTGGGCAAGTCGAGAGTCGGGAGTCGGGAGTAGAGAGTACGACCGGGCTACTCCCGACTCCCGACTCCCGACTCCCGACTGAGGAGCAAGGCATGGAATTGCGGCGGTACTGGGACATCATCCGGCGGCACCTCTGGATCGTGCTGGCGCTCCCCCTGCTGGTCGGGGCGGCCTCGTCGGCCCTCTTCCTGCTCCGCCCGGTCAGCTACACCGCCGAGGCGGAGGTGCAGTTGACGCTGGTGCCGCCACAGGCGAACGACCAGGACTTCTTCCAGTACGACAACTATTACAATTATCTGGCGACCGAATACGCCGCAGACGACCTCGTCGAGGTGCTCAACGGCAATCTGTTCACCGACGAGGTCGCCGAGACCCTCCAGGGGCCGGACTTCCTCCTGCCGATCGGGCGGGAGCAGATCCGCGGCGCGATCGACGTGCAGCGCAAGCACCGCAAAATAACCTTCGCGGTCACCACCCACCAGCGCGATTGGTCGGTCGCGATCGCCAGGGCCGCCGTGCTGACGCTGCAGCGCGACCCGTTGGGCTACTTCTCGCGCGGCGGCTCGGGCGCGAAGATCGAGGCGGCGGCGCTGCCGATCGAGCAGCCGCTGGCGGCCGGGAGCAACCGGGTCAGGGGGCTCCTCAACGTCGCCTTGCAGACCCTGATCGCCCTCGCCGCCGGCGTGGGGCTGGCCTTCCTGCTGGAGTACCTCGACACCCGGCTGCGCGACGCGGACGCGGCGCGCGACGCGCTCGGCCTGCCGGTCCTCGGACAGCTCCCGCCCTTGGCGACCGACAGCCGGGGCGCGGCCCTGCGGATCGGGCGCAACGGCCGGCACGCCGCCTAGGCGGCGCGGGGCCGATGGGCCACGTCGCCGAGTAGCCAAAGGATGGTCTGAAGATGCGCCCGGAGGAATACCTCAAGATCGTGCTGCGGCGCTGGTGGCTGATCCCCCTGATCGCCCTCGTCGCCGCGGCGGTCGCCTTCTGGTACACCGACCGCCAGCCGCGCGTCTACAATAGCAGCACCACCATGCAGGTCACCGGCGAGCCGCTCGGCTACTGGATCGACCTGACCGCGAAGAACCAACTCGCGCCGTTGAAGCCGTTCATCACCAGCGGCGAGATCGCCCAGCGGGCGGTCGAGCGCGGCGGTCTCGGCCAGTTCGGCCTCGACGCCGGCGCGGTGCAGAGCCGGCTCGCGGTCGCCCACAACCCCGACACCAACACGATCCAGATCGCGGCCAGCGACTCCGACCCGCGCCGCGCGGCGGCGATCGTCAACGCCGTCGCCGGTGCGTTCGTGGAGTGGTCCGAGGCCAACAACCGGGAGCTGGCCGAGTCGTTCCCGCGCCGCAACCAGGCGGGGGACCCGGTCGACGGCGCGATCGACCGCGTGCGGGTGCGGCAACTCGCCCCGGCAACGCCGCAACTGACCCCGAGCGCGCCGCGCCCGAAGCTCAACGCGGCGGCGGCGGCGATCCTCGGCGTGGCGCTCGCACTCGTCCTCGCCTTCGCCCTCGAATACCTCGACGACACCCTGCGCTCGGCCGAGGACGTGCGCCGCCACCTCGACCTGCCGGTCCTCAGCGGGATACCGGGCGGCGGCGGGCCGGCGCTGGGCGCGCGGCTCCGGGGGGCGCGGGGTGTCCGGGCGGCAGGCGGCGCGCGACGGGCGACCGACGGCGATTAGCCGCGCAGGCGACGCGAGACGGCGAGTAACCGAACAGTGACAGGGGCAGGGCGATGAGCATCGACATCAAGAATCCGGCGACTGGGCGCGCTGCGGCCGGACGACCGGCGGTAACGGGCGGCGCTGGTCCCCGACCCGATCTGCTGATCCTCGACGAGCCGGACAGCCCGGCGGCGGAGGCGTTCCGCGCGCTGCGCGCCAACATCAAGTTCGCCGGGGGCGAGCACCGCGCGCGCAGCATCCTGCTGGCCGACGCGGGGATGAACGCCGACCGCGCCACGGTCGCCGCCAACCTGGCGACCGCGCTGGCCGCGGCCGGCGACGCCACCCTGCTGATCGACGCCGACCTGCGCCGCCCGGCCCAGCACGCGATCTTCGGCCTGCCGAACGACGCCGGGGTCGCGACCTTTCTGCGCGAGCGCGACGCCGACCTGCCGCTCGCCGCGACCGGCGTGCCCCACCTGGCCCTCCTGCCGGCTGGGCCGACGCCGCCCGACCCGGCGGAGCTGCTCGCCGCCGACCGCTTCCGCATCCTGCTCGCCCTCGCGCGCGAGGCGGCCGAGTTCGTGATCGTCGACGCCGCGCCGGTCTCGGCGGTCGCTGACGCGCTGGCGATCGCCGCCGCGGTCGACGGCGTCCTGCTGCTCGTCCGCGCCGGGCGCACCCGCCGTGCCGAGGCGCAGCGCGCCAGGGACCAGTTGCTGCGGGTCGGGGCCAACCTCCTCGGCGTCGTCCTCACCGACGCCAAGCTCGGGCGCAACGCCCACCGCTACTGAGCGGCGCGGGGACGGGAGGGCTCGGCCGGCGGCAGCGCATTTTGTCGAGGTGGAGGGGCAGCCCCCCCGTGGCTGCCCGCCTGGCCGGCCACCGGTGTGCCCGGTGGGCCGCGGTGGTCGGGTGGCCCCACTGGGCCGCGGGCTAGGGCCTCCCCCGGTGGGGTACGGGGGGCGGCTCCTACAGGACGGCAACACCCCGTACCAGCGGCAGGGTACGGCGATCAACGAGGGCAGCTTCCGGGCGGGTCGCGCACCCGCCCCTCTCAATGCCTCGCAGTTTGATGGAACGTGGAGCGGATCGGTGGCGAAGGCGACGGCGGGGCGCGGTGCGGCGCGGCGGGCGGGCGAGGCCGGCATGGACCAGCCCGCCCCCTGGGCCGCGCGCGCCGGCCGGGCCAGGGCGGCATTGGCGGCGTGGGGGATCGACTGGCCGGCGCTCGGCGCGGTGCTGGCGATCTTCGTCGCCAGCCGCCTCGCCTTCTACGCCGCCGCCTTCTTCGGCAGCCAACTGGTGCCGCCGGCCCCGCCGATCGGCGGCTACGAGGAGGTCAACGGGCGGCTCGCCGTCGCGATGCACTGGCGCTGGGACGCCATCCATTACTACAAGCTCGCGGTCGGCGGCTACCGGTTGCCCGACGACCCGGCCTTCTTCCCGCTCTTCCCGGTCCTAATCCGTGCCGTCGCGACCCTGCTCGGGCTGGGCGCCCCCGCGGACGTGCCGATCGCCATCGCCGACCGCTGGCCGCTCGTCGCCGGCATCCTGGTCGCGCATGGCGCCGCGCTGCTCGCCTTCTGGCAGCTCTACCTGCTGGCGCGCGACCAGACCGGCGACGATGCGCTGGCCGGGCGGGCGACGCTCTACGCCGCGATCTTCCCGCTCGCCTTCTATTACGCCATCCCTTACACCGAGGCGCTCTTCCTGGCGGCGACGACCGGCGCCTTCCTGATGGCGCGGCGCGGCCACTGGGTCCGCGCCGGCCTCTGGGCCGCCGCCGCCTCGGCGACCCGCTCGGTCGGCCTCCTCCTCCTGCCGGTCCTGCTCCTGGAGATCGCCCTGGCCTGGCGGCGCGGCGCGTTCGGCGGCCCCGGCCGCCGCGCGGCCTGGGCCCGCGCGGCGGCCAGCCTCGCGCTGGCGCCGGCGGGGCTGCTCCTCTTCATGCTCCACCTGCACCGGCGCTTCGGCGACCCGCTCGCCTTCATCCATGCCCAGGATCTCTGGGGGCGCGAGCAGGTCTTCCCGCTCGAAACGCTGCGCCGCGGGATCGCCTACGCGCTCAGCCCGGGGCAGAACCCGGTCAGCCCCGACGGCACCCCGAACGTCTACGGCCTCAACGTGCTGAGCACGCTGATCGTCGTCGGCTTCCTGGCGATCCTCGTCGTCTCGGCGCGCCGGTGGCCGCCGTCGTTCACGCTCTACGGCCTGCTCCTCTTCGCCATGATCCTCTCCTCGCCGTTGCAGGGCTGGCAGACGATGATCAGCCTCGGCCGCTACGTGGCGATCTTCTTCCCCGTCTACATCACGCTGGCCCGCTGGGGCCGCCGGCCGGCGGTCCATCAGGCGCTCGTCCTCACCTTCGCCCCCCTCTTCGGCCTCCTCGCCGCCCTCTACGTCCGCTGGCACTTCATCACCTGAGCCTTTTGGGTAGAATAGGCCCGCCCTCCACCAGTGGGGGCGGAAAGGACAGGGGGATGCACACCGCGGCAGCGGCGGTCGCCGTCCAAGCGTAAGCGGGGCAGGCACGTCTCCGCGCACAGGGAGAGCTGTCGCCGGATCGGGCGCGGCCACCGGCCGCGCCAGGATCGGGCTTGGCCGAATGCGGCGCTATCACCGTTCGGAGGACCACGATGCGGCAGGATGAACAGCAGGGCGAACAGCAGGACCGGCCCTTGCCCCAGACCAAGGAGGAACTGCTCGCGCGGATCGAGCAGTCGCGGGCGGCGCTGGAAGGGCGGATCGCCCAGTTGAGCGAGGCGCAACTGACCGGACCCCGCGACCAGGCCGGCTGGTCGATCGCGGACCATCTCGTCAACCTCGGCGCCTGGGAGCGGTCGATCGCCTATCTGCTCCAGGGCCGCCCGCGCCACGAGGGGCTCGGCGTGCCGGAGGCGTCATATCTGGGGACCGACGGGACCGACGAGGACAGCCTCAACGCGATCATCCACCAGCGGACCGAGGACTGGCCCCTGTCCGAGGCGCTGGAGTCCTTCCGCGACGCGCACCGGCAACTGCTGGCCGCGCTGGCGCCGCTGACCTACGACGATCTGCTCAAGCCCTATTCCCACTACCTGCCGGACGAGCCGGGCGAGGACGACGGCAGCCCGATCCTCCGGCGGGTCCTCGGCAACACCGCAGAACACTACGAGGAACACCGCCCCTGGATCGAGGCGCTGGTCCGGTAGCCGCCCACCCGCGACGATCGGGGCGGGGGGGGGCGCCCCCGCCCCCGCCGCCCCCGCCCCCGCCGCCATCGCCCCCACCACCGTCGCCGCCCCCGCCGCCGCTGTCCACCCCGGCGTCGACCGTGGCGAAGGCGCTGTCGATCCCATCGAAGGCGTCGAACGCCCCCAGGTCGAGATCGAACGACAAGTCCGTCGGCAGGTCGCCGAACTCCCCCGCCAGCGGCTCGCCCGGCTCCGGCTCGGCCGGCCGCTCGTCGTCGCCCCCGCCACCGTCGTCGCCGGACGCGGCAGGGGCACCGCCGTCCCCATCCTGCCGCTCGCGCCGCAGGTCCCGCAACTCGGGCGGGATCGGTTGCAGCAGGAGCACGGCGCCGCCGGCCAGCCCCGCGAAGGCGAGCGCCTGCCCCGCGCGCGGCCCGGTCCACCCGCCTGCCTCCTCCCGCCCGATCCGCAGCAGGCGTTCCAGATCGGCCCGCGCCGCCTCGCCGTCCGGCGTCGGGACGAAGCGGCTGGCGGGGAAGATCCAGAGGATGCGGTACTCCTCCCGCCGGTAGAGCCCCCGCGTGGCCAATGCCGGCAGCACCACCCGCCCGGTGAAGTTGCCGAGCCCGCCCCACTGCGACCCCGCGGCCCGCGCGAGATCCTTGATCGGCACGAATGGCCCGGCGGTCTTCGCCGCCTGCGTCCGGTAGAGCCCATGCACGGCCTCGAGGACCGCGGAGTCGGGCCTCCCGCCGCCCGCGCCGCGCGCCAGCGCCGGCTCCGGCTCCCCCCCGAAGAGGCCACCCCGCTCTTCCCGCGCCAGCCGCAGCACCCCGCGCGCGACCAGCTCCATCAGCGCCAGCTTGAACGCCTCGGTCCCGCTCGCCCGCGGGCCGTGCCGCAGCACGTAGGACTCCGGCGCCGTCAGCCGCCAGGGTCCCGCCGGCCAGTCATCCCGCCCGGTCTCCGGCGCCATTCTCTGCCTCCGTGGCTCCCGGTCCCACCGTCGCGCTCGCCCGCCGTCCACCCATATCTACGGGCGGCAGCGGCGAAAGCGCACGGCCGGGGGCGGGCGCCGGGGGACGATAACGGGTGGGATCGGGCGTGTCGCGCGGACCGGCTACTCCGCGGCGTCCCGGTCCCCCCGCTCGTAGACGCCGGCCGCGACCGTGGCGGGCGACAGCTCAGCCAGGTGCGCGCGGTCGTCGAGGCAGACGACCGTCACCTCACGGTCGTGGCCGTGCCACTCGACCTGCGTGATCGCGCAGTTGGCGACCATGTAGCGCCGCCAGCCGGCGTCCGGCTCGCGCAGCAGCTCGCCCATCGCCACGCTGATCACCCCGCCGTGCGCCGTCACCACGAGCTTCTCGCCGGCGTGCCGGTCGAAGAGCTCGTGCAGCGTCGCCCGCACCCGGTCGCGGAAGCCGAAGCGCGACTCGCCGCCCGGCCACTGCAGGTCGCGCGCCGCGTCCTCGTCCCCCGCGAGCAGGTCCAGCTCGGGCAGCCGCGCGCGCGCCTCCTCGAAGGTCAGCCCCTCCGCGCTCCCGAAATCGATCTCCATCAGGCCGGGATGGAGGATCGGCGCCAGCCCGCTCGCCGCGCCGATGATCTCCGCCGTCCGCCGCGCCCGCTGGAGCGGGCTGGCGTAGAGCGCCGCGATCCCCTCCTCCCGCGCCAGCCGCGCCGCGACCAGCCGCGCCTGCTCGACGCCGCGCGCGGTCAGCGGCACGTCGGTCTGCCCGTGCAGCAGCCCCCGGATGTTCGACTCGGTCTGCCCGTGCCGGACCAGGATCAGCGTGGTCATGTCGTCGCTCCTGCGAGGGCTGAGGACTGAGGACTTCCGAACCACCACAAGCGTTCGGCGAATCCAGGATGATACTCAGTCCTCAGTCCTCAGCCCTCAGTCCTACACTATCGTGGAAGTAGTCGCATACCTCGGTCAGCGGACAGATGCCGCAGCGCGGGACCGGCGCCCGGCAGATGCGCCGGCCGTGGGCGATCATGTTGACGTGGAACGAGTAGATCTGGTCGGGCGCCAGTTGCGCCTCCAGCGCCTCGTGCGCCGCCGCGGCGCCCACCCGCGGCCCGATCAGCCCGAGCCGCCGCGCCACCCGGTGGACGTGGGTGTCGACCGGCAGCGCCGGCCGCCCCAGGTTGAAGAGCAGCGTGCAGGCGGCCGTCTTCGGCCCGACGCCGGGCAGCGCCACCAGCCAGCGCCGCGCCTCGTCGAGCGGCAGGTCGGCCAGGAAGCCGAGGTCGAAGTCGCCCCGCTCCGCGGCCACGCGCGCCAGCACCTCCTTGATCCGCCGCGCCTTCAGGTTCGCCAGCCCGCCGCTGCGGATCGCGGCGGCCAACTCCTCGTCCGGGGCGGCGAGGACTGCCCCCCAGTCGGGGAAGGCCGCGCGCAGGCTGCGGTGCGCCCGCCCGCTGTTCACGTCAGAGGTGTGCTGCGAGAGGATCGTGCCGACCAGCCCGTCGAGCGGGTCGCCGTCCGGCTCTCCCTGTCGCGCGCCGTAGGTCGCTTCGAGGATCGCGAAGACGCGCGCGATCTTCCGGCCTTCCGCCGCGCCTGCCCCCGCCGGCCGCGCCCTGCTTGGTCGCGCCCCAGTCGCGTCTCGTTGCCCTATCGCCATCGGCCTATCCTTCCATCGTCCCCTGCCCCTCATTGTACCCCGCCGCCCGCCCCCTTGACCGCCGGGGCGACTCCGCGTCCCGCCTGCCCCCGGCCGCGATGCCGTCGCCCGGCCCCACTCGATCGCGCCCTCCCTTGCCGCAATCGCCAACCCGCAATCCGCGCTGGAGCGGGGCGCGCGAGCGCCCCCCTTGCCATATACTGGCGGCAGGCAGGGGCGGAGGGGAGGGGGCAACGCGGTGATCGCCCTCGCGCCTCGCCGGGGGAAGCACCCGAGCGGCGCTCCCCCCAGACGTGCCAAGCTGGTTGAATGAGTCATCGATCGCCAGTTCTCAGGAAACAGGGGCCAGCTGGCACGCCCTATCGCCGGGCCTGATCCTCCTGACGACTGACGCCCACGGAGGCACCATGACCCTCGCCGTCACCAACCTGCGCGCCGAATACGCCGAGGATCCGCTCGGCCTTGATGTGCGGCAGCCGCGGCTGAGCTGGACGCTGGAGGCGCCGGGGCGCGGGCGGCGGCAGACCGCCTACCGCGTGCTGGTCGCCAGCGACGGCGCGCGGCTGGCCGCCGGGGAGGGCGACCTCTGGGACAGCGGCCGGGTCGCGTCGGACCAGTCGGCGCAGGTCGCCTACGCGGGCGCGGCGTTGCGCTCGGGGCAGCGCTGCCACTGGCGGGTGCAGGTCTGGGACGAGGCCGCCGCCGCCGCCGCCCCGAGCGCGCCGGCCTGGTGGGAGATGGGCCTGCTCGATCCGGCCGATTGGACCGCCCAATGGATCGGCGCGCCCGCCGGCGGGGAGGATGGCGCGGCCGCCTACCTGCGCGCCGGCTTCGCGCTGGACCGGCCGGTCGCGCGGGCGCGCGTCTACGCGACCGCGCTCGGCGTCTACACCCTGCGGCTCAACGGGCTGCCGGTCAGCCCGGACCTCCTCGCGCCCGGCTGGACCGACTACCGCGCGCGCGTCCAGTACCAGACCTACGACGTCACGGCCCTGCTCCGCGAGGGCGACAACGCGCTCGGCGCGATCCTCGGCCTCGGCTGGTACGCCGGGCGGGTCGGCATGTTCGGCCCGCGCCAGTACGGCGACCGGCCGGCCCTCCTCTGCCAGCTCCAGGTCGAGTTCGCCGACGGCACGGCCGCGCGGGTCGTCTCCGACGGCTCGTGGCGGGGCGGCCCCGGCCCGATCCGCGCCAACGACCTGCTGATGGGCGAGGAGTACGACGCGCGCGAGGAGCGCGACGGCTGGGACCGCCCCGCCTTCGCCGCGCCGGACGCCGACTGGCGGCCGGTCGAGGTCCGCGAGCGCCCCACCGCGCGCCTGGTCGCGCAGGCCGACCCGCCGATCCGCGTCACCCAGGACCTGGCGCCGATCGGCCTGACCGAGTTGGAAGGGGGGAAGTGGCTCTTCGACCTCGGGCAGAACATGGTCGGCTGGGTCCGCCTGCGGGTCCGCGGCGCGGCGGGGCGGCGGGTGACGCTGCGCTTCGCGGAAGTCCTCGACGACGACGGCCGCCTCTACACCGCCAACCTGCGGGGCGCCGCTCAGACCGACGCGTACATCCTGCGGGGCGACGGCGAGGAGATCTACGAACCCTCGTTCACCTTCCACGGCTTCCGCTACGTCGAGGTCGCGGGCTTCCCCGGCCGGCCCGCGCTCGACAGCATCACCGGCCGCGTCGTCGGCTCCGCCACCCGGCCCACCGGCCACTTCGAGACCGCCGACCCGGCCGTCAACCAGTTGCAGCGCAACATCGTCTGGGGGCAGCGCGGCAATTTCCTCAGCATCCCGACCGACTGCCCGCAGCGCGACGAGCGCCTCGGCTGGACCGGCGACGCGCAGATGTTCGTCGCCACCGCCTGCTTCAACATGGATGTCTCCCGCTTCTTCACCAAGTGGCTGCGCGACCTGGCCGACGCCCAGACCCCGGAGGGCGCGTTCCCCGATGTCGCGCCGAGCGTCGGGGCCGGCAGGCTCGGCGCCGGCACCGCCGGCTGGGGCGACGCCGGGGTGCTCGTGCCCTGGACGCTCTACGAGTGCTACGGCGACCGGCGCGTCCTCGAAGAAGGTTACGGCGCGATGGCCCGCTGGATCGCCTACCTGCGCGAGCACAGCGACGGCCTGCTGCGCCCGGCGACCGGCTACGGCGACTGGCTGAGCATCGAGGCCGACACGCCGAAGGACGTGATCGGCACCGCCTTCTTCGCCCACAGCGCCGCCCTGCTCGCCCGCATCGCGCGCCTCCTCGGGCGCGACGCCGACGCCCGTGCCTACGACGACCTCGCGGGCGAGGTCCGCGCCGCCTTCAACGCCGCCTACGTCGCGCCCGACGGCCGCGTCAAGGGCGACACCCAGACCTGCTACGTCCTCGCCCTCTGGATGGACCTGCTCCCCGCCGCGCTCCGCCCCCACGCCGCGCGCCACCTCGTCGCCGACATCGAGCGGCGCGGCTGGCACCTCTCCACCGGTTTCCTCGGCACGCCGCAACTCCTGCAGGTCCTCACCGAGAGCGGTCATCTCGAAGTCGCCTACCGCCTGCTGCGCCAGGACACCTTCCCCTCCTGGCTCTACCCGATCCGCCACGGCGCGACGACCATCTGGGAACGCTGGGACGGCTGGACCGAGGAGCGCGGCTTCCAGGACCCCGGCATGAACTCCTTCAACCACTACGGCTTCGGCGCGGTCGGCGACTGGCTCTACCGCCACGTCGCCGGCCTCGCCCCCGACCCCGATGTCCCCGGCTACCGGCACACGATCGTCCGCCCCCGCCCCGGCGGCGGGCTGCGCTCCGCCGCCGCCCGCTACGACTCGGTCCACGGCCCGATCGCCGCCGCCTGGCGCCTCGCGGCCGGCCGCCTCACCCTCGATCTGACCATCCCCGCCAACACCACGGCCACCGTCCACGTCCCGGCCCCGAACGGCGCCGCGGTGACCGAGGGGGGCGCGCTGGCCGGGGCGTCGGCGGGGGGCGCCTTCCTGCGCCGGGAGGAGGGCGCGGCCGTCTTCGCGGTCGGCTCCGGCAGCTACCGCTTCGTCGCCGCGCCGTACGCGGTTGAAGGTTGACGATCCAAGGTGTAGAGTGTGGGAGCACTGCCGCGGACAACGGACCCCCTAATCGTGAGGAGGGCGGGATGCTCGCGACGGAACAGGTGGCCTTCTATCGGGAGCACGGCTACCTCCTGGCGCCGGGGCTCTTCAGCGCCGAGGAGGCCGCGGCGTGGCGCCGGGAGTGCCACGCGCTGGCGGAGCGGCTCGCCGCGCGGGCGAACATCGACGCCACCTGGGGCAGCGCGCGGGAGGTCGCCGGGGGGGCGCGGGCCACCAGGCTGCTGCACTGCCACGACGTGCAGTTCCAGTCGGCGGCGCTCGGCCGGCTCCTCCTCGATGAGCGGCTGACCGGCGCGGCGGCGGACCTGATCGGCAGCCCGAACGTGCAGTTGCACCACAACAAGATGTTCATCAAGCCCCCGGAGCAGGGCTCGCCCTTCCCGATGCACCAGGATTACCCCTTCTTCCCCCACCAGCGGGAGAGCATGATCGCCGCGGTCTGCCACTTCGACGACGCGCCGCTCGAGAAGGGCTGCATCCTGGTGGTGCCCGGCAGCCACCGGCGCGGCCCGCTGCCGCACCAGCAGGAGGGTAGCTGGCACCTGCCGTTCGCCGAGTACCCGCTCGAGGCGGCGACGCCCTGCCCGGCCAGGGCGGGCGATGTCCTCTTCTTCAGCTACCTGACGATCCACGGCTCGGGGGTCAACGTCAGCGACGAGGCCCGGACGACGCTGCTGGTGCAGATGCGCGACCCCATCGATCCGCCGACCAAGAAGGTCCACGAGTCGCGCGGCCAGGGCATGATGCTGCGGGGCATCGACCCGAACGCCGCCCGCTGACGCGCGCCCTGGGGGGCGCCGGCGCGGGATTTCCACACGGCGCCCCCCGCGCGGGCGCCAGGGCGCGCGCGAGCGGGGGCCATCGACCGTCACCGCCACGTGGCCCCGGCGCCGGTTGCGCCGCGCGCGCGGCCCGCCGCCAGCCCGCTTCGTCTTTGCCCGCGCGATCGGGCCAGGCGCCGTCGGGCGTCACGATGGCGTAGCGGAGGAGGTCGGCGGGCAGCTTCGTCATCGGGCGGGTATTGTCCGCCGGTCTGACGGCAGCGAAGCCGGATCGCGCCCGATACTCGGCGGGCGTGAGGTTGTGCCGCTGGGCCGCGCCGAAGATGACCGCGTTGTACGACGCGGGACGAGGACCAGCGCCAGGAAGCGACTCATCGCGATTCCTCCCACTCGACCCGGCGCGCCGCGAGCGCCGCGCGTCCCGCCGACCGTCCTCCTGACATCCGCGGACGGGGCCAAACAGCAAGCCGCGACCATGCTACACTGTGGAGCGTGGCTTTTGCGAGGAGCAAGTGGAACCGGCAATCCTCACGCCGACCATCCTCGACCGGGCGCGCACGCCGCTCGCCGCGGCCGCGCTGTGGGGGGCAGACCCCGCTTCGGTCGAGCATGTCGCCGACGGCGCGAGCTTCACGTATCGCATGCGCCTCGACGACGCGATGCACTACTTGCGCCTGACCCCGCCGGGCTGGCAATCGCTCGGCGAGGTGCGGGGCGAGCTCTCCTTCATCGGGGCGGCCCGTAGCGCGGGCATTGCCACGCCGTCGCCGGTCCGCTCGCTCAGCGGCGAGTTCATCGAACGCGTACCGGACAGAGAAGTAGCGTTCCTCGCCGTCGTCTTCGAGGAGGCGCCAGGCCGACCGCTCACCCCTGTCGAGTGGGACGAGGCGCGCGTCGTCCGCTGGGGTCGTCTCCTCGCCGAACTCCACGATGCCGCCCCGCGCGGTCTGCCCGACGGAGAACGGCGGCGCGATTGGCGCGACGAGCTGGCCTTGCTCGGCCGCTGGTTGCCGGACGCCGAGACCGAGGCCCACGCCCACCTCGCCCGCGTGACGCGCTGGTTCCAGGCACTCCCGCGGGATCCGCACGTCTACGGCCTCGTGCATTTCGACGTGCAGGGGGACAACGTCCTCTGGGTCGGCTCCTCGCCAACCGTCATCGACTTCGACGACTGCATGTTCCACTGGTTCGCCGCCGACATCGCCCGCGCACTCGCCACCTTTCGTTCCGAGGCGCCGGGACGGCGGCAGGTCCTCACCACCTGGCTGTTGGACGGCTACCGGCAGGTTCGACGCCTCGATCCGATCGCTGCCGAGTCCCTGTTGGAGTTCGTGCGGGTAGCCGGCATCGGGAGCCTCGCCTGGAACCTGTATTGGCGATCGCGCGGCGGCGGCATCGTCGCAGGGGAGCGGGGCGCCGAACAGGATCTCAGGGCGCTTATCGCGGATCCGCGGCTGTGGGGCCTCTGACCTCACGAACCCGCGACCTCCGCCGCCAACGCGGCCTCGCACGGTTGGCCGCGGTCGCATCCGCCGTTGCGGGCGCGCGGTCGCCCGTGGCAGAACGGCCGCGCGCCCGACGGGAAGATCTACCTCCCGCTCTATTTGGCGTCCCGCGCGGAGAGCAGTAACGTCACCGCGCGCGCTTCCGCCACGGCGCGAACCCGCCCCCGGCCCCGCGCCGCCGCGCCGCCTTCGGGCGCGCCCGAGTGCCGCCGGTGGGCAACCGGCCGCCCCATCGTTTATCCTCTCCCCAACTGGTCGCCAACCATCCCTGAATGACGACTGGCTACTCGCCACTGGAGGCTGCATGTACGTCGTGATCCCCGCCGGCGGCAGCGGCACGCGGCTCTGGCCGCTCAGCCGCGCCGCGCACCCGAAGTTCCTGCACGCGCTGACCGGCGACAGCCGCTCGCTGATCCAGACCACGCTCGACCGGCTCGCCGCGCTCGCGCCTCCCGCGCGCACCTTCATCGTCACGGGCGGGGCGCACGCCGCCGGGATCGCGCGCCAGTTGCCCGACCTGCCGGAGGAGAACATCCTGGTCGAGCCGGGGCCGCGCGACTCCGCGCCCGCCATCGGCCTCGCCGCCGCGATCATCCACGCGCGCGACCCCGAGGCGATCATGGGCTCGTTCCACGCCGACCACCTGGTGCGCGACGAGGAAGCCTTCCGCGCCGCCGTGCGCGCGGCGGCGGCGGTCGCGCGCGAGGGCTACCTGGTGACGATCGGCATCAGCCCGACCGCTCCGGAGACCGGCTACGGCTACATCCGGCAGGGGGCCGCGCTGGGCGATCACGACGCCTGCCGGGTCGAGGAGTTCAAGGAGAAGCCCCCGCGCGCGGTCGCCGAGGAATACCTGGCGAGCGGGCGTTACCTCTGGAACGCCGGGATGTTCGTCTGGCGGACGGCAACGCTGCTGGAGGAACTGGCCCGCCAGTTGCCCGACCTGCACGCCGGCCTGGCGCGCATCGCCGCCGACTGGGACACCCCGCATGGGGCGGAGACGCTGGCCGCGGTCTGGCCGACGCTGCCGAAGGTGACGATCGACCACGGCATCATGGAGGGCGCGGCGGCGTGGGGTCGCGTGGCGACCGTCCCCGGCCGCTTCGGCTGGAACGATGTCGGCGACTGGGACACCCTCGCCCGCGTCCTGGCGGCCGGCGACGACGGCAACATCGTCCTCGGCGGGGACCGCGCCGGGCTGCACCTGGCGATCGAGACGCGCAACTCGCTGATCGCGCCGGTCGGCGGGCGGATCGTCGCCACCCTCGGCCTAGAGGACATCGTCGTCGTCGACACCGCCGACGCCGTGCTGGTCTGCCCGCGCAGCCGCGCCCAGGACGTGAAGAAGCTGGTCGACGCCCTCAAGGCGCAGGGCCGCGACGCGCACCTCTAGCGTCGCAGGCACAGTGTGCGCCGCTGATGGCACGAGGGGCGCGCCTCCTGGTGGTAGCGTCGGCCGCCCCTATCGGGCGGGTGCAGGCCGCGGGGCCGGGGTACGAGCCGCGGCGAACCGCGCGGGGCGTGACGGCGCCAGTCTCGGCCCCGGTTTGGCTGGTGCCGGCCTGGCGCGACAGCGGCCTGCCCGCCGCCCAGGCGCGGGCCGGAGCTATCGCGGGTACGCCCTCGCGCACCTCGCCCGGCCCGCTCCCCCGGACGCCGCACGCTCTCCGCCCTGCCGCCTAACCCGCCACTGGGCGATCGACGCCAGCATGAGGGGCGCGTCTATGTGCGCAAGGATGGGCGCTGGGAGGGCGTGCTGACGCCGCGGGCATCGCCGGGAAGCGCGCGCGGTTCTCCGGCCAGGCCCGGCGTGAAGTGCGCGCCGATGCAGCCGCCGCGGCTCCCGCTCCCCAAGGACCTGACTCAGTCCTCGCAGCCACAGGTCCCATCCTCAAACGCACGACTATCGGCAAGTCAGCGAGGTCATCGCGCGGGGAGGAAGCGCTCCATGCAGTCCGAGTCCCCGATGGCCATGACCTCGCGGTGGATGATTCCCCATCCGTCGCCCTGCCGGGGCCATCTGGTGGGCCGTGCAGTCCCGCGTCCGCGGTTTCCGCGGACGACGCGGACCACGACCGCCCAGAGCAGGACCCGTGGCGAGTGGAACGGCTGCTTGCTGTGCAGGGATTGGCCGCGCAAGCCGGGGGGCGAACAACGCCATCATGCAAGATTGAGGTTGGGGCACAGGTGGCGACGTTGCGCTCGTATCGTGCGCAACGTGATGCGCTTGGCGTCGTGCCGCGGGAAGTCACGGGGTTGGTGGCGCTCGACCGGCGCGGGGCCGGCGCGCCGGGCACGGCGCGTCGCGGCGCGTGACCGACGCGGCGTAGCGCCCCGGCGCGCGGACCGCCGGTGGGCGGGGCGGGGCGGGGCATGGCGACGAAGGCGCGGGGCCGCGGCGACCGGACGATCGGCCGGCGCCCGGACGGGAGTCGGGAGGCGCGGGCCTCGGCCGGCTACAAGCTGAACCAGGCGGGCAAGGCGATCCGCGACCCGCGCCGCTTCTCCGGCCAGCCGCGCGCCGAGGCGGCCAAGAAGATGGAGGCGGCGCAGCGCGACCACGAGCGCGGCCTGCCGCTCCCCGACGCGCGGCAGGCCGTGGCGAAGTACCCGGCGGAACGGCGCGCACGCCAGCGGCACACCGCCCCGGCCACCTGCGCGAACTACGCCCTCAACGTCGAACGCTACCTCATCCCAAGCCGCGGGCGGCACGCCCTGGCGAAGCTGACGCCCGAGCAGGTGCAGACCTTCCTCGACGCGAAGGGCCGGGAAGTGACCCGGCGCGGCACGCCGTACTCCCCGCGGGCGATCGGGCAGATGCGCGCCGTGCTGCGCCAGGCGCTCGCGGAGGCCGAGGCGTGGGGGCTCGTCCCGCGCAACGTCGCCAAGCTCGCCAGGCCCCCGCAGGCGAAGGCCGTCCGGCCGCCGCGCGCCCTGACGACCGCCGAGGCGGGGCGGCTGCTGGAGGCCATCGCCGGCGACCGCCTCGAAGCCCTCTACCGCGTGGCGCTCGCCCTGGGGCTGCGGTGGGAGCACGGCGCTCTTGAGGGCGGGGCGCTCACGGTCCGCGAGAAGGTGCAGCGCGTGCGGGGGGCGGGGATCGTCGCCGCGGCCCCGAAGTCGGGGGCGGGCAACCGGCCGCCCCCTCCCGCGCTCCCTGATCGCGCTGCTCCGCGACCACCGGGAGCGCCAGGCCGCGGCACGGGCGCGGGCCGGCCCCGCCTGGCCGGACCGCGGCCTCGTGTTCGCCACGCGCACCGGCCGCCCCCTCGACGGCCCGAACGTCACCACGTACTTCCAGCGGCACCTGGCGCGCGCCGGCCTGCCGCGCCTGCCGTTCCACGACCTGCGCCACTCGGCGGTGTCCTTCCTGGCCGCGGACGGCGTGCCGATCGCGGTCGCGCAGCGCATCCTCGGCCACGCGGACGCCCGGCCGACGCGGAACGTCTACCGGCATGTGCTGGCCGAGGAATACGCCCGAGCGGCCGAGGCGCGGGAGCGCCGTTTCGGGGACCGGTGACGGTGTTTGAGGGTGTCAAGGAGGGTAGTGAGCGACACGAGGGCCGGGGCACTCACCCCGGCCCTCGTAGTGCCCGCATTCTGCTGCGGTTTCCGTGGAGCCGACCAAGGGACTCGAACCCTTAACCTGCTGTTTACAAAACAGCTGCTCTGCCAATTGAGCTAGGCCGGCCAGCGTTCCCAGGAAAACTATAGCGGAACGCCGCCGAAAGTCAATGGAACGTCCCGAAAGGGCGCGGCGCAACGTCTTACCGAGCGCCCCGCTGTCGGGATGAGCCGCGTCAGCATCAGGCGGTTGGCCTTTATGCGCGCCGGCCGCGCAAGACACTGGATCGCGCCCTCGCGCAAACGTCGGGCGCGCGGTCCCCGATGGCGACGGGCCGACTGCGGGACAGGCCGCGCCCGACCGCGCCGTCAACCCTTCACCCCGCTGACCACCACACCCTGGATGTAGCTGCGCTGCGCCAGGAAGAAGACGATCAGCACCGGGATGATGCTGAGGGTCGTCTGCGCCATCACCTGCTGCATCTCGCCGCCGTAGCGGCCGTTGAGGAGCTGCAGCCCCAGCGGCAGGGTGAAGGTGCTCGGCTTGTTGAGGTAGATCAGCGGCTCCAGGAACTCGTTCCAGTGCAGGGTGAAGTTGAAGATCGTCACCACCCCGAGCGCCGGCGCCGACAACGGCAGGACGACGCGCGAGAAGATCTGGAACCAGGAGGCGCCGTCGATCCGCGCCGCGTCGTCCAGCTCGAGCGGGATCGTCAGCATGTACTGCCGCAGGAGGAAGATGCTGAAGGCGTGGCCGAAGAAGGAGGGGATCACCAGCGGCCCGATCGTGTTCAGCAGCCCGAGCCGCGACCAGAGCAGGTAGAGCGGGATCAGCGTCACCTGCTTCGGCAGCATCATCGTGCTGAGGATGACGATGAAGAGGACGCCCCGCCCCCGGAAGCGCATCCGGGCGAAGGCGAAGGCAACGATCGAACTCGACGCCAGCGTCCCGACGATGTTCAGCGCGGTCACGACGACCGTGTTGCGGTAGAAGTCGAGGAAGGGCAGGTTCTCCCAGGGCAGGGTGTAGTTCTCCCGCTGCCAGGCCTCCGGGATCCACCGGGGCGGGGTCGCGAAGACCTGTGCCGCCGGCTTGACGGAGGTGGAGAGCATCCAGAAGAACGGCAGGGAGTAGAGGAGCGCCCCGCCGAGCACCAGGGCGTAGAGGACGATCCGCCAGGGGGTGAAGCGCGGGCGCGCGCCGCGCCCCCGGCGCCGCGCCCCAGTCCTGGCCACGCCGGTCGCCGTCATCGCCGCAACCCTCCTTGGTAGTGGACCCAGAGCGACGAACTGCGCACCAGGATCAGGGTGAAGATCAGGATGATCGCGAAGAGGATCCAGGCGACCGCCGACGCGTAGCCGAACTGGAAGAGCTGGAAGCCCTGCCGGTAGAGGTAGAGGACCAGCGTCAGCGTGGCGTTGTTCGGCCCGCCCTCGGTCAGCACGTAGGCGTTGGTGAAGACCTGGAACGAGTTGATGACGTTGATCACCAGGTTGAAGAAGATCGTCGGGGTCAGCAGCGGCAGCGTGACCGCGAAGAAGGTCTTCAGTGGCCCCGCGCCGTCGATCTGGGCCGCCTCGCGCAACTCGGTCGGGATGCTCTGGAGGCCGGCCAGGTAGAGGAGCATATTGGTCCCGGTGCCCCACAGCGCGATCAGCGCCAGCCCCGGGATCGCCCACGCCTCCGAGGCAAACCAGCGCGGCCCGGCGATACCGACCAGGGCCAGCCCCTGGTTGAGCAGCCCGGCCCGCGGGTTGAGCACCCAGTTCCAGATCAGCGCCACCGCCACCCCCGAGACGACCGCCGGGAGGTAGTAGACCGTCCGCCAGAAGCTGAGGCCGCGGATCCGCCCGTTCAGCAGCAGGGCGATCGCCAGGGCGACGATCGTGCTGAGCGGCACCGTCAGCGCGGTGTAGACGAAGGTCACCCGCAGCGATTTGCGGAAGAGGGGGTCGGTCGCCAGCGCCGCGTAGTTCTCCAGGCCGACGAACTCCCGCTTCGAGAGCAGGTCGGTCTCGAAGAACGACAGCCCCAGCGAGAAGGCCATCGCCCCGAGGGTGAAGATGAGGAACCCGATCACCCACGGGCTGATGAAGAGCCAGGCGGTCAACTCCTCCCGCCGCCGCTCCGACAGCCGCGCCCGCCCCCGCGCCGCCCCGGCCGCGGCCAGTCGCCCCGACCCGGTGCTCGTCGCCCGCGCCATCGCTCACTCCGTTCGAGTCGGGCAGTCGGGTAGTCGGGTAGTCGGAGAGAAGAAGAGCCGGGAACCGCTCGTCCTCTGCTACCCGGCTACCCGACTACCCGACTCGCTACGCCCGCATCTTCGCCGTCACCTGCTGGGCGATCTCCCGCATGTAGGTGACGGGGGTGTTGCCGGTGACGAAGAGTTTCTCCAGGGCCGGGGTGGTGATCTGCTGCGCCTCGCCGTCCTTCTTGAAGAGCGGCTTGTTGCCCGGATAGCCCTCCTGCATCGCCCGTGGCGCCAGATCGAGGTTCGCCTCGGCCAGGTCGGGGTACTTCTCGACGCAGATCTTCTTCCAGTCCTCGATCGCCGAGAAGCGGTTCGGCAGGTAGCCGATCTCCCGCGACAGGTAGAGCTGGTACTCCTTGCCGGCGAGGAACTTGACGAACTCCCAGGCGGCGTCCGGGTTCTTGGTGCCCTTCCAGCCAGGCGCTGGAGTGGGTCGCGATCGGGCGCTGGGCCACCGGCGAGGCGGTGCTGGTCCCGCTCGAGTTCGTCACCGTCCAGCCGGCCGATCTGCCGGGCCAGGGGCCGGAGCTGCTGATCACGCCGATCACCAACGGCCTCGGCGCCGGGCCGACCCTCGAGCACGCGCTCGGCCACGGCCTGCTCGAGCTGATCCAGCGCGACGGCAACAGCGTCAACTTCCGCGCGCTGGCCGGGGACACCGCCGTCGCCCTCGACAGTGTCGCCGACCCCGCGACCCGCGCCCTCCTCGCCCGCCTCGACGCGGCGGGGGTGGACGTGGTCGTCAAGCCGGCCGACTGTGACCTCGGCCTGACCAACCTGTACGTCGTGGGGGCCGACCGCGACGAGGAGGGGGGCGACCCGCTGATGGCCGCGGCCTGCGGCGAGGCCGCCCACCCCGACCGCGAGGTCGCCCTGCGCAAGGCGCTGCTGGAGTTCGCCGCCGCCCGCGCCCGCCTCGCCTTCACCCACGGCCCGCTCGGCCCGGTCCGGGCGGTCGCGCCGCCGCGCTATCTCGACGCCTACGTCCGCCGGCACTCGCTCGCTGGTGAGGAAGACCGCGCCCTGCGGGCGATGATGGCCTGGTGCGCGCTGCCGAACGGCGCGACCCGCGGGGCGCTGGCCGGCTCGGTGCTGGCGGCGCGCGAATGGGTGCCCTTCGCATCGCTGCCCACGGTCGCGGCGCCGCCCGCCGGCCGCGCCGCCCTCGCCCGCCTGGTCGTCGAGCGCCTGGCGGCCGCGGGCCTGGATGTCCTCTACGCCGACCTGTCGCCGGCAGGGGCGCCGGAGGTGCGCGTGGTCAAGGCGATCGTGCCGGGCCTCGAGGTCGAGACGATGAGCTACTACCGGATCGGGCCGCGCAATCTGCGGCGGCTGCTGGCGCGCGGGACCGATCTGGTCGGGCTGGGCGCCCCGCCGCCGGGCGCGCGGCCGGTCCTGCTGACCGACGCCGACCGGGAGCGCCTGGGCGGCCCCGCCTGGCTCGACCCCGCCGCCGTCGCCCGCGCGGTCGGGCCGCTCTACGTCCTCTACCGCGAGCCGGGCCGCCACTCCGCCCCGCTGGCGCTGGCGGGCGGCGGGGCATGACCGCGCGGCGGTTTGCTACACTGGTGCCGTGGCGAAGCCGTGCCCAGGGTGATTGCGCGAGGGAAGGGGCCAGATGGCGACTACTCCGAAGCTGATGACCGCCGAGGATCTGTGGCATCTGCCCGACGCCGGGCAGCGACGTGAGCTGGTCGCGGGGGAGTTGCGCACGATGTCGCCGGGCGGGGCGGAGCATGGGAGGATCGAGATACGACTTGCTTCCTCCCCGCATCAGCAGGTACTCGCCCACGATTTGGGCGAGGTGTTCGGGGCCGAGACGGGGTTTCTCCTGACGCGCGATCCGGACACCTTGCGCGCGCCGGATGCCGTATTCGTCAGTCGCGAGCGTGCTGACGCCGTGGGTGATGTGACTGGCTACTGGCCGGGCGCGCCGGACCTGGCAGTCGAGGTTATCTCGCCCAACGACGCATACAGCGAGATCGCGGAGAAGGTCGACACCTGGCTGGCGCACGGCGCCCGCATAGTGATCGTGGTCGATCCGCGCCGGCGCACGATCGCGGTCCATCGCTCCCCGACCGCGGTGCGCCACTTGACGATCGACGACACGCTCGACGGCGAGGATGTCGTGCCAGGTTGGAAGGTGTCGGTGCGAGACGTGTTCGTGCGGATAACCAGGTAGACCGTCGTAATCGCCTACCGCGGCCGGGCGCACTACCGCTCGTCGTCCGGGCTGGTTGACCAGAGCACGCACCAAATCAACAGCGGCTGGACCGGCAGCCGGAGCCACTGGTAGAGCCGCGAGTCCAGGATGCCGCCGAGCTGCAGGTTGTTGACCGCGTGGTTGACATTGGCGGGGAAGACGGCGACCAGCAGCACCGCCAGGCCCCAGGCGGCGGCGCGGCGGGTCCGGGGGATCAGCAGCCCGACCGCGCCCGCGATCTCCCACACGCCGGTGATGTAGACCAACGCCCGCCGCGCAGGGAGCCAGCCCGGCACCAGCCGTTCCTCGGCGTCGGTGGCGATGAAGTGCAGGCTGGCGACGGCGAGGAACGCCGCCGCCAGGAGCGCCCGCGCTATCGCTTTGCGCCCCGCGCGCCTCGCCGCCCGCCCCCCGTCCATGGCCGTACCCGTCCTCCCCATACCGCGCGCCGTCGGCGCGGGGCCGTACCTGCCCGGTGGCCGGGGCCGGCTCACGCGATCCCCGGCAGCCCGGCCTCCCGCAACGCCCGCTCGGCCGCCGGCCGCTCCGTCGCGTCCAGTTCCCGCAGCCGCGCCAGTTCCCCCTCGGCCCGCGCCGCCAGGTCGGCGAAGACCGCCTCCATCTGCCGGGTCGGCGCGCTGTCGGACTTGGCGAGCCAGTAGCCGAGCGCCGCCAGCTTGGCGTCGAGCCCGACCGGCGAGTGCAGCGCCTCCTGCTCCCCGGAGCGGTCGTGCAGCCGGGGCTGGATCAGCGCCCCCTCGCTCGCGGCCAGCCGCGCCAGCAGCGCTTCGACGCGGCGGCGCGGCGCGGCGCCGGCCTCGCCCCCGGGCAGGCGCGCGAGCCGGTCGGCCAGTTGCCCGCGCAGGTCGTGGATGCGGCCGACCGCGTCGTGGATCGTCGTGACGCGGTCGCGGATGCCAAGGAGCAGCGCGAACTGCGCGGCGTAGTCCGCCGGGGTCGTGCCGACGCGCGGGTCGGGCAGGATCGCGACGGTCTCGGTCCAACTCCGGCCGCCCACCGTCAGCCGCACCCCGTAGCGGCCGGGCGGCGCGAGCGGCGCGGTGACGCTGCCCGGTGTCCGCCCCGGCAGCGTCCGCGCGCCGGCCCACCGCAGGTCCCAGACGAAGCGGTTGAGCCCCGGCGCCGCGGGCGGGCGCGAGCGCTCCGGCCCCGCGCCCTGCATCTCGGGCGGGATCACCCCCGTCCGCACGCCCGGCTCCTCCTCGCCGGCCCCCCGCGTCGCCAGCGTCGCCGTCGCGCCGCGGAGGCGGTGGCCGAACGGCCCGAGCGGGCGCGGCGGCGCCTCGCGCGCCGCACTGGAGAAGGCGCGGATCGAGCGCCCCTCCGGGTCGAGGAAGGTTAGCTCCACCGCGCCCTCCGGCTCGCGCGCCAGATGGTAGTGGACGGTCACGCCGTGCGGCGGGCCGTCCGAGCCGTGGGCGAAGCCGAGCGCGACCAGGCTGGCGATGCCGTAGGCCTCGCGCGCGACGCGGACGGCGGGGCGCGGGCGGAAGAGGTGCGCGGGCGCGGTCAGCGCCCCGTCGGTGAGTTGGTGGAGCGGCGTCAGGTCGTTGAGGATCCAGCAGGAGCGCCCGTGGGTCGCCGCGATCAGGTCGCCGTCCTTGACCGCCAGGTCGTAGACCGGCGAGGCGGGGAGGTCGCGGCCGAGCGGGCGCCAGGCGCCGCCGTCGTCGAGCGACACCCAGACGCCCGCCTCCGAGCCGGCGTAGAGCAGGCCGGGCCGGGCGGGGTCGGCGCGGATCGTGCGGCAGAACTGGTCCTCGGGGATGCCCGCGGTGATCGTCTGCCAGGTCGCGCCGTGGTCGGCGGTCTTGAAGAGGTAGGGGCGGAAGTCGTCGAGCTTGTGCGCGGTCGCCGCGACGTAGGCGCCCGCCGCGTCGCGCGGGTGGGGCTCGATCGTGGCGATCGTCGCCCACTCCGGCAGGCCCGGCGGCGTCACCCGGTCCCAGCGCGCGCCGCCGTCCCGCGACAGGTGGAGCAGGCCGTCGTCCGACCCGGCCCAGAGCGTGCCGGCCGCCGCCGGCGACTCGGCGAAGGCGGCGATCGTGCAGTAATAGTCGGCCCCGGAGCTGTCGAAGGTGATCGGCCCGCCCGCCGGCCCGAGCTTCGCCGGATCGTTGCGGGTCAGGTCGGGGCTGATCGCCACCCAACTCTGGCCCTCGTTGGTCGAGAGGAAGACGCGCTCGCCCGCGACGTAGAGCCTGTTCGGGTCGTGCGGCGAGAGGACGACCGGGGTCGACCAGTTGAAGCGGTGGCGCAGGTCCCGCGCGCCCCAGCCGTCCGACGCCTCCGGCCAGACCGAGATCGTGCGGAGCTGCCCGCTGGCGTGGTCGTAACGCGTCACCTCGCCGGCGTAGCTCGCGGCGTGGACGATGTCGGGACGGTCCGGGCGCACGGCGACGTGGCCGCTCTCGCCGCCGCCGACGTCGTACCAGTCCATCTGCGAGAGCGGCCCGCGCTCGGAGCGGCTCGGCAGGCTCAGCGTGCTGTTGTCCTGCTGCGCGCCGTAGAGGCGGTAGGGGAAGCGGCTGTCGGTCGCGACGTGGTAGAACTCGGCGGTCGGCTGGTTGAGGATGCTCGACCAGGTCGCCCCGCCGTCGAGCGAGACCGCCGCCCCGCCGTCGTTGCCAAGGATCAGCCGCCGGGTGTCGCGCGGATCGACCCAGAGGTCGTGCTGGTCCCAGTAGGTCGTGTTGAGCTGCCGCCAGCTCCGCCCGCCGTCGGTCGACTTCCAGAGCTTGCGGCCCGGCACATAGACCGTGTCGGCGTCCGCGGGGTCGGCGACGACGTGGCCGAAATACCACGGGCGGACGGTCAGGTTCGGCTCGGCGCTGACCCAGGTCCAGGTCGCCCCGCGGTCGTCCGAGCGGTAGAGGTCGCCCCGGCCATCCGCCGCCTCGATCAGCGCGTAGACGCGGCGCGGGTCGGCGGGGGAGACCGCGACGCCGATCCGCCCGAGCGGGCCGGGCGGGAGGCCGGGGTTGCCGGTGAGCGCGGCCCAGGTGTCGCCGCCATCGGTCGTGCGGTAGAGGCCGCTGCCGGGGCCGCCGCTGGTGAACCCCCAGGGCGTCCGCCCGGCCTCCCAGAGGGCGGCGTAGAGGATGCGCGGGTTGCGCGGGTCGATCGTCAGGTCGGCCGCGCCGGTGCGCTCGTCCACGAAGAGGACCCGCTCCCACCCGGCCCCGCCGTCGGTCGAGCGGTAGACGCCGCGCTCGGGGTTCGGCCCGAAGCGGTGCCCGCAGGCCGCGACGTAGACCCGGTCGGGATCGCGCGGGTCGACGCGCACGCGCGCGATGTTCTGCGTCGCCGCCAGCCCCCGGTGCTCCCACCCGGCCCCGCCGTCGCGCGAGCGGTAGACCCCGTCGCCGCCGGTCACGTTGCCCCGCAGCCCGCCCTCGCCCGTCCCGACATAGATCGTGTCGGGGTCGGACGGCGCGAGCGCGAGCGCCCCGACCGTCGCGCGCCGGAAGTGGCCGTCGGTGATGTTGCGCCAGGTGGCCCCGGCGTTGCCGCTGCGCCAGACCCCGCCGCCGGTCGAGCCGAAGAAGAAGACCGCCGGCTCGGTCGGGTGGCCCGCCACCGCCATCACCCGCCCGCCGCGCCACGGCCCGACCAGCCGCCAGGGTAGCCCGCCAAGTAGGTCGGCGGGGCCGGCGAGTGGCCGGGACGGCGAGTGCTCCGCTCGTGACACGCGACCCCCCGGACGGCTGGACCCTCGACCCGCCGCTGACACCTGTCAGCGGCGGAAGCATACCGGGTGCGGCCGCGCGGCGCAAGGCGGGTGGCGTGCGCGCGTGGGGCGGACGGTCATCCGGCCGTGACGGGGCGGCGCTACATGCTGGCGACGAGGAGCGCCCGCAGCGGTTCGGTGACGGTCCAGACGGCGACGGTGTTCGGGGGAAGGAGGCGACGTGGCCCCCGCGCAACTCGACCGTCGCCCCGGTATCGGTGGTGACCGTCGCGCGGCCCGCGAGGACGTGGAACGTCTCGTTGCCGGCGCGGTAGAACGGCTCGTCCGGCCCGGCCCGGCGCATCCACGATGGTCGGGCGCGGCGCCGGATAAGCGCCGCGCCCGGTCGGTCATCGGCAGGTCGTAATCGTCGTAGTCGTTTCAATCCTCACCCGGCGCGGGGGCCGGGTGCGAAAGGGGGCGCCGGGATCGCGGCTAGCGCCCCGCCAGGATGCGCCGGCCGAACTGGCCGAGGAGCACGTCGTAGGGTGGCTCGTTCTCGGGGTGGTGCTCGAAGCGGGCGCGCTCGAAGTACTGCACGCGGTAGACCCGGCCGTCCTCCAGCCGCTCCTCGAACTCCTCGGAGATCGGGAAGCCGAAGCGCGCCAGGCCGCCGTGCTGCTGCCAGTAGTCGCGGAAGCGCCCGCCGAGGTTGTGGCCGGTCTCCGGGACGTAGGTGGCGCTGGCGAGCGGCGCCGCCGGGGGATCGGCGGGGTGGATGCGCCGCCCGAACTGCCCGAGCTGGATGTCGTGGGGCGGGCGGTTCTCCGGGTGGTGCTCCAGCCGCGTCCGCTCGAAATACTGGACGGTGTATTGCCGGCCGTCCTCCAGCGTCTCGACCATTTCCGGGCCGATCGGGTAGCCGTTGAGCGGCAGGCCGCCCCCCGCGTGCCAGGCGTCGTAGAACCGCTCGCCGAGGCAGTGGCCGGTCTCGGGGAAGCACGGCGGCGCGGCGCGCGGCGCCTCCAGCACGTAGAGCCCGGCGTTGATGTCGCTCAGCAGGAGCAGGTCGCCCGCGACGAAGACGCCCCAGACGTTGGCGTCGGTCGGCTCCTCGCCGTAGGGGTCGGCGGTGGCGGGCGGGACGTAGTGGGCGATCTCGCGCGGGGCGCGCGGGTCGGCGATGTCGAGCACCCGCACGCCGTCGGCGAACCAGGAGAGGTAGGCGGTGTTGCCGCGCACGACCGGGTTGTGGGCCGAGTAGACGCCGGGGCCGCGGCGGGTGGCGGCGAGCGCGTCCGGGGTGCCGAAGCGGCCGATCTCGACCGGATCGCCCCCGCCGCGGAGGTCCCACAGCCGCGAGAAGCCCCAGGAGTCGCCCTGCACGCGCAACTCCTCGTCGGTCGTCAGCAGGACCGTCTCGCCCTGCGCGAACCAGGCCGAGTGGGTGTCGCCGTCCGCGCCCGGCGGGTAGGGCGTGCGCCCGAGCAGCGCCGGCTTCGTCGGGTCGCCGATGTCGAGGAGGATCGCCCCGGCGTCCCAGTAGGAGAGGACGGCGCGCGTGCCGGCGCGGTCGGTCCAGGCGCTGTGGGCGTAGAAGGTCTGGCCGGGGGCGGGGCGCAGCCCGGCGTCGGCCGTCGCGCCCCAGGCGCCGACCTGGACCGGGTTGCGGGGGTCGGTCACGTCGACAATTCGGAAGTCGCCCTCCCCCTGGATGCTCTCGGAGAAGGGGACCGCCGCGGCGACGTAGGCGCGGTCGCCGCGCTGGAAGAGGTGCAACTCGTGGACGCCGCGCGCGCCGCCCGGCCCGGCGGGGCCGCTGCTCCAGAAGGCGAGATGCCGGGGCTCCCGCGGGTCGCTCACGTCCCAGAGGTCGAGGCCGCGCGGCGCGTCCGACCCCTGCGTGCAGGCCTGGATGCCGGTCACCAGCAGGTCGCCGCTGAAGGCCGCCGTCTCGACCCGCAGGACCTCGACGTCCTCCTGCGAGGCGCCGCGGATGGTGGCGAGCGCGCCGACCGGCACGGGCTGGCGCGGGTCGGCCAGGTCGATGACGCGCACCCCGGTCGCCGGGCAGCGCGTGGGGCTGCCCCAGGTGCCGATGTAGGCGAACCCGCCGTGCGCCCAGATGTCGGCGTTGAACCCGGGCAGATAGAGGCTGCCGAGGAGCGGCAACTCGCGGCTGGCCCCGTCGGGGTCGCCGGCGCCGCCCAGGTCGCCCGGCAGCGGCCCCGGCTCGGCCGCGCCGGTCGGGGGCGTCGCCGGCCAGAGGGCCAGCAGCGCCAGCA
>JAUJMV010000007.1:104485-165662 GCA_030446685.1 Thermomicrobiales bacterium | reverse complement strand
GGCTCGGCCGCGCCGGTCGGGGGCGTCGCCGGCCAGAGGGCCAGCAGCGCCAGCACGGCGAGAGTCAGCAGCCGGCGCGGGCCGCGGCGCGCGGCGCGCGGGATGGTTCTCAGCACCGGTCGGTTCCTCCCCCCTCCGCCTCGACCGGCGGGACCGTGGTCGCTTCTTCCCGGCGGCGAATGCTGATCGTGCTGGTCCCACTCTACAGAGCAACGCGGATGCCGGGGCTATGGTATCGCAACGGGGCGCGTTCTGGCGATGGGTCCTGGTGGTGATGGAAGCCCCTGGAGGTGGGGGCTGGCGGGGTGGCGTCCGGGTTCAACCCGCGGCTCTCCCCTGTCGCACGCCTGTGGCCCGCCCCGCACCACATCGACCTCTCGGGGTCTCTGCACCGTCGCCATCGAGGCGGGGCAAGCGGTGTCGCGGGCGCGGGGACGGCACCCGGCCGCCCACCCGCGATCGGGGCGCGCGGCCCCGGCCGCCCCGTTGGCGCAACCCGCGCCCCCCGCGCCGCGCGCCGCCGAGGGGGTCGGCGCGGCGCGGGGGGAAGTGGGGGGGAAGCGGGGGGATTTTGGGGTGGTCGCAGCGGCGCCGGCGAACGAAATTTCCCTGCTGTGGCAGGGAAACGGGCGGCGCCGATTCCGGTTCGTTTGGTGGTTTTCATCTTTTCGCCCCCCGTGTGCCGCCGGCAGTCGGCGTGCGACGCGCGCGACGGTTCGTAGTTTCCGGACCCGCGCCGCGGGCCGCAGAGTGCCACGGTGGCGAGCGATCCGTCGCGGCGATCCGGGATGCGGATTGCCGCCGCGCAGGGGCGGCCATTGTGGTCAGCCGCTGGCACGGCGGCGGCAGGGGGCCTGCCGCCGCAGCGGTCGGGGCGGTCCCGCACGCCGCGCGCGGACAAGGCCGCTTCGATCGCCGACCTGAAGAGAGCCCGCCCGGCCTCTTGCCACGGCCGGTGTTCGGTGCTCAACCGCGCACATGACAGTCTCGCGCGACGCCAACCGGCGGTGCTCGCCTGGCTGCGCCTCGTGCGTGTCTACCAGAAGGTCGAGCGGTCCTCCGCCGGCTTCCCGCGCGGCCGGGATCTGAGCGTGGCCCAGTTCGACGTGCTGGCCCAGCTCACCGCCGCCGAGGGGATTACCCAGGCGGGCGCAACTGCTCCACCTGCCGCGGAAGCTCGACCGGGGAATGGGGCGATCGCACACCGGCGTTATCTCTAGTGAGCGGCGAGTTTAGCCCTAAACCGGCCGCTTCACCAAAGGCGGCGGCACTCTATCCTATTCGCCACCCGGCGAGTGACGGAGCGCACCATGAACGCGACGCAACCGGCCCCACTCTTCGGCGTCAGCATCGATCCGACCACCCGCGACCCGCAGGGGGCCTTCGCGCGCGCCCGCCGCGCCGACGAGGCAGGGCTCGACCTGATCACGCTGATGGACCACCCCTACAACCCCGGCCTCTTCGAG
Organism: Thermomicrobiales bacterium; assembly: GCA_030446685.1. Taxonomy (GTDB): domain Bacteria; phylum Chloroflexota; class Chloroflexia; order Thermomicrobiales; family CADCWN01; genus JAUJMV01. The sequence goes on along the minus strand of JAUJMV010000007.1, from coordinate 164,196 downwards.
ACCTGGACTCTGCTGACCGCCCTCGGCATGGCGACCCGCCGGGTCCGCATCGGGACGAACGTCCTCAATACCCCCCTGCGCCCGCCGGCGATGCTGGCGAAGGCGGCGGCGACGCTCGACGCGCTGACCGGCGGGCGGCTCGAACTCGGCGTCGGGGCCGGGGCGTTCCTGGAGGGGATCGCCTCCTTCGGCGGCCCGACCGGTTCGCCCGCCGACCGCCACGACGCATTCGCGGAGGCGCTGGAGATCCTGCGCGGGATGTGGGCCAACGCCGGCGGCAGCTTTTCCTACGAGGGCCGGTTCCACCGCCTGCGGGACGCCCGGCCCGGCCCCGCGCCCGCGAGGGCGATCCGCATCTGGACCGGGGCGGGCGGGCCGCGGATGCTGCGGCTGACCGGGCGGCTGGCCGACGGCCTGCTCCTTTCCACCACCTACGTCCGGCCGGACCAGCTCCCGGAGTACAACCGGCTGGTCGACGAGGGCGCGGCGCAGGCCGGGCGTGACCCGTCGGCGATCCGGCGCGGCTACAACCTGATGGGCGTGATCGAGCTCGACGGCGGTCGGGTTGGCGCGCGGCTCCGCGCCCGGCAGCCCGGCCTGATCGCCGGCCCGGTGGCGTACTGGGTCGAGGAGTTGGTCCGGTTCTCCCGCGACGGGCGGCAGGACACCTTCATCTTCTGGCCGGTCGCCGGCGACGATCTGGCCCAGGTGGACGCCTTCGCCGCGAGGTCGCCCCGGCGGTGCGGGAGCGGCGCGGGCGGGGGGCGGAGGGGCGACGGCTGAGGGCAAATGCGAGTGCGGCGGCGACGCGCGGAGAGACGCGGCCATGGAGACCGATTACGCCGGCGACGGCGTGCTGTCCCTGCCGGGGCTGCACCACGTCACGGCGATCGCCGGCGACCCCCAGCGCAACCTCGACTTCTACACCGGGGTGCTGGGGCTGCGGCTGGTCAAGGTCACGGTCAACTTCGACGACCCGCGCGTCTACCACCTCTACTACGGCGCCGGCGCCGGCACGCCGGGGACGATATTGACCTTCTTCCCCTGGCCGCGCGTCAAGCCGGGTCGCCAGGGGCCGGGCAGGCGGCGGCGGTCGCGCTGGCGATCCCGGCGACCGCGCTGGGACCCTGGATCGAGCGGCTGATCGGGCGCGGTGTCCGCTTCACCGGGCCGGCGCGGCGCTTCGGCGAGCAGGTGCTCGCCTTCCGCGACCCGGACGGCCTCGCGCTGGAACTCGTCGCTGTCGGCGAGGAGAGCGCCGGCGACGGCTGGGCCGGTGGCCCGGTGCCGGCCGAACAGGCCGTCCGCGGCCTCCACAGCGTCACGCTCTGGGCGGAGGCGATCGGCGAGACGGCGGCCTTCCTGACCGGCACGCTCGGCTTCGCCCCGCGGCGGAGGAGGGCGGCGTCCGCCGCTACGCGATCGGCGGGGGCGGCGCCGGGGCGCTCCTCGACGTCCGCCCGACGCCGGGGTTCTGGCCCGGCGTGGTGGCCGGCGGCGCGATCCACCACGTCGCCTGGCGCGCGCCCGACGACGAGCGGCAGCGGGCCTGGCGCGATCTGCTCGTCGCGCGCGGCGGCGACGTGACGCCCGTCCGTGACCGGCACTACTTCCGCTCGATCTACTTCCACGAGCCGGGCGGCGCGCTCTTCGAGATCGCCACCGACCCGCCCGGCTTCGCGGTCGACGAGCCGGTCGAGCGCCTGGGGAGCGCCCTGCGCCTGCCGCCGCACCTCGCAGCGCAGCGGGACGAAATCGCCCGCCGCCTGCCGCCGCTCCGCCTGCCGGGCGCGGCGGGCGCGCCCGCCGGGACGGCGGGGGTGGGGCAAGCGACAACTGAGCGGGCGCCGTCTCTGTCCAGTACGCGCCCCCGCACCGCTACACCGGCGCCCGATCCGCCCCGATGTCGCCCGCCCAGAGCCGGCGCATCTCGGCGCAGCCGGCCAGCAACTCGTCGAGCGTGCCGGCCGCCTCCACCCGCCCGTCCTTGAGGACGACGATCCGGTCGGCGCGGCGGAGCGCGGCGCGGCGATGGGAGACCGCCAGCACGGTGACGTCGCGCGGGCCGTCGCCCGCCGGCCGCAGCCGCTCCCACAGCGTCCGCTCGGTCTCGACATCGAGCGCGCTGGAGAGGTCGTCGAACACCAGCAGGTCGGCGTCCGCACGAACATGCGCGCGGCGGCTGTCCGCTGCACCTGCCCACCGGAGAGCTTGACCCCGCGCGGGCCGATGACGGTGTCGAGCCCACCCCAACGCTGCGATGTCGCGCTCCAGGACGGCCGACCGGATAGCGCGGCCGGCACGCGTCCGCCACGTCCGGCAGTCCCAGCAGGATGTTGTCCCGCACCGTCTCGCTGAAGAGGCGCGGCGCCTGCGGCGTGAAGGCGCAACGCGGCGGCACGAAGAATGTTGCCGCATCGGTCACGGTCTGTCCGTTCCAGGTGACCACGCCGCGATCGCGAGGCATCATCCCGAGCAACGCGCGCAGGAGCGTTGTCTTCCCCGCGCCGATGCGGCCGGTGATCACCACGAATGCGCCGCGCGCCAGGTGCAGGCTGACCCCGTCGATCCCGCGCCCGCCTCCGGGATGGCGGAAGGTCAGATCGGCGACGGCGAGCCGGTCGAGCCGGTCGCGCGCGGTCTTCGTCACGGCCGGGATGGCCGGGTAGTCTCCGCGCAGGTAGACCGGCCCGTGCCGCGCGAGCATCGCAGCCGGCGCGTCCGGCGCCGTCGCGACGAGCCGCGCCAGGGCGACCGCGGCGGCCCGGTAGCCGGTCAGGGTTCCGGCGAGGGCGGTCATGGCGGCGGTGACGGTGGCGAGTAGGGCGGTGAAGAGGGCGAAGTCGCCGATGGTGAAGGTGCCGGCGCGGATTGCCCGCGCGGCGAGGAGCAGGGTGGCGCCCGCGCCGAGCGCGCCCAGCGTTCAGGGCGACCGATCCGAGGAGTTCGGTGAACACGCGGTCGCGCAGCCCGGCTCGGCGGCGCGCGTCGTTGAGCGCGTGGAACCGCGCGATGACCTGTCCTTCCGCGTTGGCGACCTTGATCGCCTGCACCGCGCCGAACATGTCGCCGAGCGCCCCCGCGACGCGGCCGGTCGCCTCGCGCGTCGCCTGGCGATAGGTGGCGAGGCGCGCGCCGGCGGCCTGCGCCACCGCGACGATCAGCCCCAGCGGCAGGACGACCACCAGCGTGAGCGCGGGGAACGCAGCATCACGACGACCGCCGCCAGGGCGGGGAGCTGACTTGCCCCAGCCGGAGGTTGTGTGCCGTGCTGACCAACCCCTCGGCGAATCTACGTCGTCGCGAAAGCGGCTGATCGTCTCGCCGGAGGAGTCCGGTGAGGCCGCGGGCGTCGGGCCGCGCCAGGAGGGCTTGGAGGAGGTTCTTGCGCAGCAGGGCCTTCGCCGTCAGGCTGGCGGTGATGCTGGATCGCGGTGGCCCCGATCTCGGCGTCCCGACGCGCGCCAATTCGGCCAGGACGAGCAGTGCCGCGAGCCCGGCGAGGCCGATGCGCGGGTCCGCGCGGCCGGCGAGCGTGTCGAAGACCTCGCGCGCGATGAAGGCGGGGGCCAGCGCCAGGCGCGCCGAGGACGAAGGCGAGCCGGCGCTCAGCAGGTAGAGGCCCGGCTGATAGCGCAGCAGGCGGCGGAGCAACGCCACAGGTTCATGCGAGCACCGACCTCCAGGCCGGCGCGGAGCAGGCGTGCGAAGCGCGACGCCGGGTCGCGCGCCAGGTCCGCGCGCGCGGCCGTATTCGGCGGATCCGGCCCTTCCAGGATGAGAATCTCGTCCACGCGCCCCACCGTCGCCAGGCGATGCGCCACGATGATCGCGGTGCGCCCCCGCAGCAGCGCGTCGAGCGCCCGCTCGATCCGCCGCGCGGTGGTCGGGTCGAGGCGCGAGGACGCCTCGTCGAGGATGATCAGGCCCGGGTCCCCGAGGAAGACGCGCGCGAAGGCCAGCAACTGCGCCTCGCCGGCCGAGAGGCCGTCCCCACCGGGCGGCAGCACCGTAGCGAGCCCCGCGGGCAGCGCGCGGCACCAGGCGCCGAGGCCAAGCGCGTCGGAAGGCGTCCAGGACCTGCGCGTCGGGGATCGCCGGGTCGAAGAAGGTGACGTTGTCGCGCACCGAGGCGTGGAACAACTGCACGTCCTGGGTCACCAGCCCGACCCGCCGCGCATGTCCACCTGGCGCACCACGCGAAGATCGACCCCGCCGAGCCGGACGACGCCCCCGGTCGGGTCGTAGAGCCGCGGAGCAGCCGCGTCAGCGTCGTCTTGCCGCTGCCGGTGCGGCCCAGCACGCCCAGCACGGCCCCCGCGGCAGCGTCAGGGTGAGGTCGCGCAGCACCGGCGCCCCGCCGTGATAGGCGAACGAGACGCCGGAAAACGCGACGGCCGGCACGCCGGCGGGGAGTTCCGCGCCGGGGCCATCCGGACGGCCCCGGTCGTCTCCAGCAGTTCCCGCACGCGCGCGATGCCGCCATCGCCTGCTGGAGGTCCTGCACCTGCTGACTCATTGGCCCAGCGGCCGGGCGATCAGGGCGTGGTGTAGGCGACGATCGCGTAGACCGTGCCGATGGTGATCGCGCCGGCCTGGAACAGAGAACCGCCCATGGCATAGGCCAGCGCCGTGCCGGTCGCGGCGACCAGGCTCGTCGTGCCGAGCAGCGCGGCGAACGTCGCGCCGGCCGTGCGCCTGGCCCGCGAACTGCCCGCATCGTGCGGGTAGAGGCCGCGCAGGACGTACGCGGTGGCGCCGCGGGCGCGCATGTCCTCGGTCCCCGCGAGGCGTTCTTCGAGGAAGCCGAACTGGGCGCCTCGCCGTCGCCAGGCCGGCCCGCGCGTAGGGGACGGCCAGGCGCGGACCCGCGTCAGCGCCGCCAGCCCCGGCGACGAAGCCGGCGAACGCCAGGCCGAGCCGCCAATCGATCCCGACCAGCACGCCGAGGACCCCGAGGAGGAGGCTCGCCAGCACCCGCAGCGCGAAGCGGAGAAGAAGTTCGCCAGCGCCCTGACGTCGTGGTCGAGGCGCTGGATCAGCTCGCCGGGCGTGTGGGCGTTGTGGAAGGCGAGATCGAGGTCCAGGCAGTGCCGCGCCAGGTCTTCGCGCAGCCGGTTGGTGGCGGTCCAGCCGACGTCCTCGGCCACGTAGGTTTCCAGTACCGCGACCAGTTGCGCGAGGAGCGCGACGCCGAGGAAGAGCCCCGGCGATCCCCGTCAGCGCCCCGAGTGCCTGGCCCGCCCGCGCGCGTCGAGGAAGCGCCGCAGGACCAGCGGCGGCGACGAACAAGATGGAAGCCGGCGCCGCCGAAGAGGAGCGCCGCGAGCAGGACCAACTTCGGCCACTCGGGCCGGAGATATCCCATCCCCAGCGCCCAGTAACGCTTGAACGGCATCGGCATGGCGGCGCTCCGGTGATCTACCCGCAGGGACGCGGAGATGCACGGTGGCGATGCCCACGGCTTTCGTGTCCTGAAGGCGCCGCGCCCGAAGCGAAGGGCAGATACCGGGGCCGATACCACTCGAGCTGTCGGGGTTGTAGTGGCAGGCTCCCGCGCCTGCCCCTGCCTGCGCTACGAGAACGCCGTAGATTGCCGCCTATCCGGCCTCCGTCGCGACCGCCTCGACCAACACGCTGATCTCCGCCTACGCGGCGCCGGTAGAGGCGGCGCTATGCGTAGTCGGCGCGCTGGACCTCGTCGCGCAGGCGGCGGATCTCGGTGAGGGCGGCGTATACCTTGTCGACGAGCGGCTGGTTCGCCCCGATCCCGGCGTGGATCAGCCAGGCGGCGGCGGCGCTGCGCGTCGGGCGGATGCCCGCCTCGACCAGGGCGTCGATGACCGCCAGGTCGCGGTCGTCGATCCGGCAGGTCAGCACGTTGCCCTTGATCCGCCCCCTCGGGGTCGTGCTCGCGATCCGCGGCGCCGAGGCGGCCCACCTGCTCGCGGATCGCCGGCAAGGTGACCCCGAACCGCTCGAGCACCTTCGCCGCCACGTTCGTCCCCTCGCGGACCAGCCCCAGCAGCAGGTCGTCGGTCCCGATCGCCGCGTGACCGCGCTGCCGGGCCTCCTCCTCGGCCAGGTCGAGCGCCAGCGCCACCCGGCTGGTGTAGGCCGGCTCCTCCGTGCCGGACCCGTCGCCGCGGTGGACCAGGAACTCGACCGTGGCGCTGACCTCCCCCGGATCGACGCCCAGGTTGGCGAGCACCTGCGCCGCGTTGCAGCGCCCGTCACGCGCGATCGCGAGCAGGAGATGTTCGCCGCCGAGATAGTCGTGATTGCGCCGCCGCGCCTCGCGCGCGGCGAAGTCCACCACCTGCCGGGCCTGCGCGGTGTACCGCTTGAACCGGCGCTCCGCGTCCGGTCGCTCTTGCGGCTCCCCGGATGGCACCACCTGCTCGTCCATCTCATACCCCACACATGCGTAACGACGTATACCTAGTTACGTAGACAACTTACACGTGCTGCTCCACTTGTCAACTGGTGTGGAGAGTGCCGCGCGCTGGGGTTGCTCCGAGGGTCCAGGATGTTGTAGGCGGCTCCCGCGGGCAGCGCACCGCCGAGGGAGGGCAGTGCGAGAACACCGTACCCCGTCCAGGCTTGGGGGGCCTGGGCGGGGGGTGGCCCTCCCGGTCAGCGGGGGAGTTCGATGAGGGCTTCGGCCTCGACCGGCGGCGAGGGGCGGAGGGCGCCGAGCGCCAGTTCCGCGCCGCCCGCCCGCGGCAGCGCGAGCGGCACGCGCTTGCCGTAAGTCAGCCAGAAGCGCAGGTAGGCGAGGAGGTCGGCCGGCGAGTAGCGCGCGGCGCCGGGCGCGACCGTGCCGGCGAGGATCGCGCGGCGCAGGTCCGCCGCGCCGCAGCCGGGGAAGCGGGTGAAGCTCTTGCCGGCGGCGCGGGCGATGTGTCCGTCGGACGCGCCAATCGCGGGCCACCCGTGGCGCGCGGCGAAGCGCCGGGCGCGGAGATTCGCCAGTTCCAGGAAGGGGGTGCTGTTGTCCACCTCCACCGCGTCGACCGGCAGTCCCGCCAGCACCTGCCCGATGCTGTCCATCTTCCGGCGGTCGCGGCGCGGGCGGTCGTTGAAGAAGGGGTGGGGGGCGAAGGCGAGCCCGCCCTGCGCGTGGATCGCCGCGACGGTCGCGGCGGCGCTGAGACCGGGCGGCACGGCGGTGTCGAGGAAGAGCCCGACGATGTGCCCCTCGCGGGTGGTGACCTCTTCCCCGACGATGACCTCGAACGGGTAGGCGCGCTCCCGCGCGAGCCACCGCGCGACCTCCGCCCCGGCGATCGTGTCGTGGTCGGTGATCGCGATCACCGTCAGGTCGGTGCGCGCCGCGACGTGTTCGAGCAGCGCGGCGACCGACGGCTCCCCGTCCGAGTAGGTCGTGTGCAAGTGCAAGTCGGCTTTGCCGGAGTAGGGGTCGGGCCGTCGGGGGGGCGGGCTGTCGGAGGGCGAGGCGGTGGGACACGCCTCGCTGTCGTACTTGGCAAGGGGCGAGTCGAACCCGCGCCGCATCATCACGCTCCCTCCCTACCGCACCGCGCGGCAGCCGGGCAGCCCGACGACCCGGCTCCACCGCCGGACGCGGCGCGCGTGGGCGATCTCGCCGTACTCGTCCAGCAGGTGATCGAAGACGGCGCCCCAGGTGCGCCCCTCGGCGACGGCCCGCGCCCGCGCCCCGTAGCGCGCGCGCCGCGCCGGGTCGCCGGTCAGCGCGTCGATCTGGGCGAGCCAGTCGCGGTCGTCGCCCGGCGGGCAGAGGAGGCCGGTCTCGCCGTGGGCGATCACGTCCTGCACCCCGCCGGCGCGGAAGCCGGCCACCGGCAGGCCCGAGGCCATCGCCTCCTGCGCCACCTGGCAGTAGGTCTCGGTGAGCGAGGGGCAGGCGAGGAGGTCGGCGGAGGCGTAGGCCGCCCCCAGGGCCGGGCCGCGCAACTCGCCGGTGAAGTGGGCGCGCCGGCCGGCCAGCGCGCGCTCCAGGCCGGGGCGCGCGGGGCCGTCGCCGACGATCAGCAGCGGCAGGTCCGGGCGCGCCCGCGCGATGGTCACGAGCGCCTCCAGGTTCTTCTCCGGCGAGACCCGCCCGACGTAGGCCAGGATCGGCGTCGCCGGATCGGCGCCGGGGCCGAGAATCCGCGCGCGGAGGGCGGGGTCGCGCCGGCGCGGGTGGAACCCCTGCGTGTCGACGCCGCGGGCGCAGAGCGCCAGGTCGCGGAAGCCGCGCGCGGCGAGGTCGCGCCGGATCGTCGGGGTCGGGCAGTAGGTGCGGTCGGCCAGGCCGTGGACGGCGCGCAGGTAGTGCCAGGCGACCTGCCCGAGCGGGGCCAGGCGGTGGTGCGCGGCGTAGGCCGCCAGGTCGGTCTGGAAGTGCGCGGCCAGCGGCAGGCCGAGGAACCGCCCGGCGACCGCCCCCTGGGCCCCCAACAGCACCGGCCCCGCCAGGTGGACGATGTCGGGCTGCCAGCGCGCCAGGATCGCCAGCAGGCGCGGGGTCGGGCGGGCGAGGGTGAGGCCGGGGTAGAGCCGCCAGCGCAGCCCCAGCACGCGCTCGACCGGGAAGCCCGCGTGCCGGTCTGGCCCCTTGCCGGGCGCGATCACCAGCGCCTCGTGGCCGGCGTCGCGCAGGTAGCGCAGCAGTTCGGTCAGCATCCGCACGATGCCGTCCACCTTCGGCAGGAACGTCTCCGTCACGATCGCGACGCGCATGCGAACCTCCCCGGCGCGGAGTGCGGAGTGCGGGGCGGGGGATGGGCTTGCGCCGCGCGCCGCCCCTGGCGGGGCGGCACGCCCCCGCCCCGCGCTCGACCGTGCCGATCTGGCACCCCCCCACAAAGGAAAGTGCCCCGACCGGAGTGATCGGGGCACCGCAGGGATTGGTGGGAAGGCGGGAGGGTGGCCGTTACCCGCCGCGGCGGGCGCGGCGACGGGCGGCGGCGGTAACGATGCCGAATGCGCGGATCCATCGCCAGCACCCAATACTCCCGCTACCAGGCCCGTCCCTACTCCTCTGTTCCATTTTGCGACAGATGCGTTAACGACCGGTTAACGGATCGTTAGCGCGAAAATAAAGATGCTGCTGGCGAACCCGGGGTGTGTGCCCTGGCGAGCCAGAGCGGTTAGGCCGCCGGGGGCTAGTCTGGCGAAGGCAGCGATGCGGGTCTGGGCGTGGGAGCCGTTCTGCCAGCCCACGCCGCTGCCCGCACGAAATTGGGCGCCGTGCCAATCAGCAAGTGGAGGGGGCGGGTCTTCGCCGGGCCCCGGTAGCGCGTGCGTCGCAAGTCACCCAGGCTGCCGCCTTGCGCGACCGTCCCCTCGATGCCGGCGCGGCAGTGGGCTGCGCCTTGAATTCGGGCGTGTGCTGCCGTTGGCGCGCCGCGTTGAGCGCGTCGTAGTGCGGCTGCGGGCGGATGAGCAGCATCCGCGCGCGCGTGCTCGCCACACACTGCGGGCGGACCGGGCGGTGATCGCAGTCGGCGGGGGGCGAAGCGGATACGCACGACGGCGTGGCCGGCCGTGTCTTTCGTCGGTTTCCAGTCCATGCTGGCCTTACCCTGGGGGCAGGTGGCGCGCTCCGCCGCCCAGTCAAGCGCGAAATCGGCCTGGAGCGAAGCCGGCCTTCGCCCGCGCCTGCCAGCTATAGTCCTCGTGGATCGGCCCGAACAGCGTGCAGCGGTGTTCCGTCTCGCTCGTGACGAGGTACTCGGACGTGCTGTAGCCGGTATCCACGAACCAGATTCGGGGCAGCAACTCGCGCTCCGCGAGGCGCCCCTGGATGGTGGCGGTGACGGTGTTGTCGGCGGTCGTCGCCGGCGTCGTCGTGACGTCGGCGAGCAGAGTGCGGCGTGCCATCGTCGCACGTCTCGGTCAGGTGGACTTTGTAGCCCGTCCAGCTGGTTGCGCGCTTGCACCTGTAGCGCGCCTCGAGTCGTATGGCGTACTGATCAGCACGGCGGCGGGCGGCAAGTCCTTGGCCTCGCGCCAGCGGATCGGCTCCCCGGCGTAGAACTGCTGCACCCAGGCCCGCCGCAGGGTCTCGACGGCCGGCACCTTCGCGGGCCGGGCCGGCGCGTCAGCGGCGTAGATCGCCTCGAGCAGGCGCCGGCCGTCGGCGCCGATCTGCTCGGCGAGGGCGGTCCGTGCAGCCAGCCCCGAAGGCAGCCGGTACTCGTTGAAGCGGTGGCCGTAGCGGTCGAACCAGTCCGCCGGCACCCAGGACTGGAGCCACTCAGGGACGACTGCGGCCAGGGTGTTCAGCGCGTGGCGGAGCGTCTCGCCGACCAGTTCCAACCGGTTGAGCACCTGGATCGCGGCGAGGACGTGCGTCGAATCGGCGCGCGGCCGGCCGCGCCTTGACCAGCCCCTGCTCCCGGAGGACGCCGAGCAGCGTGTCGAAGAGCCGCGCCTCCGCCTCGCTGGCTAACAGCCGGTCACGAAATTCGCTCAGGACCGAGGCGTCGAAGCCGGCATCACTCGAGGGCAGGTACAGCGCGTACTTCCAGTCGATGCGCCCCCGCACCGCGCGCGTCGGCGGCCTGGCGGTCGGCGAGCCCTTCGCGAACGGGAAGATCGTCACCAACGCCAACTGCGCGGGGGCGACGGCCGGCTGGCCCTCCTTGGGGAAGAGAGATCCGCGAACTGCGGGTTGGTATAGATCGGCCCGAGCGCATCGGCCACTGCAGGGTAGGCGTTGCCTTTCGGGAAGGCGGCGCGCGCCACGCAGGCGGTGTCCTCCGGCAGGCAGTAGACGATCGGGGCGCGCAGCGACATCGGGCGTCTCCCCTGCCTCGATCCTCCAGCGGGCCGGTGCCGGCGCTGGGCCGCTATCTTTACCGCCACCGCACCGGTGCCACCGCCCGCAACGCCCCGCTCCGTTGAGGTTCGCCAGCAGCATCCCAGGGATGCTGGCGCAGCAGGCGGCGGAGCGACGCGGCGGTAGTCATGCCAGCACCTTCTCCAGGCCGGCCCGCAGCAGGCGGGCGAAGGTCGAGGTCGGGTCGGCCGCCAGGGCGGCGCGCGCCCCGTGCTCGCGGATCCGGCCGTCATCGAGGATCACGATCTCGTCCACGCGCTGCACGGTCGCCAGCCGGTGGGCGATGATGATGGCGGTGCGCCCGACCAGTAGCCGATCCACGGCCCGCGCGATGCGCCGCTCCGTCACCGGGTCGAGCCGCGAGGACGCTTCATCGAGGATGACCAGCCCTGGGTCCGCGAGGAAGACGCGGGCGAAGGTCAGGAGTTGCGCCTCGCCGGCCGACAGCCCGCCCCCACCGGGCGGCAGCACGGTAGCGAGGCCCGCGGGGAGCGCGCGGCGCCAGGCGCCGAGGCCAAGCTCGTCGAGCACGGCCAGGATCTGTCCGTCGGGGATGTCGGGGTCGAAGAAGGTGAGGTTGTCGCGCAGCGTGGCGCCGAACAACTGGACGTCCTGTGTGACGATCCCGACTCGCCGACGCAGATCCACCTGCCGCACCACGCGAAGGTCTTGGTCGCCGAGGCGGATCGTGCCGGACTGCGGGTCGTAGAGGCGGAGAAGGAGCCGCGTCACGGTCGTCTTGCCGCTGCCGGTGCGGCCCAGGAGCCCGAGCGTCCGCCCCGCCGCGAGGCGGAACGAGAGGTCGTGCAGCACCGGGTGGGCCGGGTCGTAGCCGAACGTCACCCCGGAAAACTCGACGGCCGGCACGCCAGCGGGGAGTCCCTCCGTGCCATCCTGAAGGGCGCTCCGCGCCCGCAGCAGTTCGTCGACTCGCAGGATGCCGGCTTCCGCCCCCTGGAGATTCTCGACCTCCTGACTGATACGCGAGAGTGGGCCAAACAGGGTCGTGGTGTAGGCGTAGATCAGGGCGACCGCGCCGATGGTTATGCTCCCGCGCAGCGCGAGCCAACCGCCCAGGCCCAGCGCCAGGGCGGTGGCGAGGGCGAACAGCACCCCCAACGTGTTCCGGGGCAGCGCGGTCTGCCGCCAGGCCCGGACCTCGGCCGCGAACTGCCCCTGCATCGTCCGGTCGAGCCGCTGGAGGGTGTACTGAGTCGCACCGTTAGCGCGCAGGTCGATCGTGCCCGCGAGGCGCTCTTCCAGGAAGCCGGAGAGGGCCGCGCTCGCTTCCCGAACAGTTCCCCAGGCCGCGACACCGACGGAGCGGAGGCGCGTGAGGGTCAGCAGGGCGATCCCGACGAACAGCGTGAAGGCCGTTCCCACGCGCCAATCCACGAACCAGAGCGCGACCAGCACGCCGGCCACGAGGAGCAGATTGCCCAGCACTTGCAGCACAAGCCGCGAGAAGAGGTTGGCGAGCGCCCGCACGTCGCCGTCGACCCGCTCGATGAGCTCGCCCGGCGTGTGGGCATGATGGAATTCGAGATCCAATCGCAGGCAGTGGGCGGTGAGATCGGCACGCAGGGCGTTGGTGGCCGTCCAGCCGACATCCTCCCCCACGGCGGTCGCAGCGATGGCGAGGACGTAGGCGACGAGCGCGACGCCGAGGAAGAGCCCCGCGGCGAGCGTCAGGCGCTGCAGCGAGCCGCCCGCCCGCGCGGTGTCGATGAAGTAGCGGAGGATTTGCGGGTTGACCAGTTGGAGGCCGATGCCCCCGAACAAGGTGAGGGCCAAGCCGAGCACTTTCGCCCACTGGGGGCGGAGATAGCGGCGCAGCAGCGTCCAGTAGCGGAGCAGTGGCACCGTCCGGTCCTTTCCCATCCCCGCGGCCGCCAGCCGATGCACGAACGACAGCGGCCGCGGGGCGCAATCCCGCGGCCGTCTGATCTACCCCGCACGGGAGCAACCCGCGCCTGAGCGACAAACGGCCGTGGGCGCCACTGGCGTGCCCACGGCCGTCGTTCGTGTCCTGTAGGGGCTAACGGCAGCCGAGCGCACTCCAGATACCAACCAGCACCGATACGGTGCGGTGGAGCGGCTCGGGGATGAGCTGGTTGCGAATCGGCGGAATCATGTCCCTGCCTGCGCTACGAGAACGCCGTAGATTGCACTATAGCGATTCCGTCGGCCTCCGTCAAGCACGGCATGTCGAGAACGTCGGGCGCTGCTTGCCGAGGCGGGTGAAAGCGGCTCGACCAGCACGCCGCTGCCATGACCGCCTGTGGCGGCGCCATTGAAGGCGGCTACGCGGGGTCGGCGCGCTGGACCTCGTCACGCAGGCGGCGGATCTCGGTGAGGGCGGCGTACACCTTGTCGACGAGCGGCTGGTTCGCCCCGATCCCGGCGTGGATCAGCCAGGCGGCGGCGGCGCTGCGCGTCGGGCGGATGCCCGCCTCGACCAGGGCGTCGATGACGGCCAGGTCGCGGTCGTCGATCCGGCAGGTCAGCACGTTGCCCTTGATCCGCTCCCTCGGGGTCGTGTTCACGATCCGCCGCGCCGAGGCGGGTCACCTGCTCGCGGATCGCCGGCCAGCGTGACGCCGAACCGCTCGAGCACCTTCGCCGCCACGTTCGTCCCCTCGCGGACCAGCCCCAGCAGCAGGTCGTCCGTCCCGATCGCGGCGTGACCGCGCTGCCGGGCCTCCTCCTCGGCCAGGTCGAGCGCCCGCGCCACCCGGCTGGTGTAGGTTGGCTCCCGTGCGCCGGACCCGTCACTACGGTGGACCAGGAACTCGACGGTGGCGCTGACCTCCCCCGATCGACGCCCAGGCTGGCGAGCACTTGCGCCGTTGCAGCGCCCCGTCACGCGCGATCGCGAGCAGGAGATGTTCGCCGCCGAGATAGTCGATTGTGCTGCTGCGCCTCCGCGCGGGCGAGGTCTACCTGCCGGGCCTGCGCGGTGTACCGCTTGAACCGGCGCTCCGCGTCCGGTCGCTCTTCCCCCACCTCAGAGGGTGCCGCCTGCTCTCGTCCATCTTACCCCCACCCCATTCGTAACTACGTATACCACGTTACGATAACAACTTACACCGCGCTGCCCCGTTTTGTCACCGGCGTGAGGCGCATCTGCGCTGGGGCTGCTCAGAGGGTCCAGGAGTGCTGTAGGCGGGCTCCTGCGGGCATCGCAACGACGAGGGGGGCAGTGCGAGAATGCTGGACCCCACCCCAGCCCGGAGGGCCTGGGCGGTAGGCAGCCTCCCGGTCAGCGGGGGAGTTCGATGAGGTGTGGGCTTCGGCCTCGACCGGCGGCGAGGGGCGGAGGGGGCCGAGCGCCAGTTCCGCGCCGCCCGCCCGCGGCAGCGGGAGCGGCGCGCGCTTGCCGTAGTCCAGCCAGAAGCGCAGGTAGGCGAGGAGGTCGGCCGGCGAGTAGCGCGCGGCGCCGGGCGCGACTGTGCCGGTGAGGATCGCGCGGCGCAGATCCGGCGCGCCGCGGCCGTGAAGCGGGTGAAGCCTTGCCGGCGGCGCGGGCGATATGCTCGTCCGACGCGCCGAGCGCGGGCCAGCTCGTGGCGCGCGGCGAAGCGCCGGGCGCGGCGATTCGCCAGTTCCAGGAAGGGGTGTTGTTGTCCACCTCCACCGCGTCGACCGGCAGGGCTGGCCAGCACTTGCCTGACGCTGTCCATCTTCTCTGGCGGCAGGCGCGGGCGGTCGTTGAAGAAGGGGTGGGGCGAAGGCGAGCCCGCCTCGCGGTGGATCGCCGCGATGGTCGCGGCGGCGCTGAGGCCGGGCGGCACAGCGGTGTCGAGGAAGAGCCCGACAGTCGTCTCGCGCGTCGCACTTCTTCCCGACGATGACCGAACGGGTAGGCCGCCCTCGGCGAGCTGCCGCGCGACCTCCGCCCCGGCGATCGTGTCGGGTCGGTGATCGCGATCACCGTCAGGTCGGTGCGCGCGCCGCGACGTGTTCGAGCAGCGCGGCGATCGACGGCCCCCGTCCCGAGCAGGCTGCAGGTGTCGGCCTTGGCGAGCAGAGGTCGTGGCCGTCGGGGCGCGCCGGGGAGCGGGCGGCGAACGCGCCCCGCTGTCGTACTTGGCCGGAGGCGAGGTGAACCCGCGCCGCATCATCACGCCTCCCTACCGCACCGCGCGGCGCTCGGGCAGCCCGGCGGCCCGGCCCACCGCCGGACGCGGCGCGCGTGGGCGATCTCGTCGTACTCGCCCAGCAGCTGATCGAAGACGGCGCCCCAGGTGCCCTCGGCGACGGCGCGCGCCTGGGTCCCGTAGCGCGCGCGCCGCGCCGGGTCGCCGGCCAGCGCGTCGATCTGGGCGAGCCAGGTCGCGGTCGTCGCCCGGCGGGCAGAGGAGGCCGGTCTCGCCGGGCGATCACGTGTCCCGCAACCCCGCCGGCGAAGGCGGAAGCCGGCCACCGGCAGGCCGAGGCCATCGCCTCCTGCGCCACCTGGCAGTAGGTCTCGGTGAGCGAGGGGTAGGCGAGGAGGTCGGCGGAGGCGTAGCGGCCCCCAGGGCCGGGCCGCGCAACTCGCCGGTGAAGTGGGCGCGCCGGCCGGCCAGCGCGCACTCCAGGCCGGGGCGCGCGGGGCCGTCGCCGACGATCAGCAGCGGCAGGTCCGGGCGCGCCCGCGCGATGGTCACGAGCGCCTCCAGGTTCTTCTCCGGCGAGACCCGCCCGACGTAGGCCAGGATCGGCGTCGCCGGATCGGCGCCGGGGCCGAGAATCCGCGCGCGGAGGGCGGGGTCGCGCCGGCGCAGGAAACCCCCGCGTGTCGACGCCGCGGGCGCAGAGCGCCAGGTCGCGGAAGCCGCGCGCGGCGAGGTCACGCCGGATCGTCGGGGTCGGGCAGTAGGTGCGGTCGGCCAGGCCGTGGACGGCGCGCAGGTAGTGCCAGGCGACCTGCCCGAGCGGGGCCAGGCGGTGGTGCGCGGCGTAGGCCGCCAGGTCGGTCTGGAAGTGCGCGGCCAGCGGCAGGCCGAGGAACCGCCCGGCGACCGCCCCTGGGCCCCCAACAGCACCGGCCCCGCCAGGTGGACGATGTCGGGCTGCCAGCGCGCCAGGATCGCCAGCAGGCGCGGGGTCGGGCGGGCGAGGGTGAGGCCGGGGTAAAGCCGCCAGCGCAGCCCCAGCACGCGCTCGACCGGGAAGCCCGCGTGCCGGTCTGGACCTTGCCGGGCGCGATCACCAGCGCCTCGTGGCCGGCGTCGCGCAGGTAGCGCAGCAGTTCGGTCAGCATCCGCACGATGCCGTCCACCTTCGGCAGGAACGTCTCCGTCACGATCGCGACGCGCATGCGAACCTCCGGCGCGGAGTGCGGAGTGCGGGGCGGGGGATGGGCTTGCTGCGCGCCGCCCCTGCCGGCACGCCCCCGCCCCGCGCTCGACCGTGCCGATCTGGCACACCCCCACAAAGGAAAGTGCCCCGACCGGAGTGATCGGGGCACCGCAGGGATTGTGAAGAAGGCGGGAGCGACGTTGCCGCCCGCCGCGGCGGGCGCGGCGACGGGCGGCGGCGGTAACGATGCCGAATGCGCGGATCCATCGCCAACATCCAATACTCCCGCTACCAGGCCCGTCCCTGCTCCTCTGGTCCATTTTGCGGCAGATGCGTTAACGACCGGTTAACGGATCGTTAGCGCGAACATAAAGTGGTGTTAACGGTCAGTTAACGATAAAGAAGTTGTGCAAGGCGGCGCCCCCGACGCCGGAAGGGCGGGGCGGCCGCCCCCGCCTTGTGCCGCCCGGCGCATCGGCTATAATCGCGGCCCGGTCGGTGAGGGCCGGCCGACGCGCGGCGGGGGCGGGCGGCGCGGCCGCATCCCGCCTATCCCGATCGCGAGCGGGGAGGGAGGGACCAGGGGTGATGAGGCTGGCGATTGTCGGGGCCGGCACGATGGGGAACGCGCACGCGCGGTCGTGCGCCAACCTGCCGGGGGTCGCGGTCACGCGGGTGGCCGACCCGGACGCGGCGCGGGCCGCGGCGCTCGCCGCGCGGCTGGGGGCGCGGGCGACGACCGACACCGAGGAGGCGGTGGGGGCCGACGACGTCGACGCGGTGCTCGTCACCACGCCGACCCCCTCCCACCGCCCGGTGACCGAGCTCGCCGCGGCGCGCGGCAAGCACGTCTTCTGCGAGAAGCCGATCGCCCGCACCGTGGCGGACGGCGAGGCGATGGTCGCCGCCTGCGCGCGCGCGGGGGTGCGCTTCATGGTCGGGCACGTCGTCCGCTTCTTCCCCGAGTACGCCCGCATCCACGCCCTCTTGCAGGAGGGCGCGCTCGGGGAGATCGGGGTCGTGCGCGCCTCGCGGGTCAACGCCTACCCCAAGGCGTCGCGCGACTGGTACGCCGACCTGGCGGCGAGCGGCGGGCCGATCGTCGACATGATGATCCACGACCTCGACACGCTGCGCTGGTACTTCGGGGAGGTCGAGCGCGTCTACGCCCGCGGCCTCAGCGGCACGCCCCACCAGCCGCGGGTCGACTACGCCCTGGCGATCGTGCGCTTCGCGAGCGGCCCGATCGCCCACGTCGAGACGAGCTGGGCGCACGCGACGTTCCGCACCGCGATCGAGGTCTGCGGGTCGCTGGGGACGGTGCGCCACGCCGGCGAGGAGACGCAGGCGTTGCGCCTGGAGCGCACCGCCCCCGCGGAGGAGGCGCGGGCCGGCGTGCAGGTGCCGGCCAGCCCGACCGCCGAGAGCCCCTATCAGACCGAGCTGCGCCACTTCCTGGAGGGGATCGCGACCGGCGCGCCCTTCCTGGTGACCGGCGAGGAGGCGGTCCGTTCGCTGGGGGTCGCGCTCGCGGCCCTCGAATCGGTCCTGACCGGCCGCCCCGTTGCCTTCGCCGACGGGCGGCCGCAGTTGCGGGAGGCGCACTGATGGCGACGAACGAGGCCCCGATCGGGGTGGGCATCCTCAGCTTCGCCCACGTCCACGCGCCGGGCTACGCGGCCTGCCTGCGGCGGACCCCCGGCGTCGAACTGGCGGCGATCGCCGACGACGACGCGGCGCGCGGGCGGGCGGCGGTCGCCCGGTTCGGCGGCGACTTCCACGCCGACTACCGGGAGCTGCTGGCGCGCGACGACATCGCGGCGGTGGTGATCACCGCGCCGAACGCGCTCCACCGCGAGCTGACCCTGGCGGCGGCGGCGGCGGGCAAGCACGTCCTCTGCGAGAAGCCGCTCGCCACCACGCGCGCCGACGGGCTGGCGATGATCGCCGCCTGCCGCGAGGCGGGGGTGAAGCTGCAGACCGCCTTCCCGATGCGCTTCAGCGCCCCGGCGATCGCGCTGCGCGAGGCGGTGCGCGGGGGGGCGATCGGCACGCCGCTGGCGGTGATGGCGACCAATCCGGGGCGGATGCCGGCGGGCTGGTTCAGCGACCCGGCCCTGGCGGGGGGCGGCGCGGTGATGGACCACACCGTCCACGTCGCGGACCTGCTGCGCTGGATCTTCGAGCGGGAGATCACCCGCGTCTACGCCGAGATCGACACGCGGCTGCACCCCGGCATCGCGGTCGACGACGTGGCGATGCTGCTGCTGGAGCTCGACGGGGGGCTGCCGGCCAGCCTCGACCCGAGCTGGAAGCGGCTGGCGACCTGGCCGATCTGGGGCGGGGTGACGCTGCAGGTGGTCGGCGACCGGGGGGTGGTCGCGATGGACGCCTTCGCCCAGAACCTGCAGCACTTCGACGAGCGCGACGGGCGCTACACGCTGGTCCCCTGGGCGGGCGGCGAGGCGGATTTGGGGCTGGTCGGGGCCTTCATCGCGGCGGTCCGCGACGACACCCCGCCGCCGGTCAGCGGCGAGGACGGGCTGCGCGCCACGGAGGTCGCCCTCTGCGCCTACGAGTCGGCGCGGCGCCGCGAACCGGTCGCCTGCCCCGGCGCGTTGGGGGCGTAGGGCGCCGGGCGGGGCGGGCGCGCGTCACCGGGCGCCGTCCCGCTGCTCCCCGCTCCCAGTTAGAGGCTGAGCCAGGCCTGCGCCCAGACCGTCTCCGGCCGGTCCAGCACGCTCTCGCGCGCCTGGTCCCGGCGCCCTTCGCGCACTTCCGCGGGGAGCGGCTGCGCCGCGCTGAAGAAGCGGTTGACCCGCCGTAGGATGATCGCCATGCTCGTCCTCTCTCCCACCCCGGCGATACCGACCCTCGATGGTCGCCGGTCGGGCGGCTTCAGTAGGTATAACGCCGCCCGCGCCGGATTGTTCCCACATATGTGCATATACTGTATACAGCATAGCTCTCCCCTCCGGGGTCGAGGTGGCGGCATGCCGGACCCGCCGCGTTCGGCGGCGGCGTCCGGCGCGCCCTGGAGCGGCCGCTGTGGCGGTTGCACATCTCCTTGACAAGCAAATAGGCCGAAAGTACAATGAATCCCACTTATCCTGTACGAAAGGTCACCCGTCGCCTGTACGAAGCAGCCGGCAAACGCAACTGGACAGCCGCTCCCGCATCGCCGTTGTCTCGCCCCCGGCTGGAGGCGCGTCGTATACGATCGACAATAGGACTGCGCGTAGCGTGTTCCGAACGGCCCTGCTGAGGGGTGGGCCGGTGCATCGGCGGTCGGGGGGAGGCTGGCGGTGCGCGCGGGACGGAGCGCTCCCGGAACGGCAAGTTGGGACCGATCGGGCGCCGGCGGGGTGGCGCGTCGCCCGACCCTGCCCTCCTGCCCGCTCCGGACGCGCCGCCCCGAGCCCGATCCCGATCGCCGGATCGTCCGCTGTCGGTCGCGCGCCGCAGGAGTGGAGGGAGGGATGCTACCATGGCCACCGAGATAATTCAGCCGGGGCAAGTGCGGCGGCCCCCGGTCTCGACGCCCGCTGCCAGCGCGCTGGGGCGGCTCCTGAACAATTACGTTGTCAAGAGCCTGCTCAAGGCGCTCTTCACGATCTGGTTCGTCGCCACGCTGATCTTCTTCCTCGTCCGGCTCCTGCCGAGCAACCCGATCGACGTCTTCATCCAGGAAGCGATCGTGATGCGCGGCCTGAGCGTGGACCAGGCACGGGTTGAGGCCGAAAGCCTCTTCGCCCTCGACCTCGACCGGCCGCTCCCGCTCCAATACCTGGACTACTTGAAGCAACTCGTCACCTTCAACCTCGGCCAGTCGATCGTCTCGAAGGGGACCCCGGTCAGTAGCATTATCATGACGTTCCTCCCCTGGACCCTCTTCACCGTCGGCACCGGCCTCTTGATCAGCTTCGTCCTCGGGATCGTCCTCGGGACGCTGGCGGCCTACCGGCGCGGCACCTGGATCGATAACGTCATCTCGACGTTCGCCGCCTTCATGGAGGGCATCCCGCAGTTCGTGCTCGGCCTGGTGATCATCGTGTTCTTCGGGGTGCGGCTGCAGTGGTTCAACATCGCGTCCCAGCGCGGCGCCTACACGCCGGGGATCGAGATCGGCCTCAACGGACCCTTCCTCTGGGATGTGCTCAAGCACGCCTGGCTCCCGATCGTGGCCTACGTCCTGACCACGGTCAGCCGCTGGATCCTGCTGATGAAGAACGCCACGACCGCCTCGCTGGAGGAGGACTACGTCAACGTGGCGCGCGCGCGCGGCCTGGAGGACCGGCGGATCGCCTCGGCCTACGTCGCCCGCAACTCGATCCTGCCGCTGGTGACCTACGCCGCGATCGCCCTCGGCTTCTCGCTCGGCGGGGCGGCGATCTTCGAGCAGGTCTTCGTCTACCGCGGCATCGGCCAGCGCCTGAACGAGGCGCTCAACGCGCGCGACTACCCGGTGATGCAGGGGATTCTCCTGGTGCTGACGATCTCGGTCGTCGTCTCCAACCTGCTCGCCGATGTCTTGTACGGGCGGATCGATCCGCGCATCCGGATCGCGGGAGGCAGTAGGCGATGAGCACGACGGCGACGACACGCCCCACCCCGGCGACGGCCGCGATCAAGCCGAAGGCCGGCTGGCAGCACGCCCTGGGGGACATCCGCAACACCTTCCGCATGCTGCGGCGCAACCGCGGCGGCTTCATCGGCTTCCTGCTGGTCGTGGGCATGCTGCTGATCTCCTTCGTCGGCCCGCTCTTCGTCGAGCTGGACACCGTCAACCGGATCAGCCGGGTCTTCGCCCCGGCGTCGCGCGAGTTCCCGCTGGGCACCGACTTCCAGGGCCGCAGCGTCTGGCCGCAGGTCGTCCACGGCGGGCGGCAGGCGATCACCGTCGCGCTGCTGGCGGCGACGATCTCCACGGTCATCTCGGTGGTGCTCGGCGCTTTGAGCGCCTACATCGGCGGGCGGACCGACTCGCTGATCACCGCCGTGGCGGACGTGATGCTGACCCTGCCCCAGTTCATCCTGCTGGCGGTCCTGGCGGCGATCTACCGGCCCCGCACTGTCTTCTTCCTGGCGGTCGTGCTCGGGCTGATTACCTGGCCGGCGCTGCTGCGGGCGGTGCGCGCCCAGGCGCTCTCGATCCGCGAGCGTGACTACATCGAGGCGGCGCGCTCGCTCGGCCTGGGCCGCTGGCACGTCATCGTCAGCGA
The DNA here is from genome assembly GCA_030446685.1 of Thermomicrobiales bacterium. Taxonomy (GTDB): domain Bacteria; phylum Chloroflexota; class Chloroflexia; order Thermomicrobiales; family CADCWN01; genus JAUJMV01. The sequence continues at coordinate 142,875 of JAUJMV010000007.1, read as the reverse complement.
GATCCTGCCGAACATGGCCGGGTTCATCATCATCAGCTTCATCCTCAGCATGACCGCGGCGATGATCGCCCAGGTCAACCTGGTGGCGCTGGGGCTGGTGCCGATCTCCGGCACCAACTGGGCGATCACGATCTTCAAGGCCCAGCAGACCGGGGCGATCTACTTCCCGGACAGCCTGTTCTACATCCTCGGGCCGATCATCGCCATTGTCATCTTCCAGTTCGGGCTGGTGCTGCTGACCCGCTCGCTGGAGGAGATCTTCAATCCCAGGCTGCGCGGCAACCTGTAAGCGCGGGCCACGGCCGAACGGAGTGACGGGGGGCGCGGATGCAGACGAGATCGCAGCAGCAGCGGCGGCAGGATCGGGACGCGCAGGTCGCGGCGCGCGGCGCCGACGGCGTGGTCCTCTCGGTCCGGGGCCTGTCGGTGGAGTACCGGGCGCGGCGCGGCGGCGTCAAGGCGGTGCGCAACGTCGACTTCGACCTCTACAAGGGCGAGAGCCTGGCGCTGATCGGCGAGTCCGGCTGCGGCAAGACGACGCTGGCGACCGCGCTGGTGCGGCTGCTGGTGCGGATGGCGACGATCTCCGAGGGCGAGGTCCTCTACCACCGCGACGGCAAGACGGTCGACGTGCTGGCGCTCAACGAGGGCGGGATGCGCCACTTCCGCTGGAAGGAGTGCGCGATGGTCTTCCAGGGCGCCTTGAACGCCTTCAACCCGGTCCTGACGATCGCGCGGCAATTCCAGGACACCGCCCAGGCGCACGGGCTCGACGACAAGGCCGAGATCGACCGGCGCTCGCGCGACCTGCTGCGTAAGGTGCAGCTCGATCCCGACCGCGTCCTGCCGTCCTACCCGTTCGAGCTCTCCGGGGGGATGCGGCAGCGCGTGCTGATGGCGCTGGCGCTGCTGCTGGAGCCGCAGATCATCATCCTCGACGAGCCGACGACCGCGCTCGACATCCTCACGCAGCGCAACATCATCGACATGCTCAACGGCCTGCGCAAGGAACTCGGCTTCACCCTGCTCTTCGTCTCGCACGACCTGGCGATGGCGGCCGAGCTGGCCGACCGGGTCGCGACGATGTACGCCGGCCGGATCATCGAACTGGGCGACGTCTACGACATCTTCAACGCCCCGCGCCACCCCTACACCTACGGGTTGATGAAGGCGACGCCGACGCTGCACGACGACGCCAGCGAGATGGTCTCGATCGAGGGGTCGCCCCCCGACCTGATCGACCTCCCCCCCGGCTGCAAGTTCCACCCCCGCTGCGCCTTCATGGAAGAGGGGAAATGCACCACCGAGGACCCGCCGCTGCTGGAGGTCGGCAAGCGGCACACCGCGGCCTGCTGGTTCTGGCCGAAGGTCGAGGCGACCATTGAGGAGGAGAAGGCGGCCAAGGGCGTCAGCCGCCTCAATGAGGCGCCGGCGGAGCAGTTGCAGGCTTCAGCGCCGCAGGTGGAGGGACGCGCATGACGACCACCACGACCGGGGCGCTCGGCGGGGCGGCCACCCGCGCCGGCGACGTAATCCGGCTCAACAAGATCAACAAGGTCTTCCAGACCAAGCGCGGGCCGTTGCCGGTGCTCAGCGACATCTCCTTCGGGATCGCGCCGGGCGAGGTGATCTGTCTGGTCGGCGAGTCGGGCTGCGGCAAGACGACGACCGGCAAGATAGTCGTGGGACTGATCGACCAGACCTCCGGCGAGATCTTCTACGAGGGCCGCGACAGCCGCACGCTGAAGGGCAAGGACTACGACGCCTTCCGGCGGGCCGTGCAGATCATCCACCAGGATCCCTACGCGTCCCTGAACCCGGCGCGGTCGATCTTCCAGACCCTCAGCGCCCCGTTGCTGCGCTACAAGCTGGCGCGCGGGCGCAACGACCTGAACGCGAAGGTGATCGAGCTGCTGGAGCGGGTCGACTTGACCCCCGCGTCAGATTTCGTGGACAAGTACCCGCACCAGCTCAGCGGCGGGCAGCGGCAGCGCCTCTCGATCGCGCGCGCGCTGACGGTCGAGCCGCGCTTCATCGTCGCCGACGAGTCGGTCTCGATGCTCGACGTCTCGATCCGGATGAGCCTGCTGGGGACGCTGACCAGGCTGAAGGACGAGCTGGGCGTCGCCTTCATCTTCATCACCCACGACCTGGCGATCGCCCGGCACTTCGCCTGGGAGGGGCGCATCGCGGTGATGTACCTGGGGCGGATCATCGAGATCGGCCCGACGCCGCAGGTGATCAACGACCCGCAGCACCCCTACACGCGGGCGCTGCTCGGGGCGATCCCCGAGGCCGACCCGGAGGTGACGCGCACCAAGGAGCGGATGCACCTGCGCAGCCTGGACATCCCCAGCCTCTACAACATCCCGGCCGGCTGCGCCTTCCACCCGCGCTGCCCGCTCTGGGAGCAGGGGCTGTGCGACACGCTGGTGCCGCCGCTCTACGAGATCAAGCCGGGCCAGCAGGCGGCCTGCCACGTCATGGCCCGCGAGGTGGCGGGCATCCAGCCGATCGATCTGCGCGACGCGCCCGACGCCGAGGCGGCGAAGTAAACGGTGGCGGGTGGCGGCCCCGCGCCTGCCGCCCGCCCCCGCTAACGCCGAACCCAGAGGAATGCAATGGCTCCGGAAATCGGACAAGCGGGCTTTCGGATCGCGGTCTTCCTGATTCTCACCGCGGCCTGCCTGCTCTTCATCTTGCCCACCGGCACGGCCGAGTTCTACGTCACCGTGCTGACGTTGCTGGTCGGCTTCGCGTTCGTGGGCGTGATCGCGCTGATGATGCGGATCCTGCGCTGAAGGTTCGCCGGGGGGTGGGAACCTTCGCGCCGTCTTCAACGTCTTAGCTGTGTCCTGACGGTTGGCACAACGCGCTCGTGCATTCGGCTGCATCACATTTCGTGATCGCTTGTGAAAGGGTGGGGGAGTACATGTCGAACGAGTCGGAACGCGCGCCGGACCAGCGGGGAGAGGGCGCCCCGGATCGCCGCCCCGGCCCGCCGGCCGATCGGCTGAGCCGGCGGCGGGTGCTCGGGCTGCTCGGCGCCGGCACGGTCACGGCGCTCCTGGCGGCCTGCGGCGGAACTAGCCCGACCGCGACAACCGGCGGTGCCGCGCAGCCGACCAGTCTGGTCGGCGGCCCGGCCAACGCGGGCGGCGCGCAGCCGACCAGCGCGGCCGCCGCGCCCGCGGCCGCGGCGAGCGGCAAGAAGGGCGGCCAGTTCCACGGGACAACGAACTACGAACTGCCGCCGACCGGCCACTTCAACGCCTACGTCACCAAGAACATCATCGGGGGCGCCAACTACGGCGAGTTGCACGAGCCCGCGATGGCCTTCTACAGTTGGGCGGACAACAGGTATCTCCCGGTGCTGGCCGAGAAGTGGGGCTTCGAGGGCGGCGAGAACTTCACGGTCACGCTGAAGCCGGGGCTGAAGTGGAGCGACGGCAAGCCGCTGACCGCGCAGGACGTGCTGACGACCTTCACCGCCCGCCGGCTCTACAACCTGCAGCTCTTCAAGTACGTCGATCGCTTCGAGGCGAAGGACGACCGCACCGTCTCCTTCCATATGAGTACACCGTCGACCGTCGTCGAGCGCTACGTGCTGCGCGAACCCATCCGCTCCCAGGCGATCTACGGCCAGTTCACCGACCCGGCCTACCAACTCTACCAGCAGGGCAAGGACAATACGTCCGACGAGCTGAAGAAGATCCGCGGCGACTTCGACCAGTACCGGCCGACGGAGTACCCGGCGAGCGGCCCCTACATGCTCGACCGCAAGAGCATGACCGAGGCGTCCGCCGAGATGGTCAAGAACCCGAACGGTGTCAACGCCGACGTGGCGCGGTTCGACAAGATCAAGCTCTATATCGGCGAGACCCCGGTCGTCACGCCGCTGGTGCTGAACAGGGAGATCGATTACGCGACCCACGGCTTCGCGGTGGCGACCGACAAGCAGTTGCAGGCCCAGGGCGTCCGCGTGCTGCGCACCCCGGCCCACACCGGCCCCGCGATCCACATCAACTTCGCCAACCCGAAGCTGAAGATCCTCGGCGACAAGCGGGTGCGCCAGGCGTTCGCGCACGCGGTCAAGCGCGAGGACAACGCCGCCGTCTCCCTCGGCGAGTCGGCCAAGGCGCTGAAGTACATGAACGGCCTGCCGGACTCGATCACCGAGAAGTGGCTGACCAAGGGGGACCTGGACAAGCTCAACCAGTATCCCTACGACCAGAACAAGGCGGCGCAATTGCTGCAGGCGGCCGGCTGCAAGAAGCAGGGCGCCCAGTGGCTCGACCCCGACGGCAGGGCGATGGAGTACGAGCTGATGGCTCCCGCCGAATTCGCGGACTGGTCGCCCTCGGCTCAGGACTGGGGCGACCAGATGACCCGGTTCGGGATCAAGACGACCGTCCGCGCGGTCACCTTCACCCAGGTGCCGGTCGAGCGGCGCGAGGGCCGCTTCGAACTGGCCTACGACGGCTGGGGCACCGGCAACCCGCACCCGCACTTCTCCTGGGTCGCGACCCTGCTCAACAAGGTGCAGCCGCTGGCGAACGGCCCCTACACCTCGTTCGATCTCAAGCAGAAGACCGACGTCGTGGGCGATGTCGACTTCCAGCAGCTGATCACCGACTCGGCGCTCGGGCTGGACCTGGAGAAGCAGAAGGTGAACATCACCAAGGCGGCGCTGGCGTTCAACGAGCTGCTGCCGACGATCCCGATCTGGGAGCGCTTCCTGAACGCCCCGGCGCCGGAGGGGGTGCGCGTCGTCGGCTGGCCGAAGGACGGCGACCCGATCTACCAGAACACCGCCTACAACGACGGCTACGTGAACATCCTGATCTTCAACGGCACGCTCGGCCCGAAGTAGCGGGCGGTCGATCACAGGTTGCGTATCGTCATCATGGCGCCCCGCCGGGCGTGGTCGGGACGGTGATGGATGGGTACCGGGATAGTGACACGACAGGCATCAAGGAGTGAGGCACCGATGGCGAACGAACCAGAGCGCAAACCGGAGAGTCGGGAGGAGGCGGTCCTGGAGGTCCACCTGGGGCAGCTGACGGACCAGATGAGCCGGCGGCAGGTGCTCGGGCTGCTCGGTGCCGGCGCGGCGACCGCCGTGCTAGCGGCCTGCGGCGGTGGCGAGGCGACCACGACAAGCGGCGGCAGCGCGCAGCCGACCAGTCTGGTCGGCGGCCCGGCCAACGCGGGCGGCGCGCAGCCGACCAGCGCGGCCGGCGGCCCGGCCAACGCGGGCGGCGGGAAGAAGGGGGGCCAGTTCAACGGCGGCATGAACTACGAGTTGCCGCCGACCGGCCACTTCAACGGCTACGTCACCAAGAACATCATCGAGACCGCCATCTACGGCGAGCTGCACGAGCCCGCGCTGTGCTTCTACACCTGGGCGGACAACAAGTACATCCCGGTGCTGGCCGAGAAGTGGGGCTTCGAGGGCGGCGAGAACTTCACCATCACGCTGAAGCCGAACCTGAAGTGGAGCGACGGTAAGCCGCTGACCGCACAGGACGTGCTGGCGACCTTCACCGCCCGCCAGCTCTACAACGGCCAGATGTTCCAGTATGTCGACAAGTTCGAGGCCAGGGACGAGCGCACCGTCTCCTTCCACATGAAGGTGCCGTCCTCGATCGTCGAGCGGTATGTGCTCCGCGAGCGCATCCGCTCCCAGGCGATCTACGGCCAGTTCACCGACAAAGCCTACCCGCTCTACCAGCAGGGCAAGACGAGGGACGATGCCGAGATCAAGGCGATCCGCGGCGAGTTCGACCAATACCGCCCGACCGAGTACCCGGCGAGCGGGCCGTACATGCTGGACCGCCGGAGCATGACCGAGGCGTCCTGCGAGATGGTCAAGAACCCGAACGGCGTCAACGCCGACGTGGCCCGCCTCGACAAGATCAAGCTCTATATCGGCGAGACGCCGATCAGCACGCCGCTGGTGCTGAACAAGGAGATGGACTACAACACCAACGGCCTGGCGGTGGCGACCGACCGGCAGCTCCAGGCGCAGGGGGTCCGCGTGCTGCGGACGCCGGTCCACGGCGGGCCGGCGATCCACATCAACTTCGCCAACCCGAAGCTGAAGATCCTCACCGACAAGCGCGTGCGCCAGGCGATCGCCCACGCGATCAAGCGCGAGGACAACGCCGCCGTCTCCTCGGCGAGTCGGCCAAGCCGATGAAGTATATGAACGGCATCTCCGACGGCATCAGCGAGCAGTGGTTGACCAAGGACGATCTCGCCAAGCATAATACCTATCCCTACGACCAGAACAAGGCGGCGCAATTGCTGCAGGCGGCCGGCTGCAAGAAGCAGGGCAACGAGTGGCTCGACCCCGAGGGCAAGCCGATGGCGTACGACCTGATCTGCCCGGCGGAGTTCCAGGACTGGTCGGCGTCGGCCCAGGACTGGGGCGATCAGATGACCAAGTTCGGCATCAAGACGACCGTCCGCGCCGTCACCTTCACCCAGGTGCCGGTCGAGCGGCGCGAGGGCCGCTTCGAACTGGCCTACGACGGCTGGGGCACCGGCAACCCGCACCCGCACTTCTCCTGGGTCGCGACCCTGCTCAACAAGGTGCAGCCGCTGGCGAACGGCCCCTACACCTCGTTCGATCTCAAGCAGAAGACCGACGTCGTGGGCGATGTCGACTTCCAGCAGCTGATCACCGACTCGGCGCTCGGGCTGGACATCGAGAAGCAGAAGGTGAACGTCCAGAAAGTGTCGCTGGCGTTCAACGAGCTGCTGCCGACGATCCCGATCTGGGAGCGCTTCCTGAATGGCCCGGCCCTGGACGGCGTGCGCGTCACCGGCTGGCCGAAGGACGGCGACCCGATCTACCAGAACACGGCGTACAACGACAGCTACGCCACGATCCTGATCTACAATGGCACGCTCGGGCCGAAGTAGGCGCGCACCGCGGCCCGCCGCGATCCACGAACGAGCGCCGGCCACCGCATGGTGGCCGGCGCTCGTCCCTTGCCTCGCCCGGACTCGCGCGTCGTAGCGGAGGCACGGGACTCGGCCCGCTTCGCCGTCCGATCGTCGCCGCCGGGCGGGGCCGACCCCGCCCGGCCCCGGCGCGGCCGGCGGCAGGCGCATGATCAGTCCGTCGCCGTCCCGCTTGGCGGTGTGCTCGATCCCGAGCTCGCGATAGAAGTCGCGCGGTCAGCCGTCGCCGGGGGCGTAGCTCACCAGCAACCGCCGCGCGCCCAGGCGGGCGGGCGCGTAGTCGAGCAGTAACTCGACCGCGCGCCGCCCGGCCCGCGCCCGCGAGCGGCCCGGGTGCGGGCGTAGCGCACCCACCCCGCCATCGGCGACGCCTTGCCGCGCCACACAACCTCCCGACACCCGGTGCTACAGGGTGTAGTCGATCTCGTGCGCCCGCTCGAGGACGCGCGCCAGCAGGGTGATGCCGGCCTGGATGTCGTCCTTGTGGGCCATCTCGTTGACGGTGTGGACGTAGCGTGTCGGGGTGGAGAGGGTGATCGCCGCGCTGCCGGCGCGGGCGCGCTGCATCGCCCCGGCGTCGGTCCCGCCGCGCGGCAGGATCTCCAACTGGTACTTGATCCCCTCGCGCTCGGCGATCTCGCGGAAGGCGCGCACCAGCTTCGGGTTGGAGATGCTGGCCGAGTCCAGCAGCTTGATCGCCGTGCCGGCCCCCAGGCTCGTCACCCGGTCCTGCTCCGCCCCGCCCGGCAGGTCGACCGCCAGCGTCACGTCGAGCGCGATGCTGATGTCCGGGTCGATCGCGTAGGCGGAGACGATCGCGCCGCGCAGCCCGACCTCCTCCTGGGTCGTCGCCACCGCGTAGATGTCGCACTGCGTCCCCCGCGCCGCCCGCAGCGCCTCCAGCATGATGAAGACCGAGAGGCGGTCGTCGAACGCCTTGCCGATCACGCAGTCGCCGACCTCCTCGGTCGTGCGGTCGAGGGTCACCATGTCGCCGACCGCGACCGCCCCGCGCACGCGCTCGCCCGGCAGGGCGAGGTCGACGTAGAACTCGGCCAGCTTCGGCGCCTTGCCCCGGTCGGCCTCGTCGAGCAGGTGCGCCGGCTTGGCGGCGGGCGCCAGGACGCCGCGGTAGCCCCGGCCGTCCGCGGCGTGGACGATCACGCGCTGCTGGAAGAGGGCGCGCGGGTCGAAGCCGCCGAGCGGCTGGAGGCGCAGGAAGCCGTCATGACTGATGTGGCTGACCATGAAGCCGATCTCGTCCATGTGCGCGGCGATCATCACCTTGCGGCGCGGGCCGGCCGTCCCGCCGCGCTTGAGGCCGATCACGTTGCCGAGCGCGTCGGTCGAGACCTCGTCGCACCCTTCGCGCAGTTCGGGGATCACGATCTCGCGGATGCGCTCCTCGTAGCCGGGGATGCCGGGCGTCTCGCAGAGCCGTTTCAGCAGGTCCAGGCGCATCGTCTCCTCCTCGTGTGTACGGGCAAGCCCCCGCGTTTCCGGCGGGGCGCAGACGCGGATAACTATGTACCACAGAGGGCGCGGCGATCACAGGGGGGGCGACGAGCCTCAACCAGCCACCGTTGGCGGCGGGCCGGCGGGGGCGATCCTGGCCCGGTCGAGGGTGAGGGCGGCGTTGATCAGCGCGACGTGAGTAAATGCCTGCGGGAAGTTGCCGAGGTGGTGCCCGGTTTCCGGGTCGAGTTCCTCGGCGTAGAGGCCGACGTCGTTGGCGTAGCCGAGCAGCCGCTCGAAGAGGGCGCGCGCCTCGTCGAGCCGGCCGAGCAGGGCGTAGCACTCGACCAGCCAGAAGGAGCACATCAGGAAGACCCCCTCGCCGCCGCCCACGCCGTCGTCCACGTCCTCGGCGGCGTAGCGGTGCAGCAGGCCGTCCTCGCTCAACCCGGCGACGATCCGGTCGATCGTCGAGGCCATCCGGGGGTCGGTCGCCGGGATGACCTTGCGCAAGGGGAGGGCCAGCGCGGCGGCGTCGAGTTCGCGCACCCCGTAGGCCTGGGTGAAGGCGCCGATCTCGGCGTTGTAGCCTTCGCGCAGCAGTTCCTCGCGGATCGCGTCGTAGACCGCCTGCCAGCGGTCGAGGTCGGCGGGCAGCCCGCAGCGCCGGGCGAGGGTAATCCCCCGGTCCACCGCGACCCAGCAGAGCGCCTTCGAGTAGACGAAGTGCCGGGGGCCGCTGCGCACCTCCCAGATGCCCTGGTCCGGCTCGGTCCAGACCGTGCAGACGTGGTCGACGACCGCGCGCAGGAAGTCCCAGAGTTCGCCGGAGATCGCGCCGCCGTGCTTGTGGAAGAGGAAGGCGCAGTCGAGCACCTCGCCGTAGATGTCGAGCTGGCGCTGATCGTAGGCCCCATTCCCGATCCGCACCGGGCGCGAGCCGCGATACCCCTCCAGGTGCGGCAGCTCGTGCTCGGCGATCTCCCGCTCCCCGGCGACGCCGTAGAGCGCCTGGAGCCTGGCCGGGTCGCCCCGGGCGACTTCGACGATCCAGTCGAGGAAGGCTTCGCCCTCCCGCCGGTAGCCGAGGCCGTAGAGGGCGTAGAGGGTGAACGCCGTGTCGCGCAGCCAGCTATAGCGGTAGTCCCAGTTGCGCCTCCCGCCGATCGCCTCCGGCAGCGAGGTCGTCGCGGCGGCGACGATCGCGCCGGTCGGGGCGTAGTCGAGCAGCTTCAGGGTCAGCGCGCCGCGCCGCACCATCTCGCGGTACGGCCCGGCGTAGGCGCAGCGCCCGATCCACGCGCGCCAGTAGGCGGCGGTCTGCTCCAGCAACCGCGCGGCGGTCGTCGCGGTGTCGCTGTGCCAGAGGAGGGTGCTGCGCTCCCGGTAGGTCAGCAGGAAGGTCACCTCCTCGCCGGCGCGCACCGTGCTGTCGCCCGTCGCCGCGCCGCGCTCGGCGTCGACCGCCAGCGGCACGGGGGTGTGCAGGGTCAGCGACTCCCGCCCGCCGCGCGCCGCGCGCACCCCCACGCCCGGCTGCGTCCGCCAGGTCGCCCGCGCCCGCGCGTAGTCGAAGCGCGGGGCGAAGTGGCAGCGCAGCGCGACCGCGCCGCGCAGGCCCCGGACGAGGCGCACGATCGCGCTGTCGCCGAGGACGAGCATGTCCGCGCCCTGGTACCGCGGCGGCATGAAGTCGAGGATCTCGACCGCGCCCTCGGCGGTGGTGAAGGTCGTGGCGAGGATGTTGGTATCCGGCAGGTAGCGCCGCGTCGCGGTGCAGGGCGCGACCGGCGCGAGCCGCCAATGCCCGCCCCCCCCCGCGTCGAGGACGCGCGCGAACGCCGAGGGCGAGTCGAAGCGCGGGAAGCAGGCCCAGTCGATCGAGCCGTCCCGCCCGACGAGCGCCGCGGTGACGCCGTCGCCGATCAGCGCGTAGTCCTCGATCGGCTGATAGCCGACGTCCGCGGCGCCGTCAACCTCGCCCGCCCGCCCGGCCAGCACCGCGCCGCTCGCCCCCGCCCCCTGTTCCATCCGTTCCACGCCCGTCCCTCACGCCTCCACGCTTCGCCGTCCTCGCGACAGACGCAAGGTTACTGCCACTGCTCGTCGGGCGGGAAGACGGTGTGGCAGCGGGTCACCTCGCCCGGCGCTTCCAGGACGCCCGCCTCCACCGCCGCGCGCCAGCCCTGGTAGTGCGGCGCGTCGGTGTGCTCTTTCAGGGCCTCCTCATTCCGGTAGACTTCGTAGAAGAAGTAATGGTTCGGATCGGCGTTGTCCTGCAGCACGTCGAAGCGCAGGCAATTCGGCTCGTCCTCGCGCGAGCCGCGCGCGTCCTCCTCGATCGCCCTGAGAAACTCCTCGCGCCGCTCCGGCTTCACCCTGACCGAGACGACCAATGCGAACATGCTCCCCCCTTTGAGTGCGGAGTGCGGAGTGCGGAACGCGGAATGACAGGGATACGATAGCAACCGCGGCGGGGACCGCCAACCCTACTCTACTCCGCGCTCCGCTCTCCGCGCTCGTTACGGTCGTTCCCCGAACACCTCCGTGCCGGGGCGCGCGTACTGCGACAGCACCTCGTCGTTGACCTCCAGGCCGATGCCGGGCTTGTCGGTCAGGACGACGTGGCCGTTCTGGATCACCGGCTGGTCCTGGATCGTGAGATCTTCCCAGCCGGGGTAGTCGATCCAGTGCCATTCCAGCACCAGGAAGTTCGGGATCGAGGCGCAGACGTGGGCGGAGGCCATCGTGCCGAGCGGGCCGCAGACGTTGTGCGGCGCGAGCGGCACGTAGTAGACCTCGGCCATGTTGGCGATCTTGCGACACTCGGAGAGGCCGCCACACTTGGGGATGTCGGGCATGATGAAGTCGACCGCCTGCTGCTCCAGCAGATCGCGGAAGCCCCAGCGCAGGTACAGGTTCTCGCCCGCGCAGAGCGGCACGCGGGAGTGCTGCTTGACCTCGCGCATCGCGGCGGCGTTCTCCGGCGGCACCGGCTCCTCCAGCCAGAGCAACTTGAAGGGCTCCAGCGCCCCCGCCACCGCGATGCCGCTGGCGATGTCGTAGCGCCCGTGCATGTCGATCGCCAGGTCCACCCGCGGCCCGACCGCCTCGCGCACCGCCGCCACCCGCTCGACCATCCAGGCGACCTCCGCGGCCGAGGCGTGCCAGTTCCAGGGGTCGGTGCGGAAGCCGGCGCGCGTCTCGTCCACGTCGAACTTGATCGCGTCGAAGCCGAGCGCCACGACCTCCTTGGCCCGTCGCGCGTACGATTCGGGCGAGAAGTCCTTGCCGGCGTGGCTGTCGCAGTAGAGGCGCACCGTGTCGCGGAACTTGCCGCCGAGCAGTTGGTAGACCGGCACGCCGAGCGCCTTGCCGGCCAGGTCCCACAGCGCGATCTCGATGCCGGTCATCGCCGTCACCGTCGCGCCGGCCATCGCGCCGTTGAAGAGGTGCCGCCGGCGCATCTTCTCGAAGAGCATGTCCACGTTGCGCGGGTCCTCGCCGACGAGCAGCGGCTTGAGCATGTGGACGATCTGCGGGCAGCCGTCGGTGCCGTGGATGCACTCGCCGTTGCCGATCAGCCCCTCGTCGGTGTAGATGCGCACGTAGGTCGAGTAGCCGTGCCCCTTGATCTCCGCCGTGCGGACGTCGGTGATTTTCACGCGCCCCCCTCCTCCTCTCGCCCCGGCCGCTCCCGCCCGCCCCGCGCCGCGCGCCGGCGGTCGGCCTGGATCGTCGTTCCTCGCGGCGTCCGTGCAGTGTACCGCAGTTTCCCCGATCGGTGCGCGCCACCGGGCGCCGATCCCCCCGTGCCGGTTCGGCATGATTCTTGCCCACCGATCGCCGCAAGGAATCCGGCGTGATCGGGCGAGGGCCGCCCGGTCACCCCGATCGGAGGCGCCATGACCGAGCAGATCGTCGCCCGCCACGACCCGGCGCTGGTCGCCCGCATCCGCCGCGAGACGCCGCTGCTGTACGAGGGCGGGGCCGACCCCGCCACCGAGCGCCCGCCCCATGTGCGCGCCGGCTCCAGCCTGGCCGCGCTGCGCGATCCGGGCACGGGGGGCGACCGGATCGCGGTGATCCAGGACGACGCCCGCTTCGTCGCCCTGATCGACCCCGGCAGCCGCCGCGCGGCGTCCCTCCCGCTGCCCGCCGGGCGCGGGGGGCACCGGGTCTTCGACCGGGCGCACGACAACAAGCGCTTCAAGTTCGACCTGGAAGCCTGCGTCGTCGTCCCGGGCGAGGGGGGGGAGCGGCTGGTCGCCTTCGGCTCGGGCTCGACCGCCGAGCGGGACCAGATCGTCGTCGTGAGCTGGACGGGCGGGGCGGAGCCCGACATCGCCGTCTACGAGGCGACGGCGTGGTACGACGCCCTCCGCGCGGCGCGCGACTTCGCGGGCAGCGAGTTGAACGTCGAGGGCGCGATCTTCCTGCCCCCCGACACCCTCCGCCTCTTCCAGCGCGGCAACAGTGCGCCGCGCGACGGCCTGCGACCGGTGGACGCCACCGGCGACCTGTCGTGGTCCGCGCTCTGGGCGCACCTCCAGCGCCCGGCGGCGGCGCCGCCCCCGGCCCCCGCCGCCGTCGTCCAGTACCGGCTGGGCGACCTCGATGGCGTGCGGCTGACCTTCTCCGACGCGGTCGCGCACGGGGAGACGGTCATCTTCTCCGCGTCCGCCGAAGGATCGGGCGACGCCGTCCGCGACGGGCGCGTGGTCGGCTCGGCGCTCGGCGTCATCGCGGCGGGCGGCGCCCGCTGGACGCGGCTGACCGACCGCGACGGCCGCCCCTTCGGCGGCAAGATCGAGGGCCTCAGCCTGACGCCGGGCGACCGGTGGCGCGTCTCCTTCATCGTCGACAACGACGACGCGGAGCAGCCGTCCACGCTCTACGAGGCCGCGCTCGCCGGCCCCTGGTACCCGGACGACCGCTAGCGCCGGTCAGTGCGCGACCGTCCGCCCGGTCTCGCGCGCGTACTCGGCTTCCTGCTCCGGGCCGGGCGGGTAGTAGTCGTGGACCGAGCCGCCGGCGGCGATCTTGTCGCGGATCCACAATTCGAGGTGCTCCTTGGCCGGGCCGTGGGCGGCGACGTGCTCGGCCAGGTCGAGCGGCATGGCGAGGACGCCCTCGTCGTCGGCGAGGATGATGTCGCCGGGGAGGAGTTGCACGCCCGCCATGTTGACCGGCAGGTCGTAGTCGATCGCGATCAGGTCGCGGTTGCTGGCGGCGGGGTGGTGCGCGGCGGCGTAGACCGGCAGCCCGACCTCCTTGAGGTAGGGCGTGTCGCGCACCGCGCCGTGGATCACCGCGGCGACCGTGCCGCGCGCCTTGAGGCGGGTGGCGAGGATGTCGCCGATGATCCCGGCGGTCGGCACGCCCAGGGCGTCGACGCAGAAGACGTCGCCGGGGGCGATCGACTCGATCAGGACGATCTCGGCGGAGCCGCGCCGCGCCGCGCGGTTGATCGCCCCGGTCGCCTCCTGCGGGCCGCGCCGCATCAGGTAGCGGCAGGTGCGCGCCCGCCCGACCAGCCGCCGGCCGAGGCCGAGGGTCTGGAGCGGCGCCAGCCCCCGCATGAAGGTGTTGCGCCAGCCCCGCTGCAAGAGCATCTGGTTGGCGGTCGCGGTGCTGACCTGCGCCAGGTCGTCGCGGATTGCCGCGAGGCGCGCGTCCTCCTCCGTTCCCCAGGTGAGTCCGGCCATGCTCCCCCTTCCCTTCGCGTCTGCCGTTCGCCGGTTCCGTGGGCCGCATTGTAGCGCATCCGCGCCGGGGCGCAATGGCTGGGTGGAGACCCTTCCGCCCGGCATTCGGCCGCAACGGCACAGGTACGGAATCGGCGCCCCCGGTTGGGTTGTCAGTAGGGGCGGGTTTGAAACCCGCCCTGGTTGGCGTACCTCGGACATTGGAGGCAGGGCAACCAGGGCGGGTTTCAAACCCGCCCCTACTCTCCCCGCCGGTCGCTAGTCAACGGGCGTCCGCCGCGCTATGATGCCGCCATCGGTGACAACGGCGCGGGAGCGCGCGACGGGGGGGTGACGTGGCGGCGCTGGGAATCGACTGGCTCGGGCAGTCCGGCTTCCGTTACCACTTCCCGATCGCGGGCGGCGCGGTGCGGGTGTGCGTCGATCCCTACCTGTCGCACGCGATGAGCGGCGGCAAGACGCGCGAGCGGCTGACGCCGATCGTCATCCCGGCGTCGCGGCTGCGCGCCGACCTGGTGGTCACGACCCACGATCACATCGACCACTTCGACGAGATCACCCTGCGCCCGCTCGCCGAGCGCCCGAACGTGATCTTCGCCGGGCCGTCCTCCTGCCGCGACCACTGGCGCGCGATGGGCCTGCCGCCCGAGCGCTTCCTGCGCCTCGACCAGGGGGAGTCGCTCGAGGTCGCCGGGGTGCGGCTGACCGCCACCTACGCCGACCACTCCTCCGGCGACCGGCGCGACGCGATCGGGGTGCTCGCCGAGGCGGGCGGCTTCCGCGTCTATCAGACCGGCGACAGCGAGTACAACGAGCGGCTGGTCGCGGGCGCGCGCGGGCTGGCCCCCGATCTGCTGACCCTGCCGATCAACGGGCGCGGCGGCAACATGGGCCACGACGAGGCGGCGCGGCTGACGGCGGCGGTCGGGCCGCGCGTCGTGATCCCCAATCACTACCAGATGTTCGCGGCCAACACCGCCGACCCGCAGGATTTCCTCGACGCCTGCCGGGCGCGCGCGGTCGCCGCGCGCGTGGTGCTGCTGCGGCCGGGCAGGCGCTTCGAACTGGAACGGTCGGTGCAGAAGGAGGAGGGATAGCGCGGATGGCGACCGAAGGGGCGTTCGAGCGGGTGGCGGAGGACGTGCTGGCGACCCTGCGCGAGGTCAGCACGGCGACGCTGAGCAGCCAGCTCCTCAAGCGCGGCTTCCGGCAGCTCTTCATGGTGGGGGTCGCGCCGCTGCGCCCCGATCTGCGGATGGCCGGGCAGGCGGTGACGCTGCGCTACATCCCGGCGCGCGAGGACCTGGAGCGCGGCACCGCCAGCACCGACTTCGACAACACCACCAACAAGCAGCGCGTCGCGGTCGAGACGGTCGGTCCCGGCGACGTGTTGGTGATCGAGGCGCGCGGCGACACCCGCGCCGGCTCGCTGGGCAACATCCTGGCGGCGCGGATCCGGGCGCGCGGCGCGGCCGGCATCGTCACCGACGGCGCGTTCCGCGACACCCCGGCGATCCGCGCGATCGATCTGCCGACCTACGCGCGGGGGCAGCACCCCAACATCTCCTTCACCATCCACCACCCGACCGACATCAACGTGCCGATCGGCTGCGGCGGGGTCGCGGTCCTCCCCGGCGACCTGATCGTCGGCGACGCCGAGGGGGTGATCGTCGTCCCGCGCGCGGTGGCCGAGGAGGTCGCGCGCGACGCCCTGGAGCAGGAGCGCCGGGAGGCGTTCATCCTCGGCAAGATCGAGGGCGGCAGCAGCATCCTCGGCGTCTACCCCCCGAACGAGCAGACCCTGCGTGAGTATCGGGAGCAGGCGGCGCGCGCCGACCGGCCGTAGACACCGGTCGCCGCCCGCCCCCAGCGACCCCGTATCCAACCTCCCTCGGCGAACGTTCTACTGGGCAGGACGGGCGCGTTGCCTGTCGGCGCGCGTCGCCGGCCCGCACGGTGGGGCCGGGGGAGGAAGGACCATGACCGAACAACTCCGGGCGGGGGCCTCGCGCGCGCGGCTCACCCGCCGCGCGCTGATCGGCCGGGTCGCGGGCGGCCTGACCGTCGGGGCCGGCGGCCTGCTGCTCCTGGCGTGCAGCCGCGGCGGCCCGGCGACCCCGACCCCCAGCCCCGCCGGCACGCCCGCCACCCCCGGCACCGCGACCGCGGACGCGACCGCGACCCGCGCCTCGACCGCGCGGGCGACCGGCATCGGGGCGCCCCCCGGCGCGACCGCCGCCGGCACCGCGACGCGGCCCCCCGCCACCGCCGACCCGGCCACCCCCACCAGGGCCGAGAGTCCGACCGCGGCGGCGAGCCCGACCGCCGCCAGGGCGGCGAACCCGACCGCCGCGCGGAGCGATGTCGGGCTGCGGGTGATCCACGCCGCGCCGGGCGTCCCGGAGGTGACGCTCGCCGTCGACGGGCGGCAGGCGTTCACGCTGCGCTTCACCGACGCGTCGGCCTACCAGGCGCTGCCGCCCGGCGAGCGCCGGCTCCAGATCTTCCCCGGCGCCGGGACGGGCGCCGCGCCCCTCGCCGAGACCACCCCGACCTTGCGGGTGGGCCAGTCGGCCACGCTGGTGGTCGTCGGGGCGCCGGGGCAGGTCGAGGCGCTGCTGCTGCCCGACGACCTGACCCCGCCCGCAAATGGCACGGTCCACGTCCGCGTCCTGCACGCCGCCCCCGACGGCCCCGCGGTGGACGTGGCGCTCCAGGGCGGCGCGACCCTGGCCCGGAACGCCGCGTTCCGGTCGGTCAGCGGCTACACGCCGATCCCGGCGGGCGCCGCGGTCTTCGAGACGCGCCTGGCCGGGTCCAACGACGTGCTGTTCGCGACCCGGTCGCTCGCGCTCGACAGCGGCGAGATCTACACCGCGACCGTGCTGGGGCTGAACGCGGACAACACGTTGCGGATGCTCGTCTACCCGGACAACGCGTAGCGCCCCGGCGCCCGTTCAGCCGTCCCGCGGCCCGGCCCCACCCGTCAGGCCCGCCCCTCGCCCTCGTCGGCGCGGGGGTGGGGGTGTCCCTCGTGCCTGCATGCGTCGAAGCCTTCCACCACGACGGGGTCGTGTTCCGGCGCTGGTGGAGGGCTCGCCCCTGACCGAGCGCGTGAGGGCGTGGCGGTCCGACGCCCATCGGAGGTCCTGGCCGGCTTCCTCGACGTGATCCGGGGGGTGTGCGCCGCGGCGGACTGGCCGTGCCCCACCCCGCGCGCCGCCACTTCCGTTCCCGCGCCCCGTCGGGTAGAGTGGCGCCGTGCCGGGGACCGGCGGGCGCGCCACGAGACACGGGGCGACGCGGCTGTCTCGCCCGGCCGTTGCTGGGCAACTTCGGGCGGGGGCGCCTGTGGCAAGCACCTCCCCAGACCATTGCCGCCAACACAGTCCCGAGTGCCGAGTGCTGGGGAGGGTAGGGCAGACGGCCGGGGTGGTAGGGGCAGCCCCCCGTGGCTGCCCGCATTGCCTAGCGCCGACGTAACCAGGTAGGCCACGGCCGTGGGGCGGCCCTGCGGCGCCGCGGGCCGGGGCAACCACTTACGGGCCGGGGAATGCCCCCACGGACGAGCAGGGCTGCCTGGCGCAGCGGAAGGAGTGATGCGTGGAAGAGCGACAAGCGGGGGGGCGCGAGGTCTTCCCGATCAACCGGAACTGGCTCTACGGCGGCGAACTCCTGGTGGAGGACGCCACCGCGCCGGAGTTCGACGACAGCGCGTTCGCGCGGGTGACGCTCCCGCACACCAACCGGCTCCTGCCGTGGCACGGCTTCGACGACAAGGACTACCAGTTCGTGTCGATCTACCGTCGCCACTTCACCCCGCCGCCGGGGCTGCGGGGGCGGCGCGTCTTCGTCGACTTCGCCGGCGTGATGACCGCGGCGACCGTCTGGCTCAACGGCGCGCGGCTCGGCGAGCACCGCGGCGGCTACACCCCCTTCTCGTTCGAGCTGACCGATCACCTGGATCCGGACGGCGAGAACCTGCTGGCGGTCGAGGTCGATTCGACCGAGCGCGACGACATCCCGCCCTTCGGCGGGCGGATCGACTACCTCACCTTCGGCGGCATCTACCGCGAGGTGGCGCTGCGGGCGGTCGCGCCGGTCTTCATCGCCAACGTCTTCGCCAAGCCGGTCGACGCGCTGGCGGACAGTCGCCGCGTCGAGGTGCGCGCCTTTCTCGACGGGCTCCGCCGCGCCGACGCGCCGCAGGGGCCGTTGACCCTGGAGGCGGAACTGCGCGATGGCGGGCGGGTGCTGGCGACCGCGCGGCGAACGGTCGCGGCGGAGGACGCCGGGGCGGACGGGGCGCTCGACCTGACGCTGGCCGATCTCGGCGATGTGGCGCTCTGGGACCTCGACAGCCCGAGGCTGTACGAGGTCGTGGTCCGCCTGCTCGACGGGGAGGCGGCGATCGACGAGTACGCGACGCGGATCGGCTTCCGCGAGGCCCGCTTCACCCCGGAGGGCTTCTTCCTCAACGGGCGGCGGGTCAAGCTGCGCGGCCTCAACCGCCACCAGACCTTCCCCTTCGTCGGCGGGGCGATGCCCGCCCGCCCTCAGCGCCGCGACGCCCTGATCCTCAAGGAGGAGCTGGCCTGCAACATGGTGCGGACCTCGCACTACCCGCAGTCGCCCCACTTCCTCGACGCCTGCGACGAGCTCGGCCTGCTGGTCTTCGAGGAGATCCCCGGCTGGCAGCACATCGGCGACGCGGGCTGGCAGGATCTCGCCCTGCGGGACGTCGAGGCGATGATCCGCCGCGACTGGAACCACCCGGCGATCGTCCTCTGGGGGGTGCGGATCAACGAGTCGCGCGATGACCGCGATTTCTACGCGCGCACCAACGCCCTCGCCCGCGTCCTCGACGACTCGCGGCAGACGGGGGGCGTGCGCAACTTCTTCGACTCCGAACTCCTAGAGGATGTCTTCACGATCAACGACTTCAACCCGGCGGAACTGCGCGCGCCCAACCACCCGCGTTACTTCAACACCGAGTTCGTCGGCCACATGTTCCCCACCAAGCACGGCGACAACGTCGAGCGCGTGCAGGAGCACGTCCTGCGCCACGCCACCGTCCACGACCAGCTCGGCCTGGACGACCGCTACGCCGGGGGGCTCGGCTGGTGCGCGTTCGACTACAACACCCACGCCGACTTCGGCTCGGGCGACCGCGTCTGCTACCACGGCGTCTGCGACATCTTCCGCATCGCCAAGCCCGCGGCGGGGTTCTACGCCTCGCAGCGCGACCCGGCCGCGGGGATCGTCCTGGAGCCGGCCTTCGGGTGGGCGCTCGGCGACCGCTCCGGGGGCGGCGGCCCCGGCGTCGGGGTGATCTGCTCCAACTGCGACCGGTTGAAACTCTACATCGGCGACGAGCTGGTGGACGAGATCGCGCCCGACCGGGAGCGCTTCGGCCACCTGCCCTACCCGCCCTTCGTCTCCGACAAGCTGGTCGGGCTGTGGGGCCAGCCCTGGCGCGATCTGCGGATCGAGGGCTATCTGGATGGGGAACTCGTCGCCGAGCGGCGGCTGGCGGCCGACGGCGTCGACCGCGGGTTCTACGCCACGCCGGACGACGCCGAGCTGATCGGCGACGGGAGCGACGCCACGCGGGTGGTGCTGCGCGTCACCGACGCCTTCGACAACCCCCGCCCCTTCGCCACCGGCGCGATCGCGCTGGCGCTCGAGGGGCCGGGCGAGATCGTCGGCGACAACCCGTTCGCCCTGGTCGGCGGCGTCGGCGCGGTCTGGGTGCGGGCGCGGGAGCGGCCCGGCCTGATCCGCCTGCGCGCCACGCACCCGGTCCTCGGCACGCAGACGGTCGAGATCGCCGTCCGCCCCGCCCCGCCCGAGGCGTGCTGAGCGGCGGGTCGGCAAGCAGGCGGGACGCCCGCGCGGCCGCCCCAGCGCCGTGCTCCGAGAGCGGGCGCCAGGCCCTTGCCCGGCGCCGGGAGCAACAATCGGCGCCCGACGCCTAAGTAGGTGCTGGTAAGTTCGCGTCGTGGCTGCTCTCCTGGCCACCAGGGAGGTTCGCTGGGCGTGGCGACAGCGGTGGAGGCGGCGTCGCGGCGGCGCGGCCTGGCGCCGCGGGTGCGCGAGCGGCTGGCGCTGGTCAAGGGGCGGCGACGTGCCCGCCCGCCCGCCCGCGCCCTGCCGTTCGGCGTGTGGACCTCGGCGCGGCTGGCCGCCTACCTGGCGGACCAGACCGGCGTGCGCCGCGCCCCCGGCTGGCGGCGCGCGCCGCGGACCCGCCGCCGCTTCGCCCGCGGGCGGCCGAAGCACGCGCTCGGCCATCCGCGGGACCCGGAGGCGGTCGCCGCCTGCGAGCAGACGCCGGCGGAAGTGGGGGGCCGCTGACCTGGGCCGCCACGCGCCGCACCACCAGGACGAGACGCCCCTGGAGACCACCCCCGCCGCTGCCGCGTGTGGCACCGCCAGGGCGCCGCGGACGGTGCCGGCGGTCGGCACGAACCGGCGGGTGCCGACCGCCGGCAGCGTGGAGAACACCGGCACGGCCAGCCGGGCGGCGCTGGCCGAGCGGGCGGCGTGGCTGCGCGGCGTCTGGCTGGCGCGCTGCCGCCCGCAGCGCAACCCCAAGGAGCGCGAGTCGCGCGCCCGCGCGACGCGCGCAGCCCTCGCGCCCGCCCGCTGGCGCCTCGGCGCGGGATCGCGGCCGGGCCGGCGGCGGCTGGGGGCACGCCTCGACATCGCGGACCGCGTGCCCGCGCGCCGGCCACCACCAGGCCGCCGGGGCCTTCCGAGGGCGCCAAGGCCCGCACGCCCCGGACGACACACCGCACGAACTTGCACCTCGGGAAGTAGGTACGTGGATTCCACCAGGAAGATGAACAACGCCGCCGCGCCGCACCCGAGACGAGGAAGGACGACCCGACGATCTGGCGCGTGGACGACGCGCTGTGGGCGGATGTCCCGCTCGGTCGTCGACAAGCCGCGCAAGAAGCCGGGGCCCCCGCCACGATGACCGGCCGATCTTCGACGGGCTGATCGGCCGCGCGCAACGGCGGGCCGTGGGCGACCCTGCCGCGGGGGTTCGGGCCGAAGTCCACCGTCCACGAGCGGTTCACGGAGCGGGTCGCGCACGGCTGCTTCGCGAAGGCGCGCGCCTGCTCGAGGGATACGACGACGAGGTGGGGCTCGACTGGCAGCAGGCGGCCGACGGCTGCAGCGTGAACGCCCCGCGCGGCACAAGGGGGGCCGGCGAGGCGGAGGCGCCCGGGGCCAACCCCACCGACCGGGGCAAGTGCGGCGTCAAGCGGCACCTGCTGACCGAGGGGACGGGCGTCCCGATCGCGGTGGTGCTCCCCGGGCCAATCGCCCCGACATCGGCTGGCCGCGCTGCTCGATGCGACGGTGGTCGAGGTGTCGCCGCCGAGCCGGCGGGCGCGGCGCCGGGCACCCGCGCCCTCTGCCTGGAGGCTACGACTACGACGCCTGCCGCCAGGCGGCGGCCCAGCGGGGCTATCGGACGCCTATCCCACCCACACGCAGCCAGGACCACCCGCCGCCGCCCGGGCCTCCCGACCGGCACCCGCCGCGGCGCTGGGTGGTGGAGGTGGCGCATAGCTGGTTCAACCGCTTCCGCCGCCTCCTGATCCGCTGGGAGAAGCGGGCCAAGAACTACCTGGCCTTCGTCCAACTGGCGGCGTGCCTCATCGTCTGCCGCAAGCTCCGGCACGCACGTTCGCTTTCCGGATAGGGTGTTAGCCGACTCACGCCTCGATCCCGCGCAGCTTGTCCGGGTTGACGATGATGTGGATGCCGCGGATGCGGTCGTCGGCGAGGTCCAGCGTCAGGACGTTGGAGAGCCGGCCGTCGAGGGAGACGATGAAGCCGGGCTGGCCGTTGATCTCCGCCAGGCGCACGGTCAGCGCGCCGGGCGACTTGGCGACGAGGCTGAGCAGGAAGCGCGCGACCTTGTCGGCGCCCTGGATCGGCTTGCGCGCCGCCTGGACCTTGCCGCCGCCGTCGGACCAGAGGGTGATGTCCTCGGTGAGGAGCGCGACCAGCCCGTCGAGGTCGCCGCTGGTGCAGGTGCGCAGGAACTGGCGGGTCAGGCGCTCGCGCTGCTCCGGCCTGACCGGGAAGCGCGGGCGGCGCTCGGCGAGGTGCTGGCGCGCCCGGCGCACCATCTGGCGGCAGTTCGCCTCGCTCTTGCCGACGACGCTGGCGATCTCGGCGTACTCGTAGCCGAAGGTGTCGCGCAGCAGGAAGGCGGCGCGCTCGGTCGGGGAGAGGCTCTCCAGCAGGACCAGGAAGGCCAGCGAGAGCGACTCGGCCAGCTCGACGGTGTCGGCGAGGCCGGGCTGCTGCGCGGTCAGCAGCGGCTCCGGCAGGTTCGGCCCGACGTAGGCCGCGCGCCGGACCGCCGCCGACCGCAGGTGATCGATGCAGAGCCGCGTGGCGACCGCGGAGAGGTACGCCTTCGGGGCGGCGACCTCATACGCGGTCGCGCGCTGCCAGCGCAGGAAGGTGTCCTGCACGATGTCCTCGGCGTCGGCCGCGCTCCCGAGCATGCGGTAGGCGATCGAGAAGAGGAGCGGGCGGTGTTCGGTGAACGTCGCGACATCGCTCACGACGGGCCTCCGTGGTCACAGGCCGCGGGTCGAGGGGGAACGCCGCTCAGTCCGCCGCCTGCCCGGCGAAGGGCGCGACGTTGGCCCCTCGACCTTCGACCTTCGCCCCCCCGTCGCGCAAGATCAGCTCGGCGGCCTGCTGGGCGCTGGCGAGGCTGGCGTCGGCGAGCATGCCCGCAGGGCCGACCCAGTCGCCCGCGACGTAGAGGTTGTCGATCCCCGGCACGGCCGGACCCGGTCGCCCGGCCAGGCCGCCCCGCGCCGCCGCGACCAGCGTGTTCGTGACGACCAGCTTCGGGAGGAAGCGCCGCGCGACGATCTCGTCGCGCCAGCCGGGCTGGACGAGGTCGAGCAGCCCCTCCAGCTCGCGCTTGTCGGCGTGCGGGTCGGCGGGGGCGGCCGGGTGCAGGTATTTTGCCACATGGACCGTCGCGCCGCCGGCCGGCGCCAGCCGCGCGACGGCCGAGTGGACCGAGAGGTAGAGCGGGCGGTCGATGCCGAAGGCGAGGGGCCAGCGCGGCTCCGGCAGGCGGCGCAGCGCGAGGTCGAGGCAGGCCGCCCTGACCGGCGTCGCCCCTTCCGCCCAGCGGTCGAGGGGTGGGTCGTCGCCGCCCGCGACGCGGGCGGGGGCGGCGGCCGGGCCGGTGGCGAGCACGACCGCCCCCGCCGGCCGGAGCGCGCCGGCGGCCAGGCGCACGCCGCGCGCGGCCCCGTCGTGCTCGACCGCGGCGACCCTGGCGCCGGTGACGATCCGCGCGCCGGCCGCTTGTGCCGCCGCCGACAAGCCGTCCACCAGCGTCTGCCAGCCGTCGTCGAGGTAGCAGACGCCCGGCTGGAGGCCGATCCGCAGTTGCGCGAGGAAGGCCCCGGCGCTCAACAGATCGGGCGCGTCGGTATAGGTCGTCACGCGGGCGAGCGCGGCCAGGAACTGGCGTGTCTCCGGCCGGCGGAACGCGCGGTCGAGCCAGTCCCCGAGCGAGAGGCGCACGAGCGGCGCCGAATCGAGCCGGCCCAGCCCGGCCAGGAAGCGCGCGAGTTCGAGCTTGGCGCGCGGCCCCAGCAGCCCGGTCGTCAGCAGCGAGCCGGCGCCGGCGGGGAGGGGGTGCAGCCGCCCGTCCCTGACGCCCAGCCCCGCGAGCGGCGGCTGGCCCCCCGTGAACGCGATGCCGAGCCGGCGCAGGGCGGCTGCGCCCGGCCCGCCCAGGTAGAGCGCGTGCGGCCCCTGGTTGAAGGAGAAGCCGTCGTGGATGTGCGTCGTCGCGCGCCCGCCGACCGCCCCGGCCCGCTCGAAGAGGGTCACCGCGCGGCCCGCCCGCGCCAGCACCAGGGCCGCCGTCAGCCCGGCCAGACCGCCCCCGACGATGACGACCTCGCCGCCCCGCTCTTCCGTGACCCGCCCGTTGTGATCGCCCATCGCTCCGCTCCTTGCACGCTGCCGTGCCACTGGCCCCGCGACGGCCCCTTTGCCATCGCAACCAGGAGACGATCCAGGCGACCGCCCTGTGACACCGCGCGAGTGACGAGTGACGAGTGACGAGTGCTGAGTAATGAGTGGGACGGCGGCGCCGCGCCACGGGTGGCGAATGGCGGAAGCCGGCTCAGCACTCAGCACTCAGCACTCGTCACTCGTCATTGGCATACCTTTTGCACTCTGCCGCTCGTGGTATGATGCGCCTCCGGCGCGGACGGTAGCTCGTGCCCAAGATAGGCAACAGGGAGGGCGTGGCATGGACGCGGACAAGCTCAAGGGGATGGCGATCGTCTCGATCAACGAGGGCGCGACACTGGGGCACATCGACGATCTCCTCTTCGACACCAGGGGGCTGGGGGTGGAGGCGCTCCGGGTCAAGGGGAGCGGGCAGTCGTTCGTCGTCCCCTTCAGCCAGGTGAAGAACGTCGGCGCGGATGCCGTGACGGTGGAGAGCAGCCAGGTGGCGCAGGTGGTCGCCAAGGACAGCCCGGTCGGCGCGCTGGCCGGGCTGAGCCAGTTCAAGCGGCTGAAGGTCGTCGACGAGGCCGGCACGCTCTTCGGCACGGTCAACAGCGTCGACGTCGATCCGCTGACCGGCCGGGTATTGAGCCTGACGGCGCGCAAGGGCGGGGTGCTCGGCCTCGGCGGCGAGACGACGATAATCGACGGCGGGAGCGTCCGCAGCGTCGGCGCCGAGGTGATGACGGTGGCCCAGGGCCAGGCCACACCCGCCGCCGAGTAGCGGGACCGGTCGATCCCGTGACCGTAGTGTCGGCGACCGGCCGGCGAGAGGAGGGAAGCCCGATGGGCGAGATGATCGCGTTTCCGGCGAACGGCGGCGCCTGTCCCGGCTACCTGGCGCGGGCGGATGACGCGGGCGCCCCCGGTGTCGTCGTTATCCAGGAGTGGTGGGGGATCGCGGGCGAGAAGAGCGACATCAAGGACATCGCCGAGCGTTTCGCCGCCGCCGGCTACACCGCGTTAGCGCCCGATCTCTTCCACGGCCGGATCGCGACCGAGCCGGACGAGGCGGGCAAGCTGATGATGGCGCTGCGGATCGAGGAGGCGGCGAACGATCTGCGCGGCGCGGCCCGCCATCTGCGCGAGCTGACCGGCAAGCCGGTCGGCGTCGTCGGCTTCTGCATGGGCGGCGCGCTCAGCCTCTACGCCGCCGGCGACAACCCCGACGACATCGCGGCCTGCGTCGTCTTCTACGGCGGACACCCGGCGGTCAAGCCCGATCTCGACGCGCTCAGGGCGCCGGTCCTCGGCCACTTCGGGGAGCGGGACGACTCCGTGAACCCGGAGGTGGTCGCGGCGCTGGACCGGCAGCTCGCGGAGCGGGGCAAGGCGCACAGCTTCACCACCTACCCCGGCGCGGGCCACGCCTTCTTCAACGAGCGGCGCCCCGAGGCCTACAACCCCGCCGCCGCGGCCGACGCCTGGCGCAAGACGCTGGCGTTCTTCGAGGCGCACCTGCGCTGACGGGGCGCGGGGGTCGAAGGTCTGAAGGTCGAACGTCCCGCGTCCGGGAGACCGAGCCCGATAGTTGGGCGGTGCATGGCGGGCGAAAGGGGGGGCCGCGTTCGGACCTTCGGCCTGGGCCGCGACCGCTAGCCGACGACCCACGAATACTGCTATCCCAGGCCGTGGCTGCGGGCGAACTCCCGCGCCTCGTAGAGCGACGAGAGCCCGAGCCTGCGATAGATGCTGGACAGAGACGACCTGACCGTGCTTGGGGCGAGGCCCAGTTCCTCGCCGACCTCGGCGCTCGTCATCCCGAGTGCCGCGAGGCACAGCACCTCGGTCTCGCGCGTGCTGAGGCCGGCGAGGTGCTGGTCCCCTTTGGTGGAAATGCTCCGCCGAACCTTCTCCGGCAACTCGAGATTGCGCAGACCGCTCCACAGTGAGGCGACTACCTCTATCATCACCGACTGAATGGTGCGGCCAAGAGAGCGGATGTCCCCAGCGCGAGCAAAACTGTCCTGTGGATCGAGGCGCAGGCGCAGGACCCTGACAGTCAAGCCTTGCGCCGGCAAGGGGAAGCCTGTTGCGGCGATACCACCGTGGACACCGTCGTACAGCCCCTGCCGCACCGCCTCTTCGATCCGCGGCGCGAGGGGTTCCTCGAATTGCAGCACCGTCGTCACGTCGGCTTCATCCTCGCCGGGTATTTCCACGCGCGCGGTCAGTTCGATTGTCACCGGTGGGCGCTGCTCGGCGATCCAGTACGTGTACGAAGTGGTCTGTTCGGCAATCACCGCCCTGTCCCTCCTCATTCACCTATTGTACGCCACAGGTCACCGTCGCAAGTTGTGCCCACGGAGATTTTCGACATCGAAACGCCACGAGTGACTTGGATTTCCCGGATCGAAGTAAAAGCTCTTCTTGACCACGGCCGCTACGCCGTCGGGTGGCCGGCTCTGGATCCAAGCGATGGCACGGGTGAGCGCTACGGCCGCCCGTCGTTGTTCCCGATTCGGTATAGCCGGGTGGTTGTGGAGGTCTTGGAGCGCCGCGACAACCTGGGCCGCTGTCACCCCGCCCCCGCGGGGATCGGTCAGCGTCACCGAAGCGTGATCGACGGTGTTCCCCCGCCCGCGCTGCTGCTGAAGCTGCACCCGCATCTTCACCGAGTTACCGGCCGCGCCCGCGCCCGGATCGCCGGCCGAGGGCGTGGCGCCCATCTGCGGCGCCAGCGCCACTGCTGTCTCCGACGTCACCGCTGCGATCCCTCACGGGCTAACCCTTCGCGGGGCGGGACAAGGCGCAGCCCCTCACCAACTACCCCGCCGCGGCCGACGCCTGGCGCAAGACGCTGGCGTTCTTCGAGGCGCGCTTGCGTTGACGGGGCGCGGGGTGAAGGATACCGCTGCCGCCGGTACTCATGGGCCGCGGCTATGCCTCTTCGCCGAAAAAGCGCCTGACGAGTGCGGGATACAGGGCGTCCAGGTCGTCCTCGTCCCAGGGTTCGCCGGAGGGCTCGCGGGGGAAGGGTGGTCGCCGCGCCGGGAGAGGCCGCTCGCTCCCCGTCTTGTTCCTGTAGGCCCGAGGCGCCGCGCCGAGGATCGCCTCGCATTCCCGGCGGTCAGGCCGTCGTTCGCCGCGCGGGACAGGGCCGCGAGTTCGTCCGGCGCGCGCAGGACGCGGGCCAGCAGTTCGGGGTCGTGCGCGATGAGGATCTGCACCGCCAGCAGGCCGGCGTCGAACAGCCGCCGATGGCGACCGTGGCGACGGCACGCCGTTCGGCGGTTGCACGATCGAGAGGAGCGAGTCGAGGCCGTCGAGGGCGCGCCCCCTGATCGGCACGCCGATCACCGGCAGCGGGTCGCGGCGAGATCCTCGGCCTGCTCCGCCCCGCCTCGGTCTGGCGCCCGCTCACCTCGATCAACGCCCGTGCGCGTGCTCGGCGTAGTCGGCCATGTCGCCGCGGCGTGCGGTGCGCCGATGACGACGCGCAGTTCGTGGGGAACGCGCGCGAGGCCATGGCGAGCGGGCGCAGACCGGGCGCCGCCTCGCGCATCGTCGGCAAGTCCGAGTCGCTGCCCACGATCGATGATGCCGACCAGGGCGCTGGGGGGTCATCGCGCCTCCTCGCCGCGCGCGCGCAGATCGAGCAGCGCCTTGCTGATCTGGTCCCGTGTCTGCTGCTTCGCCCCATGCAGGTCGGGGTGTGCGCGGCGACCATCTCCTCCCCCGGCGCCACGATCCGCATGGCATCGCCGTGCCAGCGCGGGCATAGACGTGCAGGTGGAAGTGGAAGACGTCCTGCCCGGCGGCGGGCTCGTTTGCTTGCGCCAGGTAGACCCCGTCGCAGCCCAGCCCGGCCTTCACCGCCCGGGCGATCGCGACCGTCTCGCGCATGATCGCCGCGCCGGTGGCGTCATCCAGCGTGTAGATGTCGGGGATGTGGGCCTTGGGCACGACGAGGGGGTGATGCTCCAACGAGAGGAAGACGATCACCCGATCGGTCTCAGCGATGATGTAAGCCGGCGCCTGGCGGGCGATGATCCGGCAGAAGATGCACCCTTCCATGCCGGCAGTATAGCAGGCGCGCCCAGTGAAGGTGAGCCCTCATCCCCAGGGCGAATGTATCACCCCGAGCGGAGGCTCGCCAGACGTTAGCGCCCCCCCCAGCCCCCAACTTTGGGGGAGTCGCCCATGTCTGGGCGGCGTTGTTCCCGCCGGATGGGGGCGCTCTCCATACCACGGCTGGTGCAAATCCAAGGACGCGGTCGCGCCGGGGTGAGGCCCATCACAGCCGGATCGCCCCGGCCGCGCGGCTGGCGGTGGCCTCCGCCGCGGCGAGGTCGGGGCCGAGGGCGGTGACGTGGCCCATCTTGCGGCCGGGGCGGGCGCGGCGCTTGCCGTAGAGGTGGACATGCGCGCCGGGGACGGCCAGCGCGTCGGCGAGGCCGTGCGGGACGGCGGGGCCGTCGGTCTGCCCGAGGAGGTTGACCATCACGGCGGCGGGCGCGACGAGCGCGGTGCTGCCGAGCGGGAGGTCGAGGACGGCGCGCAGGTGGTTCTCGAACTGCGAGGTCGCGCAGCCCTCGATCGTGTAATGCCCGGAGTTGTGCGGGCGCGGGGCCAGCTCGTTGTAGAGGAGCGCGCCGTCGGCCGTCTCGAACAGCTCCACCCCGACGACGCCGACCGCGCCGACCGCGTCGACCGCCCGCCGCGCGATCGCCGCCGCCCGTTCGGCCACCGCCGGATCGACCGCGGCGGGGGCGCGGACGGCGCGGCAGATGTGGGCGTCGGCCGCCTGCACCGTCTCCACGACCGGGTAGACCGCCACCGCGCCGCCGGCCGACCGCGCGACCATCACCGCCAGCTCGCGCCGGAAGGGGACGAACGCCTCGGCGTAGAGCGCCCGCCCCGGCGCCCCCAGCCGCGCCCAGGCCGCCGCGACCTCGCCGGGCGCGCGCACCGTCGCGTTGCCGTAGCCGTCGTAGGAGAGGCGGCGGGCCTTGAGGACGACCGGCCAGCCCCACTCGGCCCCGGCGCGCAGCACATCCTCGGGCGTGGCGACCGCGCGGAAGGGCGGCAACGGGACCGCGCCGGCGGCGGCGAGGTGTTCCTTCTGGCGCAGCTTGTCCCCGACGATCGCCAGCGTCGCCGCGCCGGGGCGGACCGGCACGCCGAGTTCGGCGAAGGCCGTCAGGATGGCCGGATCGACGAACTCGCTTTCGAGCGTGATCACGTCGCAGAGCGCGGCGAACCGCCGCTGCACGTCGGGCGATTCCCACGGCCCGACGACCTCCTGCCGGGTCAAGCGACCGGCCGGGCTGTCAGCCTCGCGCTCGAAGATCGCCACGTCGACGCCGAGCGCGATCGCCGCGCCGATCGTCATCCGCGCCAGTTGTCCCCCGCCGAGAATCCCGACCCGCGTCGTCATCGCCCGCCCACCGCGCCCCGCTCGCCGCCCCGCGCCATCGCGCCGCGGCATCCTACTACAATGCCCGCCCGCGCGCCTCGCCGTCACGCCCGTCGGCGAGGCCGCGCGCCGCCACCACCTCGCGGATCGCCCCTTCCAGCAGCCGGCGGGTCCCGGCCGGCAGCGGCGTGCCGGTGTCCACCGCGAGCCGCAGTTGCCGGTCGTCGTGCGGGAAGGCGCCGAAAACCGCGCCCAGGAAGCCGTAGCGCGCCCCCGGCGACGGGGCGCAGTCCGCGCAGAGCCGCCCGAACGGCACGCCTTCGTACTCCGCGACCAGGCCGGACGAGGCGGCGCGGCGGCAGTGGTGGCAGAGGTCAGCGGAGAGGGGGCCGTGTCCGCGCATCTGGGATCCTCCGGGCGCTCCCGTCACATGCCGCCCCTGGAGTGGATGATCTGGCCGGTGATCCACGCGGCGGCGTCGCTCGCCAGGAATGCTACCAGACGGGCGGCGTCTTCGGGCTGCCCCAGCCGGCAGAGCGGGGAGCGGGGCAGCAACTCCTCCTTGATCGCCTCGGTCATCCAGCCGGTGTCGGTGGCGCCGGGATCGATCGCGTTGACGGTGATGCCGCGGCCGGCGACCCCGGCGGCGAGGGAGCGGGTGAACGCCTCGATCGCGCCCTTGGTGGCGGCGTAGGCCAGTTCGTCCGGCATCGGATGGAGCGACTGCCCGGAGGTGAAGAAGACGATCCGCCCGCCGGCCCCGCCCGGCCAGCGGCGCGCGAACTCGGCGCTCAGGAGGAAGGCGCCGCGCATGTTGACCGCGTAGTGGGCGTCGAGCGCCGCGGCGTCCAACGCCGCGTAGCCGCCGGGCGCCGAATGGGCCGCGTTGTTGACGAGGATCGCGGGCGGCCCCAGCCGCCCGGCGACGGCGTCGAGCAGGCGGAGGTGCGCGTCGGTCGCGCCCAGGTCGAGCGCCATGCTCGCGCAGCGGACGCCCGCGCCGCGCAGTTCCCGCTCGAACGCGGCCGGGAACGCCTCGTCCGCGCCCGCCGGCTGCGTGCGGTCGAAGGGCGTCCAGTGGGTGAAGAAGAGGTCCGCGCCGCCGGCCGCCAGCGCGCGGCAGACGGCGGCGCCGATGCCGCGCGGGCGGCTGGCCCCGGTGACGACGGCCACGCGCCCCCGCAAGTCGACCCCGTCCCCTCGTTCGACCATCGCTCGTCCTCCCCTTCCCGTGCCGCGGACGGCCTCACAACGGCATCACATGCCCCCCGCCGACGTAGAGCAGTTGCCCGGTGATCCACCGGGCCTGCTCCGAGGCGAGGAAGACGATCGCGTCGGCCACGTCGTCCGGCTGGCCGATCCGCCCCAGGGGGATGTCGGGCGCCGCCCGCGCCTCGATCTCCGGGCTGATCCACCCGGTCTGCACCGGCCCGAGCGAGACGGCATTGACCGTGACACCGAACCGGCCCAGTTCCGAGGCCGCGGCGCGGCTGTAGCTTTCCAGCGCGTGCTTGCTCGCGCCGTAGGAGATCTCGCCGGGGAAGGCGGACGCCCCGTCGGTGCTCACGTTGACGATCCGCCCCCAGCGCGCGCCCCGTGCGACGTGGCGGCGGGCGTACTCCGCCATCAGTAACGCCGCCGCGCGGCTGTTGACGGCGAAATGGCAGTCGTGGCTCTCGGCCGTGATGGCGCGCATCGGCGTACCGCCGGCGGCACGGTCGTCCGCCCCGACCACGCTCCGCGGGAGGAAGGTATCCGCCTCGCAGTGCGCGGCATTGTTGACCAGCACATCGACCGGGCCGACCGTCGCTTCCGCCCGATCGAACAGCGCGGGAACCGTGGCCGGATCGGCCAAATCGGCTTCCCACGTCGCCGCCCGGCCACCGCCCTCACGAATGGCGCGCGCCACCTCGTCGGCGGCTTTTGCCTGTTGCGCGAGGTAGAACGCCCTGCCGGGGAGGCGTGGCTCGCCCGGCGGGGCCGGCGGCAGGCGGAGGAAGGTGAGGAAGACCGCGGCCCCTTGCGCCGCGAAGAGCCGCGCGGTGGCCGCGCCGATCCCGTGGTTTGCTCCGGTCACGAGGACGACTTTATCCCGCAACTTCGGGTCGATCATCCGTGCCGCTCCTTGTGTGCCTTTTCGCTCCTGCGCCGCGCGCCCCTCCCCTCGCCCCTGCCAGCGCCTCGGCCTCGTACGCCTCCAGGCTGTCGAGTGCGCGCAGGCGGCCGCCGTCGAGGAGGAGGACGCCGGTGACGCCGATCGCGCCGAGGAAGTAGCGGTCGTGCGAGGCGACGACGAGCGGGCCGGGGTACTCGGCCAGCGCCGCCTCGATCCGCTCCAGCGCCGCCACGTCGAGGTGGCTGGTCGGCTCGTCGAGCAGCAGCAAGTTGGCCCCGCTGGCGACCAGCGTCGCCAGGGCCAGCTTGGCGCGCTCGCCGTAGCTCAGTTCGTCCACCCGCCGGTAGACCTCGTCGCCGCTGAAGAGGAACTTGTCGAGGAAGGCCCGTGCCTCGTCCTCGTACCCGACGACCTCGGCCCGGAAGAGGTCCAGCACCGTCCGCGCGCCCGCCGCGGGGTCGCCGCCGTGCTCCTGCGGCAGGTAGCCGACCCGCACGCCGTCGCCGGGGCTGACCTCGCCGCCGGTCGTGGCCGCCGGGGGGAGTTGCCGGGCCAGGGCGCGCAGCAGCGTGCTCTTGCCGCCGCCGTTGGGGCCGACGATCGCCAGGCGGTCGCCGCCGTGGACCTGCAAGTCGATCCCGCCGCGACCGTCGCCGAGGACCGTCGCCGGGCCGTAGGCGACGCGCAGGCCGCGCGCGACGACGGCGAGGCGCCGGTCGGTCAGCGCGCCCTCGGTCAGGTCGCGCAGGTAGAGGCGCTTGGCGTCCTCCGGGCGCTCGACCCGCTCCTCCGCGGCCAGGTAGCGTTCCAGGCGGCGCTCCTGGGCCTTGGCCTTCTGGGCGACGCCCTTGGCGACCTTGCGGTAGTGGAAGTGGATTGTGCTCTGCTCGGTGTGCAGGGCTTTGTTCTTCAGCGCGGCGATCTGGCGCTCGAACGCGGCGATCCGCTCGGCCTGGTCCTGGTAGCGCGCCTCCTGCTTCTCGCGCTCGCGCCGCTTCGTCTCGACGTAGGCGCTGTAGTTGCCAGCGTAGGCTGTCAGGCCGTGCGTCTCGGCGTCGAGTTCGAGGATCGCGTCGGTGGTGCGGTCGAGGAAGCGGCGGTCGTGCGAGACGACAATTGCCCCGTGTGGACTTTCGGCGACGAAGCGCTCCAGCCAGAGGAGCGCCGGCAGGTCGAGGTAGTTGGTCGGCTCGTCGAGCAGCAGGATCGTCGGCTCGGAGAGGAGCAGCCGCGCCAGCGCGAGGCGGGTCTTCTGCCCGCCGCTGAGCGAGGCCACGGTCCGCCCCCCGTCGAGTGCGCCCAGGCCGAGCCCGTCGGCGATCGCCTCGGCCCGCCCCTCGACCTCGTAGCCGCCCAGCGCCTCGAACCGCTCGACCGCGGCGGCGTAGGCGGCGAACACTTTCTCCCGCGCTTCGGGCGCCGGGTCGGGCGCGGCGAGCGCCGCCGTCAGCGCGTCCAGGTCGGCGCGGGCGGCGGCCAGTTCGGGGTTGGCCCCGCGCAGCGCCTCGTCCACCGTGCGCGCCAGGTCCTCCTCGAGGGTACTGCTCCAGGTAGCCGACGCGGTCGCCCGGTCCGAGCGCGACCGTGCCGCTGTCGGGCCGCAGCCGCCCGGCGATGATCTTCAAGAGGGTGCTCTTGCCGCTGCCGTTCGGCCCGACCAGCCCGACCTTCTCGCCGCGGTTGAGGACGAAGGAGACGTCCTCCAGCACCGGGCCGTCCGGGAACCGCTTGGCAAGGCGGGCGACTTTCAACATGGACGGTCCTCCCCGACCGGGCGCGGCGGGGGCGGCGGGGCCGTCCGGGCGCGCGGTCGCGATGCGGCGACGTCGCGCGGCGCGCGGAGGGGGCTGTGCCTGGGATGGTTCCTGAACCGTGGGGGCTGTCCGCGGTCGCGCGGGCCAGCGTGGGGATGGGGGCGGTTCGGAGAGATCGGAATCAGCCGTCTCCGCTGCTCGGCGACGTCACGCAGCCGGCCCCAGGGCCACTCCCCGGCGCCTGCGTCAACGTGCGGTCGAGCTAGCTGATCAACGGCCTACCTCCTACGAACCCTGCCGATACTCTACCAGCCGCCCGGCGGCGCGTCAATCCGCCGATGGGGCCGAGTGGGGACGCGGGCCGGTCCCGTCCGGGCGGGTGGCGGGTGGCCGCCGGTTGAAACCGGCGTCTCGCGGGCCTCCGGCCACGAAGCCCGCCGCCGCGGGCTGAGACCGAGGTCACGTCCCAGGCCATCCTGTTAGGCGCCTGCTGCGGAGTAGCCCCAGCCCGCGCAGGCGGGCTTCGTGGCCGGAGGCCCGCGAGACGCCGGTTTCAACCGGCGGCCGCCCGGCGTAGAGCGTGATACTATCGCCCCGCATCGAGTCGAACGGGCTCTGACGGAAGTGGAGGCGACATGGAGTTGACGATCCTCGGGGGCAGCGCGGCGGCGCCCAACGGCGGCGACGCCTCGGCCGGCTACCTGGTGACGAGCGGGGCGACGACGATCCTGATCGACTGCGGCTCGGGGGTCGTCTCGCAGTTGCGCGCCCGCGCCGACGCGCACGCCCTCGGCGGCGTGATCATCTCCCACCTCCACTCGGACCACACGCTCGATCTGGTGGCGCTGCGCTACGCGCTCCAGTACGCGCCCTACAGCGGCGAGCGCCGGCCCGTCCCGCTGCACCTGCCGCCGGGCGGATCGCCTTCCTGGAGCGGCTCGGCGCGGTCTTCCAGTCGGGCAACGAGGTGGGGCAGGACTTCTGGGGCGAGGTGTTCACGCCGCGCGAATACGAGTCCGGAGGCGGCGGGCGACGGGGCATTGGCGATCGGCGGGCTGACCGTCCGCTTCGCCCCGATGGCGCACTACATCCCGGTCTGGGCGCTGCGGATCGCCGACGACGCGGGGCGCTCGCTGACCTACTCCGCCGACACCGGGCCGCAGGCGCCGCTGGCCGCGTTCGCGGCGGGGAGCGACCTGCTCCTCTGCGAGGCGACCCTGCTCCAGCAGCCCCGGCCAGGACCCGGCGGAGTACGGCCACCTGACCGCCGCCGAGGCCGGCCGGATCGCGACGGAGGCCGGCGTCGGGCGCCTGGTGCTGACCCACCTCTGGGAGGAACTCGGCTTCGACCGCTACCTCGCCGACGCCCGCGCCCACTTCGCCGGGCCGGTGGAGCGGGCGCGGGCGGGGGCGGTCTTTCGCGTGGACGGCGGCGCGTAGGCCGTGGGCGGTGGGCCGTGGGCCGTGGCGCCGCGGATACCATCGGGGGATGCGGAATGCGCCGGAGCCGGGGCCAGCCCGGGCGTATGCAATACGCTCCTACGCCACCTCGATAGATCGGCCCACCGCCCACGGCCTACGGCCCACGGCCCCACGCCCCGCCCCACGCCCCGCGCCCTGCCCGCAGCGCCACCGCCTTGGCGATGATCGGGCGCTGGGCGGGGGGGATGTCGGGCGGCAGATCGCCGGGGGGCAGAAGCGCAGCGCGCGGATCTCGGGGTTCGGCCGGAAGGGGGCGCCGGGGTCGGCGCCGGGGTCGTAGTCGCAGAGGAAGTAGAGGTCGAGGTGCGGGCGGCGGTAGCCGCTGCGGACGTGGAAGACCTCGCCGACCGCGATGTCGAGCCCGGTCTCCTCGCGCAGCTCGCGCGCCAGCGCGCGCTCCAGCCGCTCAAAGCGGCCGACCCAGCCGCCCGGCAGCCCAAGGGTAGCGCCGCCGGTAGGTGTGCTCGGCCAGCAGGACGCGCCCTTCCCGGTCGAAGACGACGCCGACCACCCCGACCAGGAACTTGGTGTTGCCGAGCCAGAGGGCCAGCCAGCGGACCCGGCGCGGGAGCGGCACGACCTTCCAGAGCCAGAGGGAGAGGCGGTAGGGGGCGCTCATGCGCCCGCCGGCGCCGTGGCGATGATCCAGGCGGTGGTGTGCGTGAAGCGGAGTTCGCCCCCTCGGTCGCCGGGGCGAGGCCGGTGCGATCGTCGGCGATCGCCCCTTCCAGGAGGCGGCGGACCTCGGCGGCGGCGGCGGGCGGCGTCCGCGCGATCGCCAGCCACTCGGCCAGGCCGCGCCGCGCCGTCGTCAGCGCGACCTCGCGGACGGTCAGCCCCAGGCGCTCCAGGATCGCCGCCAGCTCGCTCGGCGGGAAGGCCCAGACGTGCGAGGGGTCGCGCAGCCGCTCGATGGCGTTGTGCGCGGCGGCCCGCTGCGGGTCCTCGTCGCTGACCAGGTCGCTGATCGCGATCGCGCCGCCCGGCCGGCAGGCGCGGCGCATCTCGCGCAGGGGGGCAGCGGCGCGGCGAAGTGGTGGACGGCGTTGCCGCAGGTCACGACATCGAACGCGCCGCTCGCCACCGGCAGCGCGGTCGCCTCGCCGAGCGCGAAGTGGAGCGCCCGCAGCCCGGCGGCGTCGCGCGCCCGCCGCGCCTCGCCGAGCATCGCCGGGGTCAGGTCGACGCCGAGGACGAGGCTCGCGCCGGCGGCCGCGAAGGCGAGCGCGGTGAAGGCGGGGCCGGTCGCCACGTCGAGGACGCGCGCCGGGGGTGGGGCGGCGCGCGCGGCGAACGCCCGGCGCCGCTCGCGGTCGGCGACGACCGCGCTGGCCGCGTAGTTGGCGGCCTGGGTGGTGAAGGCGGCGCGCGCGCCGCCGCCCGCTGCTCGTTCGCGGCATCCGCCGGTCCCCGCCCGTCGCCCACGCCCGCCTCCTCCGCCTTGCCCGTGCCGCCAGTCGCCGGCCCCGTTCGTGGGCATCTATAGCACATCCGGGGCGCGCGGCACAGGCCCCAGCCGGCCGGCGGCGTTCGTGGGTGCGCGGTGTCCGCCGCGCGCGATGCAGGCGCCGGGCGCGGTTCGCGGCTTCCGGTGTCCGCCCACGCCGCCCGGCGCGGAACCCAGCGCCGGTTGGAGCGTTCCATCTAACGATTGCCCGGTTTCCGCTCATGCCACAGACCGTGGAGGAAGACAAAGAGGATGCGACAACCCTGGCCCTGATCCCCCTGCTGCTTTCGGCCCTCCTCTTCATCGGGGTGGCCGTCTGGTCCGTCATGGTGCGCACCGCGGCGGCGCCGCCGCCGGCCACGGTGACAGTCGAGGCGACCGCCGCCGCGGTGCTCCCCGCGGTCGCCACACCGGTGACGGCGACCCGGACGACCGGCACCGCCACCGCGCGGACCAGCAGCCCGGTCGCCGCCTCGCCGTCCGGCACCGCGCGGCGGACGGCGACAGCCGTGCCCTCGATCGTGGCGGGCGCGCCGAGCGCGTCGGCGACGGCGCGCACCGGCGTGGCGCAGGTCCCCGCGGTCACGGCGACGCCGGCGCCGACCGCGCCGCCGCGGCCCGCGCCGACCGCCCCGCCAGTTCCCACCGCGACTGCCACCCCCAGGCCCGCGCCGGTCCCGACCGCCCCGCCGATTCCCACCGCGACCGCCACCCCGCGGCCCGCGCCGGTCCCGACCGCGACCGCGACCGCGACCCCGCGGCCGGCACCGACCGCCACGCCCACGACCGCCCCCGTCTCCACGCCCATCCCGCCGCCGGCGACGGGGTTCACCCCCGCGCCGGGCGCGACGCCCACCCTGGGCGCCAACGCCGCGGCCGCCCCGACACCTACCGCGACCCTCCCCCCCGCGCCGCCTGACGCGGCGTCCGACCCGGCGCCGATTGTGCCCGACGCGCCGGCCGATCCGCCGCCCGCTCAGGATCAGCCCCCGGCGCAGGAACCGCCGGCGCAGGAGCCGCCGCCCCCGCCAGCCCAGGAGCCTCCACCTCCTCCGCCGCCCCCGGCCCCGACGCCGGCCCCGCCCGTCCCGCCGCAGCCGCCGCTGGCGATCGATCCGCTGGGCTCAAACGGGATCGAGTACGGGTTCAACGCCTTCCTGATCGGCAACGAGCGCGGCGCGTCGTTCAATAGCCGGACGATGAACAAGGTCAACGAGGCCGGGTTCGGCTGGGTGCGCATCCAGTTGCAGTGGCGCGAGTTCGAGCCGTCGCCGGGCGCCTACAACCCCGCGCCGTACGACACGATGATCGGGGCGGCGGCCAACGGCGGCGCGAAGGTGCTGGTCAGCGTCGTCAAGGCGCCGGACTGGGCCTCCTCCTCGCGCCCCGGCGGGCTGCCGGACGACACGCGCGCCTTCGGGCGGACGATGCGCTTCCTGACCGAGCGCTACCAGGGCCGGGTGCAAGCCTGGGAGATCTGGAACGAGCAGAACCTGGCCGGCGAGGTCGGCGGCAACGTGCAGGTCGCCCCCTACTTCGAGACGCTGAAGGCCGGCTATACCGCGGTCAAGGCGGTCGACCCCGGCGCGGTGGTCCTCTTCGGCGGGCTCACCCCGACCGGGGTGCGCGACCCGTCGGTGGCGATCGAGGACACCGAGTACCTGCGCCAGTTCTACGCCTACCGCGGCGGCGAGGGGCGCAACTACTTCGACGTGCTGGCGGCGCACCCCGGCGGCGCGTCGAACCCGCCCAACACCAAGTACCCGGAGAATCCCGGCAGCGGCGCCTGCCCGCCGCAGTTCGCCAGCCAGGAGGGCAACTGCTGGAACAACGCCGCCGACTTCTACTTCCGGCGGATCGAGGACCAGCGCGCGGTGATGGAGGCCTACGGCGACGGCCCCAAGCAGATCTGGCTGACCGAGTTCGGCTGGGATTCCTGCCAGGGGCTGCCCGCGCCGGCCGGCTACGAGTACTGTCTGATGAACAGCGAACGGCAGCAGGCGGAGTACCTGGT
>JAUJMV010000007.1:101315-104385 GCA_030446685.1 Thermomicrobiales bacterium | reverse complement strand
CGCGCCGCCGTTGTTACGGGCGGCGCGGCGGCGTGGCGCACGCCCCGCCCCCGATGCGGCGAGAAGGAACGGAGGAGGGAACAATGCTTACGCGCGGGAGTGGGCTCCGGCCCCCCAAGCTACTGCTCGCCTGCCTGCTGCTCGCCCTGGCGTTGGGCGCGTGCGGCATGCCGACCCTCGGCGGGGGCGGGGGCGCGACCCCGGCCCCGGCCCCCACCGCCACGGTCGCCCCTACGGCGACGCCCACGGCGGCTCCGGCCGCGACCGTCACGACCGCCCCGACGGCGGTCGCTACGGCCCCCCCCGCCCCAAGTCCGACCGCGGCCGGGACCGTCGCGCCGCCCCCCGCCACCACCGGGGCGGCCCCCACCCCGCCGGCCGCGCGCCGGGCCACGCCCGGCCCCGATGCCGGGGTGGTGGGGCAGCGCCTGGAGCGCGACGGCATCGCCTTCACGGTCCGGCAGGCATCGGGCGTCAAGCAGTTCGGTAGCCATCCCCCACGGGGGGACAACTTCTATCTCGTGCTCGACGTGCTGGTCGAGAACGTCGGCCTGGAGAGCTGGCGGCACCAGTTGCACTATTTCGACCTTGACGACGACCACGGCGGGACCTACGTGATCGACATCTTCGCGCCTTCACCGAGCTTGCCGATCGGCGAGACCCTGACGCGCGGCGGGTCGGTGCGCGGGAATATCGCGTTCGAGATCCCGCCGACGGCCGGGTCCCTGTTCGTGTCCTACCGGCCGGAGGTCGCGCCGGGCCGGTACATCGCGCTGGAGGTCAAGCTCGACGAGGCCGGCGCCTATGCCCCGGCACCCACGGCGAGCGCCGCGACGCCCCGCCCGGCGGGCACCCCGGCGGCGACGCCCCCGACCCGGCCGTCGCCCACAGCGGCCGCCCGCCGTACGCCGAGCGCCGCCCCAGGCGCGGGGGCCGCGGACGACTGGGGGCCGGTGCTGGCCCCCCTGGACGGCGGGCAGACCTACGACGACCCGGCAGGGCGCTTCTCCTTCCGCGTGCCGGAGGAGTGGACCGAGACCGACACGGCCCAGAACGAGGTGGTCTTCGTCCTGCGGCGCAGCCAGGCGGTCGCCGGGGTCGGCCTGGAGGACACCGGCGAGCCAACCATCGGGATCGAGCGGGTCCGGCAGGCGTTCGACCGGGAGTTGCGGGGGCGGCCCGACTACACCCAGGTCAGCATCGACCGTGTCCTGGTGGACGGCCGCCGGGCCTACCGGCAAGTCTTGCAGCGCACCGACGCGGATGGCACGCAGCAACTGGTCCAGGTCTACCTGGTGGAGCGGGGGGTCGTGCATATCCTCAGCTTCGCCTGCCCGGTCGATGCTTTCGCCGAGTGGGCGCCGGTCTTCGACGGGATCGCCGGCTCCTACCGCGTCGGCCGCTGAGCCGGCCGGTGCCCGCGGATCGCGCGCCCCCGCCCCCGCCCCGCAATCGGGCGGGGGGCCGGGGGCGCGATCCGCTTCCGACCTCTCGGGTTCCTC
This sequence comes from Thermomicrobiales bacterium, assembly GCA_030446685.1. GTDB lineage: Bacteria > Chloroflexota > Chloroflexia > Thermomicrobiales > CADCWN01 > JAUJMV01. The sequence continues at coordinate 102,883 of JAUJMV010000007.1, read as the reverse complement.
TGCTATCCTTGCCCCCGTGGGCGATGCGGGACGGCGAGGGGAGGGGGAGCGATGGCGGGGGAACATCTGGCGCGCGAGGTCGCCGAGCAGCCAGCGGTGCTGGCGGGGCTGCTGGAGGCCGAGCGGGAGCGGGCGCTGGCGATCGCGGCGGCGCTGCGGGCGCGCGACTTCGCCTTCGTGCTGATCGCCGCGCGCGGCACCTCCGACAACGCCGCGCGCTACGCCCAGTACCTCTTCGGCGCGCGCAACCGCCTGCCGGTCGCGCTGGCGACGCCCTCGCTCTTCACCCTCTACGATGCGCCCCCCGACCTGCGCCGCGCGCTGGTGATCGGCATCTCCCAGTCGGGGGAGTCGCCCGACATCCTGGCCCCGCTGGCCGCGGGTCGCCGGCAGGGCGCGGCGACCCTGGCGATTACCAACTTCCCCGACTCGCCGCTGGCGCAAGGGGCGGAGTTCGTCCTGCCGCTGCACGCCGGCGTCGAGCGGAGCGTGGCGGCGACCAAGACCTACACCGCGCAACTCCTCGCCCTGGCGATGCTCAGCGCCGCGCTCGGCGATCCGGGCGGCGGGGCCGACGCGGGGGCCTGGCGCGATCTGGCGGCGGCGCCGCGCGCGGTCGAGGGGGCGCTCGGGCTGGACGGGGAGATCGCGGCGCGCGCCGAACGCTACTGCTACGTCGACCGGTTGGTGACGGGCGGGCGCGGTTACTGCTACGGCACCGCCTTCGAGGCGGCGCTGAAGCTGAAGGAGACCAGCTACCTGCTGGCCGAGCCCTACTCCCCGCCCGACTTCCTCCACGGCCCGGTGGCAATCGTCGACGAGGGCTTCCCGGCCCTGCTGATCGCGCCCGGCGGCGCGGCCTTCGCCGACATGCTGGACTTCGCCCGGACCCTGCACGAGCGCGGGGCCGAACTGATCGCGATCAGCGACCGCGACGAGCTACTGTCGCTGGCCCGCACGCCGCTGCGCCTGCCGGTCGCGCCCCCCGAATGGCTCGCGCCGCTCACGGCGATCGTCCCGGCCCAACTCCTGGCGCTGCACCTGGCGCGCACCAAGGGCCACGACCCCGACCGGCCGCGCGGCCTCAGCAAAGTGACGCGGACGCGGTAGGCGCCGAGTGTCGAGCGTGGAGCGAGGGCCGATGGCTGTCGAGATTATCGCGCTCGATGCGCGCCGGTTCGGGGAGTGGCGTGCGCCGGTGTTCGAGACGTTCCGGGCGGGGTTCGCGATGTCGGGCGAGGACGCGGCGCGGTTCGCGGAGCGGGTCGTGGACCGGCACGCCGGGCGCGCGAGCTTCCGCTGCGTCCTGGCGCGCGAAGGGGTGGACGGCTCTTTCCTGGGGTGCGCCTACGGCTATACCGGGGGGCCGGGCCAGTGGTGGCGCGACATCGTGGCCGGGGCGGTGGGGGGGCGCGTTGCCGGGCGGTGGCTGGCCGACTACTTCGAGTTCGTCGAGTTCGCCGTGGTCCCCGGCGCCAGGCGGCGCGGCGTTGGCGGGCGCATCCACGACGCGCTGCTGAGCGGCCTGCCGCACCGCACCGCCGCGCTCTCGACGCAGCGGGACAACG
>JAUJMV010000007.1:78061-101215 GCA_030446685.1 Thermomicrobiales bacterium | reverse complement strand
CTGCACGGCACGTTCTCCCGCGACCTGCCGCCGGTGCTGACGATCGACCCCGGCGACACCGTCCGTTTCCGCACGCTCGACGCCGGCTGGGGCCTCGGCCCGCGCGATCCCGAGGGCGGGGCCTGGCCCAAGTTCGCGCCGCGCGACCCGGAGCGGGACGCCGGCCACGCGCTCTGCGGGCCGGTGGCGATCCGCGGCGCCGAGCCGGGCATGGCCCTCGAAGTGCGGATCGACGCGCTGCGGCCCGGCCCCTACGGCTGGACGGTCGCCGGCGGCTGGGGCAGTGATTTCAACCGGCGGCTCGGCGTCGCGGAGGAGCGGGGGACCGTGCTGTCCTGGACGCTCGACCCCGAGGCGCTGACCGGGCGCGACCAGCACGGCCACGGCGTCGCGCTGCGCCCCTTCATGGGCGTGCTGGGCCTGGCGCCGGCCGAGCCGGGCCTCCACCCGACCGCGCCGCCCCGCGCGACCGGCGGCAACATCGACTGCAAGGAACTGGTCGCCGGCACGACGCTCTACCTGCCGGTCGCCGTGCCGGGCGCGCTCTTCTCGGTCGGCGACGGGCACGGGGCGCAGGGCGACGGCGAGTCGGGCGGCACCGCGATCGAGTGCCCGATGGATCTGGTCGAACTGACCTTCGGCCTGCGCGACGACCTGCGCCTGACCGCGCCGCGCGCCCGCACCGACGAGGGTTGGCTCACCTTCGGCTTCCACGAGGACTTGCAGGAGGCGACCTACCGCGCGCTCGACGCGATGCTCGACCTGCTGCGCGAGCGGCACGGGATCCCCCGCGCTCAGGCCCTGGCCCTCGCCAGCGTCGTCGTCGATCTGCGCGTCACCCAGATCGTCAACGGCGCGCGCGGCGTCCACGCGGTGCTGCCGCACGGGGCGCTCGCGTGACCGGCGCGAGCGGCCCCGTCACCGCCCCGGCGGCCATCCCGCCCGCGCACCGCGCCGCCCTGCGCCAGCTGCACGAGCGGCTGGCGGCGAACGGCCTCCCCTGGGCCGTCACCGGCAGCCTGGGCTTCGCGCTCCAGGGCGTGCCGGTCGCGGTGCGGGACATCGACATCCAGACGGATCGCGACGGGGCGTACCGGATCGCCGCGCTCTTCGCGGCGTCGGTCACCCTGCCGGTGGCCTGGCGCGCGGACGAGCGCATCCGCTCGCACTTCGGGACGCTGGCGCTCGACGGCGCGACGGTCGAGATCATGGGCGCGGTCCAGAAGCGGCTGGCGGACGGCGCGTGGGAGGACCCGGTAGACATCGCCCGGTATCGGCGGTTCGTGGCGTTCGAGGGCCTGCGCGTGCCGGTGCTGTCGCTGGCCTACGAATGCCAGGCGTACCGGCGGCTGGAACGCCGGCTGCGCGACCGGGGCCTGGGCCGAAAACCGCCGATGCACGCCGTCGTCTCGCTGCTGGACGAGCGCCATGGCTGCGCGACCGCGATTTCGGCCTGCGCGGGGTTTCCGCCACGCCCTTCCCGCACTTCTCCTACCAGGTCGCCGCGGGCTACGACCCGGACGCGCTGCGCCCCATCCTGCAACGCCGCGCCCGCGACCAGCCGCCGTTCCGGGTCAGGACCGGCGGGCTGGGCTTGTTCACCGGCGCGAGCCCCGTGCTCTACGTCCCGGTCGTGCGCGACGAGCCGCTGGCCTTCCACGCGCGCTCTGGTCCAACCTCGCCGGGGCCGCGCGGGCGTCCTGCCCTACTACCGGCCGGAGAGCTGGCTGCCGCACATCACGCTGGCGCACGGCGACCTCACCGGCGACAACTTGCCCGCGATCGTCCGCGCGCTGGGCGGGCGCGACTTCGGCTGGGCGATCGCGATCGCGACGCTCGATCTGATCTACGATACGGGCGCGCGCCAGGAGGTCGCCTGCGCTTCGCCCTCGGTACCGGAGAGGAGATAATCGGGCGCATATGACGACAATGCTGGCGGCCTTCCTCGCGCGCCACACCCCGCTCGCGGTGGAGGAGGACGTCACAGCCCGGTCCACCTCCGCATCACCAGCTCGGCACGGACTGGCCGCCGCTCGACCTGATCACCTCCGTCCGCTGCGTCGTCTTCCGCGCCGGTGACGACGAGGCCGGACGGGAGCCGGCCGTGCTGCTCGGCCACAATGTAGACGGGACGTGCGGCATCCCCGGCGGGCGGCGGGAGCCGGGCGAGACCCTCGATCAGACCCTCGCGCGCGAGTTGCTGGAGGAGAGCGGCTGGACGCTCCGCGACCCGGCGCCGCTCGGCTTCTTGCACTTCCTCAACCGCTCCCCGAAGCCCCCCGGCTCGCCGTACCCCTACCCCGACTTCGCGCAGGTGATCTACACCGCCACCGCCGCCACCTACCACCCCGGCGCCCTCCTGCCCGATGCCTACGAGCTGGGGGCGCGCTTCCACCCCATCGCCGAGGCGCGGCGGTACCTCTCGCCCGGCCAGTTCCTCTACATCGACGCCGCGCTGAAGGCCCGGACGCGCTGAAGGGGCGTCGCACCACGGAGGCGCCGAGGACGGAGAAGCGCTCACTGGGTTTTCGTTTCGTCCCTCTGTGCCCTCTCTCCCGTCCTCCGTGCCTCTGCGGTGAAGACTATCGCCAAAATGCCGCGACCACCCTCGCTGCCGGTTCGGGGGGACAGGGCGCGCCTGTCCTTCCGGGCGGTGCGGCGGCGGGGCGCGCGGACCATACTCGTGCCGGGTGGGGCCAGAACCGGGCGCGAGGAGGTGGGCCGATGGCGGAGGAGCGGCTGCGGCGGCGGGTGACGTTCGATCGGGTGGCGCGGCTGTACGACGAGGTGCGGCCGGGCTACCCGGAGGCGCTCTTCGATGATATTGTCGCGCTGTCGGGCCTCCCGCCCGGTGGGCGCATCCTCGAGATCGGCCCCGGCACCGGCCAGGCGACGCTCCCCCTGGCGCGGCGGGGCTATCGCCTCCTCGCCGTCGAGCTCGGGGAGGACCTGGCCGCGGTGGCCCGGCAGAACCTGGCGGCCTATCCGGGGGTGGAGGTGCGGGTCGGCGCGTTCGAGGACTGGCCGGTCGAGGAGGGGGCCTTCGACCTGGCGATCGCCGCGACCGCCTTCCACTGGATCGACCCGGCGATCGGCTACCCGAAGCTCCACCGGGCGCTCCGGCCGGCGGGGGCGATCGCCCTGTTCCGCAACGAGCATGTGCGCACCGACCGGAGCGCGGGCTTCTTCGCGGCGGTGCAGGAGGTCTACCGGCGCGAGGCCCCCCGAATGGCCGCGAACTACCGGGGCCTGCCCGAGCCCGACGCCGTCCCGGACCTCTCCGCCGAGATCGCGCGCACCGGGCTCTTCGGCCCGGCGACCGTGCGCCGCTACCGCTGGGACCGCGAATACGACGCGGCCGGCTACGTCCGCGTCCTCGGCACCTACTCCGACCACCGGCGGCTGGACGACGCGGCGCGGGAACGCCTCTTCCGCGGCATCGCGGACCTGATCGACAGCCGGTTCGGCGGCCGCATCGTCAAGGGCTATCTCTCCGTCCTGAACGTGGCCCGCCGCGCGTGAGCCGGGGAGTGGCCGCCCGCCGTTCACCCGCCGGGCCGGCGTGCAAAGGGGCCGGGGGGGCTGCTATCCTTGTCCCCGGTTCGTCGCGTCGCCCGTCGCGGGAGCAGCCTTGGACGATCACTACACCACCCTCCGCGTCCGCCCGGACGCCAGCCGGCAGGAGATCGAACGGTCGTACCGCCGGCTGGCGCGCACCTACCACCCCGATCTGCTGAGCGGCGCCAGCCCCGAGACCCGGCGGCGCGCCGAGGAGACCCTCAAGCGCGTCAACCTGGCCCACCACGTCCTCGGCGACCCGCGCCGGCGCCGGGACTACGATCAGGAGCGCGCGCGCCGGGCGGCGCGCGCCACGGGCCATCCGGCAGGACGGACGCGGGTCCCGGCCCCGCCCCGCCGCCCCGCCCCCGCCGAGACGACGACGCACTGGGGGGCCGGCGGGCCGATCGACATCGAGTGGGCCGCGCCGCCGCCGCGCCGGCCGCGCCCCGACACCGACATCTTCTCGACGGCGCGGCTGGCGCGCTGGTCCGCGGCGATCGTCCTCTTCGCGCTCCTGCTCGCCTTCCTCTGGCGTCCGGGCGCCGACCCAGCCGCCGCGCCCGCCCCGCCGACCCCCACGGTAGTCGTCACCCGCCCGGCCGCGTTCCCGACGAATGCCCCGCCCCTCACACCCAGCCCCCGCTGAGCGGGGTCCGGCCGCCGCTCGGGGCGTGTTCGCCGGTGCGCCGGTCAGGCCCGGTGGACCACGCCGGGTGGCGTCGCGCCGACCGCCGGATACTGGCACAAGTCGTGCGGCGTCCAGCGCCGGACGGATGCGGCGGGGGCGAGGCCGTGCCGGGAGGGAGGCCCTATGACGGAGTCCGGGCCGGCACCGAGGGCCGGCGACAGCGGCGATACCGATCTGCTGGGAGGGCAACGGGTGCCGAAGTGGGACCTGCGCCCGGAGACCTACAGCACGATCGACGAGGCGACGTCCGCCCTGGGGCTGGCGCGGGCGCTGGCGACCGAGCCGGCGGTGCGCGAGGCGATCCATGCGGTGCAGCGCGACCTCCACCTGCTGATGGCCGAGCTGGCGGCGCCGGTCGAGGACGAGGCGCGGCTGGGATTCCGGGTCACCGAGGACCACGTCGCGCGGCTCGAGGCGCGCCTGGCCGAGGCGCGAGGCCGGGTGGCGATCGGCGACCACTTCATCATCCCTGGCGCCACCGTCCCGGGGGCGGCGCTCGACCTCGCGCGCACCATCGTGCGGCGGGCCGAGCGCGACGCGGCCCGGCTGGCGCACGAGGGGGGTGTCGCGAACCCGGCGATCCTGCGCTACCTCAACCGCCTCTCCGACCTCGTCTTCGTGCTCGCCCGCGTGGAGGAGCACGGCCGGAGTGAGCCCACCGGGGGCGGCGACGCCGCGTAGCGCGCGCCGCGCGCCGTCCGCCCGGCTCGGTGTGGGTCCGCCGCGGGGAGAGGCATACGCCCCGACGCCCCGTCGCGACGGATGTCTGTCGCCTGGCGGGCGGTGGAAAATGGGTAGATCATGGAGATAGACCGGGAACTCGGGGGAGCGCGTTCCGAAGCCGCGTGCTTCCGCCTGGCCTCGGAGGGGGAGGGGACATGAAGCTGACGCCGCAGGAGCGGGAAGTTCTGGGGCGGGTGCGGGAGCGGTTGGACCCGCGCTACGACACGGACGGGGATACCACTACGCTGGGGGGGAGCGCGGACGAGGAGGCGGATGCCGCGTTATTCGCCGAGTTCGATGCGCTGCTGGACTCCGCCACCATCGAGGGCACAGGTATGGACGGCGACGAATTCCCCCCGGAGGGGGTGCAACAGCCGTTCAACCCTTCCTAGCGCACCACGACCGGTGACGCCACGTCCGGGGAATGCCAGGCGTACGGTTGCCTCTTCCCACGAAGAAAATGCCGCCCCCGTCATCAGTGACGGGGGCGGCTGTGGTACCCGCAGCGGGATTCGAACCCGCGATCTTCACCTTGAAAGGGTGACGTCCTAGGCCACTAGACTATGCGGGCGGGAGACGCGCGCGCCTGACGATCCCGCGTCCTGTCTGCAAGGATACCCAGCCATGCGCCCCCTGTCAAGGCGCGTGGTGCGGCTCCCCCGGTCCCCAACTTAGGGGGAGAAGACGTTAGCAAAGCCCCGGCTCACTGGAGAGGCAATTCGCTGGCCGCAGCTCCTGCTCCCCCCAAAGTTGGGGGGCCGGGGGGGGCGCTTACCCCAGCAACCCGGCGAGGAACGCGATCCAGAGCCCGGCGGCGAGCCCACTGAGGACGCCGTAGAGCAGCGGCGCCGGCGCCGGCCGCGGCAGCGCGGCGGGGATCTGCCCGGCCAGGGTCCACAGGGCGGGGAGCCACGATCTGACCGTCAGGGTCGCGCCGAGCAGGGCGTAGCCGGTGAGGAGGGCGGGCAGGCCCAACGCCGGCGCCCCGACCGTTGCCCAGGGGAATGCACCGAGCCGCTCGACCACCAGCAGCAGCGCCCGCGCCGGCAGCCAGGTCGCCAGGCCGCAGAGGGCGCCGAGCCCGTCGTGCAGGGCGCTCGCCGCGACGGTGAGCACGCCGCCCGCCATGACCAGCGGCACCAGCGGCTCGATCAGCACGTTCGCCGGGAGGGTCACGGTCGAGAGCCGGCCGAAGTGGTAGAGGACGAGCGGCAGCGTGAAGATCTCCGCCGCGACCGTCGCCGCCAGCCCCTCCGCCACCAGCGGCGGCAGGCGCCGCAGCCGGCGCGCGAGCGGCCCGGCGCAGAGGATCAGCCCGAGCGTGGCGACGCAGGACAACTGGAAGCCGAGGTCGAAGATCGTCCCCGGCGCGTGCGCCGTCATCACGACCGCGGTCGCCGCCAGCGCCGTCAGCGCGTCGCCGCGGCGGCCGGTCGCGCCGGCGACGAGGTAGAGTGTGCCCATGATCGCCGCCCGGACGATGCTCGCCCCCGCCGCCGACCAGGAAGGTGTAGAACCAGATCGCGCCGACCGAGCCGGCCAGCCAGGGCCACGACCGGCCCCAGCCGAGGCGCCGCCCGACCAGCGCGCAGAGCCCGGCGACGATCGCGATGTTCCAGCCGCTCAGGGCCATGACGTGCGCGGTGCCGGTGGCGGCGAAGGCGGCGCGTTGGGCCGCCGGCAGCAGGTTGTCGTTGCCGAGGAGGATGCCGGCCACCAGGGCGGCCTCCGGCTGCGGGATCTGGCGGCGCAGCGCCTCCTCGATCCCGGCGACGCCCGCCACCCGCCGCGCCTCGACGTCGTCCCGCCGCCCGGTGGCGTCGACGCGGGCGCTGAACGCGCGGAACTGGCCGTGCAGCCCGCGCCGGCGCAGATAGTCCCGGAAGCCGGTCAGGGGATCGCCTCGGCCGGGCGATAGTAGCCGTGCAGCTCGACGCGGTCGCCGCGCCCGAGCGCCGGGTAGAGCGGCACGTCGGCCCGGACCCGCGCCGTCGCGCCCAGCCAGCGCCCGCCGACCCGCGCCTCCTCGACCGCGACGATCGCGCGATCGTCGCGGTTGCCGCGCTCCGGCCACTCGGCCACGGTGCCGCGCACCGCCTCGATCGGCCCGGCCGGGAGATCGGCCGGCGCCGGCCGGATGCTCCCCGCCCGCCAGGCCCCGAGCGCCAGGACGAGCAGCAGGACCGTCGCGCCGAGGAGGGGCCGCCGGTGCGCCGGGTGGAGCCCGGCCAGCGCGACGATCGCCAGGCCGCCGCAGAGCGCAAGCGGCCACCAGCCGTACAGCCGCGCCCCGAGCGCGACCCCGGCCAGCCACGCCGCCCCGAGCCAGATCAGGCGCACGGCGTCCTCCTGAGTCGGGTAGTCGGGTAGTCGGGTAGTCGGGTAGTCGGTAGTAGAGAAGCTTTACAGTTGCAGCCGTCCTTTTCTCGACTACCCGACTACCCGACTACCCGACTCTCTCATGGCCCGCACGTCACCATCTCGCCCCAGCCCTCGACCATCTTGTCGGAGATGCCCCGGACCTTGGCGAGATCGGCCGGGGTGGCGAAGGGGCCGTTGGCGGTGCGGTAGTCGATGATCTGCTGCGCCAGGCGCGGGCCGACGCCGGGCAGGCGCTCCAACTCGGCGACGGGGGCGGTGTTGACGTTGACGCGGGTGGGGCCGCTCGTCGGGGCGGCGAGGGCCGCGCCGCCGGAGGGTCGCCGGCGGCGTTCGCGGCGGGGCGGGTGGGGCGGCGCCGGCCGAGGCGGCGGGCGGGCGCTCGCCCTTGCGCGGCACGATAATCTGTGCCTCGTCGCGCAGCTTCCGGCGCGGTTCACGGCGTCGGGGTCGGCCTCCTCGCTGAGGCCGCCGGCGGCGGCGATGGCTGCCTCGACGCGGTCGCCGCGCGGCAGGGTGTAGACGCCGGGGCGGGCGACCGCGCCGCCGACGAAGACGGTGACGCTCTGGCCCTCCGGCAGGGGCTCGAGCGCGATCAGCGTCTCCGGCTGGCCGCGCCCGCGCACGGTCCAGACGCCCACGAGGAGCGTCACGGCGATCAGGAGGCCGGTGAGGTAGGGGCGCAGGACCGCCAAGCGGGGCATCGGGGCTCCTCACGCTCCGGCGTGCGCCGGAAGGCTGGATCGCCGCACTGAGTCTGCTGATCGCCGCGGCGCGAGTATACCGAGGCCCGAAAGGGGCCGTCAACAGGCGCGGAGGGTAGAGCGTAGAGGGGCGGATTACTCGGCCCGTCCGTCCCCTCGATCACGACCGGCATCGACCCCGCGCTCGAGGGATCGGGCCCAGTCCGGCTCGCCGGTGGAGGAACGCCCTCTGTCGGATACCCCGCCCCACCCCTGACAAAAGCCGGCGGCGGCCCTTTGCGCGCCGACTACGCTGTCTCCGCCCCGCCTGGGGCGGCGTGCGCGGCCACCTCCCCGCCGGCACCGCGCCCACGATATTCCCCCGGAGGGGATCGCGCACCACTTTCTGCTCGCGCCGCACCAGGCGCCAGCCTGGGAAGCCGAGGGCGACTAGTCGGCGGGCGATTGTCCTGCCCTGACGGTGTGCTTGTTCCGCCTACTCGGTACGATCCTGCTCCTGTTGACCATGTTGCTCGCCGCCATCCCGGTCAGCGCCATGCCGGTCGGCAACGGTGTCACCCGCGAATGGGTAATCGTCTTCAACCAGCCCAATGGCCTGCCCCAGAACGTCGACAGCCTGGTCGCGAACGCGGGCGGCGCGGTCACGGCGCGGCTACCCCAGGTCGGCGCGATCGCCGCGACCTCCAGCGACCCCGCCTTCGCGGCGACCCTGGCCCGCAACCCGCAGGTCCAAGCGATCAGCGAAAACGTCGTGCAGCAGCTGATCCCCGAGGACCAGGGGCTGGACGCCTTGGACGCGGACAACAACGGCGGTCAGGCGTCGCCGCCTGGGTCCGACCCGCAGCCCGGCACGGAGCCGTTGTACAACCAGCAGTGGGACAAGATGCGGATGAACGCGTCGGCCACGGGCTCCTACGCCGTGCAGCGCGGGCGCAAGGACGTGGTCGTCGCGGTGCTCGACACCGGCGCCGAGGTGCTGCCTTTCGCGCACCCCGACATCGCCCCGAACCTCGACTTCGCGCGCAGCCGCTCGTTCGTCGACTCGGCGACCGGGGCCGCGCTGACCGCGCCCGATCCGAACCCGGCGAGTTGGGACGACCGGCACGGCCACGGGTCGTGGTGCCTCAGCGCGGTGGCCGCGCCGATCAACGGGTTTGGCATCTCCGGCGTCGCGCCGAACGTGACGCTCGTGGCGCTGAAGGTGCTGGGCGACACCGGCGGCGGGAGCTACCTCGGGGTCGCGCAGGCGCTGATCTATGCCGGCGAGAACAAGTTCGACGTCGCCTCGATGAGCCTCGGCGGCTACCTACGTCACGCAGATCACGGACAAGCACTCGTCATCGTTGTGCAGCGGGCGGTTGAGTTCGCGCGTGCGAACGGAGTAACACCCATTGCTGCACTGGCCAATAATAACTTCGACCTGAGCGACGGCGCGTTCTTCCGTGACTTCATCGAGGTGCCTGGCGAGCTTCCCGGCGTCATCGGGGTCTCGGCCACCGGCTACTACAACCAGAAGGCGTTCTACTCGAACTACGGCGTTGGCAAGACCGATATTTCGGCGCCGGGTGGCTCGACGCGCGATACCACGGGTGCCCCCGGGAGCGGCGTGCCGGTCGTGAGCCCGTACCGCGGTCAGGGCCGTGTGCTCGGCGCCTGGTCCGCTGAGAACACCGGCGGCGTGACTCCACCACTCAACGAGGAGCAGTGCGACCCGGCCACCGGTAACTGCTATTACTACGCCTGGGTGCAGGGCACCTCGATGGCAACACCGAATGCAGCCGGCGTGGTGGCGCTGATCATCTCGCAGTACGGTGACTTCGAGACCCGGAATCCCCAGATGGGGCATCTACCCCCGACGAAGGTCGAGTCGATCCTGCAAATCACCGCGAACAACCAGCCGTGCCCCGAGCCCGGGACGTTCACCGGCGGCCCCGGCTTCACGACAGCGGACAACGACTGCGAGGGGTACACCGGCTACAACGGCTTCTTCGGCAAGGGGATCGTCGACGCGGTACAGGCGGTCACCTACTACAATCGCCCAACCCCCTGACCGCGCCGGCATCCCGGAAGTGTGCTGACACGCGCTACCCTCATGCGGACCGCCCCCGTCGTTATCGACGGGGGCGGTCCCACGCCGCCCGCGTGGCACACGCCGCCCCCCGTCGGGGCAGGTCACACCATGGTTCTGGGCGGCCGGCGCTGGACCTTCTCGCTCCCCGGCACCGGCCTCGCCTACTGGACGCGCGCAGCGGGTGGGTGACGAGCACGGCGGGCGAGATGCTGCCTCGGTGGGCTGGCGCTACTGCCGTTGACGCTGGTGCGGGCGGCGGTGGAGCTATTGACCGAAGCGTTAGCCCAACCCGACGGGCGTAGGTAACTAGGCGACCGCCCAGCAGCAAGACGAGCGGGGCATAGCGGTTGTGGTTGTTGCGCTGGTCTTGACGCCCGGCCACCAAGGGTATATTCTGGAGACGTCGATCATGTACGTACATTTGATGTAGTGCAGCCGCCGGACAACCGTTGGCCGCCTCACCTCAGGCGTTGCAACCTTGCACGCGTATTCGGCGTCTTACGAGATACGCAGGCCGAAACGGGATCGGACACGGCGCGTAAATTGCGATAGAAGCCAGGCGGCGCGCAATGGCGACGGTCAGCCATCGGGTCCCGAAAAAACAGTCGGCGGGGCCAGAAACCGGGGAACTATGGATAGCAGGCATCGTCCTCATGCTGTCGTTCATTGCCGCGATCATCACCCTCATCTTCCCCACGGGTGCGTGGCCGCGCATCCTCCAGTTCTCCCTCGGCGGTTGGCCTAACGACGCAGAGCACTACCTCGACATGGTTGGCTACGGGGCCTTCCTGCAGGTGCTCTTCGGTTTCGGCTTCCCGCGGCGGTGATTATCGTTCTCCGCCGGATACTCGCAAGGAGCCTGTCGATGCAAATGGCTGAGTACTTGCGACGCCGCGATACGTTCATCGAGACGGAAGTGTCCCTCGTCTTCTGGGAACATCTCAAGACCGGGGAGCCGATCTCAGAGCAGCAGTGCGACCTGGGCAGCGATGCTAGCAGAAGATCTGGAGGCGGTTGCGTCACGCGAGACCGGGGGTGAAGTAGTCCGGCGTGGGTGCTCACGCGGATGAAGAGGTCTGGCGTGAGGACTATGCTCGCAGTGGGGCCACCATCGGCAGAAACTCGCGGAGAGAAACTCGATCTGTCCGAGTTACCAAAGGCTTGCGCGGTGTTTTCGTCTCCACCGGCAATCTTGCCGCGCGGCTTGCGCGGCGCGCTGTCCTTCGCGCCTTCGGCCGCCCCGGTGGGGAATCGAGGTGTGGCGACCCACCAGTCGGGCACATGTCCACCCGCTCGCCCATGCCGGGCGCTTCGCGCCAGGTGGCCGCGCACATCCCGCCAGCCGGGGGTGCGCGCCAGTCCGCGCTCGTTACAACTCCAGCGCCTCCAGAGGCGCGGAAGCAGGCCGAGTGCTCACGCGGCGATGAAGACCGTCACCCGCCGGTTCGTGCCGGCGGCGGGGACGGTCGGCTGCCGCCCTCTACGGTGCCACGCGGCCGCGGCGGGGTTCGTCTCCAGGTGCGTCTCGTGGAAGTGCAGCTTGACTATGCCGCCAGCTCGCAGGCGGCCACCTCGGGGCTTGCAGGTGCGTCATGTGTTTCGGCCGCCCGCACCGGCGCCGCGCCAGCAGCGGCAGAGCCGGGGCGATCCGCACGCCGCGCTCCTAACAAAGGCGTCGAAGGGCAGGAGAGAGCGCCGCGAGGTACGCCGCGTCGGCCGCTGCCGGGCGCCTTGCGCGGCGCGTCAGCCACGGCGATGGCGGTGAAGCGCCCGAGCCAGTCTGTCCGCTTCCACGCCGCGATCGCCGCCAGGTCGTGGCCGAGCGCCGCCGCCTTGACCATCTCCAGGCTTGCGCGGTGTTTTCGTCTCGCCACCACGGCGCAGCATCAGCGCGAAACGCGAACTTACCACCATCTAGCATTACCCACAATTGACCATTCAGGCTGTAGGCCCGCCCCGCAGGCTGCGGGGCGGCTGCCTGTGCCGCTCACCAGCGCCTTTCAGGTGGTCGAGCGGCGACGTGAACCGCTTGGCCTCGCTGACGTTCGCCTGGCGCTCCCGGTAGCATCCCCCCTTGTGGATAACCTGGGGATACGTGGGGCAATTGCAGGGTTCATGGCGTCGGTAAACGGCGAGCAAGCTCGCTGAGGACACCGGTGGCCGCGATCGCCGCTTCGACGCGGTCGCCGCGCGGCACCGTCCAGACGCCGACGAGGATCGGCAGGGCGATCAGCAGGCCGGTGAGGTAGGGGCGCAGGGCCGACAGGCGGGGCATCGGGCGCTCCTCATGCCGCGCGCTGCTGCGACGATGATCCGGGGGCCTGGCCGCTGGTTCGATCCTCCACTTGCTCGCGCGGCGCAGTATACCGAGGGCGGAAAATCGTCGTCAATGGGCGCACCCCGACTGTGCCATCCGTTACCTTCGAGCGCGGCCTCGTTCTCTATCGACAGGATCACACCGCACCGGGGGCGGGCAGGGCGGACAAGCGGGGCCGGCGGGCGAGGAGGGGGCAATGGCACGGCGTCATCATCGGCCGGCGCACGTCGCGCGAACGGTGGCCCTGCCCGTGGCGACGGTCCGCACGGCAGATCGTGGCCGCCCCACGCGGCCACGCCTCCCGCTCGCCGGCGCGCGGCGGTTCGTCGCGGGCGGCGCATACGTTGCCCTCGTCGCCGCGCTCGTCGGCGCGCTGGCGCTGCTGTTCGGGGCGCGCGGGTTGACGCCGCGCGATGATGCGGCGGTGTCCGCCAGCGATCCCCTCGCTTCACGGGCGAGTCTCGCCGCGCTCCCCGCGACGGCGCGCGACGCGGTGATCGCCACGGGGTATCACTGGGTCTTCGACGGCGAGCGCACGGACCGCACCCCGCAGCTCTCGCCAGATGGGCGCTATGCGGCCTGGCTCCCTACGTCGAGTGGGGCAAGAGCGGGGCGACCCGGTTGATCGTCCGCGACCTCGATAGCGGCGTGGAGCGCGACCTGACGCCGGAGGACGGCTTCAACTACAGTGGTGCTCGCTGGTCGCCGGACAGCCGCGCGCTCGCGTTCGTGAAGTACCGGCAGGAAGAGGGCGGGGTCAACCCCGCGGAGTTGTGGCGGATCGATGCCGACGGCGGCAACCTCCGGCTGCTCTATCGCGACGACAATACCGGGGGGGCGCCGGGGGCGCGCGGCCCGAGCCTGCGCGTCGGGGAGTGGTCGCCCGACGGCGCGACGATCGGCCTCGGCGGCACGATCTGGGGTGGTCCGGCCGGTTCGTCCGCCGGCCTGCGGGTGCGGGCTGACGGCTCCGGGGAAACTGAGACGCCGTCGGACCTGTCGGCGGTGGACTGTGGCCTGGCGAAGGGGAAGCAGACGCCCCCGAACCAGTATCTCGCCCCCGATGGGTCGTACGCGCTCTGCTGGGTCCAGACGGCGGACTTGCTCGTGCGACCGGCCGATGCGACTGCCACCGTGGACGAGCGGGGCCAGTCGCTGGTGCTCCGCGAGTTCGCGACCGGGCGGACGCGCGTCCTGGTCTCCGACCGGGGGGCACTTTCAGGGGGGTTCTCCCCGATGGTGGGTGGATCGCCTTCACGACCGGCTCCTCCCCCTCGGCCGATCGGTCGGCGCGGTTCAGGGTGGTGCCGCGACGGCACAGGGCGCCACGATTTCAACGCCACGAGCATTTCGGCTCGCGGGCGACCGCCTGTACTTCACGGCCTCGCCACCGGCCGCGGACGGGCGACGCGAACGCTCTATGCGCTCGATCTCGCCTCCGGGGCGACCCGCCCAGTGGTCCCGGATTGGCCGGAGACCGGCGTCCTGTCGGCGTCGCTGGACGGCCGCCGGGTCCTGACGATCCGCAGCGCCAGCGATGCCCCGTTGAGCGGGTTGTGGTCGGACGGCGCGATCCATCTGGTGGAGGTCCCGCCGCCCGGCGCGCGGTGATGCCCACCCAGGATACGCGCGGCGCCGGCGAGGCCGACACGAGGCGGCAGGGGAACAGCCGGCGGTGGGAGCAGCGCCCGCCCTTACCTGACCGTGAAGCTGACCGTCTCGCTGGGGTGGAGGCGCCGTCCAGGAACAACTGGGCCGTGTATTCGCCCCGCTGGGTCGGCTGGTAGCGGAAATAGCCGTTGAGGGTGCTGTAATCCCGGGTGATGGTCGTCTCGCTACCGGAGACGTTCTGCGGCTGACCGTCGCGCGAGGAGCCGCACGCTGATCGTCTGCCCCTGCTTCACGTTGCGAGCGACGTAGGTGATGTAGACGGGCGTGTTCGCGCTGAACTCGCTGGCGGGCTGGTTCGGCCGGTTGCCGGTTGTCGACGCCGCGCGCGGTCGCCGCCTCGCTGATCCGGCTCGACGTGTCGAGGAAGCCCAGGCCGTTGCGGGCGACCAGCACCGAGGCGACGATGCAGCCGGAGCAGCGCGACGATCGTTGCCGCCGCGCAGCCGGCGATCAGCGCCCGGTTGCGGCGCTTCGGCGCGGCGGCGGGGGTCGCGGCCGCCTGCGGCGGGGCTGCTGCTGGGGGGCGCGTAGCCGTAGGCCGGCGCCGGCGCCGGCTGCGGCTGCCCGTACTGCGGCTGGCCGTAGCCGTAACCCTGGCCTTGGGGCTGCGGCGTATACGCATCGCCCGGCGCTCCCACGGGCGGCGCGGCCCGTCGCCACGCCCGGCGGCTGGCCGGGGACCCAGGCGCTGCCGTCGTAGCGCAGCCAGTTCCCGGTCGCCCTGTCGATCGCCCAGTAGTCGCCGCGCTCGTCGCGCACCAGGAGTTCCTGGATGCGCCGCATGTATTCCTCGGGGCCGATCGCGCGGCTCTCGTCACCGCCGCCACGTAGCCCTGCCGCAGGCGCTCGTACTCCGCCCGCGCTTGCTCGAAGTTCACCCCGGCGCTCCTTTCCGTCGCCCCCCGCCGGCGCCCTATTCGTCCGGTACGGGGCGGCGGCTCTACCCTCGTCGGCCATAGATACGTCGGGAACGGCCGGTCCCGTTTCTCATCGCGCCGCGCCGCCGGCCAACCGGCCCTGGTCCCTTCCTCGCTGCGCTCCCCCGCCGCCCCCGATGGCCCCGCTCATCCGTCGTCGTTCGTGCTTCAGCCGAGCCGTGCGGCGACGGCGGCGAGGAGTGCGGCGACCGCCTCGACCGTCTCGACCGGCAGATCGGACGCCTCCCGCAACTCCGGCGGCGACTCGGCGGTGGCGACCCCGATCGTCAGGCCGGCGAGCGCGCCGCTGTCCGCCCTGCGCGCCGCCACAGTTCGCGCATCGCGTCGATGTCGGTCACGTCGTCGCCGAGGAAGACGGCCCCGCGCAGCGCGTACTCGTCGACGACCGCGCCGAGCGCCGTCCCCTTGTCGATCCGCACCGGCGGCGCGCAATTCGAGGACGAGCCGCCCCCTCGGTCAGGCGCAGCGCGCGGCCGCCGCCGCCTCCTCCGCCGCCGCCAGCGGCGCGACGATCGCCAGGTCAAGAGCACCCGCGCCGCGCGCGCGCGGTCCGGCTGCGCCCCGTCTGGCCGGGCGCCTGGCGGTAGTGGATCGACGCGGGTGACGCCCTTGTCCTCGAAGCGCAGGCCCGTCTTCGTCAAGCGCGCGCCGCGGTCGCCGCCGCCTCGGCGCGGCGCAGCACCGCCCGCACCCGCGGCAGATAGGCGCGCGGCGGCCAGGTCGAACGTGCTGCCCGCCGGCCCGCGCCGCTCCATCCCGTGGTTGCCGAGGTAGAGCACCCGCGCCGTGCCGACCAGCGGTGTTGAAGGCGCGCCGCGTCGTCCGCGCCGCGCCCCGTCACCGCCGCCACGACGCCATGCCGCCGCGCCAGCGCGGTCGAGCGTCGCGGCGATCCCCGGCGCGACCCGCGCGGCCTCCGGCGTCGGGGCAATAGGGCTGATCGTCCCGTCGATGTCGGTCAGCAGCCCGGCCGCCTTTGGTTGGTAGAGGAGGTTGAGGCCGAAATGGCGCACCAGCGCGTCCAGGACGGCGACGACGCGCGCGATCGCCTCCGGGTCGGGCGCCGCGCTCGCCGCCTCGACGGCGATCATCGGGCCATCCTTTCCCGGCACGAGGTAGGCGATGAGGTCAGGGTCGCGGAGCGAGGCCGCCCGCAAGTCGTGCCAAGGGGGCGAGCGGCCACGCCGGCGCGGGCGGGCCGGCCCTATTCTAGCACGGCGGCGGGGGCAGCCCTCACCCTCTCCCCATACCTCCCGACGCCACGCACCCACCATGTGCAGGGCACCCGGCTCCCCCGGGCGCCCAATGCTGGGAGAGGGAGGGGGAGCAGGGGCCGACGGGCCGGACCGGGGCGGGGTGAGGGCGCCGCGTCCGGGCGCGAGACGGCGCGGGGGGAAATGGGGGGATTTGGGGGTCATTTGGACTATCCTCCCGGCCCATCGACGGGACCGTTTTCCCTGGCGGGGCGCCATAATCGCGTCGGGCAAGGGCGGTTCGTTTCGCGAAAACGCCGTTTTCGCGGCCGGGCGCGCCCGCGCGGTCGGCGGGGCGTGCGCGCCCGGATACCGATCGGACCCGGCGGCGGGGGCGGGCGGTGCCAGGGGGCGGGGCCTGGGCGGACGGGCGGATGTGGTGTAGGGTAGTGGTGTTCAGGGGGAGGGGGGATGGCCGCCGATACGGGTCCCGAGGTCCGCAACCTGGTGATCTACGAGGTCTACGTGCGCCAGCACGGCCCGCACGGCACCTTCGCCGACGTGGAAGCCGATCTGGGCCGCATCCGGGGCCTGGGGGCGGATGTCGTCTGGCTGATGCCGATCCACCCGATCGGTCGGGTCGCCAGGCACCTCCCCCTGGGTAGCTCGTACGCGATCGCTGATTACCGGGAGGTGAACCCCGAGTACGGCACGCGGGAGGACTTCGCCCGGCTGATCGCGCGCGCCCACGCGATCGGGCTGCGCGTGATGATCGACGTGGTCTTCAACCACACCGCGCCCGATTCGGTGCTGGCGCGCGAGCACCCCGACTGGTTCCATCAGGACGAGCACGGCGCGCCGATGCCGACGGTGTGGGACGATGTCGTCGAGTTCAAGGACATCAACCCCGCGCTGACCGCCTACCTGATCGAGAGTCTGGCGGGGTGGGTGCGCCTTGGCGTGGATGGCTTCCGCTGCGACGTGGCCTCCGCGCTGCCGGTGGAGTTCTGGCTGCGGGCGCGCCACGAACTCGCCGCCGTCAAGCCGGGGCTGCTCTGGCTGGCGGAATCGGTGCATGCGTCCTTCGTGCTGGCGCGCCGCGCGGCGGGGCTGACCGCGCTCTCGGACGGCGAGATTTACCGCGCGTTCGATCTGGCCTACGACTACGACCTCTGGCCGAGCTGGCTGGCTGCGGTCCGGGGGCGGGCGCCGGTGTCGCGCTACCTCGAACTGCTACGCTTCCAGGAGGCGATCTACCCGGCCAACGCGGTGAAGCTGCGCTGCGTGGAGAACCACGACACGCCGCGGATCATGGCCTTCGCGCCGACGCGCGCCCAGGCCCTGGCCTGGACCGCCTTCCAGTCCTTCAACCGCGGGGCGTTCCTGATCTACGCCGGGCAGGAGTCGGCGGCGACGGGGCGCCCCTCGCATGTGGACGTGGACCGGATCGCCTGGGGAGGGTACGAGCTTCAGCCCTTCCTCACCACCCTGGCGCGCCTGAAGAAGGACCCGGCGCAGACCGGGGGGCGCTTCGTCCTGCTCGGCGGCGACCCGGCGATCCAGGCGGCCTGGCATCTGCCGGGCGCCGGCCTCTACGGCGTCTTCAACGTCGGCGGCAACGGGGGCGAGATCGCGGTGCAACTCCCGGATGGGACCTACGAGGATCTGCTGGGCGGGGGCTCGCGGGTGGTGCGGGGCGGGCGGCTGCGCCTCCCCGAGGACGCGGCCATCCTCCGCTATGCGGACGACCTCGCGCTCACCCCGCTCGCGACCGATCTCCTCGACTACCGCGCCGGCGCGCCCTAGCCGGCCCTGGCGAAGGAGTTTACACCGGCGGGAAAGGGGCTTCGCCTTCCCGCCACTTAGCTCGCCACCTTCCACGGGCGTAGGGCGTTTACCAGTTGAGCATCGAAGGCGTGGACATCGAAGACCGCGGCCGATACCCGGATGATAGCTTTCCTCCCACCAGGCGCCTTGGGCTGTCCTTCAACCGGGCCGGCGCGTCGGAGCGCGATCGCTTTGCGGACATACTCAGAAACCGTCTCTCCAGCAGCCCGCGCCGACTCCTCTAAGGCCAGGAATTCCTCCTTCGGCAGTCGGCAGGAGACGACGGTCGTCTGCGAGGGTCGAACCTGGATTTCCTCGGCTTCATCCGCCCATTCTTCGGGGTCGTGTCGGTGCTCGTAAAGTTCCCGGGCCAGCCGTTGCGCCAATTCCCTCTCGCTCATCGCCGTCTCCCTCCCCGGTACCACGCCCGTTCGGCGTCATCGGCCTGCCAGCCAGTGATGGCGCGCCACAGCCCGGGCTCCCTCGCGATCTCGACGATGCAAATCACCCAGATTAGGCCGCCGTTGTCAGGGCCAATCATCTGGTGGCTCGCGGCACGACCGCCCTTGTTTCGGCGAAACCGAGGGCGGCCCTCCGCAACCTGGAACACGGTTCGCGGGTATAACTCGTGCCGCGCAAGTTCATCGAGGTTGCCGTCGTCCCACTGCCAGCCCTCGATGTGCAACGCGACGCTCCCGATAACGGGTTGTATACGGGTGTATACAGCGCAGAACCCCTCGGTGTATAGTAACACAGGGACAGCGGAACGGCGTGCTCGAACCGGAGAGAGGGCGCTCAGATGGCATACCCGACGAAGGATCACTTCCTCGCTGCGCTCTTGGACATCATGGCGGATGCGGGATTTTCCGTCGACCTGACACTCATGGTGAAGGGTGCCATAGTATCAGGCACGCCGATCTCGGAAACCGAGTATTTCTCCTCGCTAGGGGACGTCTTTGCCGAAGGTTTCGAGCATGTGTCCGTGCAAGATGCGCCTGCGGAGATCGAGCAACAGTCCGGGCAATATTCCAGGATGGGGACACTCCTGCGGGAGTTTACCGTTCAATCGGGCCGAGATACTCGAGACGCAAGGAAGAAGCGTGCAGAGAAGCTCGAAATTCTCGGGGATTTCCCGGTAGACACGATCCTTACCGCGGACCAGTTGGCGGCATGGGATCAACTCACGCGTGCCCACATCTACATGAAGGACGTTACTATCCTGTCCGGCTCTACACGCCTGGGTACGCTTCCATTGTGGCGAGGTCGATTGAGCGAGATCGATGGTTGGAGTGCCGGCCAGTACAACGGATAATGCTCGAACACGACCCGCGTCACCGCCTCTGGTGGCGGACACCCTGCCCCGGGGCGTAGAATCTGGCGCGAGGATACAGCGCCGTCAGCCGCCGACTGATGGCTGACGACCGACGGCTGACGACTGACGACTACCAGGGGAGGGGACGATGGCGACGGCAGGGACCGCCAGCGGCGGCGAGACCCGGATCGAGCGCGATTCACTGGGCGAGTTGCGCGTGCCGGTCGAGGCGTATTACGGCGTGCAGACGATGCGCGCCAGGGAGAACTTCCCGATCAGCGACCTGCGCTTCCCGCGCCGCTTCATCCGCGCGATGGGGCAGATCAAGGGCGCGGCCGCCGAGGTCAATGTGGCGCTCGGGCTGCTGGATGGCCGGATCGGCGGGGCGATCGCGGCGGCGGCGCGCGAGGTCGCCGACGGGGCGCTCGACGACCAGTTCGTCCTCGACATCTTCCAGACCGGCTCCGGCACCTCGACCAACATGAACGCCAACGAGGTGATCGCCTCGCGCGCCAACGAGATCCTCGGCGGGCAGCGCGGCGCGAAGAGCCCGGTCCACCCCAACGACCACGTCAACATGGGGCAGTCCTCCAACGACGTGATCCCGACCGCGATCCACCTCGCCGCCCTCTCCGCCATCCACGAGGACCTGCGCCCCGCGCTGGCCCGCCTGGAGGAGTCGCTGCGGCGCAAGGCCGACGAGTTCATGCCGACGATCAAGACCGGGCGCACCCACCTGCAGGACGCCACCCCGATCCGGCTCGGGCAGGAGTTCGCGGGCTACGCCGGGCAGATCGAGCGCGGCCGGCGCCGCCTGGACTTCGCAGCCGGCGAGCTGCGCGAGGTGGCGCTCGGGGGGACGGCGGTCGGCACCGGCATCAACACGCACCCGGAGTTCGCCGCGCGCGTCTGCGCCATCCTGGCCGAGCGGGCCGGGGTGGCGATCGTCGAGACGGACAACCACTTCCAGGCGCAGAGCACCCTCGACGGCGTCGTCGCGGCCAGCGGCGCGCTGAAGACGATCGCGGTGAGCCTGCTGAAGATCGCCAACGACATCCGCTGGCTCGGCTCCGGGCCGCGCGCCGGCCTCGGCGAGCTCGAGCTGCCGGCGGTGCAGCCGGGCTCCTCGATCATGCCGGGCAAGGTCAACCCGGTGATCGCCGAGTCGGTGACGATGGTCGCCGCGCAGGTGCTGGGCAACGACGTGACGATCGCCATCGCCGGCCAGTCGGGCAACTTCGAGCTGAACGTGATGATGCCGGTGGCCGCCTACGGCCTCCTCCAGTCGATCGCGATCCTGGCGACGGCGTCGGCGAACTTCGCGGCGCAGACGATTGACGGGCTGCGGGCGACCGAGCAGGGGCCGCGGATGGTCGAGCAGGGCCTGATGATCGGCACCGCGCTGGCGCCGCGCATCGGCTACGACGCGGCGGCGAACGTCGCCAAGACCGCGGCCGGGAGCGGGCGCACGATCCGCGAGGTCGCGCGCGAACTGACCGACCTGACCGAGGAGGAGCTCGACGACCTCCTCGACCCGGCCACGATGACCGAGCCCGGCACCACCCTCGGGCCGGCCGGCGGCTGAGCCGAAGTACGAATGACGAAGTACGAAGTACGAATAGAACTCCGGGAACAGCCTTCGCCGGGCGCCTGTGCCCAGCCCTCGTTATTCGTACTTCGTACTTCGTACTTCGTCGTTCGGCAGGTTGCGCTGGACGGTGTCGAGCAGTTCGTCGAGGTCGAACGGTTTGAG
The DNA here is from genome assembly GCA_030446685.1 of Thermomicrobiales bacterium. Classification (GTDB taxonomy): domain Bacteria; phylum Chloroflexota; class Chloroflexia; order Thermomicrobiales; family CADCWN01; genus JAUJMV01. The sequence continues at coordinate 80,078 of JAUJMV010000007.1, read as the reverse complement.
GAGGAGGTCGCTGAAGCCGCGCTCCTCGAAGCCGTCGAAGTCGCGCTCGCGGTGCGCACTGAAGATGACCACGGGGGAGTAGCCCGCCAGATCGCGGATGCGCTCGAGGACCGCCCAGCGCCCGGCCTCCGGGTCGGCCGCCGTGGCGCCGAGCGCGTCGGCCAGGACCAGATCGAAGCGGGCGTGGGTCAGGGCGTCGACCGCCTGCTTGAAATCGGCCGCGATAGCGACCCGGTAGCCCTCCGCGCGGAGGGCTTCCTGCACCATCTCGAGTATCGCCGGGTCATCCTCAACGACCAGCAGCGTGCCGCCCCGTTCCCCGGAACCCAATGTCCGCTATCCCTCTTGTCGTCCGCGCGGCCCGCCCGGATCGGGCGGGCCGCGCCGGTGCAGCCCCCTGTGTGGCTTGTCCGGCGCATCATACGCCGACGGGTGGAGAAAGTCAATCAATCAGACATTGGGTCCGCCGCATGACGCGACGGTGGTGCGGGCGCGCGGCTGCTCGGCGGGCGCCGCGAAAATCGCGGCGACCTGATGGAGCAAGTCGTCGAGATCGAAGGGCTTGTGGAGATAGCGCGCGATCTCGCGGCGCCGCAACTCGTCCTCGTGCGGCGCCGCGCTCATGAAGAGGACGGGGATGTGCGCGGTCGCGCGCGTCTCGCTCAGGCGGTCGTAAATCTCGAACCCGTTGATGCCGGGCAGATCGATGTCTAGGATCACCAGATCGGCGCGCACCTCAGCGATGATCGCCAGTGCCGCCGCCCCGTGGCTGACGGTGACCGCGCCGTACCCCGGTACGTCGTTCAAGACCTCCTGCACCAGGCGCGCGATCGCCTCGTTGTCTTCGACCACGACGATCGCTTTGGTATCCATGTGCGGGTCCCTCCCCTCCCTGTGCCCGCGTGACCCGGAGGGCGCTCACCCCTTCCACGGCTGACAAAAGCAAGAAGTGTACCAGCCGAATTTGATGCATTATTGTGTGTGGTGGGGCGGGTAGTTGTGCAGGAAGCATCGTAGGGGGCAGGCGCGGAGGGGCGGGCATCCTCCGCGCTGGAGGATGCCCGCCGGCGTCGCAGTCGCCGGACGCCGTGCACCCGTGGGCCATGGGGTGGGGGGACCGGCGCGATGCCGGTGTGGGAGCGGCGGATGGGCCGGCCGCCGGCGTGGGCCGTGGCCGGGCGGCCGCCGCCGGGCTAGAACATGCCCGGGATGCGCATGCCGCCGGTCAGCGCGCCGAACTTCTGCGAGGCCAGTTCCTTGGCCTTCTCCATCGCCTCGTTGACCGCGACGACCAGCAGGTCCTCCAGCGTCTCCACGTCGTCCGGGTCGACCGCCTCGGGGTTGATCTTGATCCCGCGCAGCTCCTGCAGCCCGGTGACCTCCACCGTGACCATGCCGCCGCCGGCGTCGGCGCTGACCGTCGTCTCGGCCAGTTCCTCCTGGATCTTGGCCATGCGGTTCTGCATCTGCTGCAGCGCCCTCATGTTCGGTTGCATCGGCCGCTCCTTGTTCCATCCCGCGCCGCTCGGCGGGCGGGACACCCGCGGGGACGCGCCGATCGCGCCCCGAACGCTTCCATCGCGACAAGTATAGCAGTTGGGGATCGGCGCGCGGCCCCGCGGCCACCCGCGCCTCCCCGATTGCCCCCGCGGCGGCGCTACCGGCAACGAGCCGCGCGCTGGTGATAGTCCGGCGGGCGGGATGGCTGGCGCGGAGGGCGCTTGGCCGGCTTCCCTGAGGCGGTCGGCAAAGAAAGTGGGCGGCCCTTGGGGGGGGCCGCCCGGTGGATCGTGATGCGGGGGCATCACGGAGATGGGGTTAGTACAGAGACGTTGGGTCGCCCAGAAAAGTTCCCGCCCGATCCACGGGCAGTTCGCCGCGATCCGCCGGCCCTCCCACGCGTGTCGCGGGTTGGGCGGATCGTTCCCGTTCCCGCGCCCCAGGCTCTACGGACCCTGCCGTACGCCCGCGCCTTCCCAATAGGCGCACGCCTCGCGGAAGCCGAGACGGCGGTAGA
>JAUJMV010000007.1:47901-77961 GCA_030446685.1 Thermomicrobiales bacterium | reverse complement strand
ACGCCCGCGCCTTCCCAATAGGCGCACGCCTCGCGGAAGCCGAGACGGCGGTAGATGGCCCGTGCGGTGGTGTTGGCGGCGGCGACGTTGAGGATAACGTCGCGGCAGGGGCCGGCCAGCAGGTCGCGGACGACGGCGGCGGTCAGCGCCGATCCGTAGCCGCGCCCGCGCGCCGCCGGGCGGGTGTAGACGTTGCCGACCGCGGCGATGCCGTAGCGCGGCGCGACGACGTGCGTGCCGCCGGCGGCGAGGAGCGCGTCGCCGTCGCGCACGCCGTAGAAGACGCCGTGCAGCAACTGATCGGCGGTGAACGCGCTCTCGCCGTAGGCGGCGTAGAGGTCGAGCAGCGCGGGCAGATCGGCCGGGCCGAGCCGGGCCACCGGGGCGTCCGGCGGCCCGACGGGCGGGCGGAAGGTCGCCGCGTCGACGGCCAGCCGCAGCATCGCCTGCCAGCCGTGCGGCGCGGCGTAGTGCCGCTCGATCGTCGGGCGGTGCTCGTCGCGCGCCAGGATGTAGGTCCGATCGGGCAGATCGCCCGCCGCCGCGACCGCGTCGAGGATCGCGGCCAGGCCCGCCGGGTCGCCGTGCGGCACGGTCGAGCAGAATGTCGGGTGGCGCAGGAAGAGGCAGGCCGCGGCGGCGGGCGCCGCGGGCGGCGCATCCGCCGGTCGCGCCAGGGCGACGCGCGTGTGCTGGCGGAGGGGTGGCGCCAGGTCGGCGATGCTGTAGCCGTTCCAGGCGCGGTCGTCGGCCAGCGCCGCGTAGGCCGCCGCGTCGGGGGCGTCCGGCTCGATCCGCCACCCGCCAATGCCCTGCAGATCGTGATTGAGGTTCCTCGTCGTCATGCCGTCCGCCACTCCGTCTCTGATCTGGCGCCACTACCGCTCAACTGTCTGGAGTCCGCTGCCTGCCAGTGTCTCGCCAGGCCAGCCAGTCGGCGACGATCTGGCGGTCGTGCGGGAACGCGGGGTCGGGGAGGGCGTCGAGCGGGAAGTAGGCCAGTTCGGTCAGGTCGTCGCCCGGCGCGAGGGCGCCGCCGACCGCGGTGGCGGCGTAGGCCGCCAGGACGGTCGGGTGGCCCGCCCCTGAGTAGAGCCCGAGCAGCGCGTCGAGCCGCACCGCCAGCCCGGTCTCCTCGCGCGCCTCGCGCCGCGCCGCGTCCTCCACCTGCTCGCCGCGGTCGACGAACCCGGCCGGGAAGCTCCACTTGCCCGGCGACGCCACCCCCTGCCCGCGCCGCCCCAGCAGCAGCCGCCCCCCGTCCTCGACCAGCACCGCGACCGCCAGCTTCGGGTCGAGGAAGACCGTCGTCCCGCAGGCCGGGCAGTGCGGCCGCGGCCGCCCCCCGACCTCGCGCTCCCCCAGTTCGTGGCCGCACTCCGCGCAAAATCGCATCGCTCCGCTCCGGTCGAAGGTCGAAGGCCCGAAGGTCGAAAGTCGCAAGTTACAGGTCGAAGGGGCGCCGCAGCCAGTCCACGAAGGTGCCGGCGAGGGGCGTGTCGTGGAGGAACGAGCGAGCGGTGATCGCCGTACCCTGGGGTTGCCCCGGCTCCCGTTACCGGGCGAGCTGGGTATGGATGGGCGCCCCGGGGAGGTGGGCGGGTGGGTCACGATCGAGGCCGCTCCGTTCACGATCATCCAGAACCGCTCCGCCTGTGCCTGCAAAAGATTTGCACCCCCAGGGTGCAGGGCGATTGTAGCGTATTGCGGCACCCTGATCGTCCAGGCGCCCTGGTTGGCGCGCTCTGCGCGAATCTTGGGGCGCACAAGTGCTTGATAGCAGAGGTCTCCGGGTAGATTTCGCTCACGATGCGGCGCTGGGAGAGGGCGAACAAGCCGGCGCACGATCGCGCCGCTTCGGTCGCCAGGCCCCTTGACATCGGCGCAAGGGTTCCCCATACTGCTGAATAGAACATGTGTTCTCTAGTCCAAGGGGACGGCACGCAAGGAGGGAACGGCGCATGGGCGAGGGCCGATCGGCGCGGAGGGCCGCGTGCCTGGCTTCCTCTGGAATCCCGCCCAGGAGTGTGCCCACGCGGCAAGAGGCCGATGCCTTCAGCGATTGCCGCGGACGAGACCCGAGGGGCGCGGGGATGGGTCGGCGAACCTACGCTGGCGTTGACCCGCCCGATCGGCTATGGTCGGCGGCGGGGGCCCGCGGAGCGCCGCACGGAGGGGGGGCGGGACGGATGCAGATCGAGGGTCCGATGCTGATGAATGAAGATGCCGCCGAGCGGGCACGGCGGCTGGTGGATGACGTGTACCGCGCCGACTCGCGGCGCGTCTTCGCCACCCTGATCCGCCTGCTCGGCGATTTCGATGTCGCCGAAGACGCGCTGCACGACGCCTTCGCGGCGGCGATGGCGCAATGGCCGCGGGACGGCGTGCCCGCCAATCCCCGGGCGTGGCTCGTTTCGACCGGCCGCTTCAAGGCGATCGACGCCATGCGCCGTCGTGCCCGGTTCGACGCCTCGCTGGCGGCGCTCGCCGAGCAACTCGACGCCAACGCCGCCGACGCCGGTGACGGGGCGGGGTGGGATGACGAGCGTGTCGAGGACGACCGGCTGCGGCTGATCTTCACCTGCTGCCACCCCGCCCTGCCGCCGGACGCCCGCGTGGCGTTGACGCTGCGTGAGGTCTGCGGCCTCACGACCGAGGAGATCGCGCGCGCCTTCCTCGCCGCGCCGCCCACGCTGGCCCAGCGGATCGTGCGCGCCAAGGCGAAGATCCGCGACGCGCGCATCCCCTATCGGGTGCCGTCGCGGGCCGAGCTGCCGGACCGGCTGGACCCGGTGCTCCGCGTGATCTACCTCGTCTTCAACGAGGGGTACGCCGCCTCGGCGGGCGGGGCGCTGACGCGGGCCGACCTCTCGGGCGAGGCGATCCGCCTGGGGCGGCTGCTGGTCGAGCTGCTGCCGGAGCCCGAGGTGGTGGGGCTGTTGGCGTTGATGCTGCTGCACGAATCGCGGCGCGCGGCGCGCACCTCGCCGGGAGGAGACCTGATCCTGCTGGAGGACCAGGACCGCGCGCGCTGGGATCGGGGGCAGATCGCGGAAGGGCAGGCGCTGGTGGAGCGGGCGCTGTTGTCGCGCCGGTTCGGCCCGTACACCCTCCAGGCGGCGATCGCCGCGGTGCATGCGGAGGCGCCCGACGCCGCCGCGACCGACTGGGCGCAGATCGTCGGCCTGTACGACGTGCTGGCACGGGCGGAGCCGTCGCCGGTGGTCGAGCTGAACCGCGCCGTGGCGGTGGCGATGCGCGATGGGCCGGAGGCGGGCCTGGCGCTGATCGACCCCCTCCTGGCGGGCGGCGAACTGGCCGGCTACCACCTGGCGCACGCGGCGCAGGCGGACCTTCTCCGCCGGCTCGGCCGGCCCGACGAGGCCGCCGCCGCCTACCGACAGGCACTCGCCCTCGCCAAGCAGGACCCGGAACGCCGGTTCATCGAGGGGCGGCTGCGCGAGTTGGACCGGCGCCGGAGCCGGGAACGTGACCCCGACGGAATGTCGATTTGAGGCCGGCCCGTTCGACTAGAGTACGAGAGGCGAACGATCGCGGGCGAGCACCGCGGGCAACAGTGGAGGGATCACCGTGCGCTATATGCTGCTGATCTACGGCGACGAGCAGGCCCTGAATAACACCGAGCGCGAGGAGTGTTACCAGGAGTCGGCGCAACTGGCGCACCGGCTCGCCACGGCCGGGCAGTTCCTCGCCACCGCCCCGCTGCACCCCACGGCGGCGGCAACCAGCGTCCGGGTCCGCGGGGGCAAACGGCTCGTGACCGACGGCCCATTCGCGGAGACGCGCGAACAACTGGGCGGCTACTTCCTGATCGACGCCGCGGATCTCGACGAGGCGATCGCCATCGCCGAGCAGATCCCCGGGGCCGGCTGGGGCACGGTCGAGATCCGGCCGGTCATCGAGCTCACGAACCTGCCGAAGCACTGAGGGGGCGTCGCGGCGACCACCGGACGGCGGCGCGCGAACTGACCGCCCCCGCCGGGCGGCCCTGGACGGCGGCGCGCGAAACCGCGGGCAGGGTGCGACCTTTCGTCGGTTCCCGCTCGCGACGGGCCGCGCTTCCGCCCGGTAGACGCGGCGCGCGCCGATCGACCGCTCGCGGTGATCCCCGCGTGCCTCGCGGCGCCCGTGCCGGCGGCCGGGTGGGCGGGGCGTGCCCCGGCGCCGACCGTTGGCGCGGGCGGGTGTGCCGGCGTGGCCTCCGCACAGGGCGGGCGTTCGGCGGACAGCAATGCAGTCGCGCTGGGAGGTAACGGCAGTGCAACAACGTCCCCACGCCCGGCGGGAACCGGGCAGCGCACTTCTCGCCGGGAAAGCCCCGCCGGACGGGGCGCGTGGACCGGCGCGCGCCGCGGCCGGCGCGCACCCGGCGGCGGTCGGGCGGGCGCTGGCGGCGATGCGAGAGCCGCTGGACCGCCCGCTCCCCTGGCGGCGCTGGCCGAGATCGCCGGGCTGAGCCCGTTCCATTTCGCCCGCACCTTCCGGGAGGCCACCGGCAGCCCGCCCGGCCGGTTCCTGACCGCCCTGCGGCTGGAGCGGGCCAAGCGGCTGCTGCTGACGACCGACCTGCCGGTGACCGAGATCTGCTTCGCGGTCGGGTACGACAGCGTGGGATCCTTCACGGCCCGGTTCACGCAACTGGTGGGCTTGCCGCCCAGCCGGCTGCGCCGCCTGCCGGACCTGCTCGCCGCGGCCGTCGCGCGCCTGCCCAGCGAGGGCCTCGCGCCGCCGGTGCCCGCGCCGGCCGGCGCGGCGCCCGGCGTCACGGGCTGGGTCGGGCCGCCCGCGGGCGCGGGCGCGCTCATCTTCGTCGGGCTCTTCCCCGGCGCGCTCCCCCAGGGCCGGCCGGTCGCCGGCGCGGTGCTGGCCGCGCCCGGCCCGTTCCGGCTCCCCGCGCCCCCGGACGGCCGCTACCACCTGCTCGCGGCCGCCCTGCCGCACCCCCGCGACGCGGCGGCGTGCCTGCTGCCCGGCGCCGCCCTGCGCGTCGGCCGCGCCACGGGGACGGTGCTGGCGCGCGCCGGCCGGGTCAGCGGACCGACCGACATCGCCCTCCGCCCGCCGCTGCCGACCGACCCGCCGGTCCTGGTCGCGCTCCCCGCCCTGCTGCTCGACTCCTGCCCCCGGTTCCGTCCGGGCCGGGCCGCCCACGCGTGAGCAAGATCGGAGAAGCGCCAACAGAACAGGCGTGCTACTCTGTCGGGGTGGTTCGGCCGCCCGCGCCCAGGGCCGGGCGAGTGACGACGAACGGCGGAGGAGGAGCCAAGATGAGCGAGAAGACGGGGCGCGTCCGCGCGTGGTGTCGCGCGACGAGTAGCCCGCCGCCCGCGAGGAATTGCGCGTCAAGGGGCAGGTCGTCACCCGCGCACGGGGCGTGCTGAACCACGGGCGGGCCGGCTGCCGGCGATGGGGCCTGTGCTGCCACGGCGGGCGAGCGGCCCCGACGAGACATTCGGCGACTACCTTCGCGCCGGTCGCTCGCGGCACGTACTACGCTGCGGCCGGCGCGGTAAGCAATAGAGTGAGAGGAACCGGCATGACAAACACGAGCGTGGCCGCGAACGAAACGCCCCGGGCCGGGCGGCGGGAGTGGCTCGGGCTCGGCGTGCTGGCGCTGGCGTGCCTGATCTACGCGATGGATCTGACGGTGCTGCATCTGGCGCTGCCGGCCATCAGCGCCGACCTGCGGCCCAGCAGCGCCCAGTTGCTGTGGATCGTGGACATCTACGGCTTCCTGGTCGCCGGGTCGCTGATCACCATGGGCACGCTCGGCGACCGGATCGGCCGCCGCCGCATGCTCCTCATCGGCGGCGCCGCCTTCGGCGCCGTCTCGATCCTCGCCGCCTTCGCGACCAGCGCCGAGATGCTGATCGCGAGCCGCGCCCTGCTCGGGATCGCCGGGGCGACCCTGGCGCCCTCGACGCTGTCGCTGATCTTCAGCATGTTCCGCGACCCCGGGGAGCGCGCGACCGCCATCGGCGTGTGGATCGCCGCCTTCTCGGCGGGGGGCGCGGTCGGCCCGGTGCTCGGCGGGGTGCTGCTCGAGCGCTTCTGGTGGGGCGCGGTCTTCCTGCTGGCCGTGCCGCCCATGGGGCTGCTGCTCGCGCTGGGGCCGCGCGTGCTCCCGGAGTACCGCGACCCCGGCGCGGGCCGGCTCGATCTGCTCAGCGCGGCGTTGTCGCTGGCCGCCGTGCTGGCGGTGATCGTCGGCCTCAAGGAGATCGCGCAGGACGGCGTCGGCCCGCTCGCCGCCGCGTCGATCCTGGGTGGGCTGGCGCTCGGCCTCCTGTTCGTGCGCCGGCAACTGACCCTGGCCGAGCCGCTGATCGACCTGCGCCTCTTCCGCAGCCCCGCCTTCACCGTGTCGCTGGCCATCAACCTGCTCAGCATCTTCGTGGCGGTCGGCTACTTCCTCTTCGTCGCGCAATATCTCCAACTGGTGCTGGGGCTGTCGCCACTGCGGGCGGGCCTGTGGTCGGTGCCCTCGGCCGTCGGGTTCATCGTCGGCTCGCAGCTCGCCCCGCGGCTCGTGCGCCGGATCCGCCCGGCCGTGGTGATCGGCGGCGGCCTCGCCCTGGCGGCCGCCGGCCTCGGCACCCTCACCCAGGTCGGGGTGTCCGACGGCCTCGCGGCCCTCGTGACCGCGTCCCTGGTCATCTCCCTCGGGCTCGCCCCGGTGCTGACGCTGACGACCGACCTGATCGTCGGGTCCGCCCCGCCGGAGCGGGCCGGGGCAGCCTCGGGGATGTCCGAGACCGCCGCCGAACTCGGCGGGGCGCTGGGCCTCGCGATCCTGGGCAGCATCGGCGTCGCCATCTACCGCCGGGCGCTGGCCGACGGCCTGCCGGCGGAGATCCCGGCCGAGACGGCCGCGATCGCGCGCGACACCCTCGGCGGCGCCGTCGCCGCCGCCGGGCAACTGCCCGCCGACACCGGCGCCGCGACCCTCGCGGTCGCCCGCGACGCGTTCGTCCGGGGGATGCACCTGACCTCCGCGATCGCGGCCGTCGTGGCGCTCGCGCTCGCCATCCTCGCCGCGACCCTGCTCCGGCACCTGCGCCCCAGCGGCGCGGCCCAACGCGACCAGCTCGACCACACCCCGGCGGCCGTGCCCGCGCAGGCCTCCGACTGAGACGCTGCTGGCCGGCAGGACCGGCGGCCACTGGGGCGACAGCGACGGCGAGATCCAGAGGGGACCGGAGATGGCGGGCGAGAGCCGGCGACGGAGCGTTCGGCGCGACGATGCAGGACGTTTGACGACATGGGCGGATACGTGCGAGGTCTGGAAGCCGCCGAGACCTACTGGCTCGCGACGGCACGACCGGACGGACGGCCGCCATCCCGGTGTTGGCCGTCTGGCTGGACGGCGCGCTGCACTTCGCCGCGGGCGAGACTGGAAGCAAGGCCAAGAACCTCGCGCGACCCACGTTGCGCGCGGCCGGAACTGCGAACCGGGAGCGCCCGCTGCGGGTCGATGGCCAGGATCGAGCCCGCGCGGCGATCTGGCCGGTCGAGGCACGGTGCGCGATGGCGCCAAGCTCCGTCGCGTGGCCGATGCGTACGCGTCCAAGTATGGCACGCGCGGTGCGTGATGGCGCGCTCTACGGCGCGGGCGCGCCGACCGCGGGGCCGGGGGTGTACGAGATCGACCCCACCGTCGCCTTCGGCTTCGGCAAGGACGACACGCTCGGGGCAACCCGCTGGCGCCAGTGGCCGGCGCAGGCCGCCGGCCACCGGGCTACTGACAACGGCACAGAGCGAGATTCGCCATTTCCGGCCGATCGTGCGAAGCTCGCCGCCGAGTTGAGCGGGGGCTAGGGACCCGCTACAGCGGTGTGCCGCAGGCGGCATCACATTGGAGGCACAGCGGGATGTGCAGGAACATCAGGACGCTCTTCAACTTCGACCCGCCGGCCACGGAGGACGAGATCCGCGCCGCCTCGCTGCAGTTCGTCAGGAAGATCAGCGGCTTCAACACGCCGTCCAGGGCGAACGAGGCCGCCTTCCACGCCGCGGTCGACGACATCGCCGGGGTCGCGGGCCGGCTGCTCGCCGCGCTCGAATCGTCCGCCGCGCCGAAGGATCGGCAGGACGAGGCGGCGAAAGCGCGGGCACGCGCCGCGCGCCGGTTCGGCCAGTAATTCCCTCCTGATCTCACCGCGCCTGCCCCCGATAGCCGCCGCTGCTTCGGCGACTTCGACCGCGCCGAGGAGGGGCGACGGGTGTTGCCCTGATCGACGCCCGCCTGGCGCCCGGCGAGCCGGCCGACTACCACCGCGCGCGGAGGGCGGGCTGCACCGCGCCGGCGAGCGGGCCAGCCGCTCCGCTCGCCGGCCAGCCAACCCACCCGCCTGACACGTCCGACGAAGGATCTTCACGTTCGGTGGGACCGTTGTCGATCTCGGGCCCCGCCGAGCGACTACTTCATGCCACGATCGTGGCGCGTAAGGTCGGTCAGTTGTAGAGGAGGGGTATCACCGATGTCAGCCACCACCAGGTCCTCGTCCGCGTCCACGGCAGCTCGCTCCGGCGACCGGGGGCGGTTCGCCCTTGTCGGCCTCGGCACGGTGGCCGCCGCCGTGCTCGCCAATGTCCTCGTCTACGCCGTCGGGAGCGCGGTCGTCGGCTACGACCCGCGCTTCCTCCCCTCGCCAACGTCAGCGGGGCGATCATCTTCACGCTGGTCCCGGCGATCGTCGCGACCCTGCTCTACGCCATCCTCCTGCGCCTCGCCCGCCACCCGGCCCGCGTCTTCGCGATCATCGCCGCCGCGGTCTTCGTCGTCACGCTGATCCCGGACTTCACCTACATCCCCACCGCCGGGCGCGACGGCCGCGCAGACGGCGATCCTGGTCCTCATGCACGTCGTCGCCGCGGCGATCATCACCGGGATGCTGACGCGCTTCTCGGGCGGGTGGGCGCGGTAGCGCGACGCCAGGGCGGCGGGGCGCGGCGAGCGGTTCCCCCGCCGACCCTGGCCCACTCCCCGGCGCAACCGGCGACGGGCCGCCGGCGAGAGCGGCTGCGGGCGAGCAAGATGGGCCGCCGGGTCGTCGCGCACGTGACCCGCAGCCGACCCGGACCCGCGCGGGGCGCAGCGACCACAACAGCGCGGCGATGATCGGCTTCTCCGCGACCACGGAGCAGAGGAGGCAGACCGATGACCGATCGCACGCCAACCAGGACGAAGAATCTCGACCGCTACGGCAACGACGCCCTGCCGTGGAGCCGCGCGCACGACGAGCTCGTGAAAGGCACAGCCGGCTGGGAAGTCTTCCTCGGCACGGTCGGCCCCGAGGGCCGCCCGCACGTCGCCGGGGTGGGGGCCGCCTGGCTCGACGGCGACCTCTACTTCACCAGCAGCCTCGCCGCGCGCAAGGCCCGCAACCTGGCGGCCAACCCGGCCTGCACGATCGCCGTCAAGCTAGCGGGAATCGATCTGACATTCTTCGGGACCGCCGCGCGGATGGGCGACGCGGCCACGTTGGAGAAGCTCGCCGGGATCTACCGCGAGGGCGGCTGGCCCGCCGAGGGCGCGGGCGACGCGCTGACCGCCCCGTTCAGCGCCCCCAGCGCCGGCCCGCCGCCGTGGCACGTCTTCCGCTTCACCTCCGACACGGTCGTCGGCGTCGCGACCGCCGAGCCAAACGGCGCGACCCGCTGGGAGTTCGCGGGCTGATGACGCGCCCTCGGCAGCCGGACGGCGTGGTGCGCCACGCCCGCCGGCCCGTCAGGCCCGGCACCCGCCCCGTCGAGCGGGCGCGCGGGACGGCCGGCTGCCTCGACTTCGCCATCGCCGCCGACCTCATCGATCCGGGCCGCATCAACATCTTCGAGCGCTGGGAGTCGCGAGCGGCCCTCGACGCGGCCCGCAGCAGCACCCCCAGCGACGAGCAAGGGGCGGCGATCCTCTCGGCGTCGGTGGCCGACTACGACATCGCCGACGTGCGGCCCTTCCTCGAGGAAGGCACGGCCTGAACACGCGGCACGGGCCGCGCCGCGCCCGATGCGATCGGTGCGGCCCGGTCCGACCGAACGACAACCAACTGGACGAGAAAGGAACCGCGACCATGAAACTGACGACCAACACCAACGTCTCCGTCGACGGCGTGATGCAGGGGCTCGGCGGGCCGGAGGAGGACCGCTGGGGCGGATTCGAGCGCGGCGGATGGGCCATGCCGCACTTCGATAGCGAGACCGCGGCCTTGATAGGCCAGGTCTACCAGCGCGCCGACGCCTTCCTGTTCGGCCGGCGGACCTACGAGATCTTCGCCGGCTCTTGGGGAGCGATGGCAGATTCCGACGACCCCATCGCCGTGGCGTTGAACACCCGGCCCAAGTACGTGGCATCGACCACGCTCACCGACCTGCAGTGGGCGGACACGACCGTTCTCTCCGGGGACGTCGCGGCCGCCGTCGGCGAGCTGAAAGCCAAGCCGGGGGGCGAGCTGCAGGTGGTTGGTAGCCTCAGCCTGGCCCGGTTGCTGCTCGACAACGACCTCGTCGACGAGATCACCCTGCTCACCTTCCCCGTGGTCGTCGGCCAGGGCAGGCGGCTGTTCCCCGATGCTGGCCTGGACACGGCGCTCGAGCTCGTCGAATCGCGGGCCACCGCCAACGGGGTGACGATCCAGGTCTACCGTACGGCCGGGCGCCCGCAGTACGGAACGGCCACGGCCGACCCGAAGCACGAGAAGGACACCCCGCGGGCCTGAAGCCCGACCACCGGCACCCGCCAGCCTCCACGGCGGGTGCGGCCGCCCCGGATTCGTGCCGGGCGGGGTGCGGCCCGATGCTGGTCCCAGGGCCGGCGGGGTCGACCCGGAAAGGAGGGGAGGATGGAGTGCCGGATCCGGGTGCGGGGCCACCTCGACCCCGCCTGGGGCGATCGCCTCGCCGGGCTGCGGATCGCCCACGAGGCCGACGGGGCCAGCCTCATCGTCGGCACCCTACCCGACCAGGCCGCCCTGCACGGCGTCCTCCTGCACCTGATGCGCCTCGGCCTCGCCCTGCTCGCCCTCGAGACGCGCGTGGTGCCGCCCCGGCGGGGAACCGGCGGGGCGCGCGGCAACGACGAGCGGGCGCCGCCGTGACGCGACCGTCCCGCATCACCGGCGATCCTTTGTACGCACGACAACGGAGGTCGGACCGATGGCTACCACTTTCGCGACATCCACACCCGGCGGGAAGACCGCGCGCGCGACCGACTGGGGGCGCTACGCCCGCGTCGCCCTCGCCACGGTCGTCGCCGCCGTCCTCGGCAACGTCGTCGTCTACTATCTCGGCGGCCTGGTCGTCGCCTACGACCCGCGCTTCCTGCCCCTCACCGGCGTCAGCGGGGCGATCATCTTCACCCTCGCCCCGGCGATCGTCGCCGTCCTGCTCTACGCCATCCTGCTCCGCTTCGCCCGCCGCCCGGCGCGGACCTTCGCGATCATCGCCGCCGTGGTCTTCGTCGTCACGCTGATCCCGGACTTCACCTACATCCCCACCGTCCGGCGCGACGGCCGGGCAGACCGCGATCCTCGTGCTGATGCACGTCGTCGCCGCCGGCGCGATCGTCGGGCTCCTGACGACCCTCGCGCGCCCGCGGGTGCGATAGACGGCGCGGGGCGGGGCGCTCACGAGGGGCGCCCCGCCCCGGTGGTAGGGCCGCCCGTTGAACCGAAACGGCCAGGTCGGGATGCGCAAAGGAGAGACCGGAGACATGGCTGCCGACACGCGGACGGACGACAACCGGCGGCGCAGTTCCCCCGGAAAAGTGGTCGTGAACATCACCATGTCGCTGGATGGGTTCATCGCCGCGCCGAACGTCGACCTTGAGCGGCCCTTGGGCGACGGCGGTGAGCGCCTCCACTACTGGGCGTTCGGCGACGGATCCACACCGGCGAGCGCGGCCGATCGGGAGGTCGCTGGCGAGCTATTCACCTCGACCGGGGCATTCCTGATCGGCAGGCGCACGTTCGACGTGGGCGAGGGACCCTGGGGCGAAGACGGCGCTTTCGGGCAGCCCTGCTTCGTGCTCACCCATCGCGGTCGTGAACTCCTGCGCAGGGGACCGACGACCTTCACTTTCGTCACCGACGGCATCGAGAGCGCCCTCGCACAAGCCAGGGCGGCGGCGGGCGACCGCGATGTTTGCGTGATGGGCGGGGCGGGGATCGCCCAGCAGTACCTCGCCGCCGGGTTGATCGACGAGCTACACCTCCATCTGGCCCCGGTGCTGCTCGGGGCGGGCACCCGGCTGTTCGAGCCCCTGGGCGCTGAGCGCATCGAACTGGAATGCACGCGGCTGATCGCGTCCCCCGGCGCCACTCACCTGCGGTTCCGGGTCGTCAAGTAGGGGCGGATCTGAGAAAGGTCGAGTCGTGCGGGACAGTTGTCGATTTCGAGCCCCGACGGACGACTACTCAATGTCACGCATCCGGTGACGCTCGATTGGCAGGCATCTGGAGGAAAACGTCATGCAAGCGGCTCTGCACACGGCGACGCACACCGCTCCGGTCTCGACAGCGCGCACCTGGACCGGGCGGATCATCAGCGCCCTCGCGGTCCTGTTCCTGCTCTTCGACGGCGCCATCAAGGTGCTCCAGCTCGCCCCCGCCGTGGAGGTGTCCGCGCAGCTCGGCTACTCCGCGCCCGTGACGCTGGGCCTCGGCATCCTCACGCTCGCCTGCCTGGCCGTCTATCTGCTGCCGCGCACCGCCCCACTCGGCGCGGTCCTGCTGACGGGCTATTTGGGCGGGGCGATCGCGACCCATGTGCGCCTCGGCTCGCCCGCGTTCTCCGTCGCCTTCCCGCTCCTGCTCGGCGCGCTGCTCTGGGGCGGCCTCTCCTTGCGCGACGCCCGGCTACGCGCGCTCATAACCTCGCGCCAGTGACTTGCCGACCGGCAGGGAGGAGGCGGGATCTGGGATGGCAACTGCCGATCCGCACGGGATCCGCGAATTCGGCCGGGCCGCTGTCGATCGCGGACACCGCGGAGCGACTATCTCGTGTCAACGGCCGGTCGAACACGACGCGGAGGACACGATGAAGTACCTGTGCCTGGTCTACCATGAGGAGGCGGCGATCGACGCCCTGCCCGCGAGCGAGTATGACGCGATCATGGGCGAGGTCCTCGCCTTCCGCGAGGAGTTGCGGCGGAGCGGCCACTACCTCGCCTCCTCTCCCCTGCAGCCGGTGCGGACGGCCGCGACCGTCCGCGTCCGGGGCGGCAAGGTGTCGATCACCGACGGCCCTTTCGCCGAGACGCGGGAGCAACTGGGCGGGTTCTACTTCATCGAGGCCCGAGACCTGAACGAGGCCATCCGGCTGGCGTCGTGGATGCCGCCGGCGCGCCTGGGGAGCATCGAGGTGCGGCCGATCAAGGAGGTCGCCTCCGAATGAGCGCGCCGGGACGAGCACGGGCGCGCGAGCACGGGCCACCCACGGGACGATCACCGGACCAGACGGTAGTGGGTCAGTTTCCCGTTAAGAGAGCAGCTCATCGAGCGGGGCGACGAGAGAGCCAAGGGAGGGCAGTATGCGGTTGCTTCTCACGTCCACGGGCATCAGGAACGCGAGCATCCACGACGCGCTGGTCGGCCTCCTGGGCAAGCCGATCGCCGAGGCCAGCGCCCTCTGCCTCCCCACCGCGACGTATGGGCATCCGATGGCCGGCCCTGGCCACGCCTGGCGGTTCATCAGCGGCCAAGAGCCCGAATGCCCGATGATCGAGCTGGGGTGGCGGTCCGTGGGCGTGCTGGAGCTCACCGCGCTGCCCAGCATCGACAAAGAGCGCTGGGTCTCCTGGGTCCGGGAGGCCGACGTCCTGCTGGTGAACGGCGGCGACGCGCTGTATCTGGCCCACTGGATGCGGGAGTCCGGGCTGGCGGACCTCCTGCCGTCGCTGCGCGAGGCGGTTTGGGTGGGGCTGAGCGCCGGGAGCATGGTGCTGACGCCCAGGATCGGGGAGTTCTTCGTCAACTGGACCCCGCCCACCGGCGGCGACGAGACGCTCGGCCTGGTTGATTTCTCGATCTACCCGCACCTGGATCACCCGATGCTGCCGCACAACACGATGGCGAACGCGGAACGCTGGGCGGCCGGTATCGCGGGTCCGGCCTACGCGATCGACGACGAGACCGCCATCACGGTCGTTGACGGCTCCGTCGAGGTCATCTCCGAGGGGCACTGGCGGCTGTTCACCCCTGATTCCGCGAGGCGCAGCGGCTGCGCCCGCGATCGTCGGCCGTGGTGGCCGCAAGTGGGCGGGTCCGAAGCGTTCATCACTGTTCAGAGGCAAACCGACCCACTATCCCTCCACGTTGTGGTCGGTCAAGGGCGCCTGGGTCGGCCAGCGATCCTGCCAAGATGTGCCCCCTCGCTCTTGGCCGGGCGTGCATCGACAAGACCCACGACCAGAGGGGCAAGAGCGCGCCGACGCGACGGACTACTGTTGTGGACCAGCAACCACCGTGAAGAATGCGGAGGAGAACGAGATGAGGAAGATCGTCGCGGGCTTGTTCATGTCGCTGGACGGCGTCGTGGAGGCGCCGGACCAGTGGCACTTCCCTTACTTCAACGAGGAGATGGGGGCGGCGGTCGGGGCGGCGATGGCCGCGGGGACACCATGCTGCTGGGGCGGCGGACTTACGAGGAGTTCGCCGGCTACTGGCCGCACCAGGGCAGCGACGTGCCGATGGCGGACCAGATGAACACCACGCCGAAGCTTGTCGTGTCCGCGACGCTGGACCGGGTCGAGTGGCAGAACTCGACGCTGATCCGCGGCAACGTCGCGGAGACGCTCACCAGGCTGAAGCAGCAACCCGGGAAGAACATCAACATCACCGGCAGCGGGACCCTCGTCCGGTCGCTGCTGCGCGACGGCGTGCTCGACGAGCTGCAGTTGCTGGTCCACCCGATCGTCATCGGCAGCGGGAAGCGCCTCTTCGAGGACATCGGCGCTCAGGTGCCGCTGAAGCTGGTGGACTCGACGACATTCAGCACGGGCGTCGTCTCGCTCACCTTCCAGCCGGCGGACAAGTAGGCGACTCGCCCATCGCCTCTGGCAGCGGCGCGGCGTGTGAGATCGAGAAGCTTCGCGAGTCGTTCGACCGCCGGCAGGGAAATCCTGTTTCTTGCCGGGGGCCAGCGGTGGATACTCCGTCGCTGGCCCCCTGGACGCGGTGTCAGCACCGGAGCGGGTCCTAGAGCGGCACGGCGGGCGCTGGTTGGGGGATGCTTGACGGGTGGTGATGCTTCGGCGATGCTGTCGACCCCGGCGCCGCGCTCGCCGTTGGAGATCCACCGCCAGCCCCGCGAGGTGCGCCGTGACCGAGGGCCGATCCCACCTGCACGACCTGGCGCGCGACCCGCGGCGCGCCCACGCGACGGCCGGCGGCCACGCCGTCTCGGCGGCCGGCTGGCTCGATGCCCATTTCGAGGCCTGCCGCCCGGAGTACGAGGCGATCCTCGGTGGGGTCGGCATCGAGCCCGGGTGGCGGGTGCTCGACGCGGGCTGCGGGGGCGGCAATTTCCTGCCGCGCCTGGCCGGGCTGGTCGGCCCGACCGGGGCGGTGGCGGCCGTGGACCTGGCGCCGGACAACGTGGCGGCGGTGCGGGCGCGCCTGGCGGCGCTCGCGCTCCCCTGCCCCGTCGAGGTGGGCGTCGGCTCCTTGCTGCGCCTACCCTATCCCGACGCCCACTTCGACGCGGCCTGGTGCGCCAACGTCCTGATGTACCTGACCGACGACGAACTGCCGGCGGCGCTGGCCGAACTGCGCCGCGTCGTCCGCCTGGGGGCCTGATCGCGCTCAAGGAGCAGGATCTGGGGCTCGGGCGGCTCCACCCCGCCCCGGCCGCCCTCTCCTGGCGCCTGACCGAGGCGGTGGGGCGGCGGGAGACCTACATCGGCGGGGGGCTGCGCGCGTGCGTCCTGCGCCTGTGGCTGGGCCGGGCGGGGCTGGCGGAGGTCCGCCAGCGGGCGACCTTGATCGAGCGCTGGGCGCCCCTGCGGCCGGTCGAGCGACAGTTCCTCGGCGAGGCCCTCGCGCTGTGGGCGAGCGCCGCCGCGCGCTACGCCACGCCCCCAGGAGGATCAGGCGGCGTGGCGGCGCTTCGCCGACCCGACCTCGCCGGACTATCTGCTGGACCGGCCGGATCTGTACTATTGCGAAGGGCATGTGGTGGCCACGGGGCGCGTGCCGACCGGAGGGTAGCGGCGCGCGATCGGCGCCGGCCGGCGCCTGGCGAGCGCCGCGGCAGTCCTTCGTCCGCTGATCGAAAGTACAGGCGCCGGTGACACGGAAGGATGATTGCCGCGGGGCAGCGCCGTGCTAGAGTAGGGGCTGTCGGGGATGGTCGCCGCCGCCGGCGGTGCGCCGCCACCATTCGCGGAGATCCTTTACGCCGCTAGATTGGAGCGTCCATGGCACTTGCGATCGCTGCGTTTGCCGGGTCCACGGCCGCGACACCCACGGGGCCGACCGAGCGGTAACAGCGGGCAGCATCCAGGACGAATGCGGCGCCCCCTCCCAGCCCGCCCGGGCTGTGCGGACCGGCGCGGGCAACGCATGAGGCGCGTGGCGACCTGCCGCATCGGGTCGCCGCATCGCGCGCCATCCCTCCACCCACCGCTGTCCTGTCACCAACCACATGCTCGATCGCGCCGCGGGTGTTACGGCCCCGTGGCGTTGCCGCGCCCGCCGCCGTTCGCGGCGCGGGCGTTGTCGGAGGGCGCCCCGCGAGGGGCGAGACCGCCGCGGCGGGGCCACGGGAACTTCCCGTGGCCCCGCCGTGTTCTGTCCCGGCGCCTCACGGCGCCGGCGAGTTCCGACCGAGCGAGAGAAAGGATCGTTGCATGTTGCTGTCAGCGAGTGCGCGTGTCGCGCGTTCCTCACCCTTCAACCCGCCGCGCCCCGCCCCGGGCGGTGGCGCGGCCCATCCCCGAGGAGGAACCCCCGATGGCGTCACGCGCCACGCGCGCCGAACCGATCACAGACGATTATGAGGACGATAACCTTGCTGGCGACGATCGCGGTAGTGCCTGCCCGCCCGTGCGCAAGGGCAACCGCCAACGGCGGGCCGAGCGCCGTCCCGGCCGCGAGCCCCGGCGGGACTTGCCGCCCGGGCGGCGCGGGCCGTCGCGCGCGGCGCGGCAGGGGACCGAGTCGTTCAAGTGCGGGCACTGCCGCGCCTTCATCGGGCCGACGATCGGCGGCGGGCGGCACCGCAACCACTGCCCGCTCTGCCTCTACTCCCGGCACGTCGACGACCGCCGGCCGGGCGACCGGGCCGGCGCCTGCCGCTCGCTGATGGCCCCGGTCGCGCGCTTCGACCGGCCGGGGGTGAGCCGACGCTCGTCCACCGCTGCCTCGGCTGCGGCTTCGAGCGGCACAACCGGCTCGCCGCCGACGACAATATCACCCTCTTGACGCGGCTGCCGCTGGTCGCGCCACGGCGCGGGCGGGCCATGCCGCGCGAAGAGGAGCGCAACGTCTCGTAGGGGGCGCGGGTGGTGGTGGCGCTACCCGCGCCACCACCGCACCCCCGCGCGTCCAACTGCTGACCCGGCAGGCGGTCGGTGCGGGAAGGGGCCGGCCTGGTTGCCGCGCGGGGCGGGCAGGGAAGGGCGCTACGCGCTGACACCCGCCCCCTTGGCGAGGCGGCGACCTGACTCGACGCCAGCGGAGCGCGCTGGGACGTCCGACTGGTCGCCGCGGGACGGCAACTCAAGGAGAAGGAAGAGGGGAGAGGTGTACGTACAGGAGGGGTTGACAACCTGGCACAGGCGTGATAGTGTACGTACACAACGCGGACGGCTCCACCGGACTCGGCGGGACGCTCACAGGGAGGGGAACGACCGGGGCCGGTGGGACGGCGCGGATCGGAGGCTCCTCACAGCCGATCCGCGACCGGAGGCAGCCGGAGGTGTCGGGCAACCGGCCACCCGCCGGGCGCGTTGGCGGAGAGCGCCGATGACCTGCAAGGGTTGTCGGCGCTTTTCGTTATGCCAACGGCCCCGCGCGGGACAAGCGCAAGGGACTTGCTGATGGACACGATTCCCCCGCCTATCGGGAGCGGCCTCGAAGGATTCGTTTGACAGGGTAGCGGCTGAGGCTGTCCACCGCGCAGGCGCCCCCCAATGGCCTCATCCGGTGCGATCCTTCGCTGCGGCTCAGGATGACGGGGAAGGTGGTTGCTCCACCACGTATGCGCGCAGGAGCGTATAGTCGGCGGGGTGGCCTTCGACTCGCCACGGCCGGTCAACGCGCGGATATCCGCCGTGTTCGGGTGGCGTTACCCGGCGTGGCGGCCCAGGATCGCCTCGAACTCCGCGCGCACCGCCGGGGAGAGTTCCGGATCCCGGCGCACCTCGGCCAGCACATCGCCGGGCGTGAGGACCGCCTGCTCGCCGGACCAGCAGCGGTGCGCCGCGCGATTCCACGCCTGCCAGGCCGGCCGCGCCTGCTCGGGCGGCAGCGCCCCGACCCGCGCGGCGAGCCGGTCGACTTCGGCCTCCAGTTCGGGCGAGAGGATCGAGGCGCTGACGCGGTCGAGGGCGGCGCGGAAACCGGCGTCCCAATCGACCCGGGGGGAATAGGCCCGGTCGGGGGCCGCCAGATCGACGTGGACCGCGACGGCGTGGCCGTCGTCGCGGAGGTAGAGGAGCGCCACGGTGCGCCGGAGCTGGCGGGAGCGGCCGTTGCCGGAGGCGATCGCGCCGGGGTTGACCAGCAGCAGGTCGTCGTCGCGGTAGGTCATCGGGATGTGGGTGTGGCCGAAGACGACGATGGCCGCGCCCGCCCGCCGGCCGAGGTCGGCGCGGCGCGCGAGCTTCGGCCCCCAGGCGTCGTCCCGGCGCGAGGCCAGTTCCTCCGCGCGGTCGGGGTAGTGGCCGTGGGTCAGCAGGAGGCGCCGCCCGGCGACGGCGAGGAGTTGCCCGTACGGCAGGGCGCGCTGCGCCTCCTCCGTCTCGTCGTTGCCGTGGACGGCGATCACCGGCGCGACGGCGCTCAAATCGTCGAGCACGCCCAATTCGCCGACATCCCCCGCGTGGAGGAGGAGATCGACGCCGCGCAGGGCCTCGAAAAGCGGCGGCGGCAGCGCGGCGCAGCGATCGGGCAGGTGGGTGTCGGAGACGAGCCCGAGGCAGGCGGTGAGGCGCCCGGCCGGGATGTCGGGCGGGAGGAAACGCTCGCGTGCGGCGGTCATCGAGACTCCATGTGCGCCGATGCATCCGGTCGTCGGCCTGTAGGGGCCGCCCCCCGTGGCTGCCCGCGTGGCCGACCACCGACGCGACAGGTTGGGCAAGGGCGTGGGGCGGCCCTGCGGGGCCGCGGGCAGTCACGCGGGGCGGCCCCTACCACCGCAACGTCAGCCCCTGATCCCACGCCGCGGGTGGGGCCGGGCGAGCCCCGTCGTTACCGGCGCGGCGAGGGGGTCGGCTCCACCAGGCCGGGCGGCGGGCGGAAGTTCCTGACGGCGGCGCGGTAGTCGAGCACGCTCTGAATGCCGCCGGGGCTGTACTTCGCCGCGTCGCTGCGGATCGAGAGGAGGGCGAGCACCAACTCGTCGTTCTCCTCGGGCGTCAGCTCGTCGCACGGCTGCGACGGCTGCCCCTGCGGGAAGAAGTCTTTGCGGGTCCGCGGGGCGGGGGCGGGGCCGAGGCCGCCCGGCTGCTGGCCGAGGTTGGGGCCGCCCGGCGGCGGACCGAAGGTGGACCCGACCGGCTTCTTGCCGGTGGCGGTGCAGACCTCGGCCTCGACGATGCCGGGCGGGCGGGCGAAGTCTGCCGGGAGGGGCTGGCCGTTCGGAGCGACCAGGTGCCGCGCCAGCTCGGGGCGCCGGTGGGCCTCGACCATGAAGTCGTGCCAGATCGGCGCGGCCCCCGACGCGCCGAGGACGCCGTTCATCGCGGCATTGTTGCTGTTGCCGACCCAGACCCCGACCGCCAGATCGGTGGTGTAGCCCATCGTCCAGACGTCGCGGGCGTCGTTGGTCGTCCCGGTCTTCGCGCCGGCCGGGCGGTTCAGCTCCGGCAGGATCAGCGGGTTGTTCAGGCCGTACTCCGGGGCGCGCGCCTCGTTGTCGGTCATGATCGAGATGACCTGGTAGGCGACCTCCGGCGAGATGACCTGCTTCGCCGCCGCCAGCGCGCCCTGGCGATCGAGCTCCTCGATCGTCCGGCCGGTCGTGCCGTCCACGATCTTCAGGATCGGCGTCAGCGGCACGTACTTGCCCCCGTTGGCGAAGGTGGCGTAGGCGTTGGTGTGCTCCAGCGGCTGCACCTCGCCGCCGCCGAGCGCCACGGTGTAGCCGTAGTAGTCGGCGCCGCGCCAGAGGCCGTTGCGGATGCCCATCCGGTGCGCCACGTCGATCACCCGGTCGGTCCCGGCGAACTGGATCGCCTTGATCGCCGGGATGTTCAGCGACCGCGCCAGCGACTCGCGCACCGTGACCGCGCCGTGGTACCGCTTGTCGAAGTTCTCCGGCACGTAGAAGGCGCTGTCCCGCTCGCGCCCCGGCGGCAGATCGCGCCCCTGCGCGCGCGCCGCCTCCAGCTCGCGGTAGGCCGCGGTGGTGTTCGGGAAGATCGCCTTGACATCCATGATCTTCGTCGCCGGGGACCAGCCCTTCTCGAAGGCGGCGGCGTAGGCCATCGGCTTGATCGAGGAGCCGGGCTGGCGCTCGCGCGTGGTGATGTTGACCTGGCCGTCGATCGCGTCGTTGTCGTAGTCGGCGCTGCCGACCATCGTCAGGATCTCGCCGGTGGCGGGGAGGATCGCGACGAGGCAGCCGTTGGTCGCGTTCTGCGGGCGCAGGCGCTCGACCTGCGCGCGGACGATCCGCTCGCCCGCCTGCTGCATCTCGAAGTCGAGGGTGGTGTAGACCTGCAGGTCGCCACGATAGAGGCGGTCAGCCCCGTACCGCTCCTCGATGTAGTCGCGCACGTAGTTGACGAAGTGCGGCGAGTCGTTGTAGCGCCCCTCGCGCGTCAGCGGCAGCAGCGGCTTGGCGAACGCCGCCTCGGCCTCGGGGCGCGTGATGTAACCGTTGCGGATCATCTGTTCCAGGACGTACTGCTGGCGCCACTTCGCCGCCTCGAAGTTGTGGCGCGGGTCGTAGAGGCTGGGGAGTTGCGGCAGTCCGGCCAGCATCGCGGCCTCGGCCAGGTCGAGATCCTTCGCCCGCTTGTTGAAGTAGGACTGGGCCGCGGCGTCAATGCCGTAGGAACGGTTGCCGTAGTAGATCTCGTTGAGGTACATGTTCAGGACCGCTTCTTTGGAATGCGCCCTGGCGAAGCGGACCGCCAGGATCGCCTCGCGCGCCTTGCGGGTGATCGTCGGGGCCGCCCCGATCGACTCCGGATAGAGCGCGCGGACGAGCTGCTGCGTGATCGTCGAGCCGCCCGAGCTCCCCGCGCCGCTGAAGTTGATCGTGACGGCGCGCGCGATGGCGACCGGATCGACGCCGGCGTTGGTCCTGAAGGAGGGGTCCTCGGAGGAGAGCGTGGCCGCGATCAGCGGCTCGGCGATCTGGTCGAGCCGCACGTTGGTGCGCCAGCCGAGGTCGGGGTCGCTGACCTCCTGGAGGAGCCGCCCGTTGCGGTCGTAGATGCGGGTCGTCCCGAAGGGCTTGGCCTCGAACTGGTTGACGTCGGGGAGGTCGTTGGAGAAGTAGGCATAGGCGCCGGCGGCGCTCCCCAGGAAGAGGATCGCGCCCAGCAGCCCCGCCAGGACGGTCGAGGCGCTCAGCGAGCCGAGCAGCCCGGCGAGCCCACCCGCCGCCAGCAACCGGCGGTCGCCGCGCCCGGCAGCGCCGCGCCGCGAGGCGGCATTGATCCCGTGGAGCAGGTGCGGCGGGGCCTGGGCGGTATTGCGCCCGCTCAGCCGGCGCAGCGCCCGGCGGTGGCGCACCCGCGCGTTGCCGTAGCGGCTGGTGGAAGCCATGAGCAGCGATCAGCCCCCGGCAAGCGGCAGTCGGCGAGCGGCCAGCGGCGTCTCGCCCCTCCCGGTTGCGCCCTCCCGACTCCGAACCGCCGCGCGCGATGAAGGGTCCGTCCCTGCGACTGTAGACGGGGGGAATAGTACCACAGCCGGCGAGGGGCCGACGGGGGCGGCGATGGTGGGGCCGATGGGATGGGGGCCGATGGGTTGAAACCCATCGCTCGCGGGCCTGCGGCCACGAAGCCCGCCGTCGCGGGCTGATTCAACCGCAAGGCGCGAGGCTGATCTGGAAGACGCAGGCGTTGCAATGGCCCCAGGGCGGGGCGGGCGGTTGCAACCGATGGCCACCCAGCGATCCGCGCCGTCCCCCTTATTCGAGGCCGCGCAGCGCGGGCACGATCGCGGCGATCGCCAGCGCGATCAGGACGATCGCCGCGCCGCCGACGGCGACGACGAGCGAGACGCTCCCGATCAGGCTGGCGGCCGAGCCGAGGAGCATCCCGCCGAGGGGCATGAAGCCGCCCAGGATCAGGCTGTAGACGCTCATGATTCGCCCGCGGAAGTCGGCGGGGACGGTCGTCTGGAGGAGGGTGTTCACCGCGCCCATGTAGAGGGTCGAGCCGCCGCCGGCCAGCACCAGCAGGCCGAGCGACAGCCAGAAGTGGCGCGACAGGGCGAACCCGACCAGGACCAGGCCGAAGGCCACCGTCGCGCCGAGCATGATCAGCCCCTTGCGCCCGAACTGGCCGAACGAGGCGGTCAGCAGCGCGCCGATCAGCGCGCCGACCCCGCTGGCGGCCATCAGCGCGCCGTAGCCCTGCGGCCCGCTCCCCAGCACGTCGCGCGCGAAGACCGGCATCAGTTGCTGGTAGGGCCGCCCGAGCAGGCTCGGGATGGCGACGAGCGCGAAGAGGGCGAAGACGACCCGGTTGCGGCGGATGAAGCGCAGCCCCTCGGTCAGGCTGTCCCACATCCCGCCGCTCCGCGCGCCGCCCTTGCCGCGCGTCCGCAGCGCCCAGACCGCCGCGACGACCGCCAGGTAGGAGACGGCGTTGAGGTAGAAGCAGCCGGCCACCCCGAGCACCGGGATCACCAGGCCGGCCAGCGAGGGGCCGACGATCCCCGCCCCGTTGAAGGCCGCCGAGTTGAGGCCCACCGCGTTCATCAGCCGGTCCTTGCCGACCATGTCCGGCACCAGCGCCTGCCGCGCCGGCATGTCGAACGACATGACCCCCGCCGACAGGAAGCCGATCAGCATGATCTGCCAGAGGCGCACCACCCCGAGC
Organism: Thermomicrobiales bacterium; assembly: GCA_030446685.1. Classification (GTDB taxonomy): domain Bacteria; phylum Chloroflexota; class Chloroflexia; order Thermomicrobiales; family CADCWN01; genus JAUJMV01. The sequence goes on along the minus strand of JAUJMV010000007.1, from coordinate 54,722 downwards.
GAGGTCAGCACCGCCAGGAGCAGCGCCAGGATCCCGACCGTCGACTGGGTGACCAGCAGCAGCCGGCGGCGGTCGACGCGGTCGGCGATCACGCCGGCGAAGAGGGAGAAGGCGATCACCGGCACCGCGCGCGAAAAGGCGACCATCCCCAGCCAGAACGGCGAGTTGGTCAGTTGCAGGACGAGCCAGCCCTGCCCGATCATCTGCATCCAGGTGCCGATGTTGGAGACGAGCAGCCCGAACCAGAGCAGGCGGAAATCGCGCACCCGCAGGGCGTCGAACATCGCGAGCCGCCGGGGCGCGGCGGTCGCCACGCCGGTCGGGGTCTCCATCGCCCCTGCCACCGCCGGCGGCCTGATGCCGGGTCGATCCGTCGTCGCCATGGTTGAACTGATCTCCTCCTGCTGGGCGGGTGGCCGCCGGTTGAAACCGGCGGCCGCCCGGCTATAGGTCAGTCGCCCGTCTCCCGCAACCGCGCCCGTCCGCCCGCGGCCGCGGGCGCCTCGCCGGCCGGTTCGGCTGTCCCGGCGGGCTGCGCCTGTCGCCCGCGCGACCGCGAGACGGCGATGCCGAGCGCGGCGAGCGCGGCGGCGGCGGACGACGCCTGCCGGAAGCCGGCGACGAATGCGGCGACGGTTGGCGCCCGCTCGCCCCCCGGCGCCGCCTCGCCCAGTGCCTCGAGACCGAGGTCGCCGACCGTCGGGGCGATCGCGTGCAGCAGGATCGCCCCGGCGATCGCCACGCCGATCACGCTGCCGGTGTTGCGCACCATCGAGACGAAGCCGCCGGCCACGCCGTACTGGGCGCGCGGCACCGAGCCCAGCACCGCGCTGGTGTTCGGCGACATGAAGATGCCGGCGCCGAGCCCGAGCAGGACCAGCCGCCAGAGCAGGTCGGCGTAGTGCGCGCCCGCCCCGAGGCCGCCGATCAGCAGCAGCGCGGCGCTGGTGAGCCCCAGGCCGAGCGACGACAGGGCGCGCGCCCCGAAGCGATCGGAGAGCCAGCCGCTGACCGGCGCAATCAGCGCCATCGTCAGCGAGGTCGGGATCAGCATCAGCCCCGCCTCCGCCGGGCTGTAGCCCAGGACGAGCTGCAGGAAGAAGGGCAGCAGGAAGGCGTTGGCCGAGATCGCCAGGAAGATCAGCAGCGCGGCCAGCGTCCCGGCGGCGAACGACCGGATGCGGAAGAGGTCCAGGCTGAGCAGCGGCGCGGCGACCCGGCGCTCGACGAGGAGGAAGGCGGCGAAGGCGACCGCGGCGGTCGCGAAGAGGGCCAGGATCGGCCGCGCCGACCAGCCGACCGCCGGCGCCTGGTTGAGGCCGAGCAGCAGCGTCACCAGCGCGACCGCCACCAGCGCCGCGCCGAGCGGGTCGAAGCCGCCCGCGCCGGCCCCGCGGCGGACGGAGATGCGCCCCTCCTGCAAGACGATCAGCGCCAGCGCGATCCCCAGCAGGCCGATCGGCAGGTTGACCAGGAAGATCGACCGCCAGCCGAAGGCGTCGGTCAGCAGCCCGCCGATCGCCGGCCCGGTGGTGATCCCCGCCGAGACGAGCGTCCCGTTGATGCCGAGCGCCCGCCCGCGCTCCTCCTTCGGGAAGACCGCGCTGGTGATCGCCAGCCCGTTGGCCTGGATCATCGCCGCCCCGACCGCCTGCACCACCCGCGCCCCGATCAGGAGGGGGGGCGACGGGGAGAGGCCGCAGAGGAGCGAGCCGAGCGTGAAGATGCCGAAGCCGATCGTGTAGACCTTCTTGCGCCCCCGGAGGTCGGCCAGCCGCCCGAAGGTCAGCAGGGTCGCGGTGATTGTCAGCAGGTAGGCCAGCACCACCCACTCGACCGTCGCCAGGTCGGTGCGGAAGGCACGCAAAATCGAGGGGAGGGTGACGTTGACGATGCTCGAGTCGAGGGTCGACATGAACGCGCCGAGTCCGACCGTCGCCAGCGCCCACCATTTGTGATTCGGCCCCTCGATCGAGCGTCGGAGTGGCGCGGGAAGATTCATACTCACCAGTTGTTAGTCGGCCCGTCGGGTGGTTGATAGAGGCGTTCGGGGGTGGTTGTCCTCCGTCCGCTACTCGGCTGCCCGACCGCCCGATTCATCGAGCAATTCGCGCAGCCGGCGGATGCGCGCCTCGTAGCCCTCGCGCAGCGCCTGCATCTGCGCGATGTGGTTGTCGAGGATGGCGATCTGCTCGGTCAGGATGGCGACCGCCCGCTCGCGGCGCGCGCGCTGCTTGGCGGGCGAGGTCTCAGCGCGGCTCTGCCGCTTCAGCGCCTGCAGCTCCTCGTCGGCCTCCACCACCGTGCGGATCTCGGCCAGCGAGAACCCGAGGAGCTTCTTGAGCTGCGCGATCCGCTCCAGCCGCTCCACATCGGCCGGGGAGTAGAGCCGGAAACCGCCCTCCATCCGCTCCGCCGGCGGCAGCAGCCCCTTCTCCTCCCAGTAGCGCAGGGTGCGCGGCGTCAGCCCGAGGTGTTCGGCCACCTCGCCGATCTGCATCAGTTGCCCGGATGGAGCCGCCCGCTCCGCCTCCGCCGCCCTGGACATCGCCTCCCCCTCCCGGCGTTGCATCCCTGCGGGCAGTGTACACAACCCTTACGTTAACGTCAAGAAATGGGCAAGATGAACGATGGGGCGGCGGGCGGCTGGGCAACGCCCCGGCATACGCTTGTAGGGGCGGGACTGCGTGTCCGCCCGGCTTGCTCAACCACCGATGCGGGGTGCTATGCTACGACGGTGAGAGCGGGGCCGCCCCACGGCCGCCGCGGGCAGCACAGAGCGAGGAGGGATACACCGATGGCGACGGCAGTCGCGGCCCCGACCCCGGAGCAGTTGAGCGCGTTCCACGAGCGCGGCTACCTCGTCATGCGCGGCCTGTTCGCCCCGGACGAGGTGCGGCTCCTCCTCGACACCTTCATGGCGCTGCACGCGGGCGGCCCGATCCCCGGCTGCTTCAAGCCCGCCCCGCCGGAGCAGGCCAAGGGCGACATTCTCAAACTTTACCCGCGGATGATGCACCCGCACCGCGTCAACGACGTGGCGCGGCGCTACCTGCTCGACGCCCGCCTGGCGGCGATCCTCACGGGGCTCTTCGGGGAGGAGCCGCTGGCCGCGCAGAGCATGTTCTACTTCAAGCCGGCCGGCGCGCGGGGGCAGGCGCTGCACCAGGACAACTTCTACCTGAAGGTCGAGCCCGGCACCTGCATCGCCGCCTGGCTGGCGCTCGACCCCGCCGACCGCGAGAACGGCGGGCTGGAGGTCGTGCCGGGGACGCACGCCATGGACATCTTCTGCCCGGAGGAGGCGGACTCGACCCTCTCCTTCACGCGGGACTACGTCCCGGTGCCGCCCGGCCTGGCGGCCGTGCCGGTGGACCTCGCCCCCGGCGACGTGCTCTTCTTCAACGGCAGCCTCGTCCACGGCTCGGGGCCGAACCGCTCCACCGATCGCTTCCGCCGCTCGTTCATCGGCCACTACATCGGCCGCTCCTCGGAGCGCCTGTCCACCTGGTACCGGCCGATCCTGACGATGCGGGGGGAGGAGGTCGAGGTCGCCGCCAACACCGACGGCGGCCCCTGCGGCGTCGAGGTCGCGGGGCCGCACTGAGGGCGTGGGCCGTGGGCCGTGGGCCGTGCGGCGCACTGTTAGGTGGACGTAGAGGCGTATCCGATAGGCCCCCACGCTACCGGGAAGATCGCCCTACGGCCCACCGCCCACCACCCACCGCCCGCGGAACAGCCGGGCGAGGCGCGGGAAGAGGAGGAGCCAGGCGGAGCCGGCGACCAGCAGCATGGTCGGCGCGAGGAGCGCCGAGCGCCAGCGGAAGAGCGGCGCGGCCTCCTCCCAGCGCAGTTGCCAGGGCAGCCCGTAGCGGTAGGCGCAGAGGGCGATCGGCAGCCCGGCCAGCAGCACCAGCAGTTCGACCGCCAGCCCGCGCCGCGCCAGCGAGCGACCGGGGGGCGGCGGGTGCCGCGGCCGAGCCAGGCCCCGAGGACGCCGCCGAGGACCGCCGGCAGCAGCAGGAGGGCCGCGACGGTCGGCAGGGCGGGGACGAGGAGCGGGCGCAGCAGGGCCGTGAGCAGGGACCAGCTCCCCGCGGCGGCCAGCGCCCCGATGGTCGCGGCCCCCAGCGCCAGCGCCGAGCGGTTCAGCGCGGCCAGGAGCGCCGCCAGGAGCGCCGCGCCTAGCCCGGCGGCAACCAGCGGCCAGGCCACGCGGCGGGGCGGCAGGATCGGCGCGGTCGTCGCAGTCGCCGCCAGCGCCCGGTCGGCCTCGTCGATGCTGCTCGACGCCAGTTGGTAGGCGTAGGCGAACTGCCCCTCCTGCAACGCCGTCTCGACCGCCGGCAGCCGGTAAAGCGCCCGCTGGAGCAGGGGCGGGTACTCCGCCCCCAGCGGCAGGGCGCCCGCGGCCAGCGTCGTCCGCTGCCGCGCCAGCGCCAGCGCGGCGGTCGCCTTGCGGCGCTCGTCCACGGCGAGCAGCGACCAGGCGACCCGGCCGCGGGCAGCGGTAGGGTAGCGCGCGCCGGTGAGGACCGCGGCGGTCGGCGCGATGTCGTTCAGGTCGATCCGGCGCGCCCGCCCCGGCTTGACCGCCGGCCCGCTGAGCGCGAGGTGCAGCGGCTCGGTCGCCCCCCCGCCCCCGCCGACCAGCAGCACCGCGTCGCGCCCGCCGAGCGCCGCCCCGAGGGCCGCGACCTCGCCCTGCACATCGCCGGCCAGGTCGCGCGCGCCCAGCTCGGGCAGGTAGGCGGCGACCAGCGGGGCGTCGGTCCGGCGCAGCGCCGCGCCCGCCTCCGCCAGTGTCGCGGCGGGCTTGGCGACCGGGGTGCCGGGGGGCGGGGCGGCCTCGCCGAAGAGTTCGCGCCAGGCCGGCGGGCCGAAGAGCAGCACCCCACGCCCCTCGGCGCGCAGGCTGCGTACCAGGTTGTCGGGCGGCTCGGTCGGCGGCTGCGTCGCGGCCGTCCCGGTCGTCTCCGCCGAATTCCCGGCCAGCAGCAGCACGCTGACGCCCTCGAACGCGGTGTAGTTGGGGCGCGCGACGGTGAACGCGGCGGTCTCCCCCGCCCCGGCCGGCCCCTCCCGCCCGAGGGCGGCGGCGAAGGCGGCCAGCCCCTGCTCGTCGAGCCGCGGCAGGAAGACGATCGCCAGCCGATCGGTCAGGGGCTCGCCGGCGTCGTAACGATCGAGCGCCCGCGGCGCCTGTGGCGCCCGCGGCACGACCGGCGGCGGCGCCCGGAGCGTCGTGAGCAGCCCGGCCACGCCGGAGACGGCGACGATCAGCGCGCAGAGCGCCGCGGCCCACGAGGCGCGGGCCGCGGGCCGTGGCCCGTGGCCCGTGGATAGCGGGTTGGAGGGTGCGCCCGGTTGAACGTCCAGCATAGCGCACCTTCCCGCCTGCAACCCGACGCCCCTTGGCCCACGGCCCCCAGCCCCCGGCCCCGGGCTACTCTGGATTGAACGCCAGGCGGTGCCGGTGCATCAGGATGCTCTGCAGGATGCCCTGGAGGGCGAACATCGTGACCAGCGAGGTGCTGCCCGCGCTGATGAAGGGGAGCGGGATGCCGACCACCGGGAGCACGTTCACGTTCATCCCGATGTTGACGAACGCCTGGAAGAAGAGCATCGCCGCCGCGCCGATCGCGATCAACTGCCCGAACTCGTCGCGGGCCAGGTGCGCCACCCGCAGATAGCGCCAGATCAGCAGCAGGAAGCAGACGAAGAGCGCGACCGCGCCGATGAAGCCGAAGTTGCCGATGGCGTGGGCGAAGGCGAAATCGGACTCGCTGGCGAACAGCCGGTCGAACTCCCGGCGCCCCGCCACCTCGGACAGCCGGTGCCCCGCCAGCCCCGCCTGGGCGATCGTGATGCGCGCCTGGATGATGTTCATCCCCTCGCCCAGCCCGTCGAACCCATCGTTGTACGGGTCGCGGAAGACGAGCAGGCGGACCTTCTGGTAGTCGTGGAAGAAGAAGCGCCAGCCGACCCAGAAGGCCGGGATCGCCGCCAGCGCGGTGCCGAGCAGATAGATCGGGCGGGTCCGCGATACGGCGACGATCCCGCACCAGATCGCCACGTAGATCAGCGCCGTCCCCAGGTCCGGTTGCTCGAAGATGATCAGCGCCGGGATGGCGGCGATGATCCCGCTCGCCGCGAAGTTGAGCGGGTTGCGCATCCGCACGCCCCGGCTGGCGATGAAGGCGGCCAGCGCCACCAGCATCGCGATCTTCCCCGGCTCGGAGGGCTGGAAGGAGGTGGGGCCGAGATCGTACCAGCGCCGCGCCCCGTGCCAGATCGAGCCGAAGGGGATCAGCAGCAGCAGCAGCGCCAGGCCGCCGAGGTACAGCGGGAGCGCCAGGGCCTTCAGGAAGCGATAGTCGAACGCCATCAGCGTGACCATCACGATCAGCCCGATCAGCGAGAACAGCAGTTGCTTGAACGCCAGGCTGCTCAAGCTGAAGTCCCACCCGTCGGCGCTGAAGACGGCCAGGATGCCGAACCCGAGCAGCACCAGGGTGGTGATCAGCATGAAGGGATCGGCGTTGCGCCAGCGGCTCCGTTGCGATGGTTCGAGCATCATGGCGGCGGAGGCCCCCCGGAACGACGAGCGACGAGCGACGAGCGACGAACGCCGACCGCGGCCGGCGGGGTCATTCGCCGGCGCGCCCGGCCCGCTCCCTGCCCCCTCTCCCTCCTCGGCGTTACGCGCTTGACCGATGTTCAGCGGCGACGCGCGACAATCCGGCGCCTCTCCGCCGGCCTGCCGTCCGTTCGCCGTGTGGCAGTCAGTATAGTCACGAGGGCGGGGTCGCGCAAACGGC
>JAUJMV010000007.1:45431-47801 GCA_030446685.1 Thermomicrobiales bacterium | reverse complement strand
CGAGCAGCCACGCGACCATCGCCGGCGCCCCGGACTTCACCGCCGCGTGCAGCGCCCGGTCGGCCCCCCGCCCGCCGCCGCGCGCGACCAGCAACTCGGCGATTCCCGGCCGGCCGCTCAGCGCCGCGTGGTAGAGGATCGAGATGCCGTGGACGCCGTCGGCGCGGGCGAGTGCCGGGTCGGCGTCCAGGAACGCCGCGACCCGCTCGGCCTGCCCGAGCATCGCGGCGGCGAAGATCGTCGGCGGCGCGCCCGCGTCGAGCAGGTACTCGGCGATCTCCCGGTTGCCCATGTGCCCCGCCGCCTCCAGCGCCGTCTCGTTGAACTTCGCGTAGCGCGCGTTCAGCAGCGCTGGGTGTGCCCGGTGCAGCGCCCGCACCTTCGCCGCGGCGCCGTGCGCCGCCAGCACGAACGCCTCGACCAGTTGGGGGGCCGGTTCCTCGGTCGTCCGCATCGCGCCCTCCTCCCCGTTCCAACACGCCCCGCCGTCCCGCCGATTATCGAGCGGCCCCGCCGACACCGCTGCTGTACGCTCGATCGATCCCGCCCCGTCCGTTCGATCGGTCCCTGCCGCCGGCCGCGGCGCGATGCTGGCGCGTCAAGACGATCCCCGCCTGAGACGGGCGACAGCGGCGGCACGGCAGCGGAGGAAGAAGAGAGGAGCGGGTGATGACGGCGCCCCCAGCCTGGCAGCAGGAACGCGAACGGCTCGGCCGCAAGGTGGAGGAACTACGGCGCCAGGGTGTCTGCGATACTTGTTACGACCTGGAAACCGGCGGCGGGGTCTATGGCGCCCGGTACGTCATCTACGAGGATGAACACTTCAAGATCAAGCTCGAACCGTATCCGCGGGCAAAGGGGCACACCATCGTGGTCTACAAGCCGCACCGTGACGACCTCTCGCTGTTGTCGGACGCGGAGGTCGGCCTCGTCTTCCAGGTCTGCGTGCGGGCGGTCAAGGCCGTCAAGCAGGCCCTCGGCGCGGAGAAGGTCTACCTGAACACCATGTGCGACGGGCCGATCAACCACCTACACCTGCAGCTCTTCCCGCGCTACGCCGGCGAGCGGACCGGCTCGACCCGGTTCGTCGCCCCGCGCCGGCCGATCGCCGATGGCGACGACACCGCGCGGCGCATCCGGGCCGCGCTCCTGCCGCTGATGCACAACGTCGGCGGGGCCGAATCGGCGCATTGATTCCCCGGCCTCGACACGAGCATCAGGACGAACGTGGCGGGCGACGCCTGCTTGGTCCCACTCTAGCACGCGGCGTGCTGTGTTCGGGGTGCCTCGGCGGTGCCCTCGGCCAGGCGCAGCGTGTCAGGCGGCCACCGTTCTCGTCCCACCACGGCGCGCGCGACCAGCCTGGCAATACAGCGCGGGTAGACGAGCTTGCCGGGGAGTTCGGCAAGGGGCATCCAGACGGGCTTATAGGTACCGCGCTCCGGCGGCTTACCGCCGGTCATCTCCGGCCCATTACCGCTGCCGAACGTGCCGCCCTTGATCTCGGCCAGGAAGTAATGGGCGACGCCCGCCGGGGGACCGTCGCCAGCGTGCTGCACCTCGGCCACGCATCGGCCCAGGCCGACGATCAGGCCCAACTCCTCCCAGGCTTCGCGTACCGCGGTTTCGCGCGGCGACTCCCCCAGTTCGATCCCGCCGCCGGGGAAGGCGTAGTAGTGCCGCCCAGCACGCCACCGTTCGATCAGCGCGACGGCGCCATGTTGTATGAGGATTACCCCCGCCCGGTCGCGCATTATGCTTCGTCACCGCTGACCAGCGCCAGCACTGCGTCGCCGTAGGTGTCGACCTTGGCCGCGCCGAAGCCCTTGATCGCCAGCAATTCCTCGTGGGTGGTCGGTTCGTGTAGCGCCACGTCGCGCAGCATCCGGTCGGTGGCGATGATGTAGGCCGGCACGGCACGCTCGCCGGCCTGCGCCGTCCGCCACGCCTTCAGCCGTTCGAGGGTCGCCCCCTGCGCGCCGGTCAGCTCGCCCTCCTCCCCGGCCTCGTATCCCGCCTCGCCCTCGCCGAGCCGCCCGAGCGCCGCGCCCGACGTGGAGATGGAGCGGGGCGGGGCGGCGTCGTAGGCGGCGAGCGTAGCGTCGTCGGCGGCGCGGCCCGCGGCGGTCAGCGAGAGGAGCCGGTAGTCGCTGGTGTCATCGCGGTGGATGAAGCCGTCCGCGATCAGCCGGTCGAGCAGCGCGTTGATCCGCCCCTGCGACAGCCCCTCCAGCGCGCCGAACTGCGGCACCCGGTCCCCCTTGACCGACGCGGCGATCGAGCCGGCGAGGATCTTGGTCAGGCCGGTCTTGCCGACCTGGAAGGGCATCGCCTTCAGGCAGTCGAGCACCGTCAGCGCCGTCGCCGCGT
>JAUJMV010000007.1:41994-45331 GCA_030446685.1 Thermomicrobiales bacterium | reverse complement strand
GTGCAGACATCGCACATCGTCCGGCAGGGCGCCAGGCGCTCCCCCAGGTGCGCGGCGAGCGCGGCGTGGCGGCAGGCGCGCTCGGTGGCGAAGCGGATCATCCGCGCCACCCGCAGCTCGTTCTCGCGGCGCACGTCGTCCAGCAGCCGCGGCAGGTCGGCCGCCGCCGCGGGCGGGGGCGGCAGGACCAGGCGCAGGCAGAGGTCGCGGCGGCCGCCCGCGGCGACCCCGCGCAGCGCGCCGTCGTCGGCCCAGCCGAGCAGCGCGCGCTCCAATTCCGCCGGGGACGATCCGAGTTCGGCGGCGACCGCCACGGCATCGATCGTCGCGTAAGCGCCCGGCTCCAGCCCGGTCGCGGCGAGGAAGCGCGGCCAGAGGTCGTCCCCCGGCGCGGCCCCGTCGCGGCCCCGCCCGACCTCGAACGATCGCGGCGCGTCGGGGTGGCGCTCCAGCAGCCCGGCCCGTTCGAGGATGCCGAGCGCCACCCGGACATCCTGCCCCTCCGCCAGCCCCGGCGGGCGCAGGTCGTCGGCGGCGATCACGCCCCAGCCGGGGCCGAGGACGCGCCGCAGGTGGCCGTAGCAGCGGCGCAGCGTCTCGATGTCGAACTCGTCCTGCCTGGCCCAGCGATTGAGGTTCGTCTTGTCCGCCCCGGTGTACAGCAGGACGCAGCGCGCCGGCCGCCCGTCGCGCCCCGCGCGCCCCGACTCCTGCGCGTAGGCCTCCAGCGACTTCGGCGGGCTGAGGTGGACCAGGAAGCGGACATCCGCCTTGTCGACGCCCATCCCGAAGGCGACGGTCGCGACCATGATCCGCACCTCGCCGTCCATGAAGCGCGCCATCCGCGCGGCGCGGTCGTCCTTCTCGAAGCCGGCGTGGTAGGCCAGCGCGATGTCGGGATCCTGGTAGCGCCGCTTCAGCTCGCGGTTGAGCAGCGTGGCGATCTGCTCGCAGCCGTCGCGCGAGCTGACGTAGACGATCCCGCTCCCGCCGTCGCGCCCCGCGCGCTCCAGCCCCTCCCGGCAGACCTCCACCACCGCGCGGAGCTTGGCCTCCTTGTTCGGCAACTGGCGCACCTCGTAGAAGAGGTTCTTGCGGAAGACGCTGACGCGGACGGGGGCCAGGTCGCGGCCCAGCCGCTGCCCGATCTCGCGCGCGATCTCCGGCGTCGCGGTCGCGGTCAGCGCCAGCACCTGCGGGTCGCCCAACTCCGGCAGCACCTGGGGGATGATCAGGTAATCGGGGCGGAAGTCGTGCCCCCAGAGGCTGATGCAATGCGCCTCGTCGATCACGAAGAGGGACACCCCGGCGCTCGCCAGCGCGCGGAGGAAGGGGGCTTGGCGCAGCCGCTCCGGCGCGGCGTAGACCAGCCGGTACTCGCCGCGCGCGATCCCCTCCTGGCGGCGGCGCAGCTCGCCCGGTTCGAGCGTGCTGTTGATCAGCGTCGTCCGCTCGGCGACCGCGGCGGGCAGCGAGCCGACCTGGTCCTGCATCAGCGCGATCAGCGGCGAGATCACCACCGTGACGCCGGGCAGCAAGGTCGCCGGCAACTGGTAGCAGAGCGACTTCCCCGCGCCGGTCGGCATCGTCGCCAGCGTGTCGGTCCCGGCCAGCACCTGCCCGATCACCCGCGCCTGGCCCGGCCGCAGCGCGTCGTGGCCGAACTGGTCCTTCAGCGCGGCCAGGGCCTCGGGCGGGATCGCGACCTCCGCCCCGTCCGGCGACCCGCCCTCCGTCTCGGCCAGTTGGCCCAGATCCGCCAGCGGCGCCGCCGCCGCGTCGTGCGCGCGCCCCACCGGCGTCTGTTCGAGTTCGGGCACGACCACCGCGGCGCGATTGGCCCAGCGCAGGCGCGTCCCCGCGCGCAGCCGCCGCGCGATCGCGTCCTCGCCGAGGTCGTCCGCCAGCTCGGCCCAGGCGGTCAGGGCGCCGGGCGGCGTCTCCGGGGCGATCTGGCCGGTGAACTCCCGCAGGGTCGCGCCCGCGGCCTCCTCCTCGCCGGCCACGGCCCGGGCGCGCGCCAACCCGCGCCGCGCCTCGACGCTCTCCGGCTGGGCCTGTTCCAATTGCTGGAAGATCTCGGTCGCGGTCTCGGCGTCCCCCTGTTCGAGCGCGATCTTGCCGAGGAGGGTCCAGCCGTCCGCCCGCGCCGGGTCGCGGTCGCGGAACCGTTCGGCCAGCGCCGCGGCCTCCTCCAGATCGCCGACCGCCAGGTGGGTCCGCGCCAGGGCCAGTTCGCCGGTCGGCGAGGGGAACATCTCGGCCCGCTCCCGCGCGACCCGCAGCGCTTCCTCCTCCCGCCCCACCAGGGTCCAGAGTTCCGCCTGCGCGTCGAGCACCCGCGCCTTCGCCCCGTGCTGCGCCGCGATCTGGTCCAGCACCGTCGCCGCCATCGGCAGATCGCCGAGGCCGTGCAGGCAGGCGTACAGCTCCCACTGCGCCTTCGTCGGCAGCGCCCCCACACGCGCCGGGTCGACCGCGATCAGCTCGCGCAGCCGCGCCGCGACCTCCTCCGGCTTGATCTTCTCCGCCCCTGCGACCATCCTTCCTCCAAATCGGTGCTGCGTCGAGGGCCGCCCCCCCGGCCCCCCAACGTTGGGGGGAGAAAGACCGAAGCCAGCCCGACGCCTCTGCGAGAGGCTACTGCTCCACCCGCCTCCTCACCCGCCAACGCTGGGGGCCCGGGGGGGCAGCCTTACCCTGCGGGCACTCGCCGCCAGGCGGCGTCCACCTGCGCGTGGGTGTCGGCCAGCGCGCCGCTGTTGTCGATCACCAGGTCGGCGCGGGCGACCTTCTCGGCCTGGGGCGGCTGCGCGGCGATCCGCTGCCGCGCCTCGGCCTCGGTGAAGCCGTTGCGCGCCATCAGCCGCGCCAGTTGCTGCTCCGGCGCGCAGGTCACGACCCAGTTCTGGTCGCAACGGTCGGCCAGCCCGCCCTCGAAGAGCTTGATTGCGTCGATCACCATGACCGCGACGCCCCGCCCGGCCGCCGCGGCGACCCGCTCCTCGATGCGCGCCCGCACGGCCGGGTGCGTCAGGGCCTCCAGCCGCGCCAATGCCGCCGGGTCGCCGAAGACGATCGCGCCGAGCGCCCGCCGGTCGAGCGCCCCCTCCGGCGTCAGCACCGCCGGCCCGAACGCCTGGCGGATCGCCGCCCAGACCGGCTCGCCCGGCCGCTGCAGCTCGTGGACGACGCTATCCGCGTCGATGGTCTCGGCCCCGAGTTCGGCCAGCCGCGCCAGCACCGCGCTCTTGCCGCAGGCGATGTTGCCGGTCAGCCCGATCAGGAAGGGCCTCGCGCGCCCGGTCGCGCCGCTCCCCGCCGCCATACCCCACCT
>JAUJMV010000007.1:36495-41894 GCA_030446685.1 Thermomicrobiales bacterium | reverse complement strand
GCCGACCGCCGAGGTCGCGCGTATGGCTGGACACACGCAATTGCGCGCGCTGTGGGAAGGGGACCCGGAGGGCGCGCCGGGCAAGCCGCACGGGCCGCGCGACGATCTTGGGGGCGGTGGAGGCGGGCCTGCACCATTTGGAGCCGTGGCGTGCGCGGATCCGTTACGCCGAGTGTCGGCCGGTGGGCCACCCCGCCGGCCGCGTCAAGGAGCACCCCACGAGGAGCGGGGATGCAGCGGCGCGCCCCGGCACGTCGCCCGGCTATCCGGCCTGCCCGCCCTCGCCGGTCAGCGCGCGGTAGCGCCGGCGGAACTCCTCCCGCCCGCGGAAGAGCAGCATCTTCGCCGCGCCGCCGGACACGCCCATGATCGCGCCGATCTCCTCGCAGGAGAGGCCCTCGTACTCGCGCAGGATCAGCGCCTGCCGGTAGCGCGGTGACAGCGCCAGCAAGGTATCCTGCACCAGCCGCTGCGTCTCGCCCCCGAGGAGCAGCTCCTGCGGGTCCTCCTCGCGCCGGCCCGCCGGCGCATCATCGCCGGTCCCTTCCCAGGGCACCCAGCGGATGCGCCGCCGGCGCCGGAGCGCGTCGAAGCAGGCGTTGGCGGCGATGCGGTGCAGCCAGGCGCCGACGTTGAGGGCCTCGTCGGTGCGGTCGAGCGCGCGGTAGGCCCGGAGGAACGTCTCCTGGGTCAGGTCCGCGGCGTCGTCGGCGTTGCCCATCATCCGATAGATGAAGAGGTAGATGCGCCGCTCGTGCTGCTCGAAGAGCGCGGTGAACGCGGCCCGCTCGTCCGTGCCGGCGCGGGGGATCGGTGAACCCTCCTCGGACAACGCGATCATCTAATCCCCCGTGCAACCTGAAACCACCCTTACCGGTCGTCGGGCGAGACGGCTGATGCGCGACGGATGGGGGCGCCCGGCGCCAGCCACCGCCAGTCGCCCGGGAGGATGCGCCGCCCGAACCGGGCGGGCGGCCCGTCATCTGTGCGTCGCGCATGCGGCAATGGTACAGGGGGTGGGAGCGGGCCGCGCCACGGAAAACCGTAGTTTCCGTGGGGCGATCGGCCGGTCGCCGGGGGGATGGCGGGCAAGGGGCGGGGCGCCGTGCGGGGGCGGAGGGGTGGCGGCGGTCAGGCGTCGCCGGCGGCGCGCAACTCGGGCGGCGCGTACCCCTGCTGCCGGGCCTTGAGGACCACCTCGGTGCGGGAGCGGGCGCCGAACTTCTGGAGGAGGTGGCGGACGTGGAACTCGACCGTGTTGACCGAGACGCTGAGCGCCGCCGCGATCTCGCCGTTGCGCCGCCCGGCCGCGAGGAGGTGCAGCACCTCCTGCTCGCGCGCCGTCAGCGCCACGTCGCCGCCGCCGAGCGCGGCCCTGGCTCCCTCCGACAGCACCGGCCCCCGCCCCCGCGCCACCGCGCGCACCGCCGCCACGATCTGGTCGCCGGAGGCCGTCTTGCCGAGGTAGCCCCGGACCCCCAACTGCAGCATCGCGCGGATGTACCCCGCCTCCTCGTAGTTGGTCAGGACCAGCACCGCGACCGCCGGGTGGTCGGCGCGGAGCCGCCGCGCGACCTCGACGCCGCTGAGGTCCGGCAGATGCACGTCGAGGAGCAGCACGTCCGGGCGCAAGTTGGCGACCAGCCGCAGCGCCGCCGCCCCTTCCCCGGTCGCGCCGACGACGACGATTCCCGCCTGTCGCTCCAGCAGCGCCCGCGTCCCCTCGCGCAGCATCGGGTGGTCGTCCGCGATGACGACGTGAACCGGCGGCGCCGACCTCGGCTCAAGCATCGGCCCCCCGCAGCGCGACCGTGGCGGTCACTACCGTGCCGCCCCCCGGCCCGCCGTCCACCGCCACGATCCCGCCCCAGGGGCGCAGCCGCTCGCGCATCCCCAGGATGCCGAGGTGCGGCGCCCGCCCGCCCGCGGGCGCGTCCGCGGGGCAGCAGCCCGCCCCGTCGTCGGCCACGCGCAGGATGACACGGCCCGCGTCCCGGTGCAGCGCGACGAGCACCCGCGTGGCGCGGGCGTGCTTCAGGCAGTTGTTCAGCGCTTCCTGCGCGACCCGGTAGAGGGCGGTCTCGAGGGCGGGTTCCAGGCGCGGCGCGGCGGCGCCGGCGCCCGGCTCGACCAGCAGATCGACCGCGAAGTCGGCGCGCGCGCGCACGTCGTCGACCAGCCACTCCAGGCCGGCGACCAGCCCCAGGTCGTCCAGGACCGGCGGGCGCAGGCCGGCGCAGACCGCCCGCAGCGAGCCGATGATGTCCTCCAGCACCCGGCGGTCGTGCGCGGTGACGGGATGCTCCGGCCCGTCGCCCAGGTCGCGCGCGAGCAGCACCGCCCGCTGGAGGGGGTCGTCGTGCAGGTCGAGCGCGATCCGCCGCCGCTCCTCCTCCTGCGCCCGCAGCAACCGCCCGCTCAGCGCGGCCAGCTCGCGCTCGCGCTCGCCGAGCGCCGCCACCTGCGCCTCCAGCCGCCGGACCAGCAGCGCGTTCCGCAGCGCCGTCGCGACGAGCGGGGCCAGGGTGGCGACGAGCGCGCGGTCCTCCGGCAGCAGCCCGAGGTCGTGGCGCTTCGGCCCGCGCGCCAGGATGCCGCGCGCGCTCCCCGCGGCGATCAGGGGGACGCGCTCGGCCAGGGTGGGGACGGGCGTGCCGGCGAGGAGCGCGCCCGCGTCGAGCGCGGCGGGCGGGTCGCCCCAGACGTGGAGGAGGGGAGCCCCACCCTCGGGCCGCAGGGCGATCACCGCCCAGTGCAGATCGAGGGTCGCGCCGAGCCGCTCGAGCAGGTGCGCGGCGATCGCCTCGACGCTGGCGAGCTGGGTCAGCTCCGCGCCGAGCCGCTCCAGGGTGGCCGGGTAGTCGTAGATGTCGGGGAAGAGGCGCGCTTCCAGCGCGCGCCGCAGCCGCCCTTGCAGGATCGGGAAGGTGCCGGCGACGAGCGCGATCCCGAGGAGGGGGGAGCGCAGGGCCGGGGCCAGGAGGGCCTGATCGGCCTCGACGAGCCGGCGCAATGCCCCGAGGCCGCCACTGTAGACGCCGAGCAGCCCGATCCAGACGGCCAGCGCGACGAGGCCGCGGCTGACGAAGCGGGTGATCCCGAGGAACTGCCGGCTGAGGACGGCCGCCCCCAGGCTCACCGGCAGCAGGATCACGCTGCCGATCGCGACATCCGGCGCGACGGGGTAGCCGAAGCCGAGCAGGTTCGGCGCCAGCGAGAGGAGGCAGAAGGGGAGGAAGCCGATCGCGGCGCCGAGGGCCATCAGCCCGAGGGGGCGCCGCACCGCGCGCTGCCCGGACGGCGCGCCGACGAAGGCGCCGGCCGCCAGCGCGCAGGCGCCGAGCAGGTCCAGCACCAGCGTCGCCATGCCCCACGGGCGTTGGAAGTCGTACGCGGCGGGGGCGGCCAGCATCACCCAGCCATACCAGGCCAGGAGCGCCGCATGCCAGCCGCCCGCCGCCCAGGCGACCCGGCGGCCGGCGCGCGACGCCAGGTGGTTGACCGGGAAGGCGAGGAAGAAGAGCATCGTCGTCAGGCCGACGCTGTAGAGGGCCAGGGAGACCCCCGCGAGCGCCCAGGCCCGCCCGATCGTCGAGGCGGTCGCGACGAGCAGCACCGTCGCCCAGGCGGTCGTGAACGCCAGGAGGGCGCGCGCCGCGACGAGATCGGCCGCCAGCAGGAAGACGACGCCGCCGACGGCGACGAAACAGGCCGCGATGACGAAGAAGGTGGCGCGGCGCTGGAGCGACCGGAGGATCGCCGTCTCGGTCGTCGCGTGCTCGACCGCGCCGCCGGGGGCGCGCACCGCGATCGCCCCCGCCGTCGCCACCAGCGCCGGATCGTCGCGCGCGTCGACCGGGCGGCCCTCGACCGCCAGCACCGTGTCGCCGGGGCGCGCGCCGGCATCCCAGGCAAAGCTCGCCGGCACCACCCAGTCGAGCACGAGCCGGTCCCCCTCGCGCGCCGCGTGGACCCCGAGCAGGGGCCGGCGGGTCGTCTCGGCCAGGCTCAGTTGCGCCAGGACGACCAGCGCGACCACGATCGCCGCGACCACGACCCAGCGCGGCCCACCGGACCGGGAGGCGGGGTGGTCGGCGGCGGCGCGGAGCCACGGGCGGGCGGCGATCACGATCTCCTCACCGGTAGAGCACGACCCCGCGGCGTGGCCCGCGGGCGTCCTTCACCCCCGCCACCCCCTCGCGAGCGCCGGGGGTAGGGGGAGAACGCGGGGGGCGCGACACGGCGGCCTTGGCGAATGACCCAGACGCCTATAGGTGTACCACATTCGGCTCGCGCTGCCCACCGTGGAACCGCGAACTTCGGGGCGATGCCAAGAGCGGCCGGGGCGTCCTCCCTCGTAAGGGCGTTCAGTCGAACGCCCCTCCTTGATGGGTATCGATGATGGGTATCGATGATGGTTAGCGATGGTCGAGCGCCGTGTTGGGGGGGGCGACGCCGCGGATCGTCACCGCCCGCCGTAGCGCGCGTTCGGCGGCTCCAGGATCGCCCGCTGGCGCGCGGTCAAGCCGGGGTACGCGTCGGCATTGTAGTACCGCGCGGCGTAGGAGAGCGGCCCCGGGCTGTACTTGAAGAAGACGGTGCGGCGCTCCTGCCGCCCGCGCCAGGGCAGCGTCCCGTGGGTGAGGGCCTCGGTGAAGATGATCGCGGTGCCGGCCGCCCCGGCGACGCGCCGGACGCAGGAGTGGGGCGCGGACAGATCCCGCCAGTCGTCCGGGAAGGGGAAGGCGCTCTTGTGGCTGCCCGGCACGCAGGCGAAGCCGCCGTCGTCCGGGCTGACATCCCGCAGGTTGTAGGCGACGACGGTCAGGCCGCTGTGGATGCGCCCATCGCGGCAGTGGTAGTACTCCGCCGGGCTGAACGGCGTCCCGCCCCCGTGCAGGGTGGTCCCAATCGGGCCGTCGCCGGCGCGGATTACGTCGGCGTAGTCGTGGTCGAGGCGGAAGCCCGGCCCGAGCAGCCCCTCCAAGTAGGGGGTGACGCGCGGCTGGTCGATCAGGGCCTGGTAGGCGCCGCCCCAGGCCAGGGTTCCCCCGAAGCGGTGGGTGCGCATGCCCGGCCCGGTCTCGCGGGCGATCTGGTCGTCCAGCACGGCATTGAGCCGGGCGAGCTGGTCCGCGCCGAGGAGGTCGGGCAGGACGAGGAACCCCTGCAGGTCGAACAGATAGCGGTCCTGATCGTTCATGCGCGGGCCTCCGGGGGGGCGGTGGTTGGGCGGCGCCGGCCCGCAGCCTAGCATACCCCGACGGGGCGCGCCAACCCCCGTCGCCGGCCGCGGCGCCCGCTGGGATGGGGTTTATCCCCATGCGGACCGGGGGTAATCCTCCCTGGGCGCACCCCGATGCGCTCCCTACACTCCCTACTATGGAGGCGCCAGCACG
>JAUJMV010000007.1:35058-36395 GCA_030446685.1 Thermomicrobiales bacterium | reverse complement strand
GCGATCGTGGAGCGGCCCGTGGCCGATCGATGGGTGAGGGAGACTCCTGGCCCATTGGCACCGCGGGGCGGGAAACTGGCGCCCGCGGATCGCAGGAAAGGCTGGGCATGAAGACCGATCCCCCTCCCCCATCCCGAACGGGGCCGGGCGTGCCGAGGAAAAAAGGATGGCACCAGGGTCGGCAGGCCCCGGCGGCGCCGGTGGAGCCGATCTCGCCCGACGAACCGGCGCCGCCGGAGCCGGTGGCGCCCAGGGCGAGAGGGTGGCACGCGGGCCGCCAGCCCGCGACCGCGCCGCCCGCAGCCCCGTCCCACCCCGCCAGTCCGGTGCGACCTGTCGAGCCCGTGACACCGCGGACGAACGGGTGGCGCGCGGGCCAGGATAGCCCCACCACTGCCCCCCCGTCACCGGCCCCGGCGCCCCCGCTGGCGTCACCCGCCCCGCCGCCGGACACGATCGAGCAAATCATCGAACGCGCGAGCCTGCGGCACGCCCCCGAGGTCCAGGCCCTGTCCGGTGATCTCGGCCGGCGGGTGGCGGGGGGGGGGGCGGCCCGCCCCGCCCGCACCGATCCCGCCGGCGCCCAGCCCACACCGGCGCCGGCGCCAGCACCGGGCGCGAGTCCCCACCCCGCGCCGGCCGCGCCCGTCTCCGGGGCGGCGTCAGCGGCACGGCGGACCCCGCGCGGGATCCGCCGCCACGCTCGCTGGCTCGCGCCCCTGGCGCTGGCACTGCTGATCCCGCTGTTCGTCATCCTCGCGGCCGCGCCGCGGGAGGATGCCGCGCCCGCAGCGGCGACGGCGCCCGGCGGTGTGGCCTCGGGCGCGCCGGGCGCCGTCGCGCCGTCTCCGGCCGGACCCACGCCGGCGTCGACGGTCGTGCCGATCGCCCCCCCTCCCCGACGCCACCACCCACGGCGACGGCGGTGGTGGCCGCCACCGCCGTCCCGCCGACCCCCCAGGCGACCGTGACCGGCGCCGACCGCCGGCCGCACCGCGGCGGAGGTGCGGCAGCAGGCGGCGCGGGCCGAGGCGGACCTGCGCTCCGGGCAGTTCGAGGCGACGATCGACTACGGCAATAACACGCGCTCCACCGTGCGGGTGCGCTTCGATTACGGCGACGGCCAGCGGGCGCGGCGGCTCCACATCGCCACCACCGCCGAGAACGCCGGCGGATCGCGCGCGACCGAATACCTGCTGATCGGCGACCGGTCGTGGCAGCGGCAGGGGGCCGGCGGGTGGGCGCCCGCCAATCTCCAGGACGGCATGTGGGAGCAGGTGCAGGTGCTCCTGCCCCGCGTCGGCGCGGCCGGTGATGTCGCCCTGGTAGACGCCGCC
>JAUJMV010000007.1:22977-34958 GCA_030446685.1 Thermomicrobiales bacterium | reverse complement strand
GACGCCGCCAGCAACGCCGACAGCACCCTGGAGGTCGACCTCGCCACCGGGACGCCGCGGCAATTGCGCCAGGCCCAGCGGGCGAACCGGGTGGTCCTCGCGGTGGCCTATCGCGAGTGGAACAGCCCGGTGGACATCGCCGCGCCGGGCGGGCAGTAAGGCGCGGTGGCCGCCCCGGAGGATTTCCCCCCCATCGCCACTGGTGGTTCTTGCGCGCGCGGGCTGGGTGGCGCCCCCCTTCCGGCCCCGTTCCCCGGCGCCTATGCTGGACGGAAGGGGCGACCGCGGCCGGGGGCGTGCCTCGGCGGCGGCGCGCGGGAGTGGGGTTCGTGCGCACCCGGTTCCTGATTATCGATACACACCCGGGGTTCCGCCACGACCTATCGCTGTACCTGGGCCTACTCGACGCGGGGTACGAGGTGGTGGGGGAGGCGGACACGGCGGCGGACGCCCTGGCGCGGATCCCGGCGCTGGCGCCCGATATCATCCTCACCGATCTGGACCTCCCGGACGCGCCCGGCCTCGCGGTCATCCGGCGCATCGGGGCGGCCTGGCCGTGGATCCCCGTGCTAGTGTTCAGCAACAACGCCGCCGCGGACTACCGCGGGCCGGCCCTCGCGGCCGGCGCGGCCAGCTATGTCGACAAGCTCGACCTTGTCCGCGAGCTGCCGGCCGCGTTGCGGGCGGTGGCGCGGCGCGGCCGAGCGCCCGGCGCCACCGCGGGGGATCGCTCGACCGACCTCGCCCTACTCCTGCCCCAGGCGTTGCTCGCCGGCGTCTGGGAGGTGGCGCCGGCGCCGTCGGGCCTGCCGGGGCTTTGCGCCGCCGGACTGCACGCGCTCGGCGCCTGGGGCGAGCAGGGCTGCGCGGCGCTTCGCACGCTGCTGGGCGGCTGTTAGGACGGGGCGGTCCGCCTGCCGTGGCGGGGCGGCTAGGCCTTTCGGGTGAGACGGGCCGACCGAATGGCGTACCCCAGCGCATAGGTATTTCCCCCTATTCCCGCCGCCGTCGTTGCGTTACAATAGGGCTTGGCGCTGAGCCAACACAAGCTGCCCCGCGCGGCGCGCGTCCGCCGAGCGCGATATCACGGTGGTCATGTGGCGCGCGGTACTGTGCAGCGCGGGCCGGCGACCGCGGACGCGCGAAACACGGGGCGTCGCGGATCGTACAGTAGACGAGCGTGGAGACGACGCGGGGGAATAGCTGGGCCGGCAATGCGCGGGGGGATCGGGGCTATGTCAACGCCAGCGTTCGCGGTGGCCGGGTCGCCGCTCGACCGGGGGCATGAGATGACCCTGACGACCGTGGTGGAGCTCGCCCGCCGGCTGGTCGGCGGGGGGCGAGCCTCGCTGATGCTCCCGACCGAGGGGGCGGAGGAGTTGCGCATCGCCGCGGCCAGCGGCCTGCCGGCGTCGGTGGCGACCGAGACGCGGGTGCGCTTCGGCGAGGCGATCGCCGGCATGGTCGCGCAGACGCGGCAGCCGGTGCAGGTGAACGATCCGGAGTCCGGCGCCCGCAGGGTCAGCCGCTACCGCACCGGCTCCTTCATCAGCGTGCCGGTGCCGCTGGACGGCACCTGCGGCGTCCTCAACGTCGCCGATCCGGTGGCTGGCTGGGCCTTCCGGGCGGACGATCTGGCGACCTTGCAGTCCTTCGCGGAGTACATCGCCCACAACCTGGCCTACGTCCCGGCGCGGCAGCGGGTCCAGCAATTGCAGGACGCGGTGCGCCAGGCGCAGTGGCAGTTGATCCAGGCGCAGGAGCAGGAGCGCCAGCGGATCGCGCGCGATCTCCACGACGAGGCCGGTCACGCGCTCACCGCGGCGATCTTCCGCCTCGACCTGGAGATGATGGCGCTGCCGGCGGCGGACGGCGCGCGCGCCGCGCTGGACCGGACGCGCGACAGCTTGCTGGAATGCGCGGCCACCCTCCACAGCATCGCCTTCGCCCTGCGCCCGCGCATCCTGGAGGATCTCGGGCTCGGCGCGGCGCTGCGCAGCCTCGCGCAGCAGGCGATGGAGGCCGAGGATCTGCGGGTCACGCTGATCGTCGAGGGCAAGGAGCGGGCGCTCGGCGAGGCGGTCGAGCTGGCGATCTTCCGGGTGGTCCAGGAGGCGCTGACCAATATCCGCAAGCACGCGCGGGCGACGCAGGTCGCGGTGCGCCTCACCTTCGGGGCGCGGCGGCTGCTGATCGCGGTCGAGGACAACGGCGTCGGGATCGGGGCAGGGTCCGCGGCCGCGCGCGAGCGGCCCGGTTTAGGGCTGGGCGGGATGCGCGAGCGCGTCGAGGTGCTCGGCGGGACTTTCGAGATCGGCAGGCGCCGGGGCGGCGGCACGCGGCTGGCCGTGCGGCTGCCGCTGCGGTCGGGGAGGCGGGATGGCATCCGGTCCTAACGTGCGCGTGATGCTGGTCGAGGATCACGGCATCGTCCGCGAGGGGTTGCGGCTGATCCTGCAGCGCGCGCCCGACATCGAGGTCCTCGGCGAGGCGGGGGACGGGCTCGGCGGGGTGCGGCTCTTCGAGAACCTGCTGGCGCGCGACGGCGCGGGGGTCGACGTCGTCGTGACCGATCTCGGCCTGCCCGACATCAGCGGGCTGGAGGTGACGCGCCGGATCAAGGCGCTGCGGCCGGCGACCCGCGTGCTGCTGCTGACGATGCACGCCGACGACGAGCACATCCGCGGGATGATGGAGACCGGCGCCGACGGCTACCTCCTGAAGCAGTCCGCGGCGCAGGAGCTGTCCGCGGCGATCCACACGGTGGCGCGCGGGGAGACCGTCCTCTCGCCGGTGGTCGCCCGCCGGCTGATGACGCAGCTCCAGCGCGGGCGCGAACGCGAGCGGCGGACGGACCTGCTGACCGACCGCGAGCGGCAGGTGCTGGCCCTGCTGGCGGAGGGCTCGACGAGCAAGGAGATCGCGCAGGGGCTGGGCCTGAGCACGAAGACGATCGAGAACCACCGGGCGCGCATCCTGGAGAAGCTCGGGGTCGCCAACACCGCCGCCGCCATCAGCCTGGGCTATCACCAGAACCTGATCCCGCGGAGCGGCGAGTAGCGCGCGGGCCGCGGGCCGTGGGACGCGAGAGGACACAAAGCGGAGCCTGGCCGGGGTTGACCGCGCCGGGCTGCCACGGCCCCGGGGCTCACCGGTGGGCGAGGATTTCCACCCGGTCGCCGCGCCGGATCAGGCCCGGCCCGGCGTGGATCAGGTTCTGCCCGAAGAGGACGCCCCGCTCGACCCGCCGGTAGGTCGCCAGCGTGGCCAGCGGCTCCTTCCCCCGCTCCGCGGTCGCCTGGTCGGTGGTGGTGATGGCGCAGCGGGCGCAGGCCTTCACGACGTGGAAGACGACCGCGCCGATGCGGACGCGGGCCAGGCGATCCTCGGCGTAGGGCACGCCCCCGCCGGCGACGACGATGTTGGGGCGGAAGCGGTCCATCGGCAGGGGCGCGGCCAGCCGCCCGTTCAGGTCGGCCAGCGACTCCTCGGAGAGGAGCAGCGCCGGGTAGCCGTCCGCGAAGCCGACCTGGTCGCTGCCGCTCGTGGCGTAGGCGGGGTCGACGCGCCGGACGTAGTCCTCGGCCATGCGGACCAGGCGGCAGGCGTGCCGCAGGAAGTCGCTGAACCAGCGCGCGGCGTCCGCCCCCTGGTCGACCGCCGGGCAGCGGTCCCGCCAGATCGCGACCTCCCGCGTCGCGCCCTCCCGCTCGATCGGCGCGGCGAGGGGGGGCATGCCGGGCGCCGTCGCCAGCAGTTCGCCGTCCGCGATCCGGGGGCGGATCAGCGCCATCCGGGGCAGCTCGCGCTGGGTCAGGAACCGCCCGGTCGCCGCGTCGATCACCAGCAGTTCCCGGTCGTGGCGGATGCCCCGCGCGTCGAAGGCGGCCTCGTCCAGCGCCGTGCCCGCGCACGACTTGATCGGGTAGCAGTAGAGCCCCATGACGACCGTCCCGGCGGGCGCGACGCCCTGGGCGGCGGGATCGGTGTTCGCCAGCATAGTCCCCTCCTTCGCGCCCCCTCACCCCCGCAGGGCCGGGTTGTGCCGCCGCTCGTGGCCGATCGTCGTGGGCGGGCCGTGGCCCGGATAGACCGTCGTGCTGTCCGGCAGGGTCAGCAGCCTCGTCCCGATGCTCTGGAGGAGCAGCGGCACGTCGCAGCCCTTGTTGACGTTGTTGATGAAGCCGCGCCCGAGCGTGTCGCCGCAGAAGACGGCGCGCGCCGTCGGTTCGTGGAGGGAGATGTCGCCGCGCCAGTGGCCGGGGGTGTCGAGGACGGCGAAGCGCAGCGCCCCGACCGCCACGATGTCGCCCTCGCGCAGCAGGCGGTCGGGCTCGGGCGGCTCGGGGATGCGCAGTCCCGACTCGCGCAGCGCCCGCTCGCGCTCCGCGCGCAGGCTGTCGCGCGCCCCCGCCCCGATCAGGAAGGGCAGATCGAGGCGGGCCTGTGCGCCGGCGACCCCGCCGACGTGGTCGGCGTGGCTGTGCGTGGCGACGATAAGGACGGGGCGCAGCCCGCGACGCTCCGCCTCCGCCACCAGCTCCTCGCCCTCCTCGACCGGGTCGAGCAGCAGCGCATCGGGCGCCGCGCCGTCCGAGACGAGGTAGGCGTTGGTGCGCCAGGGGCCGCGCGTCAGCGCGATCACGTTCACGCGGACCCTCCTCCCCGCCTCGCCGCCAGCGCCCGCCCGCGTGCCGCGCGGAACCGGTCGAGGGTGCAGGCGCGGAGGTCGCCGATGGCGTCGAAGGTGAGATCGGGTCCGGGCCAAATCGCCGGGTCGGACGCCGCCGCGGCGTACTTGCCCTGCCTGACCAGCACCGTCGTCAGCGGCGCGTCCAGCCGGGCGTAGACCTTGGCGATCACCGCCGGCTTGTCCTCGACCAGGACGTAGTGGTCGGCGGGGAAGACGGCCGTGACCTCGCGCAGGTGCTCCTCCTTGTGGGCGTAGACCAGGACGTGGCCGTCCACCGCCGCCCCGAGGCCGCTGCGCGCGATCTTGCCCGGCTGGTAGGTCGGGTCGCCGTCCGAGAGGATCGCCACCCGGCCCAGGTCCCGCAGGTGGGCGATCGTTGCCAGCGCGCCGGGGAAGACGAACCGCTCGTAGGGGAAGTCCATCAGCAGGTCGGCCAGCGCGAAGCGGCCCGCACCGGCCGGCCCGCCCGCGCCCGCGCCGCGCTCGCGCCGCCCGCCCTCCTCGCGGAAGCGGGCGAGGGTCAGCGGGTAGCTGACCACGCCGATGTCGCGCCGCACCTCCTCGTAGAGCGTCCAGAACCGTGCCGTGCCGTGCGCGCCGAGGAGATCGCGCAGCCCCGCGTCGATCGCCCGCTTGGCGGCGTCGTTGTCCAGCAGCGTGTTGTCCACGTCGAGCAGGAAGGTGAACCGCGGCGCTGCCGTCATCGTCGCCCCCATCGATCCGTCCGGCGGCGTCCCCGTCCGCCAGGGCCATGAGAACCCGCCGGGCCGGGAATGTCAAGAGGCGCGGGCGGGCGGAAGCACAGGGCGCTCGCCAGCGTGTATCATTGCGCCGGGAGGGGGGAACCGGGCGGCGGTCCCGGCGCGGGCGAGCGACCCGCGCGGGTGGCGTCGGCCTGCCCCGATCGGCGCCGGGCGGCGCGGCCGCCACGGCGCGGGACCGAAGGATGGGCGAGCGTGGCGTACCAGCCGATCGCGAACTACGGGATCATCGGGGACACCCACAGCGCGGCACTGGTGGGGATCGACGGGTCGATCGACTGGCTCTGCTTGCCGCACTTCGATTCGCCGAGCGTCTTCGCGGCGATCCTCGACGACGAGCGGGGGGGGCGGTTCACGATCGCGCCCGTCTGCCCCGACGACGCGCTCACCCGCAAGCAACTCTACTGGCCCGACACCAACGTCCTCGTCACCCGCTTCCTCTCCGCGGACGGCGTCGGCGAGGTCATCGATTTCATGCCCTGCGGCGAGCCCGCCGACGCCCACCAGCCCCACCAGGTGATCCGCCGGGTGCGCGTGGTGCGCGGCGCGCTGACCTTCCGCCTGCTGTGCCGGCCCGCCTTCGACTACGCGCGGGCAGAGCACGAGACGACCATCACCGACACGGGGGCGATCTTCACGGCGCCGGCGATCACCCTGGGACTGGCGACGGCGGTGCCGCTGTCCCGGTGCGGCGGGGCCGTGGAGGGGGAGTTCACGCTGCGGCAGGGGGAGTCCGCCACCTTCGCCCTGCGCCGGATCGAGGCGGACGAGGGGTGCGGGCTGGCGCTCGACGAGGCGGAAGCGGAGGCGCTGTTCCGGCAGACGGTGGCCTACTGGCGCAAGTGGATCGCCCAATGCACCTACACCGGGCGCTGGCGCGAAATGGTCCGGCGCGCGGCGCTGGTGCTGAAGCTGCTGACCTTCTCGCCCACCGGCGCGATCGTGGCGGCCCCGACCTGCGGGCTGCCGGAGCGGATCGGGGGCGCGCGCAACTGGGACTACCGCTACACCTGGATCCGCGATGCCGCCTTCACCCTCTACGCCCTGCTGCGGATCGGCTTCAAGGAAGAGGCGGCCCAGTTCATGGACTGGCTCGACGAACGCTGCCACGATCTGGAGCCGGACGGGTCGCTCAAGATCGTCTACGGCATCGATGGCCGGCGCGAACTGCCCGAGACCGTCCTCGACGGGCTGGAGGGCTATCGCGGCTCGCACCCGGTGCGCGTCGGCAACGCCGCCGCGGAGCAGTTGCAGCTCGACATCTACGGCGAGCTGCTGGATGCGGTCTACCTCTTCAACAAGCACGGCACGCTGGTGTCGTACGAACTCTGGATGCACCTGCGCCAACTGGTGGACTGGGTCTGCGAGAACTGGCGCTGCGAGGACGACGGCATCTGGGAGGTGCGGAGCGGGCGACGGCACTTCGTCTACTCCAAGCTGATGTGCTGGGTCGCGCTCGACCGCGCGCTGCGCCTGGCCGACAGGCGCTCGTTCCCCGCCCCGCGGGAGCGGTGGACCCGCGTCCGCGACGAGATCTACGAGGAGGTGCTGGCGCGCGGCTGGAACGAGGAGCTGCAGTCGTTCGTGCAGTCCTACGGCTCCGACACGCTCGACGCGTCGACCCTGATCATGCCGCTGGTCTTCTTCATGGCCCCGAACGATCCCCGGATGCTGCGGACGATCGACGCGATCAACCGCCCGCCGAGCGAGGGGGGACTGGTCGCCAACGGGCTGGTCTACCGCTACGACGGGGGGAGGTCGCCCGATGGGCTGGAAGGCGAGGAGGGCGCGTTCAGCATGTGTACCTTCTGGCTGGTCGAGGCGCTGACGCGCGCCGGCCGCGCCGACCGCCCGCGCCTGGAGGACGCCCGGCTGATCTTCGAGGAGATGCTCAGTTACTCCAACCACCTGGGGCTCTACGCCGAGGAGGTCGGCCCGCGCGGCGAGGCGCTGGGCAACTTCCCGCAAGCCTTCACCCACCTGGCGCTGATCAGCGCCGCCGTGAACCTGGACCGCGCGCTGGGGACGGGCTCGTAGTCGTCAGTCGTCGGTCGTCAGCCGTCAGTGAGGGAGCAGTCATGGACACAATACAGGCCGGCCGTCACGCTTCGTCGCTCCTGACGACTCCGCCGCGACACTACGACGCCGTCATCATCGGGGCGGGGCAGGCGGGGGGGCCGCTGGCGACGGCGCTGGCCGGGGCCGGGCGCAGGGTGGCGCTCGTCGAGCGCGAGCACGTCGGCGGCACCTGCATCAACGAGGGCTGCACCCCGACCAAGACAATGGTCGCCTCCGCGCGGGTGGCGCACCTGGCCCGGCGGGCCGCGGACTACGGGGTGCGTACGGCCGCCGTGAGTGTCGATCTGGCGAAGGTGCGCGAGCGCAAGCGGGCGATCGTGGAGAGCTTCCGCGGCGGCAGCGAGCGGCAACTGGAGGGGGCCGAGGGGGTGGACCTGCTGCGGGGCGAGGCCACCTTCACCGGGCCGAAGGAACTGGCGGTGCGACTGGACGGCGGGGAGACTTGGCGGCTGACCGCCGAGACCGTCTTCATCAACAGCGGCGCCCATCCGTCGCCCCCGACGGTCGCGGGGCTGCGGGAGGTGCCGACGCTCGACTCGACCTCGATTATGGAGCTCGACGCCGTCCCGGAGCACCTGCTGATCCTCGGCGGCGGCTACGTCGCGCTGGAGTTCGGGCAGATGTTCCGCCGCTTCGGCAGCGCGGTGACGATCGTCCAGCGGGGCGGGCAACTGCTGGCGCGCGAGGACGCCGACATCGCGGGGGCGGTCGCGGACGTGCTGCGCGAGGACGGCGTCACCGTCTTGCTGGAGACAGAGGCGCGGCGCGCGCGCGCGGCGACGACGGCGGGATCGCGCTGACGGTGCGCGGCCCGTCGGGGGAGCGCACGCTGACCGGCTCGCACCTGCTGGTGGCGGCCGGTCGCGCGCCGAACACCGAGCGGCTCGGGCTCGACGCGGCGGGCGTGCGGACCGGCGAGGGCGGGTACATCGAGGCGAACGAGCGGCTGGAGACGAGCGCGCCGGGCGTCTACGCGCTCGGCGACGTGAAGGGCGGGCCGGCCTTCACCCACATCTCCTACGACGACTTCCGGATCATCCGCACGAACCTCATCGAGGGGGGCAAAGCCACGACCGCCGACCGGCTGGTGCCGTACACCGTCTTCATCGATCCCCAGTTGGGCCGGGTCGGGCTGAGCGAGCGGGAGGCGCGCCAGCAGGGTCGCAAGATTCGGGTCGCGAAAATGCCGATGAGCTACGTCGCGCGGGCGCTGGAATTGGACGAGCCGCGCGGCCTGATGAAGGCGATCGTCGACGCCGAGACCGACCGGATCCTCGGCTGCGCCATCCTCGGCATCGAGGGGGCGAGATCATGGCGATGCTGCAGATCGCGATGCTCGGCAAGCTGCCCTACACCGCGCTCCGGGAGGGCGTCTTCGCCCACCCCACGCTGGCCGAGTCGCTCAACAACCTCTTCGGCTCATTCGAGGAGTAACCCAGCGACGACAGCGGGCCGCGCCGTGGTTGCACCCGTGATGTTGGTGATGGGGACCACGCCTCGCCACAGCATCGGTGACGCCGGCGTGTGCCAGCCGTGGCAGGAAAACCGCCGGAGCGGCGTGGCAGACCGCGCCTGCACTCGCGGCGGCATGCCCTCCCCCTCGGGTGCTCGGCGACGGTGCGCGGCGACAGGGGCAGCGCTGACCTGGCCCGTCGCCACGGGCGCGCAGGTATACGGGGCGGCGCGGCTACACCAACCGCGGCCACGCGCATCGCGCGGCTCATGGATGGGGCCGGAGGGGTTGAACGGGGTGAAACGATGAGGAACCAGGCGCTGGCCGCCAACGCGGCCCTGGCCTGCTCCCTGGTCATCGCCGGCAGCGCGGTGGTGGCGACGCGCGCGGTGGTGCGCGACGTGCCCCCGCTCAGCCTGGCGGTCCTGCGCTTCGGGCTGGGGAGCGGCGCGCTCTTCCTCTGCCTGGCCCTCGGCGCGCGCGGCCTGCTGCGGGTGGCCCGGCGGGACCTGCCGCACCTCGCCCTGCTCGGGGCCATCCTCTTCGCCGCCTTCCCGCTCACCTTCAACGCCGGCCTCCGGCTCACCGAGGCGTCGCGCGGCGCCCTGCTGCTGGCGACTGTCCCGGTTTGGAGCGCCGTGCTGGCGCGCGCGGCCGGGCGGGAGCGGCTGGCCGCGCGCCAGGTCGCCGGGCTGGCGCTCACCGTCGCGGGGGTGGTCGTGGCGATCGCGGGGCGCGGCCTGCCCTGGCAAGCGCCGGGGCGCGCTCCTCGGCGACGGGCTGCTGCTGCTGGCCGCCCTCCTCGGCGCGGTCTACGGCGTGCTCGCCAAGCCGGCCTTCGCCCGCCACGCGGCGCTGACCATCACCGCCTACACCATGCTGGCGGGCACGCTGCTGCTGCTCCCCGCCGCGCTGGCCGAGGGCCTGCTCCCCGCGGCGGCGCGGCTCGACGGCCGCGCCCTCGCCCTCATCCTCTTCCTCGCCCTCCCGGACGGGGCGCTGGGCTACTACCTGTACGCGTTCGGCCTGGCGCGGTTATCGCCGACCCAGACGGCGGTCTACCTCAACCTCACTCCCCTGACGGCGCTGGCGCTGGGGCGGCGCTCCTGGGCGAGCGGGTCACACGCCCTGCTCGCCGCGTTCGTGCTCAGCCTGACGGGCATCGCGCTGGTGAACTGGCCGACCGCGCGGCGGGTCCCGGTGGCCCCCGCCGATAGCCACCCGGTGCCGCGGCAGCCATGAGCACCGCCGCGTGGCGCGGCCGAAGCGATTTCCTGCCACGCCTACTGCGCGCCGGCGTCACCGCTGCTGGGGCGAGGCGTCATGGGGACAACCTCCTCTTGTCATCCTGAGCCGCGGCGAAGGATCGGCTTCCTTTGCACCCGCGTGGCGGATGGCCTCATCCGGTGCCAGGTGAACTGATCCTTCGCCGCGGCTCAGGATGACAAGGGGAGGTTGTCCCCATTTCCCCTGATCCGGGGTCAGGATAGAGCCGGGGGCCGACCAGCCACCCGCCGCCCCTGGACGTCTGGTAGCCGGCTCATTCCGCGACGCCGCACCAGTCGGCGAGCAGGCAGGCGACGGTCTTGGTCGCGGTCAGCAGGTCGGTGATGCTGATGTGCTCGTCGGCGCGGTGGGCGTGGTTCACGTCGCCCGCGCCGTACATCACGCAGGGCGTCCCGCCGAGGCGGATGAAGAGGCGCATGTCCGCGCCGTAAGGCACGCCCTCGACGGCCGGCGCGCGGCCGGTCACCGCCTCGTGCGCGGCGATCACCGCCCGGCAGATCGGCGCGTCGGCGGCGACCTCGGCGGGGGCGAACTGGCCGCCGAACCACTCCAACCGCGGCGGGTGCTCGCGGAGCCAGGGGTCGCGCGCGGCGACCGCCGCGATCCGCGCGGTGACGAGCCGGCGGAAAGGCTCGACCTCCTCGCCGGGGATCAGGCCGATCCGCCCCTCCGCGACGAGCGTCTCCGGCACGGTCGAGGCCCAGACGCCCACCCGGACGACGCCGACGTTGACCGGCACCTTGTTGGCGATCCCCGCGTAGAGCGGGTGCCGGAAGCGCCGCGTTGCGCTCGCGCTCGAACGCCTGCAGGTCGGCGAAGATCGGGACGAATTTCTCGAGGGCGGAGACGCCCTCGTCGCGGACGGCGGCGTGGGCCGACCGGCCGGCGATCGTCAGTCGGAAGACGAGCGAGCCGCCCTGCGCCGGGACCAGCGCCAGCCGCGTCGGCTCGGTGATCAGCGCAGCGTCGGCGCGGTAGCCGCGCAGGATGGCCGAGAGCGCGCCGACCCCGCCGTCCTCCTCGCCGACGGTCGCCGCGACCGTGACATCGCCGCGCAGCCGGACGCCGAGCGCGGCCAGCGCGTCGAGCGCGACCAGGTGCGTGACCAGCCCCCCTTCATGTCGCAGGAGCCGCGGCCGTAGAGGCGGTCGCCGACGATCTCGCCGCCGAGCGGGTCGCGGCTCCAGGCGTGCGGGTCGCCGTTCTCGACGGTGTCGACGTGCGCGTTGAGCAGGATCGAGCGCCCGCCGCCCGCGCCCTGGCGGACGCCGGCGACGTTCGGGCGATCGGTGTCCCGCGTCTGCTCCCCCACGTCGTCGTAGTACGGCGCGACCTCCGCCGCGGTGAACTGCCAGCGGTCCACGGCCAGGCCGCGCTCGCGGGACGCGCGCTCGACCACCTCCTGCACTGCCCCTCCTCGCCCGTGACCGACGGGACGCGGACGAGATCGAGGAGGGATTGGCGGATGGCGTCGTCGCGGCGGGCGTCCACGGCGGCGGCAAGGGCGGCGGCGAGGGCGGGGGTGGGCATGGGCGGCCTCCATGTGAGACGCAGAGCCGGACGGGATGGCCGCCGGTTGAAACCGGCGGCCACGACCGGCGACTACCGCCTCAACCGTCGGCCACTCCCCTCTACCCCGTCCCCCGCTCGCGGATCAGGGCCGCCAGCCGCGTCGCCGGGGTGAAGCACAGTTCGGTGGCGTCCACGG
>JAUJMV010000007.1:16392-22877 GCA_030446685.1 Thermomicrobiales bacterium | reverse complement strand
ATCAGGGCCGCCAGCCGCGTCGCCGGGGTGAAGCACAGTTCGGTGGCGTCCACGGCTCCTCCCTTCGGTCGGGGTCGAACGTCGAACGTCTGAACGTCGAACGTCCCCACTTGCAGGTCTCGGCATCCCGTTACAGCCGGAGCGTGGGTAACGAAAGACGTTCGACGTTCAGACGTTCGACGTTCGACCCTAACCCGCGTAGCGGGTGCCCGTCCAGAACTCCGGCGGCAGGGCCAGCGTGTCGCGCGCGCCGCCGCGGTCGAGCAGGGCGCCGGCCTCCCGCTGGGCCAGGGCCAGGACCGCGCCCTCGTCGACGGTGAGGACGCGGCGGCCGTCCAGCAGCACCCGGCCGTCGACGATGACCGTCTCGACATCGGCGCCGGTCGCGGCGTAGGCGAGGCGGTGCGGGGCCAGCGCGGCGGCGTGGGGCTGGAGGTGCGGCTGGCGCGCGTCGAGGACGATCAGGTCGGCCTTCTTGCCCGGTTCGAGCGAGCCGAGGTCGCGGTCGAGGCCGAGGGCGCGCGCCGCGTCGATCGTCACCATCGCCAGCGCCTTGCCGGCGGGGAGGACCGCCGGGTCGCGGTAGTGGACGCGCTGGAGCTGCATCGCCGGGTGGACCTGGGCCAGCAGGTCGAACGAGCGGTCGGGCGACGAGCCGTCGGTGCCGATCGCCACGGTGACGCCCGCCTCCAACAGCTCGATCACCGGGCACCAGTCCTGGATGAAGGCGTGGGTCAGCGGGCCGTGGACGACCGCGACCCCGGCGTCGGCCAGGATGCGCACCTCGTCGGGGCCGATGCCGGTGCAGTGCGCCAGCGAGAGGTCGTCGCCGAGGAGTTCGGGGTAGTCGCGCGCCGCCCTGGCGATCATCCCGCCGTAGGCGTGCGCGTGGATCGGCACGCGGTACGCGTCGGCGAGGCGGCGCAGCTCGCGCGCCTGGAAGCGGGCCGCCTCGACCGTGGGCGCGTCCGGGGCGTGGCCGGGCGCGATCGAGGAGGGGCCGAGGGCGACCCGGATGCGGCCGCCGGCCCGCCCGTCGAACGCCCGGATCGCCGCCTCGGCCGTCGCCAGTGCCCCCTCCAATGTCGTCGGGCGCTCGACCGGCCCGCCGTCCCGCCATTCGGCGTAGGGGAAGGGCCAGGGGCCGTTCGGCGGGCCGATCGCCAGGACGTAGCGCAGGCCGACCTCCTCGTAGGCGCGGACGCCCTCCCCGGCGTAGCGCGCGTCGTCGGCGCGCGGCGACGAGCCGGGCATCGCGAGGCCGGTGGTGACGCCGAACTTGAGGCGCTCGGTCGCGGAGAGGAGCCCCTCGGCGTACCAGAACTCCGGCGTGGTCGCGCGGTGGTAGAGGCGCTCCATCAGATCGAGCCAGAACGGCCCGCCGCGCCCCTCGGCCAGCCCCTTGGTCAGCCCGTGCCCGGCGTGGGCGTGGGCGTCGATCAGCCCCGGCAGGACGATCTTGCCGCGCGCGTCGATCGTGCGGGCGGCGTCGTACCCCTCCGCGCCGTCGTCCGCCGGACCCACCGCGGCGATGCGGTCGCCGCGCAGGGCCACCAGCCCGTTCTCGATCACCCGGAACGCGCCGTCCATCGTGACGACCGTCCCGCCGGTCACGAGGATGTCGAGCGGTCCCGGCCCCGTCCCTGCCATCGGCCCTCCCCCCGCCTGTCACTCATGCCCTGTCGCGGGCCTGCTCGCGCGGCGCATCATAGCACGGGCGCGGCTCAGCGGGCGGTGTAATCGGCGGGGAGGGCGGCGCCCTCCCCGGCCTCCAGCAGGCCGAGGCGGGCGAGGGCCTGGATCAGGTAGGCGACGCCCATCTGCGAGTCGTAGGCCGGGTGGTTCGCCGCGCCGCGGAAGAGGCCATCGGCCCAATAGTGGCGCAACGCCGCCCCGGCGTGGTGGCGGGCCTGTTCCAGGAACTCGGGGCTGCCGGTCAGGTCGAACAGGTCGGTCGCGAGGCCGACCGCCAGCCCGAGGTCGATGGCCGGGACCGGGGTATCCCCTGGGAAGGGCGTCCGTCGCAGGGTCGCGGCGGCGGCGGCGGCCAGGTCCAGCAGGTCGGCCCGGCCGGTCAGCCGGCGCAGGCCGGCGCAGATCAGCCCGACCGAGGCGAGCGCGCCGCCGCCGTAAACGCTGCCCCAGACGCGGTGGGCCGCGCGGAAGGTGTTGTCGCGCCGGTCGGTGGCGCTGGCGAAGACGCCCTCGGCGGGCCGGTGCGGCATCCGCAGGTAGCCATCAATGTAAAGCCCGGCGTGCCGGCGGAAGCGCTCCGCGACCGCCGGATCTTCAACCAGCAGGTCCGCCGCTTCCAGCAGGCTGAAGGCGAGGGAGAGCTGCTGCGCCCCCGAGAATTGCGCGAAGCGCGGGTCGTTGGTGCGGGTCTCGATCAGCAACGCCTGGAAGCGCGGGTCCATGTGCTCCTGGTGGTAGCGGTCCATCCGCTCGGCCCAGTCGAGGAAGTGGCGCTGGCCGCTCCTCGTGTAGGCGAAGATCCAGTCGAGGATGTAGAAGCCGCCGTGGCGCGGGAAGTCGCAGGAGCGGGGGCCGGGCGTCAGGCGGGCGGGGCGGTTGACGTAGGCGTGGCGGTTGTACTCGAAGGTCGCCTCGTCGACGATGTGCCAGTGGAGGCCGTTGGCGAAGTCGAGCACCCGCCGCGGGGCCAGCGCCCAGACCCGCTCCCAGAACCAGACCGGCGCCTGGCGCAGGTGGTCGTGGAGGTGGTCGCCAACGCCGAAGTCGTACTCGGACCACTCGCGCTCGTAGAAGAAGTGCCAGTAGGTGTGCTCGCCCCAGGGGAAGAGCCCGGTCGCCGGGTTGGGGCAGTTGTCCAGGAACCAGCGCAGGTAGGCGTCCGCCGCCTCCGCGAACCGCTCATACCCCGGCCGGCGGCCCAGCGCGTAGAACAGCCCCAGCAGCGGGAGGTCGTGCAGGAGGTTGCCGCCGCCGTAGGCGCGGTCGCCCGGACGCTGGCCGGGGATGTCCGGCGGGCGGGACATCGGGATCTGTCGCCCCGCGACGCTCAGCACCGAGGCGAACAGCGGCGACCGCACCGGCCCGTAGCGGTCGCGCCCCTGTTCGATCAACAGATCGCCGCAGGCGGTGACGATCTCCAGCAGTTGCCCCTCGCGCGGCTGCTCCGGCGGCATCACCCCTCCCCCCATAATCGTGCGCCGCGTCGCCGTGGCCGGGGTGGCAGCACCCCGGCCACGGCGCGTCGGACGCGGTAAACAGACTCGATCGGACACCGCGCCCCGCCGTGGCCCTCCCCTCACCCGACATCGAGGGAGGGGCCGGGGGTGGGGGCGGCCCTACCCCGCGGCGCGCGCGATCCCGAACGTCACCCCCTCGCCGCCGAGCGTGACCGCTTCGCGGTGGGCGCCGGCGGGCGGCTCGCCGGCGGTCAGCTCGCGGGAAAGGGTCTCGCCCTTGATGTAGTCGGCGAACTCGGCGAGCGCCGCGGCGGCGGCGCCCCCGGCCGGGGCGGCGTAGGTCGTGCGGATCTGGTCCTCGATCGCGAAGCCGGCCCCCTTGCGTGCCTCCTGCACGAAGCGGACGAAGTCGCGCGCCAGCCCCTCGCGGACCAGCTCCGGGGTCGGCGTCGTGTCGAGCGCGACGACGTACCCGGCGTCCTCGGCGACCGCGAAGCCGCCGCGCTGGCGCGTGTCGACCAGCAGCTCCTCCGGGGCCAGCGTCACCGGCTCGCCGTCGAGCGGCAGGGTGACGCTCTCCCCGGCGGCGACGGCGCGGGCGATGGAACTGGCGTCGGCGGCGGCGAGGGCCGCGCGGATCGCCGGGACGCGCTTGCCGTACTTCCGGCCGATCAGCGGCAGGTTCGGCCGGATCTCGTAGGTGATGAACTCCTCCGGCCGGTCCATCGGCGCGATCTCCTTGACGTTCAGCTCGTCGCGGAGCTGGTCGCCGAGGGCCATCAGTGAGGCGAACTCGGCCCCGCCCGGCG
Organism: Thermomicrobiales bacterium; assembly: GCA_030446685.1. Lineage (GTDB taxonomy): Bacteria > Chloroflexota > Chloroflexia > Thermomicrobiales > CADCWN01 > JAUJMV01. The sequence goes on along the minus strand of JAUJMV010000007.1, from coordinate 18,916 downwards.
TGTGGACGAGGATGCGCGCCAGCGGCTGCCGGACGCGCAGGCCCGCCGCGGTGCGCGCCGCCCGCCCCAGCTCGACCGCGCGGATCGCCGCCGCCATGTCGCGGACCAGCCCCGCGTCGGCCAGCGCCGGGTCGTAGGCGGGGTAGTCGCAGAGGTGGACGCTGTCGGGCGCGCCCGGCTCGACGTTGCGGACGAGGTTCTGGTAGATCTCGTCGGTGACGAACGGGATCAGCGGCGCCAGGAGTTTCGCCAGCGTCACCAGCGTCTCGTAGAGGGTGCCGTGCGCGCTGAGCTTGTCGGCGTCGTTGCGGCTGCGCCAGAAGCGCGGGCGGCTGCGGCGGATGTACCAGTTGGAGAGGTCGTCGGTCACGAACGCCTCGGCGGCGCGCGTCGCCCCCTGCGCGTCGAAATCGTCGAGCCGGTCGCGCATCGCGCGGACGAGATCGTTCAGCCGCGCCAGGATCCAGCGGTCGAGCGGGGCGCGCTCGGCGACCGGCACGCGCGGGGCGCGCGGGTCGAAGCCGTCGATCCGGGCGTAGGTGACCCAGAAGGCGTAGCTGTTCCAGAGCGGCAGGATGAAGCGGCGGCGCACCTCGTCGCCGAGCGCGTAGCCGAAGTTGAGGTTGGTCGACGGGTTGCCGGCCATGTAGAGCCAGCGCATCACGTCCACGCCCATCGTCTCGGCGCCGTCGTTGAACTCGATCGCGTTGCCCCAGCTCTTGTGCATCTCGCGCCCGGTCTCGTCGCGCAAGAGGCCGTAGCCGAGGACGGTCTTGAAGGGCGCGCGATCGACCAGCGCGGTGCTCTGGGCCAGCAGCGAGTAGAACCAGTTGCGGAACTGGCCGGGGAAACTCTCGGTGATGAAGTCCGCCGGGAACCACTTCTCCCAATACGCGCGGTCCTGCCGGTAGCCGAGCGTCGAGAAGGCGACGATCCCGGCGTCGAGCCAGGGGTTGCCGACGTCGGCGATCCGCGAGCTGACGGCGCCGCACCCCTTGCAGGCGATCTTGACCGCGTCGATCCAGGGGCGGTGCGGCGTGTGCCCCGCGAACTCCTCCCAGCCCTCGACCGCGCGCTCGGCCAGCTCGTCCTCCGAGCCGAGCACCTCGAACTGGCCGCACCCGGCGCACTCGTAGATCGGCAGCGCCAGGCCCCAGTAGCGCTTCTTGGAGATCATCCAGTCGTCCATGTTGCGCAGCCAGTCCAGCTCGCGCTCGCGCCCGAAGGCGGGCAGCCAGCGGATCTGCTCGACGACGCGCATCATCGGCTCGCGCAGCTCGTCCATCGCGATGAACCACTCGTCCACCAGCCGGAAGACGAGGTCGGTGCCGCAGCGCCAGCAGGTCGGGTAGCGGTGGGTGAAGGACTCCATCCGGTAGAGGAGCCCCTTGCGCTCCAGGTCCTCGACGATCGCCAGCGGCACGTCCTCGACGTACTGGCCGGTCAGCCAGTCGAAGCCCCCCACGTAGACCCCGAACTCGTCGAGCGGCGCGACGACCGCGAGGTCGTACCGCTTGGAGAGGGCGAAGTCCTCCTTGCCGCAGCCGGGCGCGATGTGGACGATGCCGGTCCCCTCGTCGGCGCTGACGTCCTCCCAGGCGATCACGCGATGGGTCACGCCGGCCTCGGCGGGCAGCTCGTCGAACGGCCCGCGGTAGGCGAGGTCGAGCAATTCGCGCCCCGGCAACTCGGCCAGGACCTCGTGCGGCCCCCGGATCGCCCCCTCGGCCGCGCCCTGCGCGACGTAGTAGACCGCGTCCCCCTGGCGCACCTTGAGGTAGGTCAGCTCCGGGTGGACGGCGGCGGCGACGTTCGAGGTGAGGGTCCAGGGGGTCGTCGTCCAGGCTAACAGGTACTCGCCCTCGTGGCCCGGTGTGGTGATCGGGAAGCGGACGTAGACGCTGGTGTGGGTGCGGTCGAGGTAGCCCTCGGTGACGATCTCCATATTCGAGATCCCAGTGCCGCAGCGCGGGCACCAGGGCATCACGTCGTGGCCCTTGTAGACCCAGCCGCGCTCGTGGCAGGTCTTGAGGAAGTGCCAGATCGTGTAGTTGTTCTCGTCGGACATGGTGTAATAGGAGTGGTCCCAGTCCATCCAGTAGCCGAGGCGCTGCGACGCCTTGGTCTGGAGGTCGGCGTACTTCCAGACGCGCTCCTTGCACCGCTCGACGAACGCCGCGATGCCGTACGTCTCGATGTCGCGCTTCGACTTGAGCCCGAGCTCCTTCTCGACCTCGACCTCGACCCACAGGCCCTGGCAGTCGAAGCCGTTCTGGAAGCGCTGCTCCTCGCCCAGCATATTGTGGTACCGCTGGAAGAGGTCCTTGTAGGTGCGCCCCCAGGCGTGGTGGACGCCCATCAGGCCGTTGGCGGTGATCGGCCCGTCGAGGAAGGAGAAGCGCCCGGGCGCCCCGTCGTTGCGGCCGAGGTAGCGCGCGACCGTCCCCTCATCGGTCCAGCGGCGCAGCGTGGCGCGCTCCTGTGCGGGGAAGTCGGCCTTGTTGGAGACCTCCGCGAAGGGGGA
>JAUJMV010000007.1:0-16292 GCA_030446685.1 Thermomicrobiales bacterium | reverse complement strand
AAGCCCGTGGTACCACCCCGGTTGGCCGCGCGGTGACGCGGCCCACTCCGCGAGACGCGGGCGCCGGGCATCGGCCGGGCCGATGGGGGCGCTCCAGGTCTCCGTCGCGGTAACGGGCGACGACCCCGGCCGAGTCTACTGGGGGCGTTTGCCCCGTTGGGTCGGCGGCTCGGGAAGGATCTTCGGCGGGTGCGCTCCGGTCCGCATCGCACCACCCGCGGACTCGCTGCACGGTCGCACCGGCCTACTGGTTTCCGTCACAGCCCTTGACATTATGTCTGTTCTACAATAGCAAATCGCGCCCGATCGTGTCAATGATCCGTTGGGCCGTGTTCCGCTGTTCAACGCTCACACGATCCGGCTACAGCCTGAGCAGGGCGCGCAGGGCACGCTCCACGTCCGCCATCACGGCCACCTCTAACGCGCCCCAACGGTCGCTCAAACGCTGCTTGGAGATCGCGCGGAGCTGATCGCAGAGGATGCCACTGGTGGCGCGTACACCGCCCTGCGGCGGCTCGAGCCGGATGATGGTCGGCAGCGGGCGCACCGTGCGGGTGAGCGGCGCGACGATGACCATCCCCGCCGGACCGTCGTTGTACTCATCGCTGGAGAGGATCAGCACCGGGCGTCGTCCAGCCTGTTCATGCCCCCGCACATCGCGCGTGCCGCTCAAGTCCGCCATCCACAACTCGCCGCGCCGGGGAGCGAGCAGTTGGTGCAGCCCCGACTCACGCATCGCGCTTCGGGTCCCTGGGTGGCGATGGGGCCGTGGTAGCCAATTCGGGCCACTCCTCATCGGGGTCGAGCCCATCCATCAGCGTGCCCTCCAGTTCCGCGCGTTCGGCTTCGATCTCGGCCCAGGCCGCCGCATCCTGGCGCAGGGCGGCATAAGCGCGGTTCGTCTCGGCCAGGAATTGGCGGTGATACTCGTCGAGCGGGACGGCGACCGCCGGGCGGATCAGCACGCCGTCCGCGACGGCCTCGGCGATGACTAGGGAACCTTCCTCGATGTTGAAGCGCCGCCGTAATTCGGCGGGGATCACCACCGTACCTCGCTTTCCGACTTTGCTCGGTTCCGCCATGACCACTCCTTCTATCGCGGTTCAGCGACCGATTGCCGGATAATCAGGCGCGCGTCAATTCTGCCGGGTCTTGTGTTCCTCGTCAAGCCGGCCCGAACCGAATCAGGCCCCGACGCCGTACTGGGCGAGGAGGCCGAGCGCGCCGCAGCCGGCGAGGCGGCCGTTTCGGTTTTGGTCAGGGTGTGCTCCTTCGCGACCCCGCCGGCGCCTCGCGGGCCTACGGCCACGAAGTCCCCCGAGGCGTTCCGGGGAGGGAGCGCCGGTCGTGGTCATGGCCGGGCGCGGTGCCATCCCGCGATCGCGCCGAACAAAAAAGCCCGCCCTCATCTGAGGACGAGCCTATCTCCGAGACTTTGGTACCAGCTTTGGTCGCGCGGTGTGCGGCCCCTTCGCGGCCCTCCCATCCGGCCCGATCCTCCAGGCGTGGGGGGCGAGGGCCGGGGGGGCGTTTGGGGGTCCGGCTCGGGATTCGCGCTCCGGTCCGCATCGCACCACCCGCCTCGCTGAACGGTCGCACAAAAAAGCGGCCTATCTGGTTTCGAGCCCTTGATCTTCGAGACAAAGCCCGTGGTACCAATGATCCGTTGGCCGCGCGGTGACGCGGCCGATCCGCGAGACGCGGGCGCGCAGGGCATCGGCCACGCCGATGGGGCGCCCCAACGGTCTCCGTCGCGCGCGGAGCTAACGGGGCGACGACCCGGCGGCCGAGTCTGACTGGGGGCGCTGGCCCGACGTTGGGTCGGCGTTGTACTCATCGCTGGAGAGGATCTTCGGCGTGCCGCTCAAGTCCGCCATCCACAACTCGCCGCGCCGGGGAGCGAGCAGTCGGTGCGGTCGCATCGCGCTTACGGACTCGCTGAACGGTCGCACCGGCCTACTGGTTTCCGTCATCAGCCCCTCCAGTGACATTATGTCCGGTCAATAATAGCAAATCGCGCCCAATCGGTGTCAATGCCCCGCCGGGCGGATCAGCACGCCGCCCGCGACGCTCGCGCGATGCCGGCCCCTCGATGGCGCCGAGCAGGGCGCGCGGGACCTTGCTCGCCGCTGTCCGCCATCGCGGTTCAGCGACCGATTGCCAGCACGCGCGTCAACCGGGTTTGTGTTCCTCGTCAAGCCGGCCCCGACGCCGTACTGGGCGAGGAGGCCGAGCGCGCCGCAGCCGGCGAGGAGGAGGGCGACGTAGAGGGACCAGTTCGCGCCCTCCAGGCCCCGCCGGCGGGCCTGGACGAAGTAGAAGAGGTCGAGGATCGCGGCGGCGATGGCGACGATCATCAGGATCGTGAAGACGCCGTAGGTGGCCGGGCTGCCCCCGCCCCCCTCCAGTTGCGTGACGATGGCGATCATCAGCGAGAAGGCCGAGGCGAGGCCGGAGACGAGGATCACCGCCAGCAGCCCCCGCTGCTGGGGGATGCGCGGGATGTGCGACATGATCGCGGCGAAGGTCGTGACGAAGAAGCCCAGCGCGGCGAAGACCAGCAGGTACCACGCGGTCGAGACCGCGACCGTCGTCTCGCGCATCCACCCCTCCCAGCGGCCCCACGCCGCGTGCGGTCCCCGATGCCGGCGCCCGGGAACCAGTATACCAACGGGGCGCGGCCAGCAGTGGCCGTGCCCCGTCGTGTGCCGCGAGATCCGCCAGCCGCCGGCCGTTATCGCACCGTGAAGACGACCTCGCGGCCGGCGGCGTTGCCGGCGCGGTCGAGCGCGACCACCTGGAGGCGGTACTCCCCGGCCGGCAGCGCCACGGTCTCGCCGTTGCCGACCGCGCGCGGGGCGGCCCCGCCGGCGGTGGCGACGATGGTGGCGCGGTCGAGGAGGAGGCCGGCGCCGGGGTCGGCGGCCTGCCAGCGGGGGGTGACCACGCCGGCCACGCCCTCGCCGGCGGCCGGGCTGGTGACCACCAGTTCCGGCGCGTCGGTGTCGGCGCTCTCGGCGGCGTCGAGGACGGCGGACGCGCGGACGGCCGTCTCGAAGGTGCCGTCGCCGTCGGCATCGATCTCCAGGTCGGGCCAGCCCTGCGGGGCGGCGGCGCGTCCCGTGCCGGGGCGCAGCGCCAGCCGCGCGCTGCCCGTGGCCCCCAGCGGCACGGCCAGGTAGACCGCGGTCCGCTCGACCCGCCCATTGCCGAGGACGCGCACCTTCAGGTCGACGCTCCCCTCCTCCTCCGCGGCCAGGGTGAGGGTGTAAGGGGCGTCGCGCTTGACGAAGGCGAACTCGCCGTCCGGCAGCCGCTCGTAGCGCGCGTCGGGCAGGGTGGGTCGGGGCGCGGTCTCCGCGCCGCGCTCGCGCCCGACCGTCCGGCCGCCGGCGTCGCGCACCTGGAGGGCGACCGGGCCGAGGGCGGAGATCCAGGCGCCGCGCAGCCGCTCGGTCGGGGCGGGCGTCACGCCCGGCACGGCGGCGGCGGGCGGCGCGGCGGCGCGGAACGCCGGCGCCGCCAGGGGGAAGGCCCCGGCCAGGCTCACGCCGGGCGTCTTCACGGCGGTCGCGCCGCGCAACTGCTCGCCGAGCCACGACAGCGCCGGCCCGTCGCCGGTCTCGATGCCGAGGGTGGAGTCGCGCTGGACCAGGGCGCCGTGCTCGCGCTCGACGTACCAGAGCTGCGCGCCGCTGGCGATCAGCGTCCCCCGCCAGGGGTCGCCCATCGCCGCGGACATGATCGCCACCGTGCCGTCGCCGTCGACCGGGATCTCGTCGCGCTTGGGGCAGGGCTTGTAGCCGCTCCAGGTCAGGCAGGAGCCGGTGTACTCGCGGAGCTGGCCGAGGGTGCCGTGGCCGTAGCCGATCAGCGCCGCCCAGCGCACGCCGTTGACGCCGCCCTGCCGCCCGCCGTCGATCCCGGCGTGGTAGCCGGCGGCCAGGTCGAGCACGGCGCCGTTCTTGCCGAGGTTCAGCAAGGTCCGGCTGACCTGGGCGGAGGAGAGGGCGCCGCGCGCGACGCCGTCGCGGTCGATGTCGCGGTCCTCGACCCAGGGGCGCAGCCGGCCGGAGTCACTGTTGTCGTAGTAGGTGTAGTAGGGGGCCGAGGGGAGGAGCTGCATGCCGCCCGGCATGTTCTGCACCACGTCCCTGACCTCCTGGGGGTTGAGGCCGAGCCCCAGGAACGACGGGCCGAACTGGTCGCCGTAGACGAGCGCCTTGAGGAACTTGGTCGCCCCGAGTTGCGGCGAGCCGAGGGTGATCAGCTGATCGATCCGGCCGGCGCGCGCCGGGTCGGCGATGTAGTTGCGCCCGACCATCCCGCCCATCGAATGGCCGACCAGGTCGGCGCGGCGGATCGTCCAGGTGGCGGGGTCGGCGCGCCCCCCGTTGGCGGCGACCAGCGCGCGGGTGACCAGCGCGTCGAGCTGGGCGGTGGTGGCGCGGATGTCGCGCCGCCAGTCGTAGGGGAAGAGCCAGAGGTCGACGCCGAGGGTGTAGCCCTGGTCCTGGAGGAAGCCGACCAGGTCGTCGTAGGCGGAGCCGTAGAGGCCGCCGACGCGCAGCGCGGGGGCCTCGGGGGTGGTCCCGTCGGCCTTCAGCTTCAGCGCGTCGAAGTAGTCGTCGTCGCCGAGGGCGGCGGCCTGCCACTCGTTGACCCAGACCTGCTCGCCGGCGCCGTAGTCGCGCGTGTAGGTGCCGCCGTGGCCGTTGTCGACGCTGAGGCGGAAGGCGGACGCGGCGGTGAACTCCGACCCGGCGACGCCGGGGATGACGATCACCGGCTCGCGCCCGGTGGCGGCCCGGGTGGTGGCGCCGGCGAACGGGCCGAGCAGGGCGGCGAGCAGTGCCCAGACCCCCAGCAGCGAGAGCAATCTCCGCCGACGCACGCGCACCCCTCCTGGTAACGGACAACGGCACCCACACCCACGACAGCGCCGTGGGCAGGCATGGGCGGGAGGGGGGCGCATGCCCCGAGGCCCGCTTGCTCCTGATCGAACGGAGGGGAGTATATCACGCGTGTCAAGGAGGGGCGGGCGGGAGGACGAGAGGGGCAGGAACAGTTCAGGGTCGGGTATGCGGTGGGCGGGCATCGGCGAGCCGCCCGCCCGATCGCGCGGCCGCCGCCCCCCATCCGCCCACCCACCCCGCCCCGCGCCCCTCCGCCCCGCGGCACTGCCCGCCCCCGCCGCCGGGTCCGAGTCGGTATCCGGGCGCGCACACCCCGCCCCCCGCGCGGGCGCGACCAGCCGCGAGAACGGCATTTTCGCGAAACGAACTGTCTTCGACCGCTTCGATTGTGGTGCCCCAGCAAGGAAAACGGCCCTATCGACGGGTCGGGAGGATAGTCCAAATGACCCCCAAATCCCCCCAATTCTCCCCCGCGCCGCGTCGTGCCCAGGCGCGGCGTCCCCGCCCCGCCTCGGTTCGGCCCATCGGCCCCTCTTCCCCCTCCCGCTCGCGGCATCGGGAGCGGGCGGGGCCACCTGGCGCCGCGGCCCCCCGCCGGGGGGGCGAACGGCCAGCCTCCTCCGAACTGTTACGAGGGGCAGGACGGCCCCACCCAGGGCACATGCGCTCTTCGGTCGGCGCCGGCCGTGGTGCGGGAGCGCCCCCCCGGCCCCCAACACCGGGGGGAGGAGGCCGGGGGCAGGAATCGCCCCCTCATCGGGCTGAAGGCTGGCCCGGATCCTGCCCCCGCCGTTGGTGGCTTGGGGGCGTCCCGGCGAGTTGCACCGCCAGGGAGCGGAGAACGCACGGGCCAGGCCCCCACCGTCGCCGCCTTGCGGGGCGCGGGCCGTCTGCTATACTGCGCGCCGGCAGGAGTGCCGCCGTGCCTGTCTCATAGCGGCGTCCCGAGCCCGCCAGCTTGCGACGGACGCCAGGCGCTATGGGAGCGGGAGGATAGGGCGGCCCCGCGGCTTCGCGTCGCGGGGCCGCCCGATTGTCCCCACCCCCCTCGCCCATCACCCGTCACTCGTCACTCGCTACCAGTGCGGCTTGCGCTCGACGAGCGCGCAGGCGTCGGCGACCGTCTTGAGGCCGAGTTCGCGGGCGCGGGCGACGTTCTCCGCCGACTCCGCCCCCGGCTGGAACCAGATCCGCGCGATCCCCGCCCGCGCCGCCTCCTCGGCGACCGCCAGCCCCAGCTTCGGCGGCACGACGACGTCCACCACGCCCGGCCGCTCCGGCAGATCGGCCAGGGAGGGGTAGCAGGGGTCGCCGTCGATCCGGTCCGCCCGCGGGTTGACCGGGTAGACCCGGTAGCCGCTCTCCTTGAGCGCCCGATAGATGCGGTTGCCCCACTTGGCCGGGTCGGTCGACGCCCCGACGACCGCCCAGACCCGCTCGTTGACGCACTCCGCGATCAGCGCCCGCCGATCGGTCGTCGTTTCCGCTCTTGCTGTCATCAATCCCCCCTGTGCTACCACCCCGTTCGGTATTGCCCGACAGCGTCGTGGCGACGTGACGCTGAATTGCGCCGCGCAACTGCGGTGCCAGGAAACCGGGGGAGTGTGGGCGAAGGCATCCCGATCAACCTTCGAGGAGACGCGCCAGATCCTCGGCGCAGACGGCGCAAGCGCAGTTATTCTCCGCGATCGGCTGTCGGCCGCCGAGCGGGGCGGCGATGTGTTCCACCATCGCCGTCCAGCAGCCGAACTTCGGCCCGACCTCGGCCACGGCGACGAATGCCTCCACCAGCGTCGCGAGCGTGCGGTCCCAGGTCCGCAGGTCCGGCAGCAGCCGCTTGCTGCTGAGTTGCCACTTCCCGTGCAGCCGGTAATGGATCTCCAGGAGGTCGTGCAGCCCCATGTGCATGACGAGGGCCGCGGAGGCCGGATCGTCGTCCAGCGACCGCCGGGCCTTGTCGTCAACGTGGAAGAGCAGGAATTGCAAGAGCTGGTGATCCGCCGCCGCGACCGGCCTGGGCGCCGCGCGTCGCGCCCACTCGCGCAAGGTCGCCAAGTCGCCCGTCTTGTCGAAGACGAGCAGCGATTCGGCCAGCATCGGGACGCGCCAGCCGTCCGCGATCTCGCGGTCGGTGGCCTCCCGCAACTGCCCAGAGGAGATGAAGGTCAGGTCGAGCTTCACGCCGCCGATGACGGGATGGTTGATGTTCGGGCAGGGGTTGTCCTCGGCGGCGATCACCTTGACGTCGAGGTCGCTCCTGTCGGTGGCCTCCCCTCTGGCGACCGAACCGAAGACGAAAGCCCCCAGGTAACGATCGTGCCGCGCGAGTTGCTGGACCGCACGGTAGGCGTCCGCGAACCGCGCGGGTATGGCTTGCCGATCACCGCCCTCTCGCATCGCTCTCCTGAGAGTATTGCCGCACCAGTGTGTCGTCAGCGCTTGTCGAGCGCGCGGGCGAGCGGCGGGACGACCTGCTTCTTGCGCGAGACGATGCCGGGCAGTTCGGCGGTGTCGTGGCCGGCGTGGTCGGGGGCGAAGGCGGCCTGCACCAGCCGGCGCTCGGCGCTGCTCGGGTAGAGCGCGGTGCTGCACCCGCGCAGGATGTCGGTCGCCAGGAAGAGGGCGTAGTCGTAGCCGTCCTTCGCCTTCAGCCCTTCCAGTTCCTTGATGAAGGCGTCCTTGCGCTCGACGAAGTAGTCGGTCGCCAGCGTCTCGGCCTGCCCGATGGCGAGGGTGGCGCCGCCGAACTCGTAGCTCTTGAGGTTGTTCTCGACCAGCTCGCGCGGGGTGGCCGCGCTGAAGTCGGAGCGCGCCGCGAAGAGCTCGTGGGCGAACGCCTCGGTCTCCAGCCCGGCGAGCGGGGCCAGCGTCTCGGCGGCGGCGCGGTCGCGGTCGGTCGTCGTCGGGGAGGTGAAGAGGAGGGTGTCGGAGATGATCGCCGCGAGGAGCAGCCCGGCGATCGGGCGCTCCGGCTCCAGCCCGGCGACCCGGTAGTGCTCGGTGACGATCGTGGCGGTGCAGCCGACCGGCTCGAGCACGAAGAGGATCGGCTCGGCGGTGCGCAGGTCGCCGAGGTTGTGATGGTCCAGCACCGCCAGCAGTTCGGCCTCCTCCAGCCCGTCCACCGCCTGGCTGCGGTGGTTGTGATCGACCAGGATCACCCGCTTGCGGCTGCCGCGCAGCAGATCGGAGCGCGAGAGGATGCCCCGGATGTGCCCGTCGTCGTCGACGACCGGCAGGGCGCGCGTGCCGGGGCCGAGCAGCGCCCCGGCCACGTCGGCGGCGAGGTCGTCGGGGTCGACCGTCGGCCCCGGCTGGCGCATGATCTCCGCGACCGGCAGGCTCAGGTTCAGCAGGCGGGCGGTGGCGTAGGTGTCGTGGGGCGAGCTGATCACCGTGGCGCCGCGCGCGGTCGCCAGCGCGCGGATCGCGTCGGACACCGTCCGCCCGCCGATCACGATCAGGCAGGCCGCGCCCGCCCGCAGCGCCGCCTCCTGCGCGTTCTCCCGGTCGCCGACGATCACCAGGTCGCCGGGCGCGACCAGCGCCTCCAGCGTCGGCGCCTGCACCGAGGCGATCCAGATGCGCCCGGCGAAGTGACGATCGGACGGCCCGGTCAGCAACTGGCCGCCGAGGATGCGCAGGTAGTGGGCGAGCGAGACCGGCACGCGGCTGGCCCGCGCGACCGCCATCTCGTCCATGTAGCGGCCGGCCAGGTCGTCCACCGTCAGCAGGCCCTGCAGCCGCCCCTGCTCGTCCACGACCGGCAGCAGGCGCTTGCGCGCCTCGCGCATCAGGCGCCCCGCCTCGTAGAGGGTGGCGTCGTGGCCCACGGTGACGATCGTCGGGTTCATCACGTCGGCCACGCGCCGGCGCACGTCGGCCAGCAGGGGCGGCGCCTCCACCCCGCAGCGCTCCAGCGCGAAGGCGGTCTCGGTCCAGAGCGGCCCGAGCCGCGCCGCCGTCGCCCCCGGCAGATCGGTCGCGCGGCGGAGCGCGGCGTAGGCGATCGCCGAGCAGACGCTGTCGGTGTCGGGGTTCTGGTGCCCCACCACCCACACCGCGCCGGTGTCGGCGCCGAGGGCCGAGTGCGTGCCACCTGTGCTCGCGTTCGCCACGGGTGTTCTGCCCTTCCTGATGCTCGCTGACGAGATTCGCGCCGGTCGCGGCGGGGGGCGCCGGTTTCAACCCATCGATCCCCGCCGCGACCCGCTCAGCCCTCGGCGCCGTCGCGATCCTCTTGCCCCGCGGCGCGCGCCGCCCGCTCTTCGCCCGCCGCGCCCAGGTTCAGCAGCGCGTCGCGCGCCGCGGCCTGCTCGGCGAGGCGCTTGTTCGCCCCTTCGCCGACGCCGATCGCCCGGTCGTCGAGCCGCGCCTCGACGGTGAACGCCCCCTCGGTCGCCGGCGCGCCGCGCGCCACCACGACGTAGACGGGCGTGTGCCGGCCCTCGTCCAGCCCCAGCGCCGCCTGGTGCCACTCCGGGTCCTGCACCAACTCCTGGAGGCGGCCCTTGTAGTTCTCCGTCGCCAGCCGCGTGATAATCGCGTCGGCCTCGACCAGCCGCTCCTCCAGGAACCCGCGGGCCACGTCGAGGCCGGCGTCGCCGTAGATCGCCGCCAGCACCGCCTCGAAGGCGTTCGCCAGCACGCGGTCGCTCAGGTTCTCGACCTCCTCGCCGTTGTTGATGTAGAGCAGCGGCCCCAGGCCGAGCTGCCGCGCCCAGTGCGCCAGCGTGTCGGTGCGGATCAGCGCCACCCGCCGGGCGGTCAACTCGCCCTCCGGCGCGTCCGGGAAGCGCCGGTAGAGCGTGTCGGCGACCAGGAAGCCGAGCACCGCGTCGCCCAGGAACTCCAGCCGCTCGTTCGAGGCCCGCGCGGCGCCCTCCGCCTCGCCGGGGGGGGGCTCGGCCGCCTCGCGCCGCCGCCGGCCCTCCGCGCCGCGACCGCGCGCGGACCACTGCGGATTGGTGAACGAGCGGTGCGTCAGCGCCCGGCGCAGCAGGTTCCGGTCGCGGAAGCGGACGCCCAGCGCCGCCTCGGCCCGCGCCAGTCGCTCGTCGTCGCCCAGCGCGGCCCCTGTCTCCGCGCCGGGGGCCATGGCCTCGGCGGGCGTCGTGGTGTCGTCCACCCCGGTCGCGGGCGTCGGCGGTTCGGCCCCGGCAGGATCGCGCACCGGCTCACCGCTCCGTGAGCTCGCGGTCGAGGTCGACCCCGCCCTCGGCGGCGAGCTGCGCCAGTTGCGTCCAATCGACGGCGATCTGGTAGCGGTAGTGGTTCGGCTCGGTCGGCTCGGTGTGCGAGGTCGCCAGGTCGGGCCGCACCAGGAACTGCACCAGCGCGTCGGCGATCGCGTTCTCGTCCATCCGCCGGTCGTCGAGGACCAGCCGGTCCCCCCCGGCCCGGTACACGTCGTAGGCGCGGCGCAGCCCCTCGGCGAAGGCTGGGCCGAGATCGGCCACCCGGCGGCGCTCGCGCTCGCGGACCAGGTGCTGATCGGAGACCAATGCCTCGGCGGACTCCTCGGTCGTCCCCGCCGTCAACTGGAGGCTCTTCTCCTGCTGCTGCACGATCTCGCGCCTGATCAGGTAGTCCAGCAAGCGATCCAGCCCGTCCGCCACGTTCTCCCCTCCCCCGGCCGCGACCCCCGCCCGGTCCGCGCGGACCGATGGCACTGCGGGCGATTATACCGTACCGGGGGTCGAAGGTCTGAAGGTCGAAGGTCTGAAGGTCTTTCGCTCCAACCGCCGCGCCTGTGCCGGCTTGCCCCGATCTTGGGAGGGGGGGATCTTCGACCTTCGACCTTCAGACCTTCGACCCGCGCCGACGCCCGCGGCGCGCTGCGCGTAACCCCGTTTGACGCGCAGGCGTCATATCTGCTAGGATCGGAGATGCTGCAACCACCGCTAGGGGGCCATTTCGGCTGCCTGCGATGTCCCGTGCTCTGGGGGCACGGCAGGGTAAGGATGAGCGAATGATTCTCGAAACGATCGATTCCCCCGCCGATCTGCGCGACCTCTCCACCGAACAACTCGCAATCCTGGCCCAAGAGATTCGCGAAGAGATGTTCCGGGTGGTCTCCAAGAACGGCGGGCACCTGGGGGCCGGCCTCGGCGTGGTCGAACTGACCCTCGCGCTGCACCGCACGTTCGAGTCGCCGCGCGAGAAGATCGTCTGGGACGTCGGCCACCAGGCCTACCCGCACAAGCTGGTGACCGGCCGGCGCGAGCGCTTCGAGACGATCCGCCAGCTCGGCGGCATCTCCGGCTTCCTCTCGCGCGAGGAGAGCGCGCACGACGCCTTCGGCGCGGGTCACGCCTCGACCTCGATCTCGGCCGCGCTCGGCATGGCGGTCGCCAACGAGCTGCGCGGCGACCGCTCGCCCGTCGTCGCGGTGATCGGCGACGGCGCGTTGACCGGCGGCATGGCCTACGAGGCGCTCAACAACGCCGGGCAGATGACCGCGCCGCTGATCGTCGTCCTCAACGACAACGAGATGTCGATCTCGCCGAACGTCGGCGGGCTGACGAAATACCTCAACCGGGTCCGCACCAACGCGCACTACAACCACCTGAAGGGGCTGACCGAGGACGTGCTGGAGCGGCTGCCGGCGGGGGACGCGCTGGTCGAGATCGGGCGGCGGGTCAAGGACGGGGCCAAGGAGTTCTTCGTCCACTCGATGATCTGGGAGGAGTTGGGCTTCACCTACCTCGGGCCGGTCGACGGGCACGATCTGCCGACGCTGCTGGAGACCTTCGCCCAGGCGAAGGGCATGCTGGCCGAGTTCCACAAGCCGATCTTCATCCACGCGGTCACGGTCAAGGGCAAGGGGATGGACCTGGCCGCCGATCCGCTGCAACTCAACTGGCACCAGATGTCCCCCCCCGGCAGCAAGAAGCCGGTCGCGCCGAAGTACCAGGACGTCTTCGCCGAGACGCTGATCACGCTGGCGAACAAGGACGAGCGGATCGTCGCGATCACCGCGGCGATGGCGCCCGGCACCAGCCTGCACAAGTTCCAGGCGGCCCACCCCAAGCGCTTCTTCGACGTCGGGATCGCCGAGCAGCACGCGGTCACCTTCGCCGCCGGCCTGGCCTGCGAGGGGCTGCGCCCGGTCGCGGCGATCTACTCGACCTTCCTGCAGCGCGCCTTCGACCAGATCGTCCACGACGTCTGCATCCAGAACCTGCCGGTGATCTTCTGCATGGACCGCGCGGGGCTGGTCGGCGACGACGGCAAGACGCACCAGGGGGTCTTCGACATCGCCTACCTGCGCCCCCTGCCGAACATGACGCTGCTGGCGCCGAAGGACGAGAACGAGCTGCAGCACATGATCGCCACCGCGGTGGCGCACACGTCCGGGCCGATCGCGATCCGCTACCCGCGCGGCAACGGCGCCGGCGTCGAGATGGACCCGGAGCCGACGCCGATCCCGATCGGCCAGGGCGAGACGTTGCGCGAGGGGGGCGACATCGCCCTGATCGCCGCCGGGACGATCGTCGCGGTCGCGCAGGCGGCGGCGGCGGCGCTGGCGGAGGAGGGGATCGCGGCGACGGTGATCAACGCGCGCTCGATCAAGCCGCTCGACGAGGCGCTGATCCTCGGCGCGGCGCGGCGCACCGGCCGCGTGATCACGCTGGAGGAGCACGCCGTCAAGGGCGGCTTCGGCTCGGCGGTCCTCGAACTCCTCGCCCGCGAGGGAGTCCTGGTCCCGACCCGCACCCTCGGCGTCCCGGATACGATGATCACCCACGCCCCGCCGGCGACCCAGGCCGAGTGGTGCGGCCTGACGGTCGGGCACACCGTCGTGGCCGCGCGCGAACTGCTCGGGCGCGCCGCCCCGCCGGTCGCCGCCGACGAGCTGGCGGTCGCCGCCCGCCACGACTGACGCCCATCTCGCAGCATCGTCCGCCCGAGGCCCGGCACACCCCTGTGTGCCGGGCCTTTGCTCGGCCTCGCGACGGCGAGGCCGGTTGAGTAGGTTGCACCCCACCGCGGCCCCGCGGCCGGGGCGCGACGAAGGGTGGGGCGCCGGCCGGCAACGGACGACCCGCGCTGTGCGCGGCGCATCGATCGCGACCTCGCGGGACGCGCGCCGCCCGTCCAGGGTGAGGCGGGCAGTCGGGCCGCTGGTTGCGCTGGCGGTTCGCCCCGAATGTCGTAACCGGCATGACGGGGAGGCACGGCGGGGGGCCGCGGCGGTGACCGGGGAGGTGGCGGTGGAGCCGGTGCGCTACGAGCTGGAGGTGCCGACCTTCGAGGGCGCCTTCTACGCGGTGGACGAGGAGGCGGCCGGCGCATTCGTGGCCCGGAGCGACTGGTCGGACATCAAGAACTTCGGTTGGCACCTGATCGGCGACTGGATCGTCACCGGCGAGTCCGGGGGCCGGGTGGACGTGGGGCCGGGGCTGCTCCGGGTCCGGGCCGAGCGGGAGTTCGACCCGGTCCCGGTGGTGGTCGAGCTGCGGGACGGGTCACCGGACGCGCCCCTGGCGGCGTGGGACGAGGTGGTGGCGTGCAGCATCGAGATCGAGTCAGGGGTCCTCACGCTGGGCGGGCAGAACACCGACTTGTCCGAGACCCGGCGCGTGGCGGTGCCGCCCGGGACTTATGAGGTGGTCGTCTGTGCGGGTGGGCTGCGCGCGCCGGGCGCGACCGAGGGCGCGCCGCCGGCCGACCACTACCGGATCGCCCTCTGGCCCGGGGAGGCGCGGACGCCGGTCGTGTTGAAGGCGCTGCCCAAGGCCGAGTCGGCGCCCGTGACGCTCGACCCCGCGGCCCTCCGCGCCATGACAATCCCGGGCGTCGTCATCGTCGGCGGCGGACCGCTACTGCTGGCCGCCGGCGCCGCCGCCCCGCGTTGGTGGGGCTTCGCTGGAGGCGTCCTCGCCGGCCTGCTCCTGGCCGGCGGGCTCTACCTGGCCTGGCCGCGGCGCTGGCAGGCCGCCGCCGGCTGGCACGGACCTCCGGAGAGCGTCGCCGCCTGGCGCGATCCGGCCGCGCCGCGCTGGTGGCTGGGGGAGTGGTTCGACCCGCGCTGGTGCGCCCTGCAGGGCTGCGTCACCGTCGCGCTGTTCGCGGTGATGGTGGTGATCTGCGGCCTGCTCGACCGGACGGCGGGGGCGGGGCTGGCGACTGGCCTGGGCTGGGTCGGCGGGTTGTGCCTGGGGCTGGCGGTTCTCTGGCGATGGCTGCTGGGGCGGGCGGATCGCAGGCCACCGGCCGGCCGCGGCGACCGATAATCCGGTCACCGCTGATGGATATATCCTGTAGACCTTGTCGCCGCTCCCGGTATTGTTACGCCAGGGTTCGCGCGAACTGTTGGAGTAACAATGGAAACGGCGGCATTCAAGAAGGCACTCGGCAAGCTCATCATTGAGTTGCGCACCGAGCACCGGCTCTCACAAGAGAAGCTGGCCTTTGAAGCGGAGGTTGACCGTACCCGACTTGGGGAGATCGAGCGGGGGGAAGCCAATCCGACGCTCGATACGCTCACTCGGATCGCCCGAGCAGTAGGCCAATCCCTGGGCGCCCTGATCGTCCAGGCGGAAGAACTCGCCAGTGGCGCCGCCAGACGGCCAGCGTCGACCGTGAACCCCGAATACATCGACCGCAGCGTGCCGTTGTCGAAGGGGTTGACGCACGACCAACTGGAGATTGCCCTTAACCGGACACTAGCCGTACTCGATCAGATTGGTTTGAATCCCGAGGCGGGCGATATTCAGGCCAACATTTATAGCGGCGCGGTTTCAAACATCGCCACAAAGGCCATTGCCGAGGCCTCGGACTTCGTGCAGAACAAAGACACGGCGCACCCGGACCTGTACAATCCGCGGCTCAATCAAGCCGATCCCGATTGGGGCCTTGAGATGAAGGCTACGCACCAGGTTGGGAAAGGAGGAGAGAGCCACAACCCAGGGCAAGGCTGGTTCATGATCGTGGTCTACAAAGTCGTCAACGGTCAAACGGCGATCGTGCAGGTTGAAATCGCCTCGTTGAAGAGCGAGGATTGGACAATTCACGAGCGGGGCGCGGAGAGTAAGCGGACACGGACGGCAGTGACCAAGGCTGCCGCCACGCAGCGGCTTCGCGAAAATTCGGTCTATCTGGATCCCGAACATGTGACG
Organism: Thermomicrobiales bacterium; assembly: GCA_030446685.1. Classification (GTDB taxonomy): domain Bacteria; phylum Chloroflexota; class Chloroflexia; order Thermomicrobiales; family CADCWN01; genus JAUJMV01. Next base: position 1,252 of record JAUJMV010000007.1, on the reverse strand, counting down.
CCGGTGCTGAGGAAGATCAGGGAAGCCCGGCGGCAACCGTACATCTTCTAACGTTCCTCGAATAGCATGAGTTGCCCCACCGAATCGGGCACATCGCTGTCCGCAAGCTCTTCCGGCGCCTCATCGCCTTGTGCGTCGCCGCCAGCCCGGTAGAGGTCGGCAAGTCGCGGAATCGCTGTCGAGGCAAGCTGGAAATAATGCGGGTCAAGTTCGACACCGACGCTGGCATAGCCGACGGCCTCCGCAGCCGCGATCGTCGATCCGCCGCCCATAAACGGGTCGAGGACACGGCCGGCGCCAAGTGGCAAGGAAGCCCGCACAAGTTGCCGCATCAGCCTCTGCGGTTTCAAGGACGGGTGATCGGCAATTTCCCGTTCGCGGCGTGGTGTCCGCTCGCTCGGGATGACATCAGTGAAGGGGCGCTCGTCCGAAACCCGCCGCAAGGCGCCGGTTCCCCAACGACGTAGATTGTCCTGCACCCGGCCGTCGAGTGGCCGGCGAAACAGGCCCCAAGGTTCCCAGGCTGAGCGCGGCATGACCGTCACCCCAGGGAACTCCGCTTCGGCATTCTTTGGCCGGTCGCCGCCACGCAACGTCTGCACTAACCGCACAATTTCGCCGCGCTTCTCCCAGCCCGCTTCCCCGAGTGCGGCGTACAGGACACTGGAAAGTAGCGGATTCGTCGCGATGAAGAGGTGTGCCCCCGGCGCCGCGACGCGCAGGGCCGCCCCGCCCCAGAGCGCGAAGAAGCGATGGAGGCCCAGACGCTCCTGATAGGTGAGGACGGTGAAGCGCGGGAGTGGGGCGCGCGTGCTGCCGTTCAGGGTCGGCGGTATCCTCCAGACACCGCCACGGTTGCCGTTGCGCAGCTTGGTTTGCTCCTTCTCGGTGTATTCTTTCATCCCGTACGGCGGATCGGTGACAATAGCTTCAACGCTGGTCTCCGGCTGTTCGGCCAGCCACTGCAGACTATCGGCGCAGTGCAATCTATACAACATCGTTCTCTTCCGGCGCGGTCGGCGAGGCCGCGCAATAATAGAGGGCAAGAGGGGGGCGAAGCCGCTACCAAGCCATAATGCCGATTGTAGGGCGCTGGTGTACGTTCGTCAATACCGAGACGGGAACTAGGCGCTCCCCGAACAGGCGCTTGACGCGAGCGCCGGCAGGCCCTATGATGCTGGTGGCCGGGCATGGGGTGCCCGGTCGCCGGACGATACCCACAGGCCCCGGGAAGGAGGAGTTGACGATGATT
>JAUJMV010000038.1:32929-44821 GCA_030446685.1 Thermomicrobiales bacterium | reverse complement strand
GGCGCCAACCCCCGTCGCGGCCGGCCCCGCCTCGCCCCGGCGCCCGCCCCGCAACCGGCCGCGCCGGTGTCCGCGCCGCCGCCCCCACCCGCACCCCGTGCCCCGCAGCCCACGCTCGACGGCGGCGAGGGGCGGCGCGAGGAGCGGGTGCGGATGTCGCGCCGGCGGCAGACGATCGCCCGCCGGCTGGTCGAGGCGCAGCAGACCGCCGCGATGCTGACGACCTTCAACGAGGTCGACATGACGGCGATCATGGAGCTGCGCAAGCGCCGCCGCGACGCCTTCAAGGAGCGGCACGGGATCGGCCTCGGCTTCATGTCTTTCTTCACGCGCGCGACGGTCGGCGCTGAAGGCCTTCCTGCGCCTCAACGCCGAGATCCAGGGCGACGAGATGGTGCTGAAGCATTACTACGACATCGGGATCGCGGTCGGGGCCGAGGAGGGGCTGGTGGTGCCGGTGGTGCGCGACGCCGACCGGCTGACCTTCGCGGCGATCGAGAAGGAGATCGCCGGGCTGGCCGACAAGGCGCGCAAGGGGACGCTGACCTGGCGGAGCTGCAGGGCGGCACCGCTACGATCACCAGCGGCGGGGTCTTCGGCTCGCTGATGTCCACGCCGATCCTCAACACGCCGCAGGTCGGCATCCCGGGGATGCACAAGATCGAGGAGCGCGCGGTCGTGGTGGGGGCGAGGTCGTGGCGCGCCCGATAGTGTACCCGGGCGCTCTCCTACGACCATCGCATCGTGGACGGCAGCGAGGCGGTGCGCTTCCTGGTGCGGATCAAGGAGTTGATCGAGGACCCGGAGACGCTGCTGCTGGAAGGCTGGAGGCGAGGCCCCCTCCCCGCAGGGACAAGCCCGGAGTGTGGAACGCGGAATAAGGACGAGGGGCGGTTCCACGGCGGGGCCGCCCTCATCCCTGTGATCTACACGCAAGAGGTCAGTGCAGATACCGCTGGATGTTCACTCTCAGCGGTGGGAATCGGGCGTAGAGCGTGGCGATGAATTGTTCTGATTGACGATCTGCACGCCGTTGCGTGCCCTCCCCGATGGGGAAGTCACGAGCGTTGGCGGTTACGAGGACCGCTGCTCGCGCGGCGAGGGCGGTCTGGTACGATCGGCCGGTCATCCGCGTCGCCGAGCCAGGCGAGATCGGTTGGAGGCGCGATTGTGTAGTCAACGAGCCGGAAGATGTGCGACATCTCCGCGATGGCGGCATCCACGCGCTGGCGCGACGCGCGCTGCCGCTGCCGTAGTTCGGCCGTCGTACAGCCCTCCTTCACGGCGCGGTTGGCAATCCACTCGGTTCGCTTGCGGACGAACTCGCTGATCAGCCAGCTGCTCTCCAATACACGTCGTAGTACCGCAGGGCGGCCCCAGCAACCAGGATACGCCGGGCCGAGGAGGACGGGCCGAGGACGACTCGCAGGCGTGTGCGCCTCCGCGACTCTCGATCAGGTGGAGGTTGCTCGGCCGCGCCCGTGTCTCGCGACCGGGTGTATAACTCTTCCAACTCTTCCGGTGTAGGGTTGCCCTCGCGATCGAGCGCCTGGAGCGGGCGCGTCGTACGACAGCAGGCGCTCGATGCTCTCCGTCGAGACGAGCCAGCGGCCGAGCGAATCGTCCGCCAGCGTCCCGCGCGCGATCCAGCGTTTCACGGTTGGGATGGAGACCCCGAGGCTCGCAGGCGTGTGCGCCTCCGGCCGGGTGCCAGTGTGGCGCGCGTCGCGCATGCTCGGCCGCCCCCGCCTGGGCCATTTCCAGCGCCGACAGCCGATCGGCGTATAACTCTTCCATAGCGCTTCCGGTGTTCAATGGTTGCCCTCGAACGAGGTGAAATCAGCGCCCGACAGCGGCGCTTCATCAAGGAGTTCATTGAAGCCCTGAAACGCTCGGATGCGGAAGTCGCAGGGCGTGGATTGCGTTCGTGCGATGACGAACGTCAGCACCGTGTTACGATCGGGCACCGATAAGCGGATACGGCGAGCGGAGCGCACCGCCAGCGCCTTCCCCATTCCTTCCGCGCGCTCTTCAGCGTTCCACTCACCCTGGAGCGAGTGATGGAAACCAGGCGCTCGGCCGGGTACGGGGTGACGCTGATCGTGACGTGTTCTTCGGCTTCTATCCGGCTTCGCCCCAGCGCCCTCCCGCTCGCGCGTATGAGCCGTTGTCGCGCAATTGTCGCGCGCATGCTCGGTGTCGTCCCGCGCCCAGAGCCCGGTCTGGGCCAACTGGCCGCTGCTCTCTTCCAGCGCCGACAGCCGATCGGGCGAATTGTAAAACTTACCGGCGATAGCGCCCACCTCCTGCGGGGAGCAATAATGTCGCACCGCCGCCACCGCCCTACCCGCGATAAATACCTCACCGCCACCAACGGCGAGGTAAGCCCTCTTCGTTGGCGGCGCGCTGATCCGGCGGGTTTGGCTGGTGCGGCATCCGGAATAGGCAACGTACCCCTGGTCAGCTTGGGGCCGTATGCTTATCCACGCCCGTATCTCGCGACCGGACGTACAACTCGCATGACTCTTTTGGTGTAGGATCGCCCGCCCGATCGAGCGCCAGGAGCGCGCTTCGCAGTCCCGCGCGATCCACCTACGGTTGGGATGGAGACCCAAGGCGCTCGGCCGTGCCGGTCGTGACGAAGCCCTGATTCAGCGCCGGCGGCGACGAGGCGTGCAATGGGGATGCGGCACGATCAGGACGGATTGCTCGAAACCTGCCCTACCACTGTTGAGCAGGGTCGGGGTGCTGCACAGTAATGCGAGGGGGCCAGCCGGCATGCCGGCTGGCCCCTCAGATCCGTCGGTTGACCGGCGCGCGGCTACTTGGTCCAGTTGGCGATGTTCCAGATCTGCACATCCCAGATGCTGTAGTTGACGTTCTTCAGCGCGTTGGTATGCGCGAAGACCGTCTTGCGCAGCACCAGGGGGATGTGGACGTAGTTGTTGATCACCAGGTCGTTCATCTGGATGAAGAGCTGGGCGCGCTTCTGCTCGTCGAGTTCGGTCTTGGCCTGCTCGAAGAGCCGGTCGTACTCGGGGTTGGACCAGCGGGTGTAGTTGTTGCCCGACCACTGGTTAGCCTTCTGGGCGATCTCTCGGTCAGCCAGCCCTCGAAGTAGCTCTGCGGGTCGGGCAGGACGTTGTAGGAGGTGTACATCTCGATGTCGGCGTAGAACTTGGCGGTGGTGTCGGGGTTGCCGGCGTCGGACGAGAAGTAGATCCCGGCGTCGACGCTCTTGAGCTCGGTCTTGATCCCGGCCTTCTCGAAGGCGTCCTTGAGGATCTGCTGCGTCTTCTGGCGCACCGAGTTGGTGCTGGTCTGGTAGAGGACCTGCAGCTTGACGCCGTCCTTCGCGCGGATGCCGTCGGAGCCCTTGCGCCAGCCGGCCTCGTCGAGCAGCGCGTTGGCCTTCTCGGGCGAGAACTCGACCTTGGTGTTCGACGAGCGGTACTGCGGCGGGTCGGAGATGATGTTGCTGGTCACTTCGCCGGCCTGGCCGTAGATGCTCTTGACGATCGAGTCGCGGTCGCTGAGGAGCGAGTAGGCCTGGCGGATCTTGGGGTCGGTCTGGAAGGGTGCGGGGCCTTCAGGCTGGACCGTTCCCCGTCGACCTCCTTGTTCGGATCGGTGAAGTTGATCAGGTTGCGCTCGATCCCGCCGCCGTTCTCGTACTTGATGACGCCCTTGCCGCCCTGCTGCAACTGGTTGAGGACCGCTGCCTCGACCTGCAGGTTCCAGGCGTAGTCGTAGTCGCCGGTCTGCAGGACGGCGCGGGCGGCGGAGACGGCGTCGCCGCCGCCCTTGACCTCGACGCGGTCGAAGAAGGGCTTGTTCGGCTCGCGGTAGTTCTCGTTGATGGTGTAGACGGCCGAGTCGCCCGGCTTGAACTCGATCATCTTGTACGGCCCGGTCCCGATCGGCTTGAGGTTGTTCGGTGACTGCTTCGCCGCCGCCCCCTTGTCCTTCTCGAAGATGTGCTTCGGGATGACGCAGCCGTTGGTGCCGACAAAGGGGATGAACCAGCCCGGCGTCACGTCCTTGAAGGTGATCTTGACGGTCAGGGGTCGACCTTCTCGACCTTGTCGATCGAGGTGAACTGCCCGACGGTGCTGGCGGCGGTCTCCTTGTCGGTCGCGTACTGCCAGGTGAAGACGACGTCATCGGCCGAGAAGGGCGCGCCGTCGCTCCACTTGATCCCCTCCTTGAGCTTCCAGGTGACGCCCTTGCCGTCGGCGGCCAGCAGACCGTTCTCCTTGCTGGGGATGGTCGAGGCGAGGAGCGGGACGAACTTGCCGTCGTTGTCGAGGGTCGCCAGCGGCTCGTAGACGACGCGGGTGACGATGTCGTCCTTGGTGCCGGACGAGAAGTGGATGTTCACGACCGTCGGCGCCTGCCAGAGCAGGATCTTAACCGTCCCGCCGCGCGCCCGCGCGCCGCCCCACCGGCCGGGGCGGCGGTCGGCGCGGCGGGGGCGGTCGTGGCGGCGGCGGGCGCCGCTGGGGCGGGGGTGGCCTCCGCGCCGCCGCAGGCGGCGAGGGCGCCGGCGATGGCGGAGGCCGACAGCCCCAGCGCCGCCGCGCGCGGATGAAATCACGCCGGCCGAGGGCCGGCCGTCAGGTCGGCGCAAGGCGTGGAGCGAGGTTTCCTCGGGACGGGGCATGCACGTTCCTCCTGTGAAAAGCGACCGAATCCTGGCGCGGCTACCGGCTGGCCGCCACCGGCGGTGACCCCGGGCCGGGCGGTCGCCACGCGAGTGCGTGACACACATAGGGAGCGGATACGTCGCGCGCGTGGCCGGTGGCGGCGTTCTGGTGCCGAGTTGCGCAGTATACCACGGGGCGTCAAGGGTCGTTTGGGGTGCCAGACAGCCTCCACCCCGCGAGGCCGCCGCGCGGCGCGCAGTGAAAACGACGCGCGGGTCGAGGCGTGCGGGGCGGCGCGCCGCGCGCCGGGCCGCAGCGGCGGTCGCGCCGCCGAAGGCCAGCCACGCGGGCAGCGCGCGGTGCCGCGAGACGCCGGCCGGGTCATCGGCACGCCGTGGCGGTCTGCCCCGACTGCGGCACCGCCCTGCACGGCGGCGAGGTCCCGGCGGCGGCAAGGCTGCAAGGCGCCCGTCCGGGTCGAGGTCATCGAGCATGTGGCCCGGCGCCGGGTCTGCCCCGCGCACCTGGCGACGTGGTGCTGGGCGCAGCCTGGACACGATGGCGCTGATGACACACGGGCGCCGCGCTCGCGGCGGCATGGCCTGCATCACGGCGCTCGTCGACCGGCGACCACGGCCGCCCTGCGCGCGCAGGTCCGGGGCAGCGTGAGGGCGGGGCCAACGGCTACGTCTCGCGCCGCGCCGGAGGAAGTGCGGGCGAGGTGTACAGGTCAGCGACTTCTACGCCGCCTACGTCCACACCCAGCGCACCAGCGGTGCTGCGGTCCACGACCTGCGGCCCACCCAGCCGACGCGGCCCTCGCCGCGGGTCACGCCCTTCTGGAGGCGGATCGCCGCCAGCGGCGACGTTCGCGCCCAGGTGGCGGCGCGCGACGACACACCGCGAGCCCGCGGGCACCCCCTGCCGCAGGCCACGCTCTGCCAGCGCATCGACCGGACGAACTGTTCGAGTTCGTGCTCGACACGATTCCCGCCGACAACAACCTGGCCGAACGCCGCCTACGATTGCGCGTCCACACGGCCCTCGCCTCGCTCTTCGCCATGGCCGCGCAGCGGCGATCCCTTCCAAGCCTGCGCGGCGCCACCCGGCCCCCACAGTCTGAACAGTTACGTTTGCGCCACACGGGACCTCACGGCCGCCCGCGGGCGGTGATGGCGCGACAGGTTGCTACACACCGGAACGACCGCACGGGGGCGGCATCCGCGGGGGCGAGTTTGTGAAGCGTCGAGGTCAGGCCGCGCCGGCTCACGGGGGTGGGTCGAGTTCGCGGGCGAGTTGGGCCAGGAACTGGCGCATGAAGGCGGTGCGCGCCTCGGCCTCGGCCCGGCCGGCGGCCGTCTGCATCGCCCCGGCCAGGCGCAGCAGCTTGCGGTAGAAGTGGTCGAGGACGTTGGCGGTGTCGTCCGGCGGCCGGGTGACCGGGAAGGGCTCGCGCGGGTCGTAGAGCGGCTTGCGGAGGGCGCCGCCGAGCATGAGGCAGCGGGCGATGCCGACCGCGCCGAGCGCGTCGAGCCGGTCGGCGTCCTGCACCACCCGTGCCTCGGCGGTGCGGGGGCGATGCCGGCCGAGAAGCTGTGCGCGGCGATGGCGTGGGCGATCGCCGGGCAGGAACCGCTCGGGGTAGCCCACCCCTCGCAGGAACTGTTCGGCGAGGGCGGCCGCGCGGCGGGAGGCGTCGCCCCGCTCCGGCGCGTCCTTCGGCACGGCGACGCAGTCGTGCAGCCAGGCCGCCGGGACCACGACGATCGCGGGCCGGGCGCCCTCCGCCGCGGCCAGCCGCCGCGCCAGGGCGACCACGCGGGCGACGTGGAGGTGATCGTGCGCCGGGTCGGACGGCGGCCCACCGCGCGCGAGGAACTCCTCGAAGCGTGGTTCCCAGGTTGACCACTCGATCTCGGTCGCCGGCATCTTCCCCCGCCCGATTCCGGATCAGCTCCCGCTGTGACACGCAGTGGGGGCGGAACCCAATCCCGCCCGGTTGCCCAATCTCGCGCGCCCGGTACCCGACGAGGGCGAGTTTCGATGCCGCCCCTGGACAACGGGCGCGACGCAACAGGTGGAGACATGGTAGCACTGGTGAAGCCGCCTGGGCAGGCGACCGGTGGCGGTGGCCCGGCGGCGGCGCGACCTGGCATGCGGCTTGCGTTATGTGCGCCGCCGGCCCGGCCTGTAGGCGTTGCCGACCGCCGCGGCATGCAACGGGGAGTCGATTCCGCCGCCCATCCCGCCCCCCCGGCGCCAGGCCGGATTACGCCGTCTCGATCAGCAGGGCGGGGCATCCCGCCGACACGAAGCAGACGCCTTGCCCGCGAAGGCAAGGCGTTATCACGGAGCGCGCGGAGGGGTGGATGTCAAGTCTGGCGGGGCGGCGTTCGCGGGCGCTGCCGATCTGGATTCTGGCGGCGGTGCTGGTGCTGGCTGGGACCCTCGGGCAGCCCGGCGCCCTGATTCCCGGCGGGACGCTCGGCCTGGCGCCGGGGGCGGAGAACGTCGCGCGCGCGGAGGATGACGCGCCGCGCGCCGCGTTCGCCATCCTGCAACGCCGGGCGGGCGGCCTGCTGGCGGCGCACTGGGACGAGCGGAGCGGCATCCCGACCTTCATTGCTGGGGCGGACGGGGCGACGCCGATCCCGTACACGCCGACGGCGGCGGAGCGCGGCAACCCGGTGGCGATCGCGCGCGGGTTCCTCGACGAGAACCGCGCGCTCTTCCGCCTGACCGGCGCGGCGGCGGAGCTGGAGGCCGCCCCGCTCGAGCCGGACCACCAGCTCGGCTACGCCCATGTGCGGCTGCGGCAGGTCTATCGCGGCATCCCCGTCTTCGGGAGGCAGCTCGTCGTCCACCTCGACCCGCAGGAGCGGGTCATGGCGGTCAACGGGCATTTCGTGCCGGGGATCGACGTGCCGACGGAGCCGAGCATCGGCCGCGAGGCGGCGGCGGCGGTGGCGCTGGAGGATCTGATCGAGACGCAGCTCGAAGCGGACGAGCGGGCGCGGGTCGCCACCGAGGTGCTGAGGGACAAGACGGACCTGGTCGTCTACGTGGATGAAGGGGGCAAGGCCACGCTCGCCTGGCGGGTGACGATCATGACGCGCGCGCCGCTGGGGCAGTGGCGGTACTTCGTGAACGCCCGGCGCCCGGTGGTGGTGGGGCGCTTCGACAGCATCGCGGGGGCCAAGCAGCGCCGCACGCACACGGCGGAGAACAGCACCGACATCCCCGGCCGGCTGATCGTCCAGGAGGGGGAGCGCTCGCGCGACGAGGTCGCCCAGGCCGCGCACGACGGCGCCGGCCGGGTCTACGACTACTACTTCAACACCTTCAAGCGCGACTCGGTCGACGGCCGCGGCAGCCCGCTGGTCTCGACGGTGCATTACGGGAGCGACCCCCAGGAGGCGGAGAACGCGGCCTGGGTCGGCGAGGCGGCGCAGATGATCTACGGCGACGGCGGGCGGATCTTCCGGCCCCTCCCCTACGGGCTCGACGTGGTCGGGCACGAGTTCACGCACGGGGTCGTCGAGAGCACCGCCGATCTGGTCTACGAGGGGCAGTCCGGCGCGCTGAACGAGTCCTACGCCGACGTGTTCGGCACGCTGATCGCCGGCAGCAACTGGACGATCGGCAGCCAGGTCGTCAAGTCGCCGCCCTATCCGCTGCCCTACCTGCGCAGCCTGGAGGATCCGAACGCGCGCGGCAATTACGACCCGCGCAATCCGATCCGTGGCGTCGGCCAGCCGGCGCACATGCGCGAGTACGCCAACCTCCCGGTCAGCCGCCGCGCCGACAACGGCGGGGTCCACATCAACAGCGGCATCCCGAACCGCGCGGCGTTCCTGGTGGCGCAGGCGCTCGGCAATCAGAAGATGGAGCAGATCTACTACCGCACCCTCACGCAGTACCTGACGCCGACCGCCAACTTCCTCGACGCGGCGCGGGCGACCGTCCGCTCGGCGACGGAACTCTACGGGGCGGGCGACGCCGAGGCGGTGCGGGGGGCGTTCGCGCAGGTGGGGATCGACGTGAACGGCGGCGCCACGGCGCCGACGCCGCCGGGCGCCCCGGCGCCGGGCGGCCCGTCCACGCCGCGGCCCAGCCCCGACACCCCGCAGCCGCAGCCGGTCCCGCAGGGTTGCACGGACCTGGTGACCAACGGCGGCTTCGAGAGCGAGACCGGCTGGACGCAGCGCTCGACGGCGCACACGTCGATCATCGACCCCGAACTGCCGCACACCGGGTCGCGCAGCGCCTGGCTCGGCGGGACCGACAAGGAGCCGGTGCAGTACATCTTCCAGGACGTGACGATCCCGGCCAACGCGACGGGGGTCCGGCTAACCTACTTCCGGCTGATCCACCGCGAGACCAGCGGCATCTTCGGCGGGCTGGCCGGCGACGCGGACTTCAACGTGCTGATCGCCGACACCTCCGGCAAGGAGCTCGGCGCGGTCGAGGAGCTCTCATCGGCGCAGGGGGACGATACCTGGCGCGAGGGGGGCGGTGACCTCTCGCAGTTCGCCGGCAAGACGATCCGCCTGGTCTTCCACGCCGAGAACCCGCGCGGCAACGTCAGCAGCTTCTTCGTCGACGACGTCGCGCTCGCCGCCTGCACGACCGGCGCCGGGCCGGCGGCGCCATCGACCGGGTCGCAGGACCTGGTGTACGTGCAGGGCAAGATCGCCAACGCCGACACCGGGCGCGGGGTCGAGGGCGCGCAGGTGGTCGTGCTGAAGCCGGGGGTGAGCGCGAGCGGGGCGGCCGCGGACAACCGGATCAGCGCCGACGAGGCGCTGACCAGGGGGACGACCGACGCCAACGGCGTCTACCGCACCGAGGCGCCGGTCCCGCGCGGCCAGACCTTCAGCGTGATCGTGATCGCGTCGGGCTTCCGCACGGTGGTGGCGGACAACGGGATGGCGGTGCCGGCCAACGCCCCGAACCCGTACACGGTCAACGCGACGGTGCGGCGGGGACGGTGATCGTGGGGCGTGAGCCGTGGGCCGTGGGCGGTCGGCGGTGGTAGCGAGCGGAAATGCAGGGGCGTGTTGCACATGCCCGTGGTTGACGAGGTTCGGGCGTAGGCGATACGCCCCCGGGCCATCAGGGGGGAGAGGCGGCCCACGGCCCACGGCAAACGGCCCATCGCCCACGGCCCACGGGAGCAATGAGGAGCGTTGATGCCCGATTCGGAAGTCTGCTGCGTCTGCGGCGAACCGGTCGCGCCGCCCTATCGGGCGGCCGGCGGGCGCGTCTACTGCGACCGCCACTACGCCGCGCTCAACAAGCCCCACGCCGGCTTCTGGCGCGCGAGCGCGGTGCAGATCGTCGGGATGGCGCTGTTCAGCGCCGTCGTCGCCGCGCTGGCGAGCCGGATCGGCGAGATCGGCCGCCCGGCGCTGATCGGCCTCGGGCTCTTCCTGGCGATCGTACCCTCGGCCCTCTGGATCGCGTTCTTCTACCACCAAGATCGGCTGGAACCGGAGCCGAAGGCGAAGATCGGGCTGGTCTTCCTCCTCGCCGTCCTGCTGACCGAGGCGGTCGGGTGGCCGCTGATCGACGAGTGGTTCGCGCTCCCCCGCTGGGCGACGGTCAGCGCGTTCACCTCGCTGCTGGCCTCGATCCTGATCGCCGGCGTCACGCTGCAGGCGATCGCCTACGTCGCCGTGCGCGCGATCGTCTACGCCACGCCGGAGTTCGACGAGCGGATGGACGGCATCGTCTACGGCACGGTGGCGGGCCTCGGGGTGGCGACGCTGCTGAACCTGCACTACGTCGTCGACAATGGGGGGGTGGCGCTGGCGCCAGGGGTGATCCAGACGGCGACGATGGCGCTGGCGCAGGCGTCCTGCGGCGGGGTGATGGGCTTCTTCCTGGCGGGGGCGAAGTTCGAGCACCGGCCGGTGTGGTGGGCGCCGCTGGGGGTGGCGCTGGCCGCCGCGCTCAATGGCCTGCTGCGCTGGCTGCTGAGCGAGGTGGGCGCGACCGGCCTGACGGTGGAGCCGTGGCGCCAATTGGCGCTCGGGCTGGCGGCGGCGCTGGTCGTCTTCGCCGGGCTGGTCGCGCTGATGCGCCGCTCGACCGCGGTGACCCTGTCGCGCCCGGCGCGCTGAAACCGGGTGCGGAGTGCGGGGTGCGGGGGAGGGGGCGATGCCGGCCGAGAGCCGCGCGCGAGCGGGAGGGGCGATGAGCGGGACGGTCGAACGGCGGGCGTTCCACCCGGTGCGCCTGTTCCCGAAGGATCTGGGGGTCGCGATCGTGGTGCTGGTCGCGCTGGCGCTCGGCGGGCTGTTACGCTACCAGGTCGAGGGCGGCACCCGGACCTTCGAGGAGCCCGACTCGCCGTTCCGCATCACCTACCCGGCGTTGTGGACGGGGGCCGAGTCGCTCCAGGACGTGCTGCTGCGGGTGGAGGATCCGCGGGCCAAATCGACATTCAAGACGGCGCTGACCGTCGAGAGCCAGGGGCTCGACCCGGCCAGCCCGCCGACCTTGCAGACGATCGTCGACCGGCGCATCGCGGGGCACGAGGCGCTGACGGCCTACCGCCTGCTAGAGAACACCGAGGCGACCGTGGACGGCGCCAGGGGGGCGCGGATCGACTACGCCTACGTCGTCCAGCCGATCGATGTGCCGCGCCGCGCCGCGCCGCCGGTCGTGGTCCGGGCGCGCGAGTACGTGGTCGTCGCGCGGGACCGGACCTATTACATCACGCTCGCCGCGCCGGAGGGGGAGTACGAGGGCGCGCTGGCGCGGTTCGAGCGGATCATCGAGCAGGTGCAGATCCAATGACAGAGCCGCGGAAGGGGCCGCGCCGCCCGGCGCGGCCGGCCGAGGAGACCGCGATCGAGATCCCCGCGGGGCCGCGCGACAGCCGTCCCGGCGCGGGCGCGACGGGACCGGCGGGGGAAGCTGACGAGGTGCTAACGCTGCCGGAGGGCGCCTGGCTCGCGCTGCGCAAGAGCGGGGGCCTGCTGTTCAGCTCGCGCGAGGTCGTGATCTACCCGGACGGGCGCCTGACGGAGCGCGCGATCGGCGGCGGGGGGCCGGCGCGGGCGGGGGCGCCCCGCCGGCTGACGGCGGCCCAACTCGCCGCGCTGCGGGGCGCGCTCGACGGGGTCGACTTCGGCCGGCTGCCGGCGCCGGCGGGGCGACAACGCCCGGACGCGTTCGCCTACGAGATCGTCGCGCGGGTGGGGCGCGCGGCCCGCGCGGTCGAGGTCTTCGAGGGGAG
>JAUJMV010000038.1:0-32829 GCA_030446685.1 Thermomicrobiales bacterium | reverse complement strand
CCTTCACTCGCGCCCGGCCAGTGCGGCCAGCAGCCGGGCGTTCTCCTCCGGGGTGCGGACTGTGATCCGCAGGTGGCCGGGGATGGCGGGGTGGCGCGCGAAGTTGCGGACGACGATGCCGCGCGCCTCCAGCCGGTCGTAGACCGCCCCGGCGGCGGCGGGATCGGGCCAGCGCGTCAGCAGGAAGTTGGTCACCGAGGGGTAGGTGTGCGCCCCAGCCGCGTGCAGGCCGGCGGCGAAGGGCTCGCGGGCCGCGACGAGCGCCGCGACCTGGGTTTGCATCGCGGGGATGTCGCACAGCGCCGCCGCCGCCACCCGCGCGGTGACGACGCTGACGCTGTTCGGCGGGCGCACCCGGTTGAGCAGCGCCGCGACCTCGCGCCGGGCGACACCGCAGCCGAGGCGCATCCCGGCCATGCCGAACGCCTTCGACATCGTGCGCACGACGATCAGGTTCGGATAGCGCGCGAGGAGCGGGATCGCGGAGCGGCCGCTAAACTCGGCGTAGGCCTCGTCCACCACGACGGGGCAGGGGGCCTCCGCCACTAGCCGCTCCAGGTCCGCCGGGTCGGTGGCGTTGCCGGTGGGGCTGTTCGGGTCGCAGTGGAAGATGATCTTGGCGCGCGTCGCGGCGGCCGCGCGGAGCAGACCGTCGACATCCGGCGCGAAGTGCGGGCCGAGCGGGCAGGCGTGGACGACCGCGCCGAGCTGCCGGGCGCAGATGGCGTACATCGAGTAGGTCGGGGCGGAGATGACGACCGCGTCGCCGTTGTCGAGGAAGGTCTTGGCGCAGATGTCGAGGATCTCGTCGGCGCCGGCCCCGATCACGAGCTGGTCGGGGGCAACCCCGAGGTAATCGCCGAAGAGCGCCGACAGCTCGGCGTAGGCGGTGTCGAAGTATTCGTTCGGCCGGCGCTCGGCGCGCGCGGCCTCCATCGCGGCGTCCCAGGACGCGGGAGGGAAGGGGGAGGTGTTGAGGTCGAAGCGGACTACGTCGCGCGGGCGCAGGCCGTGCCGCGCGGCGATCTGCTCGCTCGACGCCTCCCATTCGTAGGGATCCAGCGCGAGGACGGTCTGCCGGGCCAGGCGTTCGATCATCGGTCTGCTCCAGGTCGGGGGTCGAGCGGCGGCGGGCCGGGTCCGCGACGCGCGCGGGCCGGCGGCGCCATTCTGCCATATTTCGCCACCGCCGGGCGACTGGCAAAGGCGGGCAAATGCTGGTAGATTTACCGGGCCAGGGAGAGAATAGAGGCCGTTCTCCGCGTTCACGGCTGGATGTGGCATCGCGCCGTGGGCGACGACGCGCCGATGGGCCGCGGGCACGCCCCGATGCGGGCGTGTGAGGTGCGCGAGCCGGTCGTGGTGGGCGGGCAAACGCGAGCGGCGACGGGCCGCTCCGGGTCCGCCGCCGCTCACGAAGGGTGATCGATGGATTGTGCCGTGCCAGGCATCACGGTGGCGCAGACTTCAGCACGACCACCTGGCCGACCGCGCTACTGCTGCGGGCGCAGCATCTTGTGGAAGACCGCCAGGATGAGGAAGGTCGGGGGCCACTGGCCGACGAAGAGCGCCCAGTTGTCCTTCCCTGCCAACTTGAACCCGGCGGACAGCGCGATCGAGCCGAGTGCGGCCCAGTACCACACTTCAGCCGGCACCTGGTTGGTGAACTCGAAATACGTCTCCTGGGCCTGCTTCGTCTGGTTGCCCGCGTCGCTCGCCATGATTGTCCTCCTCGATGTACACGCTCGGTTCCCCGGCACCATCCCCATGTCGTTCGATACTGCGCAATGTCAATGCCACGGCCACGCCGCGGGCCGCGCCAGTCACGGCCCGGCGGCCGGTGCGGCGGGGGGGGTGACAGGGGAAGGATGGCGCGGGGGCTGACGTTACCGGATACTGATGCCGGGGCAGATCGCTCCCGGCCTGGCACGCGCCGCCCTCCCGTGCTCCGGGGCGCCCGTGTTGAAAGAGGACGCCTGATGTTTCGCGAGAGCCTGTTCCCGGCACGACGGCGCGAGCGCGGCGAGCCGCTGAGCCTCGACGCGGCCTACGGCGTGGCGCGCGAGATCATGCGGCACTACTCGAAGAGCTTCTATCTCAGCACGCTGCCGCTGCCGCGCCCGAAGCGGCGCGCGATCCAGGCGCTCTACGCCTTCCTGCGCACCACCGACAACATCGTCGACGACGGCGGGGACGGGGCAACGCTGCTGGCGTTGGAGAGCTGGCGGGCGCGCTCGCGCCGCCCGGCGTCGCAGCAGGATCACCCGGTGCTGCTCGCCTGGGCCGACACGCGCGACGGGTACGGCGTGCCGCAGGCGCTGGCGGAGGAGCTGATCGACGGCGTGGCGATGGACCTGACGATCAGCCGCTACGCCTCCTTCGCCGAGCTGGAGCGCTACTGCTACTGCGTGGCCTCGACGGTCGGGCTGATGAGCTTACGGATCATCGGCTGCGCGGACGGCGGGCCGGGCGCGGGACGCGGGGCGATCGCCGAGGCGACCCCCTACGCCGCGCGCCTGGGGCTGGCGATGCAACTGACCAACATCCTGCGCGACATCGGCGAGGACGCGCGGGCCGGGCGCATCTACCTGCCGCGCGAGGAGCTGGACGCGGCGGGCTACAGCGAGGAGGAGCTGCTGGCCGGCGCGATCACCCCGGCCTTCCGCGCGCTGCTGGACGAACAGATCGCCCGCGCGGACGCGCTCTTCGACGCCAGCCTGCCGGGGATCGCGCTGCTCCACGCGGACGGCCGCTTCGCCGTCGCCGCCGCCGCCGCGACCTACCGCGGCATCCTGCCGAAGATCGTCGCCAACGACTACGACGTGTTCGAGCGCCGCGCCCACCTGACCCTGCGCGAGAAGCTGCTGCTGCTCCCGCCGACGTGGCGGCGGCGCGGGCTGAGGGCGGGGGGCGAAGGGCTGAGGGCTGAGGACTGAGGACGAAGGACTGGGAACGATGGTGACAGGCCCCGATGCAGGCCGCCCGGCGCGGCATTCAGTCCTCAGGCTTTCGTCCTCAGTCCTTTGGGGGTGGTAGCGGTGCGCGGCGAATACCTGCTCTTGCTGCTGCTGTCGCTCGGGTCGGTGGCGGCGCTGGACCGCGTGGCGGGGCTGGGCGTCCTCCGGCAGGGGCGGCGGCTGGCGGTGGCGCTCGGGCCGGTGGCGATCGCGATCCTGCTCTGGGACCTGCTCGGCGTGGAGCGGTGGGGGTGGTCGTCGAACCCGGACGTGCTGCTCGGCCCGTACGGGCTGGCCGGGCGCATCCCGCTGGAGGAGTTCCTCTTCCCGATCGTCGTGGGGGTCTGCGCGCTGGTCCTCTGGGAACTGACCGGCAAGCGCCTCGGCGAGATCGCCGACCGCAAGGGGGGCGCGGCGGGGGCGCGGCCCGGCCACGGGCGGCCGGCGGCGCGGGCGGGGGAGTGATGGCGCTGCTCCGCTGGGAGTATCTGCTCTCCGGCCTCGGCGCCCTGGTGGGGGTTGCCCTGCTCGACCGGGCGCTCGGCACCGGGCTGCTGCAACAGGGGCGCTTCTGGCTCTTCCAGGGGGTCATGCTCGTCTGCACGATCCTCTTCGACGGCTACCTCACCGCGCGCCCGGTGACGCTCTACGATCCCTGCTGCCACCTGGGGCCGCGCCTGGTCACCATCCCGCTCGAGGATCTGCTGTTCGGCGCCGCGCTGGTGGGCCTGGTCGTCGTCCTCTGGGAGTGGGGCGGCCGGCGCTTCGGGCCGCGCGAATCGGGGCGCGGCACGGGCGCGGTGCCGGGAGGGGGGGAGCGATGAACGGCCGCGCGCCCGCGCGCCCCGTCCTGGCGGCCCTCCTCGGCCTGGCGAACCGGGCGATCTGGCTGCTGGCGCTCAACTGCCTGCAGAACTTCCGCTTCGCCCCGCGCGCGACGGCCGGATCTGGGCGTGCGCGGGAGCCGAGGGAGGGGGTGGCCACGCCGCTCGTCTCGATCCTGGTGCCGGCGCGCGACGAGGCGGCGAACATCGCGGCCTGCCTGCGCGGCCTGCTCGGTCAGACCCACCCGGCCACCGAGATCGTCGTCTGCGACGACTGCTCGACCGACAGCACCGCGGCAATCGTCCAGGCGATCGCGGCGGGGCGGGGGGAGGGGCGGCTGCGCCTGCTCGCCGGGCGGCCGCTGCCGGCGGGCTGGAGCGGCAAGAACTGGGCCTGCCACCAACTGGCCGGGGCGGCGCGCGGCGACTGGCTCCTCTTCACCGACGCCGACACCCGCCACCGGCCCGGCGCGGTCGCGGCGGCGCTGGCCCTCGCCCGGCAGCACGACGCCGGGCTGGTCTCGCTCCTGCCGCGGCAGGTGACCGGCTCGTTCGGCGAGCGCCTCCTGCTGCCGCAACTGCCGCTGATCGTCTTCGCGGTCCTGCCGATCGCGCTCGTCGGGCGGCGCGCGTGGTGGACCATGCCGTTCGCCGGGGCCAACGGCCTCTACCTCTTCTTCCGCCGCGACTGGTACGACACCGTGGGCGGGTACGACGCGGTGCGGTCGGCGATCGCCGAAGACATGCGCTTCGCCGTCGAGACGAAGCGGCGCGGCGGCGGCCTCGTCCTCGCCGACGGCGGCGCGGTGCTGGACTGCCGGATGTACGGGGGCTTCGCCGACGCCTGGCGCGGCTGCTCGCGCAACGCCTTCCCGGCCGCACTCGAATCGGTCCCGGTCTTCGGCCTCTTCGCCGCTGCCTGGGCGCTCCTGTTCGTCCTGCCGCCGCTGGCCCTGGCAAGCCTCGGCGCGGCCACGCTGGGACGCCGTCTCCGCCGATCCCGGGTCGACGCCCGCGTCCTCCCGCCCGCCTCCACTCCCCTCCCCCCAAACGTTGGAGGGGCCGGGGGGGGCCATACCCCGTTGCGCCTCGCGCTGGCGGCGACGGGCGGGCAACTCGTGGTACGCTTCCTGGTCGGGCGGCGCTACGGACGGCCGACCTGGGAGGTGGCGTTGCAACCGGTCGGCTCGGTCCTGGTCCTCGGCGTCCTGCTAAACTCGTACCGTCTGCACCGCCTTGGTGGCGGCGCCGGGTGGCGGGGGCGGCGTTATGCGTAGGCCGTGGGCCGTGGGCCGTGGGCGGTGGGGGGTCACGGGGCAGCGCGACAGTGCGGGCGCCCCGCTCGGCCTGCCCGGAGAGCGGGCGGCACTGCCGTCTCGGCCCGCGGCCCGCGGCCCACAGCCCACGGCCTTCGACGTCCTGAAGGTCGCCCGCCCGCTCTCCTGGTTCAACACCGTCTTCGCCTGCGCGGCGGGGGCGTTCGTCGCAGGGGGCGGGGCGGGGGCGTTGCGGTCGGGGCGCAACCTGTTGGCGGGGCTCTACTTCACGCTGCCGTACAACCTGCTGCTCTACGGGATTAATGACATCTGCGACTACCCGTCGGACCGGCTCAACCCGCGGAAGAATTCGGTTGAGGGGGGGCTGCTGCCGCCGGAGACGCACCGCCCGATCCTCGCGCTGATCGCGGCGGCCAACGCGCCGATCCTGCCCGCGCTGCTGGCGGCTGGGGACCGCCGCGCGAACGGCGTCCTTGCCTTCCTGCTGGCGACGACCGTGGCCTACAGCGCGCCGCCACTCCGCCTGAAGGAGGTGGCGGGGCTGGACTCCTCCATCTCGGCCACCCACTATGTCACGCCGTTCGTCTACGGGCTGGCGCTGAACCGCGCGGCGGCCTACCCGGCGCGCGAGATCGCCGCCTTCGTGGCCTGGTGCATGGCCTCGCAGTCGTTCGGGGCGATCCAGGATGTCGAGTTCGACCGGGCGGTCGGCTCGGGGTCGATCGCCACGGCGCTCGGCCCGCGCCGCACCGCGATCCTCGCCGCCGACCTCTACCTGGCGGCGGCGGGGGCGGTCCTCACCGGGCCGGGGATCGGGCTGGCACGCGGGAAGCGGGTGGCGGCGGCGTTGGCGATCCTACCCTACGCGGGCAACGTCGCGCTCTTCCTGCGCGACCCGCGCCCGGAGCGCGCCAACCGGCACTGGCGCGCGTTCCTGGGCCTGAACCTGTGGGCGGGCGCGGCCTATACCATCATCCTGCTGTGGGGCAAGACGAAGCACAAACCATTCGGCTGAGAGGGATACGGGAACCACAAAGGCACAAAGAGGATCCGAGGGTCGAAGGGGTTGCAAGACGAGGGCGCAAGGGCAAAGCAATAACAGATTCTCTTCTTCTTGGTGTCCTTTGTGGTCTTTGTGCCTTTGTAGTTCTCCTAATTCATGGGAGGACGACGATGAGTGACGTGATTGTGATCGGGTCGGGGTTCGCGGGGCTGGCGACGGCGATCCGGCTACAGGCGGCGGGGCGGCGGGTGCGGATCGTGGAGCGGCGGGCGCGGCCGGGGGGCGGGCCTACCAGCTCAAGGACGGCGGGTTTACGTTCGACATGGGGCCGTCGCTGATCACCGCGCCGGACCTGATCGAGGGGGTCTTCGCGGCGGCGGGGCGGCGGGCGGAGGACTATCTGCGGATGGTGCCGCTCGACCCGTTCTACCGCATCTTCTTCGACGACGGGCGCTACTTCGACTACACCGGCGACCAGGGGCGGATGGAGGCGGAGGTCGCCAAGTTCAACCCGGACGACGTGGAGGGCTACCGGCGCTTCATGGCCGGGATCAAGACATCTACGAGCGGGCGTTCGCCGACCTGGCGCACCAGCCCTTCATCCGGCGGGCCGACTTCGTGAAGATCCTGCCGGAGCTGGCGCGGCTCAACGCGATCCGCTCGGTCTACGACTACGTCGCCGGTTACATCAAGGACGAGCACCTGCGGACATGGTCTTCTCCTTCCACCCGCTCTTCCTCGGCGGCAATCCGTTCAAGGCGTCCTCGATCTACGCGATCATCCCCTACCTGGAGCGCCAGGGCGGGGTCCACTTCGCGATGGGCGGGATGTACGCGCTGATCGAGGGCTTCGCGCGGCTGTTCGAGGAGCTGGGCGGCGAGATCGTCTGCGACGCCGAGGTGACCGAGATCGTCGTGGAGGGGGCGCGCGACCGGGGTGCGGATCGCCGACGGCCGCCACTTCGCCGCCGATGTCGTGGTGTCGAACGCCGACGTGGCGGCGACCTACAAGGATCTGATCGCGCCGGAGTGGCGACGGCGCTGGACCGATCACCGAATCGGGCGGATGCGCTACTCGATGAGCAGCTTCCTGCTCTACCTGGGGCTTGACCGCCGCTGGCCGAAGCTGCGCCACCACACGATCCTGATCGGCGACCGCTACCGGGGGCTGGTCGGCGACATCTTCGGCGGGCGCTTCACCGAGGATTTCTCGATCTACCTCCACGCCCCGACCCTGACCGACCCGTCGATGGCGCCGCACCCTGGCTGGGAGAGCGTCTACCTGCTGGTGCCGGTGCCGCACCTCGGCTGCGCCGATGTTGATTGGGAGCGTGATGGCGACGCCTTCCGCGACCGGATCGTCCGCTACCTGGAGGAAGACTTCGGGCTGGAGGGCTTCGCGGCGAGTATCCGAGTGGAGCACCGCTTCACGCCGCTCGACTTCGAGCGCGAGTTGGGGGCCTACCTGGGGACCGGCTGGCAGATGGAGCCGACCCTCTTCCAGTCGGCCTACTTCCGCCCGCACAACCGCTCGGAGGACGTGAAGGGGCTGTACATCGCCGGCGCGGGGACGCACCCCGGCGCGGGGCTGCCTGGGACGCTCCTCTCGGCGGAGATCACGGCGGGGCTGGTCCTGCGCGCGGCGGAGGGCGCGGGGCGGGGGGCGGTCGAGCCAGCCGGACAGCCCGCCGCCGACTGAGGGCGCGCGTGCTACACTGGGGCGCGGAGGAGTCCGCCCGGCCTGCGGCGGCGGCCGGGGCGACTGTTGCCGGGGGCGGTTTCGCGGAGAGCGGGGCCGTCCGTCACCTCGCTACCAGGCGGGGCGGCGACGACAGGTTGGGAGGAGACTGTGGCCAGGCCCGCACCGCGCCCGGCGGCCAGCGACGTCCGCCTGCGGGGCGTGACCGCGCGGGATCTCCCCCACTTCTTCGCGCACTAGGCGGACCCGGAGGCCGCCCGGATGGCCGCCTTCCCGATTAGGGACCGGGAGACCTTCATGGCGCACTGGGCCAGGATCCTGGGCGATGACAGCATCATCAAGCGGACGATCCTCGTCGACGGGCGGGTGGCCGGCAACATCGGGTGCTTCGAGCAGGGCGGCGAACGGGAGGTCGGCTACTGGCTCGGCCGGGAATACTGGGGCCGGGGCGTCGCCACCAGGGCGCTCGCCGCGTTTCTCGATCAGGTCCAGGCGCGCCCGCTCACGGCGCGGGTCGCCAAACACAACATCGCCTCGCTCCGGGTGCTGGAGAAATGCGGCTTCACCGTTTGCGGGGAGGGCGCCGGGGTTGCCGGCGCGGGCGGCGGGGGGGTCGAAGAAGTCCTGCTGCAACTGGGGGCGGACGGAGGGGACGGAGCGCGGTGAGCCCGGCCCGCCGCCTCACCGGTCGCGGCACGGGCGGGGCGGCGGGCGCGGCCGGTTGCCCCCGCCCATGCCGGGGGATAGGATACGGCGGGGAGCCGGGGAATTGACGGGAGGCGGGGAGGGATCGTTGGTCAGGCTCAACTTCATCCCGAACGAGAACACCGAGGTTTATTCGATCGACGGGCACCTGATCGGCCGGGTGGTGGACGCGTACGCGGCCGAGTACAGCAGCAGCCGCTCGCTCGCGCGGCTGGTCGGCGAGACCGGCGCGGGCTATTTCGTGATGGAGCCGCTCGGCATGAAGGGGGTCGGCGCGCTCTACGTGCCGATGGACGCGATGAGCGACTACACCGACGAGCGCATCCGGCTGCGCTTCCCGAAGAAGCAGCTCAAGGCGCAGGGCTGGGACAAGCCGCCGACGGACGAGACGCGGCCGCAGCGGATGTAGGGGTGTCCGGCGCGCGCCGTGGCGGCGAGTGGCAGGGCGAGACCCGGCGGACGGGGGAAGGTGCGCGATGGGGTGAGTGGAGAGTGACGTCGCACGGTTGCACGTCAGGGCGGCGCGCGGGGAGGAGCTCTCGGCGGCGGAGCGGGAACGGCTCGACGCCTGGTATGCCGCGCAGGATGCCGCCGAATGGGCGTTGTTGAACGGCGCCAGAGCGCGCCCGACCGCCACCCCGTTCCATGCCCAGAGTGCCGGGACGGGGTTTCAGCGGGGGAACGAACGCCGCGGGGTGGGGGAGGCACAACGCCGAGTGACTACGATGACTACGGCTCCGAGTACGCGGCCTACGTCACACGGCGGGCGCGGGCAGGGGTGGAAGGTGATTCCCTGGGCATCCTGCCCCACCTGCTCGATCTCTTGGGCGATCTGGCCGGTCGGCGGGTGCTGGACGCCGGCTGCGGCGAGGGGTACCTGGCCCGCGTCCTGGCCGCCCGTGGGGCGCGGGTGACGGGCATCGACCTCTCGCCGCGCCTGATCGCGCTGGCCCGCGAGCAGGACCCGCGGGGCGAGATCGCCTACCGGGTCGCCGACCTGAGCGCGCCGCTTCCGGCGGAGGTGGGGCGGTTCGACGCTATCGGCAGTTCCCTGGTACTAAACGATGTCGCCGACTACCGGGGCTTCGCCGCCACCCTCGCCGCCGCGCTCGAACCGGGCGGGCGGCTGGTGCTCGCCTTCAATAGCCCGTACGGGGCGGTCATCCGCAAGCACGTCGCCGACTACTTCGACTCGGGCGCGGTAACCCCTACCGCGGCCTCTGGGCGGCGGGCATCAAGGTGTACCACTACCACCGGACGCTGGAAGAGTACCTGGACGCCTTCCTGGCGGCGGGCTTGCACCTCACGAAGCTGGCCGATCTGCCGGATCTGCCCAGCCTCGCCGGACCCGATACGATCCTGCCGGAGGGTATCGGTTCCCGCGCTTCACGCTCCTGGCATTCGCAAAGCCGTAGCGCATCTCCCAGGTCTCGGGCCGGTGATGCGCTCTCCCGTGCCTGGGCCGAGTGTGCGCCCGAGGTCGGCGCGTCCACGATGACAGTGGATCGCGTGATGGTTGCGTCCGTGCTGGGGCAGGGCTCGGGTGTTCGGTTGAACGGCCCTACGAATCGGCGTCGAGGCGGGATGGACTAACGTTATGTCGCTGGCGGGGCGTCGAAGCTGGCGACGAGGCGCTTCGGCGCGCTCAGCCGCCAGGCGTCGGTGAGGAGGCCGCGCAGTTCCTCCCGGTCCACGGTGGCGAGTCGCACCAGGACGTAGGGATGGCCGGCGTAGTGGGGGGTGATGAAGTAGACGTCGGGCGCCATCTCGATCAGCGCCTCCTGCTGGCCGAGATCGACCCTGACGACCAGGACGGCGCCCTCGTCGCGCAGCCGCGCAAAAGACTTCTTGCGCACCCGGAAGGCGGGCGTATTGAACCAGGAGCCTTCCTCGACCTCGGGCAGCGCGAGGGCCAGTTGCCGCACCGTCTCGAACGTCACCATGCCGGGATGCTCCTCCAGCCCCTGGACGTCGGCTACTGCTTGATGGTGCAGAGGGCCTGGCGGATCTCGCCGAGGTGGTAGGCGGTGTGCGCCACGATCCCCATCGAGCCGCCGATGGCGTGCTCGCTCTCCCAGGTGCGCGCGTCGCCGACGACCGCCAGGGTGTCGCGGTGGGCCTCCCGCAGGCGCCCCTTGAGCGCGTCCCACTCCTCGGCGGTCACGCTCGTCAGGCGCCAACTCGCGGCCCAGTCAACCGGGCCGACCGCCTCGCCGCGCGCGTAGCGGGCGAGCACTCCCAGGTAGAAGCGCACATGCTCCACCTGCGCGGCGATGCTCGCGCAGGTGGCCGAGACCGGGCGGGAGGCTTCCTCGGCGGAGATCGTGTCCAGGGTCTCGAAGAGCGACGTGCCCTTGTCGAGGTAGATGCCATGCACCCGCTCGAAGGTCTCGTCGAGCAGCCGGTGGAGCGCGGTGGTGTACGATTCGAGCGCGATCTGCCGATCCATGCCCTCTCCCCTCTCGTCTCCCGGTGACGCCGCCGATCAGCGTACCCGCACGGTAGCACATGTGTTCTCTTTCGTCAAGCAGCGGGCAGGGGGCATCGGGCGTACACCGAACCGCCGTGAGCCGCTCGGCGAAGCGAGCGGCCAAGGTGATTAGCACGGGGTTACAGCAGTTCCCATAGTGGTTGCATCTGTGCCAGGGCCAGGCTTGGGCGTTCACACCCGCGAGCGGGTACCCGACGCCTCGACGGATCGACGCTGTCCGGCGGCGCGACCTTTCCTGAGTCGCTCTCGGTCGGCGTCCCCCCTATGGGGATTAGCGCAGGCCGTCGCGGACGAAGGCGCAGAGCCAGTCGACCAGGGCCGCGATGTCGCCGAGGTGGGCGGTCTCGAAGGGGCTGTGGGTGTAGCGCGCGGGGAAGGCGACCATCGCCGCGGGGACGTCGGCCTTCATCAGCGCGGCGCCGTCGGAGCCGAACGAGCCGAAGACGGCGTGCTGGATCGCGATGCCCGCCCGCGCGGCGGCGCCTTCGAGCGCGGCGGTCAGCGCGTGGTCGTAATGGACCTGCGCGTCCTTGTGGACCAGGAGCGGGCCGGCGCCGAGGCGGGCGGGCATGGCGCGCTCCCCGAGGCCGGGGATGTCGCCAGCCATGCCGATCTCGACCGCGATCGCCGCGTCGAACCGCTCGCGCGCGGCGAGGGCGTAGGCGCCGATCAGGCCGATTTCCTCCTGCACGGTGCAGGCGAGAGTGAGGTCGCAGCCGCGCTCGTCGCGCGGGACGCGGCGCAGGACCTCGCTGATCACCGCCAGCGGCACGCGGTCATCGAGCGCCTTGCCGACGACGTGCGGGCCGAGTTGCACGGTCGGCGCGTCCCAGATGACGCGGGTGCCGGAGGTGACGCCGCGCGCCAGCAGCTCGTCGCGCCCGAGGCCGGTGTCGACCCAGAAGTCGTCCCAGCCCAGTTCGCCGGGGTCCTTGAGGGCGATCGTCGCCAGGTGGCCGGTCGGCGAGGCGACCACGCCGGGGAGCGGCCCGGAGCGGGCCAGCACGGTCACCCGCTGCCCGACCGTGAACCAGTTGCGGACGCTGGTCGTGCGGGTCCAGGCCTGGCCGTTGGCGAGCCAGAGGAAGCCGCCGGGGTCGATCGCGCGGACGAGGTAGCACAGCTCGTCGGCGTGCGCGACCAGCAGGAGCCTCGGCCCCTGGCCGCCGGCGCGCGCGATCACGTTGCCGACGCGGGTCCGCTCCGTCTCGGCCCCCGCCGCGCGCCAGAGCGCCTCGGCGCGGTCGAGGATCGGCCCCTCCTGCCCGATGGGGCCGGGGAGTTCGGTCAGGTCCTTGATCAGGTCGAACACCGTTCCTCCGTGGCTGCCGATGTCTGCTGCAGCATTGCTGGATCGACGATCCATCCTTCGACCGGATCACAGCGACCAGGAATCCCATATCCGGCATTGCGCTGTGTATAAGCCCAGGCTGCCTGGATTGCACAGAGCAGGGCGTCGAGATTATCGCCAGAAGGATCACGGATGAAGTCTCTCGCTAGAGCGTCATTGAGATCAAGCGAGAAACCGTAATGGTCGCGTAGGTGCTGTGAACGGAGACCACTCACAATATCACCGCGGGCGGCTTCTTTGTCTGGGGTCTGTTTACTGCGCGTGTCGCTCTTGTAACCACGCCGACCGATCCATTTCCTGGCAACCAGGGCCGGATAGGCTTCGACGACAACGCGCGGGTCATCTGTGGGTCGGCACGGTTGGATACTCACCGGAGCGTTCCGCAACCGAGGGGCACCCTCGAAGAACATCTTTCCTACGGGAACACCGAACCACATCATAGGGCTACATGATCCGGCTTTGGCGTCAACGATGCGAAGGGGTTGTTTGTCGCCGGTCTGTCTGCTATTGCGATAGGCTTCCAAGATACGCCCAAACTCGTCTCGACTCATCGTCGAGATCATTCCAACATAGCCCTCCCATGTATTGGGCCATCCGAGACCTGTGATGAGCCTTCGAGCTTGACCGAAGGGAAAATCGAACCCTGCGACCCAATCCTGGCCTCTGCGGAGGAACGCCTCGAAGTCTGCAAAGCTGCGAATCTTCAGGAAATCGTCAACCCGCAAGGTCTCCTCTAGCAGGGTACATGCTGCACACGTAATGGGCTTGCGACTAGTCGGCACGCTGGTGAAGTCAAGCCCGTAGACGATCATTGGTCGCTCGACAGTACGATGACCGAGCGCAGCGTCTCGCCGCGCTCCATCGCCGCGAACGCTTCTTCGGTCTCGTCGAGGCCGATCGTGCGGGTGACGAGGTCGTCGAGCTTGAGCTGGCCCTGCCGGTACCAGGCGGCGAGGAGCGGGAAGTCGCGCGTCGGCAGGCAGTCGCCGTACCAGGAGACGCGCAGGTTGCCGCCGAGGTCGAAGAGGCGCTGCAGGTCGAGCTGCAGGGTCGGGCCGGGGCCGGGGACGCCGATGAAGACGCAGGTGCCGGCGAGGTCGCGGCAGAAGAGGGCCTGCTCCAGCGTCTCGGGGCGGCCGACCGCCTCGAAGGAGTAGTTGACGCCGTTGCCGCCGGTCAGCTCCTTGATCCGGGCGACCGGGTCGCCCTCGCGCGCGTTGACGGTGTGGGTGGCGCCGAAGCCCCTGGCCCATTCGAGCTTGCGCGGGTCGATGTCCACCGCGATGATCGTCGTCGCGCCGGCCAGCCGCGCGCCCTGGATCACGCTGTCGCCGACGCCGCCGCAGCCGAAGACCGCCGCGCTGGTGCCGGGGCGGACGCCGGCGGAGTAGAGGGCGGCGCCGACGCCGGTCATCACGCCGCAGCCGATCAGCGACATCTGGCCGGGCGGCAGGTCGGGGGCGATCGGGATCGCCTGGGCCGCGTGGACGAGGGTGTGGGTGCAGAAGGTGCCGATGCCGAGGACCGGGTTGAGGGTCTGGCCGTCGGCCGCGCGCATGCGCTTCTCGGCGTTGAGGCTGGCGGCGCAGAGGTTCGGCTGGCCGACCAGGCAGAAGCGGCACTCGCCGCAGGGCGCGCGCCAGGCGAGGATCACGCGGTCCCCGACTTGGGGCGTCTCGACGCCCTCGCCGACCGCCTCGACGATCCCGCAGCCCTCGTGACCGAGCAGGAAGGGGAAGCCCGACGAGCCGTAGGTGCCCTGCTTCACGCCGAGGTCGGTGTGGCAGACGCCCGACGCCAGGATGCGGACCAGGACCTCGTTCGGCCCCGGATCGCCGATCGTGAACTCCTCGACCCGCGCTGGCGCGCCCGGCGTCCGCGCGATGACGCCGCGTGCCGTCGTTGGCATGATCGCCCCCTCCTCGCTCCCTGGGCCACCGTCCGCTCGTGGAATCCTGTCGCAAGAAAGCCGGCGGCATCATAGCATGCCGCCGGTTTGCCCGCGAGTTGGGGGACGCCGATCGCGGCCGGGCCTAGGCCTCGTCGAGATCGTCGGGCTCGGTCCAGGCGATGACCGCGGTGGGCAGCGTCGTGGCGAGGAGCATGGCGCCCCAGAAGAACGCGTTGAGCTGGTTCGAGGTCCGGGGGAACCAGAGGCTGCCGCTGTCGAGGGCGATGTAGGCATAGAGGGCCGCCACCAGGAAGACCGCGGCGAGTGCGTGGTAGGCGAAGCGGTAGGCGCGGTCGCGCACCATCCGCTGGCGCTCGTCCAGGCGCTTGTCCGGCTGGTCAGCCATGCTGTACGTCGAGGTGTAGAGCCCGGCGAAGCTCAGCAGCGTGACGAAGCCCGGTACCAGGATGAGCAGGAGGAACCAATTGGGCAGGTCGCGGACGCTGCGCGCCCAGAACATCGCGACGAGCACCATGTAGCCGAGGTAGGTCGCCAGCACCAGGGCGCGGCGAATCGTGCGCCCCGAGGGCGGTGCGGGCCTGTGCAGGGCGGTCCGTGTGTCGCTCATCGGTCGGCCATCCTTTCACACTCGTGTGTCCCGCGCCAGTGGGTCGCGCCGCGGTCCGGTCGATCCGAGGGCTACGCCTCCTCCGCCAAGTCGTCAGGCTCGGTCCAGGCGAGGACCGCCGTGGGCAGCGTCATAACCAGGAGGAACACGCCCCAAACGACCGCCTGGACCGCGTTCCAGGTGTCCGGCAGCCACAGCCAGTCGTTATCCCAGGCGATACCACCGTAGACAACCCCCACGACACACAGCGCGGCCAGGAGGATATAGCTGGCACGGAATGCCTCGTTGCGCACCAGGCGCTGGCGCTCGTCCAGCCGATCGTCGGTCTCATTCGCCATCCGGTGGGGGGCGGAGGTGTACAGCTTCGCCAGCGCGCCAAGCATCACGAGGGCGCCGGGGATGGTGAGCAGGAAGAATGGCAGCCCGAGGTTGAACGTACTGGTTAACGCCCAGCCTCCGACGAGCGCGGCGTACCCGAGATAGACGCCGAGGACCAGGAGGCGGCGCGCGGCGCGGCCGATCCGCGGCGGCTCTGTCCGCTGACGGCTTGACTGGTAAATCATCTGTCCTCTCCTCTCTTCCAAGTTCGCCCGGTGCGACCGGATGTCCGGCGCCCTCACGGCTGGGGGTACTCACCCCTCCGCCGCTGCCTCGGGCTCGGCCCAGGCGACGACGGCGGTGGGCAGGAGGTAGACCGGCAGGCAAACCAGCAGGAGCGCGAGCGTGACCTCCCCCGGCTCACGGGGCAGCCACAACGCCCGCGTACCGGCGGCGAGACGGACATAGGCGACCGGCAGCGGCAGGACATAGCCGATGATGCGGCAGGCGATCCGGTGCGCGACAGCGCGCCCCGCCCGCTCGCGCTCGGCCAGCAGCCCGTCCGACCCTTCGGCGACCTTCCTCGTCGCGAGGAGCAGGCCCGCGCCGCTCGTCCCCGCGATCACCAGCGCGGCGAGGGCCAGCGGGACGGCCCCAGACGCGAGCGCGCCCATGCGCGTGCCGTAGCCAAGAGAGGCGGCCAACACCAGCCCGCGGCGCCAGGTGCGTCGGACGAGAAGCGGCATTAGCCGTTGAGCGATCTCGTCGGTCATCATCGACCTTCTCCTGTCCTGCCCTCGGGAGCGCCCCAACCCCGCGGCGGGCGGCGCGTCAACTCCGGCCCCCACCGGTCGTGGACCGTGGGCGTGCGTAGAGTTCCTCGCTCATCGGCGTGAAGGGACGCCGCGAGAAGATCGCCTCGATCGGCAGACGCGAAGAACTCGGCGATCCGGAAGGCCAGTTCCAGGCTCGGGTTGTACTCGCCGCGCTCCAGGTAGCCGATTGTCTGATAGTTGACCCCGAGCGCCTCGGCCAGCGCCTGGCGCGAGAGGCCGCGCTCGGCGCGGAGGACCGCCAGCCGGTTGTAGATGGCCGGCTCCGTGCCGCTGCCTTTTGCATTATCCTGTCGCTCTGACCTTCTCATACAACGTACTGTAGTATAAATACAACATCTTGTCAAGAAGATACTAGAACCAATGCTGTCACGGCGGGCGGCGGGGACTGGGGGTGGAGATAGCAACGCGGGAAGGCGGACGCCCGCGGCGTCCTGCCTGGCGGGGAGGGGCGAACGACGCGAGGGGGATCAGGGCCGGCGGGCGCCCTCGTCGCGGGGGAGGAGGCCGATCCAGCAGCGGCGGGCCTCGAAGACGGTCTCGCCGCCGGCCGTGGCCCAGCCGTGGGCGGCCAGCAGGTCGCCGCGCCGCCCCAGCAGCTTCGACGCCGACCGTCACCTCGGCGCCGGGCGGGACGCGGCGGCGGTAGCGGAAATCCTCGTCGCGGGCGCGCACGCCGATCTTGCCGGCGAGGGCGCCGGGGGGAGGAGCGCCGGCTGTGGCAGAGCAGCACGCCGAAGGTCAGGTAGAGGACATCGCCGAGGGTCGAGCCGGGCAGCAGGGGGGTGTTGAAGCGGTAGCCCTGGCAGCGGGCGGGGTCGACGACGTGGATGGCCTCGGCGAGCTTGCCGCCGGGGTAGAGGTAGACGCGGCGGACGAAGTCCTCCGGGCGGTCGTAGGGCAGGAGCGAGGTGATCGCCGGGCCTTCGAGGATCAGCGGCGGGCCGGGCAGCGCGCCCGCCGCGTGGTCGGCGTGGGGCAGGGGGGCCAGGGGATCAGCCCGCGCAGGACATCAGCCGGCTTGCGCCGCGCCCGTTCATTCGCCGCCACCACCCGCCGCTCCCTCCTCCCTTCACCCCTACCGACCAGTTCCGGCGACACCGCCCGGCGCGTTAGTGTACCGCACCGGGGCGCCCGCCGGCAGGGGGAGGACGGAGGGGAGGAGTTCGGAGTCGGATAGGCGGGTGGAGGAAGGATGGGAGCGCGCCATCCGGCCGGTTGCCCTGCCTCCAAGGCCGGAGGTGGGGCGACCGGGCGGGTTTGAAACCCGCCCCTACCCAACCGGTGATGCGTCCCGAACCGGCGCCGCTCTGCCTCTTGGGAAAGGCGCCCCCGGCCCTACTCCTCTTTCCCAAAGGTATGGGGCCAGGGGCCGCTAGCCCGCGCGCGGGTCGGTGCTGCCGAAGCCGCCGCGCGAGGCGCGGGTGGCGGCGGGGACTTCCTCCCAGGTGGCACGGTCGACGCGCACGAAGACGCCCTGGGCGATCCGCTCGCCGCGCGCGACGGTGACGGGGCGGTCGGTGAAGTTGTAGACCTGGACGAGGATTTCGTCGTCCGGGCCGCAGTAATCCTGGTCGATCACGCCGATGCCGTGGGGGACGGAGAGGCCCTTCTTGCCGGGGGTGCTGCTGCGCGCGGCGACGAGCAGCATGTAGCCCGGCGGCGTCTCGACGATCACGTTGGCGGGGATGCGCGCGATCCCTCCCGGCGCGACGGTCGTCTCGACGCGCGCCAGCAGGTCGAAGCCGACCGCGCCGGGCGACTCGTAGACCGGCAGCGGCAGCGTCCGATCGACTCGCGCGATCCGCACGCGCAGCGGCGAGTCCCCTTCGCTCACCCTCCCAACCCCCTTTCGATTGCGGATTGTGGATTGCGGATTGCGGACTAGCCGGTCCAGCCGACGCGCTCCGCTGTCCAGTGACCTTTCGATTGCGGATGAGGACGAGCGGCCCGGTTGCGCGCCGCGAGGGCGTCCTGCACCCGCGCGTATTCTATTCCGCAATCCGCAATCCGCAATCCGCATTCGGTTGCGCCGGTTCCGGCGGTCCGCCATAATAGGCGGCAGCGTGCCGCGCGGGCGGCGGCAGGGGTGCGCATGGTGGGGGGAGGCGATGGCGCAGCGGATTCCCGATCTCCGCGCGAAGATGGGGGAGCGCGGGCTGGACGCGCTGCTGGTGACCCACCCCTCGAATCGCTTCTATCTCAGTGGCTACACGCTCGACGATATCCCGCCCGACGAGTCGGCCGGGGCGATCCTGATCACCGCCGACGGCTCGTACCTGATCGCGGGCGCGACGAACCTGGAGCTGGCGCGCGCGCAGGCGGTCGGGTTCGAGGCGGTGGAGCGCCATAAGCAGGACGGGCTGGCGGCGACGGTCGCGGAGTTGCTGGGGCGGCACGGCGCGCGGCGGCTCGGCTTCGAGGAGAACGCGACCCTCGTGGCGACCTACCACGCGCTCGAAGAGGCGACCAAGGGCACGGTCGAGCTGGTGGCGGTCGGCGAGTTGGTCAGCGAATTGCGGCTGATCAAGTCGGAGGACGAGCTGGCGCGGATCGCGCGGGCGGTCGCGGTCACCGACGCGGCGTTCGGGGCGGTCTGGCCGCGGCTGCGGCCGGAGCAGACCGAGCGCGAGGCGGCCTGGCTGCTCGACCAGGCGCTGCGCGAGGCGGGCGCGGACGCGAACGCCTTCCCGACGATCGTCGCGGCGGGGCCGAATGGCGCCTACCCGCACCACGAGCCGGGGGACCGGCCGCTCGGCGAGGGCCTGCCGATCACGATCGACATGGGCGCGCGGGTGGACGGCTACGCCGCCGACCTGACCCGCACGGCGATCCTGGGCGAGCCGACCGATCGGGCGCGCGAGGTCTACCGGGCGGTGCTGGCGGCGGTCGAGGCGGCGGAGGCGGGGATCCGAGCGGGGATGACCGGCGGGGCGGCCGACGCGCTGGCGCGCGGGGCGATCGCCGCGGCCGGCTACGAGGACTATTTCGTCCACGGCCTGGGGCACGGCGTCGGGGTCCGCGTCCACGAGCCCCCGAGCGCGCGGGCCGGGAACGAGGACCCGCTGCCGGCCGGCGCGACCCTGACGATCGAGCCGGGGATCTACATCCCCGACTGGGGCGGCTGCCGCATCGAGGATCTGGTGGTGATCGAGGAGGGCGGCGTCCGCGTCCTCAGCCAGGCCGAGAAGCAGCGCGTGTGACGAGTGAGTAGTCGGGTAGTCCCGTAGTCGGGTAGTTGATAGTGGCGGCCGCATGGTTGATCGCGAAGTTCTCGTCCTCTACCTGACTACCCGACTACCCGACTACCGCAAGGGGGGGACAGATGGCAGTTGTCGATACCGGGGGGCTCCGCAAGGGGTTGACGATCGAGTTGGAGAACGAGCTGGTGCGGGTGACCGACTACCAGCACATCAAGCAGGGGCGGGGCAGCGCCTTTGTGCGCGTGACGATGCGCAACCTGCGCACCGGCTCCACGACCGAGCGCACGTTCCAGGCCGGCAGCCGGTTCAACGTGGCCCGGCTGGAGCGCCAGACGATCCAGTTCCTCTACCATGACGACGACGGCTACCACTTCATGGACACCGAGTCCTACGAGCAGTTCTCGCTGCCGGAGGAG
This sequence comes from Thermomicrobiales bacterium, assembly GCA_030446685.1. Lineage (GTDB taxonomy): Bacteria > Chloroflexota > Chloroflexia > Thermomicrobiales > CADCWN01 > JAUJMV01. The sequence goes on along the minus strand of JAUJMV010000038.1, from coordinate 13,234 downwards.
ACGCTGGGCGACGCGGTCAACTACTTGAAGGAGAACGAGTCGATCGATCTGCTGACCTACCAGGAGAAGCCGATCGACGTCGAGTTGCCGGTGACCGCGACCCTGCGGATCGCGCAGACCGATCCGGGCTTCCGCGGCGATACCGCGACCGGCGGCAACAAGCCGGCCACGCTGGAGACCGGGCTGGTCGTCACCGTCCCGCTCTTCCTCAACGAGGGCGATCTGGTCAAGGTCGACACCCGCACGGGGCAGTACCTGGAGCGGGTCACGGGGTAGCGGAGGACTGAGGACTGAGGAGTGGGCGGTGTCGGGGCGGAACGGGAAGATGGGGATGGACGGGGAGGCCGCGGGCGGGCTGCCGAGCGGGCTGACCGCCGAGTTGGGCGCGCTGATCGAGATGATGGGGCGCGGCGGCATCGCCGACCTCAGTCTGGAGACGGCGGCGGTGAAGATCCGGCTGCGGGCGCACAGCGCCGGCGGCCTGGCGGTCGCGAGCGCCCCGGCCGTCGCCCAGCTCACCGTCGAGGAGGCCATGCCGATCGCGGAAGGGGCGGTGATCGTCGCGCCGATGATCGGCACCTTCTACCACGCCCCCGCCCCCGGCGAGCCGCCCTTCGTCGAGATCGGCGACCTGGTCGAGCCGGGCCAGACGATCGGCATCATCGAGGCGATGAAGATCATGAACGAGATCCCGGCGGAATGCTCCGGGGTCGTCGCGGAGTTCTTCGCGGCCGACGGGCAGCCGGTCGAGTACGGGCAGCCGCTGCTGCGCGTGGAACCGGGCGGCGGCGAGTAGCACCCGGCGGCGTTCACATGCGGATACCGAGCGGCGGGGCCGCGGCAGGGAGATTTGCCGCGGCCTTCTGTTGCGTGCGGGACTGGCGGGCAGTCGCACCCCAAACACAGTGACTCGCGCAGGGGGACACGCCGCCCGCTGTCCTTGTCATCCTGAGCCGCGGCGAAGGATCGGTCTCCATCGCACCCGCCTGGCGGACGTCCTCCTCCGGTGCCACAGAAGCCGATCCTTCGCCGCGGCTCAGGATGACGAGGGCAGCCGGTAGCCTCCTCTAGTCCATGCGCCGGGACACGCCATGGGGGGCGGGCGATGCGGCCAGAGACACCGGCGCAACGAGACGGCGAACACCAATAAAGCTCGGCGCGCGAAGATGGCACTTACCATTGGGGCCGCGCGGCGGGTGAGGCCGACGCGGCGGGGCCGGTCGCGACGCGGGGACGGCCGCAGCGGCGGGCGGCAGCAGCGAAGCGCCCCCGTCCTACTGACGATCGACGACTCCGAAAGGGCGCCACGGGTGGAACTGCGGGCACTGGTCAGCGCGGCGGGGGCGGGGGATGGGCCGGCGTTCGCCGAACTGGTGCGCCGCCACCAGGACATGGCGTTCGGCTACGCCTTCGCGATCCTGCGCGACTTCCACCTGGCGCAGGACGCCGTGCAGCAGGCGTTCGTCGCGGCCTACTTCGGCCTCGACCGGCTGCGCGAGCCGGAGCAGTTCCCCGCCTGGCTGCGCGGCATCGTGCGCCACCAGTGCCTGCGCCTGCTGCGGGGGCGGCGCGTCGAGACCGTCCCGCTGGACCGGGCGAGCGGCGTGGCGACGACGGAACCCGGTCCCGAGCGGCGGGCGGAGGAGCGGGACGCGCTCGACCGGGTGCTGACCGCGATCGACGCGCTGCCGCCGGGCCAGCGCGAGGCCGCGGCGCTCTTCTACCTGGGGGACTACTCGCAGCGGGAGGTCGCGGCCTTCCTCGACCTGCCGGTCACCACGGTCAACAACCGGCTGCACGCGGCGCGCAAGCGCCTGACCGCCGAACTGCAAGGGGGGGTACTGCCGATGGCCCGGGATACGCTGAAGCAGAACGGTCTGCCGGACGACTTCGCGGAGGGGGTCGGCCGGATCGTCCAGGCGCGGGGGCCGGTCGTCGAGGCGCGCTTCGCCCCCGAGGCCGTCCCGCCAGTCCTGACGGTGCTGACCGTCGGCGGCGAGGCGGGCGTTGCCGTGCAGGTCGCCCAGCACCTCGGCGACGGAGTGGTGCGCGGTATCGCCCTCTCCGGGGCCGGGCAGGCGGGGCTGGCGGCGGGGACGGCGATCGTGGACACCGGCCAGCCGGTCGACCGGGCCGTCGACCGGGAGCAGGTGGCGGCGATCATAGCGGTGCTGGGCGGCGCGGCGCCGGCGGGCGAACCGGCGATCCTGACGACGGGGCTGAAAGTGATCGATCTGTTCTACCCGTGCGCCGCCAACAGCACGATCGGGCTGGCCGGCGACATGGGCGCGGGGAAGATCGTCCTGGTGGACGAGCTGGCGCACAACCTCGCCGACGCGCGGGCCGGCGTCGCGTTCTTCAACTTCGTGCAACCCGGCGCCGAAGTCGCCCTGCTGCGCGCGACTTTCCCGCCGGGGTACGACTTCACGCGGTCGATGATCGTCCCGATCGATGACCCGCGCGCGCTGGCCGCCGGGCAACCGCCGGCGGCGCTCGACACGGTCCTCTACCTGTCGCGCGACCTGGCCACGGCTGGGTTCTTCCCGGCGGTCGATCCGCTCCGGTCCAGCTCGCGCTTCCTCGACCCGGCCCTCGTGGGGCGGGAGCACTACGACGTGGCACAGGCGGCGTGGCGCCTGCTCCGGCAGGCGACGGAGACAGAGGACGGCGCGATCGTGGCGCGGGCCGAGCGGTTCCGGCGCTTCCTCACGCAGCCGATGTTCGTCGCCGAGCCGTGGACGGGACAACCCGGCCAGTTCGTCAGCCGCGAGCAGACGATCGCGGACTGCCGGGCGATCCTGAGCGGCACCTACGATGGGCTGCCCGAGGAGGCGTTCCTGCTGCGCGGCACGCTGGAGGAGGTGGTGGAGGGGGCGGGCGGGCGCGGCGACAGCTGACCGATGCGGGGGCGGTTCACGGGGCTCTGGCGACACCCGGACTTCCTCAAGCTCTGGGCGGGGCAGACGGTCTCGCTCTTCGGCTCGCAGATCACGTTGCTCGCGCTGCCCTTCGTAGCGGTCCTGGCCGTGGATGCCTCGCCGGCGCAGATGGGGTTGCTACGGGTGTTTCAGACCGCCCCAGCGTTACTCCTGGGGTTGTTCATCGGGGCCCGGATCGACCGTGCGCGACGCCGCCCGATCTTGCTCGGGGCAGACCTCGGGCGCGCGCTGTCCCTCGGCGCGGTTCCTCTCGCCGCTGCCTTTGGCCTACTGAGGATGGAGGTCGTGTATGTCATCGGCTTCCTCGTTGGTGTGTTCACGGTCTGCTTCGATGTCGCTTACTTGTCCTTCCTGCCAGCACTGGTGCGGCGGGAACAGCTTGTCGAGGGCAACAGCAAGCTCGAGGTTAGCTTCTCCGTCGCGTCGATCGCCGGGCCGGGATTGGCGGGCACGCTGGTGCAGCTCGCCACCGCGCCGTTCGCCATCCTCCTCGACGCCGTCTCCTTCCTGATCTCGGCGCTGTTCCTGTCGCTGATCCGGACGGTCGAGCCGCCACCGGTCCCGCGCGACCGGCGACAGCGCATCCGAGACGACATCGGTGAGGGGCTGCGCGTGGTCGTCGGGAATGCGACCCTCCGCGCCCTCGCGCTCACGCCGGCCGTCATCAATCTCAGCCTGGGCATCCAGGCAACAATCTTCCTCCTATTCGTGACGCGCGAGCTGCGCCTCACACCGGCGCTCGTCGGCGTCGTCCTCGCCGCCGCCGGGCCGGGCTTCCTCCTCGGCGCGCTGCTGACCGAGCGGCTGGGACGGCGGTTCGGCGTCGGGCGCATCCTGATTGGTGGGGCGGTGGTCTTCAGCCTCACGCGGCTGGCGTTGCCCCTGGCCGGCGGGCCATTGGCCGTGGTGGTCCCGTTGCTGGCCGGCGCGAACCTGCTCGGCGGCATCACCGGGCAGATCAATGCCATCAACAGCGTCAGCCTGCGGCAGGCGATCACGCCCGACCGCCTGCTCGGTCGCGTGAACGCGAGCATCCGTTTCATCGCCTGGAGCACCGCGCCGCTCGGCGGCCTGCTCGGCGGCCTGCTCGGCGAGCGGATCGGCCTGCGGGGGACCCTGGGCGTGGCGACGACGCTGGCGTTCGCATTGCCGGTCGTGTTCTGGTACTCGCCCCTGCGGACGTTGCGCGAACTGCCGGAACGCGGCGAGCAGCCGGCGACGACGCCGATGGCATAGCGGGCCGCGACAACCGCGAATTGTCGCGGCCCGCCCGCTTGTGGGTCGCGCCCCTGCATACTGTCCCGCACCGTCGGCAGCCATAGAGCCCAGCCTCGTACACCGGCCGGTTCCGGGAGCTATCTCTAGAATGTAGACCGATCGGCACAGCCAAGTTATGCTCGTGCAAGCGAGTGAGCGGGAGGTGCCGATGACTGGAGACTTGGGCGACCAGGTCGCAAGCGTGCGTGCGGCTTCGCGCCGGGTAATCGCCCGGCCAGACGAGGTGGAGTCTCTGACGCGCCGGGTGGGCGGGCTCGTGCGCCGCCTGCGCCGCGAGATGCAACTGTCGCAGGAAGCCTTCGCGGAATGCTGCGGGCTGCACCGGACCTACGTTGGGGCGATCGAGCGCGGCGAGAAGACGATCACCATCGAGACGGCCGGTAAACTCGCCGACGGCCTGGGGCTGTCGCTTGCCCAACTCTTTCTTCAAGTCGAACAAGGGGCGGGGCGCGCGAGCGAGCAGGATGTCCTGCTCTCGCGCCTGCCCGCGCGACGAATACCTTCCCAACCGCGCGACGCCGCAGGGGATCGCGACCGGCTGCTATCGTGCCGACAGGCCGCACCGCTCCCGACGCCCCCACCGCGTGCCGTGGCGATGGCGAACGACGATCAGGACAGCGAGGAGTTGGGCGACCGGGCGGCGGTGCGCTGAGCGACGGGCAGGGAAGGGCGGGACGGTTCTATGGAGGGTGCCGCTACGACCGGGGGCGACGCCAGGGTGGGCGCGCTGCACCAGGCGCTGGTCGACGGTCTGAAGCGCGCGGGCGCGATCCGCTCCGCGCCGGTCGAGGCGGCGTTCCGCGCGGTGCCGCGCCACCTCTTCCTGCCGGGCGTGCCACCCGAGCAGGTCTACCGCGACGACGCGATCCCGACGAAGCGCCGGGGGGACGAGTCGATCAGTTCGTCGTCGCAGCCGACGGTCATGGCGGGGATGCTCGAACAGCTCGGACTGGCGCCGGGCCAGCGCGTGCTGGAGATCGGCGCGGGGACGGGGTACAACGCGGCGCTGATCGCGCGAATCGTCGGGGAGCGCGGGCGGGTCGTCGCGGTCGATTACGACGAGGACATCGTGGCCGGCGCGCGGGCGGGGCTGGCGGCGGCGGGCCTCGGGCGGGTCGAGGTGATCCGCGGCGACGGGGCGGAGGGGCACGCGGCCGGCGCCCCCTACGACCGGATCGTCCTGACGGTGGGGGCGGGGGAGATCGCGCCGGCCTGGATCGCGCAACTGGCGGCGGGGGCCGGCTGCTGCTGCCGTTGGTCCTCAAGGTCGGGCAGAAGCTGGTGGCGTTCGAGCGCGCCGACGGCGGCCTGGCGAGCGTCTCGGCGCGCGGCGGGGTGGTCTTCATGCCCCTGCGGGGGCGCTCGCCGGGTCGGGGACGAGCGTCTGGTTCGGCCCGGAGGGGCGGTGGAACCTGGTGACGGGCGATCCGGGCGGGGTCGATCCGGCGGCGCTGGAGGCGACGCTCGGGGGCCGGCGCGCGACGAGCCGGCGCCGGTCGCGCTGACGCCGCGCGAGCTGCTGGGGTCGGGGCTGGCGACCTGGCTGGAGCTGCGGACCGACCGCTTCTGCAGCCTCTTCGCGCTCGGGGCGGCGGCGGACGACGCCCCATTCCCCGACCTCGGCGGCGTGGCGGGCCAGTTCCGCGCGACGATCGGCCTCCGCGACGGCGCCAGTCTGGCGCTGCTGGCGCGTCCCCCGATCGGACGCCGCCGACTGCCGGCGGGGACGGCGACGGCCCGGCGGTCCCGGTCGCCGTCCGCGCTTACGGCCCGGACGGCGCACTGGCGCGGCAGCTCCTCGAACAGCTCGCCGCCTGGGACGCCGCCGGGCGGCCGGGCGAGGGGCGGCTGCGGATCCGGGCCTACCCGCGCGGGGCGGAGCCGCCGGCGCCGGCGGGGGCGACGACCATCCGCAAGCGCCTGACGACGCTGGTCTGCGACTGGCAGTAGCGGGGGCGGGGGGCGGACGGGCGGACGGTCCCGACCGTCGGGGCCTCCTGCCTCCCGGCACTCCCTCACCGATCCCCGAGGGGCCGCCGCCCTTCGACCGTCAGCCCGCCGGCCGGGGGCGGCGGGGCGGCGGCCGGCGCGGGCGCGGGGAGGACGGTGTCCGGCAGGGTGTAGCGGCGGAAGATCAGCCAGGCGACGAGGATGCCGAGGCCGGCGACCGGCCCGACCAGGCGGATGCCGAGCGGATTGTCGGCGGTCCCGCCCAGGGCGAGCAGGCCGGCCAGGAGGATCGCGTGCAGCGCGACGACCAGGTTCTCGACGAGGTTCTGGGCGGCGTAGTAGATCCCCTCGCGGCGCTGCCCCGTCCGCAGCGCGTCGTAGTCAATGATGTCGGCCAGCAGGGCGTTGGGGAAGACGAAGACGCCGGCCATCGCCAGCCCGACCGGGGCCATGAAGGCAAGCCCCTGGGCGAGCGCGGGCAGGCCCGGCACGAACCCCATGAAGAAGAGGAGCGGGAAGTAGAGGGCGCCGGCGAGCATCGCGCGGTCGTAGACGCGCGCCTTGCCCCGGTGGAGGGCCGTCCGCCGGATCAGCGGCAGCGACAGGAGCAGGGTCGCGATCGGCACGGCGGTCAGGAGTGAGGTGTAGGCGCCGACGCGATCCGGCCCGACCCGGAAGACCTCGCGGACGTAGAAGGGGAGCGCGGCGGTCATCAGCGTGAAGCCCAGGTTGAAGAGGACGAAGGTCGGCAGGAAGTAGAGGAACTGGTCGTTGCGGAAGGAGGCGCGGAAGGCGGCGGCGAGCGGGAGGTCGACCGCCGGCACGTCGCGCCGCGCGTGCCGCCAGGCGCCAGCCAGCGCGAGGAAGCGCGAGCCGCGGGCGAGGAGGGCCGCCCCGGCGGCCATGACCGGGAAGCCGAGCCGGTCGATCACCGGCCCGGCGGCGACGAGGGCCACCGCCGCGCCGAGCGTGCCGAAGAAGACCTGGGCGATGACGATCCGCACGCGGTCCTGGTTGCGCGGCGCGATCTCCGGCAGCAGCGCCTCCAGCGGCCCGCCGGAGAGGGTGGCGGCGACGCCGAGGGCCGCCGCCACGACGAGGAGGTGGACGGCGTTGGCGGGGCTCTCCCCGGCGACCGGGGGGAACCACAGCAGGAGGAAGAGGGCGGCCCACAGCGGCGTGCCGAGGGCGATGAAGGGGAGGCGCCGGCCCCAGCGGCTGCGGGTGCGGTCGCTCCAGTAGCCGATCAGGGGGTCGTCGAGCGCGCTGAAGAGGCCGACCGCGGTGAGGACCGCCCCGACGAGCCAGACCGGCGCGCGGCGCGCGGCGCCGTCCCCCGCGCCGGCGGCGTAGAAGTAGAAGAGCCAGGTGCCGGTGACGCGCGACAGCAGGTTGCCGGAGAAGGAGCCGGAGGCGTAGAGCAGGGCGGCGCGGCGCGGCAAGGGCGCGTCCGGGCGCATGGGCCTCCTCACCGGGTCGGGCGCGGCGGGCGCGCCTTGCCAGCGGCCGGCCGGTGTGGCATCCTGCTCCCGCGGCGCGACCGGCCGCGACGGCAGTATAGCAGCCGCCGGGGCGCGGAGGTCCACCATGGCGCGGCGCCCGCTCGCCGACCGGCTCCGGCAACACCGGCTCGCCGCCTGCCTGCCGTGGACCGACGGGGCCGGCCGGCCCTGGCGCGGGTGGGCGCGGCTGCCGCTGGCGGCCCCGTTCGTCCTCCTCTACCTGGCGGCGTCCTGGGCCTTCTTCCTGCTGGCGGCGGAACGGCAGGAGGCGGGCGCGTACGCGGGCAAGTACGCGATTGACGAGGCGCGCTTCGCGCCGCTGCTCTTCCGCATCCCCGACCTCGGCCGGGACCCGCCCGGCGCCCTGCTCGCCCTGGTGGCCGCGCCGTTCCTCAACCACGACCACGTCCAGATCGTCTACGTGACGATCTTGCTCCTCCTCTTCGGCGTCCCCTTCGAGGCGCGGGAGGGGCCGGGGCGGGCGGCGGCGCTCTTCTTCGGCACGACCTTCGCCGCGGCGATCGTCGCGGGGGTGCTGCTGCACCTGATCTACCCGGCCCCGCTGGACGCGCCGCTCCTCGCCGTCGCGTGGGAGCGCACCTGGAGCGGGGGGAGCGCCGCCAGCTTCGGGCTGATGGGCGCGCTGGCGGCCCGCGCCCGCGTCCCCTGGCCGCTCCTCGGCCTGTTCGCCCTCTGGGAGATCAACGTCGCGGTGTGGTACCTGCGGAGCTACACCCCGGCCTTCCACCTCACCGCGCTCGTGGTTGGCTTCGTCGCCATGCGCTACCTGATCGCGCCGGGCGGCGCGGCGCGGGCCGATCGGGGGCGCAGGGCGCCGGGCGCGGGGCGGGGAGCGCCGAGTGATCGGCCGTGCCCGCGCCGCGCCCCCGACGAGCGCTGAAGGGAGGCGGGGGCGGGCAGGCGCTTGCCGGGGTTCATGATGCCGAGCAGGTCGAGCGCGGGGAAGGAGTGGTGAGCCCCCAGCTTGACCAGCTCGGTGTAGCCCCCGTAGGCCCCCCCGAAGCGCCAGGGGTTCGCCACCCCCTCGCTGCGGCTCGTCTCCCGCCCGTAGGGGTCGTAGGCGTCGCGGTTGACCGCGCTGCCGGCGCCGTCGGTCACCGCCGCGGTGGAGCCGAGCCCGTCGAAGAGGTAGTAGTAGCGCGCGCCGCCGGGGAGGCGCTGCCCCGCCAGGTTGCCCCGGTTGTCGCGGGTGTAGTAGGTGGTGCCGCCCGCGTCCGCCGCGCTGCTCAGCCCGAGCAGGCCGTGGCGGAAGCTGGCCCCCCCCGCCTGGACCCGCTGCGTCTGGCCGTCCCCGGTGTAGCCCAGGGCCAGGGCGGTCTTGCCGGGCGCCTGGGCGCTGGTCGTTTGGTTCTTGGCGTTGTAGGCGTAGGCCCGCCCGCCGCTGTGCCCCAGCTCGTTGCCGTTGGCGTCGTAGCTGTGGGCGACGTTACACACCGTCCGACCCCTCCGCCGGAAGGAGCTTGCCGGGGTTCATGATGCCGAGCGGATCGAGCGCGGCCTTGACGGCCTGCATCGCGGCGAGGGCGGGGCCGTGCTCGCGCGCCATGAACTGCGGGCGGACGGAGCCGACGCCGTGCTCGCCGGTGACGGTGCCGCCCATCGCCAGGGCCAGCTCGTGGATCTCGTCGGAGGCGCGCAGGACGCGCTCGACCTCGTCCTGGTCGCGGGGGTCGATCACGAAGGCGGAGTGGACGTTGCCGCTGCCGATGTGGCCGTAGGTGGTGCAGGGGATCGCCCAGCGCTCGGCGATGGCGTGGATGGCGCGCAGCGTCTCGGGCATCCGCGCGATCGGCACGGCGATGTCCTCGCCGGTGGCGACGCGGGTCGAGTGGGGGCGGATCAGGCCGGCCGCCGCGCCGAGGACGCTGCGCGCGCCCCAGAGCGCGGCGACCTCCGCCGGGTCGTCGGCCCACTGGACGCGCGTGCTGAGCGCGCCGAGGGTCTGCGCCACCGTCTGCGCCGCCTCGCGCACCCCGGCGGGCTGGCCCTCGATCTCGATCAGCAGCAGCGCCTCGGCGTCCGGCAGATCGAGGCCGGCCTTGTAGGCGTTGACGGCGCGGATCGCCGCGCGGTCCATCAGCTCCAGCGCGCTCGGGACGATCCCGCCGCGGAAGACCAGGCGCGTCCCCTCGCCGGCGTCCTCCAGGCGGTCGAAGAGGGCGGTGACGACGCCGCGCGCGGGGGACTTCGGCAGGATCTTGAGGCGCAGCGTGGTGATCACGCCGAGCGTCCCCTCGGAGCCGCAGAAGAGGCCGGTCAGGTTGAGGCCGGACGCGCTCTGGAGGGCGCGCGACCCCGGCGACCCGGTCCAGATGACCTCGCCGGAGGCTAGCACCACCTCTAAGCCGAGGACGTAGTGGGCGGTGCTGCCGTAGCGGACGGCGCGCATGCCGCAGGCGTTGTTGGCGACCATCCCGCCGACGGTCGCCATGCCGGTCGAGCCGGGGTCGACCGGGAAGGAGAAGCCGTGCGGCAGGAGCCGCTCGTTGAGGTCCTTGTGGATGATGCCCGGCTCGCAGAGGACCTGCAGGTTGTCGAGGTCGACCTCCAGCACGCGGTTCATCCGGCGCAGGTCGAGCGTGATGCCCCCGCGGTGCGGGACGCTGCCGCCGGTCATCGCCGAGGCCCCGGCGCGCGGCACGACCGGCGCGCGGTACTTCGCGGCGACGCGCACCGCCGCCGCGACCTCCGCAGTCGAGGCGGGCTGGACGACCACGTCCGGCAGGCCGGGCTGGAGGACCGACTTGAACGAGGCGTCGTAGGAGTAGACGGCGCGGTCCCACTCCTCGGTCAGGGTCCGCTCCGGGCCGAAGATCGCCCGCAACTCCGCGATCGCCGCCGGGTCGAGCGGCCGCCGCGCCGCGTCGGTCGTCCGCTGCTGCTCGGCCCGCGCCATGGTCCCCTCGCCTTTCCCGTGCCGCCCGCCCGATCGCCCCGGCCGGCGCCGATTATCCACCCCGGCGCCGCCCCTTGTCCACGGGGCACGGGGAGGTGCGACGCGCGGGGACACCCGTCGCGCCCTTACGCCCCGCGCCCCGCGCCGGCCGGCGCCGCCCAGTCGTACTCCATCCGGCGCGCGGTCCAGGCCGCGGCCGGCTGGCCGTGGAGGCGCGCGACGACGTGCAGCGCCATGTCGATGCCGGCGGAGACGCCCGCCGAGGTGATGACGTGCCCCTCGTCGACCACGCGCGCGTCGGCGAGGATCGTGACGGCGGGGTACTGGCCGCGCATCCACTCGACGCTGGCCCAGTGCGTCGTCGCGCGGCGGCCGTCGAGCAGGCCGCGCTCGGCGAGGAGGAAGGCGCCGGTGCAGACGCTGGTGGTCAGTTCGACCCGCCGGTCCTGGGCGGCGATCCAGTCGAGCAGGCGGCCGTTGAGCCGCTCGCGGCGCGTCCCCTGACCGCCCGGCACGACCAGGATGTCGAGCGGCGGATGGTTGGCGGTCGTGTGGTGCGGCTGCACCAGCAGCCCGCCGCGGCACCGCACGATGCGGTCCTCCTCGGCGATCGTCACCGCCTCGAAGAGGCGCCGGTCGTCGCCGTGCTCCCCCTCCGGGCGCGCGACCGAGAAGACTTCAAATGGGCCGCAGAAGTCGAGCACCTCGACTTCATCGAAGATCAGTATGCCGACCGTCCGCCGCCGCTCGTCCATCACCCCTCCTCTTGCCGGTGCTGAGTGCTGAGTGGGCTCTGGCTCGTCTCGCTCAGCACGCCCCCATTGTACAGGAGGATGGTACAGGAGGATGAACGCGCGGGGCGCGGCATCACAGCCGCGCCCCGTGACTGTCGGAGTTGCGTTCCGCTGGTGGTCAGCGCGTCAGCCACTCCGGACGGTAGTGGAGGATTGCCAGCGGCCCGAGCAGGGGCAGGAGCGCCAGCCAGGCGCCGAGGGCGGGCGGTTGGTGGCGCTCGATGCTGTGCAGCAGGACGAGCAGCACCGGGATTCCGAATAGCGGGGCGTAGGTCAGGCAGTAGCGGCGGAGCCGCCGCCGCCGCTCGTCCCGCGTCCAGTCGCGGCGCAGCAGCAGCGGCGCCATCCCCAGCAGATAGCCCGCCGCGCACAGGAGCGCCTCCACCCCACCGACCTCTGTTCCCATGTCCCTCACTCGCTCCTCATCGCCCGCCGCCCACCCACGTCCTGCATGAGGATAGCGGTGTACGTACACTCCGTCAAGGGGGGTCGACCGCGGTCAGCCCGCGTCGTCAGCGGACCGGCGGCCAAGGTGATAGCGGGCCTGGGAGTAGACACCGGAGGCCGAGAAGCCGACGAGCAACGCCGCGAAGACGACGCGCACCAGCGGCGTCAGTGCCGGCCAGTTCCGCACCGCCTCGGCCAGCGCCGCCACCCCGCCCGTGACCAGCACCGCTGCCAGCGTCGCGTAGCGGACCGGCAACCCCAGCCGCTTCAGCCCCTCCACGATCAGCGGCACCGCGATCATCGCCGGCACCCCGAGAAGCACGATCCCCGCGCCGAACTCTTCCATGCGACCTCCCTTCGAGGACTGGGGACTGGGGACTGAGGGCTGAGTGGGGCGGTAGCACGTCGGCCGCCGTGCCGGAATGTTGACCTCCTCACCTACCTCGTCCCTCTACTCAGTCCTCGGTCCTCAGTCCTCGTCTTGTCCCATGCTCACACTTCGATGAGCCGCACGCGCAGGCGCGAGTCGCCCCAGCGGCCGGCGTCGGCGGGCGCGGCGATCAGCTCTTCCAGGCCGGCGATGCGGACGGCGCGCTCCGTGGGGGCCAGGTCGTAGTCGAGGTCGCGGAACGGGAGGGTCGCGCCGGCCTCCCAGGCGGCCCAGAGGTCGGCGGCGATCGCCGCTCCGGGGCGCGGGTCCGGCACGCCGTCGCGCGCGGGGGTGGCGTCGGCGGCCAGCACGTCGAAGGTCCAGTGGCGGCGGCGGGTCAGCGCCTCCAGCGGGCGGTATTCGGCCCAGAGCGCGGCGAGGGTCGGCGCCCCGTCGTCCACGCCGCCCAGGCTGTAGCGCAGCCCGAGCCACTTGCTGGTCGCGCCGGCGGGCAGCGCCCAGGACAGCGTGCGCGCCGCGCCGCCCGTCAGGGTGGCGGCGCCGGCGACCGCCCAGGTCGTCCCGTCGAGGGTGTAGCCGAGCGTCACCGTGCAGGGGACGAATGGCCCCGCGCCCCCCGGCGTGACCAGCTCCGCGCCGATCCGCAGCCAGACCTTCTCGCGGTCGGGGTCGCGCCCGTGCCAGAGCGAGGTGGTCAGTTCGCCGGCCGGGGCGAAGGCCGGTTGCGCCGGCCGCGGGCGCAGCTTCAACCCGTAGACGTTCGTCGTCCCGAACCCGAAGGCGAGGAGGTCGGCGTCCGCGAAGTAGGCCGCGGTCGGCAGGGGCGCCCAGTAGTCGTGCTGGCTGTCGGTCGCGCGGGCCAGGCACCACCAGCCCTGCCCGTCGTAGGCCCAGAGCTGCGCGCCGGGGAACTGGGGGGTGTCGGTGACGCAGGCGATCAGGCAGCCCCCGGCGGCGATCAGCCCGCGGCAGCCGCCGGCGACCAGCCCGGTCGGCAGCAGGCCCGCGCCGCCGCT
>JAUJMV010000037.1:32877-48110 GCA_030446685.1 Thermomicrobiales bacterium | reverse complement strand
TGTAGATTGTCGTTGTCAAGCCGGCAGGATTGTCGTCTAAAATGCGGCAGCCACCGATCCTTACGAGGGAGCCTCGGCCGTCGATGGTGGCGTGCCGGTGGTGGTGATGCCCTCCTTTCCGCGCATCCGGAACGACGCGCCGCGCAGGTAGAAGACCTCGCCGTGATGCAGGAGGCGATCGGTGATCGCCATCATCAGGGCGCTGTCGCCGATCAGCTCGCCCCCGTGGGCCAGGCTCTTGTTGGAGGTGATGACGGTGGCTCGCCGCTCGTAGCGGCCGGCGATTAATTCATAGATCGCCGGCCCGACCTGCGGCGCGAGGGGCAGGTAGCCGAATTCGTCGAGGATGAGCAGGTCGCAGCGCAGCAGGGGGTGCAGGACCCGCTCGATCGCCGCCCGGCTGCCGGCGGCCAGGATGCTATTGGCGAACTGCTGGGCGGTGAGGAAGCGGACCTGGTAGCCGAGCTGCACCATCTTCGTGCCGAGGGCGACCGCGAGGTGGGTCTTCCCCAGGCCGCTCGCGCCCACCAGGATGAGCGCGCCCGCCTTCTCGATGAAGGCGCTGTCGAAGAAGCGCACCAGCACCGCGCGCTTGAGCTCGGGGCGCAGGGTGAAGTCGAACTGCTCGAGCGTGGCCGGGAAGGGGAAGCCCGCCGCCTGGAGCTTGCGGCGGATCTGGTTCTCCTGGCGGCCCAGCACCTCCTCGCTGAGGAGCTCGTCCAGGAACTCGGCGTAGCCCAGCTGCTGCTGCTCGGCCTGGACGACCCACTGGCCGTAGACCTCGCGGATGCGGCGCAGCTTGAGTTGGGTCAGCTTGTGGTCGATGCCCAGCGTCACCGACATGGCCCCGCTCCTTCCGCGGCGCCGGCCAGCGCGGTGCGGTTGGCGACGTATTGCTCGTAGGGCGCCAGTTCGCGCTCGACCTCGCGCTGGCTCGGCCCGCTGGGACCCGCCAGGGCGCGATGCGGGGGCGTGGCGCGGGGGGTGGTCGCCCCGGGCGTGGCCAGCGCGCGCACGTATTCGGCCCCGACCGCCTGCTGCGCGAGGGCCTGGGCCACCGCCTGGCAGAAGGCGGTCGCGCCAACCTCCTGCACCAGCTGGTAGAGCGCGGCGATCTGCCCGTCCATCTCGGTGTAGCGCTTGCGGCAGACCAGGGTGACGTAGCCCGCGACGGCGGGGGCGAGGGCGATGAGCTAGTCGCGATAGACCATCGTGCGGGCGCGCGGCTTGAGGGCGAAGACCGCCTCGTAATGCTCGGGGATGATGAAGCGGCCCTGCCGCCCGCGATGGCGCGGGTGGGTGGCGACCAGGGTGGTTCCGGCGTACAACTCGATGCGGGACTCGTAGAGCCGGGCAGTCAGCGCTTGCCCGACCAGGTGGCTCGGCACCGAGTAGCGGTTGGTGGCGATGGTGACCAGGCTCTCTTGGTTCACCAGCACCGTGTCGAACAGCCCGTAGTCGCGCGCGGCGGGCGGCAGCGGCCCGAAGGCCGCCCGCTCCGCCGTGAGCAGGGCGACCGGCAACTCTCCGGTGGCGGCCGAGAGCCGCGTCTCGTTCACCTGCCGGAGCCACGCCGCGCATTGCGCCTCGAGATCCGCCTCGTCGTGGAAGGTGCGCCCGGGCAGGAAGTTCCCCTTGACAAACTTGACGAGGTTTTCCACCGCCCCCTTCTGGTTCGCGGCCCCCGGCGCGCAGACCATCGGGTGGAAGCCGCACTCCACCGCGAACTTCTGGTAGGTCGGGTGCCACAGCGGTTGCTGCTGGGCGTCGCGGCCGAGGGTCACCGTGGCCATGTTGTCGCTGGTCACCACCCAGGGGATGCCGCCCAGCTCCAGGAAGCAGGCCAGCAGGCAGCGCAGCAGGGTCTCTTCCCGCATGTCGGCCCGGAACTGCACCCACATCCAGCGGCTGTACTTCAGCCGCGCCGCGAAGAAGTAGCGCGTCTGCCCGGCCAGCTCCTCCTTGGCGAAGGGGAACTGCCGCACCTCGCCCCAGTCGATCTGCAGCAACTCCCCGGGCAGCCCCTCGAACCGGGCGGCGACGTTCCCCGGCAGGGCGCGCCGGGCCGCCTTCACCGTCTGCACGTACTTATAGAAGGCCGATGTGCTCCCGGCGTACGGCTGCGTGGGCAGCTCGCGGGCCAGCTCCACCATCCGCTGCACCGGCACGCCCTGGGTCAGCCACTGCTCGATCTGCGGCTGCCAGGCCGCCACCTTGCTCGGCCGCGACCGGCGCTGCGGCTCGCGGTCCACCGGCTCGCGCAAGACGCGGCCGATGGTGTCGCGGTGGTGCCCGACGAACGCGGCGATCTGGCTGTTGCTCCAGCCCTTCTGCTTCAGGTAGTAGATGACGCTGCGGTCCATATACTTCAGCATCCTTCAGCCTCCCCGCCCGACGAGCCTCTGCCGTCGGCGAGGAGCATACGATCTGCTGCGCATTTTCCAGACGATAATCCTGCCGGCTTCCTCCGCGAGAATTTACAATCCTTCCACATCGACCTTCAGCACACGCCCATAAGTTGCGAGTTCATCCGATGCCCTTGTCCCTCATCCTTGATATACTGCTCGTCGGCCATCTGAGAACAGGCGAGACAACGGGAACTGCCCCACGACCGGGTCTTGGGAGGATCCGGCTGTTTACCTTCCCCCATCTTTACCATGAAGCTGATGCTCGGGGCCGCTGACTGCGGTCAACTACAGGCTCTACCCATGCTTGCCCACCTCTCTTAGTCGACAGGGCAAATGATCGGATGAGCGGCATGTCTGCACCACACGCTGGGTTTGACAAAATGACGGTGCGTGCCCAGAGCCAAGCGACCACCGTTGCCTGCTCGCCACCAGACCCCTGCTGCAGCGTCACTTTCGCAAAGATGGCCGATGCGACGCTCGGCCTCGTCGCGCATCCACTTGGCCGTAGTAGCGTCCCTCCGCGAGGCCCTGTGCGCCGCGCCACTCGCGCGCCATGAGTGTCTTGGGCTGGTCGGGTGGACGGGAGGCCGATTGGCGAACTTCGGCGGGATCTCGATCAGCGCCTTGGTGATCAGCACCGCGACCGAGGTTGGGTCGCTGCCGTGCGCCTCCAGGCCGAGGCGCTGCGCCTCCAGCGATCGAGCCGCCACCGCGAAGGGGTCGAGCACGGGCGGCGGGCCATGTTGGTGGCACGCATGATCTCGGCGCGCGCCGCGTCCAGCACCGTCTCGTTGGTCGTGTTCTCCACTTCACCAGCTCTTCGATGATGCGGAAGAGCGCTGGCGCTCGGCCTCCTGCGCCTCCTCGGTCGGGAAGCGCCCGGGGTCGGACGGAGGGGTCGTCGACGATCGAGGCGAAGAGGACGGCGCGGCAGGCGGCGAGCGGGCGCCGCGCCCACCACAGGTGCAGCGTGAGGGGTGCCCGTGGCGGATCGACTTCTCCTCTGCCGACGCCACGTTGATCGCCTCCAGCGGCAGGGCGACCTCGATCAACTTCTTCCCCATCGTTGCTCCCTCGCCTCCCACGACGCGTCACCTTCCGAAGGTCATTCGTATCTCGAGGTTGTTCCTGGCTTCCACACCTCAGATGCTCGTTCTCTGAATCGTGCGGCCAGTTGTCGGGTCGTGCGGGTGTGGCAGGCGCCAGACGCTTCACCTGCGCTACCGACGCCTGTCAGCGCGTTCAGGTCGCGGGGCGTTTCTTCGAGCCCCAACGCGCGTATCACGAGATTGTCGTCGCGGACACGCGATAGCCGCGCGGTCGGAACCGAGACGATGGCAGGGGAGGTCATCGGCGCGCAGCTCCAGATAGTCGCCGCTGATGGAAGTGGGGACGACCCGCCCGTACTTCCGCCGCGTCCTCCGGCATCCACTTCGAGCATTCTCCTGGGTTGCTCAGCTCGGCCAGTCGCTCGGGTCGCCCCCGGTGAGCATGTCACTGTCGAACGCCTCGTCGTCTGATGGCATCGTCAGGTCGTCGTCATCGGCCATGTACCGCTGGTGTTCGACAACCAGGTGTACAACTCCGGCGTGAGCAGCCGCCTGAGATCGCCCCACGTTCGGGCGCGGTACATGGCATCGAATAGCCGGGCTAAGGTTTCCGCGCGTGGACGCGGGATGAAGGTGGCCTCTACGTCGTCTCGCTGCGCGTCACGCCGTACACGAGTTCCGTCTGCTCGCCCGTCGTCGCGCTCATCGCAACCTCCCTGCTGGCCCCGTGCGAAGGCCTGTCTCGGCGGTGATCCGCGCGGTGACGGCGCAACGCTCTGCGTGCTACGCCCCGTGCGGCCCGCCGTCCTTCGGTCACCAGACGGCTGCGGGGCGACCCGCTCGGTGGTCGCCACCTCGGGATTCAGGTAGAGCAGCTTGCCACGACGGCCGCCGGAGGGTTGGCCATCGCAGCAGTGCGGCTCATCCGCCCGCAGCCGAACGATCTCGTGGCACTTGTAGCCCCCGTGCCATCGGGCACAAGGCCGACCCGACGCCGGGCAGAGCGGGCAATGACCGATCAGGCAGCCCTCGCTCGTCAGCGGCCCGCTCCTCCGTTCAGGCGACGATAGTACCGCTTCCAATCGGTCCAACTCCGCGCGTCGGCACAAACAGCGGGCATAGTGGTCGGCGTACCGCTCCGGCGCCACCCGCGCCAGGCGGATCGGGCATGATCGCCGATCGTCCGGCGGCGTCGGTCGCCGTTGCGGTGGGCGTTCGACCTTTCCGCTTCATGCCGCACCTCGCGCGCCAGCAGTTCCGCCAGCTTGTAGTTGACGCTGGTCACGCCGAAATCCGGCTCGCGCTTGAACGGCGTGCGCACGTAGCAGGGCGTGCGGGCGGCGTCGCCCTCGATCTGGACGATGGCGAGGACGAACTGCTCCGCTGGTTGAGCGCGGTGAGGATCTCGTTCTTGGTGATCGTGACCGTGTCGGCGCCGGCCGCGCGGCCTTTCACCTCCAGGAAGCGGAGTTGGCCGGTGCCGGGCACGGCCGACTCGATGTCGTAGCCGCGCGGTCCGCGCTGACGTCGCGCGGCACGAACCCAGGCCGGCGCTCGGCCGCCATGACCGCTTCCATCGCCAGCAGGCTCGACCCGCCGGGTCATCGCGCGAAGTCGTCCGGCCCCGCCACGCGTCCGCCGTCGAGGCGAGCCAAACAGCCCGCCGGCACCAGCGCGCCGCCGACGACGACCGGCGGCGGCGCCGAGAGCCGCCGCTCTTGTTCGAGTTCCAGCTTCCGCCGCTCCAGCCGCACCGCAACTCGTCGGCGCGCTGGCGGGCCTTGCCGGAGTTGAGCTTCGGCGTCTTGCCGGCCAGTTCCTGCATCTTGAGTTGCTCGGCCCGGTAATCCCAGTAGTTGATCTCTCGGTCAGCCGGTCCTTGACGGCGAGCCCAGGTCTTGTCGACCAGTTCCTCCTTGCGACCCCGGACCTCGGCGAGGTGGCGGCACGAACTCGGCGATGGCGTAGCCGGTCGCCACCCCCTCGATGTCGGCGCCGCTCCGCAGCTCGGCGAGGACGGGGCCGAGGAGCCCCTGCTCCTCCTCCGTGGCCGGGCGATAGTCGAGGTAGGGCGCGCCGCCGGCCCCATGGGCGCGCCCATCGGCGGCGAGCTCGACGAATTGCAGGCGACGGGAGACGGCGCGGCGCGTGCCATCGCGGTCGGTCCGCCCGTCCCGGATCATCGGCCCCAGGTACAGCAGCGTCCGGCGGCTCCTCGCCGGGGTCGTCCGGGTCGATCAGGACGGCGCCCAGCAGCTTGAGGAGATCGCGGTGCCGCTCCAGCATGAGGTCGATCGTCGCGTCGAGCAGCGGGTGGCCGGGGCAGACGAACGCCGCCAGCGGCTTGCCCGGCGCGCTGACCAGCCCCTTCTCGAAGGCGATGCGCTCGTAGCGGGCGAGCACCGGCTCGCCGGTGCCGATCAGCCGGTCACGGCTGCGGATGATCGCCGCACATGGGTGATCTCGTAGCGCGCCTCCACGCTCGCGCCGCTGCTCGCCGAGGCGGCGGAAAGCCTCCAGGAAGAACTCGGCGATGTAGTGGGGCTGGAGCCGCTGCGCGCCTCGGCCCGCTCCATCTCCTCGCGAATCCGCCGGACCTGGCTGGCGTCCATCGAATCACGCGCCAGCGCCTCCTCTTCCAGCAACTGCCGCAGCCGCTCCGTCGAGCGCGCCCTCAACGGACCTCGCCCAGCCGCCGGCGCACCTCCGGCCGGTCGCCGTAGCGATCGCCTCGATCAGCAGCTCGCGCAGCGGCCGGTCGCCGAAAGTCACCTTGCCGAGGACGTCGAAGACCCTGGCCGCCGAGCGACGCGCGCTCCTGCTCCAGCTTCTTGAAGAGGGTCTGGAAGACTCACCTCGCGCGTGCCCTCCGCGACGAGGTTCCAGAGATGGCAGACCTCGGTCTGGCCGATGCGGTGGATGCGCCCGGCGCGCTGCTCCAGCCGGTTGGGGTCCCAGGGCAGGTCGTAGTTGACCATCAGGTGGGCGCGCTGGAGGTTGATCCCCTCGCCGGCCGCGTCGGTGGCGACCAGCACTGCACGTCCTTGTCCTGCGTGAAGGCCTCCTGGGCCTGGCAGGCGCTCCTCGCGCCCCATGCCGCCGTGAATGGTGACCACCGCCTCGTCGCGCCCGAGCAGAGTGCGGATGCGCCCGGTGAGGTAACGCAGGGTATCGCGGTGCTCGGTGAAGATGACGAGCTTGCGCTTGCCCCCCTGCGCGTCGAGCATCGCGGCCTCGTGCTGGAAGATGGCGGAGAGCTTCTCCCACTTGCTGTCCTGCGCGCCCGTCTCACCGCCAGCGCCAACCCCTCCAGCCGCCCCAGGATGGCGATCTCGGCGCCCAGCTCGTTGATCGTCTGGGCGGCGGTGGCGCGGTCGACGACCTCCTCCTCGGTCTCCTCGGCCTCGGCGCCCGGCAGATCATCGAAGTCGTCGAGGTCGTCAACCCCAGGAAGCGCGCGCAGGCCCGCGAAAGCGTCGATCCGCGCGTCGGCGCCCCGCTTGAAGATTTGCTCCTCGCGCAGCCGCTTCTCCAGCCGCTCGCGCCGCCGGCGGAGCGACTGGTAGATCGCCAGCAGGCTCGACGCCAGGCGCCGCTGGAGGATCAGGGCGAACCCGACCGTCCCTTGCGCCCTTCGTTCTCCAGCGCGTCGGCGCGGTTGAACTCGTCGCGGACGTAGTCGGTGACCTCCTTGTAGAGGGCCGCCTGGTCGGAGAGGCGATAGATCGTGTGTAGGGCGATCCGCTCCGGGAAGAGGCGCGTGCCGTCGAACTTGTAAAGCTGCTCCTTCACCAGCCGGCGCATCAGGTCGGAGGTATCGGCCGCATGCACGCCATCGCGGAACTTGCCTCGAAGCGGTCGCCGTCCAGCAGGGCCATGAAGAGCGAGAGCCCCTCCTTGCCGTTGTGCGGCGTCGCGGTCATCAACAGGAAGTGCCGCGCGGGCCGGAGAGGAGCTGGCCGAGGCGGTAGCGCTTGGTGTAGCTCACCTCACCACCGAAATAGGTGGCCGACATCTTGTGCGCCTCGTCGCAGATGATCAGGTCCCAGTCGGTCTGCTCAAGCTTCGCCTGCAACTCCTCGTTGCGGCTGATATGGTCGAGGCGCACGATCACGCGCTCGCGCTCGGCGAAGGGTTGCCGCTCCGCGGAACTCGATGGCGTCTCGCGGGTGATGATGTCGAACGGCAGGCCGGAAGCGCCGGTCGAGCTCGTCCTGCCACTGGTCCACCAGGCTGCCGGGGCAGCAGATCAGGCAGCGGCGCAGGTCGCCGCGCAGTAGCAATTCCTTGATCAGCAGCCCCGCCATGATCGTCTTGCCGGCGCCGGGGTCATCGGCCAGCAGGAAGGAGCGGTTGGCGCGGCAGCATCTCGCCGTAGACCGCGGTAATTTGGTGGGGCAGCGGATCGGACGTTGAGGTGTGGACCGCCAGGAGCGGGTCGAAGAGGTGCGCCAGGCGGATGCGGTAAGCCTCGAGACGAGGCGCAGGGTCGCGCCGTCGGCGTCGAACGACCAGGCCTGGCCGAGCGGCGACCCGCAGATCCGGTTCGCGGTCGCGATAGAGCAGCTCGATCCCCGGCCGGCCGGCGGCGTCCTTGTAGATGGCTCGACGACAGCCGAGCCGTGCCACTTGACGCTCTCCACGGTGACGGCGGTGTGGGGCACGATCCCTTCAACGGCTGCGCCAACCATCAGATCCTCAAACCGGGCCATCCTGCTCTCCACTCCGCCTCACAGCGCGGCGATACTGTAGCGAACAGCGACTTCAGCGCGTCCTTGCCACAACACCAGGGCTGGTGGCCCAAGCGTATCGTTGACGGGTACCCACCGGTTCCCGCGAGGGTCGCGTCGGACAGGCGCGGCGCGCCGTCGTGCAATGACGAGATGGATTCGCGCGCAATAGTAGCAGGATCGCCCGTGGGGCACAAGACCCGTGAGCGTTTGGCGGTCCAGCCATGAAGGGCCAGGAGGTGATCGACATGCTAATGATCAGGCATCAACTACGCGCTCTGGTATTTTCGCGGCCCGTTCGGTATCCTCGACCTCAAGCGCGAACATATTGACCACGAAGAGGAGCATGGGCGCCAACTCGACCGGGGAGCCGCTCATCCTCTTGCGCTGCCTAAGCGCACCCGTCGGCTCTGGGGGCGCTGGTACGAGGACATCGGTGGTGTGGGGCTGAACCGGGCTGGTAAGCGGGAATAGCGGCGAGGTAACCGTCAGGGCGGCGCAACGCCGGATGACCCTGATCGTGGGGGGCAGTCGGGTCGAATCCGGGGGAGGGTGCGATGGAAGATTCGAAGCCGAGCGTAGATCCCTTCGAGTTGCGCAAGCTGTACCAGTACCTGCGTATCGTCGATGTGTACGGCATTGGACGATCCGGTTACTTCGACCTCGGGCTGCTGGCGCCGGAGATCCCGGCCGCTCTGGGCGGGGATGAAGTTCTGGGGCGTCGCCTTCACCGTCCGCTGCGTCCCCGCCAACCGGCCGGTGTAGCTGCCCGCTGGCGACCACGGAGGAGATCGTCGCGGCGCACGGCCTCTGGTTCAAGGAGGTGGGCCATCCGGGGCTTCACCGACCAGATCCGGCCGGGCCACGTCGTCGTCACCGACAGCGGCGGCGCGCGGGAGGTGGGGTTCTGGGGCTCGGCCAACGCGCTGGAGGTCGCGCGGGGGGCGGTCGGCATCGTCACCGACGGCCAGTGCCGGCACCGGCGAGCTGGCGCTCCAGCGGACGCCGATCTGCGCGCGCGGGCGGGGGCGGCCGATCATCCCCGGGCGGATCGAAGTGGTGGAGACGGGAGCGCGGATCGGCTGCGGCGGGGCGCAGGTGCGGCCGGGCGACCTGGTCGGCTGCGACGACGACGGGGTGGTGGTCGTGCCGCTGGAGGTGGCGCGGGCGGTGGCCGGCCGCGCCCGTGAAGTGCTCCTGGCGGACATGCGCGCCCGGCGCCGCCTCTACGAGCGCCTCGGGATGGCGCCCGACGAGACGGTCGACGTCGAGGCGGTGGAAGCCTTCCACCGCCAGCTTACCTGAACCCCACCGGCGTTCGCGCCGGCAGGGATAACTCGTCGGATGCGGGCAGGCAAGACAGACCTTGTCAGGTCTGATTCCCTTGGCGCGGGCGGCGACGCACGAGGCGAATGAGGTCTGCCTCAACATCCATCGCCATCGGCCACCTGGCTTTCGGAGCCGAGCAGAACCGCTGCCCGCCCGTACGATCTCGTGCCACCGGCGATGGCAGCGTCGGCAGAGCATGACCAGGTCATCCGGCATCTCGTGCCCGAGCGTGTCGTAATGGGCATGGTGCGCTTCCAAATGGTCAGTCGTGCCGCACACCTCGTAGTGGCCCACCTCGTCTCTGACTTTAGCGCTCAGCGCCCGCCAGCGCGGGGTTTTGCAGGCAGTCCAGAATACTTCGAACTCGGGGCCAAATCTTCCAGCGCGGAAGCGTCGCTCGTCGGAAGCAGGCTACTGGGACTCTGAAGGCGCATTCGGCGGATTAGCCTCCGGTCCGCTGAAGAGCAGGACGCCGCGGTGCGCGCGTGTGATGGCGGGCACCGCCGCGTGGTCACCAGTATGGGCGAGCCGGTTGCCGGGCGGCGGCCCCCCGACGGCAAGCTCTCAGCGCGGCATCGGTGCAGGGGGTACTGCAATGCGTCTGCCCTTTGCTGCCGGCGGCCATGATGGTCTCTTCCCGACAGAGTACGTGTAGCCGCAATGGCCGCAGACGAGCCGAGCCCAGGCGCCGTTCATGCTGCCTGTACCTCTCAAATCGCCGGAGTCCAGCTACGACGGTGAGCATCTGGATACCGAGACGTGGGCGAGACCTGAGGCCAGTTCCGTCATTGTTCCGTGAAACGACGATCCGGATACCTAATGCTGCGGTGACCGTAATGGCAATCTGGCAAACAAATCGGTGGAATCCCGCAGGTACCGCTTGCTCTGCGTCGGCGAAGACGAACTGGTGAACCACAGCAGGACGACTGGTGACTCTGGATCGAAGTTGAGTTCCGTCCCTCGCCAATATGACGACGGGCGGCAACCAGCATTCACTCGCCACGCGTTTGTCTTCCTTCAACGTCAGGGGCTAAACGCCGAAACTGGCGGTGGTGTGACGGCAGGCGCCGGGCGCTCTGACGCATACCAGAACCCGCGCGGGCACACGGTCGTACTACGGCGCACACCCGGCTGGTCGCCGCCGGTGTGTCGGCGAGTGATCGCGGCTGCCGATCCTGCTATCCGCCTGATTTGCCGCCACAACTGGCTCGGCGCGTGCCCGTCCGGAAGATCCTGGCGGGTGTTCGCGGTTATCGGGCCAGGGCCTGCCTCGCTGGCCGGTCATGGGGCGAAGGCGTGCGCAACATCCTCGGCATGCGACAGAGGAGAACGATCCCGATGCACATCCCGGACGGCTATCTCAGCCTCGACCTGCGCGGCGCTCTACGCCGCCTCGGCCCCCTTCTGGTTCGTCGCGAC
Organism: Thermomicrobiales bacterium; assembly: GCA_030446685.1. Classification (GTDB taxonomy): domain Bacteria; phylum Chloroflexota; class Chloroflexia; order Thermomicrobiales; family CADCWN01; genus JAUJMV01. The sequence goes on along the minus strand of JAUJMV010000037.1, from coordinate 37,175 downwards.
CCAGCGCCTCAAGCGCCTGCTGACGACGCGCCTGGTGCCGCTGATCTCGATCCTGGCCGCCTTCTCCTTCGTGATCATGATGTTCAACCTGCCGCTGCCGGGCGGCACCACCGGCCACGCCACCGGCGCGGCGCTGGCGGCGATCGTCCTGGGGCCGTGGGGGGCGATCCTGGCGGTCTCGATCGCGCTGATCCTCCAGGCGCTCTTCTTCGGCGACGGCGGCATCCTGGCGATCGGGGCCAACTGCTTCAACATCGCGATCGTCGGGTCGCTCGTCGCCTACGGGCTCTACCGCGCGGTCGCCGGGCGGGCGCCGCTGACGTCGCGGCGGCGCGTGGTCGCGGGCGCGCTGGCCGGTTACGTCGCGATCAACGCCGCCGCGTTCATCACCGCGATCGAGTTCGGCATCCAGCCCGAACTCTTCCGGGACGCCGACGGGACGCCCCTCTACTCGTTCTACCCGCTCTCGGTCGCGATCCCGGCGATGATGCTCGGCCACCTCACCTTCGCGGGAATTGCCGAGGCGGTCGTCACCGGCGGCGTGGTCGCCTATCTCCAGCGCGCCGATCCGGGCCTGCTGCGGCTGACCGCGCCGAACGCGGCCGCCGAGGCGACCGATGCCGAGGGGGCGACGCGCACCGGATCGCGCCGCAACCGCTGGGCGCCGCTGCTGGCCGGGCTGGCGCTCCTGGCGCTCCTCTCCCCGCTCGGCCTCCTCGCCAGCGGCACCGCCTGGGGCGAGTGGGGCAGCGATGAGATCGTGGCCGAGCAGGCCGGGTTCCACCTGCGCGGGCTGGGCGACGCCGAGCGGCAGGCGCTGGCGGCCGAGCTGGAGGGCTTCGCGGGCCGGGCGGGCGACCCGGCCGTGGCGGAGGAGATCGGCGCGGCGGGCGCCGCCCTGCGCGCCGGCGACCCGGGCGCCGCGGCGGAGGCGGTGCAAGGGGCGATCGGGCCGCTCCGCGCCGCCGACCGCGCGCAGTACCCGCGGGTCGCCGCGCTGACCGCGGACATCGAGGAGCCGTCGGGCTTGCAGCGCCTCGCCTCCCTCTGGCAGGCCCCGATCCCCGACTACGCGCCGGCCTTCCTCCAGAACGCGGTCGCCGGCTACATCATCTCGGCCCTCCTCGGCAGCGCCCTGGTCGGCGCCGTCGCCTGGCTGATCGGCCGCCTCTTCGCCGCGCGGGGCGCGGAGCGCGGGGCCTAGGGCGTGGAGCGTCGAGCGAAGAGCGACGAGCGCGGGGGCGCGGAGACGGTGTTGGCGCACGGTCCGATCCCAGACGCCCCGACGCGCCGCGCCCCACGCCGTCGGCGGCGCTCTACGTTTGTCGAGAAGACGCTGCGCGGGCTGGGGGAGGCGTTCGAGCGCTCGCTCTACAGCGAGGAGGTCGGCGGGCGGCGGGGGCTGCTCCAGGCGCTCGACCCGCGCGTCAAGCTGGTCGGCTTGCTGCTGCTGATCGTCGCGGCGGCGGCGTCGCGGCGCCTCCCGGTCATCCTGGCGGTGTTCGCGCTCGGGGTCGCGCTGGCGCTGGCGTCGGGGATTCCGTTGCGGACGCTCCTCCGGCGGGTCTGGCTCGGCGCGATCGTCTTCACCGGCGCGATCGCCCTCCCGGCCCTCTTCCTGACGCCGGGGCGCGAGGTCGGGCGCCTGCCGCTGGTGGGCTGGGCGGTGACCGCGCAGGGGCTCCTGGCCGCCGCGTTCCTGCTGTCGCGCGTGCTGACCTCGGCGACGCTGGCGCTGACGCTGGTGCTGACGACGCCCTGGAACGACGTCTTGAAGGCGCTGCGCGTGCTGCGCGTCCCGGCGCTCTTCGTGGTGATCCTCGGCATGACCTACCGCTATATCTTCCTGCTGCTGCAGACGGCGCGCGACATGTTCGAGTCGCGCCAGAGCCGGACGGTCGGCCGGCTCGACGGCGCTGAAAGCCGCCGCGTCGCCGCCGCCAGCGTCGGCGTGCTGCTCGGCAAGTCGTTCGCCCTCAGCAACGAGGTCTACCTGGCGATGCAGTCGCGCGGCTTCCGCGGCGAGGTCCACACGCTCGACGAGTTCGCGATGACCGCGCGGGACTGGCTGGCGCTGGCGGGGTTCTCCGCGGCGGCGGCGCTGGCGCTGTGGGCCGGGGTATGGCGGTAGATCAGTGTCGAGTGTCGAGTGCCGAGTGCTGAGTGCTGAGTGCTGAGTATCGAAGGGACAGGGTGGTGGACGATGACGAGGGGCGAACCGCGGATAGAGGATAGCGGTCGGGAAGGGACGCTCAGCACACAGCACTCGGCACTCGGCACTGACCTGGCGTTCGCCGTCCGCGATCTGACCTACCGCTACGGGGTCGGGTCCGCGGCGCCGGCCCTGGATGGGGTGACGCTGGCGATCCCGCGCGGGGAGCGGGTCGCGATCCTCGGCGCGAACGGCTCGGGGAAGTCGACGTTGCTGCGCGTCCTCGATGGGCTGTACTTCCCGGATAGCGGCAGCGTCGAGGTCTTCGGCGAGCCGCTGACCGAGGAGCGGCTGCAGGAGGAGGACTTCGCGTTCGCCTTCCGCCGCCGCGTCGCGCTGGTCTTCCAGAACCCCGACGTGCAGCTCTTCAGCCCGACGGTCTTCGACGAGATCGCCTTCGGCCCCCTGCAACTGCGCTGGCCGAAGGACGAGATCCGCCGCCGCGTCGGGGCGATGCTCGAACTCCTGGAGATCGCGCACCTGAAGGACCGCGCGCCTCACCGCCTCTCCGGTGGCGAGAAGAAGCGCGTCGCGCTCGCCTCGGTGCTGATCCTCGACCCGGAGGTGATCCTGCTCGACGAGCCGACCGCCGCGCTCGACCCGCGCAGCCAGAGCCAGGTCGTCGATCTGCTGATCGACTGGGGGGGCGGGGCCAGGACGGTGATCACCGCCACGCACGACCTCGACACCGTGCCGGAGATCGCCGACCGCTGCGTCGTCTTCCAGGGCGGGCGGATCGTCGCCGAGGGTCCCCCCGTCGCCATCCTGGGCGACGAGGACCTCCTGCGGCGCACCAATCTGATCCACGCCCACCGCCACCTCCACGCCGACGGCCGGATGCACTACCACCCCCACCCCCACGCCCGCCACGACCACTGACGGCCGGTCGCGGGTCCGCGGGCCAGGGGTCGCAAGCCCACGGCGCACCGGTTATGTGTTCGGGCGGACGGTGACCTCAGGGCGAAAGCGTTCTCAGCTATTGTTCGATCCGGGGCGCGGGGAGCGCCTCCCCGCCCCCAATCCCAGGGGGAGAGGCCCGGAGTCAGTCGGGCGCCCCTCCTGTGCGCCCAGGGCGCTTCCGCCTGGTGGACCTGTGCCCCGGGACCACGTATGATGTGCGGGTCGGCGAGCGGTAGCCCCGCCGGTGGCTGGCTGCCTCACCAGCGCCCGGCAGGCCTCGAGCAGCACGGCGGCGCAATCGGCGTATCGCGCCGTTCGGCGCCCATCGTGGAGAGCGACGGCCCCACTCATCGCTCATCATGCAGCACTCAGCGCTCAGCACTCGGAAGGGGGGAACGATGCAATTGTGCCGGTTCACGTCGGGTGCGGACGCGACGCCGCGGTTCGGGGCGGTCGTCGGGGAGACGGTGCGCGACCTCGGGGCGGTCGCTGGGCTGGCCTCGCTCGACGAAGCGCTGCGGCTGCCGCTGGCGGGGTTGCGCGCGGCGCTGGAGGGGCTCGACCCGGACGCCCTGCCGGCGACGCCGCTGGCCGATTGCGCCCTGCTGGCCCCGATCGGTGCTCAGGAGGTCTGGGCCTGCGGCGTGACCTACGAGCGCAGCCGCGACGCCCGGATGCACGAATCGCGCGAGCGCGACGTCTACGACCGGGTCTACGACGCGGAGCGCCCGGAGATCTTCTTCAAGGCGACCCCCTCGCGCGTCGTCGGCCCCGGCGCGGCGGTCGCCATCCGCCGCGATTCGACCTGGGACGTGCCGGAGCCCGAGCTGGCCCTGGTGCTGAACAGCCGGCTGGAGGTCGTGGGCTACACGATCGGCAACGACATGTCCTCGCGCTCGATCGAGGGCGACAACCCGCTCTACCTGCCGCAGGCGAAGATGTACGCGGCCTGCTGCGCGCTCGGCCCGGCGATCGTCCCCGCCTGGGAGGTTGCCGACCCGCGCGCCCTGCCGATCCGCCTCGACATCGAGCGCGATGGCGCCCCGGCCTTCTCCGGCGAGACCAGCACCGCCCGTCTCCACCGCGACTTCGCCGACCTCGTTGCCCACCTCGGCCGCGACAACCTCTTCCCCGACGGCGCCTTCCTCCTGACCGGCACCGGCATCGTCCCGCCCGACGACTTCAC
>JAUJMV010000037.1:14995-32777 GCA_030446685.1 Thermomicrobiales bacterium | reverse complement strand
GCCCGCCCACGGGTAATGCCGCGCGCCGCGTGCTATCATCTGCGGAACCGCCGCCCATCCGCCAGCCGCTGCGCGTCGCCACCCGGCGGCCCCGTCGGCCCGATCCGCCACCCGCCTGTGGAGTACCGCCATGTCCCAGCCGCGCCGCCTCTCGCCCGCCGTCCGCGCCTACGTCACCGTCGCCCTCCTCCTCTCCCTCGTCCTCTGCACCTTCAGCGCCGGGATCGCCACCGAGCGCTACCTGCTGCAACCCGGCGCCGCGGGCGCGGCCGCCCCGGAAGGCGCGGCGTCTCCCACAGCGGGGCGGGACGATCTCGCGGACTTCCGCGAGGTGCTGCGCCTGGTCGAGGCGGAGTATTACTACCGGCCGCTCGATCGGCAGAAGATGATCTACGGGGCGACGCGCGGCCTCCTCTCGACGCTCGGCGACGACTACACCACCTTCCTGGAGCCGGTGCAGCAGCAGGGCGTGCGCGAGGCGATGTCGGGCGACTACGAAGGGATCGGCGTCTACCTCGAGATGCCGGAGGGCCGCTTCACGATCTCCGCGGCGATGAACGGATCGCCGGCCGAGCGGGCGGGGCTGCGCGCCCGCGACGTGATCCTCCGCGTCGACGGGCGCGAGGTCACCGGCCTGCCGCAGGAGGAGCTGATCAAGCTGGTGCGCGGCAAGGCCGGCACGGTCGTGCGGCTCAGCGTGCAGCGACCCGGCGTCCTGGAGGCGCTGGAGTTCGACGTGACCCGCGCGGCGATCAACATCCCCGCGGTGACCAGCCGGCCGGAGGGCGACGTCGCGATCGTCAGCGTGTCGATCTTCGGGGACAAGACGACCGAGCAGCTCGACGCCGAGTTGCGGAAGGCGCGCGACGCCGGGGCGCGGGCGATCGTCCTCGACCTGCGCAACAACGGCGGCGGCTGGGTCGTCGCCGCCCAGGAGATGCTCGGGCGCTTCGTCGACCCCGAGCGCGGCCCGGCGCTGCTGGAGGACCAGGCGAACGGGGCGCAGGCGAAGGCCCTGCTCCAGACCCCGACCCCCGCCCCCGGCGCGGCCGCCCCCGCCGCGACCCCGACGCCCCCCCCGGCGACGATCGACACCGCCGGCGCGAAGCGCGAGCCGATCCTCGCCAAGCCCGACAGCCCCCGGCTCTACGACCTCCCGATCGTCGTGCTGGTCAACGGCGGCACCGCCTCCGCCTCGGAGATCGTCGTCGGGGCCATGCAGGATTACGGCCGCGCCCGGATCGTCGGGACGCGCACCTTCGGCAAGGGCTCGATCCAGAGCGTCCACGAGTTCAAGGACGGGTCGAGCGCGCGGATCACGATCGCGCAGTGGCTCACCCCCCAGGGGCGCGTGATCCAGGGGCGCGGCCTGACCCCCGACCTCGTCGTCGAGCAGCCCCAGGGCGGCCCCGACGCCCAGCTCGCCCGCGCCCTCGCCCTCCTCCGCGACGGGCGGTAACGCGCGACGCGTGGCGGGGTCCGGGGGGGGCGCGAGGCTCCTCGCATGCCGGTGCGCAAGTGGCAGGGCCGGAAGCGAGGCGGAAGGGCTATACTATGGCGTGGCAGATCGAGGTCACCGACGCGTTCACGGCCTGATACGCGGCGCTCGCCGATGCCGAAGAGGAGCAGGTGGCCAAGGCGATCGCCGAATTGGAGGCGCACGGCCCGGCGCTGGGGCGGCCGATCGTCGACACGTTGCGGCACACTCCCGGCTGGCGCACCTCAAGGAGCTGCAGCCGCCGGGGACGACGATCCGTATCCTCTTCGCCTTCGACCCACGCCGCACCGCGATTCTCCTGGTGGGGGGCAATAAGGCCGGGCGGTGGGCCGCCTGGTACCGCATGATGATCCCCGAGGCGGAGCGGCTGTACGACGAGTACCTGGCAGAGTTGCGCCGGGACGGGCTCTTGGACTGAGAGGAGGCGCCGCAATGGCTGGCCACACCCCCTGGCGGGAGATCAAGCGGCAGGTCCCCGACACGCCCCAGCGGCGGGCCGCCTGGGGCGCCTACGGCCGGGCGATGGATGAGGCACAGCGCATCGCCCAGTTGCAGGAGGCGGGCGCCACCCAGGTCGAGATTGCCGACGAGCCGACGGGCGACGCGGCCGCCGCGACCGCCCGCAGGGACGATCTCTACCTCGCCGCCCTGCGGGGGTACGTGGAGGAGTTGGGCGGGCGGTTGGTACTGACCGCCGTCTTCCCGGCGCCACCCGCCACTGAACGGCGGGCCGACGATCGGCAGCACGCCCCGGCTCCCGCGGCCACCCGCGCCGCGGGTAACAGGGGCGGTCCCCCGCTACGAGTCGGCGCCGTGAGCTCCCAACCTAATGCATTGCGCTGGCGGGTTCGGCCGTCCGTTCCAGAAGCAGCGCACGGCATCCATGCGTTGACCAATGAGAACATATGTTCTAAAATAGGGGCGCAGCGGCAAGTAGTAGGGACGTCATTCGCGGGAGGGGGTGCGCGAGAGCCAGGGACGGCTGACGGCGCTCCTCCCGCCTCGCCGCGCGCGGCGGGACGCCGACCGCCCCGCCCGCTGGATCGTCCGGCCTGTGTCCAGCCACGCCGCTGCTTACCACGGGGCAGCCATGATGCGAGGTACGGCCTACGTGCCGCAACCACACCGGACCAGATCGCCGCGTTACCGGCCGCCACCGGTCGGGCGTCCGGTATGGCGCGCCGGCCGGTCCAGTATGCCACCGGCGCGCTTGGCGGGTGGGGTGGCGATCAGTCCGGCGGCGAGTGCATCGGTGGGAGGTATCGCGGTTGATGGGTGCTGAGCGGGTTGGCCCGATGAGCGATCGGGCGATATTGCAGGCGCGGCGGTTGGAACGCTGGCGGCAGACGGCGGCGACGCGGCTGGCCGACGACGGGGAGGCGCCGGAGTTGATCGAGCGCGCCGGTCTCGTGACGCTCTTTCCGGCGTCGCCGGAGGTGCCGGACCTCTTCCACGCCTACGTCGGCGACCCGGACGCCGCGATCTCGTCCCGGTGGGACAGCCCATCCGGCCAGGTCTACGGCTGGCGCTGGTCGCTCGGGCGGCGCGAGGCCGGCGTCTACACCGCGATTGTCCGCGGCCGCCCGACCTGGGTCAGTTGGCCGCTGCTGCCCGCGATCCTGCGCCTGCGCGGCGAATCGCGCCCGCCGGACGACCTGTACGCGGCCGGGGAACTCTCCGGCGACGCCCTCCGGATCGTCCGGGCGCTGGCGGCGTCGGGCGGCGTGCTCAGCACCGGCGACCTGCGCCGCGCCGCCGGTTTCCCGACCGGCAAGCCGCAGCGCGCCGCCTACCTCAAGGCTGTGGCCGAACTCGACACCCGGCTGCTCCTGGCGAAGGTCTTCGCGCCGGATGACGACGACATGCGCCACGCGCTCGTCGCGGCGCGCTACCCCGAGCAGATCGCCGCCGCCCGGCGCCTGACCCGCGAGGTCGCCCTCGAACAGTTCCTCACGACCTACCTGCCCCCGGCGGTCTACGCCGTCCCGCCGGTCCTGGCGAAGCATCTGCAGTTGCCCCTGCCGGAGTTGCGCGCGGGCCTGGGCCGGCTGGTCGCGGCCGACCGCGCCGTGCCGGTGTCGCTCCCAGGGCAGGGGGCGAGTGCTATGCCTGGGCCGAGGCGATGGACTAGCGGCTGGTAGGGCTATCAGCACAGGTCTCGGCGCGCCTCCTTGCAGCGACACGCCTCCCATCAGACATTCATCATCCGGTAGGGAATCCCGAAGAAGGTGTCGCCGAGCAGCCGCTTGATCGCGGCGCGGTCATCGGCCGTCGCATAGTGGATGATAATGTCGGCTTTGCCGGGACAGCGCCGGTGTCCACCGAGGCCGTGACGCTGCGCTGGCGCACCTGTGTCCACACCTCTTGTCGCTCGGCCACGATTCGCCGGACCTCACCCGTCGGCGGCAGTTGGGCGCACGGCGCCCCCAGGAGGTCGGCCCGCGTCATGATGGCGCCTGGGATGAGGGGAGCCAGGAGCGTGGCCGCGACGGCGACGGCAATCATCGCCGCCAGCGCCACGACCACGGTCGCGGTGAGGCCCTGCCACTCGTTCATCCTATCGTTCCCCCGCGGGCCTGGCCCAGGTGACCCCAGTGGGCCGCTACGCCTTCTTGCCGTGGTCGCGGCGATCCTTGCCGACGATGTCGCTGCTGTAGCGCGCCGTCTTGCGCGTGACGCTGTCCCAGCCTTGCGGGGCGCGGTCGGCCAGGGCGTCCAGCTCGGCGGCGTCCCCGGCCAGCGCGCCGGCGGCGGCCGCCATCATCGGCGCGGCGAAGCCCGCGCGCGCGGCGCGCAATACCCCCTGGGCGGCGTCGTGGCGACCCTCGGTCATGTGCTCCCAGGCGGCGCGCTTGGCGCGGGCGGCCTGCAGGCGCCCGGCCGCCTCGACGATCGTCAGGTCCGGACCCTCCGCCTCCGCCTCGGCCGCGGGGGCGTAGCGCAGCGCGGTGGGCGGCGCGGCGATAGTCCGCGCCTCGCCGTCCGCGCTCCGGTGGTAGCGCAGCCCCACGGCGATCGGCAGATCGGTCCCGGTCTCTCCGGCGGCGCAATCCAGCTCGACGATCAGCACCTTCTCCTCGTCCGCGCTGAGGGCGCCGACCTCGATCGTCAGTTCCTTCGCCGCCGGGGCCTCGCGGTGGAGATCGGGCCAGACCTCGCCCCGCTCGGTGATCGGGTAGTCGTTGAGCAGCGTGGCGCGCACGCCAGCCGGCAGGCCCAGCGTCACCGCCGCACCCTCCGCGACGACCGTCAGCAGCTCGCCCAGCTCGCCTGCGAAGAAGTCGAGGATCTGCCGCGCGTGCTCGATGAAGTGGAAGTTACCGCCCCCGGCCTCGGCCAGGCTGCCGAGCAACCGCTCGTCGAAGTCCGCGCCGACGCCGAACGCGCTGGTTGTCACGCCGCGTCGCCGCAACTCGGTCGCGTGGCCCGTCAGTTCGCGCGGGTCGGTGATGCCGACGTTGGCGAGGCCGTCGGTCAGCAGCAGGCAGCGGGTCAGCCAGCGCCCGTCCAGTTCGGCGGCCATCGCCGCCGCCAGCCGGCAGCCGGTCAGCCAGCCCTCGCCGAGCGCGGTCGAGCCGCCCTCGCGCACGCCGGCCAGCGCCAGCGCGACCGCCGCCTTCGCCTCCCCGGTCATCCGCGTGCTCGCGGCGAGGGTGCGCACCTCCTGGTCGTAGACCACGACCGCCGCGCAGTCCTCCGCGGTGAGCTGCCCGATGCCGAACGCGACCGCCCGCCTGACCAGCTCCATCTTCTCCCCCGCCATCGAGCCGCTGCGGTCGAGCACGAAGCCAGGTTGAGCGGCTTGCGGCGCGGGTCGCCCGCGGGCCCCGGCGCCCGCAGCGTCAGGCGCAGGAAGCGCCTGCCGCCCCCGCTGGGGACGAGGCGGCGGTCGAAGGCGGCGGCGAGGGTGACGTTGTGCTGGCGCTCCATGGCGGCCTCCTTGCTGCGGGGTCGAAGGTCGAAGGTCCGAAGGTCGAAGGTCGGTGCTACTCGGTCAGGTGCTGGCGAGGCGGGCGACGATTGTGGCGAGCGCGTTGATTAGGTCGGCGACGACGATGGAGGCAATGCCGCCTGCGGCGCGGCGCTGCCGGCACATCGCCTCCGCTGCCCGCCCCACTCGCCCGCCTACTCCTCGCCGAGCAGCTTGCGCGCCTGCCGGACCAGCGCCTCCAGCGGGCCGGTCTCGCGCCGCCGGTCCTCGCGGACGTGCAGCTCCACGCCGTCGGCCAGGACGATCCGCTCCCACCGCGCGCGCGGGGCGCGGCCGACGGCGCGTTACCGGGTTGTGGTCGTCGCGGGGAGGTGGCGGGCGGGAAGGGTGGGGGCGGGGCCGCCACCGGCGGCGGGTTCCCGACCGGTTGGTGCTCGCGCACCCCGCGCGCGGCGGCCGCCTGCCCGAGCACGCGGTCGAGGTAGTTGAGCGCCGCGTCCGGCTTCGGCGCCCCCACTCCCGCGGCGGCCGCGCCCGGCAGCGCTACCCCACCCCCGCCCTCCCCTTGCCCCAGCCGCTCGCGGACCTCCTCCGCGGTTAGCGTCGCCAACTGGCGGCGGATCTCCTTCAACGGCAGATAGCGGTCCTTCAGCAGGCCGATCAGCCGCAGGCGGTCGCGATGTTCGGCCGTGTAGACCGCCGCCGGGCCATTCCCCTCCGGCGGCGGCAGCAAGCCCTCCGCGATGTAGAAGCGGATCGTGCGGGGCGTCACCCCGGACAACTGCACCAGCTCGCTCAGGCGATAGCGTTCCATGCCCGAATCGTAACACCATTACGTATTGCTGTCAAGATGCGGCGGCATCGCGAGGGCGGGCGGCTGAAATCGCGCCCGCCACCTTGCCGTCCGGCTCGCCGGCCCTTATCCTTGCTCATGAGCGTCGTTCCGCGATACCGTCTGGCCGGTGTCGGTGCCGGGGCTTGGGCGCGCGCGCGGAGGAGGGGTATGGCCGATACGGCGGCACTGGCGCAGGGGGCGGTCGAGGCGCTGCTGGAGGACGAGCGCCTGCGCGGCGACCTCAGCGACGACGGCTTCGGCCCGCTCCTCGACTGGGCGACGCGGGCGCTGACCGCCGCCGCCGGGGAGGCCGCGCGCGGGGCGCCGGAGGAGGCGGCGCGGGCGCGGATGGCCGAGGTCGCGGAGCAGGTGCGCGGCGCGCTGACCGCGGCGGTCCGGGCGGCCGAGGGCCACTCGCGCGACGACCTGCGCGCCCTGCTGCGGGAACCGCTCCTCCAGCGCAGCGTCCCGGCGCGACTGCGCGTCGCCACCCTCGGCCTGCGCCTCGGCGACGACCCCGACGCCAACGCCGCCCGCCTCGCCAAAGCGCTGGGCGGCCTGTATCCGCGAGTCGGGTAGTCGGGTAGTTGGGTAGACGGGTAGAGGACGAGTACTCCGCCATCAGCCATGCGGCCGCCACTATTCACTACCCGACTACCCGACTACCCGACTATTCACTCGCTTTGGAGAGCTTCATGCGCAGCATCGGTCGCGCCCTCGCGATCCTCGCCTTCCTCGTGCTGATCCTCGTCGCCGCCAGGGTGCTGGCGACCGTTGTCAACGAGCGGTCCGGCGCGCGCGCGGAGCAACCCGAGCGGGGCGCGGCGCGCGGCACGACCGACCGCGAGGCCGGCACCCCGATCGCCAACATCGGCAGCGGCGGCGAGCTCGACGGCGGCTGGTACCAGCTCTACTTCACCGCCCCCAAGTACCCGGACAACCGGGCCAACCACAAGGGTGGGCTCGACGAGAAGCTGGTCGCGCTGATCGACACGGCGCGGACCAGCGTCGACGTCGCGGTCTACGACTTCGACCTCGCCAACCTCGCCGACGCGCTGGCGCGCGCCAAGGGGCGCGGCGTCGCGGTGCGGATGGTCACCGACAGCGACACGTTGAACGACGCCAAGAACAAGGAGATCCAGGCCGCGCTCGGCAAGCTGCGCGCCGCCGGCATCCCGATTGTCGGCGACGGGCGCGGCCCGATCATGCACCACAAGTTCACCGTGGTCGACCGCCAAACCGTCTCGACCGGCTCGTGGAACTACACCGACGGCGACACCTACCGCCTCAACAACAACATGATCGTCATCGAGTCGCCGGAGCTGGCGGCGAACTACACCGACGAGTTCAACGAGATGTTCGAGAAGAAGCGGTTCGGGCCGAACAAGGACAAGGGGGTGCCGAACCCGGTCGTGACGATCGACGGCACGCGGATCGAGACCGTCTTCGCGGCGCAGGGGCCGGTCGAGGAGCGGATTATCGCCACCCTCCGCGGCGCCCAGCGGAGCATCTCCTTCCTGGCCTTCTCCTTCACCGACGACGAGATCGCCCAGGCGATGCTCGACCGCCGCGCCGCGGGCGTCGCCCTCGCCGGCGTCTTCGAGACGACCGGCTCGAACACCGAGTTCTCCGAGTTCGGCAAGATGAAGGAGCGCGGCGTCCCGGTCTACCAGGACGGCAACCCCTGGGTGATGCACCACAAGGTGATCATCATCGACGAGCGCATCGTCATCTTCGGCTCGTACAACTTCAGCAACAACGCCGCCACCCAGAACGACGAGAACCTGCTGATCGTCGAGAACCCCGACATCGCCCGCGCCTTCAAGGCGGAGTACGACCGCATCCTCGCCCTGGCCCAGAACCCGCCGCCGAAGAAGCGATGACGGCGCCGTGGGGCGACCTCTCCCCCGACCCCTCCCCTACGAGGGGAGGGGAGGACCAATCGGTTAAGGGCTGAGACACCATCCAGGCCGCGATCACTCCTCTGCCCATCGCCTCCTTCGCTCCGCGCCCCGCGGCCCACAGCCCGCGGCGAATCGCGGAACAGATCGTGCGACACCATTTGCAACCAGCGGCCTCCGGTGCATCATCGCGGACTGGCAGGTTCACACCGGGCGCTGGGAGACGGTGAGCAAGTGCAGCAGGCTTTGCCCTGGACCCGTTTCCACATCGCGGCTCCGCCGCGCTCACGCGGATCGCGGCACCCGTCCCGGCCGGGAGACGCGCCGCTGACGAGGCGTATAGTTGATGGTAACGAGCACGATCCTGGCGCCGATCCTGAGGGGCGCGCCGTGCTGACCCGCGTTTTCGATCGCAGCCCGAGCAGCGTGCAGATCGTCGATCGTTGCGGGCTGACGGTCTACGTCAACCGGGCCTTTCTCCACCTCTTCGACGTGCCGGACGCCGCCGCGGTGGTCGGGCGGTTCAATCTGCTCGACGAGTCCAGCGCCGACGCCGGCGCTGGTCTGCGCTACGCGCTGGAACGCGCGCTGGCGGGTGAAGAGGTCGATGCGCCGGACCTGGCGCTGACCTCCTTCTCCGGTCTGCCGGTCTGGGTGCGCGCCTCGCTCACCCCGATCCAGGCCCCCGAGGAGGGCGGCGGCGGGCCGGTGCGCGGCGTGATCGTCCAGCACGAGCCGGTCGCCCGGCGGCATGCCGACGCGGGAGCGGTCGGGGATGGGGAACCGGCGGCGCCGGTGAGGGCCGCGCACGCCCCCGGCGCGCGGGGGGAGCCTGACGCGATCCTGCACGAGCTGGCGGTGGGGCTCGGCGCGGCCATCCCCCACGCCCGCTGTATGGTGACCCTGTTGAGCCCGGACGGGCGGTGGCTGATCGGGCGCGCGGCGAACTTCGACCTGGCGAGTCTCGGGCTGACGGCGCCGGGCGAGTTCCGGGTGGAGCTGGCCCGCGCCCCGGCGACCCGCGCCGCGCTGGAGGATGGGGGCGGGCCACGGGCCGGCGTCGACCCGATCGCCGCCGCGGGGCCGGGGGACGACTTCGGTCGGGGAGGGCTGCTGATCGTGCCGTTGCGGGGCGACCGGCGGGCGCTCGGCGCGCTCTACCTCGATGCCGGCCCCGGGGACGCCCGCCTCACCGACTGCCAGATCGCGCTGGCGGGCGCGCTGGCGCGGCAGGCGGCGTTTGCCCTGGGCCGCGCCCGGCTCCACGCCCAGACCGAGCACCTGCTGGCCCGCGTGTCCGAGGCCAGGGCGCGCCTCGACGCGGTGATCGACTCGGCGCACGAGGGCATCCTGGTCCGCGACCTGGCGGGCCGGGTCGTCCTCGCCAACCCCTTCGCCCACGACCTCTACGGCCTGGCGCGGGGGCGGCTGCTCGGGCTCGAACCGGCGGATCTGGACGCAACGCTGCGCGGCTGCTTCGCCGACGGGCGCGCGTTCGACGAGGCGTTCACCCCCGGCCGCGCGGGCGACGGCGACCCGGAGGAGGAGTACCGCCGCGAGTATGTCCTCGTGCGGCCGCGCGAGCGCATCATCCGCCACATCGTCACCCCAGCCTACGACCAAGCCGGCGAGTTGATCGGCCAGGTGGCGGTGCTGCATGACATCACCGCCGAGCGCGCCGGCACGCGCGCCCGCGACGAGCTCCTCGCGGTCGCCTCGCACGAACTGAAGACCCCGCTGACCTCGATCAAAGGGTTCGCCCAGTTGCTGCGGCGCGACTTGGAGCGCGCCGCGCCGCCGGGCGGTGGGGGACACGCTCGAGCGCCCGCGCCGGCACCTCGCCGCGCTGCTGGGTCAGCTCGATCGGCTGACCGGCCTGATCAACGAGTTGCTCGACGTCGCGCGGATCGACGCCGACCGGCTCGAACTGCGCCCGGAGCGCTGTGACCTCGTCGCTCTGGCGCGTGCGGCGCTCGAGCGCGTCGATCTCGAGGAGGGGCGCGGGCGGCACCGCTTCATCCTCGACACGCCGCACGATGCGCTGATCGGCCGCTGGGATGGCCTCCGGCTCGCTCAGGTGCTGACCAACTTGCTCGACAACGCGGTCAAGTACTCCCCCGATGGCGGTGCCGTCCGGGTCGCGATCACGACGCGCGATGATTGGGCGCACCTGACCGTCGCCGACGCGGGGATCGGCATCCCCGCGCACCAGCTCGAAACGCTCTTCGAGCCCTTCGCCCGCGCCTCTAACGCCGCCGCCCCGGCCTACGGCGGGTTCGGCCTCGGCCTCTACATCGCGCGCCGCATCGTCGAGCGGCACGGCGGCCAGATCTGGGCCGAGAGCGTCGAAGGCCGGGGCAGCACCTTCCACCTGCTTCTGCCGGTGGGGAGCGAGGGATAGCGGCGGGCGGAAGGCAGAAGGCGGATGGGCGACGGGTGGAAACCCGCCGTCGCGGGCCTGCGACCTTGCATGGGGCTGATACGGTAGGCGCCCAGGGTTGAAGCGACCCGGACCGCGGCGGCGGGTTTATGCCCCGCAAGGTATTCATGCCCTTCAGGGTGCTTCGTGGCCGGTAGGCCCGCGAGACGCCGGTTGAAACCGGCGGCCCTTCCCCCCGCTACTTCTGCCAGAAGTTGCGCACCGCGCCGAGGTCGGCCAGGTGGCGGCGGATGTCGAGCATGGCGGTGTAGGTGGGCAGGACGTAGAGGGTGGAGCCGGCGGGCGCCGCGCGGACGAAGTCGAGCAGGGCGGCGCGCAGATCGTTCGGGGCGTGCGGCACGATGCGCGCCGGATCGACGCCGGCGTACTTCAGGCGCACCGCCATGTCCGGGCCGCGCAGCCCGGCCGTGTGCAGCGGCGCGTCCCCCGCCGCCAGGATCTCGAAATCGACATCCCACAGCCAGGAGACATCGCGCCCGTCGGCGTCGAGGTCGTTGATCGCCAGCAGCGCCGGCACTGCCAGCCCCGCCTCCCGGCCGCCGGCCAGCATCCGCAGCACCTCGTTGAAGCCGGTCGGGTTCTTCACCAGCGCCAGCACGATCTCGCGGTCCCGCACCCGCACCCGCTCGATCCGCCCGAAGGCCGCCGTGAAGCCCCGCAGGCCGTCCGCGATCTGCGCCGGCGTCGCGCCGAACGCGAGCGCGGCGGTCGCCGCGGCGAGGGTGTTGTAGGCGTTGTAGAGGCCGGGCAGGGGGACGTGGACCGTGAAGGCCGTGGGCCGCGGGCAGCGGGCCGCGGGCTGTGGGGCGAGGGGTGAAGCATCGGCGCGTCCGCGACTTCGCCGCTTTGTCGCCCGTCGCCTGCCGGCCCGCGGCCCACCGCCCACGGCCCACGATCCTTCGATCGTCAGCGAGAGGGCGGTGACGCCCTCCAGGCGGATGTCGCGCGCGGTCACGTCGAGCGGGGGGCGCGCGTGGCCGCAGGCGGGGCAGTACCAGTCGCCGAGGTGCGAGAGGTAGAGCGCGCGGTAGGCCAGCCGCGCGCCGCAGCGCGGGCAGACGGCCGCATCGGCGGCGTGGGGCAGGGCGTCGAGCAGGATCGCGCTGTCGGCACCCGCGCCCTCGACCGCGACGCCCAGGCCGAAGAAGCGGACGCAGGGGCCGCCCGGCCGGTCCCGGTGGCCCGCGCGATCGACCACGCCGACCAGCGTCGGGTCGTCGGCGTTGACCAGCAGGGTCGTGTCCCCGTCGAGGCCGGCGACCGCCTCGCGCCAGCGGCGGGCGACGTGGTCGAGTTCGCCGTAGCGGTCGAGCTGGTCGCGGAAGAGGTTGTTGAAGAGGATGAAGCGGGGCCGCAACCCGGCGACGATCGCCGGCAGTGCCGCCTCGTCGGCCTCGATCACCCCGACCTCGCCGCGCGGCACGCCATTGAGCGACGACTGCGCGGCCAGCGCGGCGATCACCCCGCGCACCAGGTTCGACCCGGAGCGGTTATGCACCACCCGCCGCCCGGCGCGGTCGAGGATCGTGGCGACCATGTGCGCGGTCGTCGTCTTGCCGTTGGTGCCGCCGACGACCAGGCTGCCGCCGGTCAGCGCCGCCCCCAGCTTGCGGAGCGCGCCGGGGTCGATCCGTTCCGCCACCACCCCCGGCGCGGCCGTCCCGCCGCCCCGCCCCAGCAGCCGCGAGGCCAGGGTCGTCGCCCGCGCCCCGGCCAGGGCCAGGCGCAGCCGCCAGCCCCCGTCGCGCGGGCGCGCCCGGCCCAGCTTGGCGTCGGGGGCTGGTGCGGGCACGGGGCGCTTACCGGCAGTCGGTGATGACAATGGTCACCGATTCCAGCTCGTCGAACTTGACGATCGGGATCACGTCGAACTCCTGCGCGTCGGACTGCTCGTTCCGGCGCACGTTGGCCGTCGCGCCGACGAGGTAGCCCTCCGGCACGCAGGTCGTCAACCCCGAGGTGACCACCGGCGCGTTCGTCGGGATGGCGGCGTTGCGATCGACGTGCCTCACCACCATCGCCCCGCCCTTCAGCCCCTGCTGCCAGTTGCCGTAGAGGATGCCGGGGGTGCGCGGCTCCTGCTGCAACTGCACCCCCAGGAACATCTTCTCGTCGATGATCAGCTTCACCTTCGCGCGCTGCGGCGTGACCTCGGTGACGATGCCGACCAGGAAGGTCGGGCTGACGACCGGCATGCCGTAGCGCACGCCGTCCTCCGACCCGCGGTTGACCAGCAGGTACTTCTCGCGGCTCGCCGGGTCGCGCCCGATCACCCGCGCCGGCAGCAGCGGGTACTGCGGGTTCTCCTGGGCGAAGTTGGCCTGCGCGGTCAGTTGCTTGTTCTCGCGCTCCAGCTCGTTCACCCGCGCCTCGGCCGCGCGCAGCCGGTCGTTCTCCGCGCGCAGCCGGTCGTTCTCCGCGCGCAACGCCCCCGCGTCGCCGAAGCGGTCGCTGAAGCGCTCGAAGCGCCCGCCGACATCGGTGAAGGCCCCGCTGGCCGCGCCGACCGGGCGCTCCGCCGCCCCCTTGAGCGGGTCGAGCAGGCGGCCCCGATCGAGCATGATGAAGGCGGCGCTGGTGACGATGAAGAGGAGGACCAGCGCGGCGGCCTGCCCCCGCGCGGTGCTGGGGGCGCCGTTGCGCGTGCGTGTGGCGCGGGCCGCGCGGCCCGCGCGCGCCGTCCGCATCATGCCCGCACCACCTGGCGCCGCGGCTGCCCGCCGGCCAGCGCGCGCTCGTACTGCTGCAACGCCTCGGCCACCCGCCCGGTCCCGCGCGCCACGCAGGTCAGCGGGTCCTCGGCGGTGTGGACCGGCATCCGCAGCTCGGTCTGCAGGCGGCGCTCCAGCCCCAGGAGGAGCGCGCCGCCGCCGGCCAGGGTGATCCCCTGCTCCATCACGTCGGCGATCAGCTCGGGGGGCGTCTCCTCGATCGAGGTCTTGATCAGATCGACGATCGTGTTGACCGGCCCGGAGATCGCGTCGCGCAGTTCCACCGAGGAGACCTCGACCGACTTCGGCAGCCCGGTCAGCAGGTCGCGCCCGCGCAGGGTGCAGCGGCGCTCCTCCTCCAGCGGGTAGGCCGAGCCGGCGGCGATCTTGGCGTTCTCGGCCATCCGGTCGCCGATCACCAGGTTGTGGTCGCGCCGCGCGTATTGGATGATCGCGTCGTCGATCTCGTCGCCCGCCACGCGGATCGAGTTGTTGACGACGATGCCGCCGAGCGAGATCACCGCCACCTCGGTCGTGCCGCCGCCGATGTCGATGATCATCGAGCCGACCGGCTCGTTGACCGGCAGCCCGGCGCCGATCGCCGCGGCCATCGGCTCCTCGATCGTGTAGGCCTCGCGCGCCCCGGCCGAGAGGGCGGCGTCCTTGGCCGCGCGCTTCTCGACCTCGGTCACGCCGGAGGGGATGCCGATCACCACGCGGGGGTGCGGCGTGAGGATCTTCTGGACGTGGACCTTGCGGATGAAGTAGTGCAGCATCATCTCGACCGAGTCGAAGTCGGCGATGACGCCGTCCTTCAGCGGGCGGATGGCGACGATGTTGGCGGGGGTCTTGCCGATCATCGCCTTCGCCTCGGCCCCGACCTGGAGGGCCTTCCTGCTCTTGGTGTCCATCGCGACGACCGAGGGCTCGGCGATGACGATCCCCTTGCCGCGGACGTAGACCAGCGTGTTGGCGGTGCCGAGGTCGATGCCGAGGTCCCGGCTGAAGAGCCCGAAGATCCAGTGCAGCGGGTGGATCATGCCGTGGTTTCCCTTCCCAGACTGCGCCGCGACCGCACCGGCCTACCGGCGGCGCGCGCGACGGGTGTGTGCTGTTGCTCGGCCCGCCCCGCGCGTACTCGCGGGCAGGGCGGGCGCTTCACCCTGCCGAACTCTGTGCTGTTCGCGCGGCGGTGGCGCGTCATCCCCCAGCCGCCAGGGCTCAGTGAACCGGGATTGGAGTATACCACAGGACGCGGGGCGACGGGCGCGGGCGACGCCCCCGACCCCGATCCCCAGGAGAGAACCCTGCCCACCGCCCAACCCTGCGGACGGACGCCCGACTCTCCCCGGCTGCTCCCCCCCGTGGTTGGCCGATCGCGCGGTTCGCGAAACAGTTTGGCCGGCTGTGCGTATCCAGTAGGGGCGTCTGAGCGCCCTCGGCGTGCCCCGGCACCCCCTCGATCGTTTCGCGATCCGCCGTAGGGGAGGTTTTCCGCGGCGGGGGTGGGGCCGACTTCAGTCCCCGGCCCCGCGCCCCGCCCCCGTGAGCCCGGAAGTGGGGCGCCGGGGGGCATCCGATGCCGCCGGGTCGGCTATACTCCCTGCTGGGGCCGCCCGGGAGGACGCGGACGGACGATGGCGTCCGCGGTGGGCGGCGCGACGAAGGAAGGATAGCGCGACGACGATGGCGACGGAGACCCTGCCCCACCGCGTGGTGGACGCGGAGACGACCCCGGTGCAACTGGCGCTGCCGACGGCCGCCGGGACGACGACGATCCTGCTGGTGCGGCACGCCGAGGTGCATAACCCGGAACGCGTGCTCTACGGGCGGCTGCCCAATTTCCGCCTCAGCGAGTACGGCGTGCGCCAGGCCGAGCGCGTCGCGGCGTTCCTGGCGCCCCGGCCGGTGGCGGCGATCTACAGCAGCCCGCTGCTGCGCGCCCGGCAGACCGCCGCGCGGATCGCCGCGCACCACCCCGAGGCGACCCGGCGCACGACCCGGCTCCTGCTGGAGGTGGGGCAGTTCCTGGCAGGGGACGCCCTTCGCCCAGTTCAAGCCCGGGTTCAGCACCTACGAGCACCGGCGCGAGCCGGGCGACGAGTCGATCGCCGACATCCAGGCGCGGATGACCGCCTTCGTCGAGCGCGCGCGGCGGCGGCACCCCGGCGCGACGGTCGTCGGGGTGAGCCACGGTGACCCGATCACGATTTTGCGCGTTGCATTGAGCGGGCGCCCGGTGACGCTGCAGGCGCTGCGCGGCGGCGACTACGCCGCCCTGGCCTCGGTGACGATCGTCACCTACGAGCCGGGCGCGGACCGGCCCCACGTCGCCCCGCTGGAGGTCCGCGTCACCGACGAGCAGCAGCGGGCGATGCGGTAGGGCGCGGGCTCACGCCCCACGCCCCACGCCCCACGACCACACGGGAGGTGCATGGTGGCAACGACGATGCAGGGGGCCGCACCGCGTGGTTTCGGGTGGTTGGCGCGGCGCGGGCCGGCGCCGCCCCCCTACTCGCCGCCGCCGGGGCCGCCCCCCTACGTGCCGGGCGGCGGCCAGCCGCCGCGCTACGGCGAGGGCCTGCCGCCGGACCTGGTCTACCCCTGGGACGATCCCGGCAAACGCCGGGCCGGGGCGCCGCGCCGCCGGCGGCTGCCGCTCGGGCGGATCATCCTCGGCCTGCTGGCGCTGCTGGCGCTGGCCTTCGCGGTGCGCCTGGCGCTCTTCCTGGCCGCGGTCTCGACCGAGCCGCTCTACACGGCCCACTTCTGGCCGGTCGCCGGCCCGCGCGAGGCCAACGTGCTGATCATGGGCTACGGCGGCGCCGGCCACGAGGGGCAGTACCTGACCGACTCGCTCCTCCTGCTCCACGCCGATCTCCCCAGCCGCGACACCGCGCAGATCGCCGTGCCGCGCGATCTCTGGGTGCGGATCCCGCCGGGGTCCGACCGCTACGCCAAGCTCAACAGCGCCTACAGCTACGGCAGCGACGGCGGCGCCGACCCGGTCGCGGGCGGCAGGCTGGCCACGACGAAGGTGGGCGAGGTGACCGGGCTGCCCGGCGACCGCTGGGTGACGATCGACTTCCGCGGCTTCCGCGCGCTGGTCGACGCGCTCGGCGGGGTCGATATCGAGGTCGAGCGCGGCTTCTCCTCGCAGTATCCGGCCAACGACGACCCCGCCATCGATCCGAATTGGACGACCGTCACCTTCGAGGCCGGCCGCCAGCACATGGACGGCGAGACGGCGATCCGCTACGCCCGCGCCCGCTACGCCGACATCCCGGAGGAGGCGAGCGACTTCGCGCGCGCGCAGCGCCAGCAGCGCCTGATGCGCGCCATCGCCGCCAAGCTCGCCAGCCCGGCCTCCTGGTGGCGCCTGCCCGCCGTCCTCGACGCGCTCCAGCCGGCCCTGCGCACCAACCTCGCGCCGCTCGACATGCTGACGCTCGCCCTGCGCGCCGACCTCGGCGGGGCCGCGCGCATCGGCCTCGACACCGGCAACGTCCTCGAAGCCGACCGCTCGCCCGACGGCCAGGACATCCTCCGCCCGCGCGGCGACGACTACGGCGCGGTCGCGCGCTATATCCGCGAGCAGTTGGGACGGTAGGGTCGAAGGTCTGAAGGTCGAAGGTCGAAGGTCGCTCGTACCTGCGCGGGTGGTAGTCGCGTGGTCTGGTTGCAGGTAGAGTGCTGAGAGCGAGAGACCTTCGACCTTCGACCTTCCGACCCTCGCGCCCCCCACGGAGAGGGAACAATGGCGGCACTGCCGGAGAAGATCGCGCCGGGCATCTTCCGCGTCGACGCGCTCCCGTTCACGTACGCGATCTCGGTCCTGCTCGTCGCCGAGCGCGACGGCTGGACGCTGATCGATACCGGCGTGCCGGGGAGCGTCGGGCGGATCACGGGCGCGCTGACCGCGCTCGGGGCGGAACCGGGCGATCTCCGGCGCATCTACCTGACGCACCACCACGCCGACCACATCGGCGGGCTGGCCGGCCTGATCGCATGGGCGCCGGCGGTGGAGGTCATCGCCCCGGAACGCGAGGCGCCGATTGTGGCCGGCGAGCAACCCCCTGACCGTCGCGAGAACCCGCTGCTGCGCTTCCTCGACGAGCGCCAGCAGATGCCGGTCAACCCGGTCGCCCGCACCGTCCGCGAAGGCGACATCATCGCGGGGTTCCGCGTGATCGCCACGCCGGGCCACACCCTCGGCCACACCTCGCTGCTGCACGAGGGGCACGGCCTGCTGATGACCGCCGACGCCTTCGGCGCGCTGCTCGCGAAGGTGCAGGTCGGCGGCGCCAAGGTCCTCTGCACCGACCCGCCGCAGGCCAAGCGGTCGGCCGAGAAGCTGGTGGGGTACGACTTCGCCACCGCCGTTCTCAGTCACGGCCAGCCCCCGCGCGATCGCGCCAGGGAGCGGCTGCGCGAGGTGACGGCGCGGTGTACCTGGGCCTGACCGC
>JAUJMV010000037.1:9845-14895 GCA_030446685.1 Thermomicrobiales bacterium | reverse complement strand
CCCGCCGCTCACCGGCCTCCACCGCCGTAGCCGGGGCCGGGCGGGGTATCGAGGAGTGACCGATGCGGACGCGCCCACCCCCTCGCCTCTTCCTCGCCCTCTTCGTGGGCTGCACAGCCCTCGCCGCCGGCCTCGCCATCGCGGGCCTGCTCGTCGGTGGCCTCCCCGCCGTGGGCGGCCCGCGCGCCGACCGCCTCCGCGACGCCCTGCACCGCGGCGACCTCCAGCGCGCCGAGCAGCAACTGGCGCGGGCCTACCGCGCCCCCTGGCGACGGGAGACCGAGGCGCTGGTGCGCCGCCACGGGGCGCCGCGCGTCGTCGTGTCGAGCGGGTATCGCGGCCCCTTCCGGCTCGGCTTCGAGCGGCGCGAGACGATCTACCGGCTCGCCTTCGCCGACGGCGCCGAGCGCTGCCTGTGGGTCCGGGGCCGCGGCGCTGGCGGCCTGCTGGCCCCGGTCGGGGCCGGCTACTTCGACTGCGCGACCATCCCCGCCCCCTCGTCGCACAGAGCGGTCCGCTGAACGGTTGCACCGATTGCAACCGTGCGGCGTGGGGGCGTTCAACTGGACGCCCAAGCCCAGTCCGGTCACAGGCACGACCAGCACGAGAACCGCTGCACGCCCCACCGGCGCGGTCGCCCGCGGTCCTGCCACAACCCGGCGAGAGTGCCCGATCCGGCCCGATCCGGCATAATGCCCCCGTCCCGCCGACGCCCGTGACGGGGCATGGAAGCGCAGTCAGGAGTAGATCAGCGAGGGCCAGCGATGAGCCGAGACGCCGCGCCCGAATCCCCAGCCGACGACCGCGACCTTCGACCTTCGACCTTCGACCCCTCGCCCCTCGCCCCTTCGGCCCTCGTCGCCGGCCTGGACGGTGGCGGGACGAAGACCGTCTGCCTGCTGGCACGGGCGGCGGACGGCGCGGTCCTCGGGCGGGGGGTCGGGGGGCCTGGCAATATCCACTCGGTCGGAGCGGGGCGGGTCGCCGAGTCGTTCGCGGCGGCGATCGCCGGGGCGTTCGCGGCGGCCGGCATCGCGCCGGGGGAGGCGGGGCCGCTGGCGGCGGCGGCGCTCGGCTGCGCCGGCGTCGACCGCGAGGGCGACCGGGCGACCGTCGCGACGATCCTGCGCGCGGCGGTCGCGGCGGAGCGCTACGCCGTCGTCAACGACGGCGCGATCGCGCTGCGGGCCGCGATCCCGGCGGGGGCCGGCGCGCTCGTCATCGCCGGGACCGGCTCGATCG
Organism: Thermomicrobiales bacterium; assembly: GCA_030446685.1. Taxonomy (GTDB): domain Bacteria; phylum Chloroflexota; class Chloroflexia; order Thermomicrobiales; family CADCWN01; genus JAUJMV01. The sequence goes on along the minus strand of JAUJMV010000037.1, from coordinate 13,653 downwards.
CCTACGGGCGCGACGCGCGCGGCGGGGAGCAGCGCGTCGGCGGCTGGGGCTACCTGCTCGACGACACCGGCAGCGCCTACGCCGCGGGGCTGGCCGGGTTGACCGCCGTCGTCCGCGCCCACGACGGGCGCGGCGCGCCGACCGTCCTGACCGACTCCCTCCTCGCCGCCTGGGACCTGGCCGCGCCGCCCGACCTGATCGGGCGTGTCTACCAGTTGCCGCCGCCCCGCGAGGCGATCGCCGCGCTCGCCCCGCTCGTCGCCGCCGCCGCGCGGGAGGGGGACCCCGTCGCCGCCGCGATCGTCGCCGACGCCGCGGCCGCGCTCGGCGAGTTGACCGCCACCATCGTCCGCAAGCTCGACCTCCCGCGCGCCGCCCCACCGCCCCCGGTCGTCACCGACGGCGGCTTCATCCGCACCCAGGGCGACGTGTTGCTGCCGCACCTGCTGGCCTACGTCGAGGCGCGCGGGTTCGCCATCGCCCACCGCCACGCCACGGTCGAGGCGGCCCACGGCGCACTAGTTCTGGCGCGCGAAGTCCTAGCGTAGCGCCGGCGCGCGGTGGGGGAGGAGCAGGTATGGGTGACGGTGTATGAGGGTGCGGCTGGATTGATGCGCCCCGCCGCGGTCGGCGCGAGGGGGTATGGAAGGACGGCAGCACCGCGCCGACTTCGTCCGTCATAGCCGAGCGAGGAGTGAGCCATGACGACCGCGACGCCGCGCACGCCCGAGCAGGTGCAGGCCCTGGACGCGCGCGACACCGAGCTGCATATCGCCTTCCTGCACGCGCTGATCGCCGACGAGGCGCGGATGGCCGAGATTCCCCCAGGGGCGACGCTGATGTTGCTGCCCGATGACGATCTGGAACTGGCCGCCTACAACCGCGAGCGCGGAGTCGCCGCCGCCGCCCACGGCCACAATGTCTACTTCCGCCATGTCCGCGTCAGCGAGCTGATCGGGACGGAGACCGACGGCGCCCGCTAGGGCGCGGTCGAGGTGGCCCGCGGCACTGGTCCTGGCGCGCGAAGTCCTGGTGTAGTTTGGGGCCTTGTGGAGGTGAGAAAGGGGCGCGATGACCGGCGCGGATCCGCTCGCCGAACTCCTCGGCCAGCGCGGCTTCGTGCCGCTGGGCGGCCTCTCGAATCGCGTCTTCCTCCACCGCGCGCGCGGCGAAGTCCTCAAGCTGGCGGTGAGCGAAGACCCCATCCCCTTCCCCTACCGGATCGCCGGGTTCCGCGCCTGCCGCGAGGCGAGCGACCTCTACGCGCCGAAGGGCCTGATGCCGGAGGTGCTGGAGGTGGGGAGAGGACTTCGCCGGTGCCGGGTATCCCTACCTGCGGGAGCGGTTCATCCCTGGCCGGGTGCTGACCGCAGCGTACCTCGACAATCCCGCGCTGTGGGAGCGGCGCCTCCCCGACGAGATTGTCCGCATCTACCGGGCGCTGCTCGATAGCCCTCCCCGGGATCTCGCGACGTTCTGGGACGAGAGGATCGAGGCGCTCGATGAACTGCGCGCTCGCCGCACTTCTCGCGCTTCGGCGACTTCCACGCCGCCTGCCGCGACGCGGTGTTCTCGCTGCGGGAGCGCCGCGCCACCGGCTACCGCCTACACGGGGACTTGCAGTTCGGCAACCTCATCGCCACCGGCGACGGTGGATCGGACGCGCGGGTGATGCTGCTGGACTGGGAACTGACCGCGGTCCTCCCGCTGGCCCTTGAGTTCGCCCATTTCTACGCGTTCCTCCACGATCCGGTGCCGCAGGTGGAGGACCACCTGAAGCAGGAGTACGCCCGTATCCGGCCGCTGCGGCGCCTCTGGGCTGCGCTCGCCCCCCGCCTGCGCTCCGAGTTCGGCCTCCGGGGGACGATCTGCGCGATGCCATGTCCACCGCACCGGCTGGCTCTTCTCGCTGGACCGCGCGCTGCGGGCCGGTCGCGACGACGATGCGGCTTACTGGGAGCGGAAACTGCGCCAGGTGGTCAACGGGGAAAGCTTCCGCCTGCTGCCCTTGCCCGAGTGACGACCTCCCTGCCGCGCTACGCCGCCACGGGTGATAGCGCAACGGCGCTGCGTTGCCTGTCGCCGCCTGGGGGCTGGCACGCGAAGTGCTGAGGGCCAAGAACTGATGCTAATCAGGACAGGCTCTCGTCTTCGCTCACACTCAGCACTCGGAAAGGATGGGGACGATGCCGCGAGGACGGAAAGCCGCCGCCACGCCACCGCGCCTCGACGATCTGCCGCGGCTCCCCGAACTGGCGCTCGCCGGCGGTCGGCGGCCGCTCGGCATCTGGATCCGGGAGGGCGGGCGGACGGTGCAGCCGGACGTGGCGATCTGGCTCGACGGGGCGAGCGGCTTCATCCGCGCCACGGCGGTCATCAACCCCCTGGACAGCCCCGACGGCGGCCTGAGCGAGACGCTGGACGCGCTGGAGGCGGCGTTCACCGGGCCGTTCCTCGCGCCCCCCGGCGCGGGGCGGGGGCGCGGGGGCCAGGGCCAGGCTCCCGGCCTGCCGGCGAAGGTCGTGGTCACCGACCCGGTGCTGGCCGAGGCCGCCCGCGCCCGGCTCGCGCCGCTCGACATCCCGGTCGAGCAGGCCGATGACCTACCGGCCTTCGAGGAGGCGTACCAGTCCATGTCCCAGGCGCTCGGGGCCGACCCCGACGCCGGCCCGCCGGAGCCCTTCGCCTGGGCGATCGACCCCGCGACGCTCCCCCCGCTCTACAAGGCGGCGGGCGGCTACGCCCGCCGCGCCCCGTGGGCGTATTTGCCCGACTTCCCGCCGATCGTCGTCGCGCTCGGCGAGCGCGGGCCGGAGCCGGGGGTGGACACCCTCTACGCCTGCGTGATGGGCGGCGGCGGGATGGTCACCGGCCTCGCCTGCTACTACTCGCTCGACGCTCTGGGGCGGGCGATGGCCGCCGGCGAGACGATCGGCCAGGACGACGAGATCTTGGACGCGGCGATCGAGGAGCTGCGCCAGAGCGGCGCCCCGGTGGACGAGGTGCCGCGCGAGGCGCTGCGCGATTTGGTTGCCGGCTTCCTGCCCGACGCCGGGGCGGGCGGGCCGGACCGGGCGGAGCTGGGCCTGCAAGGGGTGCAGGATTCGCTGGTCCTCCTGCTGGAAGATCGGGACGACGTCGACCCGACCTATCTCGAATGGCTGGCCGGGCGCGGGATCAAACTCGGCAACCGCCGCGGCGTCCCCTCCGCGATCCGGACCTTCCCCGGCGGCGAGACCCGCCCGCCGAACGAGCGGGAGGCGGCGGCGCTGACCCTCGCCATCGCGGCGGTCAACGGCTTCGCCGACCACGCCAGGCCCCTGCTGGCCGGGCCGTTCCTGCCGGCGGGCGGGATCGCGCGGACGGTGCGGGTGGACCTGGGGCGCGCGGGGGGCAAGGTGGACGTCGAGGCGCGCTTCGACCCCTTCGATCCGGCCTGGGCCGAGCTGGCCGGCGAGCCGGAGGGGGAGCCGCTCCCGCCCGCCTCGCCCGAGGCCGCGACGACCCTCTACCGCTTCCTGGTCGCGCTGGAGGGGGACGAGCAGGTCTGGCGGCGGATCGAACTGCGGGGCGATCAGACCCTGGAGGATCTGCACGACGCCATTCAGGACGCCTTCGACTGGGACGACGACCACCTCTACGCCTTCTTCCTCAGCGGCCGGGCCTGGGACAGCGCGACCGAGTATGTCAGCCCCTACGGCGACGGCCGGAGCGCCGCCTCCGCCCGCCTGGAGGATCTGTTCAAGCGGCGGGGCAAGAAGTTCCTCTACATCTTCGACTTCGGCGACGAGTGGCGCCACCGGATCAC
>JAUJMV010000037.1:0-9745 GCA_030446685.1 Thermomicrobiales bacterium | reverse complement strand
AACCCGTCGCTAAGGGCGCTACGCGCCACGAAGTCCGCCTGCGCGGACTGGGGCTGGCCGTGCCCAAGCCTGCCAGATTACCTCGTACCGCACCCCCGTCCCAGTCCGGCTTGGCCGGTACTTCGTGGCGAGCGTGCGAGCCCCCAGCGACGACTTTAGTCGTCGGCCCCCGATACTCCCTGCAACACCCCTCCCGCCCTGCATCGCCACTTCCTTCGAACCACCAGCGCGCCACCGCCCGCTCCCCACCCACCTCATACCCCACCCAAACAAATGTGCTACGTGGCACGGGACTTGCGTGTACGTACACTTTGCGGGCGGTTGGTGGCTTGCGTGTGGTGGAGGAGATCGGAGAAAGGTGATGCGGGATCTACTCAAGCCGGAGACCCTGAAAGCGCTGGCGGCCGAACTGGTCGGCACCTGCTTCCTGACGCTGGCGGCGCTGCTTGCCGGCACGCCCTACGCCGTCGCCCTCACGCTGGCGGCGTTCGTCTACGCGATCGGCAACATCTCGGGCTGCCAGCTCAACCCGGCGGTGACGGCCGGGCTGGTCGCGGCGCGACGGCTCCCGGTGCTGAACGGCATCCTCAACGTCCTCGCGCAACTGGCGGGCGCGCTGCTCGCCGCCGCATTGTCGTTCGCCGTCGGTGACCCCCTGCCGGACTACCAGGCCGGGGCGCCGCTCGCCGAGTTCTTCGGCTTCGGCTTCCTGCTCCTGACCGTGATGGCGGTCTCCGACAAGTACGTGCCGCAGGCGGGCAGCGGCATCGCCATCGGCGCGGCGCTGGCCGCCGGCCTGCTGACCAGCAAGGGCATCCTCAATCCGGCGGTCGCGGTCGCGATGAGCGAGGCCCTCTCCCCGGCGGTCTGGGCGACCGTGCTGAGCGGAGTCGTCTTCGCGCTGCTGTTCACCCTGATCGCGCCGAAGGAGCAGGCGCAAGCCTCCGAGGAGCAGGAGCGGCAGGCGGAGCAACCGTCCCGCCGGGGGCGACAGCCCGCCCTGGAAGGGGCCGGCGCGCAGGGCGGCGCGGCCGACTAGCCGCCCTCCCTGGGCGGGAGACACGGGCAAGGAACGACCCGTGCCGCGCATCCGCGGCACGGGCCTTCGCCGTCGTCGGAAGGCAACCCGGTCGCCTACAGCCCCGGACTACCCGTGAAACCCTCCAGCCGGCCCTTCAGCGAGGCCAGGAACTGGCCGGCGGTCAGGCCGTCGAGGACGCGGTGGTCGAACGAGATGCAGACGTTCATCATCTGCCGGATGGCGATCATGTCCGTCTCGGTCGCCGGGTCGGTGAGCACGACCGGGCGCTTCACGATCGCCTCCATCGTCAGGATCGCCGCCTGCGGCTGGTTGATGATCGGCTGCGAGAGGATCGAGCCGAAGGTGCCGGGGTTGTTCACCGTGAAGGTGCCGCCCTGCATGTCGTCCACGGTCAGCTTGCCCGACCGGGCGCGCGTCACCAGATCCTGCAGCGCGCGGGCGATGCCGACCAGGTTCTTTTCGTCGGCGCGCTTGATCACCGGCACCACCAGCCCGGCCTGGTTCTCCAGCGCCACCGCCACGCCGATGTTGATCTCGCGCTTGAGCTGGATGCCCCCCTCGACGAACGAGGCGTTGAGGCTCGGGAACTCCTCGAGCGCGCCGACGACCGCCTCGATGAAGAAGGGGACGTAGCTGAGCGGGAAGCCTTCGCGCCGCTGGAACTCGTCCTTCCGCGCCGCCCGGTAGCGGGCGAGCGCGGTCATGTCGACCTCGACCGTCGTCCAGGCGTGCGGCGCGGTCGCCAGCGAGCGGACCATGTGCTCGGCGATCGCCCGGCGCATCGGTGTCAGCGGCACCACCTCGCCCGGCGCCGCCTGCGGCACGGCCGATGCCGCCATCGCCGCCGGCGCGGGGGTGGGGGCAGGCATCGGCGCGGGAGCCGGCGCTGGTGGCGCGACGGGCGCGGGCGCTGCGGCGGCTGGTGCGGGCGGGGCTGGTGCAACCGCCGCCGGCGCGGGCGCCTGGGCTGGTTGGGCCTGCCCGCGCGTCTCGACGTAGGCCAACACGTCGTTCTTGCTGACGCGCCCGCCGAGGCCGCTCCCCTTGAGCCGGCCCAACTCCTCCAGCGGGATGTTGTGCTGGTCGGCCAGGCGCAGCACCAGCGGGGTGAAGCGCCGGCGCCCCCCGGTCTCCCCGGCCCCCTCCGCGCCCTCGCCGCCGGTGGGCGAGCCGAAGGCGGGTTCGGCGGCCACCGCCTCGCTGACGTTCCGGTCGAGCGGCCACTCCTCCTCGCTGGTCGCGCTCGCCTCGGCGATCGTGTCCACCGGCCCGGCCGCCTCCCCCGCCGCCTGGTTCGTCACCGGCTCAGGGTCCAGCACCGCCGCGACCTCGCCCGCGCCCGTGGGGGCCACCGACGCGGAGGTGTCCGCCGCCTCGCCGTCGGTCGCGATGATCGCGATCTGCGCGCCGATGTGGACCGTCGTCCCCTCCTCGGCGGTGATCTCCTTGAGCGTCCCGGCGAAGGGCGACGGGATCTCGGCGTTGACCTTGTCGGTCGTCACCTCGACCAGCGGCTCGTACTTCTCCACTGTCTCGCCGGGCTGTTTGAGCCAGCGCCCGATCGTCCCCTCGGTCACGCTCTCGCCGAGTTGCGGCATCGCCACCGTGGCCATCGTCCCTCCTAGTCGGGCAGTCGGGTAGTCGGGTAGTCGGGTAGTGGACGATAGAGGCGAGCAACAAGTTAGCGGTGGCCCCTTGCTACCCGACTACCCGACTACCCGACTCGTCAGTACGCCGCCAGATCGCGCATCGCCTGGGCGATGCGCTCCGGGTTCGGCATGAACTCGTGCTCCAACGCCTTGCTGAAGGGCATCGCCGGCACGTCCGGGCCGGTCAGGCGGCGGACCGGGCCATCGAGGAACTCGAACGCCTCCTCGGCGATGATCGCCGCGATCTCGCCGCCGAAGCCGCCGGTGCGCGTGTCCTCGTGGACGACCAGCGCCTTGCCGGTCTTCTTGACCGACCCGAGGATCGTCTCCTTGTCCAGCGGGACCAGCGTCCGCAGGTCGACGATCTCGACGGAGATGCCCTCCTTGGCGACGGTCTCGGCCGCTTCGAGGGCGTAGTGCAGCATCAGCCCGTAGGCGATCACGGTCAGGTCGTCCCCCTCGCGCGCGATGCGGAGCGGGCCGATCGGCACGGTGTAGTCCTCGTCGGGGATCTCCTGGCGGAAGAGGCGGTAGGTGCGCTTGTGCTCGAAGAACATCACCGGGTCGGGGTCGCGGATCGCCGCCTTGAGCAGCCCCTTCGCGTCGTAGGGGTTGCTGGGGATGACCACCTTCAGCCCCGGGATGTGCGCGAAGAGCGCCTCGACGCTCTGCGAGTGGTACAGGGCGCCGTGGATGCCGCCGCCGAATGGCGCGCGGATGACGATCGGGCAGCCGAAGTCGCCGTTCGAGCGGTAGCGGATCTTCGCCGCCTCGTTCATGATCTGGTCCATCGCCGGGTGGATGAAGTCGGCGAACTGGATCTCGGCCACCGGCAGCAGCCCGTTGATCGCCGCGCCGATCGCCGTCCCGACGATCCCCGACTCGGCCAGCGGCGTGTCGACCACCCGCTCCGGGCCGAACTCGTCCATCAGCCCCACCGAGACCTTGAAGACGCCCCCCTTGAACCCGACGTCCTCGCCCAGCAGGATCACGCGCTCGTCGCGCGCCATCTCCTCCCGCAGCCCGTCGTGGACCGCCTCGACGATTGTTTTAGCCGGCACAGCCCCCCTCCTGAAGTACGAAGTACGAAGTACGAATAGGCGGCGCGTTCGTCGAACAGGGATTGCCTCTACTTCGTACCTTGTTCGTACTTCGTACTTCGTACTTCGTACTTCGCGAAGACGTGCGCTTCGAGCGTCGCCGGGTCCATCTCGCGCGCGGCCTCGCCGTAGTCGGTCGCCGCGTCGATCTCGGCCCGGATCCGCCCGGTCAACTCCGCCACCCGCGCCGCGTCGAGGACGCCGCGCTCCTCCAGCGCCTGGCGGAAGAGGACCAGCGGATCGCGCTCGCGCAGCGCCGCGACCTCCTCCCGGCTGCGGTACTTGTCGTCGTCGTCGCCGGAGTGCGGCTGGAAGCGCTGGACCATCGCCTCGACCAGGGTCGGGCCGTCGCCGCGGCGGGCACGGTCGGCCGCCTCGCGCACGGCGCGGAAGGTCGCGAAGACGTCGGTGCCGTCCACGGTCACGCCGGGCAGGCCGTAGCCCCGCGCGCGATCGGCCACCCGCTCGACCGCCATCTGCTTCTCCATCGGGACGGAGATGGCGTACTGGTTGTTCTCGACGAAGAAGAGGACCGGCAGCTTGTGGATCGCCGCGAAGTTGAGCGCCTCGTGGAAGTCGCCGGTCGAGGTGCCGCCCTCGCCCACCGAGGTGTAGGCGACGCTGTCCTCGCGGCGCAGCTTGGCGGCGTAGGCGACGCCGGTCGCGTGCAGCAGTTGCGTGGCGACCGGGCTGGAGCCGGTGACGATCCGCAGCTTGCGCGAGCCGTAGTGGCCGGGCATCTGCCGGCCACCGCTGTTCGGGTCGTCCGGCTTGGCGAAGAGGTTGAGCATGATGTCGCGGGCGGTCATCCCGGCGTGGATGCAGATCGCCAGGTCGCGGTAGTAGGGCAGGAACCAGTCCTTGTCCTTGTCGAGCGCGAACGCCGCGCCGATCTGCGCCGCCTCCTGGCCCTGGCAGGAGATGACGAACGGGGCCTTGCCGATGCGGTTGAGCTGCAGCATCCGCTCGTCGAGGAGGCGCGTCAGCAGCATCTCCTCGTACATCTGCCGCAGCACGTCGGGGCTCAGGCCGAGGTCATCGGCGTCGCTGCCGGTGCCGACCGTCGGCGGTGCTGTCGAGGCCATCGCCTCCCTCCTCGTGCCGGCCGGAACGTCCCGGCCGGACCACTAACGAACCGCTGCGCTGCGTCCGTGTGCGTGGCGTGGAGTGCCCGGTGTGGCGCCGAAACCCGCGCCACCGCTGGGAACGGCCAGCATTATACCATGCACAATCGTATACAATCTCGCCGCCCGCGGCGGTGAGGGGCAGCCAGGCGCCGCCCCGGCGCCGCGCTCGACACCTGTCCGCTGTATCGCATGGCCTATACCACAGACGGCCCCCCCGGCCCCCCAACTTTGGGGGGAGAAGATGCCGAGACCGGCCAATTGCCCTTCCGGTACGCTTGGGACGCGGCCAGCGTCCTCTCCCCCGAAAGTTGGGGGGCCGGAGGGCCGTTCCGCGGGTATAATGGCCCCCGCGAGCCGCGACACCGATCACGGAAGGGGGGGCCGCCCGTGAGCCAACCGGAGAGCTGGGAGAGCAAGCTGCGGATGGAGCTCTGGTCGCTGGGCGAGGAGAGCAAGCGGCTCTTCGACGAGCTGCCGGGGGCCGAGCCGCGCCGCCTGAGCGAACTGCTCGACGAACTCCAGATCGTCCAGTCCCGCATCGCCGACAAGCTGACCGCGTTGCGCGCGATCCTGCCGTACCGATAGCGGAGTCGGGTAGTCGGGTAGTCGGGTAGAGGAGGCCGGCAGGGTAGCCTGTAGAGCCCGAGCCGCCATCCTCCGTTCGCTACCCGACTACCCAACTACCCGACTTACAACTCCAAAGTGAGTGTCCATTGGCTGACGAGCGAGTGCTGACCGTCGAAGTGCGCGTGCCGGTGATCCGGCTGCCCCGGCTGCCGACGGGCGAGTCGATCGCGCTGCCCCGTCGCCAGCGCGTCGCCGAGCTGCGCGACTACCTGGCCGCCCACCTCTACGAGCACCGCGAGGCGCTGACTCCCGAGCAGTTCCGCTCCCTCCTCGACGAGTACGCCCGCTACAGCCTGATGGCCGAGGCCGGCGTCGAGGAGTACCCGATCGTCGAGGTCGAGCAGTAGGGGTGGGGCGCCAGGGATTGGGGTTGAGCCACGCCACTGGAGGTGCGCGCTCCTCCAACCAGCGCCTCACCCACAACCGCACGTCGAACGCCTGATCCCCAATGCCTATCCTGGAGGGACCAATGCGACTTTACCTGCTGCAGATGGCGCTGAACGAGACGAGCGAGACGCCGGTGCCGGCGTACCTGATCCAGACCGACGACGGGTCGAACGTGCTGGTCGATACCGGCTTCGCCCGCGATGCCGTCGGGCGGGCGGGCTGGCGGCTCGGCGAGGAGGATCTGATCGTCAACCAGTTGGCGCGGCTGGGCCTGACACCCGGCGACATCCGGCTCCTCGTCTGCACCCACTTCGACGCCGACCACGCCGGCGGCCACGACGCTTTCACCGCCTCCGAACTGGTCGTGCAGCGCGCGCACTACGAGGCGGCGCGGCGGGGTCCGCACGCCGCGCGCTTCGCCGGGTCGCGCGAACACTGGGATCGGTCCGACCTGCGGTACCGGCTGGTCGACGGCGACACCGAGTTGCTGCCGGGCGTCGAGCTGATCGCGTCGGGCGGACATGTGCCGGGGCATCAGTCGGTGCTGGTCCGCCTGCCGGAGACCGGCCCGGTCCTGCTGGCGATCGACGCGATCCCCCGCGCCCTCGGCGAATACACCGCCGCGACGCGCCCGATCGGCCCCTACGACGCGGATGAGGCGGGCGTGCGCGCCAGCACCCGCAAGCTGCTCGACCTGGCCGCGCGCGAGGGCGTGGCGCTCATCATCCACGGCCACGACCCTGACCAATGGGCGACGTTGAAGAAGGCCCCGAGTTCTACTCGTAGGCGGCGCCCTGCCGGCGACATCGGGGGTGCGCGCCGCGACGGGGTAAGGGGGTGGGGCGAGTTGTCCACGGTGCGCCTCTGGATCATGATTGGGCTGCTGGTGGGACTCTGGCTGGTCGGCGTGCTGCTGCACACGACCAACCGGTTCATCCACCTCCTGCCGGTGCTGGCAATCGTCCTGCTGGTCTGGCTGCTGACCAACGGCCGCCGGTCGGCCTAGCGTCTCCCCGTTCAGAGCGCGGCCTGGCGGCCCCACCACGGTCTCGCGCCCATGCGCCGATCCTCTCCCCTCGCTATCCCAGTGGCGCCCCGACGCGCCGCTTCTGCGGGGAGGGCGGGTGGCTCAACCTGTGCGGAAGTCGCTGTAGCACCGCCCGGCCTTGCGGGGTCGCGGCTGTCCTATCGTTCGCGGCTCGCCGCTCCTGGCTCCATGGGCGCGTCCTCCGTCAGACCACGCTCAGCTCGTCCAGTTCGGCGGTGAGCTGGCTCCAGCGGGCGTAGAGCCCTTCGAGCTGCTCGTGCAGCCGCTCGTACTCCTGGCCGAGCCGCGCGATCCGCTCGACCTCCCCCCGCGCGCCGGCCTCGGCCAGTTCGTCGCCGATCTCGTTGAGCCGCCCCTCCCAGGCGCCGATCTGCTTCTCGGCCTCGGCCAGTTGCTTCTGCCGCTCGCGCCGCCGCCGATCCTCACCCCCACGCCCGCGCTCCCGCCGGCCATCGTCGCCGGCGGCGCGTCGTTGCTCGGGGACTCCGACCGCGGCCGCCCCCTTCCCATTGGCGGTTGCCCCGTCGCCTTGCGGCGCCCGGCCATCATCCTTCGGCCCGCGTCCCTTCCCCCGCGCCGGCTCGGCCGTCGGGGCCTGCGCGCCGTCGAGCGTCGCGGCGGTCTCGGCGCGCTTGCCGGCCGCGCGCAGGTAGTCGGTGTAGTTGCCGAGGTAGGTGCGGATCCGGCCCCCCTCGCCGATCGCCCAGACCTGGGTCGCCAGCCGGTCGATGAAGAAGCGGTCGTGCGAGACGATCAGCAGCGTGCCGTCGTACTCGTCCAGCACGCCCTCCAGCGCCTCGCGCGCCGCGATGTCGAGGTGGTTGGTCGGCTCGTCGAGGATCAGGAAGTTGGCGCGGGCCAGCGTCAGCTTCGCCAGCGCCAGCCGGCTGCGCTCGCCGCCGGAGAGCGCGGCGACCTGCTTGAAGACGTCGTCCTCGCTGAAGAGGAAGCGCCCCAGCAGCGTCCGCGCCGACTCCTCGCTCATCGGGTGGCCGTCGAGCAGCGTCGCCAGCACCGTCCGGTCGAGGCGCAGCCCCTCGTGCCCCTGCGCGTAGTAGGCGGGGCGCACGTTGGTGCCGAGGCGGAAGCGCCCGTGCAGCGGCGCGATCTCGGCGGTGATCGTCCGCAGGAAGGTCGTCTTGCCGCCGCCGTTCGGGCCGATCAGCGCCACGCGGTCGCCCCGCTCGATCTCCAGCTCCGGCGTCGTCAGCAGCCGCGTCTCCTCGCCGTCGTTGCGGTAGCCGACGCGCAGCTTGTCGGTGGAGAGGACGACCCGGCCGCTCCGCAGATCGGCGCCGATCGACAGCTTCAGTTGCTCCGCTTCCTGGGGGCGCTGGATCCGCTCCAGGCGGGCCAGCCGCGTCTCGCGCCCGCGCGCCTCCCGCGAGCGCTGCCCGGCCTTGTAGCGCCGGATGAACTCCTCGGTGCGCGCGATGAACGCCTGCTGCTCCTCGTACTCCTTCAGCCGCCGTGCCAGCCGCTCCTCGCGCAGGACCAGGTAGCGCCCGTAGCCGGCGGGGTAGTCCTCCAACTGGCCGAACGCCAGGTCGAGCGTCCGCCGGGTCACGCGGTCGAGGAAGTAGCGGTCGTGCGAGACGACCATGTAGGACCGGCGGTAACTGTTGAGGAAGGTCTCGAGCCATTCGAGCGCGGCGAGGTCGAGGTGGTTGGTCGGCTCGTCGAGCAGCAGCAGGTCGGGCGCTTCCAGCAGCGCCTTGGCGAGCGCCACGCGGGTCTTCTGCCCGCCGCTCAGCGTCGTCACGACCATGTCCCAGTTCGCCTCGTCGAAGCCCAGGCCGTGCAGCACCGCGTCGGTGCGGTGCTCGATGTCGTAGCCGCCCTCGGTCTCGAAGCGCAGCGAGGCGGCGTCGTACTCGGCCATCAGGCGCTCGAGTGCGGCGTCGTCGCCGGCGGCGCCGAGCGCGTGTTCGAGCTCGGTCATCCGCGCGCGCAGGGCGTGCAGGGGCGCGAAGGCGTCGAGCGCCTCCTCGCGGACGGTGCGCGCGCTCTCGAAGCGCGCCTCCTGCGGCAGGTAGGCGACGCGCAGGCCCCGCGCGGGGGAGACCGCGCCGCCGCTCGGATCCTCCAGGCCGGCGATGATCTTCAGGAGGGTCGACTTGCCGGTGCCGTTCGGCCCGACCACGCCGACCCGCTCGCCCTCGGTCACCTGGAAGCTGACGCCCGAGAAGATCAGGTCGCTGACGTACCGCTTTTCGAGGTCGGTCACGCTGAGAATCGTCGCCGCCATTCGTCGCTCTCTTCCCCCTATAGCGCCACCGTTGCCCCGGCCCCGTGCGGCGATTCGCGCCGCCCGCGCGCCGGTCCCCCGGTGCTGAACAATCCTGCTTCGCCCGTTACAGCGCCTGCCCGGCCGCGCGGATCGTCGCCGGCGTGCGCCGGACGCGACGATACCTCGGCAGGGGCGACCGGCCGTGGTCCGCTATCGGCTGATCTCGATCAGGGAGAGGGTTGGGCCGGGAATCTTCCCACGGTCGTGCGACAACAAGACGAGGCGTGCCACGAGGTGGCACGTCGTTGCTGCCGCCCCCGCTACTGCTGTGCCGGTGCGCCGATCTCGAACCAGGGGCGGTCTAATCGAGAACGGCCGGGACTAACGTCAGTTGCAGGCCCACCGTGCGAATCCTCGCCTTCCACCGTGCGGGACTGCGCCACGCCCCGAAACCGGGCGCGCGAACCGATCCCGGCCCGCCCGTATTGTAGCAGCCGGGGCCGCACGGCACAAGGAGCGGCCGCGCGGGTAACTG
>JAUJMV010000036.1 GCA_030446685.1 Thermomicrobiales bacterium | reverse complement strand
CAGTGGTGCAAGCCGAGTCTAACCGAAAGTTATTTTGGTTGTCAAGGCTGGCGCCGCCCCCGCGCCGCGCTATGCAAAAGGCTATTTCCCCACTATACTGCGCGATCGGAATGGTGCGGCGCACCCCAGGCGAGAGCGAGGTTGCAGCATGCCCCGGCACAGGATGCCCGGCGCGGACATCGCGGGGCGGATCGACTACCTGATCCGCAGGCTCAACCCGGGCGATCGGGAGTACACCCACGCCGAGATCGCGGCGGGCATCAAGGAGAAGACCGGGATCACGGTCACCCCCGAGTACATCGGGCAGCTGCGGGCGGGCAAGGTCAGCAACCCGTCGATGCGCACCCTGGCCGGGCTCGCACGGTTCTTCGGGGTGCCGATCGACTCGTTCTACGACGACGAAGCCGCCCGCCAGGTCGAGCGGGACGTCGAGCTGGCCGTCGCGCTGCGCCGGGCGGCGGCCGCCAACCTGGCGCTGCGCCTGACCGGCCTGCCGCCGGAAGGGGTGGACGACGTGATCGCCCTGGTGAATCGGTATCTGGGCGAGCCGGATGAAGAGGGGGGCGCCGATGGGGACGAAGGCGCCACGCACGATGGGCCGGGCGCGCCTCAGGGCGCTGTGGCCGAGCTGGACCACGACACGACCACGGGTGAGCCGGGACGCCGCGGGGACGATCCACAGCGCGAAGATTGAGGAGACACGACGGGACTGCCGGACGCTCCTCGCCGCCCTCGGCCTCGGCGACCGGTTCGATCGCGCCACCCTGCTTCGCGCGGTCGAGGCCTACATCGGCCAGCCAATCACCATCCGGCCGGCGGGGCAGCCGGAGCGACCGAGCGCGACGGGGGCGGTCTACCGCGAATGGGACCGCGCGATCGTCGAGTACGACCCGGCCTGCCCCCCCGACCAGCGGCGGATGAGCATCTACCACGAGCTCGGCCACCTGATCTGGCGGCACCAGCGCGCCCTGGCCTGCAAGCTCGTGAACGCCGGGGTGCTCGAGCGGATGACGACCTGCGACCCCGCCACGCTCGCCGATCTCGTCGGGCTCGAAGTCCGCGGCGGGGAGCTCTCCCTGCGCGACCGCGGGGCGCGCCAGTTCAGGGGCGACGGGCCGCTCAACCTGACGGAGCTGCAGGCCGAGGTGATGGGCGACGAGATCTTCCAGCGCATCCTCCCCGACGACCCGGACCCGCTCGCGCGGTGGCTGGAGCTGTAGGGTGCTCGCCACCGCCGTCGTTTACTGGATCACCAACCTCCTGGGGGTCCGTGGCATCGTCCGCGCCTGGCGCCGCAAGGACTACACGCGCGTCTGGGGCTGGTTCGCCGTCGTCCTCCTCAACGTCACCCTCACGGTCACACCCCCGCCGGTGGCGGCGTGGATCGCGGCCCGGACGGGGATCGAGGCCCTGCCGCTGCTGCTGGCCTGCGTCTTCTCCAGCGCCTCGGTGATCTGCCTCTTCCGCATGGTCCAGCGCCTGTGGGACGACCAGACCCGCCTCCCCTGGGTGCCGTCCAGCCTGCCCTTCGGGATCGCCGTCATCGCCGCCCAGCTCCTCGCCTTCGCCGCGACACCGCCCCGGATCGGGACGTCCGACCCGAGCGCGCCGACCGCCATCCCCGTGCCCTACCGGGCGATCTTCGGCGCCTACTTCGCGATCTCCGCCCTCACCTTCGCCTGGTCGGCCTGGCGACAGACGCGGCAACCGGACTGGAGCGTCAGGGCCGGCTTCGGACTCCAGGTGGCCGGCTGGTGCTGGGGCAGCGCCTTCGGAACCCTCCACCTCCTGGTCGGGCTCGACCCGGCGCGCTTCGCCGATCTCTTCACGCAGACCGTGCGCACCACGAGCCGCGCGACCCTGCTCCTCCTCACCGTGGGCCACTTCGTCCCACGCATCGCGCTCTGGTGGGGCTACGTCGCGGCCTACCACCGACTCTGGCCCCTGTGGGCACGGCTGCACCAGGCCCTCGACTACCCGCCGGTCTACCACGGCGAGCTCGCGCGGCGCTGGACGTGGCGGCCGCTGGTGCGGCCACGGGACTACGCCAGGTGGGTGGTGCTGGGGATCGAGGACCGCGCCAGCGACCTGCGCCCGTACATCGGCGCGGCGGACCTGGCCCGCATCGACGCCCAGCTCGCCCGGGCGGGCGTCGCCGCGGCGGCGGCCGGGCCGGCGCGCGACGCGGCCTGCCTGGGCCTCGGGCTGGCCCGCCTGGCGACCGGCCGGCCCGTCGAGGAGGCGGCCTGGCGCCTCGGCGTGCCACATGGCCTGCCGGGCGAGGCACGCTACCTCCGACGCGTCGACACCGCCCTGCGCGGCCCCCTCGTCGCCGGGATCGTCGCGCGCCTAGCCGACCAGCAGGCGCCAGCCGATGGCGACGAGCACCATCACGACGACGTAGAACGCCACCAGCGGGAGGCCGGCGCGGAAGTGCTGGCGGCCGGCGACGCGCAGCGCCGCCAGCAGTAAGCCGGCGATGGCGAAGATCATGATCAGCGGCGCGAGATCCCGGTCGCTCATCGCCCTCGTCCTCCCCGCCGCCACCCCACCGCCACGGCCACGGGATCAGGCCCCGTCGCCGGCCGGCCGGCCCGCGCCCGGCCGCTCGTGCAGCAGCAGCGGCATCCCGCCCCGCGGCCGCAGCGTCACCTGGGGGTCCGGCGCGATCGGCCGCGCCGACACCGGGGCGCAGCGGAAGCCCTGCGCGAGGGTCGCGAGCAGGATCTGCGCCTCCATCAGCGCGAACCCGGCGCCGATGCACTGGCGCTGCCCGCCGCCGAAGGGGAAGTAGGCGAAGCGCGGCCGGCCCGCGGCCCGCCCCGGCGCGAACCGCTCGGGGTCGAATTCCTCCGGCCGCTCCCAGAAGTCCGGGTGCCGGTGGGTCACGTACTGGAGCAGCCCGATCAGCGCGCCCGCCGGCAGGCGATAGCCGCGGACCTCGAGCGGCTCCCGCGTCTGCCGCGACAGCCCGTAGGCCGGCGGGTAGAGGCGCAGGGCCTCGTCCAGCACCATCCGGGTGTAGGTGAGCCGGGGCAGGTCCTCCGGCGTGGGCGGCCGGCCGTCGAGGACCGCCGCCAGCTCGGCGTGCAGCGCGCGCTCGGCGTGCGGGTGCCGGGAGAGGAGATACCAGGTCCAGGTGAGCGCCACCGCGGTCGTCTCGTGGCCCGCCACCAGGAGGGTGATCACCTCGTCGCGCAGCTGCCGGTCGCTCATCCCCTCGCCGGTCTCCTGGTCGCGCGCCTCGAGCAGCAGCGCCAGGAGATCGCCCCCCGCGTCGCCGGTCTCGGCCAGCGCGCGGCGCCGCGCGGCGATGATGCCGTAGACGATCCGGTCGAACCCCGCCCGCGCCGCCTGGAAGCGCCGGTGCCGCGGCAGGGGGAGGACCAGCGGCGGATCGAACGGGTGCCGGAAGCGGTATTCGAGGAACTCCGCCGCGCCCGCGAGGGCGCGCGTCACCTCCCCCTCGCGGTCCCCGATGTCGAGGCCGAACAGCGCCCGGCCCACGATCTGCAGGGTCAGGCGCGACATCTCGGCCGCCACGTCGACCGGCCGGCCCGCCGCGGCGAGCGCGCGCCAGCGCCCGACGGCGGCGCCGGCGACCTCGGTCATGATCGCCCCCAGCCCGGCCAGGCGCTGCCGGTGGAAGGCGGGCTGGGCGAGGCGCCGCTGGCGCAGCCAGAGGTCGCCGCTACTGGTGAACAGCCCCTCCCCGAGGAGGAACCGGAACTGGCGGGTGGTGAAGTCGTCCTTGGGGAAGCTGGTCGCCGGCCCCCGGAGCACCCGCTCGATGTCGTCGGGGTGGCTGAGCAGGTACCAGCGGAAGGGGCCGAGCGAGCGGAAGGACACCACGTCGCCGTAGCGGCGCTGCGCGGCGAGGTAGAAGCCGGGCGGGTCCTTCGCGAGCGCCCCGAGGCTGCCCCATNTGGGCACGGGCGAGTTCGTCGAGGTCTGAAGCGATGCGCGCCAGGACGCGGAGGAGCCGCGGCCGGTCGAAGGGCACGAACTCGGTCTCGACGTCGGCGTCCGGGCGGAGGTTCACCACCACGGGCTCGCCGCGCGCATCCTGCTCCAGCCAGCCGAGGCACCGCCGCAGCGCCGTGACCTCCTCGGCGAGATGAGCACGCAGGGCGGTGTCCGGTGCCGCGGCCGCGGCCGCGTCCGCCGGGCCGGCGGGCTCACCCGGATCCCGTAGCCGACTCAGCCACGCGGGGATGCCCTCAGGGGTGGCCGCGGTGAGGAGCTGGTGGACCCGCGTCGGGCTCAGGCCGGTCGCCGCGGCGATCCGGCGGATCGCGAGCCCTTGCTGGTGCGCGGCCACGAGCGCCCAGGTGCGCTCCTCCTGGGCCGCGTCGAGGCGGAACGTGGCCAGACGGAGCCGCTCGCTGATCTGCTGTTCCCGACGCACACGCTCGCGCAACGCATCGTGCTCATCCATAGCCGCATGATCGCCGCACGGGCCAGCCTTGTACAGGAAACTGAACGGCGTAACGCCGCTTTCGGGTCCGTTGCTCGTCGGACCCCAACATCCTCCTGCGGATGCTCGCCGCGGCGGGGGAGGTCGAGCGGGTCAAGCGCCCGGGGGACAAGATCCGCAACTACCCCGTGCCCTAACACCCGCACCACATTGGCATGGAGGCGACGCGACAGGGGGGATCGATGATCGTGACCGCGTGGAAGAACGGCCGGCACCATGCCAGCGAGACCAGCTACGGCCTCAAGGTCGCTGCCAGCGATCGCGACCGCTTCTTCGACCCGGAGGAGGACAGCGCCGTTCTGGAACTGGGAGGGTGGGTGGCGCCGGTCACGGTCAACACCCACAAGGATTCGTTCTGGGGACCGGCCTGCCGGGAGTTGATCGATCGGGAGATCGGGTGCTGGCTACGACAGAACGGGCTGGCGCCATGGCCGAAGGGCCGACCACCGAAATTGGTCATGGTGCCGCTCGGCCGGAACCGGTTCGCCGTGCGCCTGCACGGTGGTGGGACGCGGCCACGTTTGCCCGCTGGGCGCGGCGAGGGGTGAGCGAGGCCCGCGGCGGGCCACGCTCGTAGGCCGTCAACGACGCCCCATCACCGGCGGGGTGATTAGCATGCGCATCGGGAGTCACACCCGAACGTGTGTTAGGACTGCCGGGAGGACGCGAAGGCGGCGAGATCGGCCAGCATCTGCGTGCAACGTTCGAGCAGTTGCTTGAAGCTTTCATGGAAGTCGTCAGGATCGAGGCCAGTCTGGCCCAGGTCGTAATCGCCGCCCTTGCGGTGCGCGGCCCCTCTTGAGCGCACGCCCTGGATGGTGCGCAGCAGCGTCATGTCGCGCGCCAGGTGGGGATACCGCCAAGCGGTGAGGAGCCGCTCGAACTTGGCGATGCCCTTCTCGTCCTTCGGGCCTGGCGCGGGCAGTGACGCGGCGATCTGCTCCTCATTGAGCGAGTCAACCATTAGCTTGGCCAGGTCCAGTACCTGACCGTCGAACTCGTTGGCGCTGTTAACAAGTGGCAGCCTCAGCGAGCTCAGCACATGTCGATCGTGGGGATGCAGCTCCTTGAAGAGCGGCCAGCCGAAGGCGGCCCGCCACACCTCGTTAGTCGACCCGTAGGCGTACTTGAATTGGTGCTCGGGCAGCGCCGCGTCGGCGAACTCGCCGAGGAAGGAGCGCCGGAACGCCGTCTCGCTGAGCCCCCGTTCCTCCGGCCGGATGTTGTACGGGCGCCAATGCCGCTGCTCTGATGTCGGTATATCGCGCCCTAGATCGCCGAGGAACACCACGACGTGATCGGCGTGATTGTTGTCGGCCTGGAGGATCCACAGGCCGCCGCACCGAATGAGCCCGTCCTCGACCGTGTATCGGTCGCTGTTCTCGTAGTACTTGCGCAGGACTTCGCGGCGGAAGAACACCGGCGTGAGGTAGTGCGGGGCGTCGGGATTCGCCCCGAAGTAATTGGCGAGGACACTCGGGTCGCAGGTGTGCTCGATCGGGCGCCCGCGCTCGTCCTCGCCGATAATGAAGTCGAGGTATTCCTTCGGCGCCTCGAACGGCCACAGCCCGCATTCCGCCCGGTCGGGCGGCAAGATGACCTTCTTGCCGAGGAGCCGGGAGAATGGGCGCCGCGCGTCGATCAGGCCCGCGTAGAAGTGGAGGCACAGGTCGCTCGTGGAGACGCGGCGTTCCTCGGGCAGCGCCGGCGCCGGCGCATCCTCGGCCAGCCGCAGCCCAACGTCGGAGTTGATCTGCAGCACCAGGGCCAGCTGCCGGGCGGCGAGGTAGCGCCGCAGCAGCGACGTCCGCATCTCGATCTTGTCCGGGGCGACCCTGATTACCGCCGTTTCCTCCCCGTCCTCCCCGGCCTCATAGAACACCCCCGCCGCGCGATCCTCGTAGAGGTTGAAGAGGAGGCGCAACTCCTCGGAAACCTCCGCGTAGTCGGGCCGGCCGTGATGAAACTCCCGCACGATCGCGAGCAGCTCGATGTCGCCCGGCTCGGCCACTCGATGGTAGGTCGTAATCGGCTTGCCCTCGTGCCATCCCTGGCTGAAACCGGGCCTGCCGGACCCGAGGTGCAAATCCCAGCGGGGGTCGCGCAGCGATTGTGAGCGCCGAGCCGGGGGGATGAGACACGCATAGAGGCTGACGCCGGTCCCGGCGGGTCTGCTGCGCTGATAGATCGTTGTCCAGCGCTCGGTTCCGTGTACCTCGCGGAACCACTCTTCGACTTTGATCTGAGGGAGCGCGGCCGCAGGATCGTCCGCCATGAGCTTCACCTTCGCCAGTGGGAGCGGCCAGCTGCTCGCCGCTGAAACGCCCCGGCGAGGACAACCTGCGACGACCGCTCGACCTTTATCGCCGCCCTTCCGATGGCCTGCGCCAGCCGCTCGGCTCGTGCCAGCCTCTGCGAAGCCCGCTCAATGATAACCACTTGCTCGCCGCTAGGCGGCAGCGGCACGGAGGCATCGGGAAAGCCCGGCGCCACCGATCTTCGATCGGCTGGGAGTATCGGCCTTCACCCGCCGCGCCCACAGCGACCCCACGCCGAGTTACGCCAGTAGTTCACGGAGTC
The DNA here is from genome assembly GCA_030446685.1 of Thermomicrobiales bacterium. Classification (GTDB taxonomy): domain Bacteria; phylum Chloroflexota; class Chloroflexia; order Thermomicrobiales; family CADCWN01; genus JAUJMV01. Next base: position 37,668 of record JAUJMV010000036.1, on the reverse strand, counting down.
CGCGAGGCCCATGTCCGGGGCAAACCGGACACGGATGAGTAGGAGGCGTAGCGGTGGCACCGCCGCCTCGCCATCCACCCGCCACCCTCGCTGCGCGGACTGGCTGCGCCCCGCTCCGCCAGACCGCTCCCGCTCGCCCCACCCAACCACCCTGAGCCGCGGTGTCGTCGCTGCGCCAGACGGTTGATGCGCGGGGCGCCGCCCCGCACCCCGCCAGGGGCCGTAGCCCCTGGACCCCGCTCCATTCCGCCACTTTGGCGTCGTGCTGCTTCACGGCGCGCGTGCCAGGTTGACACCTCGCGCTGGCGCGGTCCTGGCGGACGGCTGGGTCTCCTGCCCAGCGCCGGTAGCCCCCGCCCTCCGTCAGGGCCGCCCACCGTCGCATCGCCGGCCCCTCAGCCTACCACGGGGGAGCGCTGCGCTCGGCGGGGCGTCAAGGGTACCCCGGAGGGACCCGCCCCTTGCCGCCCGCCGCCCCCGTGGTCCGGCTGGGCCGGGCGACGCGACGGGCGGCTCCGGACGGAGGGGCGGGGGGGGGGAGGCCCGCGCCGGTCGGGGTGCAAAGCGGAGCGCCCGCGGGCGCGACTGGTGTGGGCTCCGCTCGGGGACCCTCCCCCGGAGTGGCGCGCGGGGGGCGGGGTCCGCGTCGGGTGGCCGGTCGCCGGCCCGCGCGGCGAGGATGCCGGCGATCGCGCGGCGATGACCTCGCCGTGGCAGGGTAGGGGTGGCAGTAGCAGACGAGGGTGAGGTCCTCGCCGGCCGCCACTCGGTCGGCCAGGGCTTGCAGCGCGCGGTGGGCCGGTCCGCGTTGGCGCCACTGGTCGCGCAGCCAAGCGCGGTAGCGGGCGATCACCGCGGCGCGGTCGCCGTCCGGGCCGATGCGGTAGGGATTCCCCAGCGCGGCCGGCCGGCCGACGTCGACCCCGCGTGCGCGTGGTGGCGGTTGCCGATCGTGATGCTCCCGGCCATCTGCTACACTCCGCCTGCTCGTCGGCGAGCTCACCGCCGCGAGCGTGCGCCGCCGTCGTGCCTAGTTCACGCGGCGGCGACCCCTTTTTGCCGGCGCCCCTTCCACCTCTGGCAGGGCGATATCGAACGGCGAGACGCCGTAGAGTCGTGCGAGCTTCAGGAAGGCCCGCGCCAGCGGTTCCCGCTTCCCGCTCTCCCACATGTACACGGTGTGCGGCGTGACCCCGAGCTCGGTAGGCCACATCGAGCTTGCGTCAGCAGCCCGGCCGCCTGCCGGAGTTCCTTCAACGTCCGCGCCATCGCCTCTCCTCCTTCCTGGGGTGCTCGGCCCCGGTCGTCCCCGGCGTCCCGAGTATAGGCCCCGGCGACTAATCTTTCAAGACCTATTGACTTGGTATATAACAGATGGTATACTTCTGGGTAGAGGAACGGCCCTGGGGGTTGGCCGGCAAGCACTCCCCCCAGGGCCGGCGGACTAGCGGGGCCGTGGCCCCAGGAGGCAGTCTAGCGATGGTCAAGCCATTCAGCAAGCCGTCGGCGGCCCGGCAATTGGAGGCCCGCGCCGCGCCCGGCACCTGGGCGTCAGGGTCGAGGTCATCAGCGAGGCCACCGCTACCGCGCCCGCTCCCAGTCCACCCCCGGCGAGCAGTACGCGATCGTCCGCACCCCGATCGGCTGGGCCTGCTCCTGCCCCGGCTATTACCACACCGGCTGCTGTGCGTCCTGCTAAGTTCGTGCTGGTTTTGGTCTCTGACCTGACCTACCTGCCGAGGAGTGCAAGCTCCTCGTGGTCAATCCTGATCGGGCAGGCGGCTGGAGCTACACCGCCAGTGGTCTGAAGCCCCGAGAACACGCCGAAACAGGGAGTTGCCGAGACCGTTGTCGGCAAGGATGAGCGAGGATATGGCTAGGGCGACCGAACCGTCGGCGGAAGCGCCCGGACGTGTGAACCGCCCCGTGAACGGCAACCTGGGGGGCGGAGACATACCCGTGGGGACCTGTGGACGCGGGTCCGCACCAAGGAGCAGCGAGCGCCACCCGGTGCAGGACTCCGGCGTGGCGGGGTGTGTCGCGGCTGTAAGTCAGCCGGTGGGCGTACAGGCGGAGCCTACGTCTTCGCGTCAAGGACCAGCACGGGAACAGGAGAAGGCGGTAGGGCTACCCCCGGGGGGTCCGGCGGGTGTGACGCCTGCATGGCCTATCGCCGGCAGAGGGGGCGTAGTAGTCCGCGCCGGGAAAGCCCGGCCCACGGCGAAGGCCCCCAGGAGTCAAGCCGCGACGGCGCATTAGGGGATGACACGCCAGCAGAAGGGCGCTGGATACCGGTCCCTGAACTGCAACAGCGGCTCGCGCAGAAGGCCGTGGCGGAGCCCGAGCACCGCTTCGGGAACCTCTACGACCTGCTCACCTGGGAATCGGTGTTGGACGAGGCCGCCGACCGGCTCCTCGGCAGCCCCGGCTCCCGCACGCCGGGGCTGGACGGGCTCGACCGCCGGAAGTTGCGCGACAAGAGGGACCACCATCGGGACCTGCTGCGGCAGCAACTGCGAGACGGCACCTACCAGCCCAGCCCGGTCAAGCGCGTCTACATCCCGAAGAAGAACGGCAAGACGCGCCACGCTGGGCATCCCGACGCTCTACGACCGCTGGGTCCAGATGGCCCTCAAGCTCATCCTGGAGCCCATCTTCGAGAGCGACTTCGTCGCCTTCAGCCATGGGTTTCGGCCGCAGCGCTCCTGTCACACCGCGTTGGCCCACATCCACAAGCTCACCAGCGCGCGCGACGCCGTCGGGTGTACTGGGTCATCGAGGGCGACATCGAAGGCTGCTTCGACCACGTCCACCACAAGAAACGCTTGTCCCTGCTGCGCCGGCGCATCCGGGACAAGCGGCTGCTCGCTGCGGTCTGGCGGTTCTTGCGGGCGGGCGTGATGGAGGGCGGCTCTTCAAGACGACCGAGGCGCGGCACGCCGCAAGGCGGGGTGCTAACCTCTCCCACAATGTAGTAAACACCCTGCTACAGTACGCGGTGACGATCCCGCGCGAGCAGTTGCGGCCCGGCTACGGGGCCGGGTTCCAGGGCGCGCCGCTCCGACCCGCGTCGCCCGATGCAGACCGCGCCCGGCGGGAGGGAGGAGAGGGCGATGGTGCCGCGCGATCCAAAGCCAGCCCCGGCGCTGACGGTGCGCCCGGCGTTTGAACCACACCGACTCGCCGCGACCTGCCTGGCCGACGCCTACGAGCGGCTCGTCCCGACGCCCCGGCGGGCGACGCGCCTGCGTCGGCCCACACTGGGGCACCCGGCCGCGAGCGTTGCGCCACCGCGCGAAGGGAAGACGGCATGAACCCGCTCCAGGTCGCCCTCTATGCCCGTGTCTCGTCCGAGCAGCAAACGACGGCCAAGACCATCGCGAGCCAGATCGCCGCCTTGCAGGAGCGGGTCGCCGCCGACGGCCTGGCACTCCCGGCGGAGTGCCAGTTCGTGGACGAGGGCTACAGCGGGGCCACGCTGGTGCGGCCGGGGCTTGAGCAGTTGCGCGATCTGGCGGCCGCAGGCGGGCTGGATCGCCTCTACGTGCATTCGCCCGACCGCCTGGCGCGCAAGTATGCCTACCAGGTGCTCTTACTGGAGGAATTCCAGCGCGCCGGCGTCGAGGTCCGCTTCCTCAACCGCGCACCGGGCGAGACCGCCGAGGATGCGCTCCTCCTCCAGGTGCAGGGGATGGTCGCGGAGTACGAGCGGGCCAAGATCCTGGAGCGCAGCCGGCGTGGCAAACGCCATGCTGCCCATGCCGGGGCGGTGAGCGTGCTCTCCGCCGCGCCCTATGGCTATCGCTATATAGGGAAGGCCGAGGGCGGGGGGACGGCGCGCTACGAGATCGTGCTGGAGGAGGCGCGCGTGGTGCGCCAGGTCTTCCCCTGGGTCGGGCGGGAACGGGCGACGATCGGCGAGGTTTGCCGACGACTGACCCGGGCGGGCGAGCAGACCCGGACGGGCAAGACGGTCTGGGACCGGACCACCGTGTGGGGGATGCTCAAGAATCCCGCCTACCAGGGCACGGCCGCGTTCGGGAAGACGCACGCCGGCCCGCTCGCGCCGCGCCTGCGCGCCCAGCGCGGGCGGAGCCTGCAACCGCGCCGCGCGGTCTCGACGACGGACGCCCCGGCCGAGGAGTGGATCACCATCGCGGTGCCGCCCCTCGTCGATAGCGCGCTCTTCGCCGCCGTGCAGGCGCAATTGCAGGAGAACCTGCACCACGCGCGGCAGCGGCAGCGCGGGGCGCGCTATCTCTTGCAAGGTCTCGCGACCTGTGCCGAGTGCGGCTACGGGTTCTACGGCAAGGGGGTCAGCACCGGGGCGGCCAAGGGGCGGCCGCGCAGCTACGCCTACTATCGCTGCATTGGGACCGACGCCTACCGCTTCGGGGGCGAGCGCGTCTGCACCAACACGCAGGTGCGGACCGACCGCCTCGACGCGGCGGTGTGGGCCGAGGTGCGCGGCTTGCTGGAGGCCCCCCGGCGCCTGGCGGACGAGTATCGCCGCCGGCTGGATGCCCCGCCTCCGGACTCGGCGGATCGCGCTGCGACGGAAGCGCAGCTGCAGAAGCTGCGGCAAGGGCTGGCGCGGCTGATTGACAGCTATGCCGAGGGCCTGATCGAGAAGAGCGAGTTCGAGCCGCGCATCGGCCGCCTGCGGCAGCGGATCGGCGCGCTGGAAGCGCAGGCCCACGAACTCGCCGACGCGGCGCGGCTCCACAGCGAGTTGCGCCTCGTGGTTGATCGCCTCGAGACGTTCGCGGCGCAGGTGCAGGATCGACTGGCGACCGCCGATTGGGCCACCCAGCGGGAGCTCATCCGGACGCTCGTCAAGCGCGTCGAGATCGACCACGGGCAGGCCACGGTCGTCTTCCGGATCGGCGGCGAACTGGACCCTCAGCATGCTACCCGGGATAGTTTGCCAGATCGTAGGAAGTGTGCTGAGTCCCCTCCTCGCCAACATCTACCTGAATCGCTTCGACCACTGGTTAGCGACCGGGCGCTGCTCGGCACCAAGCACCAGCGCGAGAAGGTCAGGAAGGCCGGCGGCGCCAACTTCATGATGGTCCGCTACGCGGACGACTTCGTCGTCTTCAGTAACGGCACCAGGCGGAGACGGAGGCGTTCAAGGCCGAGATGGCGGCGTGGCTGGCGGATGAACTGCGGCTCACGCTCTCGGCGGAGAAGACCGCCGTTACCCACTACACGGACGGCTTCGACTTCCTTGGCTTCACCGTCAAGAAGACGCAGAGCCGCGCCGCGCGGCGGGAAGTGGTGGTCTTCTACCCGAGCACGCCAAGCGTCCAACGGGCGGTGCGGCAGGTCGCGGCGCTCACCGACCGCCGCGACGTGTTCACCAGCCCCGAGGGCAAAATCGCCGCACTCAACCACTTCCTGCGGGGTGGGGCGAGTACTTCCGGCACTCCAGCGCAAGCCGGGCGCTCGGCTACGTCGGCTCGCGCGCCCACATGCGCCTGTGGAAGTGGCTGGTGGCGAAGCACGGCCGAAGGCACGGCTGGCGCATGGTCAAAGCCAAGTACGGCAGCGCGGGCACCTGGCAAGTGGGGCGACAGCGCCTGGTGGTACTGTCAGCGATGAAGGTGGCGTACCCCACGTTCCGCACGCAACCCCACCCCTACCTACGCAGCGCTCCAGCCGCGGAGCCCACGCACCCCACCCCGTTCGCCGCGACCTGGACGGGGCATCAACCCTACGGCAGCGACTGGACCGCCGCCAAGGCGCGGCGCGCGACGCCACCGCCAACAGGTGCGCGATCTGCGGTGCGGGGCCGGTGGAGGTCCACCACCGCAAGGCCAAGACCAAAGGGGGCGGGAACGGGCTCCCGAACCTCATCCCCCTCTGCCGACGGCACCACCGTCAGGCAGAGCGCCGCAACAGCACGGTGCGTCACCAACTGCGCGGGACCTCACTTGATTCTGGAGAGCCGGGTGCGTTGAAAGGCGCACGCCCGGTTCGGAGAGGGGGCTGTGAAAACCGGCGCGGAGTAATCCGCGTGCGGCGTCCCGCCCCTACTCTATGCAAGCACCTGGGCGCGGTGCAGCGCCGCGCCGAGCGCGAGGGCTGGCCCTTCGGCACCATCGCCCCCCTGGCCAAAGTCGAGCGGTACATGCCGCTGGACCCCCCGACCCCCCGACCCCGGCCACGAGCCCGACCCGGAGCCGCCGCCCCCGCTGGGGGGGCCGCGCTCCCCGCCCCCACCGCGTCGGCCGCCTACGCCGCACAGCGCACGGCGGCGCTGGCCGATCTGTACGACGCGGACTAGCGCGTATGGGCCGGGCGCGGGATCGTCCCCCCGCCCCGGCCATCGGGGGAGGGCAATAGCCATGACGATTCACGACTTGCTGATCGCGTTGTGCGAGGAGTTGGCCGCCGAGGGCGTGCCCGACGTGCTGCACCAGCCGGTGACGCTGGCGGCGCTGTGGGACGACCTGGCGCGGCTGGCGGGGAGCCGCTGCCCCGCTGGGTGGCGGCGGCGGTCGCGGAGGCGGGCCGCGAGCGGGTCGCCCTGACCGCGTCCGGGCGGGCGACGGCCTGGGTGCTGGTGGGCACCGGCGCGGAGGTGCGGCGATGAGCGCGCGATTCCCGCTCGGGCGGGTCGTGGCGACGCCGGCGGCGCTGGAGGCGTGCGCCGAGGCCGGCATCAACCCGGCGGCCCTGCTGGCCCGCCACGTCGCCGGCGACTGGGGCGACGTGTGCCCGGAGGACGCCCGCGAGAACGAGTTGAGCGTGCGCCGGGGCTTCCGCATCCTGTCGAGCTACGCCGCCGGCGAGGCGCGGCTGTGGCTCATCACCGAGGCCGACCGCAGCAGCACCTGCCTGCTGCTGCGCGAGGAATACTGAGGAGCGGGGTAGGGGGGGCCGCTTGGCGAGCGCCCCCCACCTCGGGAGGGCCGCCTGTGGCACCGCACCGCGCACCCCTGATCGACCGGGCCGGCCGGCCGCTCGCGCTGCGGCCCTGCGCCCACTGCCCCCGGCTGACCGACGGGGAGACCTGCCCCCAGGGGCTGGCCTGCCCGTGCTGCGGGCGGGGGCCGGGCCGGCTGGGCGCGCTATGCAGAGCTTTGCAGGGTGAATAACGACAGGTAGGACGACACCTCGCCGCAACATGGTTAAGGTCGTCGCAAGACCACTTGCTGGCAGCGCACCATGATGAACTGCGACGTGCGCGCTCTCAGTAGCAGCACGCTTCATCCCGGGCGATCAATCTGCTACATCCAGATCAAACCTCGTCGCGTGATACTCCCCCTCGTTGGGCAGTTGTCGTGGCAGAAAGTAGGGCGTTGGCGTGGCTTGCCAGGCGGTGAAGCTCCCGCGTTTCCTGCCAACCGAAGTGCCCGACGAGGGGGAACATCATATGGAGGAGTTTGTCCAGATGTCAGGGGTGGTGGTCACCGACGGCGTCCAAGTCCCGGAACGCGGGCATAGCGAGCATGCCGAACGTCACGGCTAGGTAGCAGGCGGCGACGCCGAGGATGGTCGGGCGCAGGCCGATCCACTCCAGCAGGAAGCCGCCGAGCAGCACCCCGAGCGGCATGGCGACGAAGGCCCCGGCGGTGATCGCCCCGAAGACGCGCCCACGCAGCGCCGCTGGCACCCGCTCGTACTTCACGACGCCGATGATCGGGTTGAGCGGCCCGGCCCCGATGCCGGTGAGCACGGCGCTCGCCAGGGCGACCGCCAGCGGCGGGAAGAGCGCCAGGACCCAGAAGTTCAACCCGGCCAGCACGAACGCGCCGATGAACGTCGCCCGCCGCGGCAGCCGGTGGCCGAGCGCGCCGTACAGCAGCGCGCCGAGGACCGCGCCGCCGCCGGAGGCGCCGACCAGTAGCCCGAAGCCGACGGCGCTGCCGAGCACCCGCTGCGCGAAGACCGGCAGGATCACGCCGGCGAACGCCGCGTCGAGCAGGTTGGTGAGCATCACCGTCAGCACGATCGCCAGGATGAGGCGGTCGCGGCGGATGAAGCGCAGCCCGTCCAGCAGGTCATCGAAGTAGCTCCCCCCCGTGGCCGCCTCGCCCCGCACGGCCGCGCGCCGGGCCGGCACCGCGACCGCGACGGCGGCGGCGGAGACGGCGAAAGTGGCGGCGTCGAGCCACAGCACCCGCTCGGGGCCGATGAGCGCGATCAGCAGGCCGGCGAGGGGCGCGCCGATCAGCCGCGAGCTGCGCTCGACGATCTGCGTGGCGGCGCTGGCGCGCTCCAGGCGCAGCCCGCCGGCCTCCGCCAGGTCGGGCAGGAGGGCGGAGCGGGCGGTGGTGCCCGGCCCGTCGAGCAGGGCGCCGAGGAAGACGAGCGCGAGCAATTGCCAGAAGGCCAGCCCGACGGTGAGCGAGAGGATGGGGATCAGCGCCACGGCGAGGCCGGAGGCGAGGTCAGCGCCGATGCTGGCCCGCTTGAGGCCGAGGCGGTCGACGAGCGCGCCGCCGAAGAAGGTGGCGAGGATCGTCGCCGCGATCGAGGCGAACCCGACGAGCCCGGTGCGCACGGCGCTGCCGGTCGTGACCAGCACATACCAGGGGATCGCGACCGCGGCCAACTGGTTGCCGACCATCGAGAGGGCATTCGCGCCCAGGAGGGCGATCAGGGGCGCGCGCTCTCGCCGTGCCGCCGCCACGGCGCTACTCACCCCGCACACCGTGGAGGTGGACGGCGAGGGTTTCCAGCGTGTCGCGCGCGGACACCACGGCAAACCGGGCCGACCCGTCGAAGCTCGCGAAGCTGGTGACGACGGCCGCGCGCCCCGCCGCCACGACCACCTGTTCCGGCAGCTCGCGGCGGCGGGGGTGAACCTTTGCGAACCGCCAGCCCACCGGGAGCGCCCGGACGAGCCCGAGCAAGCCCTGGTCGAGCGTCACCCCACAGCGGTCGCAGCGCAGAAGGAGCCAGCGCCGCGCCGCACCGACGGCGGCGGCTGCCAGTCGGGTGAGAGTCCGGGGCGCAGCGGGACCTGGGCGCCGCACTTGACGCACGGTGCCGCGCGTCGGACCAGTGCCGGGGCGTAGTAGGCGTGCTGCCAGGCGGCCAGGCGGTTGAGGGCGGCCTGGTAGCCCTTGATCCCGCGAAAGAGGCCCGGCATCCCCGTTTCCAGCGGCGTGACGTGGTCGGGGATGGCATCGGGTTCGGGGAAGCACGCCGGGCAGGTCAGCGCCAGTTCGCCGGTCGCGGCGTCGAAGCGCCCGAGCCGGCGCCCGCCGCACCGCGGGCACCACAGGCGCGTCTCCTGCCACCCGGCCCGATCGGGCGCGACCAGGCCGTAGGGGGCCGCGTGCTCGCGCAACTCTGTCGCCAGCAGGCGGCGCAGGGCCAGCCGGCCTCGGTGCAGCCGCACGGCGACCGCCCCCTCGCTGACGCCCAGGCGCGCGGCGACCGCCGCCTGCGGCGCGTCCTCAAGGTAGTGCGCGACGAGCGCCGCGCGCGTCTCCGCCGGCAGCAGCGCCATGGCGCGATCGAGGAGCGTCGCCAGCTCGTCGCGCTCCAGTTCGACGTCGAGATCGAAGTCGCTGGGCGGTTCGGTCATGTCGTAGCCGCCCGCTGTCCCAACGTGCCCGCCCGCTACCAGCACACGATCGAACTCGCGCCCCTGCCGCCTAGCCCAGCGGAGACAGACGTTGCGCGCAATGCCGCTCAACCAGGACTGGACCGCGTCCGGGGCGCGCAGCTTGTGCCCATTGCGCCACGCCTCGATAAGTGTCTCTTGCGCGAGGTCTTCGGCGGCCTCCGTGGTCTCTGTCAGCCGCGCGCAGAGCCGCACCAAGCGCGGGCGCTCCGCGGCCAGTACGTCATCCAATCCGGGGATCGCCGCTCCGGTCATCCGTGCTCCGTCTCCGCCGTCTACTTCCATACCGATGGCTAACCGCCAGATGCGGCCCGCACCACTCATTAGTCGCGCCCGTGGCCCGAATGCTTACGCATTTTTCGAGGGCGGCCGATTTGCTCAAGGGTAGCGACGACCCCGCCAGGTAACACTCCCGACGCGATGGCGGCGGTAGGAGTCGAGAAGCACGCCGAGCGCGAGGACCGCGCCGAGCGGTTGCGCGGCTACCTCCGCGAGCGGTTGGCCGTGCCGGCGGCCGACCAGCGCCCGCAGCGCCAGTTGCCCCCGGTCGCGGCCAGAGCGAGGCGGGCTGACTGCCCTGCTCCCCGTCCCCGGCCCAGCAGCCATCGCGCCGCCAGCGCCATCGGCGTCGTCGGCGGCAGCACGAAGAGGCCGGCCCAGGCAGCGACGAAGGGCCAGTAGATCGCCAGCAGCCGTAGCTCGCGCGACATCGCTCCTCCCTACGCGTCCCCAGCGGCGGCAGCATAGCACGCCGCCTGGCTCAGGGCAGGGGAGCCAGCCGGCGCGGCTGCGCCAGTGGTGGCCGGCGCGAGGTGGTCGACGACCGCCCGCTCCAGCGCGGTGCCCCGCGGCAGCGCGTCCCAGCGATGCCCCGACTCGCCGGAAGACGAACTGCACGATCGCGGCGTCGCCCGCCCGGTCCAGGCCGGGAGGGGGTGGAAGCGCCGCTGGAAGCGGACGATGTTCGACGTGGGCGGGAGGGACGCGGCCAGCTGATCGTCGAGGAGCCAGGAGGTGCAGGTGGCGACCCGGTAGGGCTCGTCGGGGAAGTGCCGGGCGAAGAAGGGCGCGCCCGTGCGAGCGATGCGTCGCAGGCGGCCGGGAGGAGCGGCCCGGCCTCGGGGATGTGGACGGCGAGGACCGGGTCCCCGTGCCGGAACGGCGCCCCGGCGGCCGTGAGCGCCGCGTCGTCGTGGCGGGCCCGCGCGCGCTCGAACTGGAGCCGCCCCAGGTCGTAGAGCGCGCCGCGGAAGTGGAGGGTCAGCCAGGTCTGGGTGTCGAGGCCGACCGTGCCGTGGGTGCGGCGGTGGAGCGCCACGTGGCGGCCGAGGTCGGCCAGCGTCGCTCACGAGACGGCGTCCGGGACGCCGCGCGCCCAGTGGTAGGCGCACGCCCGGCAGCGCGGCGAGGAAGACGAACACGTAGAAGCACCGCCCGGCCAGGCCGAGGGCGGGGGAGCGCCGGCCAGGGGCCAGGCGCTCCACGCCCCCCAGCCGCCGCGCGAGGAGGTGGGCGCAGCGCTCCAGCAGCCACCACAGGGCGGGCGCGGTGGCCGGGGACGGGCGGTGCGCGAGGATCACCCGCGCGTCCTCCGGCGGGACCGCGAGGCGCGCCAGGAGCGCGGGGCGTCCGCGCCGGGCGGCAGCGCGCGCGCCGCCCGGCGGCGGGCCGAGCGCCGCCAGCGCCGCCAACCAGGGGCCGTGCTCGTCCGTGAGCCCCAGGGCCGCGCCGACCGCCGCCGCGTCGTGTGCCGCCATCGTCCCCCTCCCCCCCGGGCCGCTAGAGGCCCACGGCCGCCGCCGCGTTGTCGCGGAAGAGGGAGCCCTCGCGGATGTAGCGGCGGACCATGGTCAGGGCGCGGTGGCCGGTCTGGGCCATGATCGCCCGCTCGCTCACCCCCGCCTGGGCGGCGGCGGTGGCCAGCCCGCTGCGGAGGGAGTGGCCCGCGTAGCGCGCCGGGTCCAGCCCGGCGGCCGCGGCGGCGCGCTGCACCACCAACGCCACCGCGCGGTCGGAGAGGCGGCCCGCCCCGCCCCGCCCGTGGCGGTCGACCGCGCGGAAGAGGGGACCCGTCTGGATGCCGCCGGCGGCGAGCCAGTCCTGGAGCGCCCGCACCGGGCAGGTCTCCGGACGCGAGCCGTAGGGGAGGCCCACCCGGCGCCCCCTCGCCCTCCTGGTCGGTCTTCGAGTGTCTGAGCGTCACCACCAGCCCGTCGCGCTCGAAGCGGACGTCGGCCACGTCCAGGCCGACCAGCCGGCGCGGCGGAACGCCCCGGCGAAGCCGACCAGCAGCAGGGCGCGGTCGCGGGCGCCGAGCAGGCGGGGGGCAGGGCGGCGATCAGGCGGCGCAGCCTCCTCCGTCACCAGGGGGTCCTTGCCCGTCTGGGCGGTGCCGATGGCGCGGCGGATGCCGCCCCAGGTGAGGCGCACCACGCTGTCGCGGGTGGGGGTGGGGTGGCCGGCGGCCTGGTGCGCCTGGCTGATGGCGGAGAGGCGCCGCTGGAGCGTGCTGGCCTTCCTGCCACTATCGGCGAGGGCGGCGAGGTAGAGGGCGACGGTCTCGGGGGCGGCGGGGAGGGGCGGGAGGGCGTAGCGGTCGCACCACGAGGTGCAGTCGGCCCAGTCGGCGCGGGAGGCCCGGAGGGTGTTGGCGGCCTTGGCCTGGCCGGCGTCGTCGCGGGCCGAGGCGGCGACGGCGCCGAGGCGCAGCCGGAGCTCGGTCGCCACCAGCGCGACCGCCTCGTCGGTGTCGGGCGGCTCGGTCGTCGCGTCCGAGACGTCATCCCCCGCGGAACTCGCCGCGGCGTCCCAGGCGTCGCCGTCCGCCACCGGCGCGTCGTGCACCCACACGGCGCCCGGCTCGTCGCGCTCGTCGCGCGCGTCCATGCTGCTCACACCGCCCATGTACCCCTCCCCTCCCGCCTTCATTTTATGTCGAGCCTCGCCGGACCCGCACCGGCCCCTTCTAAGTTCCGATACTGCGCCGGTATCGGAAGTTAGAAGCGGGACGTCAAGCGAACGGCGGTTCGACATAAAACATGATGGTCGACGAGGCATCGTCCGTTGGAGGTTGGGATGCCGCTGTTCGAAGTTTGTAGTGGAATTCGATCTGGAACCTCGGGTGTGCGTTGCTGTAGTGCTGGTGAGGCGGCGAGGAGACACGCGCACGGCACTGCGCCTGCCGGGGTGTCGTGTGCCGTATCCCAGAGAGCGGGCACGATCGCATGCCCGGACAGGACATAGGCGGGAGAAGCCCGCCGTGATCGCGGTGACCCCGCTGAGGCCCGCCACCCGTACTGGGGTGTAGCGCGGCTCGCTGGTCCCGTCGCCCACGTCGCCGACGGCGTTCCAGCCCCAGCCCCAGACCGCCCCGTCCCCGCCCAGCGCCAGGCTGTGGTTGTGCCCGGTGGCGATCGCCTTCGGGCGCGTCTATCACGTAACCGGCGTGCTGGCCCTGCGGAGAGACCACATACTACCTTACTTCGGGAGGTAGGGGGCGATGGGGGGAAGAGGTTCATCAGGATGATCACGAGTAACCTATCACGGCACGAGGATCGGGTCACCCGCACTTCCACATCAGTCAAGCCGCTCACCAGCCGCTCGTTGAGCACCACCGGGGCGAACGTCAGGTCCACGCGCGTGGCGGGGCAGTAGTCGTCGTAGACCCAGGTCCGCGCGATCCGCGGGTTGTGGGGATAGTGTGCCGTGCTTGTCTGTCGCCACTTCCCGTTCGGCGGGCCGAGGCGCCGGGCGTAGAAGTCGATGACGGCCGCCTGAGGATCGGTGGTCCGGAACGTCGTGATCGTGTGGGTACTCAGGCCGTCCTGCTCCACCCGGCGCTGGACCCCCTGGCCGGCCAGGGGGTCGGGGATGGTCGGCGGTGCAGTCCTCCCGAGCCACAGCACGTTGAGCAGCGGGTCGAACCTTATGAACGGTACCACGCAGCAGAACAGCAGGCTGCTGCTGACGAGGGCGAGGCCCAGTAGACGCCGGCGTCGCTGTTTCGCCATGCGCACTTTATGCGGCAGCAGTGGGCGACAGCGGCGCGTTGGGGGGGACTACACCAGGATCTGCCCCCGGCCTAATCGCCACGCGATCCACGCATGCCGATCTGACCGATGTCCGAGCGCGACAACCCAGGCGTCCGTCTCTTCCTCACCGCTTCCGGTGTTGTCACGGCGATTCCATACGGCCCCATCCCAAGACGCGATCCCACATTCCCCTCTATCCTCACATGTAGGGTCGACATAGTCCGGCGGACAGGGTGTATGGAACCAAGGTCCCTGGCACGAGCTGGCGTGTCCGGCCCCGCGTACCGTTGCCATGGGTGCGCATGGTTGGTTGTCGGCCGCAGTTTGCGGGACAGCAACGAATAGCGTCCCCGCAACGCCCATCGCGGTGGCCTCGCGACAGTGACCTGCTGCGGGATGCCCTGCGGTGGTCTACCGCGGATCCCGCCCGGTCTGGAGGTAGCGCTCGAGTTGCGCGCGGGTCAGCGCGGGGGGCCGCCGCCCCTGGTTGCGCAGTTGCTCGTATCCCTGCCAGGCCTGGTTCGGCGAGAGCACGCCGCCCGCCACGGCGCGGTGCAGCACGAAGAGCGTCCCGCGCACCGGCACGCCGTACCGGCCCCCCAGGCCGACGGCGTGCCGGTCGTTGCTGAGGATGGTCGACCCCGGCCGGTCGGCGCGCGCGACGTGAATGAGGCTGGCCTCCCCGGCCGCGCGCCCCGTCGCCGGCGCGCCCGGCCCGGCGATCGCGCGCTGATCCCGCTCGCTGCGCGGCAGGTGGCGCGCGTCCCCCGGGGGGGTCGCGGGGGAGGGGGGGGGGGGGGCGCCCGGCCGGCCGGCGCCCGGGGGGCGGGGGGTGTCAAGGGGCAAAATCAGGAGAAGGGCAACGACTTCGCCGTGGGAAGGACCAATCCCGGGCGGTATAGGAGGTCCCACCGCTGACGAACCCCCGCATAATGATGCTATGTTGCTAGCAAAACTACTTGCAATTTTGCTAGCATGCTAGCTAGCATCCTAGTACACTAGTGGCACGTCATCCGTCATCTGCTGGGCCACCTCTAGCGGATCAGCGGCTAAGCGTAACGATTGCAACCCGGCAGATCAGCTGTGACATGCCACTACGGTGGTGTGTGGACTTCGGATGGCGATGCCAAATCACTGGTGCTATCGACCGCGCATTTCTCCGTGTTCCTCGCGACGAAAACCGCCATCGTTATGCGAAGTGTTTAGTCCCCTTACCCGCCATTTGGCGGATAGCATCGCCCTGCTGACAGTAGTAAACTGGTTCCTACCGCATGCTACTTGAGTTGCCTACGTGTCATCCATTCTGCCATGCCTCTACCCATTAGGCCGCGGCGTGGTCTCGGCCGAAGCCATGATCTATAGCTGCGTAGTTAGCTCGACATCGCGTTATTACGACGTACAAGTGATTAGTGCGAGGTGGCAGCGATGCGGTGCCCATTATCAGGATGTCGGCCCACCACCGGGATGGCGCATGTAGAGTTGGACGTCCTCGGCAGGCACTCGAGCCGGGGTGCGACGACGCGGGAATGGGCCATCCAATCCTGGCGGCCACGGGGTGACCGCGCGGGCCCATCGGTCAGGTCGGCCACCAGGTCCAGGCAGGGTGCGCGGGGGCCTCGTGCCGGCCCTGCCCTCGCCTGTTTGACAGCCGGCCCCACGCCCGGTATGCTCCGCCGACCATGTACATCAGCCGGGCTAGCTGGCCAAAGCATTGCCGGTGCGCGCGGGGAGGAGCGCGCACCGGGTTCGGCGGGGACGGTCGCGGGACCGGTGTCCGGCTGCTGGCGCTCTTCATGATGCGGAGGAGGAGAAGGACGATGGCTCGACAGGTCGAATCCCGCGTCCCCGGCAGATCCGACACGGTCTGGCGCCTCGTGATGGTGGCCGCGCTCGCCGTGGCCCTCCTGGCGCCGCTCAGCCTGGTCGATACGGCGTCGGCTATCCGGCTGGATGACACGTATAAGGGCGTGCCGGTCGAGGAGCTGCTCTCGAGCGGCGGCCGGGCGGCGCTATTCGGGCCGGACAGCCCGATTCAGTCCCCCGGCGAGTTCCAGCGCGGGGCGCACGACAATGGCCGCGGCGGCAACACCTTCGTCAACGACCCCTGCCTCGACCCGCCGCCGCCGGACCGGCGGCGGACGGTGCAGAGCGAGACCGAGATCGCGGTGCTGAACAACCCGCGCAGCGGCGAGATGGGCCGCAAGATGGTCGCCGGCTACAACGACTCGTTCGGCTTCTACGACCGCGAGGAGGGCTTGAGCGGCTACGCCTACTCGACGGATGGCGGCAACACCTGGATCGACGGCGGCGGGCTGCCCCCGCGCGTCCCTGGCGGGCACGGCCAGTCGCCCTTCACCCCCGGGGTTGACGGCTTCTTCGGCGACCCGGTCGTCGTCGTCCACCAGCGGACGGAGACCTTCTTCTACGCCTCGATCTACAAGCGCCCGGACGGCATCTTCACCCTCAGCGTGAGCCGCGGGCGCTTCACGGTCGCCCCGCCGCAGGACGTCGAGAGCGTCGCGAACACGCGCTGCCTCAACCAGCCCGAGGAGACGGGTGTGCCCGACCCGCCGCAGCAGCAGCGGGAGCGGCTCGTCTGGGAGCCGCCGTTCGAGGCGATCGTCCCGCCCTTCCTCGGCCCGGGCAACGAGGACTTCCTCGACAAGGAGTGGCTCTACGTCGACCAGAACAGCGGCACGCTGTACCTGACCTACACGCGCTTCGCGGCCGACGGCTCCACGCCGATCGAGCTGGTGCGCTGCGTCGGCTGCGCCAACAACCCGGGGCAGCCGCTGGTCTTCACCCCGCCGTCGGTCATCGTGCCGAACGAGCTCGCCGACTTCAACCAGGCGACGATGCCGTTCACCACCCCGACGGGGCGCGTGATCGTGACCTGGTTCGCGCGCACCTTCGACCCGGTCTCCGGGGCCGAGCAGAACAAGCAGCGGATCGAGTACGCCTACTCGGACGACGACGGCGTCACCTTCTCGCCGGAGCAGCTGGTGGCGTTCGTCAACCCGCAGGGCGAGCCGCCCGGCTACAACCGCCGGCGACTGACGATCCTCAACGCCCCGTACATCTTCGTCGACCGGGGTCAGGACGACGGGGTCTTCACCGAGCAGGAGCGGGCGCGCCCGGGCTTCGGCGACGTCTACATCACCTACTTCAGCGGCAAGCAGCCGTTCGGCACGCTGCAGAAGGCGGCGGACATCTTCCTGAGCGCATCCCGAGACAACGGCACCACCTTCCAGACGCACACCAAGGTCAACGACGACAGCACCAACACGGTGCACGTCTTCCCGAACGTGCAGGTGGATCGGAACGGCGCGGTCTACACCAGCTGGATCGACCGGCGCCAGGACCCGGGCGGCAACATCTTCAACGACACCTGGGCGGCGGTCTCGCGCGACTTCGGCCTGACGTTCGGCCACAACGTGCTCCAGACGGACCGCTCGACCGACTGGTTCGTGCGGGCGGACGCGCGGCCGAACTTCGGCGACTACAACTCGAGCGAGCTGATCGCCTACACCGGGTTCGTGATGATCTGGGCCGACGGGCGCTTCCGCCCGCCGGGCGGCCAGACGGCGACGCCCGACACCATCTTCTCGATCGCCACCGGGCTGGGCGTGGGGGACGACCCGAACACCACGCGGTAGGGCATCTCGAGCACGCGTGCGCGCCGCCCGCCGGTTCTTCCGGCGGGCGGCATTTCCCTGCCCACCCGGCACCCGCTTCGTCGGGGGCGCCCGCCGGACGCGCACCCCGCAGGCCTGCTGGCGCGGGCCGACCGGGGCAACCGCTAGCGGTTCGCCGAGGCCGGTGGCGACGGCGACGCGAGCGCGGTGCCGGGCGTCCTCACCACGAGGCCAAACTCCCGTGCGGCGAGCCCGGCGTCCGGCAGGGCTCGCCGCACCGTGAACCAGTCGCGGCCGCCATGGGCGTCCTGGCCGGCGGCCCGTAACCTCGGTTCGAGGGCTCAGGCCGCCGCGCGTTCCTGCACCGCGCGCAGGCGCTGTTGGCCCTCCGCCACCTGCACCAGCAGGCACCGCCTGCACGCGGCCAGGACATGGGGGGACACCTGGCGGGCGCATCGCTGGCCGATGGGCTTGACTGCGCCCCGCACCTCGCTCATAGTGCACGTACACTACCGAGCGGCTGATGTGCGGTGATAGCGGGCGCGAAGGGCGGCATGCCGGCGGCGAGACGGCCACAGCGGGAGCCGATCGAGGACTGGGACCAGCCCGCCTCTACGCCGCCTCGCCGGCGCAGGAGGCCTACGAGCTGCTGCGACCGATGGTCCTCTTCGGGCGCACCCCGCGGCGCGCGCCGGCGAGACCGGCGTGCCCGAGCGCACGCTGCGCCGCAAGGCCGACCGCTTCGACGCCCGCGGGATGGCCAGCCTCTTCGAGCCGGCGCCGGCGACCGCCGCCGACCGCCGCGCGCTGCCGGCGGAGATCCGCCAGGCCATCGTCGACCTCAAGGCCGCGCACCCGCCGCTGTGCCCCGGTGAGATCGCCACCATCTGCCGACGCCGCTTCCGGCGCACGGTCGACCGCCACACGGTCCAGCGGGTGCTCGCCGGTGGCCCCTCCCGAGCGGTGCGCCGCGGCGCTTCCCACGCTGCCGCGACATCGTCGACCCGGTCGAGCGCCGGCTGGCCATCGTGCGGCTCTACCGGGAGGGCTGACCGTCACCGCCATCGCCGGCTACCTGGCCACCAAGCGTGACCGCGTCTACCAGGTGCTCCGCCGTTGGGCCGCGGACCAGTTCGCGGGCTCTCCGACCAGTCGCGCGCCGCAGCACCCGGCGCGGAAGGTCGATCTCAAGGCGCTCGCCGCCATCCGCCGCCTGCAGGCCAACCCCGGGATCGGCGGCTTCCGCGCCAGCGCCGCGCTGGAGCAGCAGGGCATCGACCTGAGCCCGCGCACCTGCCGACGCCTCCTGGCGCGGCACCGTGAGCCGGTGCCCCCTCCGACCTGCGGCTGAGCGGGAGCGGCGACCGCACCCGTTCGCCGCGGCCCACCGCCACCAGATCTGGTCGGTCGATCTCCGCTACATCGAGGACCACGGGCTCGGCACCGGCAAGCCGGTCTACCTCTTCGCGGTGCTCGACAACTTCAGCCGGGCGCTCCTCTCCAGTCTCCTGTCGCCGCGGCAAGATCTGACGGCGTAGCTGGTCGTGGCCGTGACGCCCTGCTGCGCCACGGCGCCCCCGAGTTGTTGGTCAGCGACAGTGGGGCGGTCTTCCTCGCCAAGCAGGCCCAGGCCATCTACCACGCGCTCGATCGAGAAGCGCGAGATCGCGCGCGGCAAGCCCTGGCAGAATTATGTGGAGGCCTTCTTCGGGGTGCAGAAACGGATGGGCGACGACCACTTCGCGCGGGCGGCAAGTTGGCCCGAGCTGCACGCGGTCCACGCCCGCTTCTTCCGCGACTACAACCACCAGCGCCACTTCGCTCACGAGGGGCGCACCGATGGCCGGCACAGTCCCGCGAAGGTGCTCGGCTTCGTGCACGGCGCCTGGTGCGACCCCACCGACCTCGATCGCCTCTTCCGGCTGCGCACCCATCGCCGGTCGACCGCCACGGGTTTGTCCGCTATCGCCACTGGCGGTTCTACGGCGAGCGGGGGCTGGCCGGCGCGGAGGCGGCGGTCTGGGTCTTCGGCAACGACCTGACGGTGGAGTACGCCAGCGAAACCCTGGCGCAGTACCACCTCGCCTACGCCCCGGATGGGCGCGCCATTCGCCGGGTGAGCGCGCCCCGCCTATTCGGCACGCGCTACCCGTCGCCGCAGCCCTTCCTGCGTGCACTGGGCGAGCTTGCGTGGCGCCCGGCGCTGCGCCTGCCGTGCTCCGCGCCTCGGCGGAGGCGCGCGCCCTGCATCGATCAGGAACCGCTCTTCCTACTGGACAACGAGCGCGCGGCGAACGAGGGCTGACGCTCAGGTCGAGATCCTCGAGCCGCTAGGGGGAATCCTGGGTCCGCCACCCATCCTTGCGCCGGAAGGCGGGCGCATCGGCCAGCGATGCGCCCGCCAGGTGTCCCCCATGTCCTGGCCGGGCGCAGCACCGCCCGTCCGGCAGCCGCGGGGCGGCCTCGGCCACGCGCGCGCAGAGCGCCGCCAGATCGCCGGCGAGTCGCCGGTCGTTGAACGGGCGCAGTTCGACGGTGACCACATCCGGTCCGCCCACCACCCGCCCCGGCAGCCGGAAGAACGGGGCGAGCCGCGCCCAGGTCGCGCGGGCGTAGGCGGCCGGGAAGTAGCGGTCGCGCGCCCACATCGCCAGGTTCGCCAGCGCCACCTTCAGCGCGGTCATCGCCTGGTCCTGGCGGTCGTCGAGTTCGTGCATCGGCGCGGCGGCGGCCAGATCCTCCAGCGCGCGCAGCAGGTCGCAGTGCTCCCGGCAGTACCGCCGGTACTTGGTGAACTCGCGATTGCTGGTGTCGAGCGCGCGGTGGTAGCGCGCCCACCAGCCGGCCAGCTCCGCGTCCGCCGCGGCGTCAGTTCCCGCCGCGCCGCGCCACTGCCCTCGGGCACCCCCTCCGCCTCCAGGGCAAACAGCCGCTCGTTGAGCGCCCGGTACAGCGCGTCGCTGCGGTCCTTGGCCGCCTGCGCCGGCGCCGGTGGCTCAACGCCCCGGCGCGCTCGGCGCGGATCCGTGCCGCCTCGCCCCAGCCCCGCGCGTTCGCCAGGCGTCGCTCGAGGGCGGCCCGCCGCTTGGCGACCTCGCTGTTGGCCCTTTACAAACCTTCGTGACACCAGCGGCAATAGGCAGCGGGCGACGCAACCTATTCGTAGGCATTGAGCGGTAGCCGGTCCAGTCGGTCGGCGAGCTCGTCGGCGGTCAATTGGGTGTAGATGGCCGTCGTGTTGAGATCCGTGTGCCCGAGGAGCCGCGCCAGGCCGACCAGGTCCCCCGGATGCGCGTCGAGGTAGCGATGCGCGAAGGTATGCCGCAAGGTGTGCGGTGTGGTCGCTGCCGGGACGAGCTTCCGCCGCGCGCACTCCTGCACCAGCCCATGAATGACGCGCCACATCGCCGGCGCGCTGAGGGCGTTCCCTTTCTGACTGCGCCAGAGGGGTCCACCGGGTGCCGGGCTGTCCCGCTGCGGCCAGGCGGCGGCGACGGCCCGCAGCGTCGGCTCCACCCCCAGGAAGGGCGCGGCATACGTCGCGAGCGCCGCGCGGGCCGACCCGTTCAGCGGGACCGTGCGCGCCTTGTTGCCCTTGCCGGCCCGGATGGTTACCGTGCCGCGCTTCTCCCCGAAGGCGATGTCCTGCCAGGTGAGGGCCTGGCACTCGCCGAGGCGCAGCCCCGTCTGGAGGAGCAGCTGGACAATGGCGTAGTCGCGCGCGGGGTGCCGGCCGCGCTGCGCCGCCCGCAGCAGGGCGTTGACCGCGTTGTCATCGAGGCAGGTCGGCGCGTCCGGGGCGGTGCGCTTGACCAGCTTGAGCCGGACGGCAGGGTTCGTCGCCAGGTGACCCCGCGCGGCGAGCCAGGCGCACCAGCCGCGCAGGGCGCAGAGGTGGGTGTTGACGGTGCCGGTCGCCGCCGTGCGCTGGAGTGCCGTGCGGTAGCCGACCAGGGCGATCGGGGTCAGATCCGCCAGCGCGCCCGGCCGCCCTTCCTGCCTGTCGAACCAGGTGAGGAAGCCACGGACGGCGGACCCGTAGCGGGCGACGGTCCGCGCCGCCCGATCGGCGGCGGCCAGCTCGCGCTGCCACGCCGCCAGCAGCGCGCCCGGGGCCGTCGCCTCGGCCGTGTCACGCCGTCCCCCCGGCTTCTCGTGCGTTTTTCTCGCCGCATTGCCGGCCATCTGGCCCCCCTCTCGGCGTGTTTCCCGCCAGGAAATGAGAGAGAATACGCCTTCTCGTGCGTTCTCAGCATGCCTGCTCGCGTGGCGGGCGTCAAGACCGGCCGGAGGGAGGAGCCGCGTGAAACGCCTGTGGACGATCCCCGAACTTATCGATCGGTGGGCCCTGACGGAGGCCGAACGGGCGCTCGTGGACGCGGCCCGCGAGCCGCACACCCGCCTCGGGTGCGCTTGCCTGCTCAAGTTCTTCCAGCTCGACTGGCGCTTCCCGCGCGCTCGCGCCGAGCTGCCGGACGCGGCCGTCGCCCACCTGGCCCGGCAGCTCGGCGTGCCGGCGATCAGCTTCCTCCAGTACGACTGGGACGGGCGCATGGCCACGCACCACCGCGCCGCCATCCGCGCCTTCCTCGGCGTGCGCGAGGCCACCGTCGCCGACCAGCAGGCCGTGACCGACTGGTTGGTGGCCCAGGTCCTGCCCCAGACCCAGCAGCCGGAAGCCCTGCGCGCCGCCTTCATCGACCGCTGCCGCGCCCACGGCCTGGAGCCCCCGACCCCCCAGCGGGTTGAGCGCCACCTGCGCACCGCCGTCGCCGCGTTCCAGGAGGGCCTCTACGCCACGGTCCTGCACCGACTGCCGGCCGAGGCGCGGGCGCACCTCGACGACCTGCTGGCCGTGGCGCCGGCGTCGGAGGAGGCGGCCGACGCGGCGGGCCGCTCGGCGCTGGCCGACCTCAAGGCCGAGGCCGGCCCGCTGGCGGTCGAGACCGTCCGGCAGGAGGCCGCCAAGCTGGCGCGCCTCCGCGCCCTCGGGCTGCCGCCCGACCTCTTCGCCGGCGTCCCGCCCAGGCTGCTCGACGGCTTCCGCCAGCGCGTCGTCGCCGAGGAGTTGCACGAGCTGCGCCGCCACCCCGTCGCCCGTCGCCTCACCTTGCTGGCCGCCTACTGCCGGCTGCGCGCCGAGGAGCTGACCGACACGCTGGCCGAGATCCTCATCGACGCTATCCAGCACATCCACGTCCGCGCCGAACGCCGCGTCGAGCGGGCGCTGCTGCGCGATCTCAAGCGCGTCACCGGCAAGCAGGCGCTGCTGTTCGCCCTGGCCGAGGCCGCGCTGGCGCGGCCCGACGAGCGCGTGCGCGAGGTCATCTATCCCATCGCGGGGGAGGAGCGGCTGCGCGAGCTGGTCCGGGAGCACAAGGCGACCGGCCCGGCCTACACGCGGCAGGTCTACACCGTCATGCGCGCCTCCTACAGCGCCCACTACCGCCGCCTCGTCCCGCTCATCCTCGGCGCGCTGGAGTTCCGCTCGAACAACGAGGCCCACCGCCCGGTGATCGACGCGCTGGCGCTCCTGGCGCGCTACGCCGCAGTCCCCGGCACCCAGCCCTACTTCGCCCTGGGGGAGGAGGTGCCGCTGGCCGGCGTCGTCCGCCCCGCCTGGCGGGACCTGGTGGTCGAGCGGGGCAAGGACGACCGGGGGCGCGTCAACCGCATCAACTACGAGATCGCCGTGCTCCACACCCTGCGCGACAAGTTGCGCTGCAAGGAATTGTGGGTCGTCGGCGCCAACCGGCAGCGCAATCCCGACGACGATCTGCCGACCGACTTCGCCGAGCAGCGCGCGGGCTACTACGCCGCCCTGGACCTGCCGACGGAGGCCGAGGCCTTCGTCGCGAAGCTGCAGCACGACCTCGCCGCCGCGCTCGCGGCGCTGGATGCCGACATCCCGACCAACCCGGCGGTCAAGCTCCTCACCAAAGGCGGCGGCTGGATCGCCCTCACGCCGCTCGACCCGCAGCCCGAGCCGGTCAACCTCGACCGCCTGAAGGCCGAAGTCGGCCGGCGCTGGCCGATGACCGGGCTCCTGGACATGCTCAAGGAGGCGGACTTGCGCGTCGGCTTCACCGACCTGTTCGCCACGGCCACCGCCCGCGAGCACTTGGATCGCCCCACCCTCCAGAAGCGGCTGCTGCTGTGCGTCTACGGCCTGGGCACCAACATCGGCCTGCGCCGGGTGGCCGCCGGCGACCATGGCCAGGGCGAGCGCGACCTCTACTACACCCGCCGGCGCTTCATGACCCGCGACGCCTTGCGCGCCGCCATCGCCCGGGTCGTCAACGCCGTCTTCGCGGCGCGGCGCCCGGACCTCTGGGGCGAGGCGACCACCGCCTGCGCCTCGGACGGCAAGCAGTTCGGCGCCTTCGACCAGAATTTGCTGACCGAATGGCACGCGCGCTACCGCAGCCCCGGCGTGATGGTGTACTGGCACATGGACAAGAAGGCGGCCTGCATCTACTCGCAGCTCAAGCGGTGCTCCTCCTCCGAGGTGGCGGCGATGATCACCGGGGTCATCCGCCACTGCACCGAGATGGCGATCGACCGGCAGTTCGTCGACTCCCACGGCCAGTCGGAGGTCGCCTTCGCCTGCTGCAACCTGCTCGGCTTCCGCCTGCTGCCGCGCCTGAAGGCGCTCCACGCGCAGAAGCTCTACCGGCCGGAGGCCGGCCAGCCGGAGGCGTATCCCCACCTCCAGCCGGTGCTGACCCGCCCCATCAAGTGGGACCTCATCCGGCAGCAGTTCGACGAGATCGTCAAGTACGTGACCGCGTTGCGGCTGGGCACGGCCGACCCCGAGGCGATCCTGCGCCGCTTCACGCGCACCAGCGTCCAGCACCCGACCTACGCGGCGCTGGCCGAGCTGGGCAAGGTGTACAAGACGCTCTTCCTGTGCGACTTCCTGCGCCTGCCCGAGCTGCGCCGGGAGATCCACGAGGGGCTGAACGTGGTGGAGAACTGGAACAGCGCCAACGCCTTCATCTTCTACGGGCGCGCCGGCGAGTTCGCCACCAACCAGCGCGAGGATGCCGAGGTGGCGATGCTCTGCCTGCACCTGCTGCAGCTCTGCCTGGTCTACATCAACACGCTGCTGATCCAGCGGGTGCTGGCCGCGCCGGACTGGGCGGCGCGGCTGACGGTCGAGGACCTGCGGGCGCTCACGCCCCTCGTCTACGCGAATGTGAACCCCTACGGCCTCATCCGCCTGGACATGGCCCAGCGGCTGCCCATCGACGAGGAGGCGGCGTAGCCCGCTATTGCCGCTGGTGTCACGAACGTTTGTATAGGGCCTACACCTGCCGCTGGCGCTCTCGGCCGTCGATTCGATCGCGAGCCGGCGCGACGTCCAGGATGCGCTCCCGGCGCGTATCCTCAACGCCTCGACCGGGCCGACGAAGGTCGAGGTATCCCGCCACGGCCCCCTGGGTGATGGTCCCTGCCTCTACTGCCTCTACCTGCCGGAGGTCCTGGAGCGCTCCCCGCTCCACATCGCCGTGGCGCACACGGGTTTCCCGGAGCGAGAACTGGCGGAGATGCTGCTGCCAGACGGCCGACGGGCGCTCTCTCCCGGCAACGTGCGCGGCATCGAGCGGCGCAACGCGCTGCCATCGGGCACGCTGCGCCACTACGAGGGGCGTGGGCTGGCCGAACTGCTGCGGATCAGCTTTGGTACAGTCAGGCCCCGGTTCAGACCGACGAGGGGCAGGCGCTGGTCACCACGGCCTTCGTGTCGGCGCTCGCCGGGTTCCTCCTGCTCGCTGAGGTACTCAAGGAGGCCGACTCCGCGCTGGTGCCGTACCGCGTGCCCGGTGTGTATGAGCAGGAACTGCTGGCCGTGCCCAACGGGTTCCGCTACCCCGGCCAGCGGGACGCCACCGGCTACTGCCTCTGCCACAGCCCGCTACGCCGCCGGCTGTACCGCGAGAAGTATTCGCAGGCCGGCGAGTCGGGGTGCTGAACTGAGCGATCGCGGCGCGCTTCTTTATGGGGGGATCCTTTGCCAGCACCGCGGCGACGAACGCCTGCGTGTCCTGGTAGCCGAGCGCCGTGCCGATCTGCCGGGCCGCGCTGAAGGAGAGCATCGCCTGCGGCTGGAGCGGCAGCAGCACCGGGGGCCGGGCGGGGTGGAGGAACTTCAGGTGCTTGTGCTTGCCGGGCACGGCGGCGTAGCCGGCCGCCTCGAGGAAGGCCCGCACCACGCGCACCCGCAGGGGCGTCAGTCCGGCCGCGCCGCTTTCGCCATCAGGTCCCCCTCCGCGGCCGCTCACCCCGCCGGCGCCTGCTGGCGCTGGCGCTCAGTCTGCTGCAAGCTGCCGTGGTCGTGTTGGTGGCGAGGACGGTGATGCCGCTGAAGCGCGGGTCGAGGGTGGGGAAGCCCTCGACGATGAGCAGGTCGGCGGGGTTGGCGGAGGCCTGGGCGACCTTCTGCCACTGCTTCCTGGCAATCAGGACGGCGTAGTCGGTCGGCTGTGCCGGGGTCGGCAAGCCCTTGGGCAGGGAAGGGACCTTCTCACTCCGCAGCGTGACGATGGCCACGTCGCCCCGCTCCACCACTCGCGCGCGGCCGCCCGATCACGGTAATCTTCACGGTGGTCGCCTCCCCGATACCTTGTTGTGACTCCAAGACGACCGCCGGGTAGTCGTCCCAGGTGAAGGCCGGCCCGGCCGCCCTGGCGAGGCCGGCGACCCCGCCGCCCCAGCGCCGCCCCGCCCGGGCGCCCGCTGCGACCCCGGCGGGAAGATTTGCCGGCGTTCCTCGCGGTCCACCCCGCGGCGGACCAGGTGGAAGAAGACCCCGCCCGGTGTCCGCCGCCGGCTCCCATCCGGCAGGAGGAGCCCCCGGCCGCCTCCACCGCCAGCGCCTCGGCGAGGAAGGCCCGTGCCCGCTCCGCACCGAGGGTGGCGACCACCTGCGCGAGCAGGCGCGCGGGCCGCGCTCCGTCTCCCCGAGTTGTACCAGGGCACGCCGGGCGGCGGCGTGCCGGCGCCGGACCCTCCTCCACGACCGCCATCCGTGTCCCCCTCCACCGCCTGCCCACCCCGCCAGGCAGGCGACATATCGCTCCAAGCCTCACGCCAGCACCCCGCGCGCGCACCCCGGCGCCCCAGGGGATATGTGCCTCAGTCGCCGGACGCGGGCTCCGCAGCCCCGTGGTCCGCCAGCACCGCGAAGAAGGAGCGCAGCGTGTGCTGCTGCCACCGCTCCGCACCCCCGCCCGCCGGCGTCCGGATCGCCGCCGAGCGCTCCTGCGTGACCGACCGCGCGGTAGTACAGGTTAGCATGACATGCACGGCGACGAGCGGTTGACAGGACCCCGCCGGAGGTGCAGACATTGCCCGCCTCATCGGTTTATTGCTTGCTTGCTTTGTTGCAAGCATGCTTTATGGGCTTATTGGTAGCTTGCTGTATTGCAAGTACGCATTATTGCTTGCTTAACAAGCCCCGAGATGGATGTGGACATCAGGCCCTCGGAGGACAAATCCCGCAACGGCCTCCCGGCGCTGGCCACTTTTCGCTGATCACCCATCGCCCGTCGTGAGCATTGGCACCAGGAGATGCGCCCAACCCGCTGCCCGGCGGCGCTGCGCCGCCAGCCTTGTCGCGGCGACACCATGTATCCGGGGAGCGCCCCACAACCCGCGGGGCCGACGGTGCGCACCAGGGTCCGCAACGCGGGGCGGGGGAGCCGCGTCCCCCCCGCCCCGCGCCGTCGCGTGGGCGTGCGGCTCAGCCCTTCAGCAGCGACTCCGCCCCGTCGATCCACAGCTCGGTGCCGCTGATGTGGCTGGCGGCGTCCGAGGCGAGGAAGAGGACGAGCTGCGCCACCTGCTCCGCCGTGCCCGGCCCGCCCTCCAAGGGGTGCCGCCCCGCCGGGAACTCGACCGGCACCTTGACCTGCTCGACGTCGCGCCGCTCGGTGTTCTCGTCGATCTCGGTCCCGATCGCCCCCGGGCAGATCACGTTGACCCGCACCTTGTCGCGCGCCAGCTCGAGCGCGAGCATCTTCGTCAGCGCCACCTGCCCCGCCTTGGAGCAGGCGTAGGCGGTCGCGCCGGTGTTGCTGAAGGTGCGCGTGCCGTTGACCGAGGCGGTGACGACCACCGCCCCGCCCCGGCGCTTCAGGAGGGGCGCGGCGTACTTGATCGTGAGGAAGGTGCCGGTGAGGTTGTTGCGCAGGGTGCGCTCGAACTCCTCCGGCGCCAACTCCTCGATCGGCGCCCAGACGCCGTTGATGCCGGCGTTGGCGAAGACGACGTCGAGCCGGCCCCAGCGCGCGTCGACCTGCCGGATGGCGTCGGCCAGCTGCGCCGGGTCGGCGATGTCGGCCACCAGCGGGAACGCCGCGCCCCCCGCCGCATCGATCGCCCCGACCGTCTCGTGGAGTTGATCCGCGGTGTGGCCGAGGGCGGCGACCTTCGCCCCCTCCCGCGCCAGCAGCAGCGCCGCCGCCTTGCCGATGCCCGAACCCGCCCCCGTCACCAGCGCGACCCGCCCGTCCAGTTGCACCGCCCCCACCCCCACTCCCGCGCCACGCCGTGGCCCGCAGTCCACCGTACGCCCAGCGGTACGCCCGCGGGCGCGCGCCCGACACAGGCGGGCCACGCAATGCGCGTACCACACCCATCGGGGTGCACGACCCGAGGACCGCCGGCGGGGTGTGCGCGCGTCCGTTGCCCCGTGCGACCGGTGCGGCACCGGAGTGTCGCCGGGGGCGGGCGCGGCAGCGAAGCAAGCATGTATGATTGCAATCTTTCGTTCTTGCTTGCTTGCTTGCAATTGCGCAGCAGGGCGTGCGTACGCTTGCCGAGCCGAAGATGCGCTACCCACGGGCAACGGTGGGGCCGCCACCGTTGCCCACCGCGCCGCCACGGGCGAGCGCGACGGGGGGCGCAGGCCCTCCCCGTGCAGGGTTGACAACAATTACGGCGCATTGTACCCTAATGACTGTACGTACACCTGTTATCGGGCGAATGCAGGACAGTAGTGATGGATCGGTTGCTCTCGACGAAACAGGTCGCCGACCGGCTCGGCGTCGATACCAAGACCGTCCTCCGGTACCTGCGCCAGGGCAAGCTGAAGGGCTCGCGCATCGGGCGCGACTATCGCATCGCCGAGGGCGCCGTCGCCACGCTGCTCAGCACCGCGGCGCCCACGGCGGAGCCCGCGACGGCGACGGCCGCCCTGGTGACCGCCGTGGTGAACCAGAAGGGCGGCGTCGGGAAGACGACCACCACCTTCAACCTCGGCGTGGCCCTCCAGCGGCTCGGGCGGCGCATCCTGCTGATCGACCTCGATCCCCAGGCGTCGCTCTCGGCCAGCGCCGGCATCCCGGTCGCGCAGCTCACCGCCAGCGTCTATCAGGCGCTGCTGGACGAGGCGACCGATCCGCTGCCGCTCATCCACGGCACCACCTCCGGGGTCGACGTCCTCCCGGCGACCATCGACCTGGCGGCGGCCGAGGTCGAGCTCGTCAACATGACCCTCCGCGAGCTCGTGCTGCGCGACGTGGTGGACAAGCTGCGGCCGCGCTACGACCACATCCTGATCGACTGCCCGCCGAGCCTGGGCCTGCTCACCGTCAACGCCCTCGCCGCCGCCGATCAGGTCCTCATCCCCCTCCAGTGCGAGTACCTCGCCACCCGTGGGCTGACGCTGCTGCTGCGCACGCTGACCAAGGTCCAGGGCCGGCTCAACCGCAACCTGCGCATCGCCGGCATCCTGCCCACCATGTTCGACGGCCGCACCACCCACGCGAACGAGATCCTCGCCGAGCTCCGGGCAAATTTCCCGGGCCAGGTCTTCGACGTGGTGATCAAGGAGAGCGTGCGGGTGAAGGAATCGCCAGCGGCCGGGCTCTCAATCCTGGATTACGACGGCAACCACGACGTGGCCCGCGCCTACATCCAGCTCGCCACGGAGGTGGACCATGGCCGCTAGGACCAAACGCGTCTCGATGAAAGGGCGGGGGGCCGACATCTTCTTCGGCGAGTACGAGGCACCCGCGCCAGCGGCGGCGCGGGGACCGGAGGGGGCGGCGGAGCAACCCCAGGACGCCGCCGCCGTACTGCCGACCCCACCGGCCGACCCCACCGGTGGGGACCCGGACGGTGCGCCGGAGGACACGGCCACCCCAACCGACGCCGCACCGGACCGGCCGGCGGTGGAGCCGGCGGCGCTGTCCGGCGCCGCCGGCGCGTCGGACCCGCAAGGCGAAGGGGCGGAGGCGCAGCAACCAAGCAAGCGTGCAAGCAAGCAAGCACTCGCTGGCGGTACGCCCGAACCCGCGCAGCCGTGGTCGGCCCCGCTCGACCCGGCGGTGCTCGACGCCACCTGGCCGAATGTGGCCCGGCAGGCGACCCTCGCCAACACCTTCCGCTACACCGACGAGGAACTCACCTGGCTCAATGACGCGCTGTACGACCTGACGACACGCCACCGGGTCAAGCTGACCAAGCAGGACATCGCCCGCCTCGGCCTCAACGCCGTGCTGTGGGATTACCAGGTCCACGGGGACGCCAGCCTCCTCGGCGAACTCGTGAGGCGCAAGCGGCGCCCGTGACGACCCGTCGACCGTCTGGGGGTGGGTAGCCATGCCGCCACTACCAGGACACCGGCTCCTCATCGACGAGCCGCCGCTGCAGGTGCTGCCGAGCCTGGCGGTGGCGATCGGCCTGAACGAGGCCATCGTCCTCCAGCAGATCCACTACTGGCTCCAGCGTTCCACGAACGAGCGCGACGGACGGCGCTGGGTGTACAACAGCGTCAAGGAGTGGCAGGAGCAATTCCCGTTCTTCAGCAACGCCACCCTCCGCCGCACGCTGGAGAGCCTGGAGAAGCAGGGGCTGATCGTGACCGCCAAGCATAACCGCGCCGCCTTCGACCGCACCAAGTGGTACGCGATCGACTACGCGGCCCTCGCCGCGTTGACCGCCCCGGAGGATGCGGCAGATCGAATTGCTCAAATTGAGCAATTCGATCTCACCCAGAATGAGCAATTCGATGTAGGCCCCGATGAGCAACTCGATCCGCCCATCCTGAGCAGACCAATACCAGAGAATACTCAAGAGACTACAAAGCACGAGACAGATCTTTCGAATATTCGAAAGGCACCCATCTCGCGAATACGCGGGGGGACGACGACGGCCCGCCCCCCGGCGCCTGGGCACCAGGGGGGCGATGCCACACCGCAGCCGCGGCGCGGGCGGCCGCCGGCCGCCGAGGCGGAGGCGCGCCGGGTCATCCTCGCCTACATCGGGGACTATGCCCGGGCCGGCGCCCGGTAGTCGCGGCGGCCATGATCCGCGGGGAGCGCCGCGGGCAAGGCGGCGGTCAGCGCCGCGACCAGGCCGGTCTCCGCCGCAGCGGCCAGGAGCAGGAGACTGCCCGCGCCTTCGCGCCAGCCGTCGTCAGGCGGTTCCCGCTGCGCCGGGGATGGCGTATTTTCCCCCCGCGCCCTGGGGGCGCCGGCTGAGCCCGAGGGCGGCGCGGACCCGATTGATCTGGCTCCGGCTGACGGCGAGACCGAACCGCTGCCGCAGCGCGGCTTGCACCGCGCGGCTCGGTGCGCCGGGGTGTTCATGGCAGTAGGCGACCAACCAGTCCCGTACCGGCTGCCGGAACTTCGACGGATGCCCATGCCGCCCATCGTCGAGGCCGGCTTCGCCACTGACGCGCACGCGGCGGGCGCAGTTGTAGGCCGTCGCGCGGCACACGGACAGGCCGGCCGCTGCGGCGGCGTCCTGCCAGGACGTCCCCTCCCGCATAGCGGTGACGAGCCTGAGCCGAGGTTGACGGCGTGCTGCTCGATCCATTCCCTGCCCTCACGCGTCGCTACGCTCTCTGCTCGCGCAGGTTAGCAGGCTTGCCTGTCTACGTCTACCTGCGCCGGTCTCTCTGTGGGCGGACACCCTGATAATGCAATCGCGATAGCCCGATCGGTGTTAGCTTCTGCGATAACTGTGGAGCGTCGTTCGCGCAACCCTGCCGCAATTGCGGTGCGGTAATCCAGCCGGGGGGGCGCTTCTGCGACACGTGCGGCACCCCGGCCGCGCCCGATTCTCCGCCAGTGCGCGAAGCAAGGCAGCCGCTCCCCGGTGTTCTACGTCGGGCACCGTCGGCTCACCCGCAACGGCGGCAGCGCGGCGTGCCGGCCGTAGTCGTCCTCCTAACGCTCCTCCTGCTGGCCGGTGCCTTCACGGTCTCCCAGCGTGATCGCCTAGCTGGAACCGCGACGGATCGTATTTTCGTGGTTGCTAACACCGGTGGCGAGGGTGTCTGCTTGCGACGCACCGCGAACATCGACGACAAGGACAGCTCGATCTGTTACGAGGAGGGTACCCGCCTCACCAGTATCGGCCCTGATGAGACTGGCGCGGGGGGTACCTTCCATCACATCCGTGATTCGAAGGGCAATACGGGCTGGGTGCCGGCACGGTACACCGTTGAAGAGCGCTAGGGGCGTTCGGACCTGGGCGGGGTGAACAGGCGAGGAGGGGACGATGTACTGCTCGAAATGCGGTGCCAACAACCGCACCGGGGCGCGGTTCTGTAGCATATGCGGCCAATCACTCGGGGATGCGGCAGAGCCGAGTGTCGGCCTCGGCGGACCAGGCGGGGCAATCCAGCCCGGCGGGGGAGGCGTAACGGGTAGGAACATCCGGGCGGGCCGTGACATCGCCGGGCACGACATCCACAATGTTCAACGCCACACCGGACTGGATGGGGACGAACTCGCCAGGCTCTTCGCAGCCATTTACCAATCCGTCGAGGCGCGCCGGGAGGAACCGGACGTTGACAAGGCGGAGATTGCCGGAACCGTCCGCCAAGTGCAAGAGGAAGTGGTCAAAGGCGAGGAAGCGAACCCGCAGAAGATCGCGCGCTGGCTGAAAACCTTGGCTGACATTGCGCCAGACATCCTCCAGGTCACGGCCGCGGCGCTGACACATCCGGCGGCTGGCATCGCCGCTGTCATCCGCGCGGTCGCGGCTCGGGTCGAGCGGGAGGCAAGCCAGCGGTAGCTCAACGGATTTTGGTGCACCATTCGGCCCCGTGAGCGGGCGCGAGTGCAACGGGAGGGGAACGGATGTTTTGCTCGAACTGCGGCGCTCGAAATCGGGCGGGGGCACGGTTCTGCAGCGAATGCGGTCGACCGCTCGCGGATGCGGGTGGTGGTGGCGGGACCGGTGGGGGGGGCGTCAAGGGTAGGAACATCCTGGCGAGCCGTGACCTCGCCGGGCGCGACATCCACCACAACCGCTATGGCGGCGGGACCGACATCGAGGCGTTCGCGAGTATGCGCGGCGTGCCGCGCGTGCTGATTACTGTGGGGCTAATCATCGCCATGGTGGGGTTCGGGTGCTTCATGTATTACATTGTCGGGAATATCACACTAGAAGCCGCGAGTTTCGAGTCCGGCACCACTCAGTCAGGTCCCTCTGAGTCTACGCCCATTCCAACTGTACCGTGGTTGCCCCTTGGGTTCGGACTGTTCCTCCTTGGAGCGTGCATAGGTATCGTCGGGCAACTCGCGCTCCGGAGTCGAAACTTCGACGGGGGGGACGAGTAGAGGTAGCGCTCACTCAACCAGTAGTGTGCCGAAACCCACGTGCCCCGCAGCTTCTCGATATAGTGGGCCGACCTCCTTGGCCCCGTGATCCACGCGCACTCTCTTGTACTGGGTACTTCCGTCCTCCGCCCCGAGATCCCGCCACTCTCCCGGAGCCAGAACCAAAGAATGGCCAAGGATGAGCAAGGGCGTGTCCTCAGAGGTGGCGACGGCCGTCTGCCGCACTGGCGAACGACGAGCGGGCGCCGAGGCGTCGTCGGCAGACCAGTGCCGCCGCGCGTGAGGAGGTCCTTGTCCTCCGGTTGACGACCGTCTGGCGGTGCTACGCTGCTAGTAACACGACTTACATTCTAGCTAGCATGCTAGCTAGCAGTCTTGTATGCTAAGCAACAAGGTAGCGGGTGATTAAACCGATGAGGCGGGCGGTGCCTACACCAGCGGCGCGGGCCGCCGTCAACCGCTCGTCCCCCTGCCCATCATGCTCACCTGTACCACCGCGCGGGCTTGGCAACGGAGGCGATCGCGCTGTGCTCCTGCGGCGCGGTGCTGGCGGACCAGCGGGGGCGGCGGGCGGCGGGGGCCGGCGGCTGAGAGACATATCCCCCTGGCCGCGGCGGTGTGGGCCGGGACCGGGGCCGGGGGATGAGCGTACCTAAGGGATATGACGCTTAGCACGGGGATGAGGCCACCAGGAGGAGAGGGGGGAGAGGCATGACGGACGCGGAGGCGCAGGCAGCCCCGACGGACCCGGCCGCCCGGCGGGTGCTGGTGCAGGAAGTGGCCGACCGGCTGGGGGAGACCGCCGCGGGCCCCCTGTGCTGGCTCGTATATTGATGGCAGTTCCGGGGCGGCGGTGAGGGCGTTGTGCCTGGTCGCGGGGAGTCTGGTGGCGGACGTGCGCGGCGGGGTGCCGTGGCGCGTGCCGGTGATCTTCGGGAATTGGGCGACCCCGGCCGACTACGCGCGGGCCGGCCGGCAGCTGGGCGCGCGGGTCGGTTCCGCCACGGTGATCGCCCCACCGGAGATCGGCACCCTCGCCTACTTCTGCCAGTGCGCGATCGTCGACGCGTTCGCCGACCGGGGCCGCGTGGTGCCGCTCATCGAGGAGCGGGTCGCCGCGGCCGGCCCGGTGGTCGGCGCGCTGCTGGAGGTCAACTACCTGCGGCTGGACCGCGACCAGCGCCCCCGGCCCGCGCAGTACCAGCTCATCTGGGCGCCGGGGCCGGCGACGCAGCCGGGGGAGCAGTGGCCGACCTGGTCCCCGGCGACGGGGGTGGGGCACCTGCGGCTGATCGCGCTGCCTGGCGACTGAGCACCGGGCCGCCCTGCCGGCGATGATCGACGCAAAATCCATGGGGGTGACGCAGTTGAGGTAGCGCCCCACGCAACCGTGGCCGGGCAGCATGGGTGCGGTAGCCGCGGACCCTCGCCTTGCACCCTCGCGCCCTCACGCCCTACGCTGCCCGCTCAGCCCCAGGGGTAATACCCGCTCAGCCCCAAGGGTAATAGAGGATGGCGATCGCGGTGAGGCCCCAGAGCAGGATGCAGGTCAGCAGCGGCGTGTCGGCAAGCAGCAGCACCTCGGGGCTGCCTCCCTCGTCCCGGTGGTAGACCAGGTATAGGTAGCGGAAGATGCCGTAGAGGACGAACGGGATCGTCAGCATCATCGCGTGATTCGCCGGTAAGTTCTCCGCTGAGAAGGTGTACAGCGCGTAGGCCATCACCGTTAGCGCGACGACAATCGCCAGTAACTTGTCCAGCAGCGGCGCCGAGTACTCCTCCAGCACCCGCCGGTGCTGCCCCGCGTGCTTGGCCAGCAGCATGATCTCCGCCCGCCGCTTGGCGAAGCCGAGGAAGAGGGCGCCCAGCGCGGTGCAGACGTAGAGCCAGGGGGAAATCGGTACCCCGATCGCCACGCCCCCCGCCACCGCCCGCAACACGAACCCGGCGGCGATGAGGAAGACGTCGAGGAGGACCTGGTGCTTGAGGCCGAGCGAGTAGCCGATCTGCGCCGCCAGATAGAGGCCGAGCACCAGGCCCAGGGGCGGGCGCAGGGCGACAGCCACCCCCAGTGTCAGCGGGGCGATGCCGGCGATCAAGACCCACGCGAATGTTGCCGATAGGTCCCCGGTAGCGATCGGGCGGTAGCGCTTCCGGGGGTGGAGGCGGTCCTGCTCCACGTCCCGGAGGTCGTTGAAGAGGTAGACCACGCCACTGACCAGGGCGAAGAGGACGAACGCGACGGTTGCCTGGGTGAGGGCGACCGGGTCGGTGAGGCGGAAGGCAAAGACGAGCGCGGCGTAAATGAGGATGTTTTTCGTCAGACACTGCCGCGGCCGCACCGCTGCCAGCGCTGCCAAGACCAGTGGCTGCCGGCGCCGCGCCTCGTCCTGTGCCAAAGCCTGCACCATCAGTTGCCTCCACCCTGCGCCCGACTTGCATGGCCATGCTCACCGTGGAGCGTTCGCCAGCCCCAGGCCGCAGGGGAAACCGCGTCAATGCTCGCGTGGCGCCGGCTCAGCGCGGCCGGATCAGGGAGAGCCGCCCGGAGGGAACCCACCGTGTCGCGGTGTCCCAGCTCCGCACCACGCCCTCTGGCGGGGCCTGGCCGACGTCGTGCGGGATGTGCTGGAGGAGATAGGTCGCCGGGGGCAGCGGGTCCTGCGGCTTGCGCCAGCGCAGGTTCGCCCGGAAGAGCGGCCCGACCAGCGGCCGCTCGGTGTAGTGGAGGTCGTTGATGATCGCCGTCGTGATGTTGAGATCGCTGAACTCGTTGACTAGGCGCCGCTCGGAGTAGAACGCCAGCGTACCGATCTCCCCTGACAGCTCGACCGTCGCGCCTGGCGCGACGTTGTCCCGCAGCCATCGCCCGATCTCCTCGTAGGCCGCAGGAGTGGCCCAGTTGGTGTGAATCGGTGGCTCCCGGAAGGGGAAGCCATTCGAGACGCCGAGTGCGATCAGCCACGCGGCGGGGATGAGCGGGGCGGCGGCGCGCACCCCGGTGGCGACGGCACGGTGCGGCAGCATGACCAAGCCCCGCTGGAGGGCCGTGGTGAGGCCCAACGAGCCGAGGAACACCACAGCGATCATCGCGTGGACGTAGTACCAATGATACGGCGGTACTTTCAGGATTGCATAGGCCCCGAAGTGGATCAAGCCATATCCCGCTACAGCAGCAATGATCCGGCGCTGCTCCCGATCGCGCCACCAGGATCGCCACAGCAGGACGAGGGGCAACACGCCGAGCGGGAGGAGGAAGAAGGCCGCCGCAGTGGCGAGGCGATAGCGTCCCCAGTAGATTCGCAGGCCCTCGGCGAAGTGGTGCCCACTCCACGCGGGCTGCGCTTTCTTGAGGAATAGCGTGTCGGGGACCAGGGAACCCAGGTGGATCCAGGAGTAGAGGTGCCAGGGCAGCAACGCCAGCGCATAGAGGAGGAGGATTAGCCCCTTCGTGCGCAGCGATGCCGGCGCGAGCACCAAGAGGAGCACAAAGAGGAGGGCGCCATCCGGGCGCGCGAGCGTGAGCAGGGCCAGGGCCAGGGCCATCAGCAGCCACCGGCGGGTCAGGCAAAGGTAGAGGCTAACGACGAACAGGAGGGTATATAGCAGCAATTCCAGGCCGAGCGTCGAGAGCAGCAGGGGGTTGGTGGCGAAGGCGACGAAGGCGAAGACGCCGAAGTAGGCGTGGCCGACGAGGCCACGTGAGAGCAGGAGGAGGACCCCCAGCAGCGCCAGCAACTCGACGACGATGAGCCAGTAGGCAGCATCGACGAGCGACCCGAGGGCAAGGCCAACCACCGCGGTGACCATGACGTTGAGCGGCGAAGTGGCGGTATTGGCCACGCGCCCCGGGGAAAGCCCCCAGGTCCCGTCGGTAACCAGCGCCTGAGCATAGGCAAGTTGGATGTAGGCGTCGTCGACGTAGCGCCCCCTGAAGGCGGCGGCGTATGCAACGACGGCCAGCACCACCGCGAGGGCGAGGAGGAGACGCGGCGCGAGGAGGCGCCCGGCCACGTCGCGGGTGGGCGGGGCACCGGCCTCAGGGGCGGCGGTGGTGTCCCTGGCAAGCAAGACCGTACTGCGCGTCTTACCAGGACCGGAGAGGCGCTGCCCTTGCTTGTCTGGATGGTTCAAGACTACCCCTAACGCTCATCCTTCGTCAGGATATTGGCGACGCCGATGCGTCCTGGAGATGGCAGGATACTCCGCGGGCAAGGGCGGCAGCTGAGGCACCGGCAAGCCATTGCGCGGGGTGCCCACGTGCCGCGTTCTCCGGCCACGCGGACGGCACGCCGGCGTCACCGCTGTCATATCGGGGTGTGCCTAGACCTTACCCACGAATCCCGTGACGAAGCGCCAGACGTCGAGCCGGGCGCGCTCATGCAGCGCGGCGAGCGCGCCGGGCGGGTAGCGACCGTGCAGCCCTTGATCACCTGCATGAACCTCGATGATCACCACGTCGCCCCGCCCGCCGCGGGGCAGGGGGTTGCAAGGCGCGTCGCCGTAGTTCTGCTCGACGATCAGGCTGACCCGCCCGCCGGGATAGCGCGCCCGTAGCGTTTCGATGAGCTCGACGTGGCCCCCTTCTGGCAGCACACCCGTGGGCAGCCGCCATTCAATGCGGTGGACTCGGAACGCCACCCCTGCTGCTTCCAGGCGCAGGGGACCAGCCCCGGTAACCATAGGGTCTCTCCCTTCGGCGAGCAATGACACAGGTCGGGTATCCCCAGCTGGTCCCCTGCCATACTCTTCGACGGTACACACCCCGCCAGCGGTTCCTTGACGCATGCGTGCACTGTGCGGTGGCAGAGAACGGAGGCGCCCCGACCCGTGAG
>JAUJMV010000006.1:252362-266442 GCA_030446685.1 Thermomicrobiales bacterium | reverse complement strand
CCCTTCCGACGGTCCGCTCCCCGCGGACAGCACCCTGTCCGCAATCTCTCACCACGGGAGCGTGCCGATCCAATCGTACAACGTGTCGAGCGCTTGATCGGCGTGGCGCGTGAGGCCGTGATCGTCGCCCCGGTAGAGGACCAAATCCTTCGGCTCACGGGCGCGGGCGTACAGATCGTGCGCGCAGCGCACCGGCAAGGTCCGGTCGGCCGTCCCGTGCAGCACCAGGAGAGGGCGGGGGGCCAGCCGGCCCACGGCCTCGGTGCCGTACGTCTGCCCCGCGACCGTGGCCACGCCGATCACGGCGTCGCTCGCCGCCCCCGCCCCGATGACGACCGCGCCGCCGAACGACCAGCCGAGCAGCGCGACCCGCGCGATCCCCCGACCGCCGAGCACGCCGATCGCCGCCAGCACGTCCGCGATACAGGGCCGCAGGCGGTTGGGGCGGCGGTAGCGCAGGCGGAGCGCGGCGATGCCCGCCTCCTGCAGGCGGGTCGCCAGTGGCGCGTAGACGCCCGCCGGGCCACGGGTGCCGCCGCGCGACCCACCGACCATGATCACGGCACCGCGGGGCCGCGCGACCGGGGTGTACCGGCCGGTCGCCGTCCCATCCGGTGTCGCAATCGCCAGTTCGACCGTTCCCGCTGGCTCCCGCGGCGCCCAGCGCCGGTAGCGCCGCCGCAGGTGGTGCAGGGGTCCTCCGCCCATGCCTCGCTCCCGGCCCGACAATTACCCTAGCGGGCGGGGAAGTTGCCGCCCTGCCCCCTGTCGGTCCCGGTCCCGAGCCATTCGAGCCAGGCGCCGTGGGTGTCGCACCACGCCAGCCGCTCCTCGGTCTGCCCGCCGTCGGCGTAGGAGACGAGTTCCAGCAGCGCGTCCTCCTCGCCGCGCCACTCCAGCGAGATGCGGAAGAACGCGCGCCGCCGCGCCTCCTCGGCGAGCAGGCCCAGCAGCCGCTCGCGCGCCTCGTCGGGGAACTCGTAGAGGGCGAAGGTGTGGAACAGGCAGAGCGTCACATCGGGGGGGATGGCGGCGAGCATCGCGGGCAGTCGCTCGGTCGAATCGCCGGCCAGCACGCGCGGCGGATCGCGCCGCACCACCTCCAGCGCGCGCCCGAGCAGTTCCGCGCGCTCCGTCTGCCCCGGCCAGATCAAGGCCCGCAACCAGCGCGTCTCCTCCGGGTCGCGCACGTCGACGGGGTCGAGGTCCACCCCCACGCGCGAGGAGACCGCCGGGAAGGGGTCGGGGATGGGCGGCCGGCGGTCGCCCCGGACGGCGCAGGCGAGCTGGACCGGCGAGCGCGGATCGCCCGCGCGCCGCCCGTCGCCGTAGTCGTAACCGTAGCGGTCCCACAGCAGGTTCAGCCCGGCGCTCGCGCCGATTTCCACCAGCGCCAGGGGCCGGTCCCCGCCCCGCCGCGCCGCCAGCCCGAAGGCGGGGAGCAGGCAGGCGCAGCGCCGCACCTCGTTCGTCTGGACCAGCCGCGTCGCCAGCAGCCGCCCGAGCGCCTCCCGGTGCTCGCGGCAGAACGCGCGGAAAGCGGGGGTCGGATCGCCCTCGCGTGGCACGCCCGGCGCGACGCCCGGATAGTAGGCCGCCAGCGCGTGGGACGCGCCCGCGCCATCGAGCAGGAGGTACTGCACCGCGGCGAGCAGGAGGAGGGGCGCCGACTGGCCCTCCCGCGCGCCCGCCGCCAGTTCGAGCAGCTCCCGATCCTCCGCGATGCCCCGCGCGAGCCGCTCGTAGAGGGGGGAGGAGTCGCGGAACTGCCCCCGCGCGAATTGCTCGAACTCCTCGCGCAGCGCATCCGGCGATCGTTCGTCCGCCTGTTGGGCCATGCTCGGACCTCCTCCTCGGCGCGGCGGCGGGCGGTGCCGACCGTCGCCCCCATCCATCTTCCCGACCGTCCGATCGCGGGTTGTTCTCGCCCGACATCGGGCAGCGCCTGTTGGCAGAGCAATTGCTCTGCCACCCGCGCCGGCAGGCCGGCGACACGCAGGCCGCGCGGGGCGCGAACGGCCCCGCGATGGTATGGATGGGAGGAGATGAGGCGATGACAACGACCGATACCGCCGCGGGCAAGCGCCGGGTGCTGCTGACGGGGGCGGCCGGCCGCATTGGCACGGCGTTCCGGCAGCAGGAGGGCGGGCGCTACGCGCTACGCCTGGCCGATCGCTCGGTCAACGACCTGACCGACGCCGGGGGGCACGAGGCGATCGCGTTCGACATCGCCGACCCGGACGCCTGCCAGCGGGCCTGCGCGGGGATCGACACGGTCGTGCATCTGGCCGCCGACCCCTCCCCGCGGGCCGATTTCTACGGCTCGCTGCTCGACAACAACTTCAAGGGGACCTACAACATCTTCCAGGCGGCCAGGGACCAGGGCTGCCGGCGCGTGATCTTCGCCAGCAGCATCAACGCGGTCCTCGGCTACCCTGAGGACGTGCAGGTGCATCCCGACGACCCGGTGCGCCCCCCGAACGTCTACGGCGTCAGCAAGTGCTTCGGCGAGGCGCTGGCCCGCTGCTTCGCGGAGGGGGGCGGGCCGTCCGCCATCTGCATCCGCATCGGCTCCTACAATGCCGGGGGGCGCCGGGAGGGGCTCAAGCCGCGCGACCTGAGCCGGTTCGTCAGCCCGCGCGATCTGAACCACCTGCTGGTCCGCGCCATCGAGACGCCCGACCTGCAATTCGCCATCGTGCATGGGCTGTCCGACAACCGCTTCAAGGCGCTCGACATCACCTCGGCCCGCGAGTTGCTGGGGTACGCGCCCCAGGACGACGCGTTCGCGCTCTTCGGCGCCGGCCCGCCCCAGTAGGGCGCGGGACGCCGGCGAAGGGGGACGAGTCATGGCCGAACGGCGCGGCGGGCCCCGGCGGCGCCGCTGGGATCGATCAGTTGAGCGACTCGCCGCCGGTTCGGCGCACCCGGCGCCCGGTGGTCGCCTCCCGGTAGTCGCCCAGCCGCAGCGAGCGCAGCACCTCGTCCCAGACCTCGTCGCACCGCGCCGCCTCCTCCGGCCAGAAGGAGAGGGTGAACAGGACGTGGATGCCCGCCCCCCGCGCCAGGCAGGTGCGGGAGCGCGCCTCCCGGCGCTCCTCCGGATCGACGTAGCGGGTCTCGCGCCAGGCCAACTCCAGGCCCGGCCGCGTGGCGGACTCGATCAGCCCCCGGTCCAGGACCTCCTGCTCGCCGCCCTCCAGCGCCGCCGCGAGGAGCCCCTCCAATGGCAGCGCCCCCGGCTCGAGGCCGGCCGGCACGGACAGCACCGTGACCTGGAGCAGGCAGTTGTCGTCCGGCTGGGGCCGGTCGCGCACCTCGATGGCACCCTCGCCCGGCGCGAGCACCCAGCCCAGGGGGACGTCGAAGCGGACGGCCCCGCGGTCCAGCACGACGATCTGGTAGCCCGGCTTGGCCTCCCAGGCGTGATCCTTCGCCAATTTGAGGGTGCTCTTCTGCCACTTCGCCATCCGACTATCCCCGTGTTCCGCTCTGGCCGATCGACCTGGGGGCGGCGGCCCGCCGCGCGCTATCGCTATCCTACCCGGAGGGGCGCGTCTCCCTCAAGTCTCCCACCACCATCGGAAGGCGAGGGGAGCGCCCCCCCGGCCTCCCAACCTTGGGGGGAGTAGGACCGCGGGCAGCCGGGAGTCTTCCCGAAGGACTGGGGCGGGGAGGGCATTCTTCTCCCCCCCCAAGGTTGGGGGGTCGGGGGGGCGCTCGCGCCACGGAATTGTGCCGGCGCCATGCTGCTGGTAAAGTCACCGGGAAGGGTGGTCGCGCGGCGGGCGGCGGCGCGAGGGTCGCCGGGACCGGCGCCACCCTGCCCCGCCGAATGCCACCCGAGCGCCACCCAAAGGAGTGATCATGGTGAGCGACCCCGCGGCGACCAACCTCCAGCCGGAAGGTTTCCCCTACGCCTCGCGCCGGATGCCGATCCTCGCCT
The DNA here is from genome assembly GCA_030446685.1 of Thermomicrobiales bacterium. Classification (GTDB taxonomy): domain Bacteria; phylum Chloroflexota; class Chloroflexia; order Thermomicrobiales; family CADCWN01; genus JAUJMV01. Next base: position 262,496 of record JAUJMV010000006.1, on the reverse strand, counting down.
CGCGCGGCGTGGTCGCGACGAGCGAGCCGCTGGCCGCGCAGGCCGGGCTGGAGATGCTCCGGCGCGGCGGCAACGCGGTCGACGCCGCGGTCGCCACCGCCATCGCGCTGACCGTGGTCGAGCCGACCTCGAACGGCATCGGCTCCGACGCCTTCGCCCTGGTCTGGGACGGCGACCGCTTGCACGGGCTGAACGGCTCCGGGCGGGCGCCGGCCAGCCACACGCCGCGCCTCTTCGAGGAACGCGGCCTGACGGCAGTGCCAACCCACGGCTGGCTGCCGGTCACGGTGCCGGGGGCGCCTGGCGCCTGGCGCGATCTCCACCGGCGCTTCGGGAAGCTGCCCTTCGCGGCGCTCTTCGAGCCGGCCATCGCCTACGCTGAGGGCGGCTACCCGGTCGCGCCGGTGACCGCCGGGGCCTGGTCGGCCGCGGCGCGCGCCTACCGCGAGCGGCACACCACGGCGGAGTTCCAGCCGTGGTTCGCGACCTTCGCGCCCGGTGGCGACGCGCCGCGGCCCGGCGAGGTCTGGTCGTCGCCCGATCACGCGCGCACACTCCGCCTGATCGCCGAGAGCGACGCCGAGGCGTTCTACCGCGGTGAGCTGGCGGGGGAGATCGCCGACTTCGCGGCGGCGACCGGCGGCACCCTCACGCGGGAGGATCTGGCGGCGCACAGCGGCGACTGGGTCGAGCCGATCGGCACGGGCTACCACGGCTACGAGGTCTGGGAGATCCCGCCGAACGGGCAGGGGATCGCCGCCCTGGCGGCGCTCAACGTCCTGGAAGGTTTCGACCTGGCGGCGCTGCCGCGCGAGTCGGCGGCGAGCTACCACCTCCAGATCGAGGCGATGAAGCTCGGCTTCGCCGACGCCCTGCGCTACGTCGCCGACCCGGCACTGGCCGACGTCCCGACCCGGGGGCTGCTCGACAAGGAGTACGCGGCGGAGCGGCGCCGGCTGATCGGCGAGCGGGCGCGGCTGCCGGAGGCGGGCGCGCCGCCGCGCGGCGGGACGGTCTACCTCTGCGCCGCCGACGGCGATGGCCTGATGATCTCGATGATCCAGTCGAACTACATGGGCTTCGGCAGCGGGATCGTCGTGCCGGGCACGGGGATCGCCTTGCAGAACCGGGGGGCCGGCTTCGTGCTCGACCCCGAGCACCCGAACCGCGTGGCGCCCGGCAAGCGTCCCTACCACACCATTATCCCGGCCTTCCTCACCCGCGAGGGCGCGGCGCTCGGCCCGTTCGGCGTGATGGGGGGCTTCATGCAGCCCCAGGGCCACCTGCAAGTGGTCGTCAACGAGGTTGATTACGGCCTGAACCCGCAGGCCGCCCTCGACGCCCCGCGCTGGCAATGGCTGCGCGGCAACGAGGTGGCCATGGAGCAGGCGGTCCCGGCGCCGGTGCTGGCCGGGCTGGCCGCCCGCGGACACCAGCTCGAACTGCGGCACGCCGGAGGCAGCTTCGGCAAGGGGCAGATCATCCGACGCCTGCCGAACGGGGTCTACGTCGCGGGGAGCGAGCCGCGCGCGGACGGCTGCGCGGTCGGCTTCTAGTGCGGCAGTAGGACGGGTCACAATAAGTGGTTCATCGGCGGAGTTGTGAACCCAGGCCGCCCCCGACCGTGCGACTATCGCCATTAGGGGGAACCGTCGGGCCGGTGGGGAAAGGTGTCGCGGTAGTCGAACTGGTGGCCCACGATCCCCTTGGGTGCCGTCCCGGTCGTGGTTACAGGGAGGAGTCCGCCCGATGCCCTTGTCGAGGTTCTTCTATCAGGATCCTGCCGCGCCGGAGCCTACCCGTCCGCTCAGTCTGGGCGTCGTCGCGCTCATTGAGCGCGAGGGTACCCTCCTGCTGGAGCAGCGGGCCGATGCCGGACGCTGGGGCCTGATCGGGGGCGTCGTAGAGATGGGGGAGTCGCTTGAGGGCGCCCTTCGTCGCGAGGTCGAGGAGGAGACCCGCCTCGCAGTGTCGCGCTTTTCCCTCTTCGGCACCTTCTCCGATCCCTCTCGGCGCATCCAGTACCCGCAAGGCGATGTGCTGCGCATCGTTACCCTCGCCTACGCTGTGGAGGTGGAGGACTTTGGTGCATTGGCACTCAGCGACGAATCCACCGAGTTACGGTTTTTCTCCCGCGATGAGCTCCCGCGGGTGGATGTCGTTGAGACCCATCGCCACATCGTCGACGCCTTCTTGACGCAGCCGCCGATCGTGCTGGCCTAGCGTGTCCGTTGGGCCGGGCGGGGTGGTAGCGGCGCCGGTCGCGGCGAGTGACGGTCGTGCAGATAACGATCTTGGCCGGATCAGGGCCGCGACCACGACCGACGAGGAGGGGGCGTTGCCCGAGGCTGAGGCGGCGATCCTGCCGGCGCCGTGGGCGCGCGAGGTGTCCGATGCGCCTGGCTGGCCGGCACCGTTGCGCGACCCGGCCTCGTGCTGGTAGGGGCGGGTTTGCAACCCGCCCTGGTTGGCTGCCCCACAGTCGGAGGTCCGGCAACCAGGGCGGGTTGCAAACCCGCCCTACCGGCGACCAATATACGTGCCCTGATCGGGTACTCACCGACGGCGCAGCCGACACACCAGCCCTCGCGGCCGGGCCTGCAGCACGGCCGCCGCGCGCCAGCCGGAAGCCCGATCACACTACCACAGGGTATCTTATCGGGGATACTCCCATTATACCGCAACGACCCGCCCCGTGGCATCGGCCGAAAGGCCGGTGCTTTTTCACCCCGCACGCGTTACAGTAGACGCGAGCACGATGCCGGTGTCGCGCGCCGACAATCGCAAGCGCACGGGGAGCAACCGCGACCTGCTGTTTACGAACAAGCTTGACACGGCGCGGCGGCAGGCGCGCGGGGAGCGAGGTGGATGGCCCAGACCGTTGAACAGATGCAGGAACACGCCCTGGTACGCCACCCCTCGCCGGGGGAGCGGGCGCTGGCGCGCGCGCGGGCGCTGCTCGAGGTCATGCGGACCCGCCTGACCGCGCGGGAGCGAGAGATGGAGGAGCTGCGGGCCGAGTACGAGGCGTTCGAGCGGCGCTACCACGCGCGCGTCGGCGTCCACGTCGCCGAGCTGGAACGGCTGGAAGCCGAGGTCGCCGGCGCGACCGCGCGGCTGCACGATGACGCGGGGCCACCGGTGACGGCGGCGCGCGCGAGGCGTGGCGCGCTGGTCGCCACGCCGTTCGAGGCCGACCGCGCGCGCGCCGCCGCGCGCGGCGACGGCGACTTGCGGACGCTCTATCGGGCGGTCGCCCGGCGCCTCCACCCCGATTTCGCCGCGGACGAGCGCGACCGCGAGCGGCGCACGCGGCTGATGGCCGAGGCCAACCGGGCCTATGCCGAGGGGGACGCGGCGTGCTTGCAGGCCCTCCTCGACGATTGGGACGTCGCCCCGGACACGCGCACTGACGACGGGGTCGCGGCGGCGATCGCACGGGTCGAGCGCGCGATCGCGCGAGTCGTCGAGCGACTGCGCGCGGTCGCGGCCGAGGCCGTCACCATCCGGCGCTCCGAGCTCTGGCTGCTGCGCGCGGAGGCCGCAGAACTGGCGCGGCAGGGCCGCGACTTCCTGGCCGAACTGGCCGACGAGCAGCAGGCCGGGATTGCCCTGGCCCGGAAGCAACTCGCCGCGCTGGCGTGCCGCCTGCACGACCGCTTCGGGCCACGGCCGGAGCGCGTGCTGCGTTTCCCGGAGGCGCGCGCGCTCGGCACGCTCTTCGTGCGCCCGCGCGGCGAGGGGGCGGGGGGCCGCTGGGAAGAACTCGGCGCGGCGCGCGGCCCGCTCACCGTGCCGGCGGAGATGGATGCGCGGCTGCTGGTCCGGCGCCGCGCCGACCTGGCGGCCCTCGCCGCGCTCGGCCCCGACGATTTGCAGGCGCTCGATCTGGCGAAGACCGGCGTCTCCAACGCCACCCTGCCCGCCCTCGGCGCGCTGACCGGCCTGCGCGACCTCGATCTCTCCTGCAACGAGATCGCCGACGCCGGGCTTGGCCAGCTCGCCGCGCTCAGCGGGCTGCGGCGGCTCGATCTGTCGTACTGCTTCATCGACGGCGAGGGCCTGGCCGCGCTCGACGGCCTCGGCGCGCTGGAACACCTGTCCCTCGCCGGCCCCTCCCTGACCGACGCCGCCGTCGCGCGCCTCGGCGCGTTCCCGCTGCTGCGCGAGCTCGACCTAGCGCACTCGGGGGTCACGGATGCCTGCCTGCCGCACCTCGCCGCCCTGACGGGGCTGCGACGGCTCAACCTCGCCGGGTCCGCCGTCTCCCACGCCGGCCTGGCGGCCCTGCGGCGCGCGCTCCCCGGTTGCGCGATCGCCGGCGGCCGCGAAGCACTCCGGTCGCGCCACGCCGACCCGGTCCGCACGCTGACCGAGCTGGTCGCCGGCCGCTGACCCGCGGCCGCAGGCCACTCCGCCCATCGTGGCCCCGCGCCCCCTCCCACTGGCCGTGCTGTTCCGCCAGGCCATGCAGAGCCAGTGCCTCCTCGCCGGCAGCGGAGACGCCATCCGGGAACGCGCCCCGGCCCCCATCCCCACCACGACCGCGAGAACGCCGAGCGCGCATTCGCCCCACTCGGCGGTGCGCGGCGCTTGCCTTCTGCCGCCGGCGGGGCTACTATCAGCGGGCCGGACGAGTGGGCACGCGCCAGGAGGGGCACATGGGCAGGGATCTACCGGCGATTCGACCGCGGACCGGGCTGCCGCGAGGCCGGGCCGATCGCGCGTCCACTGCCGAGCAGCCGCGACCGCCGCACCGCTGGCTCGGCTCGCCGCTTGGCGCGGCGTTGCTCGATGCGACGCCAGGCGTGCTGCGCGCCCTCGGCGGCGCGGGAACGGCAGTCCACCCCGCGCCGCCGGCGGCGTCCCCGCCGGTGCTGACCGGCCGTTCGGCGTCCGAGGTGCGGATCACGCGGACGCCCACCAGCGAGCGGATTGTCATCCGCACCGCCAGCGTCTGGACCCTGGCCCCCACCCCGCCGACCGAACCCGCGCCCCAACGGCCCGCCGGCCGCGCGCTCGGTCTGCTCGGCGTCGGTGGGCTGCTGGTGGCCTGGGCAACCGCCCGCCAGCAGCGATGGCGGCGCGCGACGGGCGGCCGGAGAACCGACCGGAGTTGAGCGGGGGCGCGAACGTCCGGGCCGATTGCTACTTGCGGGCGTCCACTCCGCAATCCGCAATCCACAATCCGCAATCGAGAGGGGGTGTCCGATGTGCTCTGAGACCCACGCCGAACGCCTGCTGACCCACCCGGCCCCGGCGGCCGTGCGGCGCATGGCCGAGGCGGCGACCCGGTTCCTGGAGGCGCTATCCGGCGGGCAGCGCGCCGCGGCCCTCTTCCCGTTCGCGGGCGACGAGCGGTACGCCTGGCACTACACGCCGGTCGAGCGCAACGGCCTGCGCCTCAAGGACATGACCCCGCCCCAGCGCGCCGCCGCCTTGGCGCTGCTCGACAGCGGCCTCAGCGCACGCGCCAGCCGCGAAGTCCGGCAGATCATCGCGCTCGAACCGATCCTGCGCGAGACGGAGCGCATTGAGGGCATCGTCAACGATTGGCAGCGCGACCCCGAGCGCTACTGGTTCAGCATCTTCGGCGAGCCGGGCGGCGCGGCGCCCTGGGCCTGGCGGGCGGGGGGGCACCACCTCGGGCTGCACTTCACGATCGTCGGCGAGGCGTTCGTCGCGCCGACGCCCCTCTTCCTCGGGGCCAATCCCGCCGAGGTGCGCCACGGCCCGGCCACCGGCCAGCGGACCCTCGCCGCCGAGGAGGACCTCGCGCGGACCTTGCTCGGCAGCCTCGACGCGCCCCAGCAGGCGATCGCGATCGTCGACCCGGTCGCGCCGGACGACATCCTCACCAGGAACTACCGGATCGCCGACCCGGCGACCCCGCCGCAGGGGCTCGCCTACGGCGCGCTCTCCGGCGAGCAGCGCGATCATCTGGTCCGGATCGTCCGGCACTACGTCGAGCGCGCGGCGGACGACCTGGCCGGCAACGCCTGGGCGCGGATCGAGCGCGAGGGGCTGGACGGGGTCGCCTTCGCCTGGGCCGGGCCGGCGGAACGCGGCAAGGGGCACTACTACGCGATCAAGGGGCCGACCTTCCTGATCGAGTACGACAACACGCAGAATGGGGCCAACCACATCCACTCGGTCTGGCGCGACTTCACCAACGACTGGGGCGAGGATCTGCTGGCCGCGCACTACGCCGATTCGCACCGCGCGTAGGGAGTCGGGGAGTCGGGAGTCGGGAGTCGGGAGTCGGCGGTAGAGAGTAGGCGGCAAATGACGATCTTAACTCTCTACTCCCGACTCCCCGACTCCCTACTGCTAGAGGAAGGAGGCCGCGTGACCACGCACCACTTCCAGCCGACCCACTACCACACCGCGATCGCCGCGCACGAGCCGGTGCTGCGCGTCGCCGCCGGCGACACGGTGATCACGACGACGGTTGACGCGGGCGGCCGCGATGCCCAGGGCGACGCGGTGACACCGGGCGGCAATCCGCAGACCGGGCCGTTCTTCATCGAGGGCGCGGAGCCCGGCGACACGCTGGTGCTGCGCCTCGACCGGCTGACGCCGAACCGCGACACCGGCGTCAGCGCCACGGTGCTGGCGCCCAACGTGGTCGATCCCTCGTTCGCGCGGGAATTGCCCGAGGGCCAGCCCGCCGAATGGCGCATCGACCACGGGGGCAAGACGGCGACGCTCGCCACGCCGGTCGCCGGCCTCGCAGGCTTCACCCTGCCCCTCGCCACGATGCTCGGCTGCTTCGGGGTCGCGCCGCCGCGCGGGCAGGCGATCTCGACGGCGACCTCCGCCGAGCACGGCGGCAACATGGACTATCGCGGTTTCAGGGAGGGCGTGACGGTCTACCTGCCGGTCTTCGTGCCGGGCGCGCTCTTCCACCTCGGCGACGGCCACGCGGTGCAGGGCGACGGCGAGATCGTCGGGACCGGGATCGAGATCTCGCTCGATGTGCAGTTCACCGTCGGACTCCGGAAGGGCAAGCGGATCGGCTGGCCGCGCGGCGAGAACGACGACTACCTCTTCACGGCTGGTAACGCGCGCCCGCTCGACCAGGCGTTGCAGCACGCGACGACCGAGATGGTCCGCTGGCTGCGGGACGACTACGGACTGGAGACGCGCGCGGCGAGCACGCTACTCGGCCAGTGCGTCGAATACGAGGTCGGCAACGTCTTCGATCCGGCCTACACGATGATCTGCAAGGCGCCGAAGCGGGTGCTGAACAGCCTGGGCGGTGGCGGCTGAAGCCGCCCGGCCCGTGGGAGAGGAGCAGCATGGGCAGGCCAACGACCGGCCCCGCGCTCGTCGAGCGCATCGGCGCGCAGCGCGTCCTCGAGGGGGCCGTCGGCGTCTGGTGGCTCGGGCAGTCGAGCCTGGTGCTGAAGGGCGGCGGGACGACCATCTACATCGACCCCTACCTGGCGCCGTCCGAGCGCCGCCTGACCCCGCCCGCCTGCGCGCCGGAGGATATTGCTAACGCCGATCTGGTCCTGCTGACGCACGACCACGGCGACCACATCGACCCGGCGACGTTGCCGGCGCTCGCCGCTGCCTCGCCCCAGGCCCGCTTCATCGCGCCGCGCCCGGTCATCGCGCGCGTGGGGGAGTTGGTCGGCAACCCGGCGCGCGTCGTCCCGGCAACCGCGGGCGCGCCGCTCGACCTCGGCGGGATGCGGATCACGCCGATCCCGGCCAAGCACGAGGAGTTCGACCGGCACCCGGATCTCGGCTACCCCTACCTGGGCTACGTCCTCCAGTTCGCGGGCCTGACGATCTACAACGCCGGCGACACGATCCCCTACGAGGGGCTGGTCGACACGCTCGCCCCCTTCGCCATCGACCTCGCCTTCCTCCCGATCAACGGGCGCGACTTCTTCCGCACCCGTTCCGGCACGATCGGCAACATGGACTACCGCGAGGCGGCCGAACTGGCGGTGGCGCTCGGCGTGGATCTGGTCGTGCCGGTCCACTACGGCATGTTCGCCGGCAACACTGTCCCGCCGGGCCACTTCGTCAGTTACCTGGCGGAGCACCACCCGCACCAGCAGGCGCACGTACTGGGCCGCTACGGCCCCTTCCTCTACCAGCGACCGTGATGCCGTCCGGGACGGACGAGACCCACCGGCAGGGGGCGCCGGTGGTGGGAGGTGACCGATGCGACCAAACGGGACCAAGCGCCTCCTGGCGGCGGGGCGGCCAGCCCTCGGCCTCTTCGTGTCGAGCGCGAGCCCGCTCGCGGCGGAGGTCGTCGGCGGCCTGGGGTTCGACTGGGCGCTGATCGACCTCCAGCACGGCGAGAACAACTTGGGCAACCTGAGCGGAATGCTCCAGGCGGTCAGCGCGACCCCGGCGACACCGTTCGTGCGCGTGCCGGTCAACGACCCGACGTTGATCGGGCGGGCGCTCGACCTCGGGGCCTACGGGATCGTCGTGCCGCTGGTCAACACGCCCGCGGAGGCCGAGGCGGCGGCGCGGGCGGCCAAGTACCCGCCGCGCGGCGCGCGCAGTTGGGGGCCGATCCGCGGCGCGCTCTACGGCGGGGCCGACTACTTCGCGGCCGCCGACGAGGAACTATCGCTCTTCGTGATGCTCGAAACGGCGGAGGCGATCGGGAACGCGCGCGACATCCTCGTCACCCCCGGCATCGACGGCTGTTACGTCGGCCTGAACGACCTCTCCATCTCCCTCGGGCTCGCGCCGGAAGGGGGTGGCGGCGCCTCGCTGCCGGCCCCGCTCGAGGAGGCGGTCGAGGGGGTCCTGGCGGCGTGCCGGGAGACCGGCAAGGTCGCGGGCATCCAGCTCTACGACGCCGACGCCGCCACCCGGCGCATCCGGCAGGGCTTCCGCTTCGTCGGGCTGGGGACCGAGCTGCGCGTCCTGCGCGGCGCGCTGACGGGGATGCTGGGGGCGGTCGAGCGCTGAGACGGGGCGTGTTGACGCGTGATCGGTGGGGGCTGGACAGCGCGAGATCCGTGGGGGCAGGCCCCCGACCCGCAGGGCCGCCCCACGCCGCAGCCACCAATCAGGTCGGTGGTCGGCCAGGCGGGCAGGCACGGAGGCCTGCCCCTACATGCTTCAACGGGGTGCTTGCTATGATACGGAGGAGGAGCGATTGAGCACGACGACCGCGACGCGCCCGATTCGCCTGGGGGTGATCGGCACCGGCCTGGCGGTGGAGCAACTGCACTGGCCGGCGCTCAAACGGATGCCGGATCGGTTCCAGATCGCGGCCTTCGCCAACCACACCCGCCCGAAGGCGGAGGCGTTCGCCGCCTACAGCGGGGCCTCGCTCGACGACTATCACCAGGACTATCATGACCTCCTGCGGCGCGACGACGTCGAGGCGGTGCTGGTCTCGCTGCCGATCCCGCTCAGCTACCCGGTCACGCGGGCCTGCCTGGAGGCGGGCAAGGACGTCATCTGCGAGAAGCCGCCCGGGGCCGATCTCGCCCAGGGGCGCGACTTCCTGGCGCTGGCGGACGAGTTCCCCGACCGCACGGTGCTGATCGCCGAGAACTTCTTCTACCGCGACGATCTGCGCCTGGCGCGCTCCCTACTCGACGATGGCGCGATCGGGCGGCTGCACCTGCTCTCCTGGCGGACCATCTCCCAACTGGTGCCGACGCCGGGCAAGTTCTCCAGCACGCCCTGGCGGCAGCGGACGGCCTACCGCGGCGGGGCGCACCTCGACGGCGGCGTCCACCACACCGCCCAGATCCGCCTGCTCTGCGGCGAGGTCGCGCACCTCCAGGGCGAGGTCCAGGACGCCAACGACACGATGGACGGCCCGTCCGACCTGACGCTCAACCTGCGCTTCGCCGACGGCGCGATCGGCAACTACACCGCGGCCTATCCCGAGATTCCGGTGCCGTCCGGCGGGAACGAGATGTTCCTCTACGGCGACGGGGCCGTCATGACCGTCGGCGGGCGCCGGGTGCGGGTCCACCGGCCGGACGGCACGGTCGAGGAGAGCCGGGTCGAGGGCGCCGACGGCGGCTACTACAACGAGTTCCTGAACTTCTACGAGGCGGTGGTCCACGACGCGCCGGTCGTCGGCACGATCGCCCAGAGTTTCCGGAACATGCAGCTCATCCTCCGCGGCCTCGA
>JAUJMV010000006.1:222548-252262 GCA_030446685.1 Thermomicrobiales bacterium | reverse complement strand
TCGGCACGATCGCCCAGAGTTTCCGGAACATGCAGCTCATCCTCCGCGGCCTCGATTCCGCGGAGAGCGGGCAGACGCTGGCGCTCGATGACGCGCCCGGCGACCCCGGCGTGCCACTCTGGCGGCCGCACGGCGCGAGCGGGCTGTTCGACGGGTTGCCGGTGGAGGTGGTGCGGGAGACGCACCGCGCGGAGTGACTGCCACCACTCACGGCGTGGGGAGGAATTACGGCGATCCGAATCGGTCGCGCGCCCCAATGTTGGGGGGCGAGGAGGCGGAAGGGAAGGGAGGCATTCCATGAACGGCGCGCAGCTACGCGAGGCGATGCACGGCGGCGAGCGGGTCTACGGCACGATGACCAGCTTCATCCGCAACCCGCGCTGGGCCGGCATCTACGGGCGGCTGGGCTTCGACTACGTGATCGTCGACACCGAGCATTCGCCGACCGGCCGCTCCGAGGCGGCCGACCTCGCGGCGGCGTTCCTCGGCGCCGGCATCTGCCCGATCATCCGGGTGCCCAACACCGACCCGCACGCCACGATCATGGCGCTCGACGCCGGCTTCCACGGCGTGCTCGTCCCCTACTGCGAGTCGCCGGAGGAGGTGCGGGCGGTGGTCCACGCGGCGCGGCTGCGGCCCCTGAAGGGCGCGCTGCACGACCGCGTGCGCGACGGCGGCGAGTTCCCGAGCGAGGCGTCGCGGCGGTACCTCGAAGAGCGCAACGCCAACGTCGTGGTGATCATCGGCATCGAGTCGGTCCCGGCGGTCGAGAACCTGGAGGCGATCCTCGATGTCGGCGGGATCGACGCCATCTTCATCGGCCCCAACGATCTCTCGATCACCCTGGGCGTCCCGGACGAGTATGATCACCCCCAGTTCATCGAGGCGGCGGAGCGGATCATCAACACGGCGCAGGCACGCGGCATCCCGGCGGGCGGGCACTGGCAGGTGGAGGAGCAGATCGACTACTGGATGGCGAAGGGGTCGCGCTTCGTCCTCTACAGCTCGGACGCCCGCGCCCTGACCGAGGGCTACCGCGCCGCGCTGAACAAGTTCCGCGGCGCGGCGGTGGGCCAGATGCGGCACACGTTGTAAGGAGTGCTGAGTGCTGAGTGCTGGGTGATGAGTGGGGCTGAACCGTACGGCAGGTCGTGGTGAAGGGCAACAGCCCCGCTCGTCACCCATTGCTCAGCACTCAGCACTCAGCACTCAGCACTGCTAGGGAAAGGAGCGTTGCGGCATGCAATCTCGGGATGAGTCGGTCGCGGTGGCGAATGGCGCGGGCGGGGCCGGCAAGCGGCGGGTCGTCGTCATCTCCCCGTGGGGGAAGTTCGGCGAGTGGGGCGAGCGCGAGATCCTCGAACGGGCCGGCTGCGAGGTCGAGGTCGTCGCCGGCGGCGATGAGGACGCGGCGATCGCGGCGGCGCGCGACGCCGACGGGATCATCTATACCGGGCCGATCAGTCGCCGCTTCCTGGAGTCGCTGACCCGCTGCAAGATCATCGCCCAGAGTTCGATCGGCATGGACAAGCTCGAAGGCGTCGAGATCGCCAACGAGAAGGGCATCATCATCAGCAACGTGCCCGATGTCTTCGTCAACGAGGTCGCCAACCACACGCTGGCCCTCCTCCTCGCCTGTGTCCGCTGGATCGTGCCGCTGCACGAGCACGTCAAGGAGGGCGGCTGGGGCCGGCGCGACGGCCGCCAGGTGATCGGCCCGGTCCACCGCCTCACCGGGGAGACGCTGGGGCTGATCGGCTTCGGCAACATCGCCCGCGCGGTCGCCAAGCGGGCGGCAGGGTTCGACATGCAGGTGATCGCCTACGACCCCTACGTGACCGAGATCGTCTACGAGCGCCACGGCGTGCGGCAGGCCACGCTGGGGCAGTTGCTCCAGGATGCCGATTTCGTCTCGGTGCATGTGCCCCTCCTGCCGCAGACGTGCGGGCTGCTCGGCGCGCCGCAGTTCGCGCTGATGAAGCGCGAGGCGATCGTGATCAACACCGCGCGCGGCGGGGTGATCGACGAGGCGGCGCTGATCGAGGCGCTGCGGAGCGGCCAGATCCTCGGCGCGGGGCTGGATGTGACCGAGCAGGAGCCGATCGCGCCGGACAACCCGCTGCTGGGCATGCCGAACGTGGTGATCACGCCCCACATCGCCTCGATGAGCGACTGGGCCAACGCCGAGCGCCGCCGCCGCCCGGCGCAGGAGGTCGCCGCCGTACTGACCGGCCACCGGCCGCGCGCGGTCTGGAACACGCAGGTGCTGGAGCGCCTGACCTTGCGTTAGCGCCGCCTCGGGTGACGATGCTCGTGACAGATCCAGTCGTGGGGGTGGAGGGGCGGACACAGAAGTCCACCCCTCCAACCCGGAGACGATCGACCGATCCCGCGCCGGGGCTTCGCGGTGGAGAGGAGGGAACGGCGATGGCGCCGGTGGAGGCGCAGGACACGGCGGTCGCCCTCTTCGAGCGGTTCGCCCCGGCGATCGCCGCGCTGCCGCCGCGCGAGCGCCTGACGCGCGACGATCTGCTCGTGCCGCCCTTCCTGCTGCACGCGGAGGGGCGGCTGGCGGTCTACTACGCCCCGTTCGACTACGTCAACCCGCGGGCGCGGGTGGCGCTGGTCGGCATCACGCCGGGCTTCCGGCAGATGGAGATCGCGCTGCGGGCGTCGCGGGACGCAATCCTGGCGGGCGAGCTGTCCGAGGCGGAGATCTGCGCGCGGGTGAAGTACCAGGCGAGTTTCGCGGGGCCGATCCGGAAGAATCTCTTAGCCATGCTCGACGGGATCGGGCTGCCGGCGGCGCTCGGGATCGGGTCGAGCGCGCTCCTCTACGGCGAGCGCCGCGACCTGCTGCAGACCTCGGCGGTGGTGCGCCACCCGGTCTTCGTCGGCGGCGCGGACTGGACCGGGCACACGCCGCCGGTGCGCGCCAGCCCGATCCTGCGGCGCTATCTCCGGGAGGCGATGCTGCCGGAGCTGCGCGCCGTGCCGGACGCGCTGATCGTCGCGCTCGGCAAGTGCGCCTCCGACGCCCTGGACGTGCTGGTCGGCGACGGCGCGCTCGACCCGGCGCGCTGCCTGATCGGCCTGCCGCACCCCTCGGGCGCGAACGGGCACCGCAAGGCGCAGTTCGCGCGCGTGCAGCCCGCGATGGCCGAGCGGGTGGCGGCATGGTTCGGGGCCGCGCGAGGGCGCGGGTGATGGGACAACACGGCAAGGGGGAGGGGGACAGCGATGAAGATTGCGTACGCGTTCCGGCGCACGGCCTTCTATCCCTATCAGGGCGGCACCGGCTGGGAGATCCCGCCGCGGGAGGTGCGCGGCCCCTACCTCCGGACGTTGCGCGAGATCGGCTTCGAGGGGATCGAGATCGGCGTGGGGCAGGGCGTCGGGACGGGCGAGGCCGAGGTGCGGGAACTCGGGCGCGAGCTGGCGGACGCCGCCTGCCCTGCGTCGCCACGCGCGGCGGGGGCGGCTTCGCCCGGCCCCAGGTGGCGGCGCGGAACCGGGGGCGGGCTGGAGAGGCGATCCGCACCGCCGCCTGGATCGGCTCGAACTTGGTCAACATGACCGTGACGATGCCGACCGGCAACCCGCCGGGGCAGATCGGCGGGGGGTCGGCGGGCGCGTCTCGCCGGGCGGCAGCCGCACCGCCACCGAGGCCGACTTCGAGGTCACCGCCAAGTACCTGCGCGAGGCCGCCGCGCTCGCCGCCGACTTCGGCGTGGACCTCTCGATCGAGCTGCACCAGCACTCGCTCGCCGACACCTCCTGGGCCTGCCTGCACCTGCTCGACCTGATCGACCGGCCCAACGTCGGCGTCAACCCCGACCTGGGCAACCTCTACTGGAACTACGAGACCCCGGAGGAGACGGTCGAGGCGGCGATCGTCGCCCTCGCCCCGCGGGCGCGCTACTGGCACTGCAAGCAGCTCCAGCGGCTCAACATCCCCGAGTTGGAGCGGTCCTACTTCCAGCCGGTGGCGCTGCCGGACGGCGAGATCGACTACCGCTTCGCGATCGCCGCCATGGTCGCCGCGGGCTACGACGGCTACCTGGCGCTCGAAGGCGTCCGCGCGGGCGATCAGCTCTACAACGACGGGCGCAGCGTGCGATATTGCAAGGAGCTGCTGCGCGAACACGGCCGGGCGTGACAGGGCCGCCCTGCCGTGCGCGGCCGGCCCCACCAGGAGGAAGCGTGATCGCGACCGACGGGCGCGTATCGCCCGCCTCCTGCTCTCCCTGGTGCTCGCGCCGGCGCCGCGATGCTCGATCGGCCCACGCCGCCCCCGACTACGGCCGACGCGACGCCCACACCGACCGCGCAGGCGCGCGTTGCGCACCTGGCGCGCCGGGCAACTGCTCTGAACAGGGGCGCTCGGCGGCCGACGACATCATCGTCGCCGCGCCGACGGCGGCGCGCGGCGCCTGGTCGTCGAGGGGCGGTATCCACGGCTACGTGGTCGCCGGACGGGCGGCGCACGAGCCACGGGCTATGACGCCGGTCGCCAGGATCGAACTGACACCGGAGCTGCTCGCCGCGAAGCGCGCGCCGACTTCGGGCGGGTGTGCCCCTGTTCGCTGCTCGGGCCACGTCGGGCGCGTGGCTGCCCCGGGCGCGGCGTTGGTCCCTCGTGCGAGACGGCGGTGATCGAACACGCCTCGAGCAACTGGCTGGTCGCCGGACGACCACGGTCTTCCGCGACGCGGTCGCCCGAGCATGTCGGGAACGGAGTATTTCGCCTGGACCCCAGGCGGCACACGCCCTCGGGCGATACGGCCGATCGGAATGGGCCGGTCACCGCGACGTCGCGCTCGACACCGGGACCGCTTCGGGGCGTCGCGACCGTCGCCGACATCGCCGCGCGCGCGACGCGCGGGAGGCGCCGCCGCGCTGGTTCATGCGGTCGTAGCACCGCCCGCCGGCGCCCGCGCGGCGCCCGCCGATACGCAATCGCCCTCGAGTTGCGCACCGATTCGGCACCCAACCAGGCGGTACGGTCCCTCGACACGGGCGGGCTGCGGCGACCCCGCCGCTCGGTCCGGCGCGCGAGACGGCGCCACGCCTGGTCGCCACGCGAGCCATCCGTGACCAAATCATCGCCCTGCCGGCGGCCCGGCCGGGTCGCGCGCCGCGCTGCTCAGAGACTCGTTCGACTGCGCGCAAGCCGCGCTGGTGCTCTTCGCGCTCGTGGCTGCTCGCCGGCAAGATGCACGGCCAATGAGCGGAGACCTCCGGCAGGCACAACAGCGCGCTGTTCGTGGGAATCCTCGATAAGTTGACCTGTCGCACGAGGATCGTCAGACCGATGAAAATCACCAAGCTGGAGACGTTCCTGGTCAAGCCGCGCTGGCTCTTCCTGAAGATGCACACCGACGAGGGGATCGTCGGGTTGGGCGAGCCGATCGGAGGGCGCGCGCTGACCTGCCAGACGGCGGTCAAGGAGCTGGAGCCCTGGCTGATCGGCGAGGACCCGACCAGGGTGGTCCACCTCTGGCAGTCGATGTACAAGCACGCCTTCTACCGCGGCGGCCCGATCCTCACCAGCGCGCTCTCCGGCGTGGAGCAGGCGCTGTGGGACTGCTACGGCAAGAAGGTGGGGCTGCCGGTCTACAAGCTGCTCGGCGGCCCGACGCGCGACCGCATCCGTGTCTACGGTGTCGCGGGGGCGACACGCCGGAGGCCGCCGCCGCGAGCGTGCGCGAGGCGGTCGCGCAGGGCTTCAACTGCCTCAAGACCGGGCTGTCGGCCGCGCGAAGCGGGCGGATTATCGAGACGCCCGGCTTCACCGAGCGGGTAGTGGAGATCTTCGCGGCGATGCGCGAGGCCGCCGGCCCGAACGTCGATCTGGCGATCGACTTCCACGGCGCGGTCAGCCCGCAGAACGCCAAGCGGCTGATCAAGGCGCTGGAGCCGTACCACCCTTCTTCATCGAGGAGCCGGTGCAGGCCCAGAACGTCGACGTCCTGGCCGACATCACCCACTCCACCCACGTCCCGATCGCCACCGGCGAGCGGCTCTTCACCAAGTGGGGCTTCCGCGAGGTGCTGGAGAAGCGCGCCGCGTCGATCCTGCAGCCGGACCTCTCGCACGCCGGCGGCATCATGGAGTGCCGGATCATCGCGGGGATGGCCGAGGCCTACTACGCCGGGATCGCGCCGCACTGCCCGCTCGGCCCGATCGCGCTGGCCGCCAGCCTGCAACTCGACGCCGCGATCCCGAACTTCCTGGCCCAGGAGGGCGGGCGGATCACCGGCGAGGGCTACATCAAGACCCCCTTCCGCCACGAGAACGGGTTCCTGCCCCTGCCGACCGGGCCGGGCCTGGGGATCGAGTTGGACGAGGACGCGCTGGCCGACAAGATCGGCCACGACTGGCAGAACCACAAGACCTACGCGGAGGACGGCGCGGCGATCGACTGGTAGCGGGCCGGCGGCGGGGGGCCGACGACTGAAGTCGTCGCTGGGGGCTCCCTCCGGTCGCCACGAAACCCGCCTCCGCGGGTTGCGGCCGCTCCAACGAATGTGCCTATCCGGATGAGAGCCGCTGTCCTAACGGATCCAGTCCGGCTTCGGCCGGACGGAGGCGTGGCGAGCGGAGGCGCGCCCCCAGCGACGACTTCAGTCGTCGGCCCGCCCCCAGCGACGACTCTCAGTCGTCGCCGCTGCCGCTGGCGTGACGACGAGCGCCCGCCCGAGAGCGCGCCCGTGAAACTTTCGCCGGGCTGGCGCGTCTAATCAGTGGAACGGATACCGATAATGGAATAGCGGCGCGCTGAGAGGCGGAAAGAGGGCGGGAGCATGCGCTGGCGTGGCGGATCGACCGGGTGGGCGGACCGTCGGGATGGGCGCGGCCGGCTCACGCTGCTGCTCGTCGTGCTGCTGCTGCCGTTCTGGGGGGCGGCGCCGGCGGCGGCGACCGCCCCGGCGGTCCGCGTCGCGGCCCGCGCGCACTTCGGCGGCAACTTCCAGGCCGACACCTGGGCGCCGATCACCGTCCAACTCGCCAACGACGGCCCCGGCGTGACCGGCGAGGTCGTCGTGGAGCACAACGGGTCGGGGCCGCAGGGCCGGCTGCGCTACGTCCAGCAAGTCGAATTGCCGACCCGCTCGCAGAAGGCGGTGACGCTCTACGCCCTGCTCCCCGGCTACGCCACCGCGGTCAACGTCGGTTTCGATACCGGCCGGGAGCGGGTGGACGCCGCGCCGGTGGCGCTGCGGCAGTTGAAGCAGGGGCAGCGGCTGATCGGCGTCCTCGGCGACGACGAGCGGGCGGGCGGGGAACTGGCCCGCGCGATCCTCGGCGCCTACGGCAGCAGCGGGGTGGAGGCGGTCGCCGGGCGCCCGGACGAGTTGCCGGATAACGGCTATGGGCTCGGGTCCCTCGCGACGATCGTGCTGCACAACGCCTCGACCGGCCGCTGGAGCGCGGAGCAGCGCCAGGCATTGGCCGACTGGGTCGCGCGCGGCGGGCGACTGATCGTGACGGGCGGCCCCGACTGGCGCAAGACGGTCGAGGGGCTGGGCGAATTGGCACCGCTGCGCTTCTCCGACAGCCGGGCGGTCGCCGGCCTGGGGCCGCTCAGCCCGGCGGAGGGCGGCGAGGGCGGGCCGGGCGGCGACTTCGTGGTCGCGGTCGGCCAGCTCGTCCCCGGCGCGACGCCGCTCGCCGACCGCGACGGACTGGCGCTGGTGGCCCGGCGCGGCTGGGGCCGCGGTACGGTCACCGCGCTGGCGTTCGACCCGGCCGGCGGCGCTTTCCTCGGCTGGGCCGGCGCCGGGGCCTTCTGGAAGGGCCTCGGTCTCGACGCGCCGCTCCCGACCTCGCTGCAGGACCCCTTCGTCTCCTCGTCGGGGCCGACGCCCTATCCCCGCCAGGGCGGCTACCGGATCGCCAACGTCCTGCGCGACCTGCCGACCCTGGCGCTCCCGCCGGTCTGGGTCTTCGGCCTGGTCATCCTGGCGCTGATCCTCGCGGTCGGGCCGCTCAACTACCTCCTGCTGCGCCGCCTCGACCGTCGCGAGCTGGCCTGGGTGACGATCCCGCTGCTGACCCTGCTCTTCACGGGCGGCATCTACGGCTACGGCGCCGGGACCAAGGGGCGCACGACCGTCGTCAACACCGTGTCGATCGTGCGGATCGTGCCGGGGGGCCGCCTGGCGGAGGCGCAGAGCTTCTACGGGGTCTTCACGCCATCGCGCGGCATCCGGCAGCTCCCGGTGGGGCGCGACGCGCTGCTGACTGGCTTCTCGTTCGGGCAGCGCGGCCCCGGTGGGTTCGGCGACCCCGACCTCGGCGGGGCGGTGCGCTTCGCGCAGGGTGACAGCGCCGCCGTGCGCGACGCCTCCTTCGCGCAGTGGTCGCTGCGTGCGGTCGCGGCGCAGGCGACGGTCGACCCCGCGCCCCTGTCCCTCCAGCTCAACCTGCGCCCCGAGGGGAGCAAAGTCGTCGGCGAGATCGTCAACAGTTCCGGCCAACCGGTCGAGGACGTGACCCTGCTGCTCGACGGCTACTACACGCGCCTGGGCAGCCTGGCCCCCGGCGCCAGCCAGCAGGTCGACTGGACCCCCTCGACCCGCTACGGCGCGAGCGGCATGAGCTACGGCCCTGGCCCGCCGGGGCTCGGCGCGGCGCTGTATTACAACGGACCCGGCGCGCACCCGCCCTACTACGGGCCGGGGCGCGGCAACTTGGGGCTGACCGGCTGGCGCGCCGAGGTGCTCGACACCCTCAGCGGCTCCGTCCTCTCCGGTGGCGGGCAGCATCCCATGCGCCAGGCGTACTCGCCGTACGGCCCCCCGACCCCGACCCCCACGCCGACCCCCACGCCCATGCCCGCCACCGCCGGCCCCCCGCCGCCGCCCGGCGCCCGCGCCGGCTCGGGGCCGCTGCAGGTGCTCTTCTGGCGCGCCGACACGCCGCTGGAGCTGCGGATCGCCAGCGAGGGGGGCGAGCCGACGACGCTGATCATCCAGGAGACCTTCCTCGGCCCGGACGCCGAGAGCCGGCGCTGGCCGGAGACGCTGGCGGCCCTCACCGCGGGAGGTGGGCGATGACGGCGGTGACACCGGTCGTCGAGACGCGCGGGCTGACCAAGCGCTACGGCGGCTTCCTGGCGCTCGACGGGCTGGACCTGACGATCGGGCCGGGGGTCGTCTTCGGCTTCATCGGGCCGAACGGCGCCGGCAAGACGACGACGATGCGCATCCTGGCGACCCTGCTGGAGCCGTCGGGCGGCGAGGCGCGGGTCGCCGGGCACTCGGTGACGCGCGACCGCCGGGCCGTGCGCGACGCGATCGGCTACATGCCGGACGCGTTCGGCGTCTACGACAACATGAAGGTCTGGGAGTACCTCGACTTCTTCGCCGCCGGTTACGGCATCCCGCAGGGCGCCGGCCCGCCCTGATCGACGATCTGCTGGCGCTGGTCGATCTGGGCGAGAAGCGCGACGGCTACGTGGAGGCGCTCTCGCGCGGGATGCAGCAGCGCCTCTGCCTGGCGCGCACGCTGGTCCACGACCCGCAGCTGCTGCTCCTCGACGAGCCGGCCTCCGGGCTGGACCCGCGCGCGCGGGTGGAGCTGCGCGCGCTGCTGCGCCAGCTCGGCGCGCTCGGCAAGACGGTGGTCGTCTCCTCGCACATCCTCACCGAGCTGGCCGACATCTGCGACCAGGTCGGCATCATCGAGCGCGGGCGGCTGCTGGCCGCCGGGCCGGTCGAGCAGGTGCTGCGCCAGGCGCGGGCGCACCGTCTCTTGGTGGTGCGCCTCCTGCCGGACGGCCTGACCGACGAGGAGATCGCCGCGCGCGTCGGCGCGATCCCCGGCGTCTACGGCGTCACCGTCGAGCAACCGGACGCGGCGCAGGGGGCCGGGGCGGACGACAGCGCCCCCGGTGCCGGCGTGCCCCCCGCGGGGCGGGTGCTCCGGGTCGAGTTCGTGGGCGACGACGACGGGCGCTACCAGTTCCTGGCCGAGCTGCTGGCGCGCGGCCTGCGGGTCTATGACTTCACCGAGGAGCGCGGCGACCTCGAGGACGCCTTCATGCGCATCACCAAGGGGCTGGTGGCGTGACTGACCAGTCGTCAGTCGTCAGTAGGCACGAGTAATCCGGCGGATTGACCGCTGCACCCCATACCCCCTGACGACCGACGACTGACGGCTGACGACTCAACCGATAGGAGGAGCGGATGACCGCGCCGGCGATGGAGTCGACCCCGGCCGAGGTGAACGCGCCGCGACGGCGCCGCCTCGGGCAGTCGCCCGGCTGGGCGAAGCTGCAGGGGATGCTGGCGAAGGAGTTGCGTGGGCGGATGCGCGGGGCGCGCGCCTTCGTGGTCCTGTCGCTCTACCTGCTCTTCCTCGGCGCCTTCACCCTGCTGCTCTACTACCTGGCGACCTTGTCGGCGATCAACAACCCCTCGTCGCCGTCCGGCAAGACCGTCTTCCTGGGGCTGGTGGCCTTCGAGTTGGGGCTGGTCTGCTTCCTGGCGCCGTCGTTCACCGCGGGGACGATCTCGGGCGAGCGGGAGCGGGCGAGCTACGATCTGCTGATGACCACCGGCTACCCGCTGCCGCTGGTGGTCGGGGCCAAGTTCTTCGCCGCCCTGGCCTACGTCTTCCTCCTGATCGTCGCCGCCCTGCCCCTGATGGCGATCGCGCTCTTCCTCGGCGGCGTCTCGCCGGAGGAGGTGCTGATCGCCTTCGTGATGCTCGTCGCCTCCGCCCTGGCCTTCGGGGCGATCGGCCTGTGCTTCTCGGCCTGGTCCCGCTCGACGATCGCCGCGGCGGCGCTGGCCTACGGCACGATGCTGCTGCCGGTGGTGGCGGTGCCGATCGCCCTCGCCACCGTGGCGACATTCGGCGGGCGGATCTTCTTCGGCCCCGGCAGCCCGACCAACGTCACCCTGCTCACGGCCGCCTACTACGTCGGCGGCTTCGTCGTGTCGCTCAACCCTTTCATCGCCGGGGCGCTGACCGAAGCGCTGATCAGCAACAACCGGCCCCTATTCTGGCACACGATGCCGCTCCCCTTCAGGCCCCCCCAGTTCGGCCCCGGCGGAGTAGTGATCAGCAGCACCGCCCCCACCGTTTACGTTGTCGGCCCCTGGCTGATCTACACGGTCATGGCGCTGGTCGTCTGCCTGGCCTGCTTCGCCCTCAGCCTCCACCTGGCCCGCCCCACCCGCGGCGAGCGGCGGCGCCGGCGCCGGGCGAAGGCATAGCCGAACTCCCGCGGCGCCTCGCGCACCTGCATCAATCCCCCTCGGCCAGCCCCAAGGCTACTGGCTGCCCCCCGCGCCCTGGCCCGCACCTGCGGTGACGGTCAGCACCCCTCTCCCCCGAGCAGCCGGGCGCTGCTCCCCCGTCGAACCCATGCGAGAGACGCGGCGCGGGCGCGCGGCGCCGGGAGTAGCACCGCGCCTGGGGACGCCTACCCCGATCAACAATCTGCCGCCCTGGCACGGAATGTTTCGCGCGCGGGTCCGTACTCTATACGTGGGGACGAGAGCGCGCCGGAGCCGGCAGGCCGCGCGACCGGCGCGCTTCGGGCAGGGATGCGCGATCCGGAGAGGATGCCGCCATGTCGGGGAAGACCTATCTCGACTTCGACCTGCTGATCGAGCGCGCCGGGGACGCCGCCTATCGGGCGCGGGTGCTGCGCTGCCCCACCGGCGAGGACGCCACGCTCGACTTCCGCCTGCCCTTCTCCGCGCAGGACCTGGAGCTCTTCCGGCTGCGGATCGAGCGCTCACGCGGGGAGCCGACGCGCGACGCGCGCCGCCAGGCGCAGTCGGGCGAGACGGTCAAGGAGTTCGGCGGCCGCCTCTTCGACGCCGTCTTCGACCGCGGCCTCGGCGAGTGCCTGCGCAGCAACCTCCGCACCGCGAACGCGCAGGGGGCCAGGCTGCGCCTGCGCCTGCGCCTGACCGGCGCGCCCGAGCTGGCCGATCTGCCCTGGGAGTACCTCTACAATCCTGATCGCGACCACTTCTTCGCCCTCTCCGAGCGGACGCCGCTGGTGCGCTACCTCGAACTGCCGGAGCCGGTCCGCGCCCTGGCGGTGACGCCCCCCCTGCGCGTGCTGGTGCTGATCGCCAGCCCGCAGGACTACCCGCGGCTCGACGTGGAGCGGGAATGGGCCAATTTGCAGCGGGCGCTCGACGACCTGCTGCGCGCGGGCCGGGTGGTGCTGGAACGGCTGGACGTGGCGACGCTCGGCCAGTTGCAGCGGCGGCTCTGGCGGGGCCAGTACCACGTCTTCCACTTCATCGGCCACGGCGGCTTCGACGACCGGGAGGGGGAGGGCCTGCTGGTCCTGGAGGACGAGCACGAGCGCGGCCACCGGGTCAGCAGCCAGCGGATCGGCCAGCTCCTCTACGACCACGACCCGCTGCGCCTGGCGGTCCTCAACGCCTGCGAGGGGGCGCGCTCCTCGCACAGCGACCCCTTCGCCGGCATGGCCCAGCGGCTGGTGCAGCAGGGCGTGCCGGCGGTGATTGCCATGCAGTCGGAGATTACCGACCGCGCCGCGATCGTCTTCGCCCACGAGTTCTACCAGTCCGTTGCCAACGGCCATCCCGTCGACGCCGCGCTGACCGCCGCGCGCCAGA
Organism: Thermomicrobiales bacterium; assembly: GCA_030446685.1. Lineage (GTDB taxonomy): Bacteria > Chloroflexota > Chloroflexia > Thermomicrobiales > CADCWN01 > JAUJMV01. Next base: position 239,645 of record JAUJMV010000006.1, on the reverse strand, counting down.
TCATCAACGCCGAGGTCAACGACGTCGAGTGGGGCGCGCCGGTCCTCTACATGCGCGCCCCGGACGGCCGCATCTTCGACATCCAGAGCGCGGCCGACACCGCCCAACCGCCCCCGCCGCCCCCCGCGCCCGATACCGCGGCCCTCCGCGAGGCGGCGCTGGCCGCGATGGCGCGGGAGGGGTGGGACGAGGCGATCGCGGCCTGGGGGCGGCTGCTGGAGGTCGATCCCGGCGACGCGGAGGCGCGGGCGCGGCTGGACGAATCCCGGCGCCAGCGGGAACTGGCCGCCCTCTACGCCAGCGCCCGGCAGCACCTCGACGCCGGGCGCTGGCACGCGGCGCTGGACGACCTCCGGCATCTGCGCGCGGACGGCGGCGCGTACCGTGACGTGGTCGCGCTGATCGCCACCGCCGAGGGGCAGATCGCGCGGCTCCAGGAGTTGGACCGGCTTTACCGGCGCGGGCAGGAGCGGGCCAACGCCGGGCGCTGGCCGGAGGCGCTGTCGGACTTCGGGCGCGTGCGGGCCATGGACGGCGACTACAAAGAGGTGAACGCCCTCATCGCCATCGCCGAGCGCGAACTCGCCAAGGCGCGGGAGTTGGAGGGCTACTACAGCCGGGGCCTGGCCCACTTCGGGGCCGGTCGCTGGCAGCCGGCCCTGGACGACTTCACCCGCGTGCAGGCGTTGGGCGGCGACTACAAGGGGGTGCGGGCCTATGCCGCCACGGCCGAGCGCGAGCTGGCGGGCCTGGCGGCGAACGCGGGGCGGCGGGTGCCGCTGCTGACCCGCTTCAAGCTCCTCTCGACCGGCGGCGTGATCGCGCTGGGGGCGCTGCTGACCCTCTGCTGCGGCCTCACCATCCTCGCGGCCGCGGCGAACCAGTCGGCAACATCGACACCCGCACCGCTGAACCAGCACGGCGCGGCGGGGGGCATCACCTTCGTCATCCACGGCGTTGAGAACACGGCGGACGCGCGCTGGCAGGGACAAGTGATGGTCACCATCTGTGGGCGCATCTTCGGCCCCTTACCGATCACCGAGGACATCACCATCTCCGACTGCTCCGCCGGCTCGCAGGCGTACACGATCCGAGGCAGCGGCACGGCCGCCACCCGCACCGGCATGTTCCCGCTCACCATCGTCGGCCAGGACCAGATCACGGTGCGACAGAATCAGGACTTCGCCCTCGTCCTCGACGCAAGAACGCCCAATCAAACGATCGCGCGACTGATACCCCGCTGACCCCTCCCACCAAGGGGCAAACCTGCGCCGGGAGGATCACGCGGAACGCGTGATGTTTCCCGGCACGACACGTAGATCACGCAGGCGGCGCGCAGCGACGCACCCGGCCAGGCATTCGCCGGCAGGCGGCGCCGAGGCCGGGGCGCTGGCGCGGGAGGAGGGGACGATGACGGAGCAGCGGATGGACGGGGGGGCCGCAACGAAGCGCGCCCTGCTGATCGGCATCAACCGGTACCCCCGGCTCGCCGCGCGCTACCAGCTCAACGGCTGCGTCAACGACGCCGAGGCGCTGGCGGCCACCCTGCAGACGACCTTCGGCTTCCCGGCCTCCAACCTGACCGTGCTGCGCGACGAGGCGGCCACCCGCGACGGCATCCTCGCCGCGCTCGACCGGCTGGTCCGCGAGACCGGCCGGGGCGACGTGGTGGTGCTCGGCTACAGCGGCCACGGCTCCCAGATGACCGACCGCGAGGGGGACGAGCCGGACGGCCTGGACGAGACGCTCGTCCCGCACGACAGCGGGCGCGGGCGCGACGCCACCGGGGCCGACCTCAACCGCGACATCACCGACGACGAACTCTACCTGCGCCTGCTGGCCCTGACCGAGCGGACGAGCGCCCTGACCCTCATCTTCGACTGCTGCCACTCCGGCACGATCACCCGCGACGCCTTCGGCACGGCCGCGCGCTGGGTCGAGCCGGACCGGCGCCCCGCCGCGGAACTGCCGCCGTCGCCGATCCCCGCCGCCGCCCGGGACCTCGGCGGCGCGACCGGCCCCAGCGGCTGGCTGCCCCTCGGGGCGCGCTACGTGCTGATCGCCGGCTGCCGCGACGAGGAGAGCGCCTACGAGCACCCGGCCGGCGGCGACGGCCCGACCCACGGCGCGCTGTCGTTCTTCCTCGGGCGCGAGCTGGCCGCCGCGGCGCCCGGCACGACCTACCGCGACGTCTTCGAGCGGGCCAGCGCCTGCGTGACCGCCGGCTACCCGCGCCAGCACCCGCAACTGGAGGGCGCGCGCGACCGCGAGATCTTCGGCGTGCGCGACATCGCGCCGCTCCGCGCCGTCCCGGTCAGGGGCGCGACGGGGGCGCGCCACGCTCAGCGCGGGCGCGGCCCAGGGCCTGACCGCCGGCTCGACCTGGGCCGTCTACCCGCAGGGGGCCAAGGGGGCGGCGTCCCGGCCCCCGGCTCGGCCTCCTGCGGATCGACGCGGTGCGCGCGGTCAGCGCCGACGCCACGATCGTCGAGGAGGCGGCGCCGGGCGCGGTCGCGCCGGGCTGCCGCGCGGTCGAGGAGGCGCACGCCTACGGCGACATGGCCCTGGCGATCGACCTCCAGCCGGCCCCCGCCGGCCAGGAGAGGCGGCGCTGGCGGGGCTGGCCGACCTGATCGACCGCTCCCGCCTCCTCCGCGCGGCCGCCCCTAGCGACGCCGACGGGGCCGCCGCGCGCGTCTACCTGATCCCGGCGCGGGCGGCGGCCGGCGCCGGCGACCCCGCGCCGCAACTCGGCGCGCTGCCCGAGGCGACCTGGGCCGTCGTCGGGCGCGACGGGCAGTTGCTGCTGCCGCCCCGCCCCGCCGGCGCGGCGGACGCCGCGGCCGTCGTCTGCGACGGGCTGGAGCGGCAGGCCCGCTACCGCAACGCGCTGGCCCTGCGCAACGCCAGCCCGGACAGCCCCCTCCGCGACAAGGTCGCCTTCACCCTGCTGCGACGGCTGCCGGACGGCGCCTGGGCGCCCGCCGAGCCGGAGGACGCCGGCGGGCAGGTCGCCTTCGCCGAGGGCGACCGGATCGCCGCCGAGATCACCAACCGGCACACCGCCCCCGTCTACGTCACCGTCCTCGACTTCGGCCTGACCGGCGCGATCGGCCAGGTCCACCCGATCGCCGGCGCGAGCGAGGGCTGGCGCCGGGCGGCACGATCCGCATCGGCGTGCGCGACGGGGACGAGATCGCGCTCTACCTGCCGGAGAACTTCCCCTTCGTCCCCGCGCTCGACGGGGCGGAACCGGACAGCGGCCTGGAGGTCTTGAAACTGTTCGCCACGACCCACGAGGCCGACTTCAGCGGCCTGGTGCAAGCGGGGGTGCGCTCGGCCGACCTGGGCGGCCTGGCGGGGCTGGATTCCCCGCTCGGCCGGCTGCTCGATCTGGCCCTGGCGGGCGGGTCCGGCGTCACCCGCGACCTGGTGCGCACCCGCCCGCCCGCCGGCGAAGAATGGACGACCGTCGAGCGGCCGTTCCTCCTCCGCCGACGGGGTCTGTAGTTACAGCGATCCTCACGGTGCTTGCGCGCGGTGCGCGCGACCGGCATGGGGGGAAGGGGCGGGGCGATCCCGCCGGTACCAGGGAGGTCCGCCGATGCTCGACGACTACGCCATCGCTTGGCGCCCGACATCCGGCGCGAACGCTTCGGCGCCATCCTGCAACAGGCCGGGAGCCCGGCCGCCCCGGAAGCGGGCCGGATGTACGAGGCGCTGGCCGCTGGGGGAGTCAGCCCCGCGTGCTTCCTGGCGTTCTTCCAGCACGAGTCGCGCTTCGGGCTGCTCGGCATCTGCAAGGAGTTCGACACCCGCAATCCGGGCAACGTGCGCTCGCCGGAACGCCCGGACACCGGGGCGGTGATCGTGCAGACCCCGCGCGGCCCCTTCGCCAAGTACCCGAACTGGACGGTGGCGACGCGCGACTGGGCCGCGCGGCTGCGGGGGCCGAAATACGCCGGCTCGGGGCTGCTGACGGTTAAACAGGTCTTACCCAAGTATGCGCCCCCCGCCGACAGCAACAATCCGGACGCCTACGCGCGCGCGGTGCTGGCGAGCATCGAGCGCTGGACCACCGAGGGGGGACCGATGATCCAATTGACCGGGAAGATCCACCTGCTGCCCCCGGAGGCGCCGAACAACCCCAACCGCCCGATGTGGGGCGGCCGTCCGAAGTGGATCACGATCCACGAGACCGACAACTACAACGCGGGCGCGAATGCGGCGATGCACGACCGCTACGTCCACGGCTCCGAGCACGGCGGCGGCGCGTCCTACCACGCGGTGGTGGACGACCAGGAGAGCATCCAGCTCCTCCCCTGGACGAGCGCCGGCTACCACATCGGCGACGGCGACGGCGGGGAGGGCAACAACACCAGCATCGGCATGGAGCTGTGCGTCAACAAGGGGAGCGACTTCACCAAGACGGTCGACCGCGCCGCGCGGCTCACCGCGGCACTGCTGCACGAGTTTGGCTTGCCGCTCGAGCGCGTGCGCCAGCACGGCTCCTGGTGGTCGCCGCGGCACCCGAACGTCCACAAGAACTGCCCCGATAACCTGAAGACCGGGCGGCTCGGGCCGACCTGGGACGGCTTCATCGCCCTGGTCGCCCGGAAGTACGCCGCCGCCTACGGCCCCAAGCCGGACCCGGTTGTCGACCTGAGCGCCAAGCTGAAGGGGGCCTACGCCGCCCTGCCGCGCTGGATCGTCGGGCTGGCGGAGTACGAGGCGACCGCCGATCTGCGCGAGGTCGGCCTGGCGGCCGACATCCGCTGCCTCGTCTGCGAGAAGAGCGTGCTCTGGACGAACGGCGCCACGATCGACGCCTTCCACCGCGGCCAGTACGAGGACTTCAAGGCGCGCGGCAAGGTGGTGGAGGCGCGGTCGAAGGATCTGCTGGATCTGCTGCAACCGGGCGTCGACGCCCGGACGGCCCGGCGCCTGGCCCGCGAGGCGGCGAAGGCGTCGGCGCCGAACGGCCCCGCCGACGGCCACCGCCCGCGGCGGCGCCGCAAGCCGGCGCGGGGGGACGAGGCCGGTTCCCGCCAGGGGCGCCCGGAGCGGCAGGAAGTCGCCGCGGCCGGCTGATACCGCCCCCCGCGCAGCGACGAGTTCACCGGCACTCGGACACCGACCCGGCAGTCGCGGGTTGGGCCGGGGGTGGCAAAGGGCATTGGCCGGCGCCCGGCGCCCGTTGAGAGGAGGATCGCGAACATGGTCAAGGGCATCTCGCTCCACATCGGGATCAACAGCGTCGATCCGGCCCACTACGGCGGCTGGGCCGGCACCCTCGTCGCCTGCGAGGCCGACGCGAAGGACATGCAGGCGCTCGCGCGGGCGCGGGGCTTCCAGCCCACGGTCCTGCTGACTGGGGAGGCGACCCACTGGAACGTCGTGGGGGCGATCGGGGCGGCCGCCCGCGCGCTCGGGCCGGGCGACCTCTTCATGCTCACCTACTCCGGGCACGGCGGTCAGGTGCCCGACAGTAACGGCGACGAGCCGGACGGCCGGGACGAGACCTGGGTCCTCTACGACCGGCAGCTCGTGGACGACGAACTCTACGCGCTGTGGGGCCGGTTCCAGCCGGGCGTGCGGGTCGTCATGCTCTCCGATAGCTGCCACAGCGGCAGCGTGGCGCGCAAGATGCAGTACGAGGCGATCCTCTCGTCGGGGATCGGGGCCGAGGACCCGGCGACGCCGCCGGCCGGCGAGCCGCCGCGGATGCGGATGCTGCCGGGGGACGTCCGCGACGCCACCTACGCCCGCAACCAGGCGCTCTACGACGGGGTCCAGCGCGAGTACCCCGACGGCGAGCGGGCGCGGATCGGCGCGAGCGTGATCCTGATCTCCGGCTGCCAGGACAACCAGCTCTCCGCCGATGGCGACCGCAACGGCCTCTTCACGGCGACGCTCCTCAAGGTCTGGAACAACGGCGCGTACCGGGCCGGCTATCGCCGGTTCCACCGCAGCATCGTCCGCCGGATGCCGCTCTACCAGAGCCCGAACTACTTCACTGTCGGCGCCCCTAACCCCGCCTTCGAGACCCAGCCCCCCTTCACCCTCTGATCCGGCCGCCGGCCCCGCGCGATGCCTCCCTCGACCGCCTCTCCCCCCGGCGCCACAGTGCCGGGGGGAGGGCGCACGTCGCGCCGCCGGGCCAACCCCCACGAGGGCAGGGCGAATAGGTTCTCGGCTCGGGAGCGCCCCCCCTCCCCCCAATCCTGGGGGGAGAGGCCCGTGGTCGAGCGTGAGCCTTCCCGATAGTCTACTACCCCCGGTGTCCCCTCCCCCCCCCCCCCCAGGATTAGGGGGCCGGGGGGGCGCTCCGCCTGGCGATCCCTCACCGTGTGGAGAATACATTCGCCCTGTCCCGAGGGCTGGCGCGCTTGCCGCGGGGCGGCCGGCGCGTTACGATGCCGCCAGCCACCGGCGAGGCTTGCCGGACGGCCGGACGCCGCGCCGATAGTCGCGCCAGGGGACCCAGCCGAGGATGGGCCGATGACGATCGCCCGGACAGCGCCGCGCCAGGGACCGCGCCCAGCGGGCGGCGCGGTCACGCCCGGCATGCTCGTGCTCGGGATCACCCTGGCCGGTGCCGGCCTGCTCCTGGCGCTGGCCGCGCGAGGCGCCGGCCCGCTGCCGGGCGACCTCGCCCTGACGCGAGCCATCCAGCGCGCCATCCCCCCGGACAGCGGCATCGGCGCGCCCTTGCGCTCGCTCGGCCTGATCATCTGGGGCCTCCCGCTGGTGGCCGTCGTCGCGGCGCTGCTCGCGCGGCGGTGGGCCGCGGCGGTGGCGCTCCTCGTCGCGGGCGCCACCGCCCTGGTCGTCGGCGAACTCCTCCTCCCGCCGCTCGTCGCGCGCCCACGACCCGCCGCCGCCCTGGTCCGCGTGGAGCAGCCCCTGCCCGCCGACGGTTACGGCTTCCCCAGCGGCACGGTCCTCTTCGCGGTGGTGACCCTGGGCCTGACCGGCTACCTGGTCTGGACGGGCCAGGCGGCGCGACGCGGCGGGGCCGGGGCGCTCGCGATCGCGACGGCGGCGCTCGCGCCGCTGCTGGTGGCGCCGGTCAGCCTCGCCCGCGTCGGAGCGGGCGCGCACTGGCCGAGCGATGTCCTGGGGGGGTGGCTCTTCGGCGGCGCCTGGCTGCTGGTCCTCGTCGCGGCCTACCGCCGCTGGCGGGGCGGGAACGGACGGAGGGCCGGATGACGACGGGCAAGGGCGGGACACTGCACATGATCGGCAACGGGCACCTCGACCCGGTCTGGTTGTGGCAGTGGCAGGAGGGCTTCCAGGCGCTCAAGGCGACCTTCCGCGTTCCCGCTCCACCCCGCGAGTCGGAATCTCAACGACTGGCCACGGGCATTAACGCGGGCAGTGCGAGCGCCGCCGCCCCGACCACCCCCGCCTCCGCGCCGAGCGCCGCGGGGCGCAGATCCAGGTCGCGGGTGAAGGCCAGGCGGGCGCGGCGGCGCAACTCGGCGCGGAGCGGGTCGAAGAGCAGGGGGCCGGCCTGGGTGATGCCGCCGCCGAGGACGACGCGGTCGGGGTCGAGGAGGGCGGCCACCCCGGCGAGGCCCCGCGCGAGCGCCCGCGCGGCCTCGCGCAGCAGCCGCCCGGCCAGCGGATCGCCCGCGGCCGCCGCCGCGACGATCGCCCGCGCCGTCAGCCCCCCCGCCGGCAGGGCGGCCAGGCTGCTCGTCGCGCCGCGCCCCAGCGCCTCCCGCGCCCGCGCCGGCAGCCCCCGGCCGGAGGCGTAGGCGTTGAGGCAACCACGCGCCCCGCAGAAACAGCGCGGCCCGCCCCTGGCGGCGACGATGTGCCCGATGTGGCCGGCGTTGCCGCCGGCCCCGTGATACAGCCGGCCGTCCACCACGATGCCGCCGCCCACGCCGGTCGAGACGACCATGCCGAGCAGGCAGCGCGCCCCGCGCCCCGCGCCGAAGCGCGCCTCGCCGAGCGCGAACGCCTTCACGTCGTTGTCCAGCGTCGCCGGCAGCCCCAGGCGCTCCGCCAGCCGGGCGCGCAGCGGGAACGCCCGCCAGGCGGGCAGGTGCATCGGGGAGACGCGGCCCTCGGGGAAGGCGATCGGCCCGCCGCAGCCGATGCCGAGCGCGCCCAGCGGCCGCGCGCTCTCGCGCCGGGTGCGCTCGGCGAGCGCCACCACCGCCGCCAGCAACTCCTCGGCGTCGGCGGCGTGCGGCGTCGGCTCGCGCGCGAAGGAGAGGACGCGCCCGTCCGGGGCGACCACGCCCGCCGCCAGCTTCGTGCCGCCGATGTCGATCCCCAGGACCGCCTCCGGCGTCATCGCCGCGCCGCCCCGGACGGCGCGGTGGTAGCGTCGTCCACCGTCGCCGCCACGTCCTCCTCCACCAGCGCGCAGAGGGCGTGGATCAGCGCCCCGTGGCACTCCTGGATCAGCGCGGTGTCGTCCGAGGGGACGATCAACGCCAGGTCGGCCGCCGCGGCGAGCGGGCCGCCGTCGCCCCCGGTGAGGGCCAGGGTCGCCGCGCCGCGCCGCCGCGCCACTTCGAGCGCCCGCAGCACGTTCGGCGACCGGCCGCTGGTGCTGATGCCGAGGACGAGATCCCGCGGCCCGGCGAACGCCTCCACCTGGCGGCTGAAGACTTCCTCGTAGGCGAAGTCGTTGGCGATGCAGGTCAGCACCGCGCCGTCGGTCCCCAGCGCCAGGACCGGCAGGGCGCGGCGATCCGGCAGCTTGAAGCGCCCGACCAGTTCGCCGGCGAGGTGCTGGGCGTCGGCCGCCGACCCGCCGTTGCCGCAGACCAGCACCGTGCCGCCCGCGCGCAGCACGGCCGCGATCCGCCGCGCCGCCTCGACGGTCGGCCCGGCCAGCGCCTCCGCAGCGCGCCGCTTGACCTCGGCGCTCGCCAGCAGGTGATCGCGGACCGCCCCGGCCCGTCCGCTCGCATCCGGCATCGGCCCCTCCCCCTCGGCTCCCCACACGGCGGCGCACCGGACACTGTAACGGACAGCACCGCCGCCGGCTGGCTAGTATACAGCCGTGTCCTATCCGCTGGTGAGTATGGTATAAGACGGGCCGGGGCGGGGTGGCCGCCGGTTGAAACCGGCGTCTCACGGGCCTGCGGGCCACGAAGCACCCTGCGCGGCCTGCGCGGACTGGGCTCGGGGACAAGCCCGAGGCCACCTTGATAAGCACTTGGTTGGGTTCGGCCCCAGTCCGCGCAGGCGGACTTCGTGGCCCGCAGGCCGGCAGGCGCGGCTTCAGCCGCCAGCGCCCCAATGCCGCGCTGCAAGGCGGGCGCGGGGATGCATCACACCGGCCATCGCGCAAGGAGACCGTCACCGATGGCGACGACCCTCGACGCCCTGACGCCGCAGGCCCGCGACCTCGCCAGCGGCGCGCTGATGTGGATGGACGGCCACTGGGACGGCACGGCGGGGCTGCTGCGGGATGCGGCCGACGAGCCGAGCGTGCCGGTCCCGCCGGGGGTGCGACTCCATCTGGTGCGCGAGACGGCCTGGTACGCGCTGGGGCTGCTGCTGCGCGGCGGGCCGGGGGACCGGGAGCGGGCGGTCGGCGCGCTCGGGACGGTCCTGGCGCACCAGTTCGACGCGCCGGGTCGGCCCTACCACGGGACGTTCGCGCGCTTCCCGGAGGAGCCGCCGCCCCTGGCCGCCCCGCGCGAGTGGCTCGACTACGACCCGAACTGGCGGGAGTTCATCGGCACCACCCTCGCGCTGATCCTCCTGCACGCCGAGGATTTGCTGCCCCCGGAACTGGTGCGGGGCATCGACGCGGCGCTGCGGCTGGCGATCGCCGGCGCCCTCCCCCGGCGCGTGCCGGCCTCCTACACCAACATCGCGCTGATGCAGGCGTTCCTCCTCTCGTTCGCCGCCGACCGCTACGGCGAGCCCGGCTGGGCGGCGGCCGCCGAGACGCTGGGAGGGGCGGTCCACGACCGCTTCCGCGCGCACGGCGCCTTCGACGAGTACAACTCGCCCACCTACTACGGCGTGGACCTCTACGCGCTGGCGCTCTGGCGGGCGCACGCGCCGTCCCCGACCCTGCGCGAGCTGGGCGCGGCGCTGGAAGGGGCGCTGTGGACCGACATCGCCCGCTACTACCACGCCGGCCTGCGGAACCTCTGCGGCCCCTACGACCGGGCCTACGGGATGGACCTGCGGCGCTACGCCGGCCTGCTGGGCCTGTGGATCTGGCTGGTCACCGGCGCCGAGGCCGCCCCGTTCCCCGACTGGCGGCGGCCCTTCGCCCACGCCAACGACTTCTGCCTCGCGCCCTGCGTCGCCGTCCTCGGCGCACGCGTGCCGGAGGCGGCGCGGCCCCACTTCGCGGCCTTCCAGGGGGAGCGCCAGGTCGAGCAGGCGCTGCCGGGCGAGCCGCCGCGCCGCGCCACCGCCTGGCTCGGCCCACAGGTGATGATCGGCGCGGAGGCCGGGGGCAAGCCGGGCTGGAAGCAGTTCCACCCCGCGACGGTCCACTGGCGCGCGCCCGGCGGCGAGGTCGGCTGGCTCCGGCTGCGCCACACCGCGCCGGTGGACGCCCGCGCCACCCCGAACACGCTCACGATCGCCTCCGACCCGCCGACGGCGGAGACGGCCTACCTGTTCGAGATTCACGCGCCCGGCCTCGCCCCGGACGCCATCGGCCCCGACCGCTGGCGCCTGCCCGGCCTGACCGTCCACGTCGAGACCACCGCGCACGGCCCGACCGTGACCCGGCGCGGGGAATTGGTCGAACTCCACTACAGCGCCGGGGAGCGCGCCCCCGGTTCCCGCGTCACCTTCACCCTGCGGACGGAACCGGAGTCGGGAGTCGGGAGTAGAGAGTAAGTAGAGAGTAAATGGAAATCGTAGCGCTGATTGTCGTTGGCAGTCCTTCCTCGACTCCCGACTCCCGACTCTCTACTCTCTACTTTCTACTCCCGATTCGCCAGGAGCAGCCATGAAGATCACCGCCGTCGAGACGATTCATCTCAGCCAGGTGGCCCCGCCGTTCATCTTCGTGCGCATGCAGACCGACGAGGGGCTAGTCGGGCTGGGGCAGACCGCCGACACGCGCACCGCCCCGGTCGTTCACGACCTCGCCGCGCGCTTCCTGCTCGGCCGCGACCCGGCCCACATCGAGGCGCTGTGGACGACGATGACCGACTTCGCCGCCTTCCACGGCTACGCGGGCGCGGAGTTGCGCGCGATCTCGGCGCTCGACATCGCGCTCTGGGATCTCCTCGGCCAGGTCGCCGGCCAGCCGATCTACGCGCTGCTCGGCGGCCCCTGCCGCGACCGCATCCGCGTCTACAACACCTGCTCCACCTACGGCCCGCACTCCGACGCCGCCCTCGTCCGCACCGATCCGGTGCGGCTGGCGGGCGAACTGCTCGAAGCGGGCATCACCTGCCTGAAGTGGGCGCAGTTCGACCCCTACGCCCGCGCGAGCCGCGGGCAGGCGATCACCGCCGCCCAGATCAAGGAGGGGATCGCGCCGATCGAGGCGATCGCCCGCGCCTTCGACGGGCGGATGGAGGTGATGATCGAGGGACACGGTCTCTGGAACCTGACCAGCGCCATCGCGATCGCCCGCGCGCTGGACGGCCTGCCGATCCACTGGCTGGAGGACCTGCTCTGGCAGGACAACCCTGAGGAGTGGGCCGACCTGCGCGACAAGTCGCCGATCCGCATCGCCGGGGGCGAGCGGCTCTTCACGCGGCACCAACTGCGCCGCCTCCTGGAACTGCACGGCACCGACGTGGTGATCGGCGACGTGACCTGGACCGGCGGCATCTCCGAGTTGAAGAAGCTGGCGACCTTCGCCGAGGTCTACGGCATCCCGCTCGCGCCGCACGACCACTCCGGCCCGGTGAACCTCTGGGCGTCGGCGCACGTCCTCTTGAACGTGCCGAACGCCTACATCATGGAGACGACCCGCGTCTTCTACGACGCGCGCCTGGGCTACTACCACGAACTGGTCGAGGGCGAGCCGATCGTCCGGCAGGGCTACCTCCATCTCCCGGAGGGTCCGGGGCTCGGCATCCGCCTGCGCCCGGAGGTCCTCGCGCGCCCCGACGCCACCGTGCAGCGGACGGAGGGCTGAGGGCAGCGGGCCGGGGGCCGTAGGGCGAGGGGCGAGGGGCGAAGGGAGGACCGACGGTGGAGTTCGCGGGGAAGGTGGCCGTCGTCACGGGGGCGGCGCAGGGGATCGGCGCGGCGACGGCGCGGGCCTTCGCGCGCGAGGGGGCGCGCGTGGTGGTGGCGGACCGCGACGCCGCGGCCGGGCGGGCGCTGGCGGACGAACTGGCGGGCGAGGACGGCCGGGCAATCTTCGTCGGCGCGGATGTCGCCAGCACCGACGACGCGCGGCGGATCGCGCGGGAGGCGGTGGCCGCCTTCGGCGGGGTGGACGCGCTGGTCAACAACGCCGGCATCCAGACCTACGGCACGGTCGAGGAGATGGCCGAGGAGGAGTGGGACCGCACCCTCGCGGTCAACCTGAAGGGCGTCTTCCTCGTCTCGAAGTGGATCGTGCCGGAGATCCGACGCCGCGGCGGCGGGGCGATCGTCAACGTCGCCTCGGTGCAGGGGCTGGCGACGCAGCCGGCGGTCGCCGCCTACGCCGCGTCGAAGGGGGGCGTCCTGGCGCTGACGCGCAGCATGGCGCTCGACTACGCGCGCGAGAAGATCCGCGTCAACGCCGTCTGCCCCGGCTCGGTCGACACGCCGATGCTGCGCGCCTCCGCCGACCTCTTCGGCGGCGAGGACCCGGAGGGCGCGCTGCGCGACTGGGGCGCGCTGCACGCGATGGGGCGGATCGCGCGGCCGGAGGAGGTCGCCGAGATGATCCTCTTCCTCGCCGGCCCGCGCGCCTCGTTCTGCACCGGCGGGGCCTACCTGGTGGACGGCGGCATGCTCGCCTCTTTCGCCTGAGCGCCGGCCCCGCCCGGCCGCGCGGCGCTATCGCAAGGGGGAGGACCGGGGATGGAGGCGCCCGCACACTTGCCCGAAACGTTCCTCCGCGAGTTGGCCGCCCTCGAGGAGGCGTACCTGCGACGCAGCGACCCGATCGAGCAGTCGGGCTTCTACGGCGGCCCGGCGCGCTGGCGCGCCGAGCGCGAGCCGATCCTGGCGGCGGTCACCGCCGACGGCACGTTCCTCGACGCCGGCTGCGCGAACGGCTACCTCCTGGAGTGCCTCGTGGCGTGGGGGCGGGAGCGCGGCATCGCGCTCACCCCCTACGGGTTGGACCAGGGCGCGCGACTCATCGCGCTCGCGCGGGAACGGCAGCCGCACCTGGCGGCCCATTTCTTCGTCGGCAACGCCTGGGATTGGGCGCCGCCCCGCCAGTTCCGCTACGTCTACACGCTCCTCGACCAGGCGCCGCCAGCGTACCGCGCGGCCTACCTCCGCAGGCTGCGCGACCGCGCGGTCGAGCCTGGGGGGCGGCTGATCGTCGGCGACTACGGGAGCCGCTCGCGCGGCATCCCGGCGCACGATGTCGCTGCGGCGCTGCGGGCGGCGGGGTTCACGGTCGCCGGCGCGGCGGAAGGCGGGGGGGATGGCGTGGCGCGCTTCGCCTGGACCGAGCGCGCGGGGTGATGGTCGCGGGGACCGGGCGGGCGCAAGCCGCGGCGGGGGGCAATCATGCGCGTACTCGAAGTGCGGCGGCATTCGCTGGTGCGCGACCATCGGCACCTGTCGCAGGCGGGGATCGACCTGGCCCGGCGCGTGGGGGCCGGGTTGGGACCGTTCGGGCGGGTCGTCACCAGCCAGATTACCCGCACCCTGGAGACCGCCGTCGCGCTGGGGTTCGCGGTGGACGAGCAACTGGAAGCGCTCGGGCGGATCGAACCCGCGGTATGGGCCGAGGTCGGGCACCACGAGCGTTGGGCCTGGGACGATCCGTTCGTCGCCTTCGCCCGGCTGGCGCGCCGGGGTGGCGCGACCGCCCGGTTGGGCCGCGCGCAGGCGGCGCTGTGGGAATCGGTCGTCCGGGGAGTGCCGGAAGGCGGGCAGGCGTTGATCGTCTCCCACGGGCGGATCATCGAGGCGGGGGCCGTCACCTGCTTCCCGGACGCCGACCACGCCGCCTGGGGGCCGCCGTTCGGCAAGTGCGAGGGGGTGCGCCTGACCTACGAGAGTGGTCGCTGGACGGCGCTCGCGCTGCTGCGCGTGGACGATGCGATGTTGGCGCCGCATACCGGCGCGACCGTGGGCCGTCACGGGTAACTCGGCAACCCCGGCGCCGGGCGCATCGCCCGGCCGCGCCTGGGGTGATCTTCCGCGTCATCTGACGGGGAACAAGTGGAGGGAGCATGCCTGCCACAGCGCGCATCGCCGCCGTCGAAGCCTTCGTGCTGGCCGGCGACAAGGATTACGTCGGCGGCGCCGGCCTGAGGGCGACCGCACCGGGGCAGGCCTCGAGCGGATCATCGCCCGGCGCGCACCGCCCGCGCGCCCTGGCGGAGATCGGCGATCTGCACATCTGCGCCTACCCACCCCAGGCGCAGACCTGCCTGGTACGGATCACCGCGGACGACGACACGGTCGGCTGGGGGGAGGGGCACGCGCCGCTCGGGCCGCGCGCCACGCGCGCGGTCGTCGAGGACGTGCTGGCGCCGCTCCTGCTCGGCGCGGACCCGCTGGCGATCGAAGCCCTCTGGGAGCGGATGTACGGCGCGATGCGCCTGCGGGGCCACGTCGCCGGCTACCAGTTGGAGGCGATCGCCGGGGCGGACATCGCCCTCTGGGACCTGGCGGGCAAGCTCCTCGGCGAGCCGGTCTACCGGCTGCTCGGCGGGCCGTTCCGCCGGGAACTGCCGGCCTACGCCTCCGGCGTGCCGGGCGCGACCGCCGAGGAGCGGGCGGCCGCCGCGCAAGGGTTCGTCGCCGAGGGCTACACCGCCGTGAAGTGCTCGATCGGGCGCGGCGACATCGCCAGCGACCTCGCCACGGTCGCCGCCATCGCCGAGGCGATCCGCGGCCGGGCCGATCTCCTGGTCGACGCGCACGGCGCCTACAGCGCCGAGAACGCGCTCCAGGTCGGGCGGCGGTTGCAGGAGTTGGGCGTCTACTGGCTCGAAGACCCGCTGCCGCCCGAGGACATCGCCGGCTACGCCCACCTCACCGCCGCGCTCGATATGGCCGTCGCCGCCGGGGAGACCGAATGCACCCGCTGGCAATTCGCGGAGCGCCTGGCCCGCCGCGCGGTCGACGTGATCCTGCCCGACATCTGCCGGGCCGGGGGCATCACCGAGGGGCGACGGATCGCCACCGTCGCCAGCCTGCACAACACGAAGTGGGCCGCGCACGTCAGCATGGGCTCGTCGGTCCACGTCGCGGCGGCGGCCCACCTGGCGGCGGCGAGCGCCAACTTCCTGATCTTCGAGTTCCCCAGCACCCCCAACCCGCTCGGCGACGACCTCCTGACCGCGCCGCTGCGCCCGACCGACGGCGTCTTCCGCGTGCCGGACGGGCCGGGGCTCGGCATCGCGTTCGACGAGGACCGCCTGCGCGCCCACCTGCGCGACGGGGCGCTATGATGGAGGGATGAATCATGCAGGCACGGCCGAATATCCTCCTCTTCCTGACCGACGACCACGGGGCGTGGGCCACCGGCTGCTACGGGAACAGTGAAGTCCAGTCGCCCGTGCTCGACCGGCTGGCCGGCGAGGGGGCGCGCTTCGCCAACGCCTTCACCCCCTCGCCGGTCTGCTCCCCTGCCCGCGCCTGCCTGCTGACCGGGCGCACCCCGTCACAGGTCGGCATCCACGACTGGCTGGAGGAGGCGCAGCCGGAGATCGGCGACCGCGACTGGCTGGAGGGCGAGACGACGCTGGCCGAACTCCTCGCCGGCGCGGGCTACCGCTGCGGCCTCAGCGGCAAGTGGCACCTGGGCCGCTCCCACCTCACGCCGCGCGGCTATGACTGGCACTTCGGCCTGCCCCGCTGGCAGGGCGGCCACAGCGGGGAGTACACCTACGTCCTCAACGACCGGCCGGTGACGCTGACCGGCAACAAGACCGGCATCATCACCGACTACGCCCTGCGCTTCCTGGCGGAGACCCCGCCCGACCGCCCCTTCTTCCTCCAGATCGGCCCTATCGCCACCCACTCGCCCTACGCCGACCAGGAGCCCGACCTCGTCGCGCGCTACGCCGGCGCGACCTTCGCCGACATCCCCCCCTACCGGCCGCACCCCTGGCACCGCAACGAGGGTTTCCCGCAGGGCGACGACTTCACCGACGAGGATCTCCTGCGCCGCTACCGGCACTACTACGCGGCGGTGACCGACATCGACCGCAACGTCGGCCGCGTCCTCGACCACCTGCGCGACGCCAGGCGGCTGGACGACACGCTCGTCATCTACACCGCCGACCACGGCCTGACGCTCGGCCACCACGGCTTCTGGGGCAAGGGCAACAGCACCCGCCCGCTCAACATGCACGAGACGAGCCTGCGCGTGCCGCTCCTGATCCGCTGGCCGGCGGAGGTGGCGCCCGGCCGGACGGTCGAACACTGCGTCGACCACTACGACACCTTCGCGACGATCCGCGAGTGGGGCGGCGTCGCGCCGCGCCCGGACGACGCCGAGCGCCGCTACCCCGGCCGCGGCTACCGCGCCCTGGCGCGCGGCGAGCCGGTGACCGACTGGCGCGAGGCGCGTTTCGGGGAGTACGGCGACCTGCGGATGATCCGCACGCCCGGTTGGAAGCTGGTCGCGCGCCACCCCGCCGGCCCGGACGACCTCTTCGACCTCCGCCGCGACCCCGGCGAGACGGTCAACCTGGCCGGGCGACCCGAGTACGCCGCGATCGAGGCGGCGCTGCGGGCGGAACTGGCCCGCTTCTACGCCGCACACGACGACCCGGCGAAGAGCGGCCTGCGCGTCAAGGGCCTGCCCCGGCACAACCGCGTCGAGGCCTGGCGCGACGGTCGCCGCGAGGCCCGCGGCCTGCAAGTCTACTGACCGCGCCCGGCGCGTTTGGGGTAGTTGCGCCGGCGACTGAAGTCGCGCCCTGCCCAGAGGGAGCCCGCAGCGGGCCACGAAGTCCCCCTGCGGGGACTGGGATCGGGACACGTCCTGGGCTATCTTGGAAG
>JAUJMV010000006.1:153255-222448 GCA_030446685.1 Thermomicrobiales bacterium | reverse complement strand
TAGCGCGAGCCGTCGGGCCGCGTCGCGATCTCGGTCGTGATCGGCCGCCCCGCCGCGCGCACCCGCTCGAGCGCCGCGTCCAGGTCGTCCACCGCCAGCGCGACGTGGAGGCGCAGGCGCCGCGCCTGCTCCTGCCGCCGCAGGAAGGCCACCTCGTCGTCGCCGTCGTCGGCCGCGTCGCCGATCGTCGTGCGCGGCATGCCGGGGGCGTCGCGTATCAGGTGCAGCATCGTGTTGCCCAGATCGAGGAAGACCACGCTCCCGGGGAAGTAGCTCGGCGTGGGGTGCCGCTGTAGGCCGAACAACTCGCGGTAGAAGCGCTCGGCCCGCTCCAGATCCCAGACCGCCAGCGCGGCGTGATAGAGCCCCGTCACCCGTACCATCGGCGTACTCCTCCCTCGCGCGCGGCGTGCCGCGGCCGGTCCCTCCCGGTACAAAATCGCGGCGCTACTGTAGCACAGGGGCGTGGGAACCGTGACGGGGGGTGATGCGGATGGGGCCGCGGGGGCGACGAGCAGGGGGGGCCGAGTCCCTCGCCGTCACCCGCCGCCGCCCGGCACGTCGCCGGGCGGCGGGAGAACCGTTACAATGGGAGGAACAGCCGCGGCTCGGGCGGCAGGGGATACGCTGCCCCTCCGTCCGACGATCGAACGGGAGCGGAATGAAGGCGCGATGCCGACAGTCCTGATCGCCGACGACGACCGCAAGATCACCGACATGCTGCGGCGCACGCTCGCCTACGAGGGCTACCAGGTCCTCACGGCGGCCAGCGGCGAGGAGGCGCTGGCGGCGGCGCTGGCCCGCCGCCCGGACCTAATCGTCCTCGACTGGATGATGCCCGGCTTGAGCGGCATCGAGGTCGCCCGCCGCGTCCGCGCCGCCGACCCGACGCCGATCCTGATGCTGACCGCGCGCGACGCGGTCGAGGACCGGGTCGAGGGGCTGGACAGCGGCGCGGACGACTACCTCGTCAAGCCGTTCGCCCCGGCCGAATTGCTGGCGCGCATCCGCGCTCTCCTGCGCCGCATCGAGGCGACCGGCGGCGAGAAGCCGCTCGCCTACGCCGACCTGTCGCTCGACCCGACCACGCGCGAGACGCGGCGCGGCGACCGGCGGTTCGACCTCAGCCCCAAGGAGTTCGACCTGCTCCAATACCTGCTGCGCTCCCCGCGCCAGGTGCTGCCGCGGGCGCGCATCCTGGAGGCGGTCTGGGGCGACGACTTCTACGGCGACGACAACGTGCTCGACGTCTACATCGGCTACCTGCGGCAGAAGACCGAGGCCGGCGGCGAGCCGCGGCTGATCCAGACCGTGCGCGGCGTCGGCTACGTGATCCGCGAGCCGTAGGCCGTGGGCCGTAGGCTGTTGGGAGACCGATCCTCGATCATCGGAGAGGCCAGCCGCCATGATTCGCAGCCACCACTCGCGTCCCACGGCCTACGACCCATGGCCCACGGTGTAGGAGGCACATGTCGATCCGCCTGCGCCTCACCCTGCTCTACACCGCTATCCTGGCGCTGACGCTGATCCTGTTCAGCACCGCGCTCTACCTCACCGTGCAGCAGGTCGCGAAGAACGCCCTGGACAACGCGAAGAAGGCCCTTGTGGCCGACACGCAACGTTTAGCCGATTCAGACGACCTTCGACTTGGTAACCTCAACAGTTTAGCGAACAATGGCAAGAAACTAATCCCGCCAGGCACCTATGTCCGAGCCTTCCAGCTCCGACGGAGAGGTCCTGGACCAGACCGAGGATGTCGGGCTGGGGCCGCTGAGAGACTGAACGCAGGATACTCAAAGACGGCGCGGCCGGGGCCGGGTATTGTCCCAGGCGGTGACAGGCGGTGTCTACAGCAAGAGGGTCGATGGTACGAGGTACGGCCCGAGCGGCATCGTACAGGTCGCACGCCCGATCGACGACCAGCAGCAATCGCTCAACACCCTGCGGACGACGCTGATCGCCGGCACCGGCATCGTCACGCTGCTCGCGTTCGGGATCGGCTGGCTGCTCTCCCGCTTCGCCCTGCGCCCGATCGAACGGATCACCCAGACGGCGCGGGCGATCGGGGCACGCCGTGACTTCGGCCGCCGCGTTGATTACGTCGGCCCCCAGGACGAGGTCAGGCAACTGGCGACGACCTTCAACGCGATGCTGACCGCCCTCCAGGCCGCCTACGACCAGACCGAGCGCCCTGCGTCCAGCGCCGCTTCGTGGCCGACGCCTCGCACGAACTGCGCACGCCCTTGACGACGATCCGCGGCAACCTCGGCTCTGCAGCGCGACCCGCCGATCGACCCGGAGGACCGCCGCGCCGCGCTCGACGACATGGTCGCCGAGACCGAGCGGATGAGCCGGCTGGTCAACGATCTGCTGATCCTCGCGCGGGCCGACGCCGGCCGGCCGCTCGTCCGCCAGCCGGTCCCACTCGCCCCGCTCCTCGACGACCTCTGCCGCCAGGCCGCCTCGCGCCCGCCCACCGGCTCGACTGCGGCGACGCGGGCGATCTCGCGGTGCTGGGCGACCGCGACGCGCTCCGGCAGGTGCCTCCTCATCCTCCTCGACAACGCGATCAAGTACACGCCCCCGGACGGCACGATCGCCGTCGCCGCGACCGACGCGGACGAGGGGGTCACGATCAGCGTCGAGGACACCGGCATCGGCATCGCCCGCGCCGATCTGCCGCACCTCTTCGAGCGCTTCTACCGCAGCGACACCGCGCGAACCGGCGAGGGCGCCGGCCTCGGCCTGGCGATCGCCAGGGCGTTGACCGAGGGGCAGGGCGGCGCGATCGCGGTCGAGAGCGAGAGGACGCCGGCAGCCGCTTCACCGTCACCCTGCCCCGCGCCACCAGCGCCGCCCTACCGCCCCAGGCCGCGCCGCAGACCCGCAGCGGCGCGGTGACCGCCGGGCCGGTGTCTCGCGGTACCGGCCACGAAGCGCGCCGCCGCGGAAATCCACACCGTTAGTCCGCGTAGGCGGACTCGGCGCGCGGCGCCCGCGAGACGCCCACCGGCGGCCTCCCCCAGGGACACCCCCCTCAGCCCCTTCTCAGTTTTTCCTTCACCCTCTCTCACCATCCCATCAGCCTCCTCTCACAGACCCTTTACGCTCGTCTCAGCTTGCCTCGCTATCCCTGTGGGCAATACGCATCGCACAACGTCGGCCCCGACGCAGCGCACCGTCCCCGAGGCTCGCTGGAGTGATCGCGATGGCACAGCAACCCTTCGACCCTTCGGACCGCAATGGTCGCGGCAAACGCCGTCCCAACTGCAACAACTCCCAACCCCTTTCCCCGCCGCCGGCCGCAGCCCCCGGCGCGACCACCGCGCCCGGCGCTGGCCGGCGGCGTCTCGGCGCCAGCCTGCTGATCGCGCTCGCCCTCACCGGCGGCGCGATCGGCGGCGGCGCGGCGGGCTCGGCCGTCACCGCCGGCTGGCTCGCGGCGGCGTCCCCGAATGCGCCCGCCATCACCGCGCAGCCGGTCGCCGCCCCCGCCGGCGCGGCGACCGTCGCCGGGGCCGTCTTCAGCCAGGTCAACCCCGCGGTCGTCCGCGTGATCGTCGCGGGCGGCACCGGGAACGGGCTGACCCGACCGGCAGCGGCTCCGGCGTCGTCGTGGACGCCAGCGGCCTGATCGACCAACAACCACGTCGTCGAGGGCGCGCGGGCGGTGAGCGTGCGCTTCAGCACCGGCGCGAGCCGCGAGGCGCGCGTGCTCGGCAGCGACCGCGGGGCCGACCTGGCGGTCCTCCAGGTGGACCTGCCGGCGAACACGCCGGTCGCCGCGCTCGGCGACTCCGACGCGGTCCAGGTCGGCGAGATCGCGATCACGATCGGCAGCCCCTTCGGCCTTGACCAGACGGTGACGCAGGGATCATCAGCGCGGTCGACCGCGAGGTAGCAGCCGGGGACGGCCGCCTGCGCCGCGACCTGATCCAGACCGACGCGCCGATCAACCCGGCAACTCCGGCGGGCCGCTGCTGAACGCGGCGGGCGAGGTGATCGGCATCAACACGATGATCGAGAGCCCCGTGCGCGGCTCGGTCGGCGTCGGCTTCGCGGTGCCGATCAACACCGCCAGCGCCTGCTGCCGCGTTTCCAGTCGGGCGCGCGGCTGGAGCCGGTCTGGCTCGGCATCACCGGGCGAACTCGACCCCACCATCGCGCGCGACCAGGGCCTCGCCATCCAGGAGGGCATCCTGGTGACGGGCGCCATCGCCGGCGGCCCGGCGGCGCTGTCGGGGTGCGCGGCGGCCAGGACGCGGGGCAACGCATCCCGCGCGGCGGCGACGTGCTGCGCGCCGATCGACGGCGCCCCGGTCGGGACTCGCCGACCTCGCCGACCGCCTCACCGGGGCGCCGGCCCGGCGACACCGTCACGCTGACGATCTGGCGCGACGCTGCAGGACCGCCAGCTTCCGGTGACGCTCGCCGCCTGGCCCGCCAGCCAGCCGTAGGACCGAGGGCCGAGGGCAGAAGGCCGAGGGTCAAGGGGGCAACGGGTGAAGCCCTTATCTGCGGGTAGAGGCGAAGGACGGTGGGGGCGGGCGCCCGTGTCTGCCCGGGTGGTCCAGCCCCACCACGCGGCGGGCACGGGCGCCCGCCCCTTACCGGAGCGACGCCGCCAATTCGCCGGAGCGCCCCCCCGGCCTTCCCAATCGTGGGGGAGAGGGCCGGGGGTGACGGGTGGCCTTACGGGTCAACAACCGTCAGCGCCCCAGCGTTGCGGGGCCTCCCACACCAGCGACAGGCAATCAAGCGACGTCGGTCCTCCTCCCCCAGGATTGGGGGCCGGGGGGGCGCTCCACACGACCGGCGACACGCCGATCGACACACCCCATCAGGAGGGAGAAGCATGAGGAGCATCGAGAGGCCCCGAGACCCACGCGCGCGAGGATCGGCGAGTACCCGGCCGGCACACCCACACAGCCCGCCGTGATGGAGCAGGTGCTCTTCGAGGTCAAGCGGCTGATCGTCGGGCAGGACCACGTCGTCGAGCGCCTGCTGGTCGCGCTGCTGGCGCGCGGCCACGTCCTGCTCGAAGGGGTGCCGTGGCTGGCGAAGACCGCCATGATCAAGGCCCTGGCCCAGACCGTCGGCGGCGCCTTCGGGCGGCAGTTCACCCCGACCTCGTCCCCGCCGACCTCGTCGGCACGCGCATCTTCAATAGTCGCACCGGCGAGTTCACCACCGAGCCTGGGGCCGCTCTTCGTCAACCTGCTGCTGGCCGACGAGATCAACCGCGCGCCGGCCAAGGTCCAGTCGGCGCTCCTGGAGGTGATGCAGGAGCGGGCAGATCACCATCGGCAAGCAGACCTTCCGCGTCCCCGACCCTTCCTCGTCCTGGCGACCCAGAACCCGCTCGAATCGGACGGCACCTACCCGCCCCGGAGGCGCAGGTCGACCGCTTCTTCAAGGTCCTCGTCGACTACCCCTCCTACACCGACGAACTGGTCGTCGTCGAGCGCCAGATCGGCCCGCCGATCGCGCTGGAGACGCTGCTGACGCCGGAGGGGCTGATCGCGATGCAGCGGGCGGTCGAGCGGGTCTACGTCGACCCGCAAGTGATCGCCTACGCCGCCACCCTCGTCACCGCCACCCGCCGCCCGGCGGAGGCGGGGCTGGCCGAATTCGCCGGGACGCTCGCCTTCGGCGGCAGCCCGCGCGCCTCGATCGGCCTGATCGCCGGCGCGCGCGCCCTCGCCTTCATCCGCGGCCGCCGCTACGTCCTGCCGCAGGATGTCGCCGACCTCGTCCCCGACGTGCTGCGCCACCGCCTGATCCTCAGCTACGACGGCCTCGCCGCCGGGGCCACGCCCGAGGGCGCGATCGCGGCGCTGCTGGCCCGCTTCCCGGCGCCGCGCATCGACCTGGGGATCGCGATGTCCTGCTTAGGTGGCGGCCGCGCTCGACCGCGAAGGCACCGACCAGCATCGGCGGCGGCGGCCGCCGCCGGAGCAACTGCCCCCGCGCTGCTGCGCCGGCTGCAGTGGACCGTCCTCCGCCCGGTCGCGACCCGGCTCGGCGGCGACGAGCGCCGAAGCTGCGCGGCCCCGGCCTCGAACTGACCGAGGTGCGCGAGTACCCAGCCGGGCGACGACGCGCCACATCGACTGGAATATCACCGCCCGCACCGACGCGCCCCACGTCCGCGAGTCCTACGCCGAGCGCGCGCTCGACGTCTGGCTGCTGCTCGACCTGAGCGCCTCGATCGACTGGGGACCGCGCGCTGCCTCAAGCGCGACCGGCTGATCGCGTTCGTCGCCGCCGCCGGCCAGATCCTCGGCCAGCACGGGCACCGCCTCGGCGCGGTTCTCTTCGACGACCGGCCCGTCCGCCTGATCCCGCCCGGCGCCGGCCGCGCGCACCTCCGCCAACTGGTCGCCCGCCTGCGCGAGCAGTTCCGCCAGGCGCCCGCGGCCCGCGCCGGGCAGGCCCTGCGGCAAGCTCAGGGCAGGCTGAGCGCACCGACCTGGCGGCGGCGCTGGCCCACGCCGGGCCGGCCCTGCGCCGGCGGGCGCTGGTGATCGTCGTCTCCGACTTCCTGGTGCCGGATGGCTGGCAACAGCCGCTCGGGCGGCTGGCGGCACGGCACGAGGTCGTCGCGGTGCGCCTCAGCGACCCGCGCGAGGTCGCGCTGCCCGATGTCGGCGTCATCACGCTGGAGGACCCCGAGACGGGCCGCCAGCGCGTCATCGACACCGGCGACCGCCGCCTGCGCGAGCGCTTCGCCGAGGCCGCCCGCGACCAGACCGCCCGCGTCCGCGCCGACCTCGCCGCCTGCGGGGTCGACACCCTCTGGCTCGACACCGACGAGGATCTGCTGCGCCCCTGGTGCGCTTCCTCGACGCGCGCGCGCCTGCGGCGACGGAGTCGGGCAGTTGGGTAGTCGGATAGCCGGATAGCCGGCCGAGGAGGCCACGGAACGTTCACCCAGGCCCGCAGCTTCCGCCTACCGCCCCACTACCCGACTACCCAACTCACGGAGGAACCATGACCTTCCAATGGCCGACCCTGCTCTTCGCCCTCGGCGTCATCCCCGCCCTGCTCACCCTCTACCTCGTCGCCCAGCGGCGCCGCCGCGCCTACGCGGTGCGCTTCACCAACCTCGCGCTGCTGGAGGAGGTCGTCGGGCGGCGGCCGGGCTTCCGGCGGCACATCCCGCCGCTCCTCTTCCTCCTCAGCCTGGCGGCGCTGCTGATCAGCCTGGCCCGCCCGACCGCGGTGATCGCCGTGCCGCGCGATCAGACCGCCGTGCTGCTGGTGCTGGACGTCTCCGGCTCGATGGCGGCCGCCGACCTGCAGCCGAACCGGATGGCGGCGGCGAAGGGCGCCGCGCGCCAGTTTGTCGAGACGCTGCCGCGGGGGCTGCAAGTCGGGCTGGTCAGCTTCAGCCCACCGCCAGCGTCAACGCCCCGCTGACCGACGACCGCGACGAGGTGATCCGGGCGATCGAGCGGCTGAACCCCGACGGCAGCACCGCGATCGGCGAGGGGCTGCACCTGGCGCTCGACCAGCTCGCCCAGCGCCCGCTCGGCGAGGACGGCGCGCGCCCGCCATGGTAGTCCTGCTCTCCGACGGCGAGTCGAGCGCCGGGCGACCACCCGAGGGCGCCTCCGCCCGCGCCAGGGAAGAGGGCGTCCGCGTCCACACCGTCGGGATCGGGCAGCGCGGCTCCGCGCCGCAGCTCAACAGCCGGCAGCGCGTCGGCCTCGACGAGACCACCCTGCGCAACATCGCGGCCGAGACCGGCGGCGAGTACTTCTACGCCGCCGAGACGGCCGAACTCGAACGGATCTACGGCGACCTCGGCTCGACGATCAGCTGGGTCGAGGAGCGCACCGAGGTGACCGCGCTGGTCAGCGCGTTCGGCGCCCTCCTGCTCGTCCTCGGCGGGCTGCTCGGCCTGCGGTGGTTCCAGCAGTTCCCGTAGGGGCGGTCCCCCGCCCCCAACGGCCCGCCGGCCACCCCGCGCGGGGTGGCCGGCGGGCCGCCGCCTACTCCGCCACCGCGTAGTCCGCCTTGCCGCTGGCCTTCGCGCGGTACTGGGCGCGGTCGGCCCGCCGCAGCAAGTCCTCCGACGTATCGCGGCCGGGGGTGCCGAGGGCGATGCCGACGCTGGCCGAGATGGTCGCCTCCCCGCCGTCGACGCCGAGCGGCCGCTGCAGCACCTGGAGGATCGAGGTGGCCACCCGGACCGCGTCGGCCTCGGTCGCGGCTGGCAGCAGCACGGTAAACTCGTCGCCGCCGAGCCGGGCCACGGTGTCCCCCGCCCGCACGCAGCGCTCCAGGCGCCCCGCCACGATCTGCAAGGCCCGGTCGCCCGCCTCGTGACCGAAGCGGTCGTTGATCTCCTTAAAGCCGTCAAGATCGACGAAGAGCACCACGACCGGATCGCGCGGCCCGCCGGTCGCGCGCAGCGCGTTGTCGAGCCGCGCGCGGAAAAGCGCCCGGTTCGGCAGCCCGGTGAGGAAGTCGTGGAAGGCCTGGCGCGCCAGTCGCGCCTCCAACGCCTTGCGTTCGGCCAGTTCCTGCTGCGCGGCGGTGTAGAGCCGCGCGTTGTCCAGCGCGAGGGAGGCCAGTTCGGCGAAGCGGCTCAGCGCCGCCAGCTCGGCCTCCCCGAAGTGGCGCTCCGGCTCCAGGTAGGCCAAGCCGGTCACGCCGACCACCTTCCCGCGCGAGGTGAGCGGCACGCCCACCACCGCGTGGAACGGATCGGCGTCGATGGCGGTTCGGCGCCCCGGCCAGGAGCGGTACTCGTCCACCACCAGGGCGCGGCCGGTTTGCCAAACCCGCCCCGCCAGCCCCTCGCCCGGGGCGATGCGCTGGCCGAGGTGATCGCCGAAAGCGCCCGTCCCCACCCAGGTGAGCAGGGCCGAGCCGTCCGGCTCGACCAGATGGATGTAGCCGTGCGGCGTGCCGAGCAGCGCCCCGGCCCGGCGGACGATCGCTTCGAGCAGCTCGGCCGGGTCCAACCGGTCCACGATCGCCAGGGTCGTCTCGTGCAGCGCCGCCAGATAGGCGTTCTGCCGGCGCAGTTCCTCCTCGGCGCGCACGCGCGCGGTGACGTCGGTGGCCAGGCCGGTGACGCCGGTGACGGCGCCCCGCTCGTCCCGCAGCGGCACGTAGGACGTCTCGAAGACCAGCTCGCCCACTTCCACCGTCGCGGCGAACTCCTCGCCCGCCAGCGCGCGGTGAATGTTGTCCAGCAGGCGCGGGTGATCGCGGTAGAGGTCGAAGATCGACTCCCCGACCACCTGCCCCGGCCGCCCCCCCAGCCCCGCCAGGCCCCGCCCCTCCGCGAGGGTGAAGACCCCGTCGCGGTCGAGCGCGAAGAGGATGACCGGCGCGCTGGTCACCACCACGCGCAGCCGCTCGTCGCTCGCGCGCAGCGCCGCCTCGGCCTCCTTGCGCGCGGTGATGTCCTGCAGCAGGCCGAGCAGGTAGCGCGGCCGCCCCGCGTCGTCGCGGATCGCGGAGGTGCCGATCAGGCCGGTGACGATCGCGCCGTCCTTGCGCCGGTAGCGACGCTCCCGCTGGTAGTGGGGCAGCTCGCCGGAGAGGAGCCGGCGGACATCACCGGTGGCCACTGGCAGCTCGTCGGGGGGGATCAGGTCGTGGAAACTGCGCGCCAGCAACTCCGCCTCGCTGTAGCCGGTGAAGTCGCAGAACGCGCGATTGACGCTGAGGAACCGGCCGTCGAGCGCCATCGTCACCTGCCCCACCGCCGCGTAGACGTCGCGGAACTGGGCCTCGCTCGCGCGCAGGGCCGCCTCGGCCCGGCGACGCAGGCCCGTGTCGCGGAAGAAGACCGAGAGGCCGTCGTGCCCCGGATAGGCGTGGACCTCGAGCCAGGTCGCCAGCGCCGGGGAGTAGGCCTCGAAGGCGACGGCGCGGCCGGTGGTCACCGCCTGCTGATACTGCCGGGCGAAGGGCGAGCCGGCCCCTTCCGGGAAGACTTCCCAGATGGAACGACCCAGCAGCTCGGCCGCCGGCCGGCACAGCAGCAGTTCCGCCCGGCGGTTGACGTAGGTGAAGCGCCACTCCCGGTCGAGGGCGAAGAAGCCCTCGGTGATCCGCTCGAGCGTCGCGACGACCTCAGCCCGTGCCGCCTCGGCCTCCGCGCGGGCGGCCTCTTCGCGATGCAGCAGCGCCAGCTTCTCGCGGCGCTCGCGTTCGGCCTCCGCCGCGCGATCCTGCGCCTCCCGCGCCGCGACCCGCAGTTCGATCTCGGTCAGCACCACGGCGGCGAGGTCGGTGAGGATCGCGATCTCCTCCAGTGTCCAGTCCCGCGGCCGTTGATCGATGACGCAGAAGCTGCCGAGGACGGCGCCGTCGGCGGTGATCAGCGGGATGCCGGCATAGGCCACCACGCCGAGCTCGGGGATCGCCAGGTTGTCCCGCACCAGCGGGTGGTCGCGGGCGTCGGCGATGACCAGCGGCGCGCCGGACGCCACCGCGTGCTGGCAGAAGGAGTGGGACAGGGGCATCTCGCGCCGGGACGCCCACGGCTCGGGCAGGCCGACGGCGCTCTTGAAGAACTGCCGGTCGGCGTCCACCAGCGTGACCAGCGCCACCGGCGCGCCCAGGATCGTCGCCGCCAACCGGGTCAAGCGGTCGAACGCCGCCTCGGCGGGCGTGTCCAGCAGCGCCGCCCGCCGCAGGGCGGCGAGCCGCGCCGGCCGGCCGAGGATCTCGCGGGGAGCTTGCGGCATGGTCAACCTCTCGGAGCGGATCAGGCCGGGCGGCGTGCCAGAATCCCGTGAGTCGGAAGGCAAGAGCGCGCGCTGTTTCGCGATCGTTCAGGGCAGCCCGCGGAACGGTCGCGCCGATCGCGATCGCGCGGGGTAGGGGCGTTCGACCCAACGCCCAGCGCGTTGCCGTAGCACCCGCTCAATCGGGACAAGAACCGCTGTCAGCCTGGGAAGAGCCGGCTTCAACACCCGCTTCGACAATTGAACGAAGAGCGGGACCGATAGTTGTGGGACACCCTCCGAGCGGCGGCGGGGCCAGATGCTCACTCCACCCACCGGGCGACAAACGTCGTTTGTTCCTTGTACGAATCTGGACCGCGTCCGGATGTCTGCCGCGTGCCGGCGCGGGGGAGAGGCGCGGAACGCGGCTTGCGAAAGGTCGCACGGCCCGCGCGGGCGATCGGCGCCGCGGGCGGGGGCCGCGAGTAGGGATTGACGAGGGGCTGATGGTGAAGCGGGAGACCCGGCCACGCGGCAACCCGGCCGACTACGGCTACCCGACGCCCGACCGCGAGGCGCTGGCCGCCAAGGCGCTGGAGGTGACGCGCCGCGTGACCGCGCGGCACGGGCCGGCGCGCTTCTCCAGCCGGGACCCGCTGAGCATGCTGGTCAACATCATCCTGTCGCACCGCACCAAGAAGGAGGAGAACGCCGCGGCCTACCGGGCACTGAGGGAGCGGTTCGGCTCCTGGGAGGGCGTGCGCGACGCGCCCCTCCCCGAGGTGGAGGCGGCGGTCGCCCCGGCCAACTGGCCGGAGTTGAAGGCGCCGCGCATCCAGGCGCTCCTGCGCCGGATCTCCGCCGAGCGCGGCGAACTCTCGCTCGACTTCCTCTGCGATCTGCCGGTCGCGGAGGGCGCCGCCTGGCTCGGGCGCCTGGAGGGGGTCGGGCCGAAGACGATCGCCTGCGTCCTCCTCTTCTCCTGCCGCAAGCCGATTTTGCCCGTGGACACCCACGTCCACCGGACGTCGATCCGCCTCGGCCTGATCGGCCCGAAGGTGTCGGCCGAGGCCGCCCACCCGCTCCTGCAAGCCCTGCTGCCGGACGACGCCCAGACGATCTACAACTTCCACTGGGGCCTGCTGCGCCACGGCCAGTACCCTTGCGTCTGGGGCACGCCGCGCTGCCGCGACTGCTTCCTCACCGACCTCTGCGACTACTACAATACGGTCGTGCAACCACGACAGCCGCGCGACGGCGAGACCGCGCCCCCGGCGGATCAGTAGCGGCCCCGTCGTTGTGCCACGGCTGGGCGCTCTCCCTCCGGCCGCCGCTGTGCTATGCTGCGGCGCGCTGAACGACCACCAAGGGGGAGGGATACTGCCGTGGCTACCCAGTCGTCGCTTGCCGCCCTGCCGTCCGCGGTCTACCTCAACGCGACGGTGCTGACGATGGACCCCGACCGGCCGGTCGCCGAGGCGGTCGTGACCGTCGGCGACCGGATCGCCTTCGTCGGGAGCAACGCCGAGGCGCGCCGGTTCGCGCCGCCCGGCGCGCGGGCGCTCGACCTGGCGGGGCAGACCCTCATCCCCGGCTTCAACGAGGCCCACAACCACATGATCACCTTCGGGCAGGCGCTGGCCCAGATCGACGCCGGCCACCCGGCGGTGGGGTCGATCGCCGAGATCGTCCGCGCGGTGGCCGAGCGCGCCGCGACCACGCCGGCCGGCGAGTGGGTGCGGGGCCGGGGCTACGACGACAACAAGCTCGCCGAGCGCCGCCACCCCCATCGCGCCGACTTCGACGCCGTCGCGCCCGCCCACCCGGTGCTGATTACCAATGCCTCGGGCCACCTGAGCGTCGCCAACGGCGCGGCGCTGCGGCGCGCGGGGATCGGCCCGGACACGCCCGACCCCCAGGGCGGCAGGATCGTCCGCGACGAGCACGGCGAGGCGACCGGGCTGCTGCTGGAGACGGCCCAGCAGTTGGTCTACGACGCCATCCCGCCCGCCACCGCCGCCGACCTCCGCGAGGCGCTCCGCCGCTGCTGTGCGGCCTACGCCGCCGCCGGCATCACCAGCAGCCAGAACGCCGGGAGCAGCACGCCCCTCGAGATCGCCGCCTTCCAGGAGGCCCGCGCCGCCGGGGAGCTGACCCTGCGCACGAATCTGATGATCCGGGAGAACTTGCTGCCGCACCTCGCCGACCTCGGGCTGCGGGGCGGCTTCGGCGACGATCGGCTGCGGATCGGCCCGATCAAGCTCTTCTCCGACGGCAGCCTGATCGGGCGCACCGCCGCCGTCTCCGCGCCCTTCCTGGCCGATCCGCGGCCCGACAACCTGGGGCTGGAGATGATGCCGCAGGCGGAGCTGGACGACGTCGTCTGGCGGGCGCACCGCGCGGGGTTCCAAGTCGCCACCCACGCCATCGGCGACCGTGCCATCGCGATGGTTCTCGACGCCTACGAGCGGGCGATCGAGCGGGCGCCGCGCGCCGACCATCGGCACCGGATCGAGCACTGCGGCATCCTGCGCCCGGACTTGATCGCGCGCATCGTCCGGCTCGGCGTCATCCCGGTCAGCCAGCCGATCTTCGTCTCCGAGTACGGCGACGGCTTCCGGCGGCACCTCGGCGAGGGGCGGCTGGCCCTGACCTACCCCTTCCGCAGCCTGCTCGACGCCGGCATCGGCCTCACCTTCTCGTCCGACTGCCCCGTCTCGGCCTTCGAGCCGCTGAAAGGCATTCGCGACGCGGTCTTCGAGCGCACCGGCAGCGGCGCCCCCTACGTCCCCGGCGAGGCGCTGACGGTCGAGGAGGCGCTCCATTGCTACACCGTCGCCGGGGCGCGGGCCTCCTTCGAGGAGGATCGCAAGGGACGGCTCAGGCCGGGAATGCTCGCCGACCTGACCGTCCTGGCCCGCGACCCGCGCGCGGTCGAGCCGGCGGCGCTCGCCGACATTCCGGTGACCCTGACCGTCCGCGGCGGCGAGACGATCCACGAGGCGTAGGGCCGCCGCAACGCGCGGGGCGCCGCGGCGGGACTTCCCCTGTATGGCTCGAGCGGTTCGCGAAACAGTTGCGCCGGTCGCGCGTATCAGGTGTGTGGGCGTTCGGCCGAACGCCCGGCCGCGCTGCCCCGGCGCCGGCCCAGCCACGGCGAGAGCCGCCGTGAGCCGGCGGGGGCGACATTCCACGCTTGAAGGGGGACCGATGACGGGCGGAAAAATCCTATTGATCGTGGGGGCGGTCCTCGTCGTCGCCGGTCTGCTGGTCGGCGCCCTGATGACCCGGATCTTCTCGAACGCGCAGGCCAATCGCTCCTGGCCGGCGACCACCGGTCAGGTGGTGGAATCGCGGATGGAGACCGACCGGTCGAACCGGCGGCGGCAGTCCTCGGGGCAACGGTCGCGGCGCCGCACATCCTACGACGCGATCGTGCGCTATAGCTACACGGTAGGGGGCCAGTCCTACACCAACGACCAGCTCTCCGCCGCCACCGACTACTTCAGCAGCTCCAACCAGAGCCGCACGCGCGACTTCCTGAATCGCCACCCCGTCGGCGCGAGTGTCACGGTCTTCTACGACCCCCGCCAGCCCGGTTCCGCCGTCCTGGAGCGGGGCGGCTTCGGCGCCGTGCAGTGGGGGTTGCTGCTGGGGCTTGCGCCCCTGCTGGCCGGCCTGGGCGCCCTGGCCCTCTGGCAAGGGCGCGGGCATCCGGCCGGCCTGGGGGCGGCTATTGGCACACCTCCTGCGACGTAGTAGGATCAGCCGGCCAAGCAGTACGGCATGGGCCGCGGTCACTGACTTGGCGGGGCTTAGCCAGGGGAGGCATCATGGAATTCGAGGTCGAGTACTGCACCGGTTGAGGCTTCCTGCCCAAAGCCGTCAGTTTGACGGAGAAGATCGCGCACGACTACAAGCAGCAGATCAGCCGCCTGTCACTCGTCCCCAGCTCCGGCGGGGTGTTCGAGGTCCGGGTCAACGGCAACGACATCTACTCGAAGCGGGCGACCGGCGAGTTCCCCGAAGAGGACGCCATCGCCGCCGAGGTGGGCAAGCTGCTGCCGAGTCGGTCGTAAGGGCGCCGCGTGGAGGGCTGACTCAGCCACCCGTGGCCAGCCCTCCACCGCGCTCCACTCCCTCGCGCCAGCGCGTGGCCGGGACTGCTTCGCAGTGCCTGCCCGGCCGGCGCGATTCGCCGGATAAGCCCCCATTCAGGCCCGGGTCGCCAGCACCTCCAGACACTCGGCGTCGATGCGCGTCGTCCCGTCGCCGGCCCGATTGTTGTCCGCGAAGAACTTGGTGAGATCACGTCGCAGGGCCGCCTGCCGGTCGGGGGCGAGCCCGGCGTAGGCGCGTCGGATCGCGCCGAGGTTCTCGATGTAGAGGCCGGCGACCTCTCCGGGGTCGAACGGGAACGCCAGCGGGTAGACGCGCGGCGTCAGGCGCAGCGCGGCGATCCCCTCGCCCAACCGCTCCCGCACCGTCGCCTCGACGCCCCACAGGACAGGTGGGGGGACCTGCGGCGGCAGGGGCGCGTACTGGCAGACGAGCAGGAAGAGCTGGCCGACGAAGCTGCGCGGCGTCCAGTTCAGCAGCGCGATCCGCCCACCGGGCCGACAAACCCGCACCAGCTCGGCGGCGGCGCGCTCCGGTCGCGGCGCGAACATCACGCCGAACACGCTGGTGACGACATCGAACGCGCCGTCGGCATACGGCAGCGCCTCGGCATCCCCCTCGTCGAACCGGACCTCCAGCCCCTCGGCCGTCGCCCGTTCCCGCGCCTGCGCCAACAGGTTCGGCGCGAAGTCGAACCCCGTCACCGCCGCACCGGCGCGCGCCGCGGCGAGCGCGACATTGCCGGCGCCGCAGGCCACGTCCAGGCTCCGGTCGCCCGGCCCCAGGCCGAGGCGGCGGACCAGGTCCGCGCCGGTAGCCGGCTCGTACCGCGCGATCTGGCCGAAGTCGCCCGCCATCCAGGTCGCCCGCATCCCGGCCTTGATCGCCTCAATCGGCGGCATCGTCGTCGACATGACCCCACTCCTTTCGCCCCTTGCGCCGGCGCCCCTCGCCGGGCCTGGCACCATCATGCGCCGCGAGCCGCGCTGCCACCAGGGACAATCCTGACAACCGCCCTGACAATTGGTGGGAGTTCCGAGTCGGCTAGTCGGCTGGCCGGCTAGAGGGACGTGAGCGAGCCACCCGGCCGATCGCGATGCCTTTGGCTTCCTCTAGCCGACTAGCCGACTAGCCGACTAGCCGACTCCGCACTGTTGCTGCTGGGGTGCTATGATGGCGCCCGGTGGCACACCCAGGAGGAGAGGCAGATGGCCGTGAATGTGGGGCCGTCCTTCGGCGACTTGCTCCAGGGCTTCCGCGACCGCGCCGCCTTGACGCAGGAGGAGCTGGCCGAACGCGCCGGGCTGAGCGCCGACGCGATCGGCCTCCTGGAGCGGGGCGAGCGGCAGCGCCCGCGACGCCACACCGTGCGGCAGCTCGCCGGGGCGCTGGGCCTGTCCGACGAGGAGTGCGCCCGGTTCGCGGCGGCACGCCAGGCCCAGCGTGCCGCCCCGCGCCCGGACGCCGCGCTGCGTCCCGCACTCCCCCTGCCAGCGACGACGTTCGTCGGGCGTGCCGCCGAAATCGCCGACCTCACGCGACTGCTGGCCCCCCCAACGGTGCGCCTGGTGACGCTGACCGGGCCGGGCGGCGTCGGCAAGACCCGGCTGGCCGTGGAGGTCGCCGCCCGGCTGGCCGACCAGTTCGCGGACGGCGCCGTCTTCGTCCCGCTGGCGCCCCTCCGCGAGCCGGCCCTGGTGCTCGACGGCATCGCGCGGGAACTCGGGATCACCGACCGGGGCGGCCGGCCGCGGCTGGAGCGCCTCACGGCCCGGCTGCGCGCGCGGCGGCTGCTCCTCGTGCTCGACAACTTCGAGCATCTCCTCCCGGCGGCGCCACTGCTGGCCGACCTCCTGGCGGCGTGCCCGCGGCTGGTGGTGCTGGCGACCAGCCGCGCCCCGCTCCGCCTCAGCGGCGAACGCCAGTACCCCGTGCCGCCGCTGCCCCCGCCGGACGCCGGCAGCGCCTCCCGGCCGGAGAACCTGGCACACCATCCGGCGCTCGCGCTCTTCGCCCAGCGGGCGGGGGCCGTCGCCCCGGGCTTCGCGCTCACGCCCGAGACCGCCGAGGCGACCGCGGCGATCTGCCGCCGCCTCGACGGGCTGCCGCTGGCGATCGAGCTCGCCGCGGCCGGGGTCAAGGTCCTCCCGCCCCGCGCGCTGCTGGCGCGGCTCGACCGGGCGCTGCCGCTGCTGGCGGGCGGCCCGCGCGATCTGCCCGCGCGGCAGCGGACGCTGCGCGACACGATCGCCTGGAGCTACGATCTGCTCCCGCCCGACGAGCAGGGGCTGCTGCGCCGCCTGGCGGTCTTCGCCGGCGGCTGGACCCTCGCCGCCGCCGAGGCGGTCTGCGGGGCGACCAGCGACCAGCGACCAGCGACCAGCGACACCAGCCCGCCTACCCCGTCGTCGTCAGTCCAGCCCTCATCCGTCACTGGCCACTCGTCGCTCGCCGTTCTCCGGGGCCTCGCCGCGCTGGTCGACGCGAGCCTGGTGCAACCTCCAGCCGCAGGAGACCCCGCCACCGGCGCGCCGCGCTACACGATGCTGGAGACGGTGCGCGAGTACGCCGCGGAATTGCTCGCCGACCCGCCGGCGAGCGCCGCGGGCGAGGAGGAGGCGGTCCGCCGCCGCCACGCCGACTATTTCCTCGGGCTGGTGGAGGAGGCGCAGCAGCACCTCGTCGGCCCCGAGGAGGGCGCCTGACTGGCGCGGCTGGAGGAGGAGGGGCCGAACCTGCGGGCGGCGCTGCGCTGGGCGCTCGACCGGCGCGAGGTGGATCTGGCGGTGCGATTCGCGGCGGTGCTCTGGCGCTTCTGGGCCGCGCACGGCCACCT
The DNA here is from genome assembly GCA_030446685.1 of Thermomicrobiales bacterium. Taxonomy (GTDB): domain Bacteria; phylum Chloroflexota; class Chloroflexia; order Thermomicrobiales; family CADCWN01; genus JAUJMV01. The sequence goes on along the minus strand of JAUJMV010000006.1, from coordinate 204,799 downwards.
GCGCGAGGGGCGCCGCTGGCTGGAGGCGATCCTGGCGCTGGCCGCGCCCGGCGGCGCGGTCCCCCCGCTGCGGTGGGCGATGCTGCTGCACGTCACCGGCAATCTGGCCCGCGCCCAGGGCGACTACGCGCGCGCGCAGACCCTCTACGAGGAATGCCTGGCGATCCGCCGGGCGCACGACGACCGGCCCGGCATCGCAGGCGCGCTCCACAACCTCGGGATCGTGGCGCACGAGCGGGGCGACTACGACCGCGCGATCCGCCTGCATGAGGAGGTACTGCCCCTGGCGCGGGCGGGCGGGGACCCCTACGCGCTCGCCTTCATCCACACCACCTTCGGCGAGGCGGTCCACGCCGCCGGCGACGCGGAGCGGGCGGTCGCGCTCTACGAGGAGGGGCTGCGCCAGTTCCGGCGGATCGGGCATGCCTGGGGGATCGCGCTGGCGTTGACGCGGCTGGGCGACGCCGCCCTCCGGCGGGGCGACCCGGCGCGCGCCGCCGCGCTGCACCGCGAGAGCCTGGCGCTCAGCGGCGGGCTCAGCGACGCGCGCTCGGCGGCGGACGCGCTGGACGGCCTGGCGCGGGCCGAGCGCGGGGTGGACCCTGCGCTGGCGGCGCGGCTCTTCGGCGCCGCGGACGCGCAGCGCGAACGGCTCGATGTTCCCCGTCCACCAGCAGGCGAGGGCGCTCACCAGCGGACCGTGGCGGCGACCCGGGCCGCGCTCGGCGACGCGGCGTTCGCGGTGGCCTGGGCTGCCGGCGCGGCGCTGACGCTCGACCAGGCCCTCGACACCGCCCTGCAAGCCCCGGCCTGACGGCGCACGGCTGCTCTGCCACTCACCAGTGGGCCTGACCGGCCACCGCTTGCCCCTTGCTCCCCAGTCCCCGCCCGTGAAGAGGAGCATGATCGGCCCCGGTCGCCGGCCGCGCGACGCCAGATGGCGCGCGTCAGGTTCCCGCCTCGCGGCGAAAGTCGTGCCGCCCGAGCAGCCCGAGGCCAAGCAACCCGGCGAGCGCCAGGAGCAGGCCCCCCGCCCAGAACACCGCGCGGATACCCACCACGTCCACCAGCGCCCCGCCCGCGGCGAGCGAGAGGAGGCGCATCGCGCTCCAGGTCACGTCCAGCAGGGTGAAGACCCGCCCGCGCACCCCCTCCGGCACGGCGCCCTGCACCGTCGAACTGAACACCACCATGCCGGTCGAGGTGTTCAGGCCGTAGATGAAGAGGAGGAGCAGCGCGACGGGGAGCGGGGTGAAGACGGCCAGCAGCACGTCGCCGACGCCGCGGATGACGTAGGGCACGAAGAGCCAGCGCGCGTCCCGATAGTCGGTCGCCAGCGCGTTGGGGATGATCGGCCCCAGCAGCGCGCCGGCGCCGATGGCGGCGATCAGCCAGGCGAAGCCGGCGGGCGGCAGCCGCAGGTGCCGCTCGGCGAGGACGACCAGCAGCGCGCCGCTGGCGCCCACGGCGAAGGAGGCGAGGGCCTGCACCACGAGCAGGCGCGAGACGAAGCGGTCCCGCGCCGCGAAGCGCAGCCCCGCCCGCGCGTCGCCGAAGTAGCCGCGCAGCCCGCGCGTGGCGCCCGCCCCGATCTGCCCGGCGTGGGGCGGGATGGGCAGCGCGGCGATGCACGCCGCCGAGACCGCGAACGACGCCGCATTGAGCGCGAAGGCCGGGCCGGTCCCCACGAGGGCGACCAGCCCTCCGGCGACGGCCGAGGCGACGATCTGCACCAGCCGCCCGGTCGACCAGGCGACCGAGTTGGCGGCCAGGCGTTGCTCCTCGGTCGTCAGCGCCGGGATGACCGCCTGGACCGCGGGGCTGAAGAAGGCGTTGCCGGTCGCCAGCCCGGCCGCGACAAGGTAGGCGTGCCACGCCCCCTGGGGCCAGACGAGCGACAGGACGAGCGCCGCCCGGAACAGATCGGCCCCGAGGAGGACGGCCTTGCGGCTGAAGCGGTCGATGATGACGCCGGCGACGGGGCCGAGCAGCAGCACCGGCACCGCCTCGGCCGCCACCACGCCCGCGACCGCGATCCCCTGGCCGGTGAGGCGGAAGACCAGGACAACGAGCGCGATGTAGTGCAGCGTGTCGCCGAAGCTGGAGAGGAGCTGGCCGAGCCACAGGGGGAAGTAGGCGGGGCTGCGGATCACGCCGGCGTAGGCCCGACCCACGCGGCCGAGCCGCCCCGCCACACCCCGCATCGCCCCTCCCGCCCCGCCGTTTCGTCGTCGCCGCCGACCGCAACGCGGCGAGCATACACCTTCCAGCGGGCTGGAAGGTCAAGGGGGGGCGATAGGGCCGGGCGCTAGGGGCGGTCGGACAACACCGGCGCGCCGGCGGCGGACGGTGTGTGCCGCTCCAGAATCCCGCACACTTGCGCCGGCGCGGCCCCGGTCTCGGCGGCGGTCGCCCGCAGGGCGACGAGTTCCCGCCGGAACTCGGCCAGCGCGCGGAGTTGTCGGTCCACGGCGGCGAGCTTGCGCTCCACGAGGGCCGTCACATGCGCGCACGGTGGCTCGCCCGCGCGACGGAGGGCGAGGATCTCCCCGATCTCCGCGAGCGTCAACCCGACCGCCTTGGCCTTCGCGATGAACCGGAGGCGCTCGCGGTCGGCCTCGCCATACAGGCGGTAGCCCGCCGCCGTGCGTGGCGGCGCGGGCAGTAGGCCAAGGGCCTCGTAATAGCGGATCGTCTTCGGGTTGAGCCCCAATGCGCCGGCGAGTTCGCCAATGCGCCACTGGGCTGGCGGTCTGCCACTGGTCATCACGGCGCCTCCACAATGCTGCGACCATCTTACCGCAGCAGCCACCGCGAGGGGAGGGATGGGGATCGTCCTGCCACCCGAAGTGCCGAACCGGGGGGAGCGTCACACGGCGAGGTTTGTCCTCAGAGCGCCCGATCTCCTGATCGGCGATTGCGGGCTGGAATGCATGGACGGAGGAGACACACCCGAGACGGAGCTCGACTATGATTTCCGCAGCGACTACTGGAACCAGGGTCTGACGACGGAAGCCACGTCGGTGATGCGCGACTACGCGTTCCGGATACTGGAACTCCCACGGCCGGTGAGGCTGACCTGTGCTGTCAACACGGCATCGCGACGAGTTGCCGAGAAGATCGGCCCGCGCCTCATGGCGACGATCGCACGGGCTGGGCGGGATTATCGGGTGCATGCCCTCGATCGTAGCGAGTTCCAGGGGTGGCGCGGTTCCCTCCGCGGCGGTATCATCCGGGCGGCGGCGCGGTCGCGCGCCGCGCCCGACGGCCCGCGACGCCGCGACGAAGGAGCAGAACGGCATGCCCGCACTCGGCCCCGGCGACACCGCCCCGGATTTCACCCTGCCGATCGGCCCCAAAGAGTCGTTCACCCTCTCGGCCGCCCTGGCGCGCGGGCCGGTGGTGCTGCTGACCTACGTCTTCGACTTCAGCCCCGGTTGAACGACCGAACTTTCCGAGTTCGGAAACCGCATCGCCGAGTTCGAGACCCTGGGCGCGCGGGTCTGTGGCATCAGCGTCGACTCGGTCTGGGCGCACGCCGCCTGGCGCGAGGTGCTCGAACTCCCGGCCGATCTCCTCCTGCTGAGCGACTTCAACCGCGAGTTCGGCGACCGCTACGGCCTGACCACCACCTCGTCGTCCGGGCTGAAGGGCGTGCTGCGCCGCGCCGTCCTGGTGATCGACCGCGACGGCACGATCGCCTACCGCTGGGACGTGCCCGCCCCCCCGCGGCTCCCCGACCCCGAGGAGGCGCTGGCGGCGTTGCGCGCCCTGCGGGACCAGCCCGGCGCCCCGGCCGCGGCGCCCTAACCGGCGGTCGGGGCGAGCTGGTCGGCGGCGAGCCAGCCCGGCGCGGCCGCCAGCCCTTCCTTGGCGGCGCGCGGCAGGGCCTTCACCCGGCGTTCGAGGCGCGCGGCCGCCGGGCGGTCGGCGACGGGGCAGGCGGCGTGGAGGACGACCGGGCGCCGCCCGCGGGTGTAGCGCGCCGCCCGCCGGTCGTCGTCGTTGTGCTCGCGCAGCCGCCCGGCCAGGTCGCGCGCGATGCCGGTGTAGAAGGTGCCGTCGCCGCAGCGGACGACGTAGACCCACCAGCCGGCGCCCGCCGCGCCGGACCCCTCCGCGGGCGTCGCGCCGCTCACAGGTCGGGCACTTCCCCCGCCAGCAGCCCCGGCACATCGACCGGCCGGCCGCCGCGGGCCGCGCGTTCCCCGGCGACCGTGACCGCCAGCGTGCGGACGGCGCTGGCGTAGTCGGCGCGGATCAGATCGGGGCGCCCCTCGGCCACCGCCCGGACGAACGCCGCGTCCTGCGCCGCCATCGCGTCACCCTCGACCGGCCACTCCTCGACGCCGTCCGCCGTGACCGCCCGGAAGGTACTCCCGATCGAGAGGGTCAGGCCGTCGGCGAAGAGGTGCAGGCCGCGCGCCGCGGGCGGGCCGGCCTCCTCCTGCGCGAGGAAGTTGTTGACGAACGAGCCGACCGCGCCGTTCTCGAAGGTCAGCGCCATCGCGTTGGCGTCGAAGATGTCGTAGTCCGGCTGCCGCAGGTGGTTGATCCGGGTCGCCGCCGCGGCGTAGACCGTCCGCACCTCGCCGACCAGGGCGCGCAGCAGGTCGATCTGGTGCGTCGCCATCTCGATCAGTTGGCCGCCGGAGCGGTCCTGCCGGTGGTACCAGGGTGTTCCCGGCGTCCGGCCGAAGCGCAACACCACCACCTGGCCGATCTGACGCCCCGCCAGCAGCTCCCGCGCGCGGTCCACGTAGGACGCATAGCGCAACTGGTAGCCCGCCGCGGCCATCACGCCCGCCCGGCGGATGCAGGCCAAGACGCGCGCCGCGACCGGCAGATCGATCGCGACCGGCTTCTCCACCAGCATCGGCAGGCCGGCCGCGATCACCGCCTCCTCCGGGTCGCCGTGCGCGAAGGGGGGCAGGCACAAATAGACCGCGTCGAGCCGCTCGTCGCGCAGCATCGCGCGGAAATCGGTGTAGGCGACGGCGTCGAGCGTGCGCCCATCCCCCACCTTGCGGCCGACCGCCGCCCGCGCCGCGTCGATCCGCTCCTCGGCCAGATCGCAGAGGGCCACCACCTCCGCGTCGGGGAGTCGCAGCAGGTTCGCCAGGTGGCTGACCGCGATCCCGCCCGCGCCGATGAACCCGATCCGCACCGTCATCGTTGGCCCTCACACCTTTCCCATCGTCATCGTATCTGTAGGGGCAGGCCCCGTGCCTGCCCGCTCCCCGGCCACCACTGGGACCACACGGCACTGCGGGTCAATCCTTACAAACCATCCGCCGAGCCATCGGGCAGGGGGAAGAGGCGGTCGCAGGCCTCGGCGGTCAGGGGGGCGCCGTACTCGCAGGCCTCGAACGCCTCGGCGTAGCGGTNGCCGCTCCCCCGCTCCGGCCCGTACTACGCGCCACCAATTGCTCGCGGAAGCGGTCGGCGATGCCGCGCAGCCGCGACGAACTCAGCGCGCGCGCAGCCTGGACGGGCTACACGCGCGGATCGCGCCGCGCTTCGCCGCTGAGGCGCGGCACCTGGTCGCGGTCGCCGGCGCGCAAGAATGTAGGGCAGCACCTGGGCGAAGTCGTAGCGCGCTGACCTGGCGCCGACGCGGTGTTGACCTGATCATCGCGAACCGGCGGGCGTCTCCGTCGACGAGACGGGCTTCCTGAAGATCGGCCAGGGTGCACGACCACGTCCGGGGTGAATGGGTAGGGCTTCCTGGAAGCGGTCGGCGAGGTACATCCCATCCGCCGACGCGGCGCGGCGCGCGGAGGCGGGCATCCCCGATGGTCCGCGAAGGCCTTCGGCGTGCGGCACCGTCACCATATAGGCCGCGCCGCTGCGCCGCTGGCCGGAGCGTCCCTGCGGCGGTCCCCTGTAGCGGTGGTCCGGGCGTTGGTGGCACGCCTGCCGGACGAAGCCTGGGCGGGCCTCTCGGCCGGCGACGGCGACAGCACCAGATCCGGCCTGAACTCGCGGATGATGGCGATGATCTCCCGCCGCCGGTCGAGTGGGCGCGATGGCCCGCCGCGGCCGGGGGCCGGTGGGCGATCGAGGTCGCGCTGGAGGAGGCCGTCGTGACCAGTACGAGGTGCGGCGCTGTCCAGCACCAGCGACTCGCCGCCCGTGCCGGGAGCGGCCATCCGCCAAGATGGTCGCGCTGACCGCGGGTCGGCGCGCGCTGGGCCGCCGGGAGCGAGCGCACCACACTCCACTGGTCCCGCGGCGGCGCACCATGCATGCGCGCCAGCGCCCGCCGTGCGCGCGAGCCCGTCGCAGCCGGTAAGCGAGCCGCCGGTCGCGGTGAGGACCCCGGCGGCTGACCGACGCGCTGGGGCACGGGTCGCCACGCTCCTGCCGCCTGCCCGCGGTAAGACCGGCCGACCGCCGGGTGCCCAGCGCCCGTCGGAGGGTGCTGGCTGATGCGCAGGGCCGGCTGGCGCGAGATCCCGGAGGCGCGGCGGCAGACTGTGAAACGCCGGCGGCGGGCATCGTCGGCGCGCTGCACGGGTGCGCCTACCTACGACCCCGCAGACCAGGCAGGGCAGGAGACTGGCGGCGGCGATGAAAGCGGCAATCATGACGCCCCTCGGGCTACCACATTCCGGGGCGGGTGACGGGCCTCGTGGTTCCACTTCGGGGACCGCCGGGAGGTCACCGACGCCGCGGGCGCGCAAGAATCGTCGGGGCGTATGCCTCCATGTCCGGTGCCGCCGGACCAGCCGGGATTGTCGTGGCCTCCGACACCGCCTGGCCGACGCGCCGACCGTGGCGACGAATGGGCCTGGGATCGCCCAGGGGCGAACCGCCGACGAGCGCATGACAGCCTTCTTCGCCTCCCGCGCAGCCCCATCCGGTGGTCGCCGCCTTCGCGGGGGACAACGTCGGGGGACGGCTGTCCCTGTCCGACGATCTGGTCTGCTGTTCCCGGCGGATTCGCTGGCGAGCACTGGCTCGAGGCCAGCGACCACTTCGTCGTTACCGGGCTGAAGAACTGAGGCCGCCAGCAACGCTGGAACAACCTCAGCCACCCATGTCGCTGTAGTACTAGGGCGTGTCTTCAAACCCGATTCGGGGTCAGCAATTTGCTGCGATGTATCGTCCTGGCCGCGTACGTTCATTAGCCGGCCACCACGAAGCGACGAGAATCGGGGTTTGAAGACACGCCCCCAGGGAGTCATCACCCGGTGTGCGGCCTCAGTCGCCGCACGCCAGCGATAATCGGGGGCACGCACCAGCAGCCACGCGGCCGAGAGCAGCGTCAGCGAGCCGTTGATCAGCAAGCCGCCCGGTGCGCCGATCGCCGCCGCCAGTGCGCCCATCTCCAGGTGTCCAGCCGGGGCCGAGCCGCAGGGTCCCAGGACCCAGATGCCGACCGCCCCGGCCGCGCTGGGCCTCCGCACCGCCGCCTCCGCTGGATGAGGGTCTGCTGCAGCAGGTCGAAGGCCCCGGCGCACAGCCCGGTCACCGCCATGATCGCGACCGCCACCGGCAGCGACCGCGCCGACGCCAGCGCGACCAGCGCCAGCCCGCGACGCCGACGAAGACGCCGCCCAGCAGCGGTTGACGCCGAACTCGGCCCGGGAGCGCGGCCAGCAGCGCGACCGCCACCGTCCCGCCGAACGCCGCCGCCGCGTTGAGTGCGCCGAGCCCCGCCGCCCCGGCGTCGAGCACGTCGTGCGCCACGATCGGCAGCGCGCTGCCGTGCGAGAAGGCGAAAATCTCGCAGGCGATGCCCGCGATGCTCAGGGTCCGCACCGCCGGGACGGCGAGCGATCATGCGACCCGCTTCCCGCAACGCTTGCACGAAGGGTGCGCCGACCACTGGGCCGTGCTCCCGACGGGCCACCCGCAGCCGCGACAGGATCACCCCGCCGATCCCGAAGGCCGCGGCGATCGCCAGGTAGCAGCGGGCGACCCCGAAGGCCGGGATGATCGCCCCGGCGATCAACGCCCACGCAGGCGGTCGCGAGGCGTCCCGCCAGGGCGTTCAGTGCCAACGCCCGCGCCGCCGCGTCCGCCGGCACGGTATCGGTCACCAGCGTCTGGCGCGCGGGTGTATCGAAGACCTGGAGGCAGCCGAAGATGAAGGAGATCGCGACCGGCTGCCAGACGTAGCGCGGCCCCGACCAGAGCAGCACACTGATCGCCGACATCAGGGTCAGCCCCGCCAGCGCCACCACCAGCAATTGCCGCGTCGCCCGCGGTGTATCCGCGGTCGGCGACCGTCCCCGCCACCAGCCCGAGGAGCAGCGACGGCAGCATCCGCGCCGCGAAGACCAGGCCGACGGCGAACGCCCCGCCGCCCGCTTCGACCGCCAGCCAGGCGGTGGCGGTGCGCTCCATCCCCTGCGCGCTCGCCGAAGCGAGGCTCGAACTCCACAACCGCCGAAAGGCCACCGACCGAAATGGCGTCATGCCGCCTCATTCCCCACCTCGGCGACGCCGCGCCCCCCGCACCGGGTGTAGGGTAGCACGTTGCGCGAGGGCAAACCTGGCGGATCGCTCACTGATCGAGGGCTACCAGGACCCACCTCGCCCGTTGGCGGACCCTTGGCTCCACGTCTTTCGCGCGTCCCTCCAACGCGCGCCGGAATTCCGCTGCATCGAGCCTCCGGGCCAGCCGACAGTAGGCTCGGAACTCCCGCCGATCGCGGTGGTCCACCGCCGCGGGCACGACCGCGCGCAGCCGCGCGCGCTGCCCAGGCAACAATTCCAGCCGGTTGATGTACCGGATGAGCGCGGCTTTCACGCAGCCTGACCGGAAGAGCCAGGGATCGGCCTCGAGAAAGGCGATGGCGGTCTCGAGACCGGCGGGATCTCGGTCGCGCAGCCGAGCGTAGGCGTCCCAGAATCCCGGTGGGTAGGCCCCGTCAATCGCCTCCCGCCAGGCCACGGTCGCCTCCCGCCAGGCATCCCAAGCCGCCCCGTCGTCTGGGTATCGCCACTGGAGCCGGGCCAGAATGTAGTTGGGGGTGCCCCCGCCCCGCGCTCCCCGACGCGCTAGCTGCCATTGCCAGCGGCGGCCTCGCTCGCGGCGGGCGACAGGGCGAGCGCGACCGCCCCCTCCAGCCCCAGCGCCCGCCCCTCGGCCCACGCCGCGGTGAAGGCCGCCTCACCGAGTCGCGCGCGCAGGGGGCGCAGATGGGGTTCGTGCAAGGCCCGATCCGCGGGCGACCAGGGGGCGAGCCCCTCGGCCTCCCGCAGCGCCTCGGCCGCCCCGTAGAGCCGCGCCGCCCGCCCGGGCTGCCCCGCCGCCGCGGCCACGCTCGCCAGCGTGTCCAGGTTGATCGCGACCCCCCGCCGCAGCCCGAGCCCCGCGGACAGTTCGAGGCCCACCCGGCTCCGCGCGCCCGCCTCCGCATGACGCCCCTGGCCGAGGGCTGCCGCCCCGAGATTGGCCTGTAGCCCGGCGAGATAGCGCCCGTCGCCCTCGGCCTCCGCCAGGGGCAGGGCCTCCGCGAAGACCGCCGCCGCCCGCGCGTAGTCCCCCTCCGCCAGCGCCACCAGGCCCAGGACATCGAGCATCCAGACGACCCGCGCCCGGTCGCCCACCTCGCGCGCGAGCGCGAGACCCTCCTCCGCCAGGGTCCGCGCCCGCCGGTAATCGCCGCGGAGCCGGGCCGCGTGCCCGAGCCGGCTGAGGGTCGCGAGGATGCTGGGGGTATCCCGCTGCTCCCGGAATAGCGCCAACGCGCGCCCCAGGTGCGTCATCGCGGTCTCGTAATCGCCCTCCATCCGGGCCAGGAGGCCCACCGCCGCCACCGCCCGCGCCTCCTCCGCCGGCGGCAGCCCCCCCCGCGCGAGGGCCGCCTCCAGCCACCGCCGCCCCTCGCGATGGTGGCCGCGCATCGCCCAGAAGATGTGGAGCGCCCACCCGAGGCGCGCGGCGATGTCGAGCCGCGGCGCCGCCAGCGCCCAGGCCATCGCGGCGCGCACGTTGTCCTGCTCCCGGTCGAGCCGGGCGAGCCAGGCGACCTGCGCCGGCCCCGCCAGTTCCGGCCCCGCCCGCTCGGCCAGCGCGAGGTAGTACTCCGCGTGCCGCCGCCGCGCGCCCTCCGCCTCGCCGCCCTCCTCCAGCCGCTCCCGCGCGTACTCGCCCACCGGCTCCAGCAGCCGGTAGCGCGTCCCGCCGCCCGCCTCGGCCACCGCCACCACCAGCGACTGCTCCACCAGGCCCGCCAGCGGGCCGAGCACGTCCCCCACCGGGGCGCCCACCGCCTCCGCGGCGGCCAGTTCCCAGCCGCCCGCGAAGACCGACAACCGGCGGAACAGCGCCTGCCCGGCGGGGTCGAGCAGATCGTAGCTCCAGGCGATCGCGTCGCGCATCGTCCGCTGCCGCGCCGGCAGGTCGCGCCCCCCGCCCGCCAGCAGCGGCAGCGCCCGGTCCAGCCGCGCCAGCACCTCCGTCGGGCTGAGGAGCCGGACCCGCGCCGCCGCCAGCTCGATCGCCAGCGGCAGCCCGTCCAGGCGCCGGCAGATCGCCGCCACCGCCGCCGCGTTCGCCTGCGCCAGCGCGAAGCCCGGGGCCACCTCGCGCGCGCGCTCGACGAAGAGCCGCACCGCCGGGTTGCCCGCGATCTCACCCGCGGTCGGCAGGCGGGCCAGTTCGGGCGGCGCGAGCGGGGCGACCGGCCACTCCCGCTCACCGCGCAGTCGCAGCGGGGCCCGGCTGGTGGCGAGGATCGCCAGGCCCGGACAGTCGGCGAGCAGATCGGCGATGTCGGGCGCGGCGTCGAGGAGATGCTCGCAGTTGTCGAGCACCAGGAGGAGGTGTTGCCCCCGCGAGGGGCGCGCAGCGCGCGCGTGCCGGCCGGCCGCCGGCCTCGCGCAGCCCGAGCGCCGCCACGACCGCCGGGAGGACGAGCGCGGGATCGTCCAGCGGGGCGAGGGGGCGAAGGCGACCCCGTCGGGGAACCAGGCCGCCACGTCCGCCGCCACCGCGAGGGCGAGGCGCGTCTTGCCCACACCGCCCGGCCCGGTCAGGGTCACCAGTCGCGCCGGGGCAGCCGCGGCCGCGCCGCGCAGGGCCGCGACGAGCGCCGCCACATCGTCATCCCGCCCGATCAGCGGGGTCGGCGGCGCCGGCATCGGCGGGGGCGGCGGCGGCGCGGGGCACGCGGACGGCGCGGGCGTCCCCGGCGAGCGCCGCGCGCCCCCTCGTCCAGCCCCAGCGCGTCAGCGAGCGCCCGCACCGTGTGCGGGTAGGGGCGTTGCCGCCGCCCGCGCTCGAGCGCGGCGATCCCCTTGGCGGTCAGCCCCGCCCGCTCGGCCAACTGCTCCTGCGTCAGCCCCGCGGCCTCCCGCAACCCCCGCAGCCGCGCCCCGAATGACGCGCCCTCCTCCCTCGCCACAACCGCCCCCAGCCCCCTCCACACACGGGACAATCCTGACACCGCGCGCCTACGCCAACCGCTCGCCCGCGCCAATGGTAGCACGCGGTCGCGCCCGTCGATCGGGCTAACACGTAGCCCTCACAGTTGACTGTGAGGGTGAGTGTGAGGCACCCGTGAGTGCCGCGCGGCCGCGCCGGGCCGCAGAATGGGGGCAGGGCAGACGAGCGACCGGGTGGTCCGGGTGCGAGCGGTCCGGCGACGACGAGGAGGTTTGCTATCGGGAGGATTCCGCCGCTCACGGTTTCTTGCAGCGCAATGGCAACGGCAGCGCGCCACGGTCCAAGCACAAGGAGTTCGCCATGGTCGTTCGGTCACAGGTAATGGCAGAGTCCGCCGCCACAACCGAGCGGGGGGCCGCGCCGCTCCACCGCGTCCTCGGCGCGTTGGGGATGCTCGGCAGCCCGTTCCTCTTCCTCTCGTTCGCCGCCAACGGTTTCCAGCAGGGCGACAGCAACCGGCTCGGCGCCGCCCTGGGCCTCCTCTTCACCCTCGGCTGGTTCAGCAGCGTGCTCGGCTTGTGGACCCTGCGCGCCGCGGGCGACCGGCTCCCCGGCAAGATTCTCCTGGGGCTCGAACTGGTCGGCGTCGTGCTCGCCGCCCTCTTCCAGGTCTACGAGTTCGCGGCGCCGGGCAGCGCGAGCCTGCTCTACACGATCACCGACCTCGCCTGGCCGCTGAGCATGCTCACCCTGATCTTCGTCGGGATCGCCGTCCTGCGCGCGCGCGTCTTCCGGGGCTGGCTGCGCTTCGTCCCCTGCTCGCCGCCGCCCTCTGGCTGCCGCTCGGCATCGTCGCGATGGGCGCCCTCGCCTGACCGCCGGCCAGGCCATCAGCGGGATCCATACCACGATCGGCTGGTTCCTGCTCGGCTACGCCGTCCACCGCGGCGGCCAACCGGCCGCGCGCGACTGAGCGCCGGGAACTGTCGGCGGGGGGGGGGCCCCGCCCCCGGGCGCCCCCCGCCCCACGTCCATACGCCGAGGAGCATAGGAGGACCGATGGCCAGGGAGTACGCCTCGTTCGTAGTGCGCGACCGGCGCGCGGGCGCCGGGGAGCCGCTGGAAGTCGAACACCTCCAGTCGGGCGAGCGCGCGCGGGCCGCCTCGCTGGCCGCCGCCATCGCCTGGATTCAGGCGCGCTCGCCGGCCCCGGCGGCGCCGGGGCCGGTGGCGTATCGCCCGGAACAGGGCGGGGAGGGGCACGATGACTGACGCACCGGCCCCCCGGCCACGGGTCGCGCGGCCAGGCGACGCGACGAGCGTGCTGGTGGCGGGCGAGGAGACCGGGGGCCGCCTCGCCATCGTCGAGCTGCGCGAGCGGCGCGGCGCCGGCCCACCCCACCACGTCCACGCGCGCGAGGACGAGGTCGTCTACGTCCTGGAGGGGCGGGTGACCTTCCACGCCGGCGGCGAGCCGCTCGACTGCCCCGCCGGGACCTGCCTCCTGCTGCCACGCGGCGGCGAGCACACCTTCCGGGTCGTCTCGGCGGAGGCGCGGCTGCTGGTGCTGGCGGCCCCCGCCGGGATCGAGGGCTATTACCGGGAGTTGGGCGGGCCGGACGCGAACCGGGGTGGGGCGCCGGAGGTCGAGCGGCTGGTGGCGACCGCCGCGCGCTACGGCGTGGCGATCACCGGGCCGGGCCACTAGCGCGGCTGTCCGACCGCCGGCGACGGTCAGGGCAACGGCGGGGGCGACACGTTCCACATCAAGGTCTGGGACAAGGCCAGTGGCCGGGTCGTCTACGACACCCAGCCTGACGACAACCATCAGCGGCGGCGCTATCGTCACCCACAAGCCGTAGCACGCGCCGGGCGGCCCTGGTGGGGCCGGCAGGGGGAGGGGTCCCCCGCCGGCCCCACTTCCCGCGTTCGCGGCGGCGTGCCAGCCCCAGTGCAAGTCCCGCCTTGCAATCCCTCCACCGATCGGGTAACAGTGAGTGCCACGGACCGACCGGCGCTCACGGTGGCGACAAGGCAAGGGGAGGGAGGGGCGATGGCCTGGAAGATCGGTGTGCTGAGCCTAATCCACGATCACGTCTGGACGCATCTGCGCGAGCTGGCGGGCCGCGACGACGTGACGCTCGCCGTGGCCGACCCCAACGCGCCCCTGCGCGACAAGGCGCGCGACGAGTGCGGCGTCGAGCGCGGCCACGCCGACCCCGCCGACCTGCTGGAGCGGGAGCGGCCCGACGCCGTCCTGATCTTCGCCGACAACGCCGGCAAGGTGCCGCTGGTCGAACTGGCCGCCTCGCACGGCCGGCCGATCATGACCGAGAAGCCGATGGCCGCCTCGCTCGCCGGGGCCGAGCGGATGCGCGTCGCCGCCGCGAACGCCGGGGTGCCACTGATGGTCAACTGGCCGACCGCCTGGCGCCCGGAGATCCGCCACGCCCTCCGGCTCGCCGCCGACGGCGCGATCGGCGACCTCTTCCGCCTCAACTTCCGCGGCGGCCACCGCGGCCCGAAGGAGTACGGCTGCTCGCCCTACTTCTACGAGTGGCTCTACGACCCCGCCCGCAACGGCGCCGGGGCCTACATGGACTACTGCGGCTACGGCGCGAGCATGGCCCGCCTGCTCCTCGGCATGCCCGCGCGCGCCCAAGCCACCCTCGGGCGCCTCCAGAAGGACTACATCGCCGTCGACGACAACGCCCTGCTCTTGCTGCGCTACCACCGCGCGATGGCCGCGATCGAGGCGACCTGGACCGCCGCTGGCCCGGTCCTCAACAGCGGCCCGGTCCTCTACGGGCGCGACGGCACCCTCGTCGCCGAGCGCCAGCCGCCGAAGGGGGAGGGGCACGGCGGCGGTAGCGCCGGCCACGTCCTCCACGTCACGCGCGACAATCCCGACGGCCGCCCGATCGAGCCGCCGCCCCTCCCCGAGGGCGAGCGCAGCGCCGTCGAGTATTTCCTCACTTGCCTCGCCCAGGACCGCCCGATCGAGGGCCTGGTCAGCCTCGCCGTCGGCCGCGACACCCAGGAGATCCTCGAAGCCGGCCTGCGCGGCGCGCGGGCCGGGCAAGAGGTGTCGCTGCCGCTTACGGAGGCGGGTAGTCGGCTAGTCGGCTAGTCGGCTAGAGGAGGCCGGGCGCCTTCCGCGTCTTCTTCTACCCGCCTACTCGCCTACCCGCCTACCCGCCTCACGGAGGAAACGATGCCCGCCCCCATCCGCATCGGCATCATCGGCTGCGGTCGCATCCTGCCGGCCCACCTGCGCGGCTACCGCCTGCTGCGCGAGGCGGGCGTGGACGACTTCCGGATCACCGCGCTGGTCGCGCGCCGGCCGGAGGACGCCCACATGTTCCGCAAGCGCGGCGAGGGGCCGCCCCCGCGCCAGCCGGTTAGCCGGAACCCCGCCGACCCGCTCGCCGCCCCCCACCTCTACGTCAGCGACTTCCAGCCGGAGGAGGAGGCGCGCGTCTACCCGACCGTCGAGGCCCTGCTGGCGGAGGATGTCGTCGACGCGGTGGACATCACCGCCACCCTGCCGGTCCACCACACCGCCGGGCTGCCCTGCCTGGCGGCGGGCAAGCACGCGCTGATCCAGAAGCCGCTGGCGGTGTCGGTGCAGGCCGGACGCCTGCTGGTCGAGGCGGCCGAGCGGGGCGGCCTGACGCTCGGCGTCTTCGAGAACGTCCGCTACGCCGAGCCGGTCCGCCTGGCGCGCTGGTTGATCGAGCGCGGCGAGCTGGGCCGCGTCCAGATGGCCGCCGCGGTCTCGATCGGCACCGCCGAGTGGTCGCCGGACCGCGTGGTCGCCGACACCCCCTGGCGCCACGACCGGCTCGTCGCCGGGGGCGGCGCGGCGATCGACATGGGCGTCCACCTGGCGCACCGGCTGCGCTACCTCGTCGGCGAGGTCGAGCGGATCACCGCCCTGGCGCGCGTCTTCGAGCCGGAGCGGCTGCGGCGCGACGCGGACGGCGCGGTCGAGCGCCACCCCGCCGACGCCGACGACGCCTTCTTCGCCCTGCCCGAATTCGCCAACGGGGCGGTCGGCACCCTCGCCTTCACCTGGGCCGGGCACGGCGCCCCGACCGGCCTGCCGGAGGGCGTCGCCATCTACGGCGACCGCGGCTGCCTCAAGGGGACGACCCTCGTCCGCGATGGCGGCGAGGAAGTGGCGGCCCGCGCCCTCTTCGACCGCGAGGCGGACAGCGCCGCGCGGGAACACTTCTTCCCGCGCGGCCTGACCGACTCGTTCGCCCTCCTCATCCACGACTGGCTGGCGGCGATCCGCGCCGGCGGCCAGCCGGAGACCAGCGGTCAGGAAGGGCTGCGCGACCTCGCCACCGCCTTCGCAATCCTCGAATCGTCGGCCGCGGGCGGCCCGGTCGCGGTCGCGGACGTGCTGGCTGGCCGCGCGCGCGCCTACCAGGCGCCGATCGACGCCCACCACGGCCTCTGACGGCGGGCGGGAGCGCCGCCGCGCCAGGCCCCGCCCCGGATGCCGGTGCGGGTGGAACGGACCTTGCACAACCGGCGGCCACCCGCCGCCAGTGAGGCGGGTGGCCACGCTGTCGCGGCCCCGATCGGGGGAGGAAGAGGATGGGCGTGCTGCTGATCGGCACCTCGGCCTGGAGCGACCACGACCCGTTCTACCCACCGGGGCTGAAACCGGCGGAGCAGCTCCCCTTCTACGCCCGCTACTTCCCGATCGTCGAGGTCAACACGACCTACTACCGCGTCCCCGCGCGCCGCACCGTGGAGGGCTGGGTCGCGCGCACGCCCCCCGGCTTCCGCTTCGACGTCAAGCCCCCCGCGAGCTGACCGCCACGCCCGAGACGCCGCGCGGCGCGGCCCCGGAGCCGGACGCCGACCTGGCGGTGGCCTTCGGTGAGGCGATCGCCCCGCTGGCGGAGGCCGGCAAGCTCGGGGCGATCACCTTCCAGTTCCCGCCCTCCTACCGCAACACGGAGGAGCACCGCGACTACCTGCGCCTGCTCCCGGAACTCCTGCCCGGCTACCCCCTCGCCGTCGAGTTCCGCCGCCGCGACTGGCTCGACGAGGAGGGGGCCGAGGAGACCCTGGCGCTGCTGCGCGACGCCGGCCTGAGCTACACCATGGCCGACGAGCCGCAGTTCGGCTCCGGCAGCGTCCCGCCCCTCTACGCCGTCACCAATCCCCGGGTCGCGATCGTCCGCTTCCACGGCCGCAACGCCGCCACCTGGTACCGCTTCACCGGCTCCAGCCGGGACCGTTTCAACTGGGAGTACAGCGCCGAGGAGCTGGCCGAGTGGGTCCCGAAGATCGACGCGGCGCGGCAGGCCGCCCAAGAAGTCCACGTCTTCTTCAACACCAACTACGGCAACCAGGGGCCGCGCAACGCCCTGCGCCTGATGGACCAGCTACGCCTGCCACACCCGCCACTCCCCGAGACGGGAGGCGGGCGGCTGAAGGATCGGACACGCAGAGCGCCCGGGCGCTGGCACCGCCCCCGCCTCCTCTCGGCGGGGATGCCGCCCGCCCGTCGCCCGTGGCACGGCGCACGACACCGCCGAGGACATGAGCGCTGATGGAATCCGCAACGGTACACTCCCGGGCGGTTCGCGCCGCCGGCCGGCCCGACCACTGGCTGCGGGGCGCCTACTGGTGGTACTTCGCCGCGATCGGCGCCCTCACCCCCTTCCTCACCCTCTACTACCGCCAGCTCGGCTTCAGCGGCCCCCAGGTCGGCCTCCTCGCGGCGACCTTGCCGCTCGGCACCGCCCTCGCGCCGGTCGCCGGGGCGCTCACCGACGCCACCGGCAGCCACCGGCTGGTGCTGCGCGGCGCGCTGGCCCTGGCCGCGACCGCCGCCCTCTTCCTCGCGCGGGCCGAGACCTTCCCGGCCATCCTGACCCTGATCGGCCTCCTCGCGCTCAGCGCCGCCCCGATCCCCGCCCTGCTCGACAGCTACGGCGTCACCCTCAGCGAGGAGCGCGGCGTCGCCTACGGGACGCTGCGCGTCTGGGGCTCGCTCGGCTACACCGCCGCGGTCTGGCTCGTCGGCTGGTGGATGGGCGGGCGCGTGTCGCCCCTCTTCCTGCTGGCCTACGCCGGCTCGATCGTGCTGGCGCTCGTCGCGACCGCCGGCCTGCCGCCGCGGCGCCGGTCGGCCGATCGCGGCTGGCGCGGGCTCGCCGGGGTGGCGCGCAACCGGGCGCTGCTGGTGCTCCTGCTGGTGACCTACCTGGTCACGGTCGGCTCCAGCGTCATGTACAACTTCCTCGGCATCCACCTGGCCGCCCTGGGCGGCAGCGCGCGCCTCCTCGGCCTGGCCTACGCGGTCGCCGCGGCCAGCGCTGCCGGTGCTGGCGTTCGGGGGCGGATGCTCGCGCGCCTCGGCGCCCGGCGCGTCCTCGCCCTGGCGATCGGGCTCTACGCCGTCCGCTTCGCCCTCTACAGCGTCCTGCCGGCGCCGGCCTGGGTGCTGCCGGTGCAGTTGCTGCACGGCGGCACCTTCGGCGCCTACCTGCTGGCCTCGGTCACGCTGGCACACCAGACCGCCGGTCGCGAGCGCGCCGCGACCGCGCAGGGACTCCTGGCGGCGATGTCCTTCGGCTTCGGCTCGCTCACCGGCGCGCTCGGCGGCGGCTTGCTGCTCGACCGGCTCGGCGGCGTCGCCCTCTTCCGCCTGGCCGCGGCGATCGCACTGCTCGCGCTAGCCGTCCTCGCCCTCGGCCTGCGCGCCACCGCCGCGCCCGACGGCGCGCGACCGCCCGCGCCGAAACGACCCTCGACGCCGCGCGAGACATCGGGGGACCAGTCTCTTACAGCGTTTTTCAGAGTAGGTGGGCGAGGACGCGTTTCGGGGCGCGGATGAGGTCGAAGAAGGCCTGGTGGGCGACGAGGGCCACGATGACGGTCGCGGCGTAGGTGGCGTCGAGGGCGGGGCCGCTGGAGTCGAAGCAAGCGCTCGATGCCGCCGCGCTTGCCGAGTTCGGTGGCGGTCCAGGTCGGGGGCAGGCGGTCGCGGTTCTTCTGCCGCTTGGCGAACCAGGGGATCACGCGACCGCGCCGAGCGCGGTGCGGACCCAGAGGATGGGGCCAGCCCCCAGTAGGCCGCGTCCATGCGGACGACGCGCGGGCGCAGCCGGTAGAGGTCGCCAGCAGGAGCTTGGCGAAGGGGGCGTCATGGCAGTTGGCGGGGGCCACGACGAAGAAGAGCGGCAGGCCCTGAGCGTCGGCACAGCAGTGCGGGCGCGGAAGCCGCGCAGCCAGGGCGTCGGGTGGTGCGCTGGCGCGTGGCCGCTGGCGGCGGCCGGGGCTCGGCGGCGCCAGGCGAGGATCGGCGCGACGATGATCAGGTCGCGCCCTGCGAGGCTCGGCGGCAACGCCGCCTGCACCGCCACGACGAAGAGCATCTCGTAGGGCGTGGGCGCGCCCGCCGCCGCGCCGCTTGCACTGCTGATGCCCGCCCGGTGGTCAGGGCCGCCAGGCGCGCAGCCAGTCGTGCATGTCCTGGTAGGAGAGGCGCCAGAGGGCGCGCAGCAGGGCGACGAGCAGCAGCGACTCCTTCGCGGTAGGTGCGCGGCTTGCCGCCGGCGCGGGCAGCGGCGCGGGCAGCGGTGCGCCAGTACCGCCAGGCGTCATCGCGACGTTCGCGCCGGTCTCGGAGCGCGCGAAGACGACGGGACCGCCCCTGTGCCGGAACGCAGGGCTGGGACCATGGGCGAACTCCTCTCGCGCCACCGCGCCGCCGCTTCAAACGCCCTCGTCGCGTTTTGCTGTGATAGGGGTTGAGGGGTGGAAGGAGGGCGGCGGCGCGGGCGCGGTGAGCGAGGCGAGGATGCGCGCATATTCGGGTCCGGGGAACGGATCGTGGCTGGACGGCGCGCGCGATTCGGCGTGTCGCTGACGACATCGGCGCCACGCTGCGGCGGGCGAGTGGCGGCCTGGCCCCGCGCCCGCGCCAGGGCGACCGGCCCGCGATCGGCCCGCAGTGCTGCTCCAGGGTGGCGCGCCCTCGGGAGCGCGGCTTCCGACGACGGGGCAGGTGAGCGCCGTATACCGCACGATCGCGCGCGCCGAGTGGCGGGCCGGGGCGCCCTGGCGACGGCGCGGGCCGCGAGGAGGTCGCTTCGCTTCGAGGTCTCGCTCACCCGGCGCGCAGCCGGAGGGGGGCGCGCGGGCGCCGCGCGCCCGGCGCGCCTCGACCGGCTCGGGCGTCAGCGACCCTCTTCCGCCTGGCGCGCGGATGCCGCGATCGAGGCGTTCATCCGCTCGCGCGCTAGCCGTCTCGACGGCGCCCTCGGCCTGCGCGATCCACCGCCGATCCGCCGAATATGCGCGAGGAGGCATCCCGCGCCGAACCGACCCGCGGACGCCGCGCGCCCCAGGACGCCCGCCACTCTTCGCCCATCCTAACCAGTCTCTTAAAAAGCCATTTGCGATCAAAAGCCCTCGGAGATGAGGCAAGGTGAGGCGATCGGTTCTTGTCAGGGTTGTATATACGCGTATATACTAACTCCTGTAGGATAGACACCCTGCGGCATGGAGGAGTTACGATATGGACAGCGTGAAGATTCGGCGCGTCGGCAACAGCAATGTCGTCTCGCTGTCGCGCGACTTCGAGGAATTGGGCTACACCGAGGGCACCGACGTAGTGGTCGAGAGCCTCCCAACTGGCGAACTGCTGATCATGCCTGCGGCGAGGGTGCGGACACATGTTCGCGAGATCGGTCGGCGGGCGCTCGCGGAGAATCGCGAAGCTTTGGAGAAGCTCGCGGCGTACGACCGCGGTGAGGTTGAACCCTCTTGACGACACCATTCCAACCACCACAGGACAGTGCGCCGCAGCGGCCGCTCTCCTATCTCACCGTAGAGAACGTGCTGGACCTCTATGCGGATCTGTTCGCGTGCAGCGATCAGTAGGCCGCCGATCAATTGCACGACCGAGGTCTGCTTGAGTCGGCGCTGGCCCGTCCGGCGAACTATGCAGCCTATCAACATGCCGATCTCGCACTGCAGGCGGCGGTCCTAGCTCACGGGATCGCCGAGACGCAGCCGTTCATCGAGGGCAACAAGAGGACGGCGCTCATCGCCCTAGCGACATTCCTCCTCCTGAACGGCCACAATCTCACCGCCTCTCAGGACGAGCGGATGGCTTGGATGATCGAACTCAGCCGGGGCTGGCCGGTCGAGAACCTGGCCGATGCCATCCGTGGGGCGCTCGTTCCCGATCGCTGACCATCCCGCCCATAATCGCCGAATAGTCGGCCAGCCCTGCGCTGTCTCCCGCCACATCCCGCCCGCTTAGCCGACGTGGACCGCCGGGCGGCGCGCCGGGTCGCGCTCCGCCTTCCGGAGCACCTCGTGGGTGAGCGGGGCGATGTCCCCCTCGCCGAAGAGGATGTAACGCATCAGGAACTTCAAAGGGTTGCCCTCGGTCCAGCCGAAGTAGGCGTGCGGCCGCGCCCCGGTGGCGTCGCGCAGCCACAGCAGGAAGGCGGCGATCGCGTTCGGCACCGAGGAGCCCTCCGCCCGCAGCACCCGGTACTCCCCGATCTGCTCCCCGCGCACATGCAGAACCGGGGCGAACTCCGAGGCGTCGCGGACGGTGACCTCCAGGAAGAGGATCGGCGCCCCGTGCGGCAGGCGGTTCTCCTCGAGCTGCTCGATCTCCTTCAGCAGGTACTCGCGCGCGTTGCGCTCGTCCGGGTGGTTGGCGATCAGGTGGATCGCGTCGCCCTGCACCGCCTCGGCGATGAAGCGCCGCGCCGCCTCGTCCACCACCACCTCCGTCGTCCGCAGCTCGGTCGTGCGCCAGACCCGCGAGACCAGCGAGGTGACGACGATCGCCGCGATGAAGATCGCCGCGATCTTGAGCCCCTCCGGCCGCTCGACGATGTTCACGAACGTGGTGTAGATGAAGACCAGCGCGATCGCGCCGAACACGATCGTCGCCCGCCGCTGCCCGCGGCGCTTGGCGGAGAGCGTCACCGCGATCGTCGCCGAGGTGATCAGCGCCAGCACGCCCGTCGCGTAGGCGCCGGCCTGCGCCTCGACCCCCGCCCGGAAGACGATTGTGACGATGAAGCAGATCAGCGTGAAGATCAGCACCAGGGGCCGCGTCGCCCGCGCCCATTCGGGGGCCATCCCGTAGCGCGGCAGGTAGCGCGGCACGATGTTCAAGAGGCCCGCCAGCGCCGAGGCGCCCGCGAACCAGAGGATCAAGATCGTGCTGACATCGTAGACCGTGCCGAACGCGTCGCCCAGATACTCGTGCGCCAGGTAGGCCAGCGCTCGCCCGCTCGCCGCGCCGCCTTCCTCGAACTCCTCGTGCGGGATCAGCAGTGTCGTCACCAGACTGCTCGCCAGCAGCATCACGCTCATAATCCCCGCCGCCGCCGTGAGCAGCTTGCGCGTGTTGCGGATGCGCCCCAGGGGCTGCGCCGGCGCGTCGCCCTGGTCGCCCCGGACCAGCGGCATGACCACGACCCCCGTCTCGAACCCCGACAGACCCAGCGCCAGCCGCGGGAAGATCAGCAGAGCCGCGCCGACCATCAGCAGCGGATTCCCGTGCGTTTGGAAGAGGGCGTCCCGCCAGTCGGCCAGCACCTGTGGCTGCCGCGCCACCTCGAGAAACCCGGTCGCGACCACGACGAGGTTCAGCAGGATATAGGCCGCGACCAGGCCGACCGCGATGCCGATCGCCTCCCCAAACCCTTTGAGAAAGACCGCGCCCAGCAGCGCGATCAGCAGGAGGGTGATCCAGACCTCCCCGCCGTGCAGGAAGGCCGGGGCGAAGGGGTTCTCGATGAGGTGCGCCGTCGCGTCGGCCGCCGACAGCGTGATCGTGATGACGAAGCCGGTCGCCACGAACCCGATCAGGCCGAGGACGAACAGCTTGCCCTGCCACCAGGGGAGCAGGTGTTCGAGCATCGCGATCGACCCGTCGCCGTGCGGGCTCTCCTCGGCGACCCGCTTGTACATCGGCAGCGCGCCGAACAACGTGATCAGCACCAGGACGAGCGTGGCGATCGGCGAGAGCGCGCCGGCGGCCAGCGCCGCGATCCCCGGCTGATACCCGAGCGTCGAGAAGTAGTCGACGCCGGTCAGGCACATCACCTTCCACCACGGCTGGGTGTGGTGGGCCGCGTCCCGTTCCCGCTCGTAGGGCGCGTCCGGCTCCTTGACGTGCCCGTCGAGCAGCCAGCGCCCGAGGGCACCCAGTCGCCGGGGCCGGCGCGTGGCGGGCGACACGGCCGGCGCGCGATCCGGCGCGGCCGGATCGGCGGGCGCCGGCTGCGCCACGCGGACGTAACGGTCGCCGGGGTGGCTGCCCCGCAGCCAGCGCTCGTCCACCGGCCGCGCCGCGCCCGGCCGTTTCGGCCCCGCCGGCCGCGACCCCGATCCGGGCGCGGCGGGCGCGTCACCCGCCCGGTAACCGACGGCGGACCGCCGGGCAACCGCTTCCCGCTCCGAGCCGTTCCCGTTCGGGGTCGTCTCGCTCGATGACGTATCCGGTTCTTTGCGATCCATCTCGTTGCATCCACTCCCGCCGCGGCACTCGGCGCGGCGCGATCCCCCATCCCCTCGCCACGCGGCTGGCGCGGCGCCCCGTCGTGCCACCCCAAATGCTACCACGATCTACGCCGGAGGGCAGCGATCGTTCCCCCAAGCGATCCGGCCCGACGCCCCACCTGATCCGCCGGAGCAGCGGATGCCAACCTCGCGGGGGGCCGCGCTGTCACCCGTCGAGCAGACGCCCCCAACGATCGGCCCACTCCTCTCGCACAGGGCGCTCATCGCATACCCTGGGCCGCGAATAGCACATTGGCAATACGGCGCGTGTCACCCCACGCGCGCCGGCCGGCGCTCATCGCAGGAGCGGCGCGCGGCTAGGGCGAGGACGACGGGGATGCGGCCATCCGCGCAACGCCGCGCGGCCTCCGGGCTGACATCGGCGACCGCCGGCGGCCGCGCGTTCGCGATGCGGCGGGCCAGGTGCCCGGCGCGCAGCCACCTGATGCGCCCCGCGCCGATCAGCCCATCGCCCAACTGGTCACTCACAGCCCGAGGCCCCGCAGATAGTCCCGGTTACGCCGGGCGCTCTCCCGCGGAGTGCCCAGCCCTGGCAGCACGTCCTGCTCGACCACGATCCAGCCGTCGTAGCCGCGCCGCACCAAGGCGCGCGCCACCGCCGGGAAGTCGACCACTCCCCGCCCCAGCTCGCAGAAGACCCCCGCGCGCACCGCCGCGACGTAGTCCCACCCCCCGGCGCGGGCGCGCACGGCCACCATGGGGTCGCAATCCTTGAAGTGGACGTAGGCGATCCGGTCGCCAAACCGCGCCAGCCCGTCGAGGGGGTCGCCGCCGCCGTAGGTGTAATGCCCCGTGTCGAAGCAGAGGCCGAGCAGGTCCGGGTCGGTCAGGTCCAGCAGGCGCGCGATCTCGTCCGGCGTCTCGATCCACCCGGCGCAGTGGTGGTGGAAGACCGTCCGCAGCCCCGTCGCCGCGACCACCGCCCGCGCGATCCCCTCCGCCCCGCGCGCGAAGACCGGCCAGGCCGCCGCGTCCAGCGCCAGGTCCGGCGTGATCCGCCCGGCCCGCCCCGCCCGCACCGGATCGGCCCCGTTGTCGTCGGCCAGCACGACGACCGGCGGCGTCTCCCCCGCCACCGCCGCCAGCAGCCGCGCCACCCGCAGGGCCTGCGCCTCCCCCGCCGCGTGCGCCCCTGCGTCGGCCAGCGCCACCGGCACGAACGCGCCGAGCATCGTCAACTCGCGCCGTGCCAGCTCGCCCCGCAGTGCGCCCGACTCGGTCGGCATGAAGCCCCAGTCGCCCAATTCCGTCCCGGCGTACCCCGTCTCCGCCAGCTCGTCGAGCATCCGCCCGTAGCCGATCGCCTCCGCCTCCCCCTCGAACTCCAGCACCCCCCACGAGCACGGCGCGTTCCCGATCCGCATGGTCCCCCCAACCAGCCGTAGGGCGCAGGCGCTAGGTTTGTAGGGGCAGCCCCCGTGGCTGCCCGCGTGGCCGACCTCCGACGCCCTCGGCGGCCACGGTGGCGGGACGGTTGGGGCCGGTGCCCGATTGGCCACGTCGGTGGCGGGCCAGGCCGGCAGCCACGGGGGGCTGCCCCTACGAATGGTAGGCCCGCACTCTAGCCCCGCGATGGCTTCCAACACCCAACGCCTGCCCCCTCTCCCCCTACCCCCTCCTAAAACACGCGCTCCCGCGTCCGCATCCGCTCCCACTCCGCGCGCGCGGCGCGGACCCCGGCGCTCGCGCTGACCTCCGCGGGCGGCACGTCCCACCACGATTCGTAGCTGGGGATGGCGGCGTAGCGGTCGCTCTTGATGTGGATGACCGTCGTCCGGTCGGCCTCCTTCGCCGCCTTCAGAGCCACGACGAACTCGTCATGCGTCTCCGGGGTGAGGACGTGCGCGCCGAGGCTCTGGGCGTTCAGCGCCAGATCGACCGGCAGCCGCTCGACCGGCACCTGGTCTTCGTCCCCCGGCAGGAGCCCCTCGTGCGGGTAGACGAAGCGCGTGCCGAACCCCTCCTGCCCCAGCCCACGGCTGAGCGCGCCGATGCTGCGGTAGCCGTCGTTGTCCAGCAGCACGACGATCAGCTTGTGCCCCTCCTGGATCGCGGTGACGATCTCGGCGGAGAGCATCAGGTAGCTGCCGTCGCCCACCAGCACGTAGACCTCGCGGTCGGGCGCGGCCATCTTGACCCCCAGCCCCCCGGCGATCTCGTAGCCCATGCAACTGTAGCCGTATTCGAGGTGGTACTGCTTCGGGTGGCGCGCGCGCCAGAGCTTGTGCAGGTCGCCCGGCAGGCTCCCCGCGGCGCAGACGATGATCCCCGCCGGGTCGCCGGCCTCGTTCACCGCGCCGATCAGCTCCCCCTGCGTCGGCAGGGGCGCGCCGCGCGTCGCGTAGATGCGCCCCACCTCCGCGTCCCACGCGTCGCGCAGCCCCGCCGCCGCCGCCCGGTAGTCCGCCCCCACGCTCCAGCCGTCGAGGGCCGCGTCCAGCTCCTCGATCGTCGCGCGGGCGTCGCCGACCAGTGCCAGCGCGGCGTGCTTGGCGGCGTCGAACTCGGCGACGTTGATGTTGACGAAGCGCACCCCCGGGTCCTGGAACGCCGTCTTGCTGGCGGTGGTGAAGTCGCTGTAGCGCGTGCCGATCCCGATGACCAGGTCGGCCTCGCGCGCGATCCGGTTCGCCGCCGGCGTCCCGGTCACGCCGATCGCGCCGAGGCAGCGCGGGTCGTCGTGGGCCAGGCTCCCCTTGCCGGCCATCGTCTCGCCGACCGGGATGCCGGTGCGCCCCGCGAACCGCGCCAGCGCCCCGGTCGCCCCGCTGTAGATGACCCCGCCCCCCGCGACGATCAGGGGGCGCCGGCTCTCGCGGATCCAGGCCGCCGCCCGCGCCAGCGCGCCCCGGTCGGGCCGCGCGCGCGGGATCCGCCAGACCCGCTTGCGGAAGAACGCCGCCGGATAGTCGAACGCCTCCACCTGCACGTCCTGCGGCAGGCAGAGCGTCGCCGCCCCCGTCTCCGCCGGGCTGGTCAGCACGCGCAGCGCGGCCGGCAGCGCGGTCAGGAGCTGGTCCGGGCGGTTGATCCGGTCCCAGTAGCGGCTCACCGGCCGGAAGCAGTCGTTGACCGAGATGTCCTCGCTGCCGCCCCACTCGAGCTGCTGCAACACCGGCGCGACGTTGCGCCGCGCGAAGAGGTCCCCCGGCAGCAGCAGCACCGGCAGGCGGTTGATCGTCGCCCCCGCCGCCCCGGTGACCATGTTGGTCGCGCCCGGCCCGATCGACGACGTGCAGACAAACGCCCGCAGCCGGTCGTGGGTCTTGGCGAACGCCGCCGCCGTGTGGACCATCGCCTGCTCGTTGCGCGCCTGATAGTAGCGGAACGCGGGGTACTGCTGCAGCGCCTGCCCGATCCCCGCCACGTTGCCGTGCCCGAAGATGCCGAAACACCCGGCGAAGAAGGGCCGCTCGACCCCGTCCCGCTCGGTCCACTGCTCCTGCAGGAACGCGATCGTCGCCTGCGCCACCGTCAGCCGCACCGTCTCGGGTGTACCCATCGCAACCTCCGGGGTGAAGTACGAGGTACGAAGTACGAAGTACGAATAGCGACGGGGCCGCCTCGCCGGTCGTGCAGCCGGGAGCTCATTCGTACTTCGTACCTCGTACTTCGCTACGCCGGCTCGCCCAGGTGGTCCTTGAACCAGGCCAGGGTGCGCTCGAGAAAATCCTCGCGGTGCTCCGGCGGGCCGCCGCGCAGGAAGAGGTGCGAGCCGCCCGGATAGCGCGCGAACTCGACCTCGCAGCCCGCCTCCTTCAGCGCGATGAACATCTGCTCGCCCTGGCCGATCGGGCAGCGCTCGTCCGCCTCTCCGTGGACGATCAGCGTCGGCGTCGTCGCCCGGTGCGCGAACTTCGAGGGCGAGTGCGCCGCGTACCAGTCCTGCCGCTCGTGCGGCGGGCCGCCGAACTGGTTCTTGCCGAAGGTGTGGCCGATGTCGCTGGTGCCGTAGAACGATTCCAGGTCGAAGCAGGGCGCCCCGCAAACCGCCGCCTTGAAGCGGTCGGTCTGCCCGATCGTCCAGGAGGTCATGTAGCCGCCGTAGCTGTAGCCGAAGATGCCGGTGCGATCGCCGTCGGCGTAGGGGCGCTCCAGTACGGCGTCCACCACCGCCATCAGGTCCTTGAAGTCCTCGCCGCCCCAGTCGCCGAGCACCTGCTGCGTGAAGTTGCGCCCGTACGAGCCGGAGCCGCGCGGGTTGGAGAAGACGACCAGGAAGCCGGCCGTCGCCAGCGACTGCTGGATCGGGTTGAAGCCGTAGCCGTAGAAGCCGTTCGGCCCGCCATGCACGTCGAGGATCACCGGATAGCGCCGGGCCGGGTCGAAGTCCGGCGGCTTCAGCAGCCAGGCCTCGATCGTGAAGTCGCCGCGCCGCACGTCGAACCGCTCCCACCCCGCCGGCGGCTGCTCCGCCAGCACCGCGCGGTTGTACTCGGTGATGACGCGGCTCTCGTCCGAGCGCAGATCGGTCACGACGATCTCGCCGAGCCCTTCGAGGCTCGCCTGCGCCTGCGCGACGTAGCGCCGCTCCGCGTCGACGCTCAGGCCGGCGTGCATCGCCTGCCAGCCCTTGACCGGCTCCAGGCTGCCGGTCTCGGCGTCGATCACCTGGAGCGCGCTGCCGCCGGCCCGCAGGGCGTGGAACAGCACCTGCCGGTCGTCGAGCCAGACCGGCTGCGCCGGCGACGAGATCGTCGGGAAGCCCGCCTCCGGCAGCGACGGCAGGTCGTCGGTGAGGCGGCGGATCGCGCCGTCCGCCACCGTGTAGACGAAGAAGTCGCTCTGGTAAGTCTGCCGCGTGTCCCCGGCGAAGAGGATCCGGTCCCCGGCCGGCGACCACGACCAGACGCCGACCGTCCCCTCCTCCGGCCCGATCGCCGTCACCTCGCCCGCCCCGTCGCCGTCGGCCGGGATCAGGACGAGCTGCGACTGCATCCCGTTGTGGTTCGGGCGCTGCGCCGCCAGCCACTTGCCATCCGGCGACCACTGCGGGAAGTTGTGGTCGGCCGCATCTTCGGTCAGGCGCCGCCGCTCGCCGCTCGCCACGTCCACGACGAAGACGTGGGTGCGCGTGTCGTGGAGATAGCCGCGGTTGTCCTGCTTGTAGTCGATCCGGCGCGTCACGCGCACCGGCGGCGGCGCCCCCTCCGGCCGGTCGGCCTCGTCGGGGTTCTCCGGGTCGTACAGCGCGGTGTAGGCGATCCGCGCCCCGTCCGGCGACCAGGCCAGGTCGCCAATCGGCCCGTTGTGGCGGGTCACCTCACGCGCCTCGCCCCCCTCGCCGAGCGCCAGGACGAAGAGGCCGCTCCGCTTGCTCTGCAGGTTGCCGCCCGCCACGCGGTTCGAGACGAAGGCGATCCGCCCGCCGTCCGGCGACCAGCGCCCGCCGCCGTTGCGCTCGCCGGCCTGCGTCAGCCGCCGCGGGTTGCCGCCGTCGATGTCGCGGACCCAGAGCTGGCTGTCCGGCTTCTTCGACTCCCGATCGACCCGCGCGAGGGTGTACAGCACTCGCGTCCCGTCCGGCGACACCTGCGGGTCGCCCGCCGTGCTGAAGCCGTAGACCAGCGTCTCCGGCGAGAGGGGCCGAGCCATTCCATCCTCCTAGCCTGTCGCGGATCGGCGCGGTCCCCGCACCCCGCCCGGCGCCCGGCCCGACGACGACACGACACCACCCCGATCCACCCCCTTACCTGCCACCTCGTCGCCGCCAGTGTATGCCCGCGCGGAGGGGCTGTCCAGGGGGAGCGGGGCGGCGGGGCGGCTCGACTGCGCCGCAACGACGCACTTCACGGCCCGACAACGCCGGGAGGCGCCCGCGCCAGACGCGGGCGCCTCCCGTGCTTGCCGACGAGTCCCTGGGTACGGCCGAGCTCAATCGTCGCCCGATGGCCGGCCCTTCCACCCCGGCTGGGTCAATCGCTCGCGCACCCCGGCGTCCACCAGCAGCCACCAGGCGACCCGCGCCGGTTCGTCCGTCAGCGCCGCCAGCGCCTCCGCCACCTGCTGCCGCGCCTCGCCCCACAGCGTCCGGTCGAGCGCCGCCGCCACCCGCTCCGCCACCTCCGCCAGTTCACCCGGCAGCGTCACCGCATCGGGCGCTGCCGGGGCGGGGCCGATCACTGGCTCGCGCGCCGGGACAAACGCCGTTTGTTCCGGCTGTTCCGCCCCAGGCCCCGGCAGAGGGGGGCCGGGCGATAGGGCTCCGGCCCCAGGCTCCGGGTGCGCGTCGGGCGGGACAAACGTCGTTTGTCCCGGCGCCGGTTCAGACCCCGGCGCGGCGGTCTCGACCACCGGCGGATCGTCGCCGGGAACGGTCGCCGGCCCTTCCGCCGCCCGCCCCACCTTGCGCCGCGGGTTGATGATCCCCGCCGCCGCCAGCCGCGCCCGCGCCGCCACCACATCGTTCGTCTGCAACCGCTCGCCCGCCAGCACGCGCGTCCGGAACGCCTGCACCTCCTCGTCCGGCAGCTTCATGATCTCGCGCGCCGCCGTATTGGAGATTTGCCGCCGCTCAACCGCGTCGGCCAGCACCTGGTCGGCCAGCACCCGCAGCCGGTCGCGGACGTGCTGCGCCGAGACGTGCAGCCGCTCCGCCAGCCCCGGCGGGTTCAGCCCTTCGAGATCGATCAACTCCTGGTAGGCGCGCGCCTCGTCGAGCGCGCTCAGGCTCTGCCGCTGCAAATTCTCGAGCAGTTGGAGGATGCGCACGCGCGCCGCCTCGTCGCCGCGGATCACCACCGGCACCAGCGTCAGCCCCGCCCGCAGCGCCGCCGCGTGCCGCCGCCCCCCCGCGATGATCACGTACTGCTGGCGGCCGTCCGCGATCGTCCCCTCCTCGCGGACCAGCAGCGGCTGGATGATCCCGAACTCGCGGATGCTGTCGGCCAGCTCGGCCAGCCGCCGCTCGCCGTCGTCGTGCGCCCAGTCCTTGCGCGGCTGCCCCGGATCGGCGACCACCTGCTCGATCGGCACCTCCATCGCGCCCGGCAGCCGGCGCTCGGTCGCCCCGCGCATCGCCTCGGAGGTCGCGCGCGGCTGGGCGGGCCGGATCACCGCGATCTCGGCCTGGCGGCGGTTAGACGATCGCGCCGACATGGGCGGCCTCCTTCTCCGGGGCGGCCCCCGCCCCGTCCGGCGCCGGCCCCGCGATCGCGTCCGCCACCCGCCGCGCCAGCGCCCGGTAGGCCGCCATCGGCGCCGCCCCCGGCTCGGTGCGCGAGAGTGGCAGCCGGCGGTTGAGGGCGCGCTTGATCGCCGCCGCGTGCGGGATCGGCGCGGCGACCAGCTCGCCGTAGGCCCCCTGCAGCGCCGCCAGCCCCCCCTGGTCCGGCCGGTCGCGGTGGACCGCGTTCGGCACGATCGCCAGCCGCCGCGCGCCGTGCATCTCGTCCTCCGCCAGCTCGTCGATCGCCCCCAACGTGTCCACCAGCGCGTCGATGTCCTGCTGCGTCGTCGCCGTCGGCAACACCGCCCAGCCCGCCGCCAGGACCGCGCTCGACACCGCGAAGCCGAGCGCCGGCGGCGTGTCGAGCAGCACCACCCCGTAGCCCTCCAGCCGCGCCAGCACCCGCCGCAGGCGCAGGAAGCCGGCCGGCGAGTCGTTGAGCGCCAGCGCCGCCGCCTCGATCGAGCGGTCGCCGGGGAGCAGGTCGATCCCCGCCCCGGTGTTGCGGATCAGCTCGGCGGCTGACTGCCCCGGCGCGGAGATGCAGGCCCCGATCCCCCGCTCGACCGGGTCGTCGCTCAGCAGCCGGGTCAGCGAGGCCTGCGGGTCGAGGTCCACCGCCAGCACGCGCAGCCCCAGGTCGGCCAGCGCCCCGGCGAGGTTCAGCGTCGTCGTCGATTTGCCGCTGCCCCCCTTGCGATTGACGATGGCGACGATGCGCTCCCGCTTCATGCCCTCTCCTCCCGCCCCGCCTGGGTGCCACCGTCCCCCGTGGCGCCCAGGTACGCCCGCACCGCCTCGCGGATCAGGTCGTTGCGCGACCGCCCCTGCGCGCCGGCCAGCTCGTCCAGCCGCGCGATCTGGCGACACTCCAAATAGCAGGTGATCGTGCGGTTGCGCCGCTCCTCGTCGAGCGGCGGCCGGCCCCACCGCGCCCGCTTCTCCCGCATCCCCGCCTTCCCCGCCCATCCTGCCACGGCACCGCGCCGCATTGTTCAAACAATTCATGTACGTACAGAATACGGTGGGCGGGGCCGGTTGTCAAACGGCACGAACCCAGCTCCCCACACTACCAAATCGGGCTACCGATTCAAGTTTGGCTCGAAGGCTGGATCGCTCAAGGCGTTGAGGTATAATACGATAACACGTATATACGTTATCGGGGAGATTGGGAGCAATGCAACGAAAATTGACCATAACAATCGCGGAAGAGGTTTATCAGGGGCTGCATGAGCAGATCGGGCGGGGGCGCATCAGCGGCTTTATCGAGGAACTGGTCCGGCCGCACCTACTCACGGCGGCCGATCTCGAGGAGGGCTATCGCGCCATGGCCGCCGACGCCGAGCGCGAAGCGGACGCCCGCGAGTGGAGCGAGGGGTTGATCGGCGAGACCTCGGCATGAGCCAGCGCGCCATCCATCGCGGCGAGGTGTACTGGGTCGATTTCTCGATGGCGCGCGGCGGCGAAATCGGCAAGCGGCGCCCGGCGGTGATCGTCAGTAACGACATCTCCAACCGCTTCGCCAACCGGGTCCAGGTGGTGCCGCTCACCACGAACACCGCGCGCCTCTATCCCAGCGAGGCGCGCATCACGTTCAACGGAGTGGAACGGAAGGCCATGGCGGACCAACTCACCACCGCCACGAAGGAGCGCCTCGGGGACGCCATTGGACGGCTCCTACCGGACGATCTGCGGCAGGTAGAGCGCGCTATCCAGCGGCAGCTCGGCCTGCCGCTCTCGTCCTGATCCAGCCGGACGGGACCCCCCTTCAGTCGCGAGCCTCCCGCTCTCCTCGTTGGGCAGTGACCGGCCCCGCCGCACCCTCTTCTCCCGCATCCCCCGCCTGCCCCGCCAATCCCGCCACGGCCACCACGCCGCACTGTTCAAACATCTACTGTACGTACAGCACCCACAGGGGGGCCGCTTATCAAACGGCGCGTGGCGGGCTCGCCCCGGACCGGCGCCCGGCGGGGCTTGGTATCCTTTCGGCGCCAACTTGGCTCTTATCGGTGGAGGACCGTGCGTGGACGGGGGAGAAGTGTCGAGGGTGGACGAGATCAGTCTGCTGATAGCCAGGGCGACCGCGGCGCGCACCGCCCGCGCCGAGCAGGGACAGGCGTTCGGTGAGATCGTGCGGCGCTTCCAGGACTTGGCGTTCGCCTGCGCCTACGCCGTGCTGGGCGACTTCCACCTGGCTGAGGACGCCGCGCAGGAAGCCTTCCTCGCGGCCTGGCGCAACCTCGATCAACTGCGCGCGCCGGAGGCGTTCCCCGGGTGGTTCAAGCGCATCGTGCTGACGCAGTGCAACCGCCTGACTCGCGGCAAGCGCCTGCGCACCGTCGCGCTCGACGCGCTGGCGGACTTGCCGGCGACCGGGACCGACCCCGACGCCGCCTGCGAGGAGCGCGAGCGGAGCGAGCGGGTGCTGGCCGCGATCGGGGAGTTGCCCGAGCACGAGCGGATGGTGACGGTGCTCTTCTACATCGGCGACTACGCGCAGGGCGAGATCGCCGCCTTCCTCGAAGTGCCGGTGACGACCGTCAAGAAGCGCCTCTTCTCCGCGCGGCGGAAGCTGCGAGAAAGGATGCTGGACATGGTGCGGGAGACCCTGCGGGAGCAGCGCCCGTCACGCAACGAGCAGTTCGCCGAGACCGTCGCGCTCTTCAACGAGGCGCTGGAGTCGTTCGTCGGCAAGGTCAGGCAGGATCGCTACATCATTGCCGCGATCCTCTACGGCAGCCTCGCCCACGACACGGTCTGGCGCAAGTCGGACATCGACATCCTCCTCGTCGGCCGGGAGGAGAAGCCGACCAGGGAGTTCTCCCTGGTGGAGAACGGCATCAACATCCACGCCAGCCTCATCCCGCGCGGCAAGTTCAAGCAATCGATCGAGGGGGCATTACAGGGGTCCTTCTGGCACTCGTCGTTCGCGCTGAGCACGCTCCTGTTCACCACTGACGACAGCATCCGCGCCTACTACGACAACGTCCGCTCGATCGGGGCGCGCGACCGGCAACTGCGGCTGATGACCGCCGGCGCCGGCGCGCTGGTCACGCTCGCCAAGGCGGAGAAATGGCTCGTCACGCGCAAGGACGTGCCGTACAGCTTCCTCTGGATCATGTACACCATCCAGAACCTCGCGCAGATCGAGGTCCTGCTCCACGGGGAGGTGACCACGCGCGAAGTCCTGCCGCAGGCGCTCGCGATCAACCCCGCCTTCTTCCACACGGTCTACACCGACCTGATCCACCAACCGAAGGACGAGGCGACGATCGGGCGCGCGCTCGACCGCATCAACCGGTACATCGACGGCAAGGTGGACGTCCTCTTCGGGCCGCTCCTGGAGTACCTGCGCGAGGAGGGCGGCATCCGCACCATCAGCGAGCTGTACGAGTACTTCGGGAAGCAACTCCAGGACCGCAACTGGGCGCTCGGCGCCATCTGCGAGTGGCTGGCCGACCGGGGTACCATCCAGAAGGTGCCGTCCCCGCTGCGGCTGACCCACAAGAGCCAGGTCACGGTCGATGAGGCCGCCTACTACTACGACGGGGAGGCCGCCGACCGACCGTTGACGGCCGACGACTGACACCCGCCCACCCGCCGCCGCCCGCTCGCGAGCGGCCATCCACGGGCCGGTGGTGGGCGGCGAGCGGGCGGCTGGCCGAGAAAGGGTCGAAGGAGCCGACGATGCGCGACACGATCGGCGTCAAGGGCGCCAGAGAGAACAACCTCAAGAACATCGACGTCGAGATCCCGCGCGAGCGGCTGGTCGTGCTGACCGGGCTCAGCGGCTCCGGCAAATCGAGCCTCGCCTTCGAGACGATCTACGCGGAGGGGCAGCGGCGCTTCCTCGAATCGCTCTCCGCCTTCTCGCGCAAGTACGTCGCCCAATTGAAGAAACCGGCGGTCGACGTCATCTCCGGGCTCTCGCCGGTGATCTCGATCGAGCAGAAATCGACCAGCAAGAACCCGCGCTCCACCGTCGGCACGATGACCGACATCTTCGACTACCTCCGCGTCCTCTACGCCACGACCGGCGAGGCGCACTGCCCCTACTGCCGTCGGCGGGTGCCCGTCAGGACGGCGGCGCAGTTGGCGGAGCGCGTCCTGGCGCTGCCGCCGGGGACGGTGGTCGAGATCGACGCGCCCGTCTCCAAGCCCTACGGCGAGGACTACCCGTTCCTCTTCGGCGAGATCCGCAGCCGCGGCTACCGCCGGCTGCGCGTGGACGATGAATTGGTGGACATGAGCGAAGGGGTCGAACTCGACGAGGCCGCGGCCTACGACCTGGAGGCCGTCATCGACACAATCGTTGTCAAGCCGGAGATCTACAAGAACCTCGTCGTCTCGATCGAGAATGGCCTGCGCGTCGGCGAGGGGTTCCTGCGCTTCCGCATCCTGACCCCGCGCAAGGTCAAGGATCCGGAGGCGTTCTACGCCCCCTTCGCCTGCCCCGACCACCAGGTGACGATGGGCGAGATGGAGCCCTATTACTTCTCCTTCAACGAGCCGAGCAGCGCCTGCCCAACCTGCCTCGGCCTGGGGATCTACCTCCACGTCCACCCCGACCTGCTGGTGCCGGACAAGTCGCGCAGCATCAAGGGGGGCGCGTTCATTCCCGAGGCGTTCAAGTACGACAAGAACGCCTGGGCGACTCGCCTGCTGCACAGCGTGGCGCTGCACTACGGCTTCAGCCTGGACACACCGTTCGCGGACCTGCCGCCGGAGCTGGTCGACATCGTCCTCTACGGCTCGAAGGGCGAGCGCTTCCCGGTCGTCCTGCCGGAGGGCGCGACGAAGGGCCGGGAGCACGCCGGCAAGCGCTTCCGCTACGACGGGATCATCAACGAGATCGAGCGGCGCTACCGGCACTACCGGCGCCAGAAGGTCGCCCACACCTGGATGGAGGAGTACCTCAAGCGGGTGATGGTGGAGCGGCTCTGCCCCGACTGCGCGGGGACCAAGCTGAAGCGGCAGCGGCTCCTGGTCACGCTGGGCGGCAAGGACATCATCGCGGCGGGCGACCTGACGCTGGCGGAACTGAAGGAGTTCCTCGCCGGGCTGCCCCCTCTCCCCCGCCAGCGGCAGGCCGGGGAGCAGATCGTGGCGGAGATCGTCGCCCGGCTCGACCTCCTGCTCGACATCGGCCTGGACTACCTGAGCCTGAACCGCAAGGCCGCCACCCTCTCCGGCGGCGAGTCGCAGCGCGTCCGGCTCTCGGTCCAGATCGGCTCCGAGTTGATGGGCATGCTCTACGTCCTGGACGAGCCGAGCATCGGCCTGCACCCGCGCGACAACGCGCGGATGATCCGCACGCTGCAGCGGCTGCGCGACATCGGCAACACGGTCATCGTCGTCGAGCACGACGAGGAGACGATCCGCGCCGCCGACCGGATCATCGAGATCGGCCCTGGCCCCGGCGTCCACGGCGGCCGGATCGTCGCGCAGGGCCCGCCCGAGGCGCTGGCGCGGCACCCGGACTCCCTCACCGGGCAGTACCTGAGCGGCCGGCGGCGCATCGCGACCCCCGCCACGCGGCGGCCGCCGAACGGCGCGGCGCTTGTCATCCGCGGCGCGTGGCAGAACAACCTGCGCGGGATCGACGTGGCGATCCCGCTCGGGCTGTTCGTCTGCGTCACCGGCGTCTCCGGCTCCGGCAAGAGCACCCTCGTCAACGACATCCTCTACAAGAAGCTCCACGCGGCCTTCCACGACAGCCGCGTGCTGCCGGGCGCGCACGCCGCCATCGAGGGCCTCGACCGGGTGCGCGACGTGATCAACATCGACCAGAGCCCGATCGGCCGCACCCCGACCTCCAACCCGGCGACCTACATCGGCGTCTACGACGCGATCCGGCAGCTCTTCGCCGCCGCGCCCGAGAGCCACGCGCGCGGCTACACCGCCTCGCGCTTCAGCTTCAACGTCAAGGGCGGCCGCTGCGAGGAGTGCTCCGGGCAGGGCTTGATGACGACCTCCCTGCAGTTCATGCCGGAGGTGGAGAGCCTCTGTCAGACCTGCAAGGGGGCGCGCTACAACGAGGAGACGCTGGAGGTGACCTACCGCGGCAAGAACATCGCGCAGGTGCTCGACCTGTCGCTCGAGGAGGCCGCCTGCTTCTTCGCGGACGCGCCCCGGATCGCGCACAAGCTCGGCGTCCTCAACGACCTCGGCATGGGCTACCTGAAACTCGGCCAATCCTCCACCACCATCTCCGGCGGCGAGGCGCAGCGTGTCAAGCTGGCGCACGAACTCGGCAAGATCAAGCGCGGCGGGCGCAACCTCTACATCCTCGACGAGCCGACCACCGGCCTGCACCTGGCCGACATCCAACGCCTGCTGGACAGCCTGAACCGCCTGACCGACGCGGGCAACACGGTGGTGGCGATCGAGCACCACCTGGACGTCATCAAGACTGCCGACTGGGTCATCGACCTCGGCCCGGAAGGGGGCAAGTGGGGCGGCGGGCTCGTGGCGGAGGGGCCGCCGGAGGAGGTCGCCCGCTGCCCCCACTCCTACACCGGCCAATTCCTGCGTGCCGTCTTGCCGCACTGAGGCCGCCGACCATCGGCAACGGTCCCGGCAACCGCGCCGCCAACCGACTGCGGGCGTCGCCGTACGCCACGAACGCCGGGCGCCTCGCTTGGGTTCAGCCATCCCCCCGCCGGGGCGGCGGGCAGGAGCCGTCCTCCGCGCCGGAAGGGGCATCCAGGCCACCGGGGGCCTCCAACAACCGCGCCACCTCCTCATAGGCCAGGCAGACCACCCGCACCCAGGGGCGGCGGTAGTGCGCGCCGACCCGCCGCGCGATCCGCTGTCGCTCCGCCGCGTAGGCCGCGCTCTGCGCCCGCGCGCACGCCTCGCGGTCGGGGAAGATCAGCGCGGCCGGCGCGTCGCCCCCCGGCGCGTGGAAGATCGCGCCCCGGAAGAGCGGCGGGAGGCGGGGCGCCTCCAGCGCCAGCCGGTCCCACAGCACCTGGTCCGCCGCGGTCGCGCCGATCGCATCGAGCGTCGCCTGCCGCGCGGCCTGGGCCGCGCTCGGCCCGGCGTCCTGGCGAGCGGCGGGCGGCGCCCCTCCCGGCTCCGGCCGCCCCGCCTCCTTGCCGAACTCCGGCGGCGGCGTCCAGTCCGCCTCGATCATCCGCCGCAACCGTCCGGGGCCGAGGCGCGGATCGTCCGGCGCTTCCCGGCGCAGGAAATCGAACACCGCCCTCTGCTGGACGATCCGCGCCGCCGGCGCCTGCGTCGCCAACTGCTCCGCCACATGAGCGGTAATCCCCCGTTCGACCAACCCTTGCACCAAAGCGCTCTGATTATCAGCAACAACAACAAGGGGTGTTGGGCCAGGTCCTGCCGTTGCCGGGCGGGTCGGCTGTTGTTGTTCCGTCTGTTGGGTTTCGTGTGTTGAAGCTCGTCTGTTGTCTGTACCGCCCGTCGTTACAGGGGGTGTACGGCTGGGTGATACGGTAGGTGTACCGCTTTCCGCTACAGGGGGTGTAGTGATTTTCGCTACAGGGCGCGCGGGTTGTGGGCTCGCCCCCTCCTGGTCGCCGGTGTGCCCGCCAGCCGGCGCCGCCCGACCCTGCTCGGCGGCCCGATCCGTCCCATGGCTCCCCTTCCGGCGCCTGGCCTCCCGTGGGGGATCGGCCGTTGTTTCCGCGGGGGCGGCAGTCTCCCGCTGGTCCGTGTCCCGGTCCTTGTCCGCGCCGGGGGTCGCGCCGTCGCCGTTCAGTAACCTGGCCCGCAGCGCCGCCAGCTTTTGAACCCCCTTCGGGTTCAGCGCCCCCGGCAGTTCCCCCCGCTCGACCGCCGCCAGGAAGTCGCCCAGTTCCTGCGGCTCGTAGAGGACATAATCATTGGCGACATTCTCGCCGCGCGGCCCCCGGCCCCGCCCCGACTCCTTGACCAGCAGCCCCGCCCGCCCCAGCCGCGCCTCGATCGCCTGGATCTTGTCCTGGCTCAGGTCGAGCGTCCGCATCTGCTGCCGGAACGACGGCAGCTCCCAGGTCGGGTCGGTCCGGCTGATGTTCTTCTTCAGGTAGAGGTGATAGCCGATGTCCTCCAGCTTGATCAGCGGCTTCTCCAGGTAGGTCGTGCTGGCGTAGCAGTCGTAATACTCGTTCCAGGCGCTCTCGAAGCCCCGGCGCTGCCCCTCGGCCAGCCGCACCCGGCGCTTCGTCTCGAACGAGATGGGCGTGGGCGTGGACGCACGGCCCGCCGCCGTGGGTTTCGCCGTCATCGCCACCTCCCGTCCCGCGCCCGCGTCACCCCTCGGCCACCCGGCCAACCCCCGACACCCCCACCGGCCCCGGTGCTCGATCGAACCGTCCCCGGCGCCCCATCGGTGTCACCGCCGCCCGCACCACGGCCACCCTAGTCTGCGCCACGCGCGACGACTTGGGCAGGTCTCCGGGGTTAACGACAATACATGTTGCAATACTACTTATAAGGAGGAATCGCGGTCTCCAGGCGGTGCGTCCACGTTCCGCCCGATGTGTGAGCAGTGTGGACGGTGTACGTCGCCCCGCCGCTCCCTGGCGGCGCGCCCTTTCTCGCCCGACCGAGAGGTGGCAGGAACGCGATCCGGATCGGGAAAATCACAGGCCGCGCGTGTGAGCGGCGTGGACGGCCCCGCTGTCTACGCTGCTCACACCGATCGTCCATGCTGCTCACACCGATCGTCCACGCTGGTCACACCCTGCACCGGAGCGTGGACGGTCCCGCGCGCGTCCACGCGTCCACGCTGCTCACACATCGGAGGCGGCGTGGACGCGCCGGCCCGGCCGCCGCTGCCGCCATCCCCCGAGCCGCTCGCGCCTTCCCTCTCGTACGAATGCCCCTCGTCGAGGGTCGCGCCTCCCCTCGCCATCGTCGGG
Source organism: Thermomicrobiales bacterium (assembly GCA_030446685.1). Classification (GTDB taxonomy): domain Bacteria; phylum Chloroflexota; class Chloroflexia; order Thermomicrobiales; family CADCWN01; genus JAUJMV01. The sequence continues at coordinate 165,825 of JAUJMV010000006.1, read as the reverse complement.
GGCTGCAATCCCCCGCCATCCGTCCGCGCCACGCGACACAGCCCCGCCACCCGCGCCCGCCCCACGGACGGCGTCCACGCCACTCGCACCACCCTACCGACGCGGGATCTGCCCGATTGTCCACGCTGCTCACACATCCACCTGACCGTGGACGCTTTCGCCGCCGCTGTTCCGGTCGGGACGCGCGTCCCATCGCTCACGACAACACCGCAATCCCCCGCCGCCGCTCCCAGTGGCCGTCCGCGCTACTCACACCACAGCCCTCCTCGGCCCCGTGGCGCGGCGTCCACGCTGCTCACACCCCGGCCGCGTCGTGGACACCCCCGCCCCACCGCTCACCTCGCCCGTCGCCCGTCCACGCTGCTCACACGACGCCCAGCCGTGGACGCCCCGGACGCGCGCCACCCGGCCCCGCCACGGTGCCAGCGGGCCGGCTCTCGCCCATTGCAGCGCGGAAACGCTACCCGGATGGGCGTCCATGCCACTCACACATTCACCCGGCCGTGGACGCCCCTCCGCCGCCACCGATGGGCGCCGGAATACGAAAGGGCGCCGGGGCGGGAGGAATTCTCCTCGCCCCGGCGCCCCTTCGCCCTACGCTCTACGCCCTACGCCCTACGCCCTACGCTCCGCGCCCTACCCCTCGTCCCCCCCCAGCGGCAAGGTGTGGACGGCCGACTGCGCCAGCGTCACCTCGAACGTCCCCTGCGGCTTGGTCGGCAGCTCGGGCGAGTAGCCCTCCAGCGTGCCCCCGGCGACCAGCTTGTCGAGCGCCTTCCGCAGCGTCTGCGTCGCCATGCGCGGGTTCTTGTTCTTGATGTTCGCCTTCTCCAGCGCGGTCTGCCGCATCACCGTCAGCGTCTGGTTCTTCATCCGCGTCTGCCGGTAGCGGAAGAGGAAGTAGGCGCGCAGCAATTCGTGCGTCGCCGCGTGGTTCGCCTTCGCCAGCGCCTTCGGCTCCGCCAGCCGCGGCATCAGCACGTACTGGTTGCCCAGCCGGCCGTCCGGGCGGCGCACCCCCTCGTAGAAATTGAGCCGGATGTTCATCGACTTCGGCAGCCCCCGCTGGAACAGCTCCTCGGTCGAGAGGCTCTGGTGCTCGGCCGCGTCGAAGGTCGCCCCGGTCAGCGAGACGATCGTCTTGCGCACCACCTTGCGCACCGGCCGCCCCCCCTCCTTGGTCGTGTACTCGGCGTGGATCTCGAGGTTGTGCGCGCTGTTGAGCGCGTTGCGCAGCAATTCGCGGTTGCGCGACTGGTGGACGCCGCGCCGGTCGCGCTTCGCCCCCAGCCGGTCGAGCAGCTCGTTGGTGTCGATCGTGATGTGCGGGTTGCGCCAGTAGGGCGGGTCATTCGCCACCTCGTAGAGCAGGTGGACCACCCGCGCGCCGTAGGGGCCGAGGAAGGGGCGGATCAGGTCGATGATGTTGTCGATCGTGTGCTGCGGGATCTCGTCCGGCAGCCGCATCTGCAGCGCCACCGTCCGCTGCTGCGCGCTGACGATCCCGACCTCCACGTTCCAGGCTTCCGGCGGCTTGTGGATCTCCGGGGCCTTGCCGGCGTAGAACTTGTCGACCGCGATGAACTCCTCGCGGGTGATCACCGTCTGCTCCTCGGCCGGCACCGCCGTCTCCAGCGCCTGATGGCCCTTCAACTTGGCGTGCATCGCACGCACCAGCTCCCCCAGCTCGCCCGCGAGCGGCGGCGCGATCGCGGTGAAGGCCAGAACCAGCGCCATGAAGATCTGCGGCGCGTCCCGCGCGATCGCCGGGGCCTGGTTCAGCGTCGGGACCCCGCGCGCCTCCAGGTCGACCACGATCGGGTAGAGCGCCGACCCTTGCAACGCCGGGAGGTCCGGCCAGTGCTGGTCCGGGCCGAGCGCGATCGCCAGCAGGCTGCGCAGGACCGCGACCAGGGGCTCGTCCTCGCCGGGGCCGTCCGGGTCGAGCCCGCCGTCGAGCGCCTCCAGGTCGTGCAGCACCGCCGCGACGTGGCCGGTCTCCAGCCAGCTCCGCGGCGGCTGGAGCGACTGCGGCGCCTCGCCCGCCGGCGTCGGCAGCAGGATCGTGCGCCCGATCTGCCCCGCGAAGACCAGATCGGCGTACCAGCAGAGCGTCGCCGGCCCCCAGTCCCGCTCGCGCCCCAGGCTGAGCAGCCGGCGGGTCAGCATCAGCGCCTCGCGCGGGTAGACCTGGCGGCTCCCCCGGCGCAGGCAGGCGACCAGCCCCTGCTCGCGCAGCGAGGCCAGCTCGGTCGAGGAGACCGCCAGCATCTCGCAGGCCTGCCCGAACGTCAGCCCCTCGCCGCTCCCCGGATCGACCACCACCGCCCTGACCATCGCCGCCTCCCCTCGTCGCCGCCGGGCCGAACACGTACGTACAGTGTACGGGGGGCAGCTTGCCTGGTCAAGCGGGCCGCGCGGCGACGGATCGGCGAGGTCGCACGACCGGCCTAGAGGCGCGCACTTCGTCCCGGACCAGGCGATCGGCTCGGGATTGTAGGGGCAGGCCCCCGTGCCTGCCCGCCCGGCCATCCACCGGCGCCATTGGTCTGCCCCGGCCACCGGGCGGCCCAACGGGACCGCGGGTCGGGGGCCTACCCCTACGGCCGCCATCGTGGGGGAACCCCACCGCGCCGCCCGAAATCCGGCTAAGGTCCGGGCAGTCGCCGCAGTCACGGTCAACGCCCGGCGCGCGATCCGTGCCGCGCTCTCCCTCGCAGCGTGTACCCGCCCCACCGCCCGGACATGCGGCGGCCCCGCGGTGGTTCCGATGAACCACCGCGGGGCCGTTCCCGGCGCGCTCGCGCCCCGAGTCACTCCCGGCGCAGCGCCTCCACCGGCTGCAAGCGCGCCGAGCGGTAGGCCGGCAGCACCCCGAAGACGATCCCGATCGCCGCCGCCACCCCGAATGCCACCGCGACCGAGGAGCCGGTCACCAGCGTCGGCAGGTTGTCGGAAATCGTCGAGGCCAGCGCCGACAGCCCCACCCCCGCGCCGACTCCCACGATCCCGCCGATCAGGGCCAGCAGGACCGCCTCGAACAGGAACTGCCGCAGCACGTCCCCGTCGGTCGCGCCCAGCGCCTTGCGCAGGCCGATCTCGCGCGTCCGCTCCGCGACCGAGACGAGCATGATATTCATGATGCCGATCCCGCCGACCACCAGGGAGATCCCGGCGATCCCCGCCAGCAGGGAGGTCAGCAGGTTCGAGATCTGGGTGAAGGTAGAGAGCAGTTGCGCCTGCGTCTGCACCTGGAAGTCCTCCGCGCCGCCGTGCGCCGCCGTCAGCGCCGCCCGGATCGCCGCGACCGCGCCGTCGACCGCGTCCGTGTCGCGGGCCTGGGCGACGATCTGCCCGACCGTCGCGACCCCCGCGATCTGGATCGCGTCGTCTGTGTGCAGGTAGGAAGCCGCCCCCTGCGGCGGCCCGAGCCCGCCGGTCGGCGCGCCGGCCACGCCGACCACCGTGTAGGTCGCGTCGCGGATCACCACCGTCCGCCCGATCGCGTCCCCCGGCGCGACGCCCAGCAACTCCCGCGCCTGGTCGGCCGCCAGGACGGTCTCGCCCGGCCCTTCCAGGAAGCGCCCGGCGTCGAGGGTCACGGTGCGTATCCGGGCGTAGGCGGGGTCCACGCCCATCAATTGGATCGTCCGCCCGCCCGCCGGCGCGGCCACCGAGATGATCGGCGACGCCGCGGTGATCGTGGGCATCCCCGCCACGGCGCGGGCGTCCTCCAGCGTCAGCGTGGAGGCCGCGACGGCGCCGAGCGGCCCGTCGGCCCCGTCGGCGCCGGGCATGATCTGCAAGGTGTTCGTCCCCAGGTCGTCGATCTGGCCGGTGATCCGCTCCTGCACCCCGCTCCCGAGCGAGGTCAGCAGGATGACGGACGTGATCCCGATAATGATCCCGAGCGTCGTGAGCGCCGTGCGGAACGGGTTGCTCAGCAGCGCGGCGAAGGCCATCCGCGCGGTCTGGAACAGCTTGGTCACGGTCATGACAGAACTCCTTGCAACTGGCGCGGCGCCGCGACCTGGGCGGGCGTCGCGCGAACGGTGTCTCGCTCGTAGCTGCGGCCGTCGCGGATCTCGATCACGCGCCCCGCGCGGGCCGCGACCGTCGAGTCGTGGGTGACGACGACCAGGGTGACGCCCCCCGCGTTCAACTCCGCGAAGAGATCGAGGATGTCCGCCCCCGTGGCGCTGTCGAGGTTGCCGGTCGGCTCGTCGGCGAGCAGCATGGTTGGGCGCCCCACCAGCGCCCGCGCGATCGCCACCCGCTGCTGCTGCCCGCCGGAGAGCTGCGGCGGCCTGTGCCCCGCGCGGTCGGCGAGCCCCACGCGGTCAAGGGCCTCCAACGCCCGCCGCCGTCGCTCCGCCCCCGGCACCCCCGCGTAGACCAGCGGCAGCTCCACGTTCGTCCGCGCCGTCTCGCGCGGCAGCAGGTTGAAGCTCTGGAAGACGAACCCGATCAGCTCGCCTCGCGTCCGCGCCAGTTCGGCACCCCGCAGGCCGGCGACGTCGCGCCCCGCCAGCGCGTAGCGCCCGGCGGTGGGCCGGTCCAGCAGGCCCAGCAGGTTCAGCAGCGTGCTCTTGCCGCTGCCGGAGGGGCCGACGATGGCCACCCACTCGCCGGCGTCGATCGCGAAACTCACCCCCGCCAGGGCCGCGACCCGGCTCTCCCCCGTGCCGTAGATCTTGGTCAGTCCCTCGACCGCGATTGCTTGTTGCGTCTGCATGTCGTCAGCCCTTTCCTCACTGGTGTTGTGTTCGGCCACGGCGCCCCATCCTACCGGGCCTCGCCTCGCGCGGCGCGCGGGCGGAGCCAGGCGGCGCCAATCGTCGTCCGGTTCGCGTTCATGATCCGTCTCCTCCTGTTCCGGCGGCGCCCCTGCCCGCCACACTCTTATGCTAGGGCCGCGACCTCAACGCCCGGTGGGCGCAAATCTCAACAGAGGCTCAACACTTCGGTAACGCGTCCTCCGAGGGGGGCAAGAGCCTGGCGGCGTGGCCCGGACCTGGTGAATAATGAGTGCAGGCGCGTGGGGGTCACCCCGGTGAGGAGCGACGGATGGCGGGGCAAGGGGCGACGATCCTCGTCGTCGATGACGAGGCCGACATCGCGGACCTGATGCGCGACTTCCTGGAGGCGGCGGGCTACGCCGTCCTAACCGCGCCGGACGGCCCCGCCGCGCTCGCCGCGCTCGACCGCGCGCCGGTGGACTGCGTGCTGCTGGACGTGATGATGCCCGGCCAGTCCGGCTTCGAGATCGTCCGGCGGATCCGCGAGCGCTCCGACGTGCCGGTGCTCTTCCTCAGCGCCCGCCAGGAGGACAGCGACAAGATCCGCGGCCTCGGCCTCGGCGCCGACGACTACGTGGTCAAGTCCGCCTCGCCCGCCGAGGTCGTCGCGCGCATCAAGGCGGTGCTGCGCCGCGCCGGCCGCGGCGCACCGCCGCCCGCGGCCCTGCTCGATTTCGGGCGCCTGGTCCTCGATCTGCGCGCGCGCGAGGTGCGCGTCGAGGGCCGGCCGGTCGCTCTCACCGCGCGCGAGTTCGACCTGCTGCACCTGCTGGCGGAGTCCCCGCGCCAGGTCTTCACCCGCGAGCAGCTCTTCGAGCGCTTCTGGGGCGAATTCGGCGACCGCCACAGCCTCACCATCCACATCGGGCGCATCCGCGAGAAGATCGAGGCGGATCCCGCCCACCCGCGGTACATCGTCACCGTCTGGGGTGTCGGCTACCGCTTCGAGGAGGGACGCCGCGAAGAGGGGGAAGGAGGCCGCCGGTGACGCTGCCGATCCGCCGCTGGCTGGCGCTCGCGCTCGTCGCGATCATCGCCGTCCCCTCCCTGGTCGTCGCCGGGCTGATCGCCTGGCATGACCTGCCGCGCGACGCCGCGGACGGTGTCGCGCGGGCGCTGCGGGCCGATGTCGCGCGCTGGCCCGACCCCGCCTGGCAGGCCGGCACAGCGGCCGCGCTCGCCTCACGCGGGGTGGATTTCGTCCTCGTCGACGGCCTGGGGCGCGAGCTCTATCGCAGCGCCGCCGACCCGCTCGCCGGCGCCGACGAGTCCGCCGACTCGAAGGCCATCCAACGGATCGTCGTCACCGCGGCCGGCGCCGACGGCCCTCGCACCCTCGGCACGGCCTTCCTCTACGTCCCCCTCGAACCGCCCACCGACTCCCAGGGCCTGCTGCTCGTCGTCCTCGCCGCCCTGCTGCTGACCCTCGGCGGGGTCGCCTGGTTCCTCAACCGCTCGGTGGTCGTGCCGCTGGCGGCGACGGGCCGGGCCGCCCGCCAGATCGCCGCCGGCGACCTCGCCGTCGCCCTGCCCATGTCCCCGGTCCGCGAGGTCGCGGCGGTCAACGGGGCCTTCGCGGAGATGGGCGCCGCGCTGCGCGCCGCGCTGGAGCGGCAGGCCGCGCTCGAGCAGGAACGGCGGCTCTTCATCGGCGCCGTCGTCCACGACCTGCGCACCCCCCTCTTCGCCCTGCGCGGCTACCTCGACGGCCTCGACCAGGGTGTGGCCGACACACCCGAGAAGGCCGCGCGCTACGTCGCCGTCGCGCGGGACAAGGCGGCGACGCTCGAACGCCTGATCGCCGACCTCTTCGAGTACACCCGCCTGGAGTACCTCGATCAAACGCCGCGCCGCGAGCCGCTCTCCCTCGGCGACCTGCTGCGGCGGCTGGTCGACGGCCTGCGCCCCCAGGCCGACGCGAAAGGGGTGGCGCTGGCCCTGACCGGCCCCGCGACGGTCGCGCCGGACGAGGCGGTGGTGGAGGGGGACGCGCATCTGCTGTCGCGCGCCGTCGAGAACCTGCTCGATAACGCGCTGCGTCACACCCCCGCCGGCGGGCGCGTCGCGGTCGCCTGGCGCCTCGATCCCTGGCGCGCGGTCTTCACCGTCGCCGACAGCGGCCCCGGGATCGCGCCGGGCGATCTGCCGCACCTCTTCACACCGCTCTACCGCGGCGAGGCGTCGCGCAACCGGCGCACCGGCGGGGCCGGGCTCGGCCTGACGATCGCGCGGCGCATCCTGCTGGCGCACGGCGGCGATCTCGTCGCCGCCAACGCCCCCGGCGGCGGCGCCCTTCACCGGCCCCTCGCCCGCCCCGCGGCCCAGCCCCCAAGCGGGCGGCTGATACCGACTTACAGCGTTTTGCAGGGGAGTGTGATAGGGGTTAGGATGGAAGGAGGGCGAGGGCGGCGCGGGCGCGGTGAGCGGGAGGCGAGGATGCGCGCATATTCGGCGGATCTGCGGGAACGGATCGTGGCGGCGGTGGACGCCGGGCAGGCGCGGGAGGAGGTCGCGCGGCGCTTCGGCGTGTCGCTGACGACGATAGGCAACTACCTCCGGCTGCGGCGGGCGACCGGCGGCCTGGCCCCGCGCCCGCGCCAGGGCGACCGGCCCGCGATCGGCCCGGAGCGGGCGCGGCGCTCACCGCCCAGTTGGAAGCCGCGCCCGACGCCGGAGCAGAGCAGTGGGCGGCGACGACGGGGCAGGCGGTGAGCGTGAGCCGATGTGGCGCACGATCGCGCGCCGAGTGGACCTCGAAGACGCTCGGGGCGGCCGAGCGCGGCGAGGTGAAGCGGCGGGCGTGGCGCGAGGAGGTCGCGACGTGGGACCCGGACGAGGTCGTCGCGCTCGACGAGACCGGCGCGAACGTCGCGATGACGCCGGGTCGCGCGGGCGCCGCGCGCCCGGCGCACGACCGGGTCCCCTTCAACAAGGGGCGCAACATCACCACCCTGGCGGCCCTGACCACCGCGGGCATCGGGGCGGCAATGACCGTCGAGGGCGCGGCGGATGCCGCGACGGTCGAGGCGTTCATCCGCACCTGCGTCGCCCCGGCGCTGCGCCCCGGCCAGACGGTGGTGCTCGACAACGTGCCGACGCGCGCGCCGTGCGCGAGCTGATCGAGGCGGCGGGCCGCCGGCTGCGCTGGCCTACTCGCCCGACTTGGGCCGATCGAGGAGGCGTTCGCCAAGTGCAAAGCCGCGCTGCGCCGCGCGAAGGCCCGCACCGGGGAGGCGGTGCAGCAGGCCATCGGCCCCGCCCTCGACGCCATCACGCCCCAGGACGCCCGCCACTTCTTCGCCCTGCGGCTAAGCCACATCACCCTGAAAAACGCTGTAGGCGGAAATTCTTGCATCGGTCGCGCTACTGTGGGCGCGGGCGGTGAGGGAGCGGACGCGGGCGGGCTCGTCCATCAGGGCGACCAGGTCGCCGCAGAGGGCGTCGAGGAGCGCGGCGCGGGTCTGGAAGAGGAGGCTGCGCGTGTGGTGGTCGCGCAGCCATCCCTGCTCGACCACTGATGTTCTAAACTGTCGATCTCGCGCCATCCCGAGCGACTATCGGATGTGGCTGATGTAGGATGCAGGGCGCTCGCCCCGACCGAGAGCAGAGGAGGAGCAGATGCGCAAGATCGTTGTCTCGGAGTTCATGTCGCTGGACGGGGTGATCCAGGCACCGGGGGCAAGGACGAGGATACGGAGGGCGGCTTCACCCAGGGTGGGTGGACCTGGCCCTATTGGGACGATGCGATCGGCGACCATTTCACCAACGTGATGAGCGAGGGCGACACCCTGCTCCTCGGGCGCAAGACGTGGCAGATCCACGGCGGCGCCTTCGAGCCGATGGCGGACGGCGACCCGAACGAGCCCGGCTTCAACGCGATGCAGAAGTATGTCGTCTCCACCACCCTGGCCGACGCCTCGGCCTGGCGGAACTCGACCCTCATCAAGGACAACGTGATCGAGGAGGTGCGCGCCCTGAAGGCGCAGCCGGGCAAGAACATCTTCATCGATGGCAGCAGCGTCCTCATCCAAACCCTGGCCCGGCACGACCTGATCGACGATTACTACCTGCTCGTCTACCCGGTCGTGCTGGGGGCGGCAAGAAGATCTTCCCCGACGACGTGCGGCTCAACCTGCGACTCGTCGAGGCCCGGCCTCTCTCCCCTCCGGCGTCGTCCCTGACCCACTACACCGTGGACCGCCCCGAGTAGAGGGATTTCAGCCACAGAGCGCGCAGAGCGGCGCGCGCGCAGAGCGGGGCGGGAGACGGGGAGAGACAATCTGACTACGAAGGTACGAAGGGACACGAAGCGTGTTCATACTATCGGCAGCGTGGTAAGGACCATCCGGGCACGCCTTTCGGCTTGCGCGCCGGGAGGAGACCCGACGGGGCGGGCTGACGCCGATCAGCCCGCCCCGGATGGTCTGAACAGCGCACCTTGAATGCGTTCTCCGACTCATACCGTCTTGAGGAAAGTCTTGCATCGCGCGGCGGCGCGGCGCGGGCGGTGAGCGAGCGCACCCGCGCCGGGTCGTCCATCAGCGCGACCAGCCCGCGGCAGAGGGCGTCGAGGGAGGGCCGCGCGGTCGCGGAACAGCTCGCCGCGCGTGTGATGGTCGCGCAGCCACTGCCAGATCTGCTCGGCGGGGTTCGCCTCGGGGCAGTGGGGCGGGAGGAACCAGAGGATGACGTTCGCGGACACGGCGAGCGCCCTGGCCCGGTGCCAGCCCGCGTTGTCCACCACCAGGATGACGCGCTCGCCGGGATAGGCAGCGGCGACCTCGCGCAGGAAGCGGCCGAACCAGCGGGCGTCGAAGCGCCCGGCGATCAGGCCGTGCAGCCGCCTAGTGGCGGGCTCGACCACCGCCATCACGGGCGTCCACGACCGGCCACCGCTCACGTCGAGCACCGGCCGCGTCCCACGCGCCCAGACCTTGCCGACCTCAGTGGCCAACCCCCACCACGCCTCGTCAGCATACAGCAGGTGGGTGTCGGGGCGCGTCGCCACATACGCGGCCAGCACGCTCGGTTTTTTTCGGCGCCGGCCAGCGCCGCCGGGTCCGCCTGGTAGTGGCGCTTGCGCGGGACCACGCGCCGGAAGCCGCGCCCGCGCACCAGCGCCCAGACCTGGGGCTCGCTCAGCGCGATGCTCCAGCTTCCCCTGATCCGCGCCCGCAGCGTGGGCATCGTCACGCGCGGCGCGGCGTCGGCCCACGCCAGGACCTGCTCCTGCTGCGCCGCCGTCAGCTTGCCCCGCCCGCCCGGGCCGGGCTTGCGTCCCGCCAGCGCGTCCAACCCCTCGGCCGCCCCGCGCTTGATCCAGGCGCGCAACGTCTCGGTGGTGACGCCGACCGTCGCGGCCGCCTCGCGCATGCCGATCCCCTGCGCCCGCAGCCACAGCGCCTGGTACCGCCGCGCCGCCAGCGGCGTCGCCGCCGCCCGATACCGCCGCTCCAACTCCGCCGCCGTCCATGGTACCGCCAACGCCCGCATCCGCCGCCCTCCTTCACAGCCAACCATACCAGATCTTCCGCCCAAGCCGGGATGATCCTCTAGCAGTCTCCCGATCGATCTCGCGCCCGAATGATGGGAACGTCGGCATGAATCGCGCCATCAACGCTATCGCTGCCCATTGGTTCAAGAATGACGGCTCGACATGGGAACAGATCCTGGACGTGGAAAGGCTGCTCCGGTTCGTGCTGCCGGAGGAGTACAAGATATTCTTGAGTTGGTCGAACGGCGGCGAGGGCGATCTCGGTCGAGACTCTCTCTCGCTGTGGCCCATCGAGCAGGTTGGACAGCTCAACGAGGACTATCACATCGACCGATACCTGCCGATAGTGTTGGCCATCGGCAGCGACGGAGGCGGGGAGTGCTTCGCCCTGGATTACACCACTTCCGCTACCCGACCGGCGCTGATCCGCGTGCCATTCGGAGACCTCGATCCTGACTGTTGCGAGGTGATCGGACCGACGTTTCGGGAAGGAATCGAGCGGCTCCTGACAGGGAAAGAACGTGAGGAGCGCGTGTGACCTCCGGCGAGGTGTCGCGGTAGGGCGAGATCGTGTCCGGCGACTCCGGGTCTTGCCGCCTTTCGATGATCACTCCACGCCGCTTTTTGCCGAAGGTGGGCCGGGTCGTCGACTTGGCCGCGGCGGGGAAAGTCGTGGCCGGCCGGCGGCCCCACACCACGGCCGGCGGCCGCCCGCCCCCAGGGGCGACCATGCCCCACTTGCGGCATGTCCGCGCATTGATCTTCACCTGACTCGCCGCGAGGCTGAGTGCGCGTGCATCGGGTGAGGGTTCCTGCCCGTCGTTGGGGGCGACGCCGGAACCTCCTCGAGGACGCCGCCGCGCGCACGCCCCGTACTGTAGCGACGTGCGCGTCGAGGACCCGCTAACCGCGAACCGCGGCAACCGCCTGGTCGAAAAGTTGGCCGAGGTCTCCCTCGCCGTCGCTCCGGGTCCAGGTCTCGGTCGCGACGTCGAGGCACGTCAGGGCGCAGGCGACGATTGCCTGTGCCCGCGGATCGGGCCCGTCGCCGGTCGCCGCGCCCAGGCGCAGTTGAATGTTCGGCACGAGGAGTTCCTGCCACCGCAACTGCTTCTCGAAGTGGCTGGCGCGCAGCGAGGGCGTCCCGTAGAGCATCTTCGCGATCCCGAGGGTCCTCTCGGGCGAGTACTGGGGGTCGAGGGCGAGCGCCTCGAGGGCGGCACGCAGCGCCTCCCAGGGGGGCTCACTCACCGCACGAGCTTCGAGGGCGTCCTTCACGGCCAGCCCCGCCTCGACGAGGTGGCCGAGGACAATGTCCTCCTTCGTGCTGAAGTAACGGAAGAGGGAGCGGCGCGAGATGCCGGCGGCGCGCGCGATTTGCTCCATCGTGGTGGCGTCGAAGCCCTGCTCAAGGAACAGGCGCATGGCCGCACCGCCGATCTCGGCCTGCACCGCTCGGCGGGTGCGCGCTCGCAGCCCTGGGGCGTCAGCGACCTGCGAATTCATGCGCCCAGTATACCATACCAGACATTCGGCGCAATAGGCCGATATTGACACTTAGTGACAATTATGGCATTATAATTGAGGTGGTGCTGCGCGGTCCTCTCGGCGGCGCCCCCGCCCGGCGCCGCGCCGTCCCGTCCGTCCACCCTCAACCCCCAGGAGGCAGCCATGACCGCCGTCGACTACCACGGGCAGACCACCCTCATCACCGGCGCCAGTTCCGGCATCGGCGTCGAGTTCGCGCGCGCGTTCGCCAGGCGGGGCTCGGACGTCGTGCTCGTCGCCCGACGCCGGGACCGTCTCGAGCCGCTGGCCGCCGAACTCAGCACGACCTACGGTATCCGCGCCACGGCGATCCCGCTCGACCTGAGCCTCCCCGCCGCGGGTCAGGCGCTCGCGGAGGAGGTGGCCCGGCGCGGCCTCACCGTGACGAGCCTCGTCAACAACGCGGGCTTCGGCACCTTCGGCCCATTCCATACCGAGGACCCGCGGCGCCTCCAGGAGGAAATCAACGTCGACGTCGCCAACGTCGTCGACATCAGCCGGGCGTTCATCGAGCGGCTGCGCGCCGCCGGCACCGGGGTGCTGATCAACGTCGCGAGCATGGCGGCGTATTTCCCCGCCCCGAACATGGCCGTGTACGCGGCGGCGAAGGCGTTCGTGCTGAGCTTCACCGAGGCGCTGTGGCAGGAGTCCCTCGGCACGGGGCTGCGGGTGATCGCGCTGTCCCCCGGCGCGACCCGCACCGAGTTCTTCGACGTCGTCGGCACGGAT
>JAUJMV010000006.1:136676-153155 GCA_030446685.1 Thermomicrobiales bacterium | reverse complement strand
CCGCTCCCTGGAGGTAGCCCTGTGAACGCTCGCCCCACCGTTCGTCGTGCTAACGGTCGTCCCGCGACCCGCGCGCTGGTCCTGGGCGGTGGTGGAGCCCTGGGGATCGGCTGGGAGGCCGGCCTCCTGGCCGGTTTCGCCGAGGGTGGTGTCGTCTTCGCCGACGCCGACCTGATCGTCGGGACCTCCGCCGGCTCACTGGTCGGCGCCCACCTCGCCCTCGACCTGGACCCGGCCGACGCGCTCAATTCCGTCGCCGCCTTCGGCGCCGCGCTCGACGCCGGGCACCTGGAGGTCGCGCTGCCGGCGCTGCTCGACGCGATGGCGAAAGCCGGGACGGGCGAGTCGCCCGAGCAGGGCCTCCGCGCGCTGGGGCGGCTGGCGGTCGAGGCGCCGACCATCGCTGAGGAGCGGTTCCTCGGCATGGTCTCCCAGCTTGACGGTAGCGCCTGGCCGAGCCGCTACGCCTGCACGGCCATCGACGTGGAGACCGGGACGCTGCAGGTTTGGGAGGCCGGGGCCGGTGCGCCGTTGCCGCGGGCGGTGGCGTCGAGTTGCGCCGTGCCGTTGACGTGCCCGCCGGTGACGATCAACGGTCGGCGCTACATGGATGGCGGCTTGCGCTCCCCCCTCAACGCCGACCTGGCCGCCGGCCACGACCGGGTCGTGGCGGTCTCGTGCTTCCCGCTCAGCCTGCCAGAGGGCGTGGGCGACCCGGCGTTCTCCCCCTCGGTCGCCTCCCAGGAGGCCGAGCTGAACACGGTGCGCGAGCGCGGAGAGGCCGTGGAGGTGATCGTGCCGGGCGCGGAGTTCCTCGCCCTCAGTGGCGGGGGCGCCACCCTGATGGATGCCGGGCGGGCCGGCGACGCGTACCAGGCCGGCCTACGCCAGGCCCGGCTCGAGTTCGACCGGATTCGCGCCGTCTGGCACGGCTAGCGGCCCCGGCGGGCTTGCAGTATCGTCCGGTCAGCGGGCTTCGTCGTCGTGCTCGCCGGCGCCGGCGCCGGAAATGCACGGGGTCCGAGTAGGGCGGAACTGGACGGTACATGCCGACCTTCGACGATCGCCGTGCCCCCGTTTCTCGCGTCGTCGCGGAGGAGCAGGGCGTCACTACTGAGTGACGTTCGCCATCGCTACCAACATGCTACGGCGAGACGCGTGTGCAGCCTCGCCGACACCAACGGGGGCATCGATGGGCGATTGGGGCACGGGCAGCTTCGAGAATGATGCGGCTCTCGACTTGGTAATTGAACTCTGTGAGGCGGACGACATTGCCCCTGTGGTCGCTGCGCTGCGAGCAGTTGCCGAGAATGCTGGTTACGTGGACATGGCCGATAGTTTTGCGGCGGTCGCTGCCGCTGAAGTCGCCGCGGCGTTGTGCGGGAAAGCCAGCCGCGCGCTCCCACAGGAAATCAGCACTTGGGTCGAGGCCCACCCAGCCGCCCTCGATGAGCATCTGGTGGACATGGCACTGCGGGCCGTCACCCGCGTGGAGATGGACTCGGAATTGCGCGAAGAGACCGGGTGATTCTAGTGCGTGGTGGGCGATCATGGCCGACCTGAGAGCGCGCCTTGAGCAGTCTTTGCCCCGGTAACCGCCGAACACCCGTTGGCAGCAAACCTCGCGGACGTCGCTCATGAGACCCGTTCTAACCGCGGGCCGCCCCTCGCCGTGCTATGATGCCTCGTCGTGCCGCAACGGCGAGGGTGCGATGGGCGTCCACGCTCTGCTGTGTGCGACGTGGGCCTTCGTGCGGCCCAGCCGAAGGCGAGCGAGGGAATCGGCGGGAGCGATCGTGGGGGAACTGGCCGGGGTCGCGGCGGCGATCGTCTGGGCGACCAACAACATCGTGCTGCGGGGGCAGTCGGCGCGCTACGGCGCGGTCACCGTCAACGCCTGGCGCGCGGTCTTCGCGTCCCTCTGCTTCGCCGGCATCTTCCTGCTCACCCGCGGGCCGGCCGACCTGGTCGGCATCCCGGCGGGCGCGCTCGCCGCCCTGTTGGCCGGGGTCGTCGCCGGCATGGTGATCGGCGACGCGCTGCAACTGGTCGCGATGACCTGGATCGGCGTGTCGCGCGCGATGCCGATCGGCGCCTCCTTCCCGCTCTTCACCGTCGCCATCGCCGCCCTCTTCCTCGGCGAGCGGATCGCCGCGCGCACCATCCTCGGCGCGACCCTGGTGATCGGCGGCATCGTCCTGCTGGCGCTGCCGCGGACGCCGGCCGAGCCGGTCGGCCTGGCGGCGGAGAGCCGCGCCCTGGCCGCGCGCGCCGACCGGCGCCGGCACTGGCAGGGCGTCGGCCTGGCGCTGCTGGCCGCCCTCTGCTGGGCGCTGGCGACCACCTTCACCCGCATCGCCGTGCGCGAGATCGACGTGATCACCGCCAACGCGATCCGGCTCCCCTTCAGCGCGGTCGTCTCGCTGCTGCTCGGCGTCGGCCTCGGCGGCGCGGCGGCGGCAAGTTCCTGTCGCCGCGCCAGTTCGACCGCCGCGGCTTCATCATCATCCTGCTGGCCGGCGTCCTCGGCACCGCCGGCGGCGGCTTCCTCTTCCTCACCGCCGTCGCGCGCTGGCCGGCGCCGCCAAGACCGCCATCCTCGCCTCCTCCGCCCCGGTCTTCGGCCTCCTCGGCGCCGTCATCTTCCTCGGCGAGCGCCCCGGCGCGCGCGGCGTCGCCGGCACCCTCGCCATCGCCGGCATCGTCCTCGTCGTCTGACCGCCGCCCACCCCTCCCACGCGCGTCAGACTCCCCCCCGGAATTGGCGGAGGGGGCCAGGGATGGGGGATAAGCGATCGCAAAGTGGTTGACTGACCCCACCCTTTGTTACACTGGCCCAACGAACGGTGCTATTGCACAAATCACCCCTGGGCTTCCGGGGCGGCGCACGCCGCTGTGGCCGAACCGTAGCAGTGTAGGCGGTACTGACGCGGGGTCTTGCCCCTCCGGTGGGTGGCGCACCTGATACGCGGCGCGCGCCGCGCGGGTATCGCGCGCGGATCATCGCCCGCGCCCGCCCGCCGATCGCCGGCCCTCGTCGGACTCGATCGATGCCATCGCACCGCGACGCATCGGGACCACCGACCGGGCGCCGTATTTGGCCGCCCCACTCCGCTCGGTCGAACGCGCGGCAGGCAGGAGTATTGGTCCATGAAGGCGCACTACGTCCTCAAGCGGGTCGGCCTCTTCTTCCTCGTCGTCTGGGGCGCGGCGACCCTCAACTTCTTCCTGCCGCGCCTCGCGCCGGGCGACCCGATCGCCGAGCGGATGTTCGCGATGTCGATGCAGGGCGGCCTCACCCAGACCGGCATCGCCGAGATGGTCCAGTCCTACCAGCAGAAGTTCGGCCTCGACAAGCCCCTCTACGTGCAGTACTTCAACTACCTCTGGGACATCGCACGCTTCGACTTCGGCTACTCGCTGGCCCTCTTCCCGGCGCGGGCGCTCGACCTGATCCTCGACGCGCTCCCCTGGACCATCGGCCTGCTCGCCGTCACCACCCTGCTCTCCTTCGCGCTTGGCACCCTGCTCGGCGCGCTGCTGGCCTGGCCGAAGTCGCCGCGCCTCCTCCGCTACCTCGTCGGCCCGCTCCTCACCCTCTCGGCCATCCCCTACTACCTGCTCAGGCTCATCCTGCTCTACATCTTCGCCTTCACGCTGAAGGTCCTGCCGCTCTCCGGCGGCTACGACGTCGGCCAGCAACCCCAGCTCTCGCTCGACTTTCTGCGCCAGGTCTTCACGCACTCGCTGCTGCCGCCTGCTCGATCATCCTCGCCGCGATCGGCTCCTGGGCGCTCGGCATGCGCGCCATGATGGTGACGACCGAGGGCGAGGACTATGACCTTCGCCGAGGCGCGCGCGGGCTGAAGGGCCCGACCATCTTCTACCGCTACGCGCTGCGCAACGCCGTCCTGCCGCAGTTCACCTCGCTGGCCCTCGCCCTCGGCCACATCGTCTCCGGCGCGCTCCTCGTGGAGGTCATCTTCACCTACCCCGGCGTCGGCTCCTCCTCTTCGCCGCCATCCGCGGCGCCGACTACTTCGTGATCTACGGCATCGTCTTCATGGTCGTCCTGACGCTCGCCCTCGCCACCCTGATCATCGACCTCGCCTACCCGCTGCTCGACCCCCGCATCACGCACCCGCGCGCGGCGGGCGCCGCTACATATCCGTCTAACGACTGGAGCATCTGATGAGCATGATCGCGGTCGAGCAGGAATCGATCACCCGTCCGCCAGAGAGCGGCGGCTTCGCCGGCCGGGCGCGGCAACCTGCTGGCCTACCTGCGCCGTAACCCCGGCGCTCCTGGGCGGGCTGCTGCTGCTGGCCGCTCTCCTGGCGATCGGCCTGATCGGACCGCTCTTCATCGACACCAAACTGGCCCAGCCGCTCTCCGCCATGCCTGCTCGCCCCCTCGCGCGAGTACCCCCTCGGCACCGACGACCAGGGGCGCAACCTGCTGGCGGTCGCCGTCGTCGGCCTGCCGCTGACCCTCAAGGTCGGCTTCATCGCCGGCGCGGTCGCCATCGGGCTCGGCACCCTGCTCGGCTTCATCGCCGGCTACGTCGGCGGCCTCACCGACACGATCATCCGCGGGGTCGCCGACATCCTCCTGACCGTCCCCGGCCTGGTCGTGCTGATCACGATCGCGGCGTCGATCAAGGGGGTCATCAGCGTCGAGATCATGGCGCTCGTCGTCGCCTCGCTCGCCTGGATGTGGCCGACGCGGACGATCCGCTCGCAGGTCCTCACGCTGCGCGAGCGGGCCTTCGTGCAGATGGCGAAGCTCTCCGGGATGAAGACGCATGAGGTCATCTTCTTCGAGATCATGCCCAATCTGCTGCCGTTCATCGCGGCGAGTTTCGTCGGCGCGGTGTCGTCGGCCATCCTCGCCTCGGTCGGCCTGGAGGCGCTGGGCCTGGGGCCGCAGAACGAGCCGACGCTAGGGATGACGATCTACTGGGCGATCTCGTTCACCGCCCTCATCCGGGGGCTCTGGTGGTGGTGGCTGATGCCGATCCTCCTGATCGTCCTCCTCTTCATCAGCCTCTTCCTGATCAGCGCCGGCCTCGACGAGATCGCCAACCCACGCGTGCGCCGTAACCGGGCCTGAGGGCCGCGACATGAGGAACGCCAGATGACGACGACGGCGATGACGACCGACACCGCCCTGCGCCAGGCCGCGGTCCTGCGGGTCGAGGATCTGCGCGTCCACTACCGCACGCCCCGGGGGCCGGTCAAGGCGGTGGACGGCGTCAGCTTCGCGCTGCGCGAGGGCGAGCGTTTCGGGCTGGTCGGCGAGTCCGGCAGCGGCAAGTCTACGACCGCCCTGGCGATCATGCGGCTGATCCGCCCGCCCGGCCGGATCGAGGGCGGGCGGATCGCCCTCGGTGACCGCGACCTCACTGCGCTGTCAGAGGAGCAGTTCCGCCGCGTCCGCCTGGCCGAGATCGCGATGATCCCCCAGGGCGCGATGAACTCGCTCAACCCGGTGCGGCGCATCCGCGACCATTTCAAGGACAGCGTCCGCGCCCACGACCGCAACGTGGGCGACGCGCAGTTGAAGGAGCGCATCCCCGAACTGCTGGGGATGGTCGGCCTGCGCCCGGAGACGGCCAACCTCTACCCCCACGAGCTGAGCGGCGGGATGAAGCAGCGTGTCTGCATCGCGCTCGCCATCGCCCTCCGCCCGAAGGTCATCCTCGCCGACGAGCCGACCAGCGCCCTCGACGTCGTCGTGCAGCGCCAGGTGATGCAGACGCTCGGCGCGGTCCAGGAGCGCCTCGGCGCCGCGGTTATCCTCGTCGGCCACGACATGGGCCTGCTGGCCCAGTTCGTCGACCGCCTCGGCGTGATGTACGCCGGCAAGCTGGTGGAGGTCGCCCCGATCGGCGACATCTTCCGCGAGCCGCTGCACCCCTACACCCAACTGCTGATCGCCAGCCTGCCCACCCTGGAGGAACGCGGCGTCTTCCGCGGCGTTCCCGGCCTGCCACCGTCGCTCCTGAACCCGCCCGCTGGCTGCCTCTTCCACCCGCGCTGCCCGAAGCGGCTGCCCCAGTGCGCCACCGTCGCCCCGGAACTGCGCGAGATCCGCCCCGGCCACTGGGCCGCCTGCCACCTGTATTGAACGAAGGCGGGTAGGCGGGTAGGCGGGTAGTGATAAGGCCGTCAGGGGACGGAGCGATGCCGAGAACAGTGCGCGTCGACAGCTATCAGGACTTGGTCGTCTGGCAGAAGGCGATAGATCTGGTCGAGGGTGTGTACCAGGCGCCGCGCGATTGGCCGAAGGAAGAGTTGTACGGTCTCACGAACCAGGCGCGGCGGGCAGCGGTTTCGGTCCCGGCCAATGTGGCTGAAGGGGAAGGCCGCACTGGCTCGCGAAAGTTCCTGCACCATTTGTCAATCGCGAAAGGTTCGCTGCATGAAGTCGAGACGCATCTCCTGATCGCCCGGCGGCTTGGGTACGGCAACCCGGTGGCATATGAAGGGCTGCTGCGCCGGATCGCCGAAGTTGGCCGCCTCCTGCTTGGTTTGATCAAGAGTCTGTGTGCATCAGCCCCCGACCATTGAGGTTCTCTACCCGCCTACCCGCCCATCCGCCTTCAACGGGAGTTGCCCATGCCACCGCTCCTCGAGGTCCGCAACGTCACCCAGATCTTCGGCGACCGGCGCAAGGGCGAGACGGTCGCCCTCGACGACCTCTCCTTCTCGATCGACGACGAGGCCCCCTCCTTCACCGCCGTGGTCGGGGAGAGCGGCAGCGGCAAGACGACCCTCGCGCGCATCCTGCTCGGCTTCCAGCAGCCGACCAAGGGCGCGGTCTACTACCGCGGGGACGATCTCGGCCAGGCCACCGGCCGCGCGCAGGACCAGTTCCGCAAGGAGGTCCAGGCGATCTTCCAGGACCCCTTCGAGGTCTACAACCCCTTCTACAAGGTCGATCACTTGCTGGCCGTGCCGATCCGCAAGTTCCGCCTGGCCCGCTCGCGCGCGGAGTCCCGCGACCTGATGGTCGACGCGCTGCGGGTGGTCGGCCTGCGCCCGGAGGAGACGCTCGGGCGCTACCCCCACCAACTCAGCGGCGGGCAGCGCCAGCGGATCACCGTCGCCCGCGCGCTCCTCCTCAAGCCCCGGCTGATCATCGCCGACGAGCCGGTCTCGATGGTCGACGCCTCGCTGCGCGCGACGATCCTGGAGAGCCTGCGCAAGCTCAACCAGGACTTCGGCATCTCCTTCCTCTACATCACCCACGACCTGACCACGGCCTACCAGGTGAGCGACAACATCATCGTCCTCTACCGCGGCGCGGTCGCCGAGACGGGCGCCGTCGAGCGGGTGATCAAGGACCCGCAGCACCCCTACACGCAGCTCCTGGTCGCCTCGATCCCCCTGCCCGACCCCGCGCGCCGCTGGGGCGAGACGGTCGTCGCCGCCTCCGGGTCGGAGGCCAACGGCGGGCCGGGCCGGGGCTGCCCGTTCGCCGATCGCTGCCCCTACGTGATGCCGGTCTGCCGCGAGCAGGCGCCGCCCCTCTACCGCACCCACCCGCATCAGGCCGTCGCCTGCTACCTGCACCGCGGGACGGAGACCGTGCTGGACGGCGACATCAGCCAGGCGTTCCGCGAATACGCCCCCGCCGGCGCGCCGTAGGGCTGGCGGGGGCGACCATCCGCGGCCTGGGGGAGACAGGAGGTGTGCCGAGCGACTGGACCACAGGCGACGCAAGCAACCCGGTGATGGTGTCCGCGATCTCGTCGGTCACCCGGCCCGCGCGGCAAGTGCAGACGGAGGTATCAGTGGAACGCCCGTTCAAGCTCTCGCGACGCCGCTTCCTCGTCTCGGTCGCCGGCATGAGCGCGACCGCGCTCCTCGCCGCCTGCGGCGGCGGCCCCGCCGCCCCCGGCGCCACCGCCCCGGCCGCCCCGACCGCCGGCGGGGCCGCCGCCGGGACCGCCGCCCCGACCCCCGCCCCGGCCCAGCAGGCCGGCCAGTTGAAGAATGTGCCGCGCAACCGCACGCTGATCCACGGCATCACCGGCACCCAACTCACCGACTACGCCAGCTTCAACCCCTTCGTCCCCGGCATCGCCTCCTCGACCGGCTACCCCTTCTCCTTCGAGCCGGCCTTCTACTACAACGCCTACAACACCCCCCAAGCCTGCGGCCCGGCCGGCATGAAGTGCGAGGACGGCTTCATCCCCTGGCAGGCGGAGAGCTACGAGTACAACCCCGGCTTCACCGAGCTGACGATCAAGCTCCGCAAGGGCGTCGAGTGGAGCGACGGCAAGCCCTTCACCTCGCGGGACATCGCCTTCACCGTCAACATGCTCAAGGACAACGCCCCCAAGCTGAAGTGGTCGGTCGACATGAAGACCTGGGTCAAGGAGGTCGCCACCCCCGACGACCAGACGGTCAAGTTCACCCTCAACAACCCCAACCCGCGCTTCATGCTCCAGTTCTTCTCCTACCACTTCGACATCGGCATCGAGGTCGTCCCCGAGCACATCTGGAAGGGGCAGGACCCCCAGACCTTCACCTTCATCGACCTCGAGAAGGGCTGGCCGGTCACCACCGGGCCATGGAAGATGGTCCTCACCTCGCCCCAGCAGCGCATCTACGACCGCCGCGACGACTGGTGGGCCAAGAAGATCGGCTTCCGCGAGCTGCCCGCCCCGGAGCGGATCATCGTCCTCCCCGGCACCGACGAGACCAAGATGGTCCAGATGGTGATCAACAACGAGGCCGACATGACGATCGACCTCCGCCCGAACAACATGAAGGCGGTGCTGGCCCAGAACCCGAAGATCACCACCTGGACCGGCAAGAACTCCCCCTACGGCTACCGCGACTGGTGGCCGATCGGCCTCGGCTTCAACTGCATGCGCGAGCCCTACAACGACCCGGAGATCCGCTGGGCGATCAACCACGCCATCAACCGCCAGCAACTGGTCGACATTGGCTACCAGGGCGCCGGCGACACCACGCTGCTGCCCTTCCCCAAGTTCCCGGCGCTCGATCGCTACACCGACACCGTCAAGGATCTGGCCGCGCCGATCAACACCTTCGACGCCGGCAAGACGGCCGAGATCATGCAGCGGAAGGGCTACGCCAAGGACGGCCAGGGCTTCTGGGCCAAGGGCGGCCAGCGCTTCTCGATGGTGATCTACAGCCAGATCCTCTTCCAGGACATCGTCCCGATCCTGGTCGAGCAGTTGCGCCGCGGCGGCTTCGACGCCTCCTTCAAGCAGGTGGTCGGCACCGAGTTCTCGCAGCAGGTCTACACCGGCAACATCGACGCCTTCGTCCTCGGCCACGGCGGCAGCGTGCGCGACCCCTACTTCACCCTGCGCCTCTACCACAGCCGCTACTCGCTGCCGACCGGCGAGCGCGCCACCTACCCCTACCGCTGGAAGAACGAGCAGTTCGACCAGCTCGTGGACCAGATCGGCAGCACCGGCGAGAACGAACCGAAGCTGCAAGAACTCTTCCGCACCGCGATGGGCATCTGGATCAAGGACCTGCCGGACATCGGCCTGGTGCAGTGGTTCCACCGCATCCCGACCAACACCACCTACTGGACCGGCTGGCCGTCCGAGGAGAACCCCTACATCAACACTGCCTACTGGCACCGCACCTCGCCGCTCTGGATCAACTCGATCAAGCCGGCGCAGTAGAGGACACCCGGCCCTCGCGCCCGTACCGGTGGAACGAGCGTGCCCGGCCCGCGCACCCTCGCGCGGGCCGGGCCGCGCCATGCCCCACTCGCAGCCGATCGTCGCCGCGCCCCCAGCGCCTGCCTGCTCCCGCAACCGGGAACGGTGGCCGGAGGGTGAGGGCGCTCTCAGGACGGATGCGTTCTCCCTATGTCGGAGTTCGTCCTGTGCGAGCGCCCCCCGGCCCCCCAATCCTGGGGGGAGAGGACGCAGGCAAAGTCCCTGCCTTTCGGCGCGGCACGGGGCTGGCCGCGGTCTTCCTCCCCCCAAGGTTGGGGGGCCGGGGGGGCGCTCCCCGCACCGACGCCGGTCCAGCCATAACTGCCGCCGTGCTACAATGCAGCGGGAATCGGCAGCCGGATCTCGCGCCCGACACCGCGCCGTGGGAGCGCCCATGACCGCCGAAGTGGCCCCCGCCCCCGCCCGTTCGCTCAGCGCGTCCGCGCGCGTCCTGGCGCGCCCGCTGACCGAGGGCGCCGTCGGCCTCCTCGTCACCGCGCTCCTCGTCCTGGCGATCACCAGCGTCGTCCTCCCCCGCGTCTCGCTGCGCGGCCTGCCGCTCAACGTCCTCCTGCGCGACAGCACCCCCTTCTCCGGTCGTGGTACCGCCGGGGCGGTGGCCCTGGCGATGGGGCGCAGCGGCGCCCTCCTCCTCGCCGCGCTCGGCGGCGCGGCCCTCCTCGGCATCGGCGCCGGCGTCGTCCACGCCGTCACCCGCTCCCGCCCCCTCCGCGCCGCCGCCTGGGCGCTCGGCACCGCCGGCGTCGCGCTCCTCCTTCTTCTGGGCGATGCTCCTCCAACTGGCCGTGATCGCCGTCTTCGCCCGCACCGGCAAGTTGCTCTTCCCCAGCCAGGGCTACGGCCTCGACCGTCACCTCGTCCTCCCGGCGCTCGCCCTCGGCGCGCGGCCGGTCGCCTACCTCTTCCGCACCACCGCCGTCGCCCTCGAGGAGGGGCGCCACGCCGACTTCATCCGCCTGGCGCGCGCCAAGGGCCTCAGCGAGCGCCGCGTCCTCGCCCGCCACCTCCTCCCTACCGCCGCGCCCGCCGTCCTCGGCGGGGTCGGCGTGGCCGCCCGCAGCGCCCTCTCCAGCTTGGCGATCATCGAATACGTCTACGACTGGCATGGCGCCGGCTATGGCTTCATCTGGGCGCTGGCCGCTGGTGACGGGCGCCTCGTCACCGCCCTGGTCCTCGCCTTCGCGACCCTCTTTGCCCTCGTCGGCAGCGCCACCGCCATCGGCGCCCGCCTCCTCGACCCCCGCGTCGAGCGGTAGGACGGTTCGTAACGAGACCGGCAGATTGGGACTTTCTGGAAGGCCCCGTCGCGGCAATGATCCCAGTCCGCGCAGGCGGACTTCGTGGCGAGCGGCAGCGAGCCCCCAGCGACGACTTCAGTCGTCGGCCCCCGCCGTGAATCGACCGGTGAAGACCCGAGCAAGGAGCAGCCCCACATGACCGACGACACCCTCCCCACAACGCCACGCCCACATACCCGCGCCATCCACGGGGAGGAACAACTATGCGTACCCCGCAGCCCGGCTGGTTCGTCCTGCTGATCGGCGGCCCCTCCAGCGTCGGCAAGTCCACCGCCGCCGAGCGCCTGGGCCGCCACCTCGGCGTCCCCTGGCTCCAGGTGGACGACTTCCGGCTCGCGCTCCAGCGCAGCCGCGCGACGCTGCCGGAGGACACCCCGGCGCTCTACTTCTTCGAGGAGACGCCGGACGTCCTGCGCCTGCCGCCCCAGCGCCTGCGTGACGCCCTGATCGCGGTGGGTAAGGTGATGTCGCCGGCCATCGAGGTGGTGATCGAGAACCACGTCGATCAGCGCAACCCCGCCCTTCTCGAAGGGGACGGCATCCTCCCGTCGCTCTTCGCCCGGCCGTCGGTCCGCCGGCGCACCGCCGCCGGGCACGTCCGGGCGGTCTTCGTGATCGAGCCGGACGAAGGGGCGATGCTCGACAACATGCGCGCGCGGGCGCGGCCTCGTCGGGCGCACCGGGGCCGAGTTGCGCGCCGAGGCCCGCGCGAAGTGGCTCCACGGCCAGTGGCTGGCGGACGAGGCGCGCCGCCACGGCCTGCCCGTGGTAGAGTCCCGTCCGTGGGACACGCTCATCGAGCGCATCCTGGCGGCCGGCGCCGCCGAACTGGACAGACCGGACGGGGGCGGGGAGTGATGCGGCGGGCGAACCGCGCGCGCGAGGCGCGCCACTTCTTCGGCAACGGGCCGTTGGTCGTCGGGCTGGCCGGCATCGCGGCCATCGTCGCGGTCGCCCTCTTCGGGCCGCAGCTCGCCGCGTACGACCCCAACGCCTGGCGGCTGGTCGAGTTCGGGCCGCGCGGCGAGATCGCCGTCCCCCCGATCCCCCCCGGCCCCGCCCACCCGCTCGGCACCGACGCGCTCGGCCGCGACCTCCTCGCGCGCCTCCTCTGGGGCGCCCGCCTCACCCTCGCCGCGGTCCTCCTCGCCGTCGTCGCGCGCGCCGCCCTCGGCCTCGCCGTCGGCCTCGCCGCCGGCCGGCGCCGCGGCCCCCTCGACACCCTGCTGCTCTACGCCACCAACGCGGTCACCGGCTTCCCCCAACTGATGCTCGCGCTCCTCCTCGTCGTCCTCCTCAAGGATCGCGACTTCGTCGGCTTCGTCGTCGCCCTCGCCGCGGTCGGCTGGGGCGAGCTGGCCCAGTTCGTCCGCCGCGAGACGATCCGCCTGCGCGCCAGCCCCCACGTCGAGGCCGCCCACGCCCTCGGCGCCACCGCCAGGCAGATCCTCCGCCGCCACATCCTCCGCCCCCTCGCGCCCCAGCTCGCCGGCCTCGTCGCGCTGGAGGCCGGCGCCGTCCTCCTCCTCCTCGCCGAACTCGGCTTCATCGGCCTCTTCATCTCCGGCGGCACCATCGAGGTCGACGGCGGGGGGCGCCCCGTCCTGCCGATCCGCGACCGCGCCCCCGAGTGGGGGCAGATGCTCGCCGGCGCGCGACACTACGCCTTCGTCCAGCAGTGGATCGCCTTCATCCCCGCGCTCGTCGTCGGCGCCGCGGTCCTCGCCTTCAACCTCTTCGGCGAGGGGGTCCGCGCCGCGATCGACCCCTTCGGCCCCCGCCGCCTCGCCCCGCGCACCCTCGACGCCCTCGGCCGCGGCGCGCTGGCCCTCCTCCTCGTCGGCGTCGCCGGCTTCGGCGTCGTCAGCCTGCGGTCGAGCGAGATCTCCCTGGAGGACGGCCTGGGGCGGGCGCGCGAGGCGGCGGCGCGGGTCGAGCCGCGCGCCGAACTCGCCGCCGCGGTCGTCGTCTTCCGCTCCGACGCCCACGCCCTCGGCCGCCCCGCCGCGCTCAACTACTACTTCAAGGTCCCCGGCCGGCGCGATGTCCTCTTCGTCGGCTTCCCGAGCGCCGACGCCAACGCGATCGAGACGCGCCCCTTCTACGTCCCCGACGGCCTGGCGACCGAGACGATGCGCCCCCTCGGCGACTGGCGCGTCGGCTGGCGCGAGGCCCTGGCGAGCGCCGAAGGGCGCGGCGGCGCGGCGTTCCGCGGCGCGACGCGGGGCTACATCGTGCAGGTGGTCCTGGAGCAGCAGGAAGGCTGGCCCTCGCCGGTCTGGCGCGTGATCTACCAGAAGCAGCCCGCCGGCGCGGCGCCCCTCGAACTGCCGACCGACGCCGTCACCGGCGCGACCGAGGTCCCCTTCCTGCCCCGCGCGGCCGGCGCGCCGCCCCCGGCCCCCCCCCCGCGCCCCACCGCCGGGACGGCGACCGCGCCGACAACGCCCGCCCCGCCGCTCCCGCCCGAGGCCGCCGCCTGGCTGCGCGACCACAGCATCCCCTTCGCCACCGACCGCCTCGGCAGCGGCTTCGACGATCTGCGCCCGCTCGGCCCGCTCGTCGGCGACGCGCGGATCGTCGCGCTCGGCGAGGCCGCCTCCTGCGACCGCGCGTCCTACGCGATGCGGGCGCGCCTGACCGAGTTCCTGATCGCGGAAGGGGGCTTCAGCGCCGTCGCCCTCGACGTCGGCTGGTCCGAGGCCGAGCGGGTGGACGAGTACATCCGCACCGGGCGCGGCAATTCGGCCCGGCTCCTGCGCGCCACCGGCCGCGGCACGGCCGAACTGCTGCAACTGGTCGAGTGGGCGCGCGAGCGCGCCGCGCGGGCCGGCGGCGACCCGCCGATCGGCTTCTACGGCCTCGACCCCGCCGGGCCGCACACGGAGATCGACGCTCTCCTCGCCTACGTCGGGCGGGTGGACCCCGCCGCCCTCGATCGCTTCACCGCCTACTACGCGGGCTTCCGCCCCTACGCCGCCCAGTCGCGCCTCCCCACCTACGCGGGCGGGGTCCCGCCAGCGGCCAGGGCAGGGTACCGCGCCGATCTCCAGCGCGCCTACGACGACCTCGCCGCCGGTCGCGCCGCCTACGAGGCCGCCTCCTCGCCGCGCGACTACGACCGGGCGCTCCACAGCGCGCGCCTGGTCCTCCAGGCCGAGGAGATCGCCGGCCACGGGACCGACCCGGCGGCCGACCAGGCCCGCCAGCGGTTCATGGCCGAGAACGCCGCCCGGCTCCTCGAACGGGCCGGCCCCGGCGCGAAGCTGGTCCTCTGGTCCACCAACCTCCAGGTCGGCCTGTCGCCCGCCGCCGACGGGAGCCGCAGCCTCGGCGGCCACCTGCGCGAGCGGTACGGCGCCGCCTTCGTCAACGTCGCGTTCACCTTCCACAGCGGCACGATCTACGCCCTCCGCCAGTCCAGCCCGCGGCAGGGGTGGACCGATTTCCCCGTCCCGCCGCCCCCCGCCGACAGCTACGAGGCCGCCCTCGACCAAGCCGGCCTCCCCCGCCTCCTCCTCGACCTGCGCGCCCTCCCCGCCGGCCCCGAGGCCGCCTGGCTCGCCGGACCCCGCCGCCTCCGCCAGATCGGCAACACCTACGACGACACCCGGCCCGACGACTACTTCAGCACCACGCGCCTCCCCGAGCAATTCGACGCCATCGTCTACTCCCGGGAGACCACTTTCTGCAACTGCCTGCCCTGAGCCCGGACGGGGAGCGGTGGCGGCATCTCCCCTGGGATGGTCAGCCGCGCGGAAAGGAGCGCCGTGATGCAGCGATCTCGCGCCTGTGCCGTGGCGGGGCGGTCCCTCAGTCGGGGCGCCCAGCTCGGCGTACTCGCGCGCGGCCGGGCCCCCCCCGCGGGGGGCGGCCCCCCGGCCCCCGGCGCCCCCGCCCCCCCCGGCGCCGCCCCGCCCCCCCCCCCCCCCAGCGCCACCCCCACCCAGCCGGCCACCGCCGGCGCCACGCCGACCCCGCCGCCCCCGGCCGCGACCGCGCCGCCAACCGCGACCACCCCGCCCCCAACCCGCGCGCGAGAGGTCCCGGGCGACGCCACCGAGCTCCGACCAGCCCCACCAACCCCGACTCCCACGCCCGTGCCGACCGCGACGGCCACCGCCGTCCCCGCGCACGTCGTGCCCGAGGGGATCGCCTGGCTGCGCGACCACGCCATCCCCCTCGCCACCGATCAGCCCGGCGGCGACCTGGCCGATCTCGCGCCGCTCCGCGATATCGTCGGGGACGCGCGGATCGTCGCGCTCGGCGAGGCGACGCACGGCACCCGCCAGTTCTTCACCATGAAGCACCGGCTGGTGGAGTTCCTGGTGCGCGAGATGGGCTTCACGCTCTTCGCCATGGAGGCGAGCTGGCCGGAGGCCGAGCGGATCGACGGCTACGTCCGCGGCGGGACGGGCAACGCGGCGCGGTTGCTGCGCGGGATGCACTTCTGGATCTGGGACACCGTGGAGGTGCTGGACCTGATCGAATGGCTGCGCGCCTACAACCAGCAACGCCGCGCCGCGCCGGCGGTCGGCTTCTCCGGCTTCGACATGCAGTACCCGCGCCTGGCAATCGACAACCTGCTGACCTACATGGGGCGCGTCGAGCCCGCCGCCCGCGATCGCTTCCGGGCGTACTACGAGGGCTACTTGCCTCACGCCGCCGGGGAGGCGATGTTCGACTACTTCGGGCTGCCAGCCGCGGCCAAGACCCCTATCCGGGACGCCCTGCAAGAGGCGCACGACGACCTGGCGGCCCGGCGGGCCGCCTACGAGGCCGCGTCGTCGGCGCGGGACTACGCCCATGCCCTGCAAAGCGCGCGGCTCGTCGTCCAGGCCGAGGCGTTCTATGCGATCGGCAAGGGGCGGGGCGGGGAGGCCGTGCGCGACCGCGCGATGGCGGAGAACGCCGCCTGGCTGCTGGAACAGGCCGGGCCGGCGGCGAAGATCATCCTCTGGGCGCACAACGGGCACGTCAGCGCCGCCCCGCTCGACACGCCGCCCGGCGCGTTCCGCTGGATGGGCACCCACCTGCGGCGCCAATACGGCGACCAGCTCGTCGCCATCGGGTTCACCTTCTACCAGGGTTCGTTCAACGCGATCGACCGGATCACGGGCAGGCTCGAGGCACACCGGGCCTTGCCGCCGCCGCCGGACAGCTACGAGGCTGCCTTCCGGCAGGCCGATCTGCTCCGCCTGCTGCTCGACCTGCGGGACCTGCCCGATGACACGCGGGCGACGCGCTGGCTGTGGGGGCCGCGCCGCCTGCGCGACATCGGCTCCGGGTACGATCGCGGCGCGGCAGAGGAGTACTATGCCTGGCCGCGGCTCCCGGAGGAGTTCGACGCATTCATCTACCTCCAGGACACCACCCCCTCGATCCTCCTGCCCCGGTAATCCGCCGGCCCGCTACGGCGTTGCGGCTCCCGTGGCCGTGCCCGAG
>JAUJMV010000006.1:80953-136576 GCA_030446685.1 Thermomicrobiales bacterium | reverse complement strand
CTCGCCGGCCCGGTCGCGCGTCTCCCGGGGGTCCGCCGCCAGGTGGAAGAGCTGGACGCGCTCCGTCCCCACCCCCCGGCCCGCCGCGCGGTAGTAGCGGATCAGCTTCCACTCCCCGTCGCTCACCATCCGCTGCACGTCCTTGTAGGCCGCGCAGACGTGGTCCCGCCCCCGCCCTCGCCCCCCGGTCAGGCTCGGGACCAGGCTCCGGCCCTCCACCGTCGGCGGGACCGGCGTCCCGGTCAGGTCGCAGAGCGTCGGGAAGAGGTCGGCGTGGGCGGTCAGCGCGCCGACCTCGCCCCCGGCGGGGAGCCCCGGCCCGGCGACGATCAGCGGGACGCGCACGCTGTGCTCGTAGAGGTTCTGCTTGCCCAGCAGCCCGTGCTGCCCCACCGCCAGCCCGTGGTCGGCCGTGTAGACGACGATCGTGCGCCCCGCGTCCCCGCGCGCCGCCAGCGCCGCCAGCACCCGGCCGATCTGCGCGTCCAGGTGGCCGATCAGCGCGTAGTAGTCGGCGATGTGGCGGCGGATCACCGCGGGGGTCCGCGGCCAGGGCGCCAGCCCCTCGTCGCGGACCCGCAGGTCGCCGTTGTCGAAGGGGTGCTCCGGCAGGAAGTTCTCCGGCAGCGGGATCGCCCCCGGATCGCAGCGCGCCGCCCAGTCCGGCGGCGGCGTCCGCGGGTCGTGCGGCGCGGTGAAGGCCAGGTAGAGGAAGAACGGATCGTCCCCCCGATACCGCTCCAGGAACCCGATCGCCGCGTCGGCGAAGATCTCCGTGGAGAACCCCTCCCCCTCGGAGCGCGCCTCGTCCGGGTAGACCCCCGCCGGATCGAACTCGTGGACCGGCACGCGCCGGTGGTCGCTCATCCCGCCGAAAAAGATCCGCGCCCCGTCGTCGAATCCGGCGGCGAAGCTCCCCTTGTCGTTGTGCCACTTCCCCGTCGCGAAGGTGCGGTACCCCGCCCCCCGCAGGGTCGCCGGCAGCGTGGCCAGCGCCGGGTTCAGCGCCATCGCCCCCGGCGTGTCGTCCACCCGCCGGCTCCGCGAGGCGTGGAACGGGTTCGCCCCCGTCAGCAGCGCCGCGCGGCTCGGCACGCAGACCGCCCCCACCAGCCCGCCCATCGTGTGCGCCCGCCCGCACCGGACCCCGCGGGCCGCGAGGGCGTCCAGCGCCGGCGTTTGCACCCCCGGCGTCCCCAGCCCCCCCAGCGCGTCGAAGCGGTGGGCGATCATGAAGAGGATATTCGGCCGCTCGCCCATCTCGCCCCCTCTCACATACGAACGCGGCAGGCGGGCAGTCCCCACCGGATTGCGCTATGACCGAGCGGCGGTGATCGCGGAATCGGGGGTCGATCGCCCCAGGACGCTCGCGTTCCCCAGCCCGCGGCGGCTCGCCGGCCGCGCGCCACGAAGCCCAACCACGCCGGACTGGCGTTTGTTCACGCATCCCGCCATCGCGAGCGCCGGGGCGTGGCCTCGATCCCAGCCTCCGCAGGAAAGGCCCGCAGGCCGGCAGGCGCGACTTCAGTCGCCAGCCCCATGGCGACCAATTCGCCACGGACGACGCCCATCCGAGGACCCATTCGCGGTGCGTGCCCGCCGCCCCCTTTACGCGCGGGCCATCGAGTGGTATGACAGTAGCGCCTTCGCGGATCGCCTGTCAACCGCCACCCCCGCGGTGCGCCGTGAACCGTCGGGGCGCCGCCGGGGCGATCGGCGGCGGCACAACCGGCGGCCCCGCGCCGCCCGGCCGTCCATCCCGCCAACCAGGAAAGGATGCCCATGGGACAACCGCCACTGGAGATCGCGGTCGGCTGCGGGCCGATCACCTGGAACCAGTTCCGCCGCCAGGACGAGGCGGCCTGGCCCGAAGATCGGGTGCTGGCCGAGATCGCCGCGGCCGGCTACGCCGGCGCCCCGGCCGGGCCGCGCGGCGACCGCTCCGCGGCCGAGACGGCCGCGCTCTACGCGCGGCACGGCCTGCGCCCCGCCCCCGGCTACTTCGGGGCGGCCTTCTGGGCGGCCGGCGAGCGCCCGGCGATCCTCGAAGGCGCCCGGCGCCACGCCGCCTTCGCCCGCGAGCTGGGCTGCACCGAACTCTACGTCGCCCCGCAGGGCTTCGACTACGTCACCCGGCGCGGCCTGACCCGCCGCCAGACCGCCGGGCACGTCGCGCCCGAGGACGCGCTGACCGACGAGGAGTACCGCCGCTTCGCCGACGCGCTCAACGAGGTCAGCGCGCTCACCCTGCGCGAGGGGGTGCGGAGCTGCTTCCACAACCACGTCGGCACCCCGATCGAGACGCGCGAGGAGATCGACCGCCTCCTCGCGCTCGTCGATCCCGCCCTCGTCTTCCTCGGGCCGGACACCGGCCACCTGGCCTGGGCCGGGGCGGACGTCCTCGCCTTCTGCCACGTCTACGCGCCGCGCATAAAGACGCTGCACCTGAAGGACATCGCCGCGCCGGTTGCCCGGCAGGGCCGGGACGCGGAGTGGGAGTACGGCGAGTTCACGCGGGCCGGCGTCTTCACCGAACTCGGCGAGGGCTCCGTCGACTTCCCGGCGCTCCTCGATCTGCTGCGCGGCGCCGGCTTCAGCGGCTGGGCGATCGTCGAGACCGACGTGACCCAGCGGCCGACCGCGCTGGAGAGCGCCACCGTCAGCCGCGAGTACCTGCGAAGCATCGGCTTGTGAGGAGACGTCAGGTAGTAGGGGAGAGGCGTTAGGGGGCCATTTCACGAACATCTATGGGGCCGGTCCTCCCCTCTCCCAGGATTGGGAGCGGGGGTGCCGCCCGCAGGCGGCGGGGGTGAGGGCGCCCCCCGAACGATCCGAAGGAGGGCGAGACATGGCGGAACTGCGCGTCGGGATCATCGGCTGCGGGCGGCCCCGCCAGACGGCGGGCGCGACCGGCTTCGGCATGGCCCATTTCCACGCCGGGGGCTACGAGGCCGCCCCCAACACCCGCATCGTCGCGCTGGCCGACCTCAACCCGGAGAACGCCCGCGCCTTCCAGGCCGAGCACGGCGGCGAGCAAATCTACCAGGACTACCGCGAGATGCTCGGGCGCGAGCGCCTCGACATCGTCAGCGTCTGCACCTGGCCGCCCCTCCACGCCGAGATGGTCATCGCCGCCGCCGAGGCCGGCGTGCGCGCGATCCACTGCGAGAAGCCGATGGCCCCGACCTGGGACGAGGCCGCGCGCATGGCGCGCGCCTGCGAGGAGCGCGGCGTCCAGCTCACCTTCAACCACCAGCGGCGCTTCTCCCCCCAGTTCCAGCAGGCCCGCGACCTGCTCCGCTCCGGCGCCATCGGCCAGTTGCAGCGCCTGGAAGGCGAGTGCAGCAACCTCTTCGACTGGGGCACCCACTGGTTCGACATGTTCGGCTACTACAACGACGAGACGCCGGGCGAGTGGGTGCTCGGCCAGGTCGAATGGCGCGGCGGCAAGACCGTCTTCAGCGTGCCGCTGGAAGGCCAGGGGGTCAGCCACGTCCGTTACCGCAACGGCGTCCACGGCCTGCTGCTGACCAGCGCCGAGCCCGGCTGGGGTACCCGTAACCGGATTGTCGGCGCCGAGGGCGTCATCGAGGTCGACGCCGGCGGCGAGTCACCGCTGCGCCTCTGGGGGCGCGGCCAGGGCGCCTGGGAGATGGTCGCCGTCGAGGGCGACCGCTCCCTCGGCGGGACGGTCGCGCGGGGCGTGCTGGACCTGATCGACGCGCTCCGCGCCGGGCGCGAGCCGGAGCTCTCCGCCCGCCGCGCGCTCGCCGCCACCGAGCTGATCTTCGCCACCTACGAGTCGAGCCGCCGCCGGGGCCGCGTCGATCTCCCCCTGACGGCCGCCGGCCCGCCCTTCGCCGGCCCCGTCGCGCCCGCCCGGCCGTAATCCCGCACCCGGCCGATCACCTCTCCCCCGGCGCCGCCTACTCCCCTCCCCTCGCAGGGGAGGGGCCGGGGGAGAGGTCACCCCGCCCCCCGCCCGGCCTCCGCCAGGAACCGCTCCGCGTCGTCCTCCGGGCGGTAGCCCAGCCGCTCGATCGTGTCGGTGATGTCCCAGTGCCGCCCGCCGTTCGCCGAGATCGCGTAGAAGACGCCGAACCCCAGGTCGCTCTCGATCGCCCGCCAGGTCACCTGCGCCCCGTCGCGCGGGCTCAGCCACATCCAGCGGCTGATCTCGTTGTGCGGCTTCGGCAGGAACCAGCCGATCCGCAGGCAGATCACCGAGAGCCCGTACTGATCGGCGTAGTACCGCCCCAGCGCCTCCCCGAACGCCTTCGACACCCCGTAGAGCGAATCGGGCCGCACCGGCTGGTTGCCGTAGATCGGCCACTGCCGGTCCCGGTCGTACATCCCCATCACATGATTGGTCGAGGCGAAGACGATCTTCCGCACCCCCGCCTGCCGCGCCGCCTCGAAGACGTTGCGCGCCCCGACGATGTTGCGCTCGTGGATATCCTCCCACGGCGCCCCCACCCGCGGGTCCCCCGCCAGGTGGACCACCGCGTCCATCCCCGCCAGCGCCGGCGCGATCTCCTCGTAGTTCGCGATATTCGCCACCACATGGTCCGCCGGCGGCGACTCCGGCACCGTCCGGTGGTAGTGCAGCCGCAGCGCGTAGCGCTCCCGCAACTGCTCCGCCAGGCTGCTGCCGATCCGCCCGCCCGCCCCGGTGATCAGCACCCGCTTCTTCGGCTCGCTCATCCCTCCCCCTCCGGCGCGGCGCCCTCGGACCGCAGCCGCTCGATCTCCGCGCGGGCCGTCGCCAGCGCCCGGTGGGCGGCGCGCAGCCGCCCCTCGTCACCCTCGGCCAGCCTGATCCGCTCCAGATAATGCTCGGCGCGCCCTTCGAGCTCGCTGAGCGCGGCCTGGATCGGTCCGAGCAAGACGCTCGCCCCCTGCTCGGGCGTGTGATACTTCGGCAATTCGGTCATGCCCTCGCCCCTCCCTCATCGCGGCCATGGCTTCCCCCGTGCCGCTGACACGTCGCCATAATGGCGGTAACGCCGGTCGGGATCTCGTCACGCTCGCCCCGGTGGCGCCGGGGGCTGCCCTCGCTGGCGCCGCCCGGTCCGGCCGCGAACAGGAACGACACCAGCCGCGGTGGCGCGCGCCGGTCGTCGTCGTCCCACCACTCCCGGCAACTGAGCAGGGTGAAGCCGGCGCGCGCCGCGCCCTTCGAGGAAATCGGAGAAGTGATGCACGAATGCCGGGATTTCGACGCGGTCCTGCTCCCGCTGGAAGGCGGCCTTGCCGCCCAGGTACTGCCGGAACGGGTGGATCTCGCAGATCAACAGGTGGCCGGCGGGCGCCAGGGTCCGCGCCGCCTCGGCGAAGACGAAGCCGAGATCGGCGATGTGCTCCAGCACCAGATTGCAGGCGACCAGATCCGCCGAGCGATCGGCGCGGGGCCAGGGCGCGTGAGATCGGCCACGACGAAGGTCACCGCCAGGCCGAACCCCTTGGCCTTGGCCTCCGCGAGCATTCCCGCCGAGAAATCCAGGGCCTGCACCTGATCGCCGATCCGCGCGAGCAGGGCCGTGTTCTTGCCGGTCCCGCAGCCGATTTCCATGGATGGCGCGGTAGCGGCGCCCGGCCAGCACCGTGCGGGTGACCAGCCGGTCGAGATCGCGCGTCAGGTTGCGATCGGTGTCGTAGGTGGCGGCCCATTGCGTGTAGGCCGCCCGGACCGGCGAGGTGGTCATCGGCGCCCCGGTGCATGGAGGATGTGCCGCCCCGACCGGCGGCCAGCGCGGGATCGGCGACACAAGCGACCGAACGCGATCGCCGCGGCAGTATACCAGAGGATGCGCCATCTCGCCGCGACAACTCGTGGCTGACGTTCGCCAGGAGTCGGGTAATCGGGTAGAGGACGCTGGCATCGCGACCGGCCGAATGGCTCGCTCGCGCGACACCTCGTCCCTCCCCTTTATCCGACTACCCGACTACCCGACTCCGAACTACTGCGACCTGCGGGGTCGGCGCGGGGGGTAGGGGTGCGTCCGCCACTCGGCGCGTGATTAGGACGGCTCGTCGGTCTGGTAGGGGCGGGTTGCAAACCCGCCGCGCGCAAGCCACCGCCCGCCTCGCCGGTACCGGCGCCGGATGCTCCCGGCAGTCAGCACGGGGTCCCCGGACCAGGGTGTCGGCCCAACGCTGCAGCGCAGGTAGGGCGGCATGGGGCACGTCGGCGTGACCACGGGCGGGCGTGCGCCCGCGACCGGCGCCGTTCTTGACGCGTTGATCGGACAGTGGGCCAAGATCCCGAGTATATCAGACGGTGTGCGCCAGGGCGCCGCGACGACTTGTGGTCGTCGGGGAGCCAAGAGGACGCTGGCATCGCGACTGGCCGCATCTGCCCCGGACAGTGGAGGCAGCCCAAACCGGCGCGCCGATCCCGCACTTGAGCGCAGACCGCCCCGCGCCCTCCCCACTCCCCGTACCCCAGCGTTCGGGCATCGGGAGACGTTTACTCCGGCAGCGCCACCCCGTAGCGCCCGCCGACCTCCGCCAACTGCCCCCAAATCGTCTCCGGAATCGGGATCCCCTCCCGCTCGCGCCGGCCGCGCGACCCCGCCTCCGGCTCGCCCGGCACCAGCACCTCCGCCACCCCCGCCGCCGGTGGCACCCGCTTCGCCGCCGCCAGCGCCTCCCCGACCAGCCCCTCGTAGCTCGCCCGCTCCCCGAACGCCGCCGGGTCGATCGCGATCACGAAGACCCCGCCCATCCGCCCCCGGTCGTCGCCCGCCGTCGGGTCCGCCGCGCCGCTCGCCGGGACCGTCTCGTCCCCGTCGATCATCGCCAGCCCGCCGATCAGCGCCGACGCCAGCGCCAGCCCGTAGCCCTTGTGCCCACCGGTCGCCCCGCCGAGCGGCAGGAGCGCGCCGCCGCCGTAGAAATCGTCCGGCAGCGCCGCCGGCCGCCCCTCCCGATCGATGATGCAGCCCGGCGGCAGCGCCGCCCCCTTCGACTGCGCGACCCGGATCTTCCCCTCCGCGATCGCCGAGGTCGCCCCGTCGTAGATCAGCGGCTGCCCCGCCCCCGCCGGCACCCCGATCGCCCACGGGTTCGTCCCCAGGAACCGCGCGCGCCCGCCGAACGGCGCGACGATCCCGGCGCGGCGGCCCGTCGCCCCGACCGTCGTGATCCCGACCAGCCCCGCGCGCGCCGCCCGCTCGGCGTACTCCCCCAGCCGCCCGATGTGGTTCGAGCGGCGGACGGCGACCGCCGCCACCCCGTGCTCGCGCGCCCGCCGCAGCGCCTCCTCCAGCGCGATGACGGTCGAATACTGCCCGAAGCCGTGCCCCGCGTCGACCAGCGCCGTCACCGCCGTCTCGCGGATCACCCGCGGCCGCGCCGCCGGCACGATCTGCCCCCGGTCGCACTGCGCGACGTACCACGGCAGCCGCAGGACGCCGTGCGAGTCGTGCCCCGCCAGGTTCGCGCGCACCAGATGCCCCGCGACCTCCCCCGCGATGTCCTCCTCCGCCCCTACCCCCCGGCAGACCTCGCGGACGAACCGCTCCAACTCCGCGGCCGAACAGACCCGCTCGCCCGACATGCCCCCTCCTCCCCTCCCATCGTCCCCCGTGCCACCGCCCCGGCTCGACCCCCCTCAGCGCGCCGGGCGGATGCATTCTCCACATGGCGGCGGCTCGTCAGATGGGAGCGCCCTCCGGCCCCCCAATCCCGGCGGGAGCGGACCGCGGCCAGCCGGATCCGCTCCGTGGGGCGACCCCTCCACCCGCGTCCCGCTCCCCCCAAAGTTGGGGGGCTGGGGGGCTCTCTCGCCGCCAACCGCTTGCTTGCATGGCCCATCCACGATACCATGCGGGCAATTCCGGGACAAGCGTGCTTCGGGCGGCGGCGCAGGCCCAGCCTTCCCGAGGAGACACGCGGCCGCCCCCGGCTTCCGCCCCACGACATCGGAGGGCCGGGGGGTGCCCCCGCACCAGTGGTTGCCGCATGGAGGAGGTGCATCGTGAAGGCCGCCGTGCTCTGGGAACGCCGCGCCCCGCTCGTCATCGAAGACCTCGACCTCGCCGACCCCGCGCCCGGCGAGGCCCGCGTCCGCATCGTCGCCAGCGGCGTCTGCCACTCCGATCTCCACCATATCCAGCGCGAGAGCTGGGTCGCGCCCCCCTTCGTCCCCGGCCACGAGGCGGCCGGCGTGGTGGAGGCCGTCGGCGAGGGCGTCACCCGCGTCCGCCCCGGCGACCGCGTCGTCAGCGCCTTCGGCGTGCGCTGCGGCGAATGCTTCTTCTGCCAGCGCGGTCAGCCCTACCTCTGCGCCACCCCCTACCCCACCCACGTCCGCCTGCGCCGCGGCGACCAGGCCGTCACCCCCCTGCTCAACGTCGGCTCCTTCGCGGAGCGGGCCAACCTCGACGCCCGCAACCTCGTCGTCCTCCCCGACGACATGCCCCTCGAACCCGCCGCCCTGATCGCCTGCGGCGTCACCACCGGCATCGGCGCGGTGATCACCACCGCGCGGGTCGAGCCGGGCGCCAGCGTCGCGGTGATCGGCCTCGGCGGCGTCGGGCTCAACGTGGTGCAGGGCGCCGTCCTCGCCGGCGCCGCGCGGATCATCGCCGTCGACCTCGTCCCCTACAAGCTCGAACTCGCCCGGGAGTTCGGCGCCACCCACCTGATCGACGCGCGCGAGGGCGACCCGGTCGAGCGGGTGAAGCAACTCACCGGTGGCTGGGGCGCCGACTACGCCTTCGAGGTCATCGGCAACCCCGCCACCATCGCCCAGGCCTACGAGGCGACCCGCAAGGGCGGAGTCGCCGTCGTCGTCGGCGTCGCCCCCGAAGAGGCCACCGTCGCGATCAACGCCGTCGGCATGATGCGCACCGGCAAGACCCTGGTCGGCTGCAACTACGGCTCCGTCCGCCCCGCCATCGACTTCCCGCGCTACGTCGACCTCTATCGCCACGGCCGCATCAAGCTCGACGAACTGATCAGCCGTCGCTTCGCCCTCGACGAGGCCAACGAAGCCTTCGCCGCCATGGAGCGCGGCGAGGTCGCCCGCGGCGTCATCGTCTTCGAGTGATGTGGTGTGCGGAGAACGGAAACACCCGTGAAACCGGGGCTGATCCTATTCCCCACTCCGCACTCCGCACCCCGCACTCAACTAAGGAGGAGGCAGAATGACCGACATGCTCGACCGCTGGCGACAGCCCGACCGCTGGCGCAAGCCGGGGCGCGTCGCCCTGGTCAACGTCCCGCGTGTGCAGCCCGACGACCTGATGCAGGCGATGCTCCTGGACGCCGGCGTCGAACTCGTCCCGACCCCGCTGCGCGACGACGGCGGCGCGGTCGCCGCGACGGTCGCGGAGTGCGATGTCGTCGCCGGCGGCAACCGGCTCGACGCCGACTTCTTCGCCGCGCTCCGCGCCACCCGCCTCCTGCTGCGCCCCTACGTCGGCTACAACGACATCGACGTCGACGCTGCCACCGCGCACGGCGTCCTCGTCGCCAACGTGCCGGACGCGATCACCGAGGACGTCGCCAACCAGGCCCTCGCGCTGATCCTCGCCGCCAACCGCCGCGTCACCCAGCTCGATCGCTTCGTCCGCACCCGCGAGTGGTCCCGCCTCCGCCGCCGCACCCCCGAGGGCATGGTCATCCACCGCCCCTCGGTCCAGACCCTCGGCCTGATCGGCTTCGGCGCGATCGGCCAGGCCACCGCCAAGCGCGCCCGCGCCTTCGGCTTCCGCATCGTCGCCCACGACCCCTTCCTCCCCGCCAGCGTCGCCGAGGACCACGACGTCACCCTCCTGCCCCTCGACGACCTGCTGCGCGAGTCCGACGTCGTCTCGGTCCACGTCTTCCTCAGCCCCCAGACCCGCCACCTCCTCGACGCCGAGAAGCTGGCCCTGATGAAGCCCGACGCCTGGGTGATCAACACCGCGCGCGGCCCGGTGATCGACGAGCCCGCCCTGATCGCCGCCCTCCAGGCCGGCCGGCTCGGCGGCGCCGGCCTCGACGTCTTCGAGGAGGAGCCGCTCGCCCCCGACAGCCCGCTGCACGCGCTCGACAACGTGATCCTCAGCCCCCACGTCGCCGGCTACGCCGAGGAGGGCGTCCGGCAACTCCGCAGCCGCGCCGCCGAGATCGCCCTGCAGGTCGCCCTCGGCGGCCTGCCCCAGCGCCACGTCGTCATCAACAAGGGCCTCTACGACCAGCTCGCCGCCCTCCCCGAACTCGCCGCCGTCCCGCGCCCGTGAGCGTGGAGCGTCGAGCGTCGAGTGTGGAGCGTGATGATGGCCGGCGCGGGCGCTAGCGATGGCGGACACTCCGCGGCCGAGGGTGACTATGTTGGCCTGGCGGCGGAGTTGTACGACCTCTGGTACGGCCCCGAGGCGGGAGTTGACGATGGCTACCAGCGCGGCATCGCGGAGTCCCCCGGCCCGGTGCTGGAGATCGGCTGCGGCACCGGCCGGCAATTACTTCCTGCCCTGCGGGCGGGCATGGACGTAGAGGGCGTCGATAACTCCCCCGACATGCTGGCGATCTGCCGCCGGAAGGCAACCCGGGCCGGACTTGCGCCTGTGTTGCACCAGCAGGAGGCGCGGCATCTCGCTCTGCCGCGCCGCTACGCCACCGTCTTCTGCGCCTACGGCACCATCCAACTGTTCCACGATTGGGATGAGGCGCTGGAGGTGCTACGGCGCATCTACCACCACCTGGAACCCGGCGGTCGGTTCCTGGTCGATATTTCGACACCCTGGAAAGACCTCACGGCGCCTCCGCGGCAATGGCGCCTGGCGCGGGTGGTCACCCGCTCCGACGACGGCGCGACCGTCCTCCGCCATGAGGTGCGGGACACCGACCCCTTGCGGCAGCAACACACGATCTGGATCCGCTTCGAAATCTTCCAGCAGGACCGGCTGGCCGCCACCGGGTTGCACCGGATGCGGCTGCGCTGGTACGGCCGCCGCGAGTTCCAATGCATGTTGGAAGCGGCCGGCTTCCGTGATATCGCCATCACCGACGACGAGTCGATCGACAGGAGCCACTACCTGGCCAGGAAGCCCACGGCATAGGCCCACCGATTGGCGTCCTGCCCTCCCCGGCATTGGGCCGGGCCGGGGGCAGGGCCACTACAGGGAGGAAGACCACCATGACCGCCAGCGCCACCCCGACCCTCAGCGCCAGCCAGTTGAAGGTCAGCATCGAAGACCTGAAGGCCCGCCACGGCGCCGCCCCCTGGAGCGAGCGGCTGGTGATCAACGACCGCTACATCATCACCGTCATCTGCCAGCCGCCCGGCCACCAGAACGACTGGCACTACCACCTCGTCGACGAGTGCTGGTCGATCTACGAGGGCGAACTCTCCTGGACCCTCGAAGGCCAGCCGGAGCCGATCCACGTCACGGCCGGCGACTGGATCATCGCCCCGGCCAACACCTTCCACTTCATCCAGGTCCACGGCGACCGCCCGTCCATCCGCATCGCGATCAGCTACGCCGGCGAGCACCACCGCCACGAGCGCGAGAACAAGCCCCCCGCCCCGGCCGGCGCCCGCCTGAACTGACGCTGGTGGAGCGTGGAGCGTGGAGCGTGCCGGGTCCGGCAGTGGCCCCAGTCCACGGAGGTGGACTTCGTGGCGAGCGTAGCGAGCCCCCAGCGACGACTTCAGTCGTCGGCGGCCCGCCCCGCGCCCCGCGCTCCACGCGCTACTCCCCCGGCCC
Organism: Thermomicrobiales bacterium; assembly: GCA_030446685.1. GTDB lineage: Bacteria > Chloroflexota > Chloroflexia > Thermomicrobiales > CADCWN01 > JAUJMV01. The sequence goes on along the minus strand of JAUJMV010000006.1, from coordinate 124,877 downwards.
CTCCGACTCGAAGCGGTCGCGCCGGTAGGCGTGCTCGACGCTGTCCGCGCCGGTCGCCTCCGCCCGCTCCAGCGCCTCCTCCAGCACCTGCGCCCGGCTCTCCGCCACCGGCGCGCGGGACGGGCGGCGCGCCGGTCGCGCCTCGCGCGCGCCGCGCGCATCTCCTCGTGGAACTCGCGCAGCCGGTCGCTCAACCCCGCGCCGTAGCCGCTGAACGAGACGATCGTCCGCCCGCGGTTGGTCGTCCGCACCCCGATCTCGCCGATCACCGCCGGCAGCACCCCTCGTTCCGCCCCATCAGCCGCACCGTGTTCGGCGTGCCGCCGGGCGTCGCGCGGTAGCCGTGCCCCTTGAAGAACGCCTGCGCCCGGACCAGCACCTCCTTCGCGGGCACGTCGGTCGGCACGTCGGTAATGACCTTCTTCACGAAGGTCGTCCGCTCCATCTCCCGCGCCATCTCCTGCATCGCCGCCTCCCGCCCTCCCCGCCCTCCGGTCGCACCGCTCCAGCCCGGTGGGCGCGCATGTCATACGGCGATTGTCGCCGCTGTCCCCCACCCTGACAAGGCGCGCCCCCGGTCCCCCAGACTTGGGGGCCGGGGGCGCCTGATTCGAGAACCCATTCGCCCTACGGCAACAGTCTGGCTCCCCCCCCGTCCCCCGGAATTGGGGGCCGGGTACCCTCTGGGTGGCGGGGTTGGGGGGTGGGTGGGGGCTACCGCCGCGCCGCCCCCGGCCGCTCCGGTTGCCGCGCCGACGGGGTCCGCGGCGCGTCGACGCGCGGCGATCCAGGTCGTCGCCGCCGTCAGCGACATCACCGTGGTCCGCTCGGCCGATTGCAGGTGCCGCACCTCGATGCGCCCGCGTCGCCCGCGTCCTCATCGAACCGCCAGCACCGCCGAGAAGATGAACCGTCCCGACCATCGCCGCCCTCCCGCCCCGCCGCGTTCCCATGCCTCCACCGCACGCCGCCCGGTCCACCCCGAACGGCTGCACTCAATGAACGCCGCGCGCACCCGGATTCGTGGGTGGTGGAGAGGTACGCACCAATCCAGGTGGCTCCTCCCCGGCAATAGTTCAGCCCGCGCAGGCGGGTGTATGCCCCGCAGGGGTGCTTCGCGGCCCGCAGGCCCGCGAGGCGCCGGTTTCAATCGGCGGCCACCCCGCCCGCCACCACCCCACCCCTCGCCGAGGCGCCTGCGGGGCTGTCCTACGCCGACGCCCTGCGCGAGCTGTTCGGCCTCGACCGGGCCGCTCCCGCCGCGGTCACGACCCCCGCGGTGGCCAGCGTCGTCGAGGTCCCGCGTGGCTGACCCCGCGGCCTCGGCGCCCGGGTCGACTCTCGCCCGGTCGGGGGGGCCGCTGCGCCTGGGCACCCGGGGCAGCGCGCTCGCCCTCGCGCAGTCCGGCCAGGTCGCGGCCGCTCTCGGCGAGCGCCTCGGCCGCGCTGTGGAGCTGGTGCGGGTGCAGACCGAGGGTGACCTCAACTCCGCGGCGATCGCCCAGATCGGAGGCACCGGGGTGTTCGTGACGGCGCTGCGCGACGCGCTGGCCGCCGGTCACGTCGACCTCGCCGTCCACTCGTTCAAGGACCTGCCGACCGCGCCCGCCGACGGGCTGGTCATCGCCGCGGTGCCCGTGCGGGAGGACCCGCGCGACGTCCTGGTCGCCCGCGACGGGCTGACGCTCGGGGAGCTCGGCGCCGGCGCCCGCGTCGGCACCGGCTCACCCCGCCGTACGGCGCAGCTGCTCGGCCTCGGCCTGGGCCTGGAGGTCGTGCCGATCCGGGGCAACGTCGACACCCGCATCGGCAAGGTCCGCTCCGGTGAGCTGGACGCCGTCGTGCTGGCCCGGGCGGGGCTGGCCCGCCTCGACCGGCTCGCCGACGCGACCGAGGTCATCGACCCGCTGACGGTCCTGCCGGCCCCCGCCCAGGGCGCGCTGGCCCTCGAGTGCCGCAGCGCCGACGCCGAGCTGGTCGAGCAGCTCGGCGCGCTCGACGACGCCGACAGCCGCACGGCGGTGGCCGCCGAGCGCGCGCTGCTCGGTGCGCTGGAGGCCGGGTGCACCGCTCCGGTGGGGGCGCTCGCCCAGGTCGCCGAAGGTGACGACGGCCTGGAGATCTACCTGCGCGGCCTGGTGGCCGCGATCGACGGGAACGACGCGGTCCGCCTCTCGGCGACCGGTCCGACGTCCGAGGCCGAACAGGTGGGGTGCCGGCTCGCTGCCGAGCTGCTCGACCTGGGTGCCGCGGACCTGATGGGAGTGACGCGCAGATGAGCCCCAAGACACGACCGGCCAAGACCGCGGGACAGCTGGCGCTCGTCGGCGGCGGCAGCGGCGATCCGTCGCTGCTCGTCGTCCGCGCCGCCGAGCTGCTGCGCACCGCCGACCTGCTGCTGGTCGACGAGCGGTGCCCCGAGTCGCTGCTCGCGGAGGTACGGGAGGACGCCGAGGTGGTGCGCACCCCCGCCGGGGAGGCGCAGGGCGCGGCCCTCGTCGCGGCCGCCAAGGACGGCCGGACGGTCGTCCGCCTGCTGCCGGGCGACCCGTTCCTGCACCCCGAGGGCGCCAAGGAGGCCGAGGCCGTCCTGCGGGCCAAGCAGCGGCTCGAGGTCGTTCCCGGCGTCCCGGACGCCGTGTCGGTGCCGGGCTACGCCGGGGTGGCCGTGGGCCTGCCCCGCACGGTCGCTCGGGTCGACGACGGGACCAGCTTCGCGTCGCTGGCCGCCGCACCCGGGACGCTCGTGCTGATGACGACGGCCGCGTCCGTCGCCAAGAGCGCCGCGGCGCTGGTCGAGCACGGCCGCAAGCCCAGCGAGCCGGTGTCCGTCACCGTCCGGGGGACGACCAGCGAGCAGCGCACGGTCGTCTCGACGCTCGACGCGGTGGAGCAGGCCGTCACGGCCGCGGACCTGCGCGGCGACGCGGTGGTCGTCATCGGCGACCCGGTCCGGCGGAGCGATCGGCTGTCCTGGTTCGAGAGCCGGGCGCTGTACGGCTGGCGCGTGCTCGTGCCGCGCACCCGCGACCAGGCCGGCGCCCTGTCGGCTGTCCTGCGCGGGCACGGCGCGGTCCCCGTCGAGGTGCCCACCATCGCGGTCGAGCCGCCACGCACGCCGGCGCCGATGGAGCGCGCGGTCAAGGGCCTGCACGACGGCAAGTACGCCTGGCTCGCCTTCACCTCGACCAACGCCGTCAAGGCCGTGCGGGAGAAGCTCGAGGAGTACGGCCTGGACGCGCGCGCCCTGTCCGGCGTCAAGGTGGCGGCCGTGGGTGACACGACCGCGCAGGCGCTGGTCGACTTCGGCGTCCGCCCCGACCTCGTCCCGAGCGGCCAGCAGTCCAGCGAAGGCCTGCTCGCCGACTTCCCGCCCTACGCCCCACGCTCCACACCCCCACACGGCAGCCAGACCCGGAACGTCGTCCCCTGGCCCTCCCCGGCACTCTCGGCCCAGATGCGCCCCCCGTGCCGCTGCACGATATCACGGCAGATGTACAGCCCCAGCCCCAGTCCAGGCAACTGCCGCTCAACCGCGTTCGGCGCCCGCCCGAACGGCGTGAAGATCGTCTCGGCCAGGCCCGGCGGCAGGCCGATGCCGGGATCCGCGACCGCCAGCAAGACCCCGTCCGCGTCCGGCGCCAGCGTCACCCGGATCACGCCGCCCCCCGGCGCGTACTTGACCGCGTTCTCCAGCAGGTTGGTCAGCACCTGCTCCAGCCGATCGGCGTCCGCGTCCAGCGGGCAGGATTCGACCCCCACCTCCACCGCCAGCCGGTGGCGCCCGTCGAGCCGGTCGGCGAAGCGCTCGACCACCCCGCGCACCAGCGCCGTCAGGTCGAGCGGCTCGGGCCGCAGCAAGAACTGCCCGGTGTGCAGCCGCGAGACGTCGAGCAGATCGTCGGTCAGCACCGCCATCCGGTCGCTGCCGATCGCGATCGCCTCCACGTAGCGCGCCAGCCGCTCCGGCTCGATCGGCCCGTCCGCCAGGCGCCGTTGCAGCAGTTGCGCGTAGCCCTTGATCCCCGCCACCGGCGTGCGCAGCTCGTGCGAGGCGATCGAGAGGAAGCGGTCCCGCAGCCGGACTGCCGCCCGCGCCTGCTCGTAGAGCCGCGCGTTGTCGATCGCCAGCGCCGCCCGGTCGGCCAGATCCTGCAGGAAGGCCCGGTCGGCCGTCGTGTAGGGCGGGCCGGGCGTCTCGCGGGCCAGGCTCAGCACGCCGATCACCTTCCCCCGCAGGCGCAGCGGCGCGATCAGGACGCTGTGCGACCCCCCGAAGCGCTCGATATACTCGAGGTACTCCGGCTTGATCGCCGCGCGCATCGCCCCCTGGTCCACCACCGGCAGCAGCAGCGCCTCGCCCGTCCGCACCACCCGGCCGTTGAGCCCCTCGCTGATCCGCTCCGGCGCGTCCGCCATCATCCGCCGCGCGAACGCCAGCGCCTCCGGGTTGGGGTGGTGCATCGCGACCGGCTCGAGCCACTGCCCGTCGTCCGACACCAGCCGGACGACGCAGACCTCGCCCAGCAGCTCGACGAGCCGGTGCGTCACCACTTCCAACACCGCCGGCAGGTCCAGTTGGCTCGCCGCGAACGCCTGCGACGCCCCGGCCAGCGCCCGCGCCCGCGCGGCCTGGTGCGCCAGTTGGGCCTGGACCTCCTGCGAGGCCCGGTAGAGCCGCGCGTTGTCGATCGCCGCCGCCACGCGCCCCGCCAGGTCTTCGGCCAGCGCCAGGTCGGCCGGGCCGTAGCGCCGGTCGGACTCCGTCACCGCGAACGCGATCGAGCCCACCGTCCGGCCGCACGCCACGAGCGGCACCGCCATCACCGAGCGCGGATCGAGTTCCTCCAGCAGGCGCCGGCGCTCGGGATCGGGCGCCGCGCTCTGCCGCACCGCCGCCGCGAATTCGGCGTACAGTTCCGCCTTGCCGCTCCGCAGCACCCGCGCGACGATCCCGTCCGGGTTCGGCCGGTAGCTGCGGTGCAGCGCCCGCGTCACCCGCTCCTTGGCCGGGTTCGCGTGCGCCACCGCCACCCGCCGCGGCGCGCCGTCCCCGCCGATCACGTCGATGGCGCACCAGTCGGCGAAGGCCGGCACCGCCAGGCGGGTGACGCTGCTCAGCGTCGTCTCGTAATCGAGCGAGGCGGCCAGCAGCGTCCCCGCCTCGGCGAGGAGGCGCCGCGCCCCCTCCGCCCGCCGCTGCTCGGTGATGTCGCGGACGATCGCCAGTACCTCGTCCGGGCCGCCGACCACCAGCCGCGCCTCGAAGTCCCGTGCCCCGCCCGGCGACGCCAGTTGGTACTCGTACGTCTGCACCGCGCTCGTATCGAGCGCCTCCGCGACCTGCCGCAGCCCCCGCGCCGCCACCTCCTCCGGGAGGATGTCGGCCAGCGCGCGCCCCACGAACTGCTCCGGCGCGGCGAACAGCCCGGTGACGCCGCCGGCCTGGAAGTCGAGCACCGTGCCGTCCCGGCGGATGCGGAAGATGCTGTCCGGGATCGCCGCCAGCAGCGCCCGGTTGCGCGCCTCGCTCTCCCGCAACGCCGCCTCCGCCCGCCGGCGCTCGCTGATGTCGCGGACGATGAACTGGAGCCGCCCGTCCGCCAGCCGGGTCGTGCTCGCCTCGACCGTGATCGTCGTGCCGTCCTTGCGCCGCAGCCGCCGCTCGTTCAGCAATGCCTCACCGACCTTCAGATCGGTGCTCCGCAACGGGTTGGTCGCCAGATCCTCCGGCGGGATCACGTCCAGCACCGTCAGCGCGGCGGCCTCCTCGGCGGTGTAGCCGAGCATCGCGCAGGCCCGCGCGTTGACCAGCACGAAGCGCCCCTGACTGTCCGCCAGGGCGATCCCGTCGGCCGCCTGCTCCAGCAGCGCCCGGTACTCCGCCTCGCGCTCCCGCAGCGTCTCCTCCTCCCGTCGCCGCGCCCCGACCTCGCGGAAGGTGACGACCGCGCCGACGACCGCCCCGCCCTCCACCACCGGCGCGACGACGTAATCGGCGGCGAGGCTGCCGCCGTCCCGCCGCCACAGCACCTCGCCCTCGACCCGGCAGCCCCGCCCCGTCCGCGGCGCCGCGCAGATCGGACACTCCTCCAGCGGGTAGGGCGTGCCGTCCGCCCGGTGGTGGTGGACGAGCTGGTGCATCGGCCGCCCGACCAGCTCCTCCGGCCCGTACCCGAGCAGTTCCGCCGCCGCCCCGTTCGCGAACGTGCAGCACCCCTCCCGGTCGATGCCGTAGACCCCGTCGCCGGCCGCCTCCAGCAGCACCCGGTAGTAGTCGCCCTGCCGCCGCCGGTCCATCCCCGCCGTTCCCCGCCTCCCAGTTCGGACCTCTCGCCCGCCGCCTCACCGCGCCCGGCGACAGCCGCCAGCACATCCCCCCGTTAGCGCGGTGCGCGGGATGGTTCCGCCGGCGAGTGTAGGGCGTTCCACCGAACGCCCAGGGGCGACACACTGGCATTGGCGCAACCTCCCCGCGCACCGCTGTCCCCCGGAACCCCAGCCCGCGCGGGCTATCCACCTCCGGAAGGGCGCGCGCCGGTTTCACCCGGCGCCCTCCCCGCCCGCCCTCCGCCTTCGGCCCTCCGCCTTCGGCCCTCTCCGCCCCCCGTCTCTCAATCGGTCGCCGCGGCCACCGGCGCCCGCGCCGCCGTCGCCCCCGGCACGATCCCCGCCAACTCCTCCTGCTCCGCCGCCGTCAGTGGCAGCAGCGGCGGGCGCACCGGCCCCGCCGTCCGCCCCACCAGCTCCATCGCCGCCTTCACCACGCTGACCTCGTGGCCCCGCGACCGGGCGCGCAGGTCGTAGGCCGCGTAGACCCCCCGCTCGCGCAGCAGCCGGTCGGCCTCGTCGTACCGCCCGGTCGAGACCAACGCCCACAGCTCCAGCGCCGTCCCCGGATCGTAGTTGGCGACGCTCGACGTGAAGCCCTCCGCCCCCGCCGCGAAGTAGGGCACGATCAGATCGTCCCCCATCCCCGCCAGCCAGACCAGCCCCGTCCCCTGCCCCACCCGCTCCCGCAGCCTCTGCCACAGCCGCAGGTCGCCGTGCCCGTCCTTGAACGCCACCACGTTCGGGATCCGCACCAGCCGCTCCAGCAGCCCCGGCGTCGGGATCGCCAGCCCCCGCGCGTACGGGAAGACGCCGAGCGCCGTCGCCTCCGCCACCGCCCGGTAATACTGGTACAACCCCTCCTGCTCCGCCGCCCCGTACGACGGCGGCAGGATCAGGACCCCGTGGCAGCCGGCCGCCTCCGCGTCGCGCGCCAGTTCCTGCGCGACCCGCACCCCGATCCCGACCCCCGCGATGATCGTCAGCCGGTCCCCCACCTCCGCCACCGCCGCCCGGTACAGCGCGCGGCACTCCTCCATCGTCAGCGAGTAGAGCTCGCCCGTCCCCCCCGCGACCACCACGCCCTTGAACCCCGCGTCCGCCAGGTCGCGCAGGTTGGCCCGGAACGCCTCCAGGTCCACCTCGCCATCCGCCGTGAACGGCGTAACCGGGAAGGCCAGGACCGCCTTCAACCGGGGCCGCAACTCATCCGGGTGTATCACCGCCGCACCCCCTCCCGGACGACCAACCGCCCTGCCCCGGCTTCTCCTCACCCCCGGATTGGGGGCCGGGGGTCGCGCTACGGGTGTGCGCGGGTGTTGTTGCACCACTGTGCGTGGACAGGTGGCCATTGCACTGGCGCTCTGCTGCACTGGCGCCGCCAGAAGCCCCCGTAGGAGAGGCTTCGTGGCGCGCGAGCGCCTGCGAGGCGCGATTTTCAGGCGCCAGCCCCACCCACACCAACAACGGCCCTGTACACCCCCGCTCTACCCCCGGTTGACTTTCCTCACACCCCCGGCTTTAATCCCCCGGCACGATCGCGCGACACCCCGCCCCGCGCCCCACGACGGCGCCGGGACGGCCCGCCGCCCGCTCGGCGCCACGCCCCACTCAGCACCCAGCACTCAAAGAGGAGGAGCCATGTCCCAGTTCAAGGTCGTCCACACCAGCGCCCCCGAATGCCCCCCTGCCGCTGGAGCGCGAGGGGCTCGGCGAGTTCGCCGACTGCCTCGTCAGCTACGGCAACCTCGCCACCCCCGAGGACCTGATCGCCCACTGCCACGACGCCGACGCCATCCTCGTCCCCGGCGCGCGCTTCACCCGCGACGTCCTCGCGCGCCTCGAACGTTGCCGCGCCTGGTCCGCTACGGCATCGGCTACGATACCATCGACGTCCCCGCCGCCTCCGAGCACAACATCCTCGTCGTCAACATCCCCGACTTCTGCCTCCCCGAGGTCGCCAACCACGCCCTCGCCCTCCTCCTCGCCTGCGCCAAGAAGATCGTCCGCCTCGACCGCTGGGTCCGCGCCGGCCAGTGGGGCGACCGCGGCGGCGCCTTCCGCCCGCCCTTCCTCTCCCCGATGGGCCAGATCCACGGCCAGACGGTCGGCCTCGTCGGCTTCGGCCAGATCGCCCGCCAGTTCGCGCGCCGCCTCGCCGCCCTCGACGCGCGCGTGGTCGCCTTCGATCCCTACGTCCCCCCGAGCAGGCCGCCGCCCTCGGCGTCGAACTCCTCCCCCTCGACGAGGTCCTGCGCCGCAGCGACTACGTCTCGATCCACGTCCCCCTCACCCCCGAGACGCGCGGCCTGATCGGCGCCGACGCCCTCGCGCTGATGCGGCCCACCGCCTACCTGATCAACACCTCGCGCGGCCCCATCGTCGACCAGGCCGCCCTGATCGCCGCCCTCCAGGACGGCCGCATCGCCGGCGCCGGCCTCGACGTCTTCGAGACCGAACCCCTCGCCCCCGACAGCCCCCTCGTCGGCCTCGACAACGTCGTCCTCACCCCCCACACCGCCAGCTTCGCCGACGAGACCTTCCGCGTCATGTTCCGCCGTGTCGGCGCGGAGGCCGCCCGCGCCCTCCGCGGCCAGATGCCCAACACCCCCGTCAACCCCCAGATCCGCCCCCACCTCCCCTGGCTGACCACCGGTTGACGATCGCCACGGGCGCGCCGCCGGCGCGATGGCACGATAGGGGCGGTGGCGAGGGTCCGCCGCCGCCCCTGGGATGCGCCGATGGCCTGCTTCCAGGACCTGCCGCTCCCGCTGCTCTACGCCCGCCGCCGCGCCCGGAATGCCACTCCCCGGTGGAGGGCTCGGCCCTCCTGGACGCAATACTCGCCTCCCCACCGGCACGTAGCGCCCACGCGCGGCGCGAGGCGCGGGCCGGTCCCCGTCCGGCTCGGTCGGACTTCGCGGCACGGGGCCGGCAGGCGCGACTTCGGTCGCCCGCCCCTCCCCCCATGGTAGAAACCTCCCCTTGCGCCCCCGGAATGAGGGACCAGGGGCGTCCCCGGCCAGGCGCGCCCCCTTGACAAAATGGCGATGGGGGCTATACTGCGAATAGAACATATGTTCTTGCGGGCCAGCGGAAGAAATCGGGCCGCCGGCTCGTTGCAAGGCTGGGGCGGGATGCGCGGGGAGCCCCGCGCGGACCCGCCCGCCGAGAGGCGGCAGCGTCGCGGCGGAGGCCCACTCCGACCCCCACCCGGTCACAAACCGCCGGCCGGCGGTGTCATGCTCAAGGGAAGCGGCACGACGAACGCTCCCCCCGTCGCCGCGCGCGTCCGGCGGCGCCCTCCGGGGAGCATCGGAAAAGGATCGACCAATGTGGGATGGTGACGCCGCCGTGGTGGCGGAAGGGCTGCAGAAGCGCTACGGCCAGACCTGGGCGCTGCGCGGCGTCGATCTGGTCGTGCCGCGCGGCACCGTCTGCGGCCTCCTCGGGCCGAACGGCGCCGGCAAGACGACCACCGTCCGCATCCTCACCACGCTGCTCCGCCCCGACGCCGGCTCCGCCCGCGTCGCCGGCTACGATGTGCTCCGCGACGCCGAGCGGGTGCGCGGGCGCATCGGCCTGGCCGGGCAGCAGGCGGCCGTGGACGAGCTGCTCACCGGGCGCGCCAACCTGGAGATGGTCGGGCGCCTCTACCACCTCCCCGCGCGCGTGGCCCGGCGGCGGGCGGACGAGCTGCTGGAGCAGTTCGACCTGACCGACGCCGCCGACCGGATCGCCAAGGGCTACTCCGGCGGCATGCGCCGCCGGCTCGACCTCGCCGCCAGCCTCGTCGCCGCGCCCCCGGTCCTCTTCCTCGACGAGCCGACCACCGGCCTCGACCCCCGCAGCCGCCTCGGCATGTGGGACGTGATCGGCGGCCTCGTCGCCGGCGGCACGACGGTGCTGCTCACCACGCAGTACCTCGAGGAGGCCGACCGCCTCGCCGACCGCATCGTCGTCATCGACACCGGCCGGGTGATCGCCTCCGGCACGCCCGACGAGCTGAAGGCGACCGTCGGCGGCGAGCAGATCGACGTCGTGGTGCGCGACGACGCCGACCTGACCCCCGCCGCCGCGGCGCTGCGCCGCGCGACCGGCGCCGAGCCGCGCGTCGAGCCGGAGGCGCGGCGGTTGACCGTCCCGGTGACCGGCGGCGCGGCGGCCCTCACCGAGGTGGTGCGCGAGCTGGACGCGGCCGGGATCGCCGCGGAAGACCTCGCGCTGCGCCGCCCGACGCTGGACGAGGTCTTCCTCCGGCTCACCGGGCGCCCCGCGGACGAGGCGGCCGACAGCGCGCCCGATGAGGAGCCGGTGCTGGCCGGCATGGCCGGACGCGACGGGCGCTAGCAGATGGTTGGCCGCGGGCCGCGGGCCGCGGGCCGCTCTCTCCGGGTGACGTAGAGGCGTATCGCAGACGCCCAACCCCCAGCCAAGCGCCGGCCTCCGCAAGACGCCCCGACACCGATCGCCCGCCGCCCACCGCCCACGGCCAACCCCACTGAAGGAGGGAAGATGAGCACCCTGGAAATCCCCGCCCCCCCCAACACACCGCTCGCGCGGCTGCGCTGGGCGCTGGCCGACGGCCTGACCGTCACCCGCCGCAACCTCGCGCACATCCGGCAAGTCCCGGAGAAGCTGCTCGACGTCACGATCCAGCCGGTCATCTTCGTCCTCCTCTTCGCCTACGTCTTCGGCAGCGCGATCCAGGTCCCCGGCGGCGGCAGCTACCGCGAATTCCTCCTGCCCGGCATCTTCGCCCAGAGCATCGCCTTCCTCTCCATCACCACCGCTGTCGGCGTGGCCAACGACATGCAGAAGGGCATCATCGACCGCTTCCGCTCCCTGCCGATGGCCCGCTCCGCCGTCCTGGTCGGCCGCACCGTCGCCGACCTGATCCAGAGTCTCCTCGGCCTGTTCGTGATGAGCGCCTGCGGCCTGGTCGTCGGCTGGCGCGCGCACGAGGGCGTCGGGCGCACGCTGGCCGGCTTCGGCGTCCTCCTCCTCTTCGGCTTCGCGATGACCTGGGTCGGCACCTTCATCGGGCTGATCGTCCGCACCCCCGAGACGGCCAACACCCTCGGCTTCGTCATCCTCTTCTCGATCACCTTCATCGCCAACACCTTCGTCCCGACCCAGGGCATGCCCCCCCTGCTGCGCCTGATGGCCGACTGGAACCCGCTCAGCGCCACCGTCGCGGCCTGCCGCCAGCTCTTCGGCAACCCCGGCGCCGCCTACACCGGCGACGCCTGGCCCCTCCAGCACCCGGTCGTCGCCTCGGTCGGCTACTCGCTCCTCCTCCTGGCAATCTTCATCCCGCTGGCCGTGCGCCGCTACCGCACCGAGGGCCTGCGGTGAGCGGGCCGCCCATCAGCGCCGCCGGGCACGGCCCCCGCCCGCCCGGCAGCATCGGGAGCAGGGGCGGATGAGCGAGGAGCAAGCGATCGCGCGACCCGTCGCCATCGGCGACCCGGCGCCCGACTTCACGCTGCCAGACCACTCCGGCATGCCGGTCCGCCTGCGCGATCTGCTCGACCAGGGCGTCGTCGTCCTCTACTTCTACCCCAGGGACGACACCCCCGGCTGCCGCGCCGAGGCCTGCGCCTTCCGTGACAGCTACGAAGTCTTCCGCGAGGCCGGCGCTGAGGTCGTGGGCGTCAGCGCCGATCCCGCCGCCGCCCACGCGCGGTTCGCCGCCCGCCACCGCCTCCCGTTCATCCTGCTCAGCGACGTCGACGGCGAGGTGCGCAAATGCTACGGCGTGCCGGCCACCTTCGGCCTCCTCCCCGGCCGCGTCACCTACGTGATCGACCGGCACGGGATCGTCCGCCACCTCTTCTCCTCCCAACTCGCCGCCACCCGGCATGTGCGCGAAGCCCTCCAAACGGTGCGCGCCCTGAACCAGCCCACTCCCGACCGCCCCCCGCACTGAGCGTCCCATTTCACCACTATCCATGGCCTCGGTCCTCCCCCTCGCCCAGCATTGGGAGCGGGGGTGCCGCCCGCAGGCGGCGGGGGTGAGGGCGCAGCGGGGGTGAGGGCGCGTAATATGACAGAGGATGTCGCGAGCTTCTACCTATACTCGCACTATCGGACGCCCGGCCGACGCGCGCGACGGAGGAGACGCCCAATGCAGTACGGCTTCATCATCCCCACCGGCGACATCCACACCATCGCCGCCCTGGCCGCCGAGGCCGAGGCGGCCGGCTGGGACGGCGTCTTCTACTGGGACGGCATCTACGTCGACCCGGAGACCCCCGTCTATGACCCCTGGGTCGTCCTGGCGGCGGTGGCCCTCCGCACTACGCGAGTCCGCCTCGGCGCGGTCCTCACCCCGCCCTCGCGCCGCCGCCCTGGAAGCTGGCGCGCGAGACGGCCAGCCTCGACGTCCTCTCTGACGGGCGGCTGATCCTGCCGGTCGGCCTCGGGGCGGTCGACTCCTTCGGCCTGGTCGGCGAGGTGACCGACCGCAAGACGCGCGCGGAACTGCTCGACGAGAGCCTGGCGATCCTGACCGGCCTCTGGAGCGGCCAGCCCTTCAGCTACCACGGCCGGCACTACCAACTCGGCGAGATGACCTTCCTCCCCACCCCCGTCCAGCGCCGCGCCCCCCGATCTGGGTCGTCGGCGTCTGGGGGCGCGAGCGCTCGATGGCGCGCGCCCTCCGCTACGACGGCCTGCTGCCGGCCAAGCCCAACCCCGACGGGACCCACGGCGAACTCACGCCCGACGACATCCGCGCGATCCGCGCCCACGCCGCCGCGCGCGCCCCGCCGGCGCCCCCTACGACATCATCGTCGAGGGCGTCACCCCGGTGGGCGACCCCGCCCAGGCCGCCGCGACCGTGCGCCCCTTCGCCGACGCCGGCGCGACCTGGTGGATCGAGTCCCCCTGGACCCCGCCGAACGGCCCGGACGAACTGCGCGCCCGCATCCGCCAGGGGCCGCCGCGCGCCGATGCCGCGGGACCGGCGCGGCGACGGGCGATCTACCGCACGCCGGCCGCCGCCCCCTCGGCGCGGCGCCGCCCCGCCCCGCCCCGCCCCGCCCCCCACGGCGACCGATCGCAAGACGCGCGACGATCTGCGCCCCGATGCCGGCCAGGAACGGCGCGACATCCGGCACGTCCCCCGCGAATGCCCCCGCTGTCGCCACCCGCACCCCGGCCAGGCTGAAGCCGAGCGCGAGCACCGCCACGGCCTCCTTGGCGATCAGCCACCAGTGCTTGAACACGCCCCAGTGCGTGAGGAGCGACAGCAGCAGCCCCGTCGCCGTCGTGCCGACCGCCGAGACGCGCACCGGCCGGTCGAGCAGGGAGAACAGCAGCCCCGCCACCGTCCCCCGGTCGAACCCCGGCATCGCCGCCGCCGCGATCGTCAGCCAGAGGAGGGCGACGGTGGTGCCGAGCCAGACGGCGACGAAGAAGAGGTGCAACGCGAGCAGCCAACGCCGCTGCGCGCTCGTCAGCCGTTGTGCCATCCCCCTCACCCCCCCCGGCCCCGCCGCCGCGCGCAGGCGGGGCGCGACCTCCGCCATGAACAGTCGCAGCGTCTCGTAATCGAGCGGCGCGCGCTCCAGCAGGAGGAACATGTCGAAGCCGAGATCGACGTACGGGGCGAGCCGCGCCGCGACCTCCTCCGGCGTCCCCGCGATCGCCATCTGCCGCGCCCGTTCGGGCGGCGCCTGCCGCTCCCCGGCGAACCGCGCCAGTTCTTCCTCGACCCGCGCCGGGTCGGCGCGCACGATCGCCGTGCAGACCAACTGCTTCCGGATCGCGTCGTAGTCGCGCCCCATCGCGGCGCAGTGGCCGCGCAGCGCGTCCAGCTTCTGCCGCAGGTGCGGCACGGGCAGCGGGAAGGCGTTCCAGCCGTCCGCCTGCTCCGCCACCACGCGCGGGGTCCGCCGCTCCCCCATCCCGCCGATCCAGATCGGCGGCCCCGGCCGCTGGATCGGCTTCGGCTCGCAGACAGCGCCCGCGAGCGTGAAATACTCCCCCGCGAAGTCCGCGCGCTCCTCGGTCCACAGCAGCTTGCAGACCCGGATCGCCTCGTCCAGTTGCGCGAGGCGGACCGGCGCGGGCGGGAAGGGCAAGCCGTACATCCGGTACTCGGCCTCCAGATAGCCCGCGCCGATCCCGAACTCCAGCCGCCCGCCCGCGATTCACGTCGAGCGTCGCCGCCCCCTTCGCCAGCACCGCCGGATGGCGGTAGCCGACGCTCGTCACCAGCACCCCGACGCGGATGCGCGCGGTCGCCTCGGCGAGGGCCGCCAGCGTCGTCCACGCCTCGCCCCACGGGTCGGTGTCCCGCGCGCCGAAGACCGGGTTGGGCATGAAGTGGTCGCCGACCGAGGCCCAGTCGTAGCCGAGGCACTCGGCCTCCCGCCAGTAGTCGCGCCGCGCCGCGTAGGGCGTGTCGGTCGGGCCGGCCTGGATGCCGAAGCGGAGCGGGCGTGTCGTAGTCATGGTGGATGAGCCCTCCTCTGATTCACCCCTGGCCGGTCGTCGGTGCGCGACCCATGATCGGGTACCAAGCACGGTCGCCCACAGGTCAGTGCGCCCAATTGGGCTTGCCGGTCAGCGACTCCGCACTCGGCCTCCTGCACCGGTGCCCCGACGACAGGGCGAATGCGTTCCAAGATCGGTGTGCCCGAGGGACGGACTCCGAAGCATGGAGAATGCATTCGTTTGCCCCAACGACGGCTCACTTGACAGCGAGGGTGCCCCTGGCGATACTGAGTAAGTACTCACCTTGAGTATAAATGAGTACTCACGCAATATCAAGGGGGGAGGGAGGGGGCATGGGGACGCGGGAGCGTATCGTTGAGGCGGCCGAGCGCGTGCTGCGCGAGCGCGGCATCGCCGGGGCGACGACCAAGGAGATCGCCCGCGCGGCCGGGCTCTCCGAGGGGAGCCTCTACAACTACTTCGCCAGCAAGGAGGCGCTCTTCCTCGCCGTCCTGGGCGAGCGGCTGCCCCCCTTCTTCACCCTGGTGCGCGCCCTCCCCGCCCGCGCCGGGAGCGGGACGGTCCGCGGCAACCTCGCGGACCTGGCGCGCGGGGCGCTGGCCTTCTACCACCAGTCGATCCCGATGGGCGCCACCTTCTTCGCCGACCCGGCGCTGCTGGCCCGCCACCGCGAGATGCTGCGAGAGCGGGGTGCCGGGCCGCAGAAGGCCAACGAAGCCGCCGCGGCCTACCTGCGCGCCGAGCAACGCCTCGGCCGGCTGCCCGAGGCGCTCAATCCCACCTCCGTGGCCGACCTCCTCCTCGGCGCCTGCTTCCAGCGCGCCTACTGGCTGCAATTCCTCGGCGAGGACGCGTCCCCGCAGGCGGAGGAGCGCTTCGTGCAGGATATCCTCCACACCCTCCTCCCCGAGTCGCCCCCCGCAGCGCCATGATCGGCCGGGCGGCGCGATCAAGGAGGCAGCACGGACGCCGCGCCCCCTGATCGGCGTCGGCGCGGTCACTCCCCTACCGGGTGGTCTCCACGCCCGGCCACCGGGCGGCGATCAGCGCAAAGCCGATCGCGGTCTCCACCTCTGCACGCGACTGCTGCCTACTACGGGCCGCCGGGCGTCACGATCGCGAGCACCACGCCGTGCGGGTCGCGGATGTGGGCGATGGTCTGTCCCTGGGGTCCGGCCGTGGGCGGGGTGTGGGCCGTCGCCCCCGCGTGCAGGGCGGCCGTGTAGGCTCGCCCGACGTCCGGGGTGATGAAGGTGAGCTGGAACGCCCCGGAGGGCTGGCCCGCCGCGTCCGGCCCGAACCCTGTCGGGACGAGTGCCCCCGCTTCCCGCCTGTCCGCGATCGCGAGGGTCAGCGCGCCGGCCGCCAATTCGGCGTAGGGGCCGAGCGGCCCACCCTCCCGCAGGGTGCGCCGCCGCAGGCCGAACGCCCGCTCGTAGAACGCGGCCGCCCCCGGCACGTCGTCGACCCAGATGCAGGCGTACCCGGCCCGCACGGCTTCACCCGCGCGCGGCGCGTCCGGCGCGGCATCCCCCGGCGCCCCCTCGCCGGGCCTCGCGCGCCGCGTGATCGTCCCGGCGGATCACCAGCACGGCGACCACCGCGGCCGCCGCGAGGACACCGGCGCCGGTCGCGAAGGCCGCCGCGTAGCCGCCGGTCAGCGCGCCCGCCGTCGCGGCCGGCGTCCCACCCGCCAGCCCGGCCGTCCGGGCGGCGACCGCCGCGAGGAGCGCCACCACCAACGCCGTGCCGAGCTGGGTGGCGGTGCTGAAGAGCCGGCGGCCAGCCCTGCTCCGCGTCGTCCACCCCCGCCACCGCTGCGGTGAGGGCCGTGTTCATGGCGACCCCAAACCCCAGCGCCGCGACGAGCATCCCCGGCAGCAGGTCGCGCGGGTAGGTGCCGCCCGCGGGGAGGCGTGCGAGGAGGAGCAGGCCGAGCGCCATGATCCCCGTCCCGCTCGTCAGCAGCGGCCGGAGCCCGACAGGGCGACGAGCCGCGCGCTGGCGGTCGGACGATGACGGCCGCGGCCATGGGCAGGAATGCCAACCCCGTGCGGATCGGCGTGTAGTCGAGCGCGCCCTGGAGATAGAGGGTGAGGAGGAAGAGGGCCGCGACGAAGGTGCCGGGGAGCACCAGGCCGAGGAGGTTCGCCCCGGCGAGCGTCCGCCGGCGGAAGATGCCGAGGCGCACGAGTGGGGCCGGGGTGCGCCGCTCGTGCGCGACGAAGCCCGCCGCGAGGAGGGCCGCGAGCCCGAGCGGGGCGAGGGTCCGCGCCGCCCCCGGGCCCGCCTCCGCCCCGCCGGCGACGCCGTAGACGAGCGCCGCGAGCGCCGCGGTGACGATGACCGCCCCGATGACATCGATGCCCCCGCCCGCGGCCGGCGCGCCGCGCCGCGCCTCGAGGAGCCGCGGCGCGCGGGCGAGCGCCAGGGCGCCGACCGGCAGGTTGACGAAGAAGACCCGCCAGCCGAGTCGATCGGTCAGGAGGCCCCCGAGCAGGACGCCGGTGGCGAAGCCGAGCGCGGCCAGGCCGCCGTAGATGCCGAGCGCGCGGTGGCGTTCCGGCCCGTCCGCGAAGGTGGTGGCGACGAGCGCGAGCGCCGCCGGGGAGAGGAGCGCGCCGCCGAGGCCCTGTGCCAGCCGGCCCAGGATCGAGCTGCGTCTCGGATTGGGCGAGGCCGCAGGCGAGCGACGCGAGCGAGAAGAGGGCGAGGCCGGCGACGAATAGTCGCCGGTGCCCGAGCAGGTCCCCGCCCGCCCCGCCAGCAGCAGGAAGCCGCCGAAGCTGAGGGCGTAGCCGGTCACCACCCACTGCAGGCCGCCCGCCGAGAAGTGGAGTTCCCGCCCGATTTCGGGCAGCGCGACGTTCACGATCGAGCCGTCGAGGACGGTCATGAAGGACGCGGCGCAGAGCAGGGCCAGGGCGAACCAGCGCCGGCGATTCGCGGCGGGCATGATCATCGACACGCCTCCATGCTAGAATACACCCCGATGCATGCTCATGCATCAGTACAAGAAGGATATATGTACATGCATACAGATGTCAAGCGGGTGGCAGAGGAGATCGAGCCTGCCGTGGCAGCGGCCGAACTCGGCGCCACCTTCACCCCCGAGGAGATGGCCACCTGGTTCGGCTTCCTGCGCGTCCACGCGGCGCTCATGCGGCAGCTCGATGAGGAGCTCGAGGCTCGTCACCGCCTGACCTTCGGATCCTTCAAGGTGCTGCTCCAGCTCGCCTGGGCGCCCGAGCATCGGCTACGCATCTCCGAACTGACCGCCGCGGTCCAGCTCACCCAGAGCGCGGTGAGCCGCGCCGTGGACCGGCTCGCGCACGCCGGGTTCGTCCGGCGCGAGCCGAGCCCGGGCGACGCCCGCGGGGCCTACGCGGTGCTGACCGACGAGGGGCTAGCCGTGCTGCGCGAGGCATACCAGACCCACCTCGCCGGTGTGCGCGCCCGCTTCCTCAATCACCTGACCCACGACCAGCAGCGGCTCCTCGCCGCGCTCTGGGAGGAGATGTTGCCCGGCGCCGCGGCATCGGCCCGCCCCCGATCGCTCAAGAGTAGCCCGTGCATCCTCGGCCGGGTCGGTCTCGTCCTCCCCACGCTTCGAGTCGATCCAGTGATCTGGTGAGGCCCCCTGGCGCCATCCCCCGCCCCGTCCGGGTTCGTCCTGATGCGGGCGAAGTGCGGACGCTTCGCCACAGCATCCGGCGTCACCCGTCAAAGCCCGCCAGGGCGCGGCGGTTCGAGGGCGTCGCCGGCGGCACTCGTGATTTGCTCCGCGCTACGCCGATCCGGCCGCCACCCGCCACCCACCCGGCGCTCCCTTCCCCGCCCCGCCCGCGCGCGCGCCCATCCGGCGGTCCCGGCCCTCGGCCATTACCTCCCGCGTAATCGACGGGGCGCGGCGCTGCCGCTGTTGTGGTGGTGTGGCCCCGGACGAGCAGGTACGAGCAGGAGGACACCATGACCGAGACCGGCACGGCGACGCCGATCGACGAGCTGATCGACGGCTATCTGGCGGCGTGGAACGAGACCGACGACGCGCGACGGGCGGCACTCATCGCGCGGGTGTGGGCCGAGGACGGCCGCCTGATCGACCCGCCCCTCGCCTCCGAAGGCCACACCGCCATCGGCGCGCACCACGCCGCGTTGCAGGCCCAGTTCCCCGGCCATCGGTTCCGGCGCGCGAGCGGCATCGACGCGCACCACCAGCACTTCCGCTTCGCCTGGGAACTCGTCGGCCCCGAGGATGCGCCCGCACTGGCCGGGCTCGATGTCGGCGAACTCGCCCCCGACGGGCGGCTGCGCCGCGTCACCGGGTTCTTCGGGGGCTCCCCGAGCGGTGAGACCGCACCGATCACGCCGTCATCAGCACTCGAGGAGTGGAAGGGAGCAGACAATGATGTCCCACCAAGCTGCATCCGGCCCCGCGCGCCCGGCGGGCACGGCCCCCGACAGGCTGCTGCGCCTGGCCATGAAGCTCGACGCCGTCGCCACCGGCGCGGTCGGCGCCCTGGCGCTCGTCGCCAGCCCGGCGCTCGACGGCCTGCTGGGTGCCCCGCTGGCCCTCCTGGTGCCGGTCGGGCTCTTCCTCATCGCCTACGCGGCGGCGATCTGGGCCGCCGGGTCGCGGCCCGCCATCAGCCGGCGCGCGGCCGGGGCGGCGGTGGCGATCAACCTGTCGTGGGTCATCGCCAGCGTCGCGCTCGTGGCGGCCGGCCCGTTCCCGCTGACGGCGCTCGGCATCGCGTTCGTCCTCGCCCAGGCCGCCGCCGTCGCGCTCTTCGCCGATCTGCAGTTCCTCGGCCTGCGCCAGGCGCGCCCGGCAGCCCTCTAGCCGCGCGCCCCCGCGCGACCGCACCGGGGCCTGCCAGTCACGGCCGGCAGGCCCGTCCAGCGGCCGTCGCCCCCACTACCGGCGGAGGGTCCCATCCCACCCATCGCGACGACCGATCGCACAGGCCTGTCCTCCGCCGACCGGGGCGCCAGCGCGGGACCGCCCCGACGGCGATCTCCGCGCCCCATCGCGCGCCAGCCGGCGCCCGCCGGCCGGGGCCGGCACACCGCGACGCCGGTGGTACACTCCCCGCGCCGGCTGTGCCTGGGGCTAGCGGCCGGCGCGGCGACGAGCGGCGCGACCGCCCCCGGCGGATCGGCAGGGTGGGTGGGGGATGATGGCGGCACAGCGCCAGCGGCCGGTCGGCGAGCTGTTGCGGGGGTGGCGCGAGCACCGCCGGCTGAGCCAGCTCGAACTCGCGCTCCAGGCCGAGATCTCCACCCGGCACCTCAGTTTCGTGGAGACCGGGCGCTCCACGCCGAGCCGCGACATGGTCCTCCACCTCGCCGAGCAGCTCGAGCTGCCCCTGCGCGAGCGCAACCGCCTCCTGCTGACCGTCGGCTACGCCCCGGTCTACCCCGAAAGCGCGCTGGACACCCCCCAGCTCGCGGCCGTGCGGGCGGCGGTGCGCCAGGTGCTGGCCAGCCACGAGCCCTACCCCGCCCTGGTTGTGGATCGCGGCTGGAACCTCGTCGACGCCAACGCCACCGTCGCGCTGCTGACCGCCGGGCGGCCCCGGCCCTGCTCGCCCCGCCGATCAACGTCCTGCGGCTGAGCCTGCACCCCGAGGGCTGACCCCGCGCATCGCGAACCTGGGCGAGTGGCGGGCGCACCTGCTCGGCCGGCTGCGCCGCCAGGTCGCCGTCACCGCCGATCCCGACCTCGCCCACCTCTACGACGAACTCCGCGCCTACCCCTGCGACCAGCCCGCGCCGGCGATCGAAGTGCTCGGCCCCAGCGACATCGCCGTCCCGCTCCGCCTCCGCCACGACGGCCGGGAACTCGTCTTCCTCAGCATCGTCGCCACCTTCGGCACGCCGCTCGACATCACCGTCGCCGAGCTCGCCATCGAGTCGTTCTTCCCGGCCGACGCCGACACCGCCGACGCCCTCCGCGGTGTGCGGCCGCGCGGAACCGGTTAGCGACCTGGGCGACGGGCACGGCCCCCGGAAGGATGCATCAGGGTCCGGAACAGGACCGCCGGGAGAGCGGGAGCCGTCCGCGCCGCGTGAGCCGCACGGCGGTGAGCGCCGCGACCGGCACTTCCCCGGCCCTCTGGCACCACCCCCCGCCCCGTCCGGGTTCGTCCTGTTGAGGGCGAAGTGTGCGCCCGGCGGCCCCGCCCCGCACCCGCCGCGCGTCGGCCGCGCGAAACGGTGAAATGACGAAACGAACCCATTCGAACGGCGGTGTTTTTCGCGCCAGCGCAAGGAAAACGAGCCCCGCGGCCCGTGATCGGAGGTTCCGGAATCCCCCCAAAATACCCCGAAAACCCGCGCTCGGCCCGGAGGTGCTACCATACGGCCGCGACAGACCACCACGCCGCCCCGCCAGCGCACCCCCCGCCAGGGGCGGGCCGGGCGGCGCGGCCACCGGGACTGAGAGGAGGGCAGCCATGCGGATCACCGACATCCGGACCTACCTGGTGCGCGCCAACGAGGGCGGCGTCGCCGACCGGCCCCGCGGGCGCAACTGGCTCTTCGTCGCCGTCCACACCGACGACGGCCTCGTCGGCGTCGGCGAGGGCGGCGGCTGGCCCGAGGTCGTCGAGGTCGGCGTCCGCGAGGTCGCGCCCTTCCTCATCGGCGAGGACCCCTTCGCCGCCGAACGCCTCTGGCTCAAGGTCTACGACGCCCTCCACGGCCACGGCCTCACCGGCGCCGTCCGCGGCGGCGTCCAGAGCGCCCTCGACATCGCCCTCTGGGACCTCAAGGGCCAGGCACTCGGCGTCCCGGTCTACCAACTCCTCGGCGGCCCCGTGCGAGACCGCATCCGCATCTACGGCCACGCCAACACCGTCGCGCAGGCCCGCGCCCTCGTCGCCGAGGGCTACACCGCCTTCAAGTGCGGCCCCTCCGCCGAGACCCTCGCCGAGTTGCGCGCCGCGGTCGGCGACGAGATCGAGCTCGGCCTGCACGCCCACGGCGAGTTCACCGTCCACGCCGCCGTCCGCCTCGCGCGCGCCGCGGAGCCTTACCGCCCCGCCTTCCTCGAGGAGCCGACCCACCCCGACGAGACCGGCGCCCTCGCCGCCGTCGCCGCCAAGGTCGCCGTCCCCCTCGCCGCCGGCGAGCGCCTCTTCCACAAGTGGTCCTTCTACGACCTGATCACCAGCGGCGCCGTCGCCCTGATCCAGCCCGAGACCACCCGCCTGGGCGGCATCACCGAGCTGAAGAAGATCGCCGCCATCGCTGAGGCCGCCGGCGTCCAGGTCGCCCCGCACGACGGCTCGGTCGGCCCGATCGTCGAGCTCGCCAACGTCCACGTCATGGCCGCCTGCCCCAACTTCCGCTTCCTGGAGCACAAGCACCGCGACGTCCCCTGGCGGCACACCGTCGTCCGCGGCGCCGCCGAGCCGGTCGACGGCCACATCCCCCTCCCCACCGCGCCCGGCCTCGGCGTCACGCTCGACCTCGACGAGATCGCCCGCTACCCCGCCCTCCCCGCCGCCGACTTCACCTACCGCCCGCACGCCCCCGAACACCTGCACCGCTGGAACAGCTAACGCCGCCCCTCTCCCCCTCTCCCAGCATTGGGAGAGGGGGTGCCGCCGGGTGCCGGGCGCCCCCTGGGCGTGGCGTGGCGGCGGGGGTGAGGGCGCCCCCGGCGCCGCGGCAGGGTGCCTCTGGCCTACCCCGCCCCGCCCCGGTACCTGTCCACCGCCTCCGCCAGCCGCGCCTGCGCCGCCGCGTTGTTCGGCGTCGGGCTGACGATGACGTGCCCCACCCCCAACTCGTCGTAGGCGCGCAGCCCCGCCGCGATCTCCTCCGCCGTCCCCGTCAGCACCCGATCCGGATCGTCGAGCGGCATCGCGACCGGCCCCAGGTCCGGGAAGGCGACCAGCACCCCCGCGGTCGTCTCGAGCGTCGCCGGGTCCCGCCCCTCCTCCGCGCAGGCCGCCTCCAGCGCCGCCCGCCGCTCGATGAAGCGCGTCGGCCGCCCGAACCAGGCGCTGTTCCAGCTATCGGCGTGCCGCGCCGTCAGCCGCAGCATCCGCGGCCCGAACGAGGCCACCAGCACCGGCGGCCCGCCCGGTCGCGGGCCGCGCGGCCGGATCTCGCAGTCCGGCGCGCTGTAATACTCGCCCCGGAAGTCGACCTTGCCCTCCCGCACCAGCGGCACGATGATCGCCAGCGCCTCCTCGAAGCGCCCCGCCTTGTGGTCGAACGGCAGCCCGAACGCGTCGAACTCGGGCTGGTGCCAGCCCGCCCCCAGCCCCAGGATCAGCCGCCCGCCGCTGACCTCGTCCAGCGTCGCCGCCATCTTCGCCAGCACCGCCGGGTTGCGGAAGGCCGTGCAGAGGACGATCGTCCCCAGCTCGACCCGCTCCGTCGCCTCCGCCAGCGCCGTCAGCATCGTCCAGCACTCCCAGACCCCCGCGGTCGGCTTCTCCGGGAAGCGGTAGAGCAAGTGGTCGTAGAGCCAGACCGCGTCGAACCCCGCCGCCTCCGCCCCCCGCGCCAGGTCGCGCACCTCGCGGTAGGCCGGCGCCCGGCCGGTCTCCGCGTTCTCGCCGATCGGCAGGACCACCCCGACTTTCATCGCCCTTCCCTCCCTCTGCTATCCGGCGCCGGTGAGCGGCGCCCCATCCCCGACCCGTCATCGACGCGACAGCCGGCCACGGCCCGGTCCGCCCGGACGGGCGCATGATAGCAGGCCATCTCGCCCCCCCAATTGTCCCGCGTCTCGCGGCCCCACGATGCCGGGGGCAATTGCCCGTCACCACGGGCGAATCCGCCGTCCGCCCCCCATTGCCGCCGGTTGCCGGGGTCGTCCGCCGTCCCCACGGGCGCCCGGTGAGGCACGTTGCGTGCGTGGTATCCCCTGCATGCCCGCGCGAGGCGCGCGTGGGCGACGCTCACGACTGGACGAGGGAGGGAAGGCATGGACGAGCACTCGAAGGCGGTAGCCGAACGGCTATCGAGGTCCCTGGCGCAACGCCACTGGCAGCCGGCCGTGCTGGCGCAGGCGTCGGGGGTGCCGGAGGAACTGGTAACCCGGCACCTGTCCGGCGAGATCGTGCCGGAGACCGGCACGCTGCAAGTCTACGCCAGCGTGCTCGGCCTGGACGCGGACGATCTGCTGGCGACCGCCGGGCTCAGCGGGGCGGCGGCCACGGAGGCCCAGCCATCGCTCCTCGCCATCCGGCGCTCGTTGGAGGGGGTGTGGAACGACGCCACGCCCACGGAGCGGCAACACCTCGTGGAGGATGTGCAGCAGCTCCACGACCAGGTTGAGAAGCGGCGGACCAGGGAATAGCCTTCCTGCCCGCCTCGAACCCCCGGCAGCCCCGCGGCGCCCTTCCGGCAACACCCGGTCGGGGTGTCGCGCCCTGTGCGCCATCGTCCCGGCGATCGTCCCCGGACATGGCGAGCGGCCGGTGCCAGCCAACACCGGCCGCTCTGGAGGATGGTCGGGACACGCGCGCCGCTCGCCAACGACGCGCGCGCCAGCAGCGCTGCCACGAGGATGCGGCGTGACAGCGACCGTTCACGACCACGAACACAGTATGCCCCGCCAACCTCAATATCCTCCTCAATACAACAATGTAGCCGCGCGGCGCCCCGCTATTTGCCCCCGCCCGTCCGGTGTGGTACATCGGGACGGATGATCTGGCCGATAGTGAAACCGGCGCGGCTGCTGGGGCAGAGGGCCTGCGTTCTGGCTGCAAGGTCGACCCCGTACGGCGCGCGTGGCAGACCGGGTCCCGGCTGCCGAATCCCGGCGACCGGCCCTGCCGGCCCTGACTCAAGGAAGGGGAACGTGATGGCGATCCCGGCGATCGTCGTGGTCAACGACGACCAGCAGTACCTGGCCCTGATGGATGAGCTCCTGACCGAGGAGGGCTACCGGGTCATCCCCTGCACCGAGACGGAGCACGTCTACGACCTGGTCCGCAGGGAGCAGCCCGCCCTGCTGATCCTCGACATCCGCCTGGAGCACCCCGAGGCCGGCTGGCGCGTGCTGGAGTTCCTGCGGCTGGCCCCGGAGACGCGCCGGCTGCCGGTGATCGTCTGCTCCGCCGACGGGCAGTTCCTGCGGGCGAAGGAGGAGCAACTGCGGGCGAAGGGCTGCGACATCCTGGAGAAACCCTTCGACATCGATGAACTGCTGCTCAAGATCGCGGCGGCGCGGGCGGCCGTGCGCGCGGCGCTCCGAAGGCTGAACCGCCGCCCGCGCATCCACGGTACACCTTTTGCGTTTCCCGAGCGGCAGAGACGTGGACGCCGGGAGGAGAGGATCGATGCCGGAGGAGACCAAGGTCATCATCGTGGTCGACGACAACCCGACCGTTGCGCATCTCCTGCGGGACGCCCTGGAGGGGGAGACCTACGACGTGCGGACCGTCCGCGACGGCCGGCGTGCCCTGGAGGTCATCACCGACAGCGACCCCGACCTGGTCATCCTCGATGTCTACCTGCCGGGCCTCTCCGGCTTCGAGCTGTTCGACCGGCTCAAGGCCGCGCCCGAGACCGCCGCGATCCCCGTCCTCTTCATCAGCGCCGCGATGCCCGGCCCCGAACTCGCCCGGCGCGGCCTCGTCGAATACCTGCCCAAGCCCTTCGGCCTCGACGATCTGCTGAGCCGCGTCGAGCGCCTGTCCGCGCGACGCCACACCGCCGACTGAATGCGCGACGATCGGCAGCGAGGGCAGGGGGGGCGAGGGGCGATGAGCGACTACCAGCACGACCCGGAAGATACCGAGGCGTCTGTCGTCGTGCTGAAGCGCGTCGGCGAGGCGGAGGCGAGTTCGCCGCTGGTCGAGCCGCGCCGGGCCGACTACGTGCGCGTGCGAACGCTGATCGTCGGCCAGCTCGTCAGCACCGGCGACCGCTTCGCCGGCTTCGAGGTGATCGAGATCGTCCCCCCCGACGAGCCCGCCCTGGTGACGGACGATTCCGTCATCGAATTCGTTTGAAGTGTGGTCAAAGGGGCGAGACCGGTCGCCGACCGGCCCCGCCCCGCGCCCCGCGTCGCTAGCGCAG
The DNA here is from genome assembly GCA_030446685.1 of Thermomicrobiales bacterium. GTDB lineage: Bacteria > Chloroflexota > Chloroflexia > Thermomicrobiales > CADCWN01 > JAUJMV01. The sequence continues at coordinate 99,032 of JAUJMV010000006.1, read as the reverse complement.
GCCCATCGCGGCCAGGTTGCGGTAGCTGATCCCCAGGCTCTCGAAGGGGTCGCGCTGGCAGATGTCCTGCTCGACCGCATACCACTCCACCCCCGCCTCGCGGCAGGCGTCGAGGATCGCCGGCCAGTTGAGGTTGCCCTCCCCGACCTCCGCCATGATCGGCTTGTTCTCCTGGATCGTCATGTCCTTGAGGTGGACGACCGGCATCCGCCCGCCCATCTTGCGGACCCACGCCGCGGGGTCGCCGCCGCCGTACTGCACCCAGTAGGTGTCGATCTCCGCCTGGAGGTGCTCGGGGTTGGTCTCGTCGTAGATGAGGTCGAGCAGCGTCCCGCCGTCGGCCCGCGCGAACTCGAAGGCGTGGTTGTGGTAGCTGAAGCTCAGCCCCGCCTCGCGCAACTGCCGCCCGACCTCGCCGGCCTCGCGCGCGAAGCGTCGGTAGCCCTCCGCCCCCTCGCCGCGGTACTGCTGCGGCAGGCTGCCGATCGCCACATGCCGGCAGTCCCAGAGGCGGTGCTCCTCGATGACCGCCGGCAGGTCGTTCCAGAGGCGGTCATAGCCGATGTGGGTGTTGCAACACGTCAGCCCCTCGTTCTGGAGCATCGCCTTGACGTCGGCGGGCGGGATCGGCCCGATCGCCGAGACCTGCACGGCGGTGTAGCCAATCTCCCGCACCTTCCGCAGCGTCTCGGCCAGGCCCTCGGCGGTCTTGGTGAACTCGCGGACGGTGTAGAGCTGCGCGGCGAGTACAGGGCGCTCCATCGGTCCTCCCTTCCCTCAGCTATCGGCTATCGTCATCCCACCGCCGCGAGTATACATCGAGTGCCGCGTGCCGCGGACGCTTGCCCCTGGCTGCCCGCGCTACACGAGCATCTTGTCACTCAGCACTCAGCACTCAGCACTCAGCACTCGACGAAGGGGATGTCGAGTTCGTCAGCCAGCGCGCGGAGGTCCGCGACGACGGTGGGGTGCAGCGGGATGCCGTGCGCGCGGCGGTCGTCCTCGGCCAGCCACTCCGGCTCGCCGGGGATCAGCACGCGCTCCGCGCCGGGCGCGGGTGGGCAGGCGTGTAGCATCCGCACGTACTCGTCGAAGCGGGCGGCGTATTCCTCCGGCGGGACGAAGGCGTCGATCCGCCAGGCGCTGAACATGTGCGCGCTCTGGAGCGGGTCGGGCGTCGCGGTCGCCAACTGCATTTGCGCGCTGTAGCGCCCGCCCGAGAGGAGCGCCGCGAAGAGGTCCACCGCGACGTTGAGGCCATAGCCCTTCTGGCTGCCGTGCGCGCGGTCGCCGCCGAGCGGGTTGAGGTAGCGCGCCTGCGCGGCGTCGGTCGTGGGGTGCATCGCCGCATCGTAGGCCCAGCCCTCCGGCAGCGCCCGCCCCTCGCGGCGGTAGACCCCGACCGCGCCGAGCGCGGCGACGCTGGTCGACATGTCGATCACGAAGGGCCGCTCGCGCGCGCCGCCGGGGAAGGCGATGCAAATGGGGTTGGTGCCGAGGAGCGGGGCCGCGCCGAAGGTCGGCACAACGGTCGGCCCGGTCGTCGTCATCGTCATCCCCGCCATGCCCTCCGCGACCGCCAGGAGGGGGTAGTTGCAGCAGGCGGCGTAGTGGTTGCTGTTGCGGACGGTGACGGTGCCGACGCCGACCTCGCGCGCCTTCGCGATCGCCCGCCCCATCGCGTACGTTCCGACGACTGGCCCCGCCCCGGCGTCCCCATCGAGGACCAGCGTGCCGGGCGTCTCGGTCAGGGGGCGAATGTCCGGCCGCGTGTTGATCCCGCCATCGCGCATCCGCCTGGCATAGCCATGCGCCAGGGCTGCCCCGTGCGACGCGATGCCACGCAGATCAGCCGTCAGCAGCACGCGCGCGACCGTCGCCGCGTCCTCGGGCGGCAGACCGGCGCGGGTGAACGCCCGGTCGTAGAAGTCCGCCAGCGCGTCGGCGGGGATGCGCGCGGGGCTGGCGGTGGGCGCGGGGATCGCGGTCATGCGGCGGCTCCTTTCGGTCGCGGGCCGTAGGGCGATGGGGAATGACGTCGGCGGGCAGCCTAGCACACCCGCCCAGCCTCGCCAAACGGCGTGCGATGTGCCGCCGGCCCGATCGGGCCATCGCCCTGGACCCCGCGTCACTCCGGCGGCGTCCGCAGCCCTTCGTTGAGCCGGTTCGTCATGTTCGCGGCGGTGATGGTGAGGACCAGCTCGACGATCTGCCCCTCGTCGAAGTGCGCCGCCAGCGCGTCGAGATCGCCGTCCTCAACGTTGCCGGGGCGGGTCGTCAGGAGATCGGCGAAGCGGAGGATCGCCCGCTCCCCGGCGTCGAATACCCCCTGCTCGCGTCCCCCCGGCTCCTTGAGCGCCGCGATCTGCGCGTCGGTCAGGCCCTGCCGCTTGCCCGAAGCGGTGTGCGCCCGCGTTCAATAGGCGCAGCCGTTGAGGATCGACGCCCGCAGGTAGGCCAACTCCTTCAGGCGATCCGGCAGCGCGCCCGACGTCCAGATCGCGCCGTAGAACGGCAGGAAGGTGCGCAGGACATCCGGCTTATGGGCCAGCATCTTGTGGAGGTTGCCCGGCGGCCGGCCCCGCTGCTTCTCCAGCGCGTCGTAGATGCGCCGGACGGCCTCCGGCGCCTGCTCCTTCTCGACCGGTTCGATGCGCATACGGTCCCTTCCTCCCTGATACCGCAGCCCCCGGCGGGACCGGCCGTGTCTCCCTACTCCGCGCCGCGCAGTGTGACGGTCTCGTCGCCGACGTGCAGCGTCGCGTCCCACCCGATCGGGACGGCGCTGCCGATGCTCTCGTGGACCGGACAGCCGCGCGGGTGGGCGTGCAGCGCCCGCTCGGCGGCGGGGCGATCCTCGGGCGCGATTGTGAGGTCGTAGTGGACCGCGATCGACTCGATGCGGATCGTCTTGCCGCGGCCGGCGATGCGGCCCTCGACCGTGGCGGTGAAGCGGTCGCGGTCGAACGGGATCTTGCGCCCTGCCAGGGCGCCGGCGAGGGTGCCGTACATTCAACCGCCGGTCGCGGCGACGATCTGGTCGAGGGTCGAGGCGACCGGCGGCCCCTCCGCGGCGCCGTAGTACTCGCGGAGCGCGCCCTGCACGCCGTAGACGATCGGCTGGACCACATCGCCGAGGTAGGCGTGGCGATAGCCGTGGCGGTACTCGATCCGCGCGCGGGAGATGTACTCGAAGATTCCCGGCCTGTCCGTTGCCATTAGTGACCTCCTTCAAGCCGGCTGCGCCGCCCCGGCGATCCGCCGCCCATCGAGCCGTAAGGCGCGCACGCCCTGCAGGTCGAGCCAGTATTGCCCGCGGATCCGCGCGATGCGGATGAGCGCGTGGTCGCAGGTGGGGCAGCGCAGCACGGCCCCCATCGCGCCGCCGTACAGCAGCAGCGCGCCGATCTGCTCGACTTTGCCGCAACGCGCGCAGGTGCAGCGGGCAACGGTCATCTCGAACGGGAAGACCTCGGCCAGCAGGCCGCCCGCGGCGTTCCCGTCCAACCGCCGTTCGTCGTGCATCACGAGCCTCCCGTCGGTCCGAAGCGTTCGGTCTTGACGCGCACCGCGTCGTGCCCCAACGCCACCAGCGCCGCGGCGACCCCCTCCACCAGCGGGGTCGGGCCGCAGATGAACGCCCGCGGCCGTTCCGCCGGCGGCGGGGCGACCTCCGCCAGCATGTCGCGGTCGATGCGTCGCCGATAGCCCGTCCAGCCCGGCGGCTGGGTCCGCGTGAGGGTGTGGACCACCCGCAGCGTGCCGTCCGCCGCGGCGCGTCGGTCGAGTTCGGCGCGGTAAATGATCTCGTCGTAGGCGCGCGAGGAGAAGAGCAGGTGGGTGGGGACGGCGGCGCCGGCGGCGGCGCGGTGCCGGATCATCGCCATCAGCGGGACGACGCCGGATCCCCCGGCCACCAGCAGGAGGGGGCCGCCGTCCCGCGCCTCCCAGGTGAAGTAGCCGCCGATCGGCCCGCGCAACTCCAGCCGGTCGCCAGGGCGCAACTCGTCGGTCAGGTAGGGGGAGACCTCCCCGTCCTCCAGCCGCTCGACCGTGATGCAGCCGCGGATCCTCCGGCGGCGAGGCGATCGAGCAGCTGCGCTGGGCCTGGTAGCCGTCCTCGGCGGTCAGGCGCACGCGATGTGCTGGCCGGCGCGGTGCCAGGGGATGTCGAGGAGCAAACTCTTCGTCCGCGGTGTCTCGGCGACCGTCTCGACAACCTCGGCGAGCCGCCAGATCGCGCGCGGTGCTGCTGTCGCGCCATCTCAGTCCCCCTGGTACCGCGACGCCGAGCGACTCCCAGAAGCCGAGTCCCCATCGGACAGGTGGAGGCCGGACCCATTTGGCGCTCTTCCAGAAGTAGAGGTGCGGCACCAGCAGCCGCGCCGGCCCGCCGTGCTCGGGCGCCAGGGGCTGCCGTCATAGGCGACGATCCACGCCTTGCGGTGACGTCCTCCAGCGGCGCGGGTGCCGCCGTCGCAAAGGCATCGCCATCCAGGAGCGGGACGACCTTCGAACTTCGACCACTTGGTGACGCAGTGGATGTCCTTCGCGATCGCCTCGCGTGGCAGGGCGCGGAACTCGTCCCAGGTCCAGCGCTTCGCCGGCTCGACCTCGCCGGTGAGGGCGAAGTCCCACGCCGCCAGCGCGACCCGCGGCGTGGGGCCGGCGGAGAGGACCGGGAAGTCGCGCGTGAGGTACTGGCCGGGCGGGAGCCGGCCGGCCTGCGCCTCCTGCCGGCGACGGCCCCGGAATCCGCGCGAGATGAACGGCTGGCTCATAACTGCTCCTCCCTGCGCGCACGGACCCCACCGGGGACCGTATTGTACGCCGCCGCGGCCGGCGGCGCGAACGCCCCGGCGGCAGTCGCCGCGGCGGGGGCGAGTTCGGCGGTGCTGAACACGGTCGTAAACCGCTTGCAGTAGATCACCACCGACTTGAACGCGCCCACGTCGAGGTCGGCCGGCAGGTCGTAACTCTGTTCGCCGATGTTCCCCCTGAGCCGTGCGACCTCGAAATCGCCCGATCCGTGCAACTGGGCGCTGTCACGCGGCGCGGGGTGGCCCGATAGGTACACGTAGAGGTCGGGGCCGTTGGTCACGGTGAACTCTTCGAGGCGCAGGGTCTGCCGCCCGTCGGGCAGCCGGAAGATCGTCGCCCGCCCCGCGCCCATGTGGAATGAGTCGGCGCCGACGAACCGGCCGCTCCGCACCGGGCTTGCTCTCGCCGCCGCGGCGTCGAAGGGGCCCTCCTCGACCGCACGGTCGAGGAAGAGGGGCGAGCCGAGGTACCAGGCGAGCGGTAGCGCCAGGACCAGGAGCAGGCCCAGCAGTCCGAATCCCAGGCGCGCGGCGGAGGTGCGCGGTCGTTTGAGCATGTCGCGATCCTTCTCGGGCGCCGGGGGGCGGTGGCGGCGGACCGGGGCTTGACCTGTCCCACCCGCCCGCGCCGCTTTCTCTAACTCCGCGATGACCGGCGGTTGACGACGGCGCCGCGCGCTCGAATCGGTCCCCCGCTTCATGTTGCGGGATGGGGCCTACCGCATGCTTACAGCGGCATTACAGGGTCCGATCGCCGGCGCTGGTGGCGCAGATCGGTGGGCGCCGCCACCGCGGCGTGTTCAATCGTTCAGGGCATAGGCGAGTACCTGGTCCAACCTTATCCTCCGCGGCCACGCGGCGCGTCAGAGTGGAACGGTGCCTGGTCTGTCAGCAGTTCCACAGTGAAGCGGGCGCTCGCGGCGCTCGAGAGCGCGGCGACATCGATCCACGCCGCGCCCCCGGCCTCGAGGGCGGCCTGCTGATCCTCCGCCCGCAAGCAGGCCGACGATTGCCCGAGTGGATCGAGGGGGCGAACTGCTGGCCACAGCCGCTCCATGAGTTGCTCGCGGTGGAGCCGGTGCGCGGGCGTGAGTGCGGGCAGTTTGACGAGCGCCTTGGCCTTCCTCCGCCGCCGGGCCGCCTCCGCGACGGTGCGGGGGCCGGCGGCGACCCGGAAGCCGCCAAGCAGGGCGATGGGCAACGTCCCGTCCGGCCCGCGCGCGGCGAACTCGGCGCCGTCCGTCGGCGCCGCCGGCAGATAGGCGTGCATGATGGTGTCCCCCGGCGTCGGTTGTCGCTGCTTGGGAAGCCTCTGGCTGCGCTGCTCGCCCGCGGTGCATGCGGCGCACCGTGCCTGACCAACGGCGTTGTGGGACAAGGGGTGGTGGCTGCATTATACCCCACCTCGTCGCTCTGGGCATCCGTCCACGCATAATTGGCACCGTGGCCGGGCCGGACAACGCCGATAGCGGCGGCCCATCCCAGGCGCCGATCCATGCGATACTGCCGCCGGAGGGGCGGCAACACTCGATGATGGGAGGGAGCATGGCGGAAGAGGGGGGGCGCAAGCCGGTCATCCTGGTCGGCGGGAACATGGGGCGCAACGACGGCGTGGACTACCGCGCGAAGCTGGCGGAGCAGTTCCCGGAGGCGACGTTCATCTCGGTCGAGGGGGACCGGGCGGCGCTGGAGCGGCACATCGGCGAGGCCGACGCAGTGATCGGCGACGTGCCGGAGGGGCTGCTGCCGCGGGCGGGGCGGCTGCGCTGGGTGCAGACGACCGGCGCGGGCGCCAACGCCGTCTCCACGCCGGGCTTCATCGAGCGGGACATCGTCGGCACCTCCGCCGTGGGCATCCATGTGGCGAGCGTGCCGGAGCATGTGCTGGCGATGCTGCTGGCCTTCGCGCGGCGGGTGCCGGAGCAGATCCTCAACCAGCACGGCGAGCGGCGCTTCTACTGGCCGACCGGCATGTTCGAGGTCGAGGGGCAGACGATGGGTCTGCTCGGCCTCGGCAAGATCGGCGAGGCGCTGGCGCGCAAGGCGAAGGGGCTCGGCATGCGTGTCACCGCCCTGCGCCGCTCCGACCGGCCCGCGCCGGAGGGGCTGCTCGACCGCCAGTTCGCGCGCGACGACCTCCACGGCCTGCTGGCGGACGCCGACCACGTCGTGATCACCCTGCCGCTGACGCCGGAGACGCGGGGGCTGATCGGGGCGGCGGAGCTGCGGGCGATGCGGCGGAGCGCCTACCTCTACAACGTCGGGCGCGGCCCGATCGTGGACCAGGAGGCGCTGATCGCCGCGCTGCACGACGGCACGATCGCCGGCGCCGGGCTCGACGTGACCGACCCGGAGCCGCTGCCGCCCGACCACCCGCTCTGGGAGGCGCCGAACCTGATCCTGCTGACGCACTACGGCGGGCTGACGCCGAAGTACGGCCCGCGCGCCTACGCGATCATCAGCGAGAACGTCCGCCGCTTCCTGGCCGGCGAGGAACTGATGAACGTGGTGGACAAGCAGCGGGGCTACTGACGGCGCGGGGCGCAGGGCGCGGGGTGTGGTGGCCCGGGCGATGGTGGCGAGAGGGGAGGGGTTGGCATGACCGGCGGGGAGACGGACAGCCGGAAGCGCTACGCGATCGTCGGGCTGGGCGGGCGCTCGGCGATGTACAGCGCGGCGCTGCTCGGCGACTTCAAGGACGAGGGGGCGCTGGTCGGCTTCTGCGACGTGAACCAGACGCGGATGGACTACTACAACCGCCTCTTCGGCGAGCGGCTGGGGGCGGCGCCGGTGCCGACCTATCGGGCGGAGGACTTCGAGCGGATGCTCGACGAGCAGCGGGTGGAGACGGTGATCGTCACGTCGATCGACCGCACCCACCACCGCTACATCATCCGGGCGATGGAGCTCGGCCGCGACGTGATCACCGAGAAGCCGCTGACGATCGACGCCGCCCGCTGCCAGGCGATCCTCGACACGCAGCGCGCGACCGGCCGCACCCTCACCGTCACCTTCAACTACCGCTACGCCCCGCGCGCCAGCGCCGTCAAGGAGGTGCTGCGGTCGGGCGCGATCGGGCGCGTCCTCTCGGTCCACTTCGAGTGGCTCCTCGACACGCGGCACGGCGCCGACTACTTCCGCCGCTGGCACCGCGACAAGCGGAACTCCGGCGGGCTGATGGTCCACAAGGCGACGCACCACTTCGATCTGGTCAACTGGTGGCTCGACACGCAGCCGGAGACGGTCTTCGCCTTCGGCGACCTGAAGTTCTACGGGCGCGAGAACGCCGAGGAGCGCGGCGAGGCGTACCCCTATCAGCGCGCCCACGGCAGCCCCGCCGCCGGGGAGGACCCCTACGCGCTGCGCCTGGCCGACAACCCGCACCTGCGCGGGCTCTACCTGGAGGCCGAGCACGAGGACGGCTACCAGCGCGACCAGAACGTCTTCGGCGACGGCATCAGCATCGAGGACGACATGGCGGTGCTGGTGCGCTACCGCAGCGGCGCGACGATGTCCTACCATCTGACGGCCTACTCCCCCTGGGAGGGCTTCCGGATCGGGTTCAACGGCACCAAGGGCCGGCTGGAGGTGGACATCGAGGAGAACTCCTACGTCAGCGGGGCGAAGGACGACTTCAATCTGCCGGAGTTGCGCGATCTCGAGCCGCTGGTGGAGCGGGAGCGCCCGGAGATCGTGCTGCGCCCGCTGTGGGGCAAGCCGCTCGTCGTGCCGGTGGCGCAGGAGCAGGGCGGGCACGGCGGCGGCGATGTGCGCCTGCTGGAGGATCTCTTCCGGCGCGAGCGCCCCGCCGACCCGCTCGGGCGCGCGGCGGGACACATCGACGGCGCCATGTCGATCCTGACCGGCATCGCCGCCAACCGGTCGTTCGCGACCGGCCTGCCGGTGCGCGTCGCCGACCTGGTGCGGTTCTAGGGGGGCGCCCGCCCCCCCCGCCCATCAGGTGTCGCGAAACGGGTCGTTGGTCCTGCCGGCTATACCGGCGCTGGCCGTTCGCGGGCTTGCCACGCGGCCAGGTTCCCCGCGATCTGCCGGGCGTGATCGTCCAGGTGCGCGGCGTAGATCCGCAGCCAGTCCTCGGCCCCGTAGCGACCGGACTCGGAGTGCCGCCCCTCGCGCGACCAGGACTCCGGCGGCAGGCGCCGCAGCAGCGCGACGGTGTTGGCGCGCGCGGCGTCGACCGCGGCCAGCGCCGGCTCCAGCGGGTGGCCGTGGTAGTCGAGCCGCTCCGCCCAGGCGTCCTGGTCGTAGCCGGTGATGACGGGATCCTGTTCGGCGAGGAGGAGGCGGATGCGCGTGGCGGAGGTCGTCTCCGAATCGCCGCAGTGGCAGATGATCTCGTGGGCCGACCAGGCGCCGGGCGCCGGGCGCCACTGTCGCGCCTCTTCCGGCACGGAGTCCAGCGCGGCCTGCAGGCGTGCCGGCCCGGCCGCGTACTGCGCGATCAGCCGCGCCCGCTCGTCGTTCGTCAGTGGCATTGTCGCCCTCCACCGCGCCGTACATCCCGTCCCGCGTCGTCGGCCATGCCGGCGTATCGTACTCCATGGGCCGTAGTCTCGGAGTGGCCCGGTAGGGGGGATGTGACGGAGGTAGTCTACTCGCGGCGGCTCGGGCCGATCCGTCCGGCGCAATTCCAGGCGGCGCTCGACCGCTTCGGATTGGGCCGCTTCGTCGGGGCCGCGCCGATCCCCTTCGGCCTCTTCGGGCAGAATGTCTTCGTGACGAGCAGCGCCGGCGAATGGGTCCTGCGCGGCCGCCCGCACTACCCCGACCAGTTCCCGTCCGAGCAGTTCTTCGCGCGGCTGCTGCACGAACGGACGGCGGCCCCGGCGCCGTGGCCGTACCTGCTCGACCCGGCGGAGGATCTCTTCGGCTGGAGCTACGCCCTGATGCCGCGGATGCCCGGACTGCAACTGGCGGACCCGGCGGTCCGGGCGGCCCTCGGGGCGGCGGATCGGGCGGCGATCGCGCGGGCGCTGGGCGTGGGGCTGGCGACCCTGCACGATCTGTGCTGGCCCCACGCCGGCCGCTACGACCTGGCGTCCGGCACGATCGCGCCCTTCGCCGGCGGCTACGGCGACTGGATCGTCGCCGACACCCGGCGGTGGCTGGCGCGCTCGCGGGCGCACGACGGCCGCACGACCGCCGCCGATGCCGCCTGGGTGGAGTCGATCATCGCCGCCGCCCAGCCGGCGCTCGGGGCGCCCTGCCCGCCCTGCTTTGTGATGCAGGACTACAAGGAGGCCAACGTCACCGTGGAGCAGACCGGCGGGGCCTGGCGCGTCGGCGGGGTCTTCGACCTGATGGAGGCGCACTTCGGCGACGGGGAAGCCGACCTGCCTCGGCAGGTCGCCGGCTACCTGGACGAGGATCCGGCGCGGGCGCGGGCGTTCGCCGGCGCCTACCTGGAGCGCCGACCGCCGCGCCCCGGTTTCGCCGCGCGCTTCGCGCTCTACATGCTGCGCGACCGGCTGATCCTCTGGGAATACTTCCACCGCCCCGGCCAGCGGTGGGCCGACGAGTTGACCACCCTGCGGGCGTGGGCGAGTCGCTACCTGACCGCCGGGGCGGCGGCAGCGCTGGGCTGACTGGGTCGGTCTCCCATAGCGTCGGTACGGCGCGTGCGCTATGATGCGGCGGTGGGCGATGGGCGTCGCCCTTGCCAGATGGGAACCGGCGTGGCGACAGTCCCGGCCCAGGCGGCCGGGAGGGGAGATGGAACGGTCATGGTGCAGGCGGAGATGACGGCGGTGGGCGGCGAGATCAAGCGGCGCGACGCCCCGGAGAAGGTGACCGGGCGGGCGCGCTACGCGGGGGACGTGGCCCTGCCGGGGATGTTGCACGCGCGGCTGGTCCTCAGCCCCTACGCCAGCGCGCGGATCACGAGCATCGACACCGCCGCGGCGCGGGCGCTGCCGGGCGTCGTCGCGGTCTACACGGCGGAGGACCTGGCCCTGAAGGGGGCGGAGTCGGGCTCGCGGCGGCTGAACTTCCTGGCGCGCGACCGGGTGGTCTTCAACGGGCAGCCGGTGGCGGTGGTGCTGGGGGAGACCGAGGCGCAGGCAACCGACGGGGCGGCGGCGGTGCGGGCGGAGTACGAGCCGGGGCCTGCCGTCACCGACCCGATCCGGGGGATGGCCGAGGATGCGCCGCGGGTGCGCGACCTGCCGGCGGCGGGGGCGGAGGAGGCCGACCTGCACGCGGCGGTCGTCAAGGACGAGGATGAGGAGCAGGAGGACCTGCCGGCGAACGTCAGCAACAGCGTCAGCTTCAAGCGCGGCGACGTGGAGGCGGGGTTCCGCGAGGCCGACGCGATCGTCGAGGGGAGCTACCGGGTGAACTACGTCCACCAGGGCTACCTGGAGACGCAGACCTGCGCGGTGGCGCCCGACTTCGCGACGGGCGGGGTGACGGTCTACACCAGCACGCAGGCCTACTTCTACACGCGCGACGAGGTCGCGGCGGCGCTGGGGCTGGCGCCGGCGCAGGTGAAGGTCGTGCCGGTGCCGATCGGCGGCGGCTTCGGGGCGAAGTACGTGCTGCTCGACCCGTTCGTGGCGGCGCTGGCGGTGCAGACGGGGCGGCCGGTGCGGCTGGCCTACACGCGCGGGGAGGACTTCCTGGCGGCCAACCCGTCGCCGCTGACCGTCTTCGAGCTGAAGGTGGGGGCGAAGCGGGACGGGACGCTGACGGCCTTGCAGGCGCGGGTGATCTTCGACACCGGGGCCTACGCGGGGAGCGCGCTGGGGATCGGCTGCCTGCTGGTCGGCGGCTACTACCGCTTCCCGAACCTCGAGATCAAGGGCTACGAGGTGATGACCAATAAGCCGGGCGTGGGGGCCTACCGCGCGCCGGGGGCGCCGCAGGCGAGCTTCGCGATCGAGTCGGCGATGGACGACCTGGCGGAGCGGCTGGGGATCGACCCGCTCGACTTCCGCATCCAGAACGCGATCGTCGAGGGCGACCTCTGGCCGGACGGCAACCCCTGGCCGACGATCGGCCTGAAGGAGTGCCTCGAACGGCTGCGCGCCCACCCGCTCTGGCAGGGGCGGCACAACGTCGGGCCGCACGAGGGGGTCGGGGTCGGGGCGGGCGGCTGGCCGGGCGGCAAGGGGCCGGCGGCGGCGGTCTGCCGGATGGATCCGGGCGGGACGCTGACGATCAGCACGGGGGTGGCCGACCTGACCGGGCAGAGCACCAGCTTCGCGGTGATCGCGGCGGAGGCGTTCGGGATCGACCCGGCGAAGGTGCGCGTCGTGATGAGCGACACCGACAGCGCGCCGCACTCGCCGGGGAGCGGCGGCAGCCAGATCACCTACACGGTGGGCAAGGCGGTGCTGGAGGCGGCGAGCGAGGCGAAGCGGCAGGTGCTGGCGATCGCCGCCGACCGGCTGGAGGCGGCGCCGGACGATTTGGAGATCGCCGACGGCGAGATCCGGGTGAAGGGCGCGCCGGACAGCAAGGTGACGCTGGCGGAGGTGGCGCGGCTGAGCACCAGCCGCTACGAGCCGATCTACGCGCGCGGGGCGAGCGCGCAGAAGGTGATCGCGCCGGGCTTCGCGGCGCACCTGGCGCGGGTGCGGGTCGACCCGGACACCGGGGAGATCGCGGTGCTCGACTATGTGGCGGCGCAGGACGTGGGGCGCGCGCTGAACCCGCCGGCGGTGGAGGGGCAGATCCTCGGCGGGGTGGTGCAGGGGATCGGCTTCGCGCTCTACGAGCAGCTGATCCACGACGAGGAGGGGCAGTTGCTGACCGGCAGCTTCATGGACTACGCGATGCCGAAGGCGGACCAGGCGCCGGCGATCGAGACGATCCTGGTGGAGGTGCCGACGCCGGACGGGCCGTTCGGGGCGCGGATCGTGGGGGAGCCGCCGATCATCCCCGGCGCGGCGACGATCGCCAACGCGGTGAAGGCGGCGACGGCGACGCGGATCCCGGAGGTGCCGCTGACGCCGGAGCGGGTGCGCGCGGCGCTGCAGGGCTGAGCGGGGGGCGCCGCGTTCCGTCTCCGGCGCGCGGCCGGGCGCGGGGCGCGGCGCCCCCGGCGTCCCGAGGATCGGGAGGGGGGCCGTGACACAGCGCAAGGACCAGTTGGCGGAGCGCCTGGTCGCGGCCGTCCGGGAGTTGCCCGAGGCGCAGGTGGCCGAGGTGCTCGACTTCGTCGGCTTCCTCCAAGCCAAGTACGGCCGGCGTCCGGAGGTGGGCTCGGCGGGGGCGATCCTCCAGGCCCTCCAGGAGCATGGCCCGCTGCAATTCGCGCCCGGTGAGCTCGATGCGCTGCTGGCCGACATCGAACTCATGCGCGACCGCGATCTGGAAGAGCATCTCTGACTACCTGCTCGATACCAATCACGCCAGCAGCCTCATGGCCGGGGAGGAGCCGCTGGTCGGCCGGGTGCGGCAGGCGGAAGGGAGCGGCGACCGGTTCGCGCTTTCGATCACGGTACTCGGCGAGCTGTAGTATGCCGTTTACGCCAGTCAGCGGCGCCGGGAGAATTCGCGGCGCTTGCAGGCGTTGGTTCGGGGGTTGCGCCTCTGGCCTTTCGACGAGGACGCCGCCCGGATGTTCGGGCAGATCCAGGCTGAGCAAAAAGTGGCGGGACGGCCGATTCCCGCCTTGGACGCCCAGATCGCCGCGGTCGCGCGCACGCGCGGCTTTATCCTGCTGACCAGCGATCGTCACTTCGGGTTCGTGGCCGATCTCACAGTGCAGGATTGGCGGCGGTAGTGTCACCTCTCATCCCTCCCTTCGGACCCGTTCGTACCTGGGACGGCGCTCCCCTCGGCGGTGAGTCGTCACAGGACCGGTGTGGCCCGGTCACGGCGGCAAACCGGCCGAAACGGGGGTAAAAAGCACCTGTTTTGGGGTAGTTTCGACTGGGCTGCCAGGCGTCGGATTTGGCGCTATAGCTGGGTATTCAGCGGCTTTTCGGCGGGTTCGTTTCGTTATTTCCCCCTTTCCGCGTCGGGCGCCGCGCGGGGTCGCGTCCGGGTGGCCGGGCGTGGTAGGCCGTCGATCGATCGGACCCGCCGGGGCGGGCGACCGGTGCCGGCGGGCCGAGCGCGCGCCGGAGAGCCCCCGTTCGGGGTGGTGCAAGCCTCGTGAGTTAGCCTACTCGGGCGAGGGGATGAGGGGCACCAACGGTTCGCCCGCGGGCGCGGTGGTTCAGGCGCGCGCGAGCCAGGCGCGGATGGAGGGCTCGTGTTCTTCGTGGAGGTGGCCGAAGAAGTCGGCGGCGACGAGCGGCTGGCCCTCCAGCCAGGCGAAGCGCCCTGGCGCGGTCAGATCCTCGTCGGGGAGCGCGGCGACCGCCGCGGCCAGGCGCGCGAATGAGGCGTCCGCCTCGGCCAGCACCTCGCGCGAGCGGTCGCGGTTGCGCTCGTAGATCCAGGCGTTGATGGCGTCGTCCCCGGTCAGGTGGCCCGGCCAGGGGGTCGGCGGCTCCCCGGCCGGGGCCGGCTTCGATACGCCGGATCGTCCGCTCCCGCCAGCCGGTGAGGTGGGCGGCGAGATCTTTGAGGGTCCAATCGCCCATCGGCCCCGGCCGCTCCATGCGCCCCTCGCCGACCTCGGCGAGGAGGGCGTGCCAGCCGCGCGCTCGGCCCGGATCTCGGCCAGGAGGTCGTCTTTCGTTTTCACGGTGCCCTCCAGGGTCGGCGCCTCGCCGCTTCCGGCCGTCAGTCTATGGCGTTCGTGGCCGGCCGGTCAAGGGACGTGGCCGGGGTATCGGTACTGGTAGTTGTCCAGGAAATTGGTCCGGGCCGGGTCCGTCGCCGCTTCGCCGTCGGCCCGCTACCCCTCCGTTAGCGCCGTCAGCCGTGCCAGGGCCTCGTCCAGCGTCAAATCGCGCGCGAGGAATGGCCCGCTCTCCAGGTCGCGCCCTCGGCCGCCGCCTCCGCGACCGCCAGCATCCGCAGGGCGATCCGCCGCTGATCGGCGGCGCTGTAGCGGTCGAAATGCTGGGGCAACTCGCCATAATCAACCAACTGGAGCCCGTAGAGGGTTTCCTCGAAGGTCTTGCGGTAGGGCAGGCCGAAATCGAAGGGGAGGGCATCGGTCCCGCTGAGGGGATGGACATGGTCGGGATTGCCGCGTCCACGTCGAATTGGTTGGCGCGGATGGTGCCGTCGCGGAGGCTGGGGCGCGGATCGATCGCGACGATCCGGTAGGCGCGTGCCGCGGCGGCGGGGGCTCCCGCGGCGGGGGCGGTAACTCGGGAGGCCGGGCAGGGTCGGCGCCGATTCGTGCAGATAGTCGAGTTCCACGAAGACGATCCCACTCTCCAGGACCGCCAGGCGCTTGTCGACGTAGTCTTGGGCGTCGCGCCCGCCCGGCTTGTTGGAGGAGAGCAGTTCGAGCCAGGCGATCGGCGCGCCGCGGTCGAGCCGCCCCGGCACGGACTCGTAGATGCCGATCGCGCTGTATTCCTTAGAGGAGAGGGGCTCGCCGAAGAGCCCTTCCGGCAGGGGCAGCACAAGCTCCGCCACGCCGGCGGCCGACCGGCCGCCGCGCGCTGGCGGGCGCGACCCCGATCCAGGTCGTAAATAGTGACGTCCGACTCCGGATATCGCGCCGGCTCGGCGTCGTCGAGCCGGCGGATCTGGAGCGACGGCTCGACGTCGGCGTCGTAGCCGAGCGGCAGCAGCAGCGGGCGCAGCGCGCGCAGGAGGTCGGTGATGTGGTTGGTGTGGAAGCGGCTCCAGCCGCCGACCGCCTGCCAGTAGCTGTGCAGGTGGGCATTGACGCCGAGGTACTGGTTCCTGATCGATCGCAGGGGCGTCATGCCGAGATCTCCGCTCGATCGCCTGGGGGATGGCCTTTGGCACGTCGTCCGGCGCGTCATGAACGTGGTCAGGCGGATCGTGAGGCCTCGATTGTAGCACAGCGGGGGGCGCGTTCACGCCCGCCGCCCTCGGCGTATCGGTTGAGAGTCGGGGGGGCAAATGTGTCGCATCCCGGAACGCCGCGTAGCACGTACGCGGAGCCGGTGAACCGGCGCGGCGAAGTTGCCCCGCCAGTCTGAACAATTCCCCGAACCACCGGGCGCCGCCGCCCATCCCGCGATTCTTAGGACGCTCTCAAGTTCCTCCCCGACAATCAGCAGCAGATCGATTCGCGTCACCAGGGGCGGCGCGACGGCGCGGAGCAACCGGGCTACCGCGAGGGGGGAGGTTCATGCTCGCAAGGAGGCGCACGACTATGCCGATGACCAGGGCGTGTCTACAGCGGTTCTCGTCATGGTTGCGCCGGTGCTGTGGCGACGGTCTGGGCGTTCAGTCGAACGCCCCTACACCGGAGACGCGCGGCGGGCGCAGCCATTCCGCCAGCCGCCTTCGAGCAGAGGGAGGTCGCCGGTGGGCGTAGCGTGGTGTCCGTGGGGCGACGGGGGCGGGGCACCTCTGCAAGGTGGCGCACCGGTGGGGGAGGACGGGAATCCGCGGCCCCTACGAGTGCAGGGCGGCTGACAGGCCATTCACCCTGCACACGGTGCGGACAGGAGCACTCATGGGTCTGCGACCGAAGCTGATCATCCCCCTCGCCGCCTTGGGTCTCGTCAGGCCGCTGCTGAGCATCTTCGAGGTGTACGAGCGTTTCGAGGGTCCGTGGGACAGCGTCCTCGTCACCGCCGTCATCGCGGCTATCTGGGTGGGGGTCGTGGCGCTACGGCGTGTCCCGAGCCCGTTCGCCACGCTCGTTGCCGTGAGCGGGCTGTACGGCGTCTTCGCCATCGTCCTCCAGCGAGTCGTCGCGACCTTCTTCGTGGACAGCGCGCCCGCCTCGTTGCCGATGGTGGCGATGGTGAGCATCATCGTCACCAATCTGATCTGGGGCGCGGTCCTGGGCCTTGTGGCGCTGGCGATTCGGCGCGGGTTCAACCGGGACACGCCGGCCGCGCATTGAAACGGCGTCGCCGCGCTTCGGCGCGTCAGGTCACCCCAGGGTGCTACGGCGGTTGGCGACAAGGATGGGCGGGGACCTGGGGCGGGTCTTGGAGGGGCAGTCGAACGGCCCCACCCGATGACGCGCTGCCACCGGACAGCCCTATTGCGAATCGCCCCGGCGCACGAGCGGGGAAGGAGGCCCGGCACCGTGAAGTGGTCAAGGGAAGTCCCGCGGGAGCAGGCCCACGCTTTGGTCGTGGTTCGGTCACACTTTCGCCGCACTTCCGCCAACCGGGCGCGATACCCGCCCGCTATGCTCGGGGTAGGCGCGGGGGTCCGGCGCGGCAGTGAGAGGAGGTGAGAGATGGCACGGGAGGTCGGCGGCGAGCGGGGCGCGGTGGCGCTGGCGGAGCCGGGGGCGGTCGGCGTGGCCGGCGAGGGGCATGGGGCGCGGCCCGCGGGCGGGGTTGCGCCGCTGCCGGCGGGGGTGCGATCGGCGCGGTGGGGCTACCTGGCGCTCGCCTGGGTCTTCGCCGGCTGCGTGGCCGCCCAGGTCTTTCTGGCCGGCATGGCGATCTTCGTTGATTCGGCGCGCTGGGGCTGGCACACGAGTTTCATCCACGCCTTCGAGGGCCTGCCGCTGGTGATGCTGGCGGCCGCCTTTCTCGGGCGGTTGCCGGCGGCGCTGCGCTGGCTGACCGGGGCGCTGATCGCGCTGATCTGGGCGCAGTATGCCACCGCGAACATCGGTGGTCTGCCGGGGGCGTTCCACCCGGTCAGCGGCTTCGTCATCTTCTGGATCGCCGTCCACCTCGGGCAGCGGGCCTGGCGCGTGGTCCGGGCGGAGGGGCGCGGCGCGGGGGTCGCCGCATAGGCGGTGTCGGCGGGGGCGGCGTCGCCCCGGATTTGGAAGGAGTGGGGCCGGTGGGTTCGCGGTGGTGGCAGCGGGGCGCGGTCTGCGCGCTGGCAATCTTGCTCGGCGTCGTGCTGGCCGCATGTGGCGGCGCGGGGGGGGGTGGCCGAGGGGGGGACGGGGGCTTCAGCAGCGAGGTGGTTGCCCAGCAGGTCGAGATCGCGGCCGACCCGAGCGGGGCGCTGCGGTGGGACCGGGCGACCTACGAGGCGACCGCGGGCGACATCAGTTTCGTGGTGAAGAATCCGAGCCCGATCGCCCACCAATTCACGCTCGAAGGGCCGGGCGTCAACCGGCGCAGCAAGAACTTCGGCGCGAACACGACCAACACCTTCACGGTCAAGGCCCTGCCCGCGGGCGAGTACCGGATCATCTGCGACTATCCGGGGCACAAGGCGGCGGGGATGGTCGCCACGCTGGTCGTGCGCTAGGGTCGAAGCGG
>JAUJMV010000006.1:70852-80853 GCA_030446685.1 Thermomicrobiales bacterium | reverse complement strand
GTCGAAGCGGAAGGGGTCATCGGTTCGGTAGGAGCAGGTATGCAACTCGCCCGGTTGCCCTGCAGATCGGGCCTGAGGTCTGCCGACCAGGGCGGGTATGCAATCCGCCCCTACGAACGACGCAAATAGGCGCGCCGATTTGGCATTAGGCCGCATGCGGACCGAGCGGTGGCGCAGGGTCTTTGCCGGGCAAGGGCTACCGCCCGCGCTGGTCCGCGGCGGGCATGGTCAGGAGATGCTGATCGACGCCCAGTTTGCGAACCAGGGCGATCCCGTAGTTCTCCGGGGTCGTCGGCAGTTCGACGAGCGCCAGCGTGGGCGACGGCTTGACGACGGCGTCGAGCACCTGCCGCGGGCCGGTGCAGCCGCAGTGCGCGGGGTTGATGTCGTGGAAGGCGATGTAGCCGCCGACGGCGACATGGGGATAGTAGAGGAGGAAGTCGGCCAGGCAGCCGGCCGCGGTGTGGTCGCCGTCGATGTAGAGGAAGTCGATCGGGCCGTCGAGGAGGGCGCCGAGCCGCTTGCCCACCTCCTGCGAGTCGCCCTGGTGGAACCGGATGTGCTGGTCGAGCCGGGCGGCGCGCGCCGATTCCCGCGCCAGGTGGAGCAGGTCGGGCACGTAGGCGTAGCGATACGGCGGGAAAGGCCACAACTCGCCGAACAGGTCGATCGCGTGGAGGAGCCCATTGCTGCCGCCCTGCTCCAGACCGGCCGCCAGCCAGAGGGTCGAGATGCCGACGTAGGAGCCGATCTCCACCGTGGTCCGCGGGGCGATGTTCGCCACCAGCGTCCGCAGCAGGTCCCCCTGCGCCGGCGACAGGGCGGTCGGGTAGACGTACGGCTCCCGGTACCGGGAGGTGAGGGTCACGGCCCAGGGGGCGCTACAGCCCTCCAGCCACTCCGGCAAGGCATGGCGGCTCTCCGGGATGGCCTGTGCCGCCTGGAATGTCCGGAAGAAGCGATCGAGGTCCGCCCGGTGAAGGTGGCCGACCCCCGCGATGTCCTCGCGACGCAACCCGTCGACCCGGAGCAGCCGGGCCACGGCGGACTCATCGGCCTTCAGGAAATGGGCCAACTCCCCGACCGAGTACCACTGATCGGCACCCTGCTGAACCGGCATAGGCGCTCCTTCGATCTGCCACACGCCGCGGTGTGGTGCCGCAGGCAAGCCGCCCGCGGCGACAATGCCCCACGCCCACCGCACCATGCATGCCAAACGCGGCAGCCGATGTGCGGGGGGCGCCCACCGGGTCGGTCATCCAGGATGGCGCGAGGGAGCAACCGGCCGGCGCCGGTCGCCGCCCGGATAGATGCTTTCTGACCTCGGCGGGTCCCGCGGGGCGGGGCGGACCTCTCCCCCAGCCCCTCCCCTACGAGGGGAGGGGAGCAGGCCGCGCCAGGCCAAGGTGTTCGGCCGGACGCGGTATAAGCGGCGCGGGGGGGGGGCGGGGAAACCGGCGGGGCCGGCGGTACGTTCTTCTTATGCCACGGTCGACGACCGTGGCGGCGGGCAGCCCCGCCCGCCGCCCCCACGCCGCGGCCGTCCAGCCGGAGGCCGGCGGGCACCCCACCGCCCCGCGGTATCGATCGTGGCGGTTCGCCCGCCGCGCCGGCGTCTTCGTCGCCCCGTATGTGGACCGTGCGCCATGACCAGTGCCGCCCCGCTGTCCGGCCCCGAGCCCGACGTCCCCGCCGCGCCGCCGCTGGCCGGCCGGGAGCGGGAACGCGCCGCGCTGGGCGAGCGCCTCGGCGCGGCGCTGGCCGGGCGCGGCGGCCTGGTGCTGATCGGCGGCGAGGCGGGGATCGGCAAGACGGCACTGGCCGAGGCGGCCTGCCGCGAGGCGGCGGCGCGGGGCGCGCTGGTGCTGGTGGGGCGCTGCTACGACCTGACCGAGACCCCGCCCTACGGCCCCTGGACGGAACTCTTCGACGGCTGCCCGCCGCTGCGCGAGCTGTCGCCGCTGCTCGGCGGCGCGCTGCCGCCGGGCGCGGCGGGGGCCGGGGAGGGGCAGGCGGCGCTCTTCCGGCGGGTGCGCGACGCCCTGGCCGGGGTGGCGGCGCGGCGGCCGCTGGTGCTGCTGCTGGACGATCTGCACTGGGCCGACGGGGCCAGCCTCGATCTGCTCCGCTTCCTGGCGCGCGGGGCGCCGGCGGCGCCGCTGCTGCTGATCGCCACCTATCGCGCCGACGAGCTGACCCGCCGCGACCCGCTCTACGCAATGCTGCCGCTGCTGGTGCGCGAGGCGGGGGCGGCACGCCTCGATCTGCGGCGGCTCGACGACGGGGCGGTGCGGGAGCTGGTGCGCGCGGCGCACGCGCTGCCGCCGCCCGACGAGGCGCGGCTGGTCGCCTGGACCCAGGAGCGCGCGGAGGGCAATCCGTTCTACGTGGGGGAGCTGCTGCGCGCGCTGGCGGAGGAGGGGCACCTGCGACCGCGGGGGGGCGGCTGGGCGCTCGGCGACCTGGCCCGCGTGCGGCTGCCGCCGCTCCTGCGGCAGGTGATCGACCGGCGGCTGGCGCGGCTGGGGGAGGAGGCGCGCGAGCTGCTGGCGGCGGCGGCGACGATCGGGCCGGAGGCGCCGCTGGCGCTGTGGGCGGCGGTGGCGGCGGTCGAGGAGGAGGCGCTGCTGGGGCCGGTCGAGCGGGCGGTCGAGGCGCGGGTGCTGGAGGCACCGGCCGAGGGGACGGGCGTGCGCTTCGTCCACGCGCTGATCCGCGCGACCCTCTACGAGGGGGTCCTGCCGCTGCGGCGGCGGGTGTGGCACCGGCGGGCGGCGGAGGCGATCGCGGCGGCCCTCGGCCCGGACCCCGACGCGGTGGCCCAGCACTTCCGGGCGGCCGGGGACCCGCGCGCGCGGGAGTGGCTGGTGCGGGCGGGGGAGCGGGCGCAGCGGGCCTATGCCTGGTTGGCGGCGGCGGCGCGCTTCGAGGCGGCGCTGGCGCTCCCGCCGGGGCGGGGGGCCGAGGGGGCGGCGGGGGCGGGGGAGCGGGGCTGGCTGCTGGTGCGGCTGGCGCGGATGCGCCGTTACGACGACGCGGCCGGGGCGATCGGCGCCCTGGACGAGGCGGTGCGCCTGGCGGCGGCGCTCGGCGACCCGGTCCTGGCGGCCTACGCGCGCTTCTTCCTGGGGTTGCAGCGCTGCTTCGAGGGGGACTACCGGCGGGGGGTGGCCGACCTGGAGGTGGGGGCGGCGGCGCTGGACGCGCTCGCCCCGGCGGATCGGGCGCGGGTCGCGGCGGTCGATCCGGAGTTGGAGACATCGGCCACCGGCCGGGGCCACTGGGGGACGCTGGCGGTCTACCTGGCGACCGTCGGGCGGCACGCGGACGCGGCGCGGGCGGGGGCGCGGGCGTTGGCCGGGGGGGACGCGGAGGGGGAGACCGCCGACGCGCACTACGCGCTGGCGCTGGTCCACGCGGCGCTGGGCCGCCCGGCCGAGGCGGAGGCGGCCTTCGCGTGCGCCCGCGCGGCCTACCGGGCGGCCGGGAACCCCTACCAGGTGGCGACGACGGCGTCCGAGGCGCTGGCCGCGGTGGCGATCCCCTACCGGGCCGACCGGCTGGCGGAGCGGCGGGCGCTGGCGGCGGAGGCGGAGGGGGCGCTGGCGCGGGCGGCGGGGGTGCGGGAGGAGCTGGCGCCGCGCCTGGCCTCCCTGCCGCTGCTGGTGCTGGAGGGCGCCTGGGACGAGGCGCGCGCGCTGGCGGACCCGGCGGCGCCGGGCGGGGCGGACTCCTTCGTCGATCCGATCGTGCCCGGCGCGCTGGCGCGCTGGCGGGGCGAGGAGGACGTCGCGCGGCGCCTGGTGGCGGAGCGCCTGCCGGCGGGCGCCGCCACCGCCCCCGGTGAGGTCGATTTCGCGGGCGCCCTGGCGCTGCAACGGCTGGCCGCCGCGCTGACCCTCGACGCGGGCGACCTGGCGGGGGGGCGCGCCTGGCTGGCGGCGCACGACCGCTGGCTGGCCTGGGGCGGGGCGACGCTGGGGGTGGCCGAGGGGCGGCTCGGCTGGGCGGCGTACGAGCGCGCGGCCGGCGACCCGGCGCGCGCCCGCCGGCAGGCGACCGAGGCAATGGACGCTGCCGAGTCGCCCCGTCAGCCGCTCGCCCTGCTCGCCGCGCGCCGCCTGTTGGGCGAGCTGGACACGGCGGCGGGGCGGCCGGCCGACGCGGCGGCGCACCTGGCCGACGCGCTGGCGCTGGCTGATGCCTGCGCCGCGCCCTCCGAGCGGGCGCTGACCCTGCTGGCGCTGGCCGAGCTGCGCGCGGCGGAGGGCCGGCGGGCCGACGCCGAGGCGTCGCTGGCGGAGGCGCGGGCGCTCTGCGTCGCGCTGGGGGCGGCGCCGGCGGTGGCGCGGGCGGATGCGCTGGCGGCGCGGCTGGCGGCGGCGCCGTCCGCCGTCCCGGCCGCGCCCCCAGGGGCTATCCGGCGGGGCTGACGCCGCGCGAGGTGGAGGTGCTGCGGCTGGTGGCCGGCGGCCTGACCAACGCCCAGGTGGCGGAGCGGCTCTTCCTGAGCCCGCGCACCGTCAGCTCGCACCTGACGACGATCTACGGCAAGCTCGGGGTCGCCTCGCGCAGCGCGGCGGTCCGCTTCGCCCTGGAGCACGGCCTGCGCTGATCCGGCGCGCCCGCACCCCCGCCGCCGCGCCACGCCCAGGGGGCGCCCGGCACCCGGCGGCACCCCCTCGCCCAACGCTGGGCGAGGGGGAGGACCGCCCCACGGGTATCCGTGAAACGGACCACTTAGCGGCGTCCGCGCCTCCCCGACCTCCGGCCTTGGGGCGCGGACAGCGGGCGCATGGGATAGGCCCCTACGCGCCGGGAAAGGGGCGCGTGATGATCGGTGATCGTACCCTACGACTTGCTACGCGCCCGATGCTCCCGGCGCCTCCGTACTTCTACGGGGTGGTCGGCCCTCTCGCGCTCGGCGGGGCGGCGCCCGCGATCCCGTACTTCTGACGATGTGCTGGCGCGTCTCCGGCCCTAGAGTAGAGGGCAGCGAGGGGCGCGGCGGCCGGGGCGAGCGGCCCGCGGCCGGGCGGCCCCCCAGGAGGAGGCGAACGATGGACCGTCACCTATTCGTGGCGCGACCGGGCGCGGCGGGGTTGGAGCAGGCCGGGCAGGGGGCGCCGCGCCGCCGGCGGGCGAGGAGGGCCGGGCGGTCCCCGGCCTGACCCGCCGTCGCGTGCTGGCCGGCGCCGGGGCGGCGATCGGCGGCCTGGCCCTGTCGCACGCGGTGGCGAGCGGCCCGGCGGGCGGGGCGCTGGCCGCGGCCCCGGCCCTGCCGCCGCTGGTGGTGCGGCAGCCGCAGCCGCACGACATCGTCGACGACCCGGTGGCGATCTGCGGCGTCGGCACCGGCTTCGAGGGCGTCTTCGGCGCCCGCGTCCGCGACGGGAACGGCAGGCAGTTGGCGTCGGTCACCATCCGGGCCGGCGGCACGGGCATGTGGGGCAACTACCAGGCCACCCTGCCCCTCGGCGCCGTGCCGGCGACGGCCCAGGGGACGGTCGAGGTCTTCGGGTTCTCGGGCCAGGACGGCAGCGATGTCGGCACGGTGCGCGTGCCGATCGTCTTCGGTCGCGCCCTGATCGATCCCTACCACGGCTTCGGTCAGCACACGGTGGCGCGCGGCGAGACCCTCTCGTCGATCGCCCGGCTGCACTATGGCGTCGCGACCAACGTGGAGCGGCGGCGCCTCTACGAGGCCAACCGGCACCAGCTCAGCTCGCCCGACGCCATCTATCCGGGGCAGGTGCTGCGCATACCGCAATAGGGGGTGACCCCGCGGGGGGCGCGCGAGTCGCGCCGCGCGCAGTGTGCGGACGCGCGCCGGGGGGCGCGCGTTCGCGCAGCGGGGGCGGGCGCGCCCGCCGATGCCAGTCGCGCCAGCGCCTCGTCCAGGGTCAGGTCGCGCACGGGGAACGGCCCGCCCTCCAGGTCGCGCCCCTCGGCCGCCGCTTCCATCACCGCCAGCATCCGCAGGGCGATGCGGCGCTGGTCGGCGGCGCTGTAGCGGTCGAAGCCCGGAGGGAGCGCGCCGTAATCGAGGTTGTATCCGTAGAAGCCCCCTCGAACATCCGGCGATAGGGTAGGCCGAAGTCGAAGACGAGTCGGTCGTCGGCGTTGAGGGGGATCGTGACGCTGGGGATCGGCGCGTCGACAGCGAACTCGTGAACGCGGGCCTGCCCTGTCCACAGGTCGGGGCGGGGATCGAGGATCGCGATGCGGTAGGGTTGCGCCCCTAGCGGGTGCTGCCGGCGGTCGCTGTAGTCGGGCAGGCGCGAGAAGGTGGGCGGCGTCTCGTGCAGATAGTCGATCTCGACGAAGACGAGGCCGCTGTCGAGCAGGGCGCGGCGCTTGCCCAGGTACAGATTGGCGGCGTCGCCGCGGCCCTTGTTCGTCGGCGAGAGGAGCTCGATCCAGGCGACCGGCTCGCCCGGCGAGAGATCGGCCGCCAGGGGGTGGAGGCTGACCGCGTAGTACGGGTGGGTCACCTCCTCTTCGTCCAGCAATTCGGCGACGGAGAGCTGCGCGATGGCGGCGGCTTGCGGCGGCTGCGCCGCGCGGCGTGGGTCGGTGTCGTAGACGATCAGGTCGGCGCGCGGGCGCTGCGGCAGATCCGCGCCCACGCGGCGGATTTGCAAGGACTCCCCCATCTCCGCCACGTAGCCCAGCGGCAGGAGTTGCGCGCGCAAGGCTTCGAGCAGGTGGGTAATCTGGGCGTTGTGGGCGCGATTCCAGGTCCCGGTAGCCTGCCAGAAGCTGTGCAGGTGGGCGTTGACGCCGAGGTACTGGTTCCTGATCGACCGCAGGGGCGGCATGCCGGGATCTCCACGCGATCACCTGGTGGCAGCCTCCGGCACGTCGTCCGACGATGCCGCGAGTCGATCAGGCGGATTGTGACGGTGCGATTGTAGCACAGTGGGGAGCGCCCCCCTCGGCCCCCAACTTTGGGGGGAGTAGACGCTGGGGGAGTCCCGGCCTTGCGGGGAGGCACGAAGCCCGTCCCGGCCCTCGCTCCTCAGGTTTGGAGAGCGGGGGTAGCGCCCGGCCGCGGCCCAGTGCCGGGGAGTGGAGACCGCCTTCGTCCTGCCCGAGCGCGAGCGGGGCTTGACATCCACCGGCACCGGTCTATACTGGGGGGACAACAGGCTCCGGGTAGCTGGCGAGCACCGCGGCGACCGCCGCGGGAACCCGGAGACGCGAGGCCATAGCCGCTCGTCTGGGATTGGGAGGGCGCCGACTTTGTGTTGGCGCCTTTACTGTTGGCCCCATTTGGGGTCCCCAATCCCAGGAGGGGGCGATGCGCGCGCGACTGACCGGCCTGTGGCGGCACCCGGACTTCCTCAAGTTGTGGGCCGGCGACACGATCTCGCTCTTCGGGCTCCACGCGACGGTGCTGGCCCTGCCGCTGACCGCGGTGGCGCTGGGGGCGACGGCGTTCCAGATGGGCCTGCTGGCGGCGGCGCAGACGGCCCCCGCGCTGCTGCTGGGGCTGTTCGCCGGGGTCTGGGTCGACCGGCTGCGGCGGCGACCGATCCTGATCGCCGCGAACCTGGCGCGCGCCGCGCTGCTCGGGTCGATCCCCCTCGCCGCCCTCCTCGGGGTGCTGCACCTGGCGCAGTTGTACGCCGTGGCGTTCCTGGCCGGCGTCGGGGCGATCTTCTTCGTCGTCGCCTACCAGGCCTACCTGCCGGCGATCGTGCCGCGCGAGCACCTGGTGGACGGCAACAGCAAGCTGCGGATGAGCGAGGCGACGGCGCAGATCGCCGGGCCGAGCATCGGCGGCGCGCTGGTGCAACTGCTCAGCGCGCCGCTGGCGCTCGCGGCCGGCGCATTTGCGTCGCTGGGATCCGCGATCACGCTGGCGCTGATCCGCGCCCCGGAGCCGGCCCCCGCCCGGCGGGCGGGCGGGCGGGGGTGCGGCGGGAGATCGGCGAGGGGGTGCGGTTCGTGCTCGGCCACCCGCTCGTGCGGCCCGTGCTGGCCGGCACGACCACCAGCGCCCTCTTCTACCACATGATCGTCGGCGTCTATATCCTGTATCTGACCCGCGATCTCGGGGTGTCCGCCGGGCTGCTCGGCGCCATCGTCGCGACCGGCGGGCCGCTGGCGATCCTGGGCGCGGCCGTGACGGGCCGGTTGGTGCGGCGCTGGGGGATGGGGGCGACGCTGATCGGCGCGCTGGTGCTGAGCGGGGCGGCGAACCTGTTGGTGCCGCTCGCCGCCGGTCCCCTGGCGGCGGTGGTCCCGCTGCTGGTCGCGTGGCGCGTGCTGGATAGCCTGGCGGCGGCGGTGTACAACGTCGTCTCCTTCACGATCGTCCAGGCGGCGCCGCCGCCGGGGTTGCAGGGGCGGGTGCAGGCGACCATGCGGGTGGGGACCTGGGGGGCGATGGCGGTGGGGTCGCTGCTCGGCGGCGCGCTGGGGCAGGCGCTCGGGCTGCGGCCGGCGCTGGCGATCGCGGCGGCGGGGATGCTGCTCGCGCCGCTCTGGCTGGTCCGGTCGCCGGTGCGGGGGCTGCGGGAGGGGCCGGAACCGGCGGAGCGGGGGGCGCCGGCGGCCGGGGCGGCGCAGTAGTGGGGAGACGGCCCGCACCCCCGCCGCCGCGCCACGCCCAGGGGGGCGCCCGGCGCCCGGCGGCGCCCCCTCGCCCAATCCAGGGCAAGGGGGAAGGGTGTCCCTGCCCGTAGTTGCGGCACGCACCGCGGAGGGTATCGGCCCCCCTTGACAGCCGCTCGCGCGCCTGGTATCTTGCCTACCAGAAGTTTGGTAGGGAGAGTGGGATGCGGAACCGGGTGGACAACAGCGAGGCGCGCGAGCGGGTGCTCGACGCGGCGGAGCGGCTCTTCGCGGAGAAGGGCTATGCGTCGGTGACGTTGCGCGACATCGCGGCGGCGGTGGGCATCCGGCACGCGTCGCTGTACCACCACGCGCCGGGCGGCAAGGAGGAGCTGTTCGTCGAGGTGGCCGGGCGCAACTTCGCGCGCCACCGCGAGGGGTTGGGGGCGGCGATCGCGGGGGCGGCGCCGGACGTGCGGGCGCGGCTGCGCGCCGCGGCCGACTGGCTGCTGTCGCAGCCGCCGATGGACCTGGTGCGGATGGTCTATTCGGACATGCCCTCGATCGACCCGGCGCACGCGGCGCGGCTGTCGCGCGTGGCCTACGATTCGCTGCTGGCGCCGATCGAGGCGGTGCTGATCGAGGCTCGGGAGGGGGGCGAGATCGACCATCGCAACCCCGGCCTGATCGCGGGCGGGCTGGTCGGCATGATCGAGAGCCTGTACGCGGTGCCGCAGCACGTCGTGACGCGGGGACGCCAGGCGATGGCGCATGAGCTGATCGACGCGCTGCTCGACGGCCTGCGCCCGCGCAAGTGAGAGGGAACGCCCGATGAAGCGCCTTATTGCTCCGGAAACCTCCCAAATATTTGGTAACCATGTGGCGACGGGCGGGCGGGCGGCGCGGCCGGTCGCGGGGTGGCCGGCGGGGGCGGTCGCGGCCTGCCGCGCGGTCACGCGGCGCCGTGCCGGCACCTTCTACTTCGGGTCGCTCCTCCTCGACGCGCCGCGGCGCGCGGCGGTGTGGGCGGTCTACGCGGCCTGCCGCGACGGCGACGATCTGGTGGACGAGCCGCGGCGCGGGACGCCCGCCGAGCGCCGGGCCGCGCTCGACGGCTGGTGGGATTGCGTGCGGGGGGCCTACGCGGGCCGGGGGGGCGGGGGGCCGGTGTGGGCCGCGCTTGCCTGGGCGGTCGCCGCCTACCCCGTACCGTTGGAGGCGTTCGCGGAGTTGTACCGCGGTTTCCGCGGCGACCTCGACGGCGACCCGCTCGCCGACCTGGCCGACCTGGAGCGGTACTGCCGCCGCGTCGCGGGGGTCGTCGGGCTGATGGTCGCGCCGATCTGCGGGTACGAGGGGGGCGAGGAGACGCTGGAACGCGCGCTGCGGCTCGGCCAGGCGATGCAGCTCACCAACATCCTGCGCGACGTCGGCGAGGA
>JAUJMV010000006.1:11805-70752 GCA_030446685.1 Thermomicrobiales bacterium | reverse complement strand
CCTACGAGGGGATCCTCGACGCGCTGGAGCGCAACGACTACGACAACTTCTCCCGCCGCGCCTTCGTCACGGGGGGGCGCAAGCTCGCCCTGGCGCCGGGCGCGATCTGGCGCCTCCGCGCCGCCCCCCCGCCGTCGCGGCCCCGACCGACGCCCCCGAGGTGACGTGACCGGTGACGTGAAAGGAGCAGCCGATGACCGTCAGCGCCGCGACCTTCGCCAGCCCTGGGGGGGATCGTCTCCGGCAGGCGTTGAACCTCGCCTTCGCGCTCGGCCAGGTGCTGACCACCGCCCTGGTCGTCGCGACCGGGGCCGACAACATCACGGGGGATGATCCGGGCGCGATCACGCCGATCGTGCCGGCGGGCTACGCCTTCGGCATCTGGGGGGTCATCTACGGGGGCTCGCTGGCCTATGCCGTCTACCAGGCGCTGCCGAGCCGGCGGGAGGACGAACTGCTGCGGCGGATCGGGCCGTTCACGGCGGCGGCCTTCCCGGGGACCTCGCTGTGGCTGATCGCGGCGCAGCGCGGGTGGATCTGGCCGACCGTGGCGGTCTTCTTCGGCATCCTGGCGGCGCTGCTCGGCGCGTTCGTCGGATTGATCCGCCTCGGCGCCCCGCGCACGACGGCCGAGCGCTTCTGCGTGGTGCTGCCGGTGAGCGTCTACACCGGCTGGGCGACGGTGGCGACGATCGCCAACGTCTCCACCGCCCTGAAGGCGTCGGGGTTCGGCGGCTTCGGCCTGGCGGCGGGGGCCTGGGCGGTCGCGATGCTGATCGTCGCCGCCGGCATCGCCCTCTTCGTCACGCTCGTCAGCCGGGGGAACGTCTGGTACGCCCTCACGATCGTCTGGGCGCTGGTCGGGATCGCGGTCGCCAACCTGACGCGGGAGCCGAGCCCCGCGGTAGCGGTCGTGGCGGGGGGCGCGGCGGTGCTGATCGCCCTCGCGGCCCTGCGGGCGCGGACGTTGGCGCCCGCGCCGGCCCCGCGCTGAGCGGGCCGCGAGGGGTGGAGCGGGGGCAGGTGGGGATCGTGCCCGCAACGGGCGACACCGCGGCGCGATCCGGGCGGACAGCGCGGCCGCTCGACGCATTGGGTGGTGGGCAGTGTTGCAATCCCAGGTGAAAGGCAGGAAACCGATGGAGCAGACCATGGAGGCGATCGGCTTTCGTCGCTACGGCCCGGCGGAGGTGTTGGAGCCACTCGAGGTGGCGCGGCCGCCGCTCACCCCGGATGGGGTGTCGATCCGCGTCGCCGCCGCCGGGGTGAACCCGGCCGACTGGAACCTGCGCTCCGGGCGGCTGCGGCGCTTCGCGCGGCTGACCTTCCCCTTCGTGCCGGGCGCCGATGTCGCCGGCGTGGTGGCCGCCGTCGGCCCCGCGGTGGCGCGGTTCCGCCCCGGCGACGCGGTCTACGCGATGCTGCCCAACGTCGCGGGGGGTGGCTACGCCGAGTACGCGGCCGCGGCCGAGCGGGCGGTCGTGCCCGCGCCGCCGAACCTCTCGCTCGCGGAGGCGGCGGGGGTGCCGCTCGCCGCGCTGACGGCCCTGCAGGGGCTGCGGGACCAGGCGGCGCTGCGGCCGGGCACCTGGGTGCTGATCAACGGCGCGTTGGGGGGCGTGGGCCACTTCGGGATCCAGATCGCCGGGGCGCTGGGGGCGCGGGTGGTCGCGGTGTGCAGCGGGCGCAACGCCGATCTGGCGCGCGACCTGGGGGCGGAGGAGGTGCTCGACTACACGCGGGACGATCCCACCGCGGGCGAGGCGCGCTACGACGCGATCTTCGATACGGTCGGCGCCACCCCCTTCCGGCACTGGCGGCGGGCGCTGCGGCGCGACGGCGTCTTCGTCACGATCGTCCCGACGCTCGGGAACCTCGCCCGGCAATGGCTGACGCGAGTAGGGGGCGGGCCGCGCTTGAGGACGTTCTTCGTCCGCCCGAGCGGCGCCGATCTGGAACTGCTCGGCGACTGGATCGCCGCCGGGCGAGTGCGGCCGGTGATCGAGCGGTGCTACCCGCTGGCCGAGGCGGTCGCGGCGCATCGGCACAGCGAGAGCCGGCGCGCGCGCGGCAAGCTGGTGCTGATCGTGGACGAGCGGCTCGCCGCTTCGCGCGCGGGAGCGGCGCCGCGCCGGGATGTCGCGCGGGCGGAGAGCGGTGGGGACGCGGTGTCGGCGTCCCGTCAGGGCTAGGCAAGAGGAGCGTGGGGCAATGGGTGATCGGACGATCGTCGCGGAGGGGCTGGTGAAGCGGTTCGGGCCGTTCACCGCGGTGGACGGCGTGTCGTTCGCCGTCGAGTCGGGCGAGATCTACGGGTTCCTGGGGCCGAACGGCGCGGGGAAGAGCACCACGATCGCGATGCTGACGACGCTGGCGCTGCCGACGGGGGGGCGCGCGGCCGTGGGCGGCTACGACGTGGCCGGGCAGGCGGGCGCGGTGCGGCGGGTGGCGGGGGTGGCGCTGCAGGAGATCGGCCTCGACCCGCTGATGCGCTCGACCGAGCTGCTGACGATCCAGGGGCGGCTGTTCGGGCTGTCGCGGCGGCGGGCGCGCGAGCGGGCGGACGAGTTGCTGCGGCTGGTGAAGCTGGAGGAGGTGACCGCCCGCCCGGTCGGCAAGTACAGCGGGGGGATGCGCCGACGCCTCGACCTGGCGGTGGCGCTGGTCCACGAGCCGGCGATCCTCTTCCTCGACGAGCCGACCACCGGGCTCGACCCGGCCAGCCGCCGGGATGTCTGGGAGGAGATCCGCCGGCTGAACCGCGAGCGGGGGATGACGATCTTCCTGACCACGCAGTACCTGGAGGAGGCCGACGAATTGGCCGACCGCGTGGCGATCATCAACCACGGCCGGATCGCGGTGGAGGGGACGCCCGAGGCGCTGAAGGCGGGGGTCGGCGGCGAGGCGATCGAGGTCACGTTCGCGGACGGGGCGGCGGCCGAGGGGGCGCGGGCGGCGCTCGGCGACCTGGCCGGGCGGGCGCAGCTCGACGGGCAGACGCTGCGGCTATACCTGGCGGGCGCGGCGGAGGCGGTGCCGGCGGTCGTCGGCCGCCTGGAGGCGCGCGGCCTGCGCCCGCGGGCGCTGACGCTGTCGCGCCCGACGCTCGACGATGTCTTCCTGCAAGTGACCGGGGAGCGGTACGCGGACGAGCCGGCGGCGTGACGGCGGCGCCGGCCGGCGCGTGAGTGTGAAAGGGAGCGGACCGATGAGCGCGACGACGCAAGAGGCCCCGCTGGTGTCGCGGGATGTCGCGGGGGCGGGCGGGGGGCGGCGCATGCCGTTCCCGGCCCAGGTCGGGATGCTGGCGTGGCGGGCGCTGGTCGTCAACGTCCGCGTCCCGGCGGCGATCCTCCCCTCGCTGGCGATCAGCCTGTTCGCGCTGTTCGTCTACAAGGCGCAGTTCAGCGGGGTGGCGGCGGCCTTCCTGCCGGGCCAGAGCTACCTGGGTTTTATCCTGCCGCTGTCGATCGTCAGCGCCGCGCTGAGCGGGGCGGGGGTCGCGGGGCAGACGATCGTCAACGACATCGAGCGCGGCTACTTCGACAAGCTGGTCCTGACCCCGGTCAACCGCTGGGCGCTGCTGCTCGGCCCGATGCTGGCCGGCGGGATCGTCCTGGCGGCGCAGTCGGCGGCCCTCGTCCTGGTGGGCCTGGGCCTGGGCCTCCGGCCGGCGACCGGGGCGGGCGGGCTGCTGGCGACGGTCGGCTTCGCGATCCTGGTCGGGGTCGGCTTCTCGGGGCTGATCGTCGGCGTGGCGCTGCTGACCGGCAACGCCGCGGCGACCCAGGGCGGCACGTTCCTCTTCTTCCCGCTGACCTTCCTCACCGCGACATTCGTCCCGGTGGACCAACTGCAGGGCTGGATCAGGGTCGCCGCGCGGCTCAACCCGATCACCCCGATCCTGGGGGCGATGCGCGCGATCCTCAACACGGGCTGGGACGGGGCGCTGATCGTGCAGGGGCTGGGGTCGGGCGCGGCGATGTTCGCGGTGCTGTTCGCGTTCGCGCTGTACGCGCTGCGCGCGCGCACCCGCCGCCGCTGAGCCCGGCGGGCCGGGCGGCGGTTGACCGGGTGGTGTTGGGGGTAGAGTCGGGCGCGACAACCAAGACCCGCGCGTCTGCACTCCACCCCCGGCGGCGGGGGTGCTCAGAGTCCCGAGGGACCCCCGACGGCCCCTCGCGGGCGAGACCGATCGGCGCGGGGCCACCGGGCGTATCGCGGGCGGTGGGGGAAGTCTCTCCCTTGGCGGTAGGGCGAGCGGCTTCCTTCGCCGTCCCCTCTTTTCCGGCGGGAAGCCGCGGGAGGAGGGCAGGATGCGACCACGGCCCCGGCGGGCGGGTGTGGCGAGGGGGTGGCGCGGCGGGCGCCCTTCGCCGCGCTGATCGGCGCGGACGCGATCTCGCTCAATGGTAACGCGCTGGCGCAGCTCGCGATCCCCTGGTTCGTGCTGGAGACGACCGGCAGCGCGGCGCGGACGGGGATCGTCGCCGCCGCCGGCCTGCTGCCGCTGATCCTCGCGAGCTTCTTCGGGGCGCGGTCGTCGACCGGCTGGGATACAGGAGGGCGAGCATCGTCGCGGACGGCGCGAGCGCGGTCGCGGTCGGGCTGATCCCGCTGCTCCACGGCGGTGGCCTCCTGCCCTTCCCGATCCTGCTGCTCCTGGTCTTCCTCGGCGCGCTGCTCGACGCGCCGGGGACGACGGCCCGCGCCGCTCTCCTGCCCGACGCGGCACGCCTGGCGGGGTTGCGGCTGGAGCGCGCCAACGCGCTGCACGAGATCGTCGAGAGCGGGGCGCAACTCACGGGGCCGATCCTGGCGGGCGCGGCGATCGGCTGGATCGGCCCCGGCGCCGTCCTGTGGCTCGATGCGGCGAGCTTCGCGGTCTCCGCCGCCCTGGTCGCGGCGGCGACGGTGGGGGCGGCGCGGCCGGGGCGGGGGCGGGAGGCGGAGGGCGTTACCTGGCGGAACTGGCGGCGGGCCTGCGCTTCGTCCTCGGCGACGGGCCGATCCGGGCGATCTTCGTCTCCGCGGCCGTGCTGAATGCCCTAATCTCGCCGCTCTTCGCGGTGATCCTGCCGGTCTACGTGCAGGCGGCGCACGGCAGCGCCGCGAGCCTGGGGCTGATCGTCGCGGCGTTCGGGGGTGGGTCGGCGGCGGGGGCGGTCGTCTACGGGGCCGTCGGCCACCGACTGCCCCGCCGGGGAACCTTCGTGGTGGGGGTGGGGGCGATCGGGGCGGCGATCGCGGTCCTGGTGCTGCTGCCGCCGGCGCCGGCGATGGCGGGGGCGCTGGCCCTCGGCGGGCTGATCGCCGGGCCGAACGGGCCGCTGGTCGCGACGGTCTTGCAGGAGCGGACGCCGGCGGCGTTGCGGGGGCGGGTCTTCGGGGCGACGACGGCGGTGGGCTTTGCCGCCGCGCCGCTCGGCGTGCTGCTGGCGGGCGCCCTGATCCCGGCGATCGGGGTCCGGGCGTGCTGGCGGGCAGCGCGGTCACCTTTCTCGGCGTGGTCCTGGGGCTGGCGCGCGATGCCGGGCTGCGGGAGCTGGACGGGGCGGAGGGCGGGATGCCGGGGCGGTCCTGAGCGTATTCTGGGCCGTGTTGGACAGGCTGGCGAAGATCCGAGGGGTTGGCCCACCCGAGGCGACGCGGGGGCGCTCGGTTCGCGGCGGCTGACCGGGCCGAACGCGGGCATCAGCCGGCGGGCGCGAACAGGAGATCGATCCCATCGAGGGCCGGATCGGGTGGCCGAGCCGGAGGCGGAGGACGCGCCAACCTTGGCAAGTAGGGGATGGGCAGCGCCGTAGCGCGCGTCGGTCGGTGCCCCCGCCGCCGTTGTCATCTCTCCCGTGGCATGGCCGTGGCCCGGCGGCGCGACGGTCCAGCGCTGATGCCATAATGGCCTGCAAGGTGAGGAGCGGCGACGATGATACCTGCACCAGTTGCACCGAATGGTGCGATGGGTGTATATTGCCGCGACGAACGAGGAGGGCGCTGCCGATGAAACGCGCTACCATCACCTTGTCGGATGAACTTGAAGCCGCGGTGGCCGCCTTCCAGGGCGACCAGGCCGTTCCTCCGACGCTCACGGCTCTCGCGCAAGTCGCCCTTGAGGCGTACCTGGCGGAGCGCGGATACCTCGTCGCCCGGCGTCCGCGTCGCGTCTTGCCCTCACGCCGGCGCCCGCCGATGTGGACAGTGCCACCGACGTGAGCGCGGCGCACGACCACTACCTGGCGCGCGAATGAGCCGGGCGGTGCTCGCCGATACGGGGCCGCTCTACGCGGCGATCGCGCCGCGCGACGAGCATTACGAGCGGGCGCGGCGCGAATTGGACGGCCTGGCCGCCGCGGGGTGGGCGGTGGCCGTCACCGAGCCGACGGTCTGCGAGACCTACACCCTGGTCCTGCGCCGGC
Source organism: Thermomicrobiales bacterium (assembly GCA_030446685.1). Lineage (GTDB taxonomy): Bacteria > Chloroflexota > Chloroflexia > Thermomicrobiales > CADCWN01 > JAUJMV01. Next base: position 64,336 of record JAUJMV010000006.1, on the reverse strand, counting down.
TCGGGATCGCCGTCGCGCACCGCTGGTTGGACGAGCTGACAGCCGGGAGTCTCGTTGCTGGCGCCGACGGCCGAGGACTACCGCACCGCCCGCACGGTGGTTGCCCGCTATCCCGATCAGCATCTCACCCTCTTCGACGCCCTGGTTGCCGCGGTGGGTATCCGCACCGCGTTGCCCGTCTGGACCTACGATCACCATTTCGACATCCTGCGCGTGCCGGTCTGGCGCGGATGATCCCTGATGGACGTGCCGCGGCGGGCCGGTGAAGGCGGGCGGCAGCGCGTGCTCGACAAGCGAGTAGCGCCCGCGCGTGTCCGCGCGCCCCGCCAGGATCACGGTCGTCGCCGGCCCGACGGTGACGACCGGCACCTCGCCCGGCAGTAGTACGATCGCGTCCGCTATCTTGTCCTCCTCACCTGTCCTGCGCCGTGCGCGCGGTGGCGCGGCCTTGCAGCCCGTCGTCGCCGGCCGGGTTGGTGCGCGAGCCGTCGCCAGGATGTGCGGCCTATCCGCGCCGGTGTCTCTGCCGCTAATGGGGGCGATGCGATCAGGTCCGGGCGGGATGGCCGTCGTCTGGTGAGGGCGGGGGCGGGCGGCGCGCGTAGGCGGCGACGACCTCCCCGGCCTGGTGGATGACGCGCTCGCGGAGGGCGGGCGGGTCGAGGACCTCGATCCGCGGGCCGAAGCCGAGCGCCCATTCGCAGGCTTCCTCCTCCACCTCGAAGCGCAGGGCGAGGGTGACCCAGCCGTCGGGGTCGGGCGGGGCGGCGTGCTCGACGCGCGCGCGTAGCGGGTCGCCTGGCGCAGGCGCGGGAGGAGGTCGGGGGCGACCCGCACGGTCGCGGGGTAGCGGGGAGGCCGGCCTTGAAGTCGGCGGCCGATCGCGCCCAGTAGGCGGCGAGGTCGAAGCCGGCGGGGCGGGCGGCGGGCTCGCCGGTGGGGCGGGCGCACTGCACGCGCGAGACGCGGTAGGTGCGCGGTTCGCCCTCGACGGCGGCGACGAGGTACCAGACGCGGCCCTTGGCGACGAGGCCGAGGGGGGCGACGACGCGCTCGACGGTGGCGCCGTCGCCCCGGCGGTAGGTGATGGCGACCTGGCCGCCCTGCCAGATGGCCTCTTGGAGGGCGGGGAGGGCGGCGACGCTCTCGGCGGACTCGTACCAGCCGGCGGGGTCCACATGGATGCGCTGGCGGGCGTACTCGACGTCGCGGCGGGCGAGGGCGGGGAGCGCGGCCAGGAGCTTGAGCAGGGCGGCCTCGGAAGCGCGGCGCAGGCCGAGGTCGGCGAGGAGGCGGGCGGGGCCGGCGAGGAAGAGGGCCTGGATCTCGGTGTCGCTGAGGCCGGGCAGCCGCGCGCGGTAGCCCTCGGCGAGGGACCAGCCGCCGCCGGCGCCGCGCTCGGCGTAGACCGGGACGCCGGCGACGCCGAGGGCGTCCATGTCGCGGTGGATGGTGCGCTCGGAGACCTCCAGCCGCCGCGCGAGGTCGCGCGCGGTGAGGCGGCCGTGGGCCTGGAGGAGGAGCAGGATCGAGAGGAGGCGGTCGGCGCGCATCGTTCACCTTCACCCGTTGACGGTCGTCCCGGTTGCGGCGCAACTGTACCACGGCAATATGACAGGGGTGTCAGGTAGGGGGCGTATGCTGGCAGTCCGGATCCGATCCCGGCGAGAGGATAGGGACGTGAGCGCGGGAGGGTACCGATGTCGGCGCAGGCGCAAGGGCCGCGGGCGGAGCGACCGCACATCCCAGAGTATGGCGTGCCGGAGGGCGACGAGGGGCTGTTGCCGTGGAGCCAGGTGAGCGCGCGGCTGGAGGGGGCGCGCAACTACTGGGTCGTGACGGCGGGGCCGCAGGGGCGGCCGCACGCGATCCCGATCTGGGGCGCCTGGGTCGGGAATAAGGTCTACTTCGAGGGCGGGGGACACACGCGCTGGGCGCGCAACCTGGCGGCGAACCCGGCGGTGACGGTCCACCTGGAGAGCGGCGACGACGTGGTGATCCTCCACGGGGTCGCCGGGGAGATCAGCAAGCCGGATCGGGCGCTCTTCAATGCGATCGACGCCGCCTACGCCGCCAAGTACGACTACAAGCCGAGCAACAACCTCAAGGGTCCCGACGACGAGCCGTTCCCGGAGGGGGCTCTACGTCGTGCGCCCGCGCGTGGTCCTCGCCTGGACCCAGTTCCCGCGGGACGCGACCCGCTTCCGCTTCGGGAACGACTGACCGAAGGGCAACGCCGGCTGTCGAACGGCCGGGCGGAGGCCCGGCGATCAGCGGTGGGAGTTGGGGTTCTCCGCGACGAGGCCCTGACGGGCGGCCGCCACGAGGTCATCGTCGGCGGCGACGAAGGTGAGATCGTGGATGCGACGAAGGGGGCGTGTAGCAGCGGGGAGCCCGGCCGCGGTCGCGAGTTGCACCGCGTCGTAGCCGCGCAGCCGGTGCCGCCGGGTCAGATCCACGGCCCGGCTGATGAGCGCCGGGCTGAGGGAGATGATGCGGTACTCGGTGTCGGAGTGCCTGAGCAATAGATCGATCGCATCGTCACGTTCTCGCGGGTGATACCGCGAGGGGCGCGATGGCGGGCGGCATGTGCGGCCGCCACCTCGACCCGCGTGATCTCCGCCACCGCCAGGGTGTGACCAGCAGCCGGATCGACAAGTGTGATTACCCAAGCGCCGCCGGTTTCCGTCAGGTAACGCTTGACCAGCGCGCTGGAGTCGAGATAGAAGAAGCTCACTCCTTCGGCCCGCGCATTTCCAGAATGATTTCACTTAGCGGCTTGCCCCCGGCCCGGTCGAGCGCGGCGCTCACCTCTTCCAAGGTGGCGGTGGATTGTGCGGCCCGTTCTTTTTCCTCTGGGCTGAGTTCGGCCAGCAGGCCCGCGGCGCGCAGCACCGCGCGGGTGCGCTCGCGCTCGCCGGGCGGGGCGGGGGGCGGGGCAGGCGCTCGGCCAGCAACTCGCGCGCGACGACCGGGGCGGGCTTGCCGAGGCGGTCCGCCTCGGCGCGCAGGCGCTCGTACAGCTCGGGGGGAGTTCGAGGGTGAGAGTGGTCATGGTCGCCTCGCTCCTGTTGGTGGCCCATTGCGGACGGGGATGCGCCGCGTATTCACCGATTCAAGCATAGCATAGCTGTTGCGGGGCATTGGGGAACGCGGCCGGGAGTGGGCGTGCAACCCATGACAAGCCGCGTGGTCGTGCGGAGGACCGGCGCCCATCCTCGCCGGGGTTAGCTCGGCGCGCGCCGCCTCGCCGCGCCCGGTCTGGTATGCTCGGGGCGGATGGGCGATGCGATGGGGAAGGAGGGGCGGGCGATGGCGTGGGTGTTCGAGTACCTGGCGGGGCCGCTGACGCTGACCGAGGGGCCGGTCTGGGACGGGGCGGGGCTGCTCTTCACCGACATTGGGGCGAGCCGCATCCTGCGCTACGACCCGGCGACGGGGGCGATCGCGACGGCGCATGAGGGGACGAACGGGGCGAACGGGCTGGCGCTCGACGCGGACGGGCGGCTCTACGCTTGCGAGCAGCGGACGGGGCGGATCGTGCGCTACGAGGCGGACGGGTCGCGGACGACCTTGGCGAGCCGGTTCGCGGGGGCGGCTGAACAGCCCGAACGATCTGGTGATCGACCGGCGGGGGCGGGTCTGGTTCACCGACCCGCGCTACGGCGACCAGGGCGGGCGCGAGCTCGACCACGATTCGGTCTACCGCCTGACCCCGCCGGACGGCGGGGGCGGCGGGGGCGGAGTGGGCGATCGAGCGGGTGGTGGCGGACACGACCAAGCCGAACGGGCTGGCTCTGGCGCCGGACGAGCGGACGCTCTACGTGGCGCAGAGCGACCACGGCCCGGAGCAGAAGCGCGAGTTGCGCGCCTACCCGGTGGGGGAGGACGGGGCGCTCGGCCCGTACCGCGTGCTGCACGATTTCGGGGCGCACCGGGGGATCGACGGGATGCGCCTCGACGCGGAGGGGAACATCGTCGCGGCGACCGGCTGGGAGCTGGGCGGGCCGGGCTCGTGCGTCACCGTCTTCGCGCCGGACGGGGCGGTGCTGGAGCGGCACCCCTTCCCGGTGAAGCGGCCGACCAACTGCGCGTTCGGCGACGCGGACCGGCGCACACTCTACGTCACGTCGATCGAGGGCTACCTGTTCCGCGCGCGGACGGAGCGGACGGGCTACATCCAGTGTTGAGTGATGGGTGATGAGTGCTGAGTGAGGGGTGCGCCCTCACCCCCATCCCCCTCGCCCGATGCTGGGCGAGGGGGGGCCGGGGGTGGTCAGGGCGGCCGAGGAAGCGGTCGCGGCCCCGGACGAGGGCGGCCATCTTGCGGTCGGCGACCGAGCGGGGAGCATCCAGAAGCCGCAGTCGGGGTGGACCCAGCGGACCCGCTCCGGGCCGAGGACGTCCACGGCGCGGGCGATGCGGCGGGCGACCGTGTCGGGCGACTCGACCTCGTTGTCCTTGATGTCGATCACGCCGACGCCGAGGCCGATCTCGGGGCGCAACTCGCGGAAGGCGGCGAGTTCGTCGTCGCCGCGCCGGGCGAATTCGAGGACGAGGTGGTCGACGTCGAGGGCGTTGAAGAAGGGCATCAAATCGCGCCAGAAGCCGCGCTGGATCGACTGGCCGCCGTAGTTGCCGAAGCAGAGGTGGACCGCCTTCTCGCCGCGGGCCGCGCCGAGGACGTGGTTGAGCGGCTCGTGCGCCCAGGCGGCGTCCGCCGGGTGGCCGGGCAGGTTGGCCTCGTCGAGTTGCAGGACGGGGGCGTCGATCGCGGCGACCTGTCGGCGCAGAACCTCGGCGAGGGCCATCGCCAGGGCGCGCGGGTCGCCGTAGTGCCGGTCGAGGAGGGTCTTGGCGAGCATGTAGGGCGCGGTCAGGGTGAACTTGAGCGGCCGGTCGGTCAGGGGCCTGACCGCCTCCCAGGCGGCGGGGAGGTCGAGTGTGCCCTCGCCGAGGGGGCCGTGGACGACGCCGGCGGGGCGGGCGCGGAAGCCCATGCCGGGCAGGGCGCGGAAGGCAGCCACTTCCTCGCGGCCGAGCGCGGTGGAGACGCCGGCGAGGGGGCGGATGAAGTACTCGATCATGCCGTTGGTCTCGGGGTGGTTGGGGTCGAAGCGCGAGAGTTCGCCGTCGGCGATCACGTCGAGCCCGGCCAGTTCCTGGGTCTTGAGGACGACGAGGAGGGCGTCGCGGAGCGCGGGGGTGGAGGGCATCGCCGCCAGCCAGGCGGGGATCGGGTAGCTGCCGACGACGGTGGTCTTGATGCTCGGTGCGGTCATGGTGGTCCTCCATCGTGGTACTGAGGGTGGGGGGCTGACAACGGAGGGCGGGAGGCCGCCGGTTGAAACCGGCCCCTCGCGGGCCTGCCGGCCACGAAGCCCGCCGCCGCGGGCTGAGATCGTTGCCACGCCTGGGGCTGACACGCAGGCCAGCGGGCGTGAATGACCCCAGTCCGCGCAGGTGGTCTCCCCCGCCCCCCGCCTTCCGCCATCGGCCCTCCGCCCACCTCATCCTGGCTCATCCAGGGTTTCGTAGCGCCAGTCGGCCAGGGGGGTGAAGCGGGCCGGGTCGAGGGCGAAGCCGACGCCGAAGGGGGCGGCGGCGACGCTGGCGGTCGAGACGCGCCCGGCGCGCAGGTCGAGGGTGGGGTAGCCGTCGGGGTGGCGGCGGTAGAGATCGCCGTGGTGGGCGAGGACGGCCCCTTGCAGGTCGGGGGGCAGGGCGCGGAGGCCGGCGAAGTAGTGGTGGCCGTTGCGCTCGGCGTGCGGGACGCCGAGGGTGGCGACGACAGCGAGGTCCTGCAGGAGGGCGACGGGGCCGACGTTGGTCAGGTCCTCGGCGCTGAGGAGGTAGGGCCGATCGGGGTCGGCGCGGCGGCGGGCGGCGAGCAGGCAGGCGTTGGCGAGGCCCTTGAAGATCCCCTTGCACCCCTTGTGGCTGGTGCCGGCGTAGCCGCGGTCGAGCGCGGTGGCGAGGTCGCCGAGGCGCCCGTCCGACTCGTCGATGATGATCGGGGGGCGGTCGGGCCAGGCGGCGAGGTCGCGCCCCGTCTCGGCGCCGAGGGCCACGTCGCGATGGAACGGCTGCTCGACGAAGAGGAGGCGGCCCAGGAAGGGCGCGAGCGTGGGGTCGGCGGCCAGCGACTCCCAGAAGGCGCGGAAGGGGGCGACGGCGCGGTAGCCCTCGTTGCCGTCGAGGGTGAAGGCGTAGTCGCCCGCCTCGGCGTCGAGGAGGCGGGCGAGGTGGCGCAGGCGGTCGTGGTCGCGAGCGCCGTCGCCGCCGACCTTGATCTTGAAGTGGGTCAGGTCGTAGGCGCGGATCGCGGCGTCGAGGGCCTGGGGGAGGCCGTCGTCGAGGCGCTCGGCGGCGGGGATCTCGGCGTCGGTCAGCGGGTCGGCCAGGCCGACGGTGTGCCGCGCGACGACAGAGTCCAGCGGTCGCGCCGGGAGGAGGTCGGCGGGGGCGAGGCCGGCGAGTTCGGGGTAGAGGTCGCCGAGGCGGACGCCGAGGGTGTCCCCGCGGACGGCCCTGGCGAAGGGCGTCCCGGTCGCGCGGCAGAAGGCGTCGATGGCGGCGCGCTCGACGAGGCTGACGCCGAAGCCCCAGAGGAGCGGCGGGTAGCCGCGGTCGGCGGCCCAGGCGCCCTGCGCGGCGTAGAGGCGCCGCCAGAGGTCGAAGACGGTCGGGGCGGCGCCGATCTCGCGGGCCAGCGCGGCGGCGTGTCCGATCACGGCGAGCATATCGGCCAGGTCGGCGCGGAAGGGCGTGGCGGGGTCTTTGGTGAACCACTTGGGGGGCAGGCTGTCGGCGGCGATGCCGCGCGCCGGGCGGCCGTCGACCGCCAGGTCGACGCTGAGGAAGAGGTGCGGCACGGCGGTCATCGCGGCGATGCCGTAGCGGAAGGGCATCCGGGTGCGCAGGTTCAGGATGTGGCCGTCGGCGGCGCGGACCCTGACGGTCACGGCGCACCGCCGGGGTAGCGGGCGGCGTAGTCGGCAATCTGATCGCGCGGCCAGGCGCCGTCGGCGATGACGACGCGGTAGCGCTGGGTGAGGGTCTCGCCGGGCGGGAGGGTGAACTCCTCGTCGAACATGAAGGCGAAGCTGGCGCAGGCGTAGGGGTCGTTGCGCACGAACCACTTGTTGGGGTAGCGCGGGTTCTCGGGGTGGTCGAGGAAGAGGAGGGTCGAGGCGTCGTCGTCGCCGTCGTGCTTGCCGGTGAAGGCGAGCCAGGGCGCGGGCTGGCCCATCACGGCGGGGCCTTCGAGGTCGCCGGCGAGGATGCGCCCGCCGTTGAACGAGCGCGGCCCGCGCCAGAAGAGGCCGCCGTAGCCGGCGAGGGGGCGGCCCTCCGTGGTGGGGGAGCCGAAGACGAGGGGCTGGCCGCGCGTGTTGCGCAGGCGGAAGACGAAGTCGAGGCTCCAGTGGCCGGCGGCGGCGTCGATCGCGCCGATGGCGATCCGGCGCTCCTCGGCGATCCACTCCTCGCCGGCGGCGGTGATCCAGGCCAGGCGCTCGTCGAGGAGGGCGGTCCCGTCGGCGCAGTCGAGCGCGGCCCAGGCGCGGTGCTCGATCCGGCCGTTGTTGTCGAGCTGGACATACCCCTGGCCGTGGACGTAGGTGGGGCCGCCCCAGAAGTTCTGGCCGGAGAGCTGGGCGCTGGTCAGCATCAGCCCCTTGTGCCAGACGTGGTCGTGGGGGCGGTAGGCGGTGACCTCGCGGCCGGCTGGGGTGCGCAGGGGGTGGAAATAGGGCTTGGGCGACTCGCGCGCGGCCATGCGGGGCGCGTAGACGTAGCGGAAGAGGGCGACCTCGCCGCCGTCCGCGCGGTGGCGCAGTTCGACGGCGTCGTGCAGGGTGTGGACAAGGGTGAGCATCGCGGTATGGCTCCTCTCGTTGGGAGGGGTGGGTTGACCTCACCCCCGCCGCCTGCGGGCGGCACCCCCTCTCCCGCGGGGAGAGGGGGTGGACCGGCCCTATAGTGCGGACTCCGGCCGAAGCCTGCCCGCGGCTTTCTCCCCTCCCCTCGTAGGGGAGGGGCTGGGGGAGAGGTCTTCATTCATTCGAGCAAGAGGTCGCGCAGGTAGCGGTTCAGGAAGCGGCCGGACGGGTCGAGTTGCCGGCGCACCCGCTCGAACTCCTCGAAGTGGGGGTAGAGGTCGCGCAACTCGGCGGCGGTGTGGTAGTGGATCTTGCCCCAGTGGGGGCGGCCGCGGTAGTGGCGGAAGATCGCCTCGGTGTCGCGGAAGAACGTTTCATAGGGGCGGTCGGCCGCCTGGTGCAGCGAGATGGTGACGGTCGCCCGCCCCTGGGCCGGGCTGAGGGGGATGTCGTCGGCGCGCTGGGTGCGGTACTCGACCGGCCAGGCGACGTCGCGGTGCCGGCGTTGCATCAGCGCGCGGAGGTCGCGCAGGCAGGCGGGGCCGTCCGCCGCCGGGATCGCGAACTCGATCTCGTTGAAGCGCCGCTGGCGGTCGGAGGGGAAGATGCGGTGGCTCCAGTCGACCCGCTCGGGACCGAGGTAGCGGGCCAGGCCGGCGGGCGCGGCGGGGGGCGCCGGGGCCGTCCAGGGCGCGCGGTCGGTGGGATTGAGGGCCTTCAGGGCGCAGGCGTCGTCGGGGGGGCTCCAGAAGAACTCGCAGTGCCGGTTGACGGCGATCAGGTCGTCCAACTGGGCCAGGCAGTCGTCGAACGGCAGCGCCCAGGTGCGCTCGTGCAGCCGGTAGGCGGGCAGGAGGCGCAGGGTCAGGTGGGTGACCACGCCGAGCAGGCCGAGGGAGAGCCGCGCGGCGGCGAAGACCGCCGGATCGCGGGTTGGCGAGCAGTCGAGCGGGTCGCCGGAGGGGAGGAGCAGGCGCAGCCCGACGACCTGGGTGGAGAGGCTGCCGAGGGTCGGGCCGGTCCCGTGGGTCCCGGTGGCGACGGCGCCGGCGAGGGCCTGCCGGTCGATGTCGCCCATGTTCGCGAGGCCGAGGCCGGCGGCCAGCAGCGGCTCGCCGAGCCGGTGGAGTTCCGTCCCCGCCAGGATCGTCGCCTCCCGCCGTTCGGGGTCGGCGGCGACGATCCCCTGCATGGCGTCGAGGGCGAGGAGCAGGCCGTCGGTGGCGCAGAGCGGCACGAACGAGTGGCCGCTGCCGGCGACCCGCACCGTGGTCTCGTCGCGGCCGGCCTCGCGCAGCAGGTCCGCCAGGTCCGCCTCGGAGCGGGGCGCGGCGCGGCGGCGCGGCGCGCAGGCCACGCTCCCGGACCAGTTCTGCCAGGTGGCGGTCGCGGTCATGGCGGTCGTCCTCCCGTCCTTGCGGCCCGTCGCTGGTGGAGGCCGGGCGATCGTCGCTCCGGCCGCGGCGACTTCGCGGGTATTGTCGCATGGCTGTCGGTGGCGCGCGCAAGCTGTAGGGCGGCGCGGCGCGGACGCACGGCCCGGTCTCATCAACCGTAGCCAACGCGCGGGACCCGGCCGGGGGCGGCGCTTGCGCCGCCCCCGGCCGGGCCTCCCCGCGGCTTGTCTCTTCCACGGGCGCCACCGGCCGCGAGTCGCGCCGCCGCGCCGCGCTACTTCCGCCCAGCCGGGGGCGGCCGGCCGCGGCGGTGATGCGCGCGGCACTTTCGCCGTTGGTAGGGGTGTGGATAGAGGCCGGTAGGGTCAGAGGGGGGAGGGATGGGCAGATAGCCGGCGCGGCGATTTGGGCGCCATCCGCTCGGCGCGCTTCGACGGTGAACGGCGGCGGGTGACGAAGACGCGGTTCTGGCGATGGGGAGCGCGGCGGGCACGCGCTCCGGCGTGGCAGGCAAGGAGGGCAGGCATGATCATCTGGCGCGGCTGGGGGATTCTGGTGGTGATCGTCGCGGCGCTCGCGGTGGTGGGCACGCAACTGGCGACCACCGCGCTCTTCGGCGCGGAGACCTACGCGCGGCACAACGCCTGGCTCTTCCCGCTAGGCCTGGCCCTGGCGGCCCCGGTCGTCTGGCTGCTGGGGCGGCGCCTGAACGGCCGCGGCGAGCGGACCCTGGTGGACCCGGCGACCGGCCGGCGCGTCGTCGTGCGCCGCGACCACTCGCTCTTCTTCATCCGGATGGAGTACTGGGCGATTGTGCTGCTCCTGGCCGCCGTCGCCGCGACGGTGTCCGGCCTGCTCGGGCGCTGAGGCGGGCGCGGGGGGGGCGCTCCCCCGGCGGGCCGGCCCGTGGGGGGAGCGCGGGAGGGGGCGCACGGGGCGCGGGCTCAGGCGATCCGCGCGGGGGTGCGCCGGCGGCCGGGTCGTCGGGGCGGAGCGGGACGGGGGCAGGGCCTGGCCGCGGCGCGGCGGGTGGTCGAGCTGGCGCTGGATGGCCTCCCAGGGGCCGCGCAGGCAGCCGGGGCGGCCGTCGCGGTCGGCGTAGCGGACGGTGTAGCGGTCTTGCCAGCGGCCGCCGTCGCAGACGCTGTCCACGGTCAGGCGCTGGAGCCGCAGCCCGTGCGCGGCGAGGAGATTCGCGACGGTCAGGCGTGTCTGCGGCATGGCCCCGCCCCCTTTCACCACCTGCCGGGGGCGGGCCGACGCTCGGCCAGCCGGGCACCGCCGCCGGCGGGGTCCCGCTCCCCTGGGACGCGCGCGGCACCACTCGGCCCGCGCCCGATCACTGTAGCACCGGCGGGCCGGCGGCGTGAGTGGGAAACCCCCCCGGGGGGTGGGCAAAGTTCCCTATCTCGCCGCCGGCCCGCTGGCGGGGTTAGGTGTCAGCGGCCGGCCCCCGCCCCAAACGGGGCGCCGGGGCGGTGGAGCCAGCGTGGCGGGACGGCCAGGCAGGCGGCGACCAGACCGACGTAGCCAGCCGCCACCGGCAGGCCTGCCAGGAGGTGCGCGGTCCAGATGACGCCGCCGCCGAACGCGGCCATCAGCGCGAAGTAGAGGGCGAACTGGACCAGCGGCACGACGAATCCGAGCGCCCAGTAGCCGGCCTCGCGGTCGGGGCCGCCGAGGCCGCCGCGCCGGACCCAGGCCCAGAGCGCCTCGCCGGCCACGGCGGCGCCGGCCACCGCCGGCAGGTAGCGCCACAGGTCGGTGGCCGCCACGATCAGGATCGCGTCGAAGAGCATGATCGCGGCGATCGCGCCGCCCGGCAGGCGCAGCGCGCGCAGGGGTGCGACCAGGAACGGGGCCAGGATCGCGCTGTGCAGCAGGATGCCGCCGGCGCCGGCGCTCTGCGCCGCCGGGTCCGCCCAGGCGAAGCCGGCGTAGCCGGGGAGGGTCTGGGCGATGGTGCCGCCCGAGGCGAAGTCGATCGTGAACGGCCCGATGTAGACGATCATGAAGAAGGTGTTGCGCAGGAGGAAGCCCAGGCCGAGCGCGACCGGCAGATCGTCCGGGCGCGGGCGGTAGGCGGCGCGACCCGCGGCCGCGCGCCGCCGCACGCTCGCCTCCAGGAAGCCGAACGCCGTGAGCGAGCCCCCCGCCAGCAGCCAGAGGTGGGAGGGCGAGAGGACCGCCTCCTGGCGGGCCTCGAACCCGAAGATGGTGTGCCAGGCGAGGTCGAAGGCGCCGCCCAGGCCGTAGAGGGCGATGCCGAGCAGGGCGATCGGGTAGCCGCGCGGCAGCCAGGCCCCGCTCGGCTCGCCCAGCAGCCGGCTCTCGAGCAGGTAGGCGGTGATGACCAGCCCGGTCGCGGCCCAGCCGCCGTAGAGCAGCGCGTGCGGCCAGGTGAAGAACGACTCGATCGCGAAGCCGCGGTGCAGGTGGTACCAGACGTCCACGTAGACGCCGATCTGCCAGAGGACGATCGCGCCGAGGGTGAGCCAGCAGAGCGCCGCCTCGGTCAGGACCCGCGTGCGGACGCGCGCGGCGGCGGTTTCGACGGCCATGATGCGCTCCTTTCGGTTCGTCCGTCCGGCGGGGCGGCCGCCGCGCTCAGGAGGCGGCGAGGGCGGGCGCGGGGACGACGCCGTGCCGATGGAGGAAGGCCGCCGTGCCCTCGGGGGTGGCGAGGATCGCCCAGTTGCGCGCGGGGGCGTCGAAGTTGTTGACGTGCTCGTCGGCGATCGCCTGGCGCCGCGCCGCGGCGACCATGAAGTCGAGCCGGTGCGGGGCGGGGGGCTGGAGCATCATGTTCGTGTAGTCCGCCACCGTGTCGGCGTAGTCCCGCAGGCGCCCTTCCGCCCGGCGGCAGAACGCCTCGTCGAAGGGGCCGTCGGGCCGCTCGCGGATCGCCTCGCCGAGGGTCCAGGCCGAGTGGGAGGCGGTGTTGGCGCCCTGGCCGGTGAGCGGGTCGTTGAGCGCCTGCACGTCGCCGATCGCCATCACGCAGGCGCCGCCGTCGAGCCGGGCGTAGGCGCGGCGCACGACCGGCGTGAGGGCGCCCTGCAAGAGATCGAGCGGGCGGGTGGGCGCGAAGGCGGCGGGGTCGATCCGCGCGTGGAGGTCGGGCGCGTGCTGGCGGAGGAGGGCGAGGGTCAGGTCCGCGAAGCCGCGCGGGTCGTCCTCGTAGCGCAGGTGGGTGAGCGGCTCGAGCGCGCCGCCGGGGAGCGCCTCGATCCCGAGCACGATCCGCAGGCCGTCGAAGGACACCATCGGCAGCTCGATGACCTCCCCGTGTCCGGGGACGACGGTAACGCCGGCGCCAAGCGGGTCGGTCGGGGTGATGCCGCGGAAGATGGCGCCGACGAGCCGCCGCTGGGGCGCGCTGTAGGGGGAGTGCTCGGGGACGCGCGGGAAGATCTCGGCCAGGCTACCCCGCCCGGCGGCCACGACGACGAGCGCGTGCTTCCCGGCCAGCCGCCCCAGGTCGCCGGCGGCGATCGGGCCGGTGACGACCCGGCCGCCGCGCGCCGCGAAGTCCTCCAGGAGCCGGGCCTGGTAGAGGCGCTGGTCGACGCAGATGGCCGGGCGGGCGAGGTTACCGCGGAAGGCGAGGGGGCGCTCGCCGCCGACGCGGACGTAGAACGAGCGCACGTCGTGGGCCGGATCGTCCCAGTGGTTGACGCCCAGGGCGCGCTCGCGCGCGCGGGTGTGGCCGAAGACGAGCGGCGCGTTGGGCAGCCGGCCGGCGCGGATTTGGTCGGGGGTGCGGTCGCTGTAGAGCGTCGCCGCGATGCCGTGCTGTTGCAGGAAGAGGCCGAGGTGCAGGCCGGCGATCCCGGCGCCGACGATGCCGATGCTGGCGCTGGTCATGTTCTCCTCACTCGTACAGTAGTTCACTCTCGGTCGCGGTCGTCCGGATGCTGGCGGGCGGGCGCGGGCTGGGTCAGGTCGGCGCCGGCGGTCCCGGCGCCTGGCCGGCGAGCGCGCGGCGCACCGCGGCGAGCAGTGCGGGCCAGCCGGCGCCCTTCTCCACGAAGCCGTGGCTCCCGGCGGCGGCGGCGCGGCGGCGCGCGGCGGGGTCGCCGTGGACGGTCAGGACGACGACCAGCGGCGGGCGGGGGAGCGCCGCGAGCGCCCGCGCGACGGCGTAGCCGTCCCGGCCGGGCAGTTCAAGGTCGAGGATCACCACATCGGGCGCGAGCGCGAGCGCGCGGTCGGTCGCCTCCAGGCCGTCGCGCGCCTCCCCGGCCACCGCCAGGTCCGGCTCGCCCTCGAAGGCCCAGCGCAGCGCCTCACGCACGGCGGGGGCGTCGGCGACGAGCGCACGCCGTCCTTGCCGGCGCCGCCGGCGAGGGGCGGCAGGAGGAGGACGTGGGTGTCCTCGGTCATCGTCGCCAGGGCGGCCTCGACATCCTTGGCCACGAACTCGGCGTAGGTGTGCCGCTCCCAGACCTCCAGCGGTGCCCGCCGCGCCGGGTGGCGGTCGGCGTCCGGTGGGGTGATCATCGCGCGCTCCTTCCCGGCCCGCCCGGCGGGGCCGCGCCTGTCCGCTCAGGCCGCCTGGGGGCGCCGTCCGGTGGGGGTGTGGTCCGCACGGCCCTCGCGGCGGCGGCGGGCCTCTTCCAGCAGATGGCGCCGGGCGGCCGGCGGGAAGGCCAGGAGCCGGTCGAGGTGGCCGCAGGTGGGGCAGGCCAGTCCCCACTCCCCGTCGCCCAGGTAGACCGGCTCCCGGTCGGCGACCTGGCCGGCCCAGCCGCAGAAACAGACTTCGCGCATGGCTGCCACTCCTCCCTTCCGAATCGTGGTGTGTCGCTGTCACTCCACGCGTGGTCATTGGGATTCAGGATAGGCCCCACACGGGCGCGGCACATCTGGCCGCGGAGGGTTCCCCGGCCAGATTCCTGTTCGGTGGGGACCGCCAACAGCGGATAGGGGAGGCCCCTGACGAACGTCAGGGGTGGAGATGGGGGCGCCGGGGGCGCTGCGGGGGGCAACCGGCGAGGTCATCCGGAGCCGGATTAGTCCTCGGTCGCCAAGCCGTGCTTGACGGCGTAGAGGGCGGCCTGGGTGCGGTCGGCGAGGTCGAGCTTGGTCAGGATGGCGCTGACGTAGCCCTTGACGGTGCCTTCGGTGAGGTAGAGGGCGGCGGCGATCTGCCGGTTGCTGCGGCCGGCGGCGACGAGGCGCAGCACCTCGCGCTCGCGGGCGGTGAGGTCGTCGTGGGGGGCGCGGGGCGGCGGGGCGGTGAGCTGGCGCAGGAGCTGGCGCTGGGCCGTCGGGTGGAGAACCGCTTCGCCGCGGGCGGTGGCGCGGATGGCGCGTAGCAGGTCGGGCTTGAGCACGTCCTTGAGCAGGTAGCCGGCGGCGCCGGCGCGGAGCGCCTCCTGCACGCGCCCGTCGTCGCTGTAGCTGGTGAGGACGAGCACGCGGCTGGCGGCGCTGACGTCGGGGACGCGCCGGGTCGCGGCGATGCCGTCCAGCCCTGGCATCACCAGGTCCATCAGGATCACGTCCGGCTGGAGGCGGGCCGCCTGGGTCAGCGCCTCGGCCCCGCTGGCGGCCTGCCCGACGACGGCGACGTCGGGCTCCTCCGAGAGGAGGGTCTCCAGGCCCTCGCGCACGATGGCGTGGTCGTCCACCAGCAGCACCCGGATCGGGGTCGTCATCGCGTCTCCCTCCCTTCCGCCCGGTCGGCGCGCGGCGCGGCGACCTCGACGGTCGTGCCGCGCCCCGGCGCGCTGTCGACGCGGAACGCGCCGCCGATCCCGGCCGCCCGCTCGCGCATGGTCCGTAGGCCGAGCCCGCCGGGTGGGGCGGGCAGCTCGGCCGGATCGGTCGGGAACCCGGCACCGTCGTCCGCGACGCGCAGGCGGGTCGTGGCCCCGTCGGTGTGGAGCCGGATCGCGACGCGCCGGGCGCGGGCGTGCTTGACGACGTTGTTGAGCGCCTCCTGGGTGATGCGGAAGAGGGCCTCCTCCCGCTCGGGCGCCTGGGGGACGTAGCCCGTCGTGTCGAGGGCGACCGGCGGGCCGTCGCGCGCGACGCCGCCGGCGTGCCGGCGCAGGGCGGCGACGAGGCCGTCGCGCCGCAGCCCGGCGAGGGCGGGGAGGGCGCCGCCGTCGGGGGCGGGCTCGACGCCATCGGGGGACGGCTCGGCGGGGCGCAACTCGGCCAGGAGGGCGCGCATCTCGGCCAGCGCCGCCTGGCTGAGTTCGAGCAGCCGCGCGACCCGCCGCTCCCCCTCAACCGGGTCGCGGCGCCAGGCGGGGGCGAGCGACTGGGCGATCAGGGTAGTGCTGAAGAGGAGCTGGGTGACCGAGTCGTGCAGGTCGCGCGCGAGCCGCCCGCGCTCCTCCAGCACGGCGAGTTGGCGGCCGCGCTCGGCGAGGAGGAGCTGCTGGCGGCGGCGGTCGATCGCGGTGGCGAGCTGGGCGGCGGTGATCTCGTAGGGGTGCAGATCGGCGGCCCGCCAGGCGTGGACGGCGGGGTAGCTGAGGATGACCAGGCCGATGGGCCGGCCGCGCGCCATCAGGGGGATCAGCGCCAGGGCCGGGCGGCCGTCGCGCGTCTGCAGCTCGCGCAGCTTGATCGAGGCGCGGGGGTCGGCGTGGACATCGGGCATGGCGACCGTCTGGCCGGCGTCGAGCGGCGGGTCGAGCCCGTCGCGGCTGTAGGGCACGGGCTGCTCCAGCAGGACCAGGCCCTCGCGCGGCGACCAGCGCCCGCGGATGGTGACCCCGATCCGTGCGCCGGCCGCGTCGAGGTCGTAGAGGGCGATCGTGCAGACGTAGTGGCCGCGCACCGCGACCTGCTCCAGGTAGGCGGCGATGACCTCCTCCACGCTGCCGGCGGCGCCGATGCGCTGGCTGGTGGCGTAGAGCAACCGGGTCTGGGCGAGCGCGCCCTGGGTGTCGGCGAAGAGGCGGGCGTGGTCGATGGCGATGGCGAGCTGGCCGGCGACGATCTGGATCCCGGTGACGTCCTCGTCGCGGAACGGCTGGGCGCCGGCCAGGTCGAGGACGCCGAGGAGCCGGTCGCCGAGGAGGATCGGCATCGCCAGCTCGGCGCGCAGCTCCCCGGCGCGCGGGACGGCGATGTAGCGCGGGTCGGCGGCGACGTCGTTGACCAGGACGGCGGCGCGCCCGCGGGCCGCCGCGCCGATGAGGCCGTCGGCGAGGGCCTGCCGATAGCCGGTCGCCTCGCCGCGGGGCCAGCGGCTGGCGCGGGCGCGCTGGACGAGCCAGCCGGGGTCGGCCGGATCGAGGAGGAAGAGGCTGACGTGGTCGTAGCCGAGGCGGCGGTGCAACTCCTCCACGGTGGTGGCGACGAGCTCGTCGGGGTCGAGGCGGGCGGCGATGCGCTGGCTGACGCGGGCGATCAGCGCCAGGCGCTCGGCGCGGCGGCGCTCGGCGGCGAAGAGCTGGGCGTTGGCGAGCGCGGCGGCGAGCTGGTCGGCGACGATCCGCAGGCTGATCGTGTCTTCTTCGGTAAAGGGGACGGCGCCTTCCACGTTGAGCACGCCGAGCGTGCGCTCGCCGAGGAGGATCGGGACGGCGAGCTCGGCCCGGATGCCGGTGCCGCCGGGGATGGGGAGGTAGCGGGGGTCGGCGGCGATGTCGTCGACGCGCTGTGCCCGGCGGGTGCGCGCGGCCGCGCCGGTGATCCCGGTGGTGATGGGCAGGCGGTAGTCGGGCGGCGCGGTCCCGCGCGCGCCGCCGCCGATCGCGCGGAGGACGAGCGTCGCCGGGTCGGCCGGGTCGAGCAGGAGGAGGGCGACGTAGGGGTAGCCGAGGAGTTCGTGGATGGCGTCCGCGGCGGTGGTGAGGAGTTCGCCGGGCGGGAGGTCGGCGGTGGTGAGGTGGCCGACGCGGGCGAGCAGCGCGAGGCGCTCCGCGCGGCGCCCGGCCTCCGCCAGGCGCTGCCGGAGCGTGGCGCTGTCCTCGGCCCGGTCGTCCGTCATCGGCGCTGCCCCACCCGATCTCGCCGGCGCGTCTGGTAGTAACTACGCGGCTGGGGCGGGATCGTTTCTCCGCCGCCTTCCGCTCCATCCTGTCGGGTGCGGCGCGGCAGCGAGGACGGAAGGGGCCGCCAAGACGCCAAGAACGCCAAGAAGCGCCAAGGGGAGGACGGAGGGGCTTGTCGGGTGTCCGGGAGGCGGCGCGATCTGCGTTGGCAGCTCACGGAGGTACGGCCGTGCTTCCTCACGGGGGGAGAAGGAGAGGAGCGGCGAACCGCGCCGCCCTCCGCTGGGGATTTCCGTGCGCCGCGCGCGCCGACCCGGCCGTCGCGCGCGGCGGTCTACTCGCGCTCGATCGGCTCGTCGGGCGCCGTCTGGAGATAGGCCGGGGGTCGCTGGCCGGGAAAGACTCCTCGGATGCCTCCTGCACGACATCGAGCGGCCCGGTGCGGGCGGGCTCCTGCACGGGGTCGAGCGTGGGGTTCGTCCCAGCGGCGGGCGCCGGGTCGCCCGCGGCTTGCAGGCGCTCGCGGTCGGTCGTGTTGCGCCCGATGTCCTCGGCTTGCGCGACCACCTCCTCCGGGCGATCTGCTCGGTCGTCCTGTTGCCCCGACATGGCCGCTCCTCCTGGCTCTCCCATCGCCTGCGCGAGCCTCCCCTGCGCCTCGCGGGGCAGACGCGCGGGGCGGGCCGGATGGCCCGCCCCTGGCGCCCCTCGTGCCGGCGCGTTACTGCGCCGTCAGCTTCCCTTCCTGCGCGAACTTTTCGAGCTGTTGGAGGCACTGCCGGACGGCCTGCTGATCCTGCTGCCGCAGTTGCTGCCAGATCGGATCGTTGGCCTGGCCGTCCTGCTCGTACTTGTTGTAGGCCGCCAGCCCCTGGAGCTTGGCCGCGGTGGTCGCGATCAGGTTGTAGACCTCGTTGTCGACGATCGTTGTCTCCCGGCCCGAACTCATGGCTCACCTCCCGCTATCTGGCGCACCCCGAACGGGTGCTGTGGGGTTGCCGCCGCAAGCGCCGTGCCAGGCGTCGGGGCGGGGAAAGTGCGGACGAAGGACGAACGACGAAGGACGAACGACGAATAGGCGGCGCGGGACGTGGGATGCGCGGGGAGGGGGCGGCATAGAAAATGCAAGTCAGCGTGGCGAGGCGGGCGAATAGGTGATGGCAGGCGGTGGTCCGCTACGAAGGAGGCCGCGATGAAGGTGACGCTGGACGTGCGGGCGTTAATGGAGGCGCGCGGGTGGGATGTCGTGGAACTGGCGCGACAGGCCGAGCTGGACCCGGCGACCGCCGAGAGCATCTACGCGGGGCGTTCCACCGAGCTGGACCTGGCCACGGAGTCGCGCGTGAGCCAGGCGCTGGGGGTGCGGCCGGACGAGATCCTGGTGAGCGTGGAGGAGCCGCACTCGCCGGAGTCCGAGCGGAACATCGCCGGGGCGCAGTACCAGCACCCCGACCGGCCGCACGAGATCGCGGCGGATGAGGAGGTTGAGCCATGAGCGGGGGGGCGCGGGACGGCGAGGGGTACAGCGATCCGGGGACGGCCGAGGTGGTGGCGGAGGCGCAGGACAACCGGACCCGCGCGGAGATCGTCGACGAGGCGTTCGCGGAGCAGTGGGCGGGGCATCTGCGGGAGGTCTGCGTGCGGCCGGTGCTCGACGACCCGAGCGAGGCGAGCATGTACGAAGCTTGCCGCCGCGCCTTCCGCGAGGGGTTCCATCTGGGGGCGGGGGCGGGGTATAGGGCGTGGGCGCGTAGGCGCGGGTAGGGGATCGTAGGTTGGGTAGGCCCGCCGGTTTCACACGGCGACTCTGCCCGGTCGCATCCCCCGCCCCACCGCGCGCTTCTCGGGGCTGCCGGGTCGGCCGGCGGGATGGGGCGGGGCGAGTTCGACGGCCAGGTGCTTGAAGGCGCGGGGGCTCGGATAGAGGGCGCGGCGTCGGCGGTGCGGCGTCCGGGGTCAGGCGCGTCCGGCGATTGGCGGTGATCCGCGCCAGCCCCTCCGCCTCCAGCCAAATCACCGCGCCTATCTGCGGGCTGCCCATCCGCCCTGGCCGGCTGCCCGACGGTCGGAGGTTCGGCAACCAGCGCGGTCCGTAAACCCGCCCCCGACGAAAACCGATGGCCCGGCCCGATCCTGCGCGAGACCTCGTCGCGGAACGGCGAGTGTCGCGGTTTCTCCATGCTCCCCGGCGGCGGTGTGATGCCCGCGCCCTCCCTTGACTTTCCCCGCCTTTCCGCTACGATGCGCGCGATCTCGGGGGTGGCCGACAACCGAATGGGCGATGCAAGGAGGTGGCGCGATGGACCCGCCCCGTCTGGAAGCCCTGGGGCGCGAGTGGGACCGCCTGGGGCTGGATCGCCGCGCCTTCCTGCGCCTGGTCGCGGGCGGGGCCGGCGCGGCGACGATCGCCGCCATCCTCGCCGCCTGCGGCGGGGCCGCGCCCACGGCGACGGTCGCGCCCGCCGCCCCCGCCGCGACGAACCCGCCCACGGCGCCCACGCCGACGACCGCGGGCGCCGTCGCAACGACGCCGACCGCCCCGGCGACGAGCGGCGGCGGCCAGCCCGACGGCGGCGCCGAACCCCACCCCAGCCGCGGCGGCCGGGGGCCTGCCGAGCGGCGGGCCGAACAGCACGCTGGAGCCGGTCGGCCGGAAGGGCGGGCGGGTCGTCCAGATCTCCAACCTGGACGCCAAGACGAACAACCCGCTGCTGCGCACCGACGCCGCCTCCTTCGCGGGCCAGCGTCTGTGCGGGGACGGCCAGGCGCCGAACCCACCCCAGGGGGCCGCGGCGACGGGCAGGGCCTGCCGGGCCTGGGAGACGGAGACCGAGCGATGGCGGCAGCGTACGGCGTCTTGTCTCTCCTCAGCGCGGGTGTGTCTCGTGACGGCTGGAGCCGGTCGGACGGGTCGCGTGGTGGTTGTTCCTTCTGTGCGTTCAGCGGCCTCAGGGCGGGCGGGTCGTCCGGCGTAGATCAGCGTCAAGGGAGATCGGTCTGGACGCCGACCTGCGGGGGAAGCTCCGGTCTGGCCACTCTCCTCTCCGAACGGCCACGGTCGCCGCGTCACCCGCATGTTGCCGGCGCTGCTGCGCGACGCCGTCCGCGCGGAAGCTCTCGACCGGCATTCGAGGACGCGGACGAAGGTCGTCGTCAGCGGTGATGCGCACCCAGTCCGAGAAGACCAGGTTGCACGCTCGTACCGGCAGCACGGCAAAGAGCGAGTCCTGGTCCCGTAGCCGATGTCACTAGCGGTCGAGCCGGATTTGAGGCGGAGATCACGTGGCGGCCAGCAGGCGCACGGGCACAGCACCGCCCGCAGGATGAGCTGCCGCGAGGCGGTTTCCTCTTCACCCTCGGGGTCGTGGGACGACGGACCGCCTCGCCGACGAAGGTGCCCGCGCGTAGCCGCTCGATGGCTGGACGGCGGGCGGGAACCGGTCTTGTCTCTCCTCAGCCGGGCGGTGTGTCTCGCGCTGACGGCGATGTAGAGCAGACGAGGGCCAGGTCGGCGAAGGTGTCGGCGACCGGCAGCAGCCGGGAGGTGCGCAGCATGGCAGTCGCGTGGTGGCTGTCGCCCTCCTCGAGGGGCGATGCCGCCACCTGCACGGCGGCGGCTGGCGCGCGCACCAGCTTGCGCACCGCGTCACTCGCCCCCTTGGTGTCACCGGGACGAGGTGCAGTGCCCGGCGTCCATGTAGGAGCGCGTCGTAGGCGGCGGAGAGGGTCGGGAAGAGGTCGTGTGATCTGCTGATGGCGGTAGAAGGAGGAGCGTCAGATGCCCCCAGGTCGAGCGTGCGCACCCGCACGAGCACCGTCGCCCAGAGCGAGGCAGGTGTTGCGCAGGATGTGGATCAAGCGGCGCGGGCGCAACGCCCGCCTCGACTGGGCAGACGCCGCCCGCCTTGCGGCGCGCTCGCGGGCGCGCTACGCACGCCGGGGGAAACGCTCAGGCGGCGCGGTCGCGGATCCGTGAGCGCCTCGCCGAGGAGCAGGGCCTGCTCGATGTCGCCATTCTCGTGGGCGATGCCGGCGTTGTTGACGGTGGTCCACCGCGCGCGCGGCGTAGGCGGCCTCTTGGCCGGCGTCCGCTGCCGCGCCGAGGTGGTCGGTGCGGTGCTGGCGCGCACGCCGAGCGCCGCGAGACGCCCTCCGCCCCTCGACCAGCGCCTAGCGCGAAGCAGACGCGCACCGCCTCGTGTCGGAGTAGAAGAGCACTAAACAGCCTGCGGGTGAAGCTACGTTGCACCTGGGGAAGATGACCTCCTTGTCGGGCCGTGCGCCAGGCACGGCGAGCCGTTACGGCCGGTATGGGGGCGGTGTCGCAGGCCGAAGAGCGTCTTGGCCGCCACGCGCCGAGCGCACGGCCCACGGCCAGTCGTCGGCGAAGGGTTCGGGCAAGGCGATAGGTGCGGGGGCACGCAACTGGCTGGCAACTGGGCGGCGCGGTCAGTCGGCGGATGGTCCGGCCCTTACCGCGTTCCCGCATATAGCCCCTGGGTCCGATCGAGGCGCCAACCTCTCAATCGACCCCGGTGCGCGCCCCACCTGGCCGAAGAGCGTTGATCTGGATCGTTGAACGTGCGCCCCCACCTCGCACCGTCGCCCAGTCGAGGCGGGCGAGGACTGGGCGACGGTGCGGGCGCTGTCGACGCCGGGGGCGTCATCGGAGAGGTCGCGCGGCGCGCGAGGCGGTCGTAGGTGTCGTGTCGAGCAGGAACACGCGTGTTCCCTGCCGGACACCAGCCGTTACGGATGGTGTCGGCAGTGCCCCGCCACGGCCCGCACCAGCGCCACCGGCAGCAGCGCCGGAGCGGAGGGGCCGGTCAGTCGGCGGATAATGACGAACCCTGGGTCCGATCCGAAACCTCATCGACCGAGGCACCTGCCCGCTGCAGGTTGAGCGCCAGGAGCCGGGCGAGGATGTCGTCATCGGAGAGGTCGCGCGGCCAGCCGTAGGTGTCGAGCACCGCGTGATCGAGCTGGCGGTGGGCGAGGTCGAGCCAGGTCGGGCGCTGGTTGTAGAGGTTGGTGAGGGTGCGCTTCTTCAGCTCAGCCTCAGACACGCCGGGCGGGTTGAGCCAGCGGTCGCGCCTCTCAACCAGATTGCGGGCAGCGGTAGCGATGGCCTCAACGCGCGGGTCGTTGGCCGGCTCCTTACCCGGCGGCCAGGGGAAGGGGAAGGTCTCGAAGGTCGTCGTCGGCGTGTACCGCGGATCGTTGCCGACGCCAAGGGACGTGCCCATCCGCAGCGACCACACCTCGTGCGGGCGCGAGTGCAGCACACCGAAGAAGTAGTCATCCTCGCGGGCGAAAGCAATAGTCGCGCTATCGGGCAGCGTAGCCGCGTCTAGCCAGACAAAGAGGCGGTATGTGGCGACGCGCGGCGTGCAGATGAACCGGGCACAAGCCGCCAACGCTTTTCGCATATCGACGCGCGGTCGTTCGTGTAGCCACCACGCCGCGATTGTCGTGCGGCTCTTCTCTCGTGCGGGCTTGACGTGCTGACGGACGTACTCGAACGGCGCTTCGTAGAGCGCGGCCTCGTGCTCGGGCAGATTCACCCCGAAGTCGACGATCCACATGTCGCGCGGGCGGCGGGTCACGTCGAGGCCGTTGACCCAGGGGCGGACCACGTCGCTATTCGGGCGTCCGTTCGGGTTGGGTGGCAGCGCAAGCAACTGGCGAGCGAAGTCACCCGGAATATCAAACGCCCCGCCCTTGGTATCACCCATGAAGGCGAGTCCGAAGTTCTCGCGCAAGCGGTGGGCAACAGTCAGGTCGAGCGCGCCGGTCAGGTCGGGGTTGATGGTCGGCGTCGGCTGGCCGTTGAGCGTGCGCGCAGTGTCAGCGCCATCATCGAACCCAACCATGGAGATGCGGACGGCCGCTCCCTCTAGCACCCAGGGGCGATCGGCCCATGCCATGAAGATGTCGCCGGTTTCCTTCACCCGCTCCAATACACGCCGGTTCGCGCCACCGCGGATTGAGTTGGTCGCGAGCATTCCCGCACGCGCTGCCGCTCCCCGTGCGATCTGCGTGCGCGCCTTCTCAATCCAGTAGCACACGTAGTCGCTCTCGCGAGCCACCTTTCCGTCATAGGTCGCAAAGAGGCGCTCGACGTACGTGTCGCCGAGTTCGGCCCGTAGCCGCTTGCCGCCCAGGTAGGGTGGATTGCTCACGATCACCTCGGCCTCGGGCCACGCCGGTTCCTTCGGCCGCGCCGGGTCGGAGAGGTCGAGGACTGCGTCCATGTGTGTGAAGGTGTCGAGGTTCTGCAGCACTGGGCGCCGATTGGTGCCGAATCCGTTGTCGGTCAGCCACTGGAGATGGGTGATCCAGACGCTCACCTGCGCCAACTCGTAGGCATACCGGTTGCTTTCGATCCCGTACATCTGCCGCGGCGACACGTCGGGGAACATACCGGACAGGCCGGCGCGCGCCCCGAAGATGACCACCTCTTTGTCGAGCGCGAGGAGTTCACCGAGGGCGACCGCCAGGAAGTTGCCGGATCCCGCCGCCGGATCGAGCACTCGCACGGCGGCGAGGCGCGCTTTGAAGCGCCGCAGGAGATCCGTGAGGAGCGACTGCTGGCCTTGTCGCGTCTTCCGCTGGCGCTTGCGTCCCGGCTCGGTATCGGCAACCAGCTCTGGTGGTGTCACCAATCCGGCGGCCTGCGCCTTGACTTCCGCCCATTCGCGTCGCAACGGGGCCATCAGCACAGGCTCGATGATTCGGAGGATGTCCTCTCGACCGGTGTAATGCGCACCGAGTTGCGTGCGCTTCGCCGGGTTGAGCGAGCGCTCGAAGAGCGTGCCCATCACCGTCGGTTCGATGTTGCTCCAGTTGAGCGTTGCCACCTCGGCCAAGACCCGTAGCTCGTCGCGCTCCAGCTGGACGGGATCGATATCACTGAACAGCCCGCCGTTAAAATGCTCAATGTTGTAGATGTAAAGATGCCCCCCGTGCCCCATCGCGCGGAAGAGCTCGCCCGAGAGTTCACTAAATCGCGCCGGCTCCGCTATCGCATAGTCCACATAGTCACGGAAGATGCGCCTGGGGAGGAGGCCGATGTCCTCGGCGAAAAGGCAGAAGAAGATCTGCGTCAAGAAATGCGCCGCCCGCCGTGCCTCGACCCCGCGGCGTTCCAGCCGTTCGGCGAGTGCAGCGAAGCGGGCCGCGGCCTTCTCGGTGACCTGGGCTGCCGTAGTATCGGGCCGCAGCTTGGTCGGCTCCTCGAAGGCCGCGCGCAGGATGCGGCGGGGCTCAACCTCGACAAGGTCCTCATTCGCGAACTGATGGATGCGTTTCGCGGTGCCAGTGAAGTTCGTGTGGATCTCGTAACGATCGATGTCGCAGACGACGAGGAGCGGCGGGTTGTCCAGCGACTCGCGATATTGCAGGAGTTGTCGATACGCCTTGCCGAAGTCGCCGCCTTTGGCCTTGTACTCCCAGGCGAAGTGGCCGCGCTTCCACACGTCCGCGAACCCACGGCGGCCGTCGAGTTTCCGCGCTAACTTCTCGAACGTGAATGAAGCACCGGCCGGGTCCGCCTCGGCTGGCGTCGGGTGGCCGAGCAGATGGCACAGATCGAGGAAGTGCTCGCGCGCGGCGGCGCTTTCCTTCTGGTCGGCTCGCTGCCACTTCTGCACGAAGTCGTGGGGCATCAAGCGGGCAGTGGAGGCGAAAAGAGAGCCGCTCATCCGGTACTCCTACCCTTGACGGTAGAGCTGATGGTAGAGCGCACTGAACTAGCCCATGGGCTATCCCAAATGGGGTCCCACCAGTGTAATCGCCGGCGGCACGCCTCACCAGAGTATGTACACCCGACTCTCAAAATGGCGCCAGATTTAGACGGTGTCGCCGTTGGCCCGCTAGCCGGCGGCGACAGCCCATCAGTATTCGGCGGGCAGCAGGACGCAGGTGCTGCTGCGGTCGGCCTCGGTGCTGATCCAGACCGTCACCTGGGGGTCGGCCGGGTCGTAGCGGTAGGCGGAGAGGAGCCGGAAGCCCATCGCACTCCTNGGTGAACTCGACCAGATCGCCCACCTTGCGGCTGAAGGTGAGGTCGGCGTAGGACCGGATCACCTTCGGCGTGCGCTCCTTGACCTGTGTCGCCATCGTGGTATCCTTCCTGTAGTTGGGGAGCCGGGTCGAATTGGACCCTCGCCCGCCTCCCTCGCTGATCAGGCCACCCGCTTCGGCGCGGTGGCTTCCTCTTTGCCCGCCTCAGTGCCGCTTACGGGCGTGGGCCGGGCGACGACCTTGCGGCGGGCGTAGACTTCCAGCGGGCAGACGCGCCGCTCGGTCGTCTCGCCCATCCGCTGCTGCACCTGCCTGAGCAGATCGATCAGGATGTGCAGCGCGGCGAGGTGATCCTCCATCTCGTCGGTCACGGGCGTCTGGCAGTTCATCCTCCGCTCCTCCTCGTGGGGGAAATCCCCCTGTTTTGCCGCCGCGGTCAACCAGGGCCGCTACCATGGGGGCAGGGCTCGCGGCGGGGTTCGACGCTGACATATCGGCACCACCGCTCTTGGCGGGAGCGGGCGGACCGCTGATGGGGGGCGCGGCCAGGAAGCGCAGGCAGATGGCGTCCAGGCGGCGCAGGCCGGCGAGGCGGGCGGCGCGGTCGGTGTCGCTCATGCCGGCACCTGCTCGTCCTCGCGGCTCGGCGCGGTCGGAGTGGTGGCCAGCGCCCCCTGGACAGACCAGGCGAGACGGATGAGGTTCACCACGTACCGGGAGACGGTAATGCCCTGCTGGCGCGCCTCACGCCGTAGGCGGGCCATTTCTTCCCCGGAGATGGTGATGGTGGTCTGTTCTACCCTGATGCCAGGACGCTGGCGCTTCATCGTTCCGGTCATTTATCCCTCCGTAATGTTTACATTTACACCTTACCCTATAGAGGGTGAAATGTCAATAGGCATTTACGGCGATGTCATTTATCGTGGGGGCAATGAACGGTCGCGGGAGTTTGGGCGCAAAGGTGAGGGGCGTATGTCGGATCGGGATTTTGCCGAGTACCTGATGCGTCAGATCAAGGCGAGTGGCTTGGGTAGCCAAGCGGCTCTCGCGCGGGCCACTGAAATTGATGTGACCTATATCAATCGCATTGTGAAGCGCCGTATCCTTCGGCCGGAGATTGAGACACTGGAGAAGATAGCGCCGGCGATCAAGCGTCCGATTGACGAGGTGATGCGCGCTGCTGGGTATCCGTCACCGCAGGTGGAGCAGGTTTCGGAGCAACGCGCACTCTACGATGAGGAAACGGCCCGGCTGGCCGAGATAGGCAGGCAGGTAGTGGGACTAGTGCAAGGTTCGTCCAGCATCCGCGCGATTCGCCCCGACCACACGCCGGGGGTATCCATCCCCATCGTCAACGCCATTGCCGCCGACCGCGCCCAGTCGGAAGCCTCGCAGTTGGAGGACCGACTTGAAGTGCCGGCGTCGCTGCTTCACGGCGCGAAGCAGCCGGTCGCCTTCCGCGTGGCCGGTGACTGCCTGGCCCTCCGGGGCATCGTGACCGGCGACCACCTGATCGTGGACACGGCCAACACCACGCCGCGCAACGGGCAGATCGTCGCGGCGCGGCTGAATGGCGAGGATACGGCCAAAATCTACTGCCGGATCGACGCGCATACCGTCGAGTTACAGCCGTCGTTGCCCCAGTATCCGACGTTTCGCGCCATTGAAGGGACGGACGAGCTGACCATCATCGGCACGTTCGTGGCTGTCTGGCCGACGGGCAGGCGCGACTAGTGGAGAGAGAGGAGGAAGAATGGCCGGGGGCATGCCAACACCCTATCAGCCGCCCCCACAGATGAACCAATCGGCGGGGGCGACGATCGTCATGCAGCAGCAGGGGCCGGGCTGCCTGGTGCGCGGCCTGTGGTACTTCTTCGTCGGCTGGTGGCTGGCGGGGCTGGCGATCACCGCCGGCTACCTCGCCGCGCTCACGGTGATCGGTCTGCCGCTCGCCTTCGCGATCTTCAACGTCATCCCGACGCTGCTTACCCTGCGACCGCGCACGCAGACGGTCCAGGTCGTCAATTACGGCGGTACGACGATCATGCGGAGCGTCAATATCGAGCAGCAGTCGATGTTAGTCCGGGCACTGTACTTCCTCTTGGTCGGCTGGTGGCTCGGCGCGCTCTGGTTGGCCACGGCCTATGTCCTGTGCCTGACAATCATCGGCCTGCCGCTCGGCCTCTACATGATGGACCGCACCGGCGGTGTCATGACGCTCCACAGGCATTAGTGGGTGTGTCTGGTGAAGCGCAGACAGGTCGCTGCTAGAATGGGAGCCGAGCTCCAGCAAAAGCGCGTGGAGGCCCGCCTGCTCGGGGCCCGCCAGGGAGGCCGACCGATGCCGACGATCATCAGGCGCGTAGCACAGGTGCTGCTGACGACCGTGCTCGGTGCGGCGCTGGCGTCCCAGGTCATGGTGTCGGTCTTCGCCGATGGCTCGCGGGCCGAGCGCCGCATCGTGATCGCCGCGATCCTCGTCGGTTACGCGCTCGCCGGTGTCCTGGTCGGGTACGTAGGCTCGCTGTGGCACGGGGTCGGCCTGGTCCCGCCGGGCCTGGCCGCGCTGGCGGTCATGGGCGAGGGGCGGCGTGGCTCTGGCCCTACGGGGTGCTGATCGTCGCCTGTGCCCTGGGCGGCGCCCGCGGCGGGGCGACCCTCCGAGCCCGCACCGGTTCATCAGCCAGGCCCTAGTGGATGACGCCGGCCGGCGGCGGGGCACTGGTGGCGCGGCGGCGATACGTGCTGCGGGAGAAGATTCGGGGGCCGATGCGCGTCGCGGGCTACGTCAGGGTCAGCACTGCCGAGCAGGTCGAGGGGTACAGCCTGGAGGTGCAGGAGGAGGCGATCCGCCGCTTCTGCGCAGGGCGCGGCTGGCCGGCGCCGATCATCTACCGCGAGGAGGGCTTCTCGGCCTGGACCGACGAGGTGGCGAAGCGCCCGGCGTTTGCCCGGCTCCTCGCCGACGTCGAGGCCGGCGCGGCGCAGTGCGTGGTGGTCCACCAGATCGACCGCTGGGCGCGCTCGGTGCTGGTGTCGCTGCGCGAGCTCCAGATGCTGGAGCGGGCCGGCGCGACCTTCGCCAGCGTGCAGGAGCAGCTCGACTTCACCACGCCGTTCGGACGGGCGATGCTCGGCATGTTCGCGATCTTCGCCCAGCTCTACTCCGACCAGCTCTCGGTGCGCGTGAAGGGCGCCATCGCCGCCAAAAAAGCCGCCGGCGGCCACCACGGGCAGATCCCCTTCGGCGCCGTCCGCGTCGCGGGGCGCCTGGCGGTGGACCCGGCGCGCGCGGGCGAGCTGCGGCTGCTGCTGGAGCTGATCGCGCGCGAGTCGTCCGGGCGCACCGCCGCCGAGCTGAACCGCCGCGGCATCCGCGCGCGGCGGGGCGGCCCCTGGTCGGAGGCGAGCGTCCTCAAAGCCGTCTTCCACGGCGCCTGGCTGGCGGCGCAGCCGGCCCCCTGGCCCGCGCTGTGGGCGGCGGCGCTCAATCGCCCGCGGCTGCCGCCCGTGCCGGGGCCGCGCGCCCCGCGGCTCCTGTCGGGCAAGCTGCGCTGCGGCTGCGGGGGTGATCACCTACGCCCGGCGCGGGCCGGGGTCGAACATGATCTGCCGCAACTTCGCCGCCCGCCCGAACGGCTACGGCTGCCCCCACCAGCGTACGCATGCGGGGTACTACGAGGCGGTCGTGCAAGAGCGGTTCCTGGCCTGGCGGGTGCGCCCGGAGGCGGACGATCCGCCGTCGCGCGACGTGGCCGCCGAGCGCGCGGCGCTGGCCGAGCGGCGGCGCCTCCTGGGGGTGGCGCTGGCGACGCAGACGATGGTGGAGGCGGAGTTCCACCGCCGGCTGGCCGACCTCGCGCGCGAGGAGGCGGCGCTGGCGGCGACGCCGCGCCGGGCGGCGGCGGGGGTGTGGCTGCCCGAAGTGCAGGGGGCGTGGTGGACGCGGCCGGAGGGGGAGCGGGCGGCGCTGCTGCGCGAGGTACTCGACGTGGTGATCATCACCGGGCGGGCGGTCGAGGTGGTGCCACGGGACTGGCTCGCGCCCCTCCTCCTGCCCACTCCCCGCGCGGAGTAAAGTCCAATTCAACGCGTTGCTCGGAGTCAACCCGGACACCGGCGGCCTCTTCCCCGACCTGGCGGCGGAGGTGCCGACGCGCGAGAACGGCGGCATCGCCGCCGACGGCCTGACCTACACGCTGAAGCTGCGGCAGGGGGTGAAGTGGCACGACGGCCAGCCCTTCACCAGCAAGGATGTCGTCTTCACCTGGAACCTGCTGCTCAACAAGGACCTCGGCTCGCCCTTCACCGGCGAGTTGTCCGAGCGGATCGACGCGGTGACGGCGCCGGACGATTACACGGTCGTCTTCCGGATGAAGAAGGTCGTCGCGCCCTTCCTGGTCTCGAACCTGGCGGCCTACGACATCGTCCCGGAGCACGTCCTGCGGGGGGTGCCGGTGGCGGAGATCAAGTCGCACCCGTTCAGCACCGGCGACCCGAAGGCGTCGATCGGGACCGGGCCGTTCCGGTTCAAGGAGGCGATCAAGGACGACCGGGGGGTCGTGGTCAAGAACCCGGCCTATTTCAAGGGGGAGCCGGCGCTCGACGAGTACATCTTCAAGGTGGTCAAGGACAGCACCGTGGCGGTGTCGCAACTGAAGACCGGCGAGGCCGACTACGGCGCGATCGCGGCGTCGTTCTACGAGGACATGGCGAAGCAGCCGAACCTGACGGTCGCCAAGTACGACACCTACTCGTTCGTCTTCCTCGGCTTCCAGCTCGACCAGGCGAAGACGGGGCTCTTCCAGCAGAAGGAGGTGCGGCAGGCGCTGGCCTACGCGATCGACCGCGAGGCGATCGCGCGGGGGATCTACTTCGGGCTGGCGAAGGTGGCGGTCGGGACGATGCCGGTCCTCTCCTGGGCCTACGCGCCGGACCAGGTCACGGCCAAGTACCCCTACGACCCGCAGCGGGCGAACCAGTTGCTCGACGAGGCGGGCTGGCGGCGGGGGTCGGACGGGATCCGGGCCAGGGACGGCAAGCGGCTGTCGTTCACCATGTGGGTGGTAGCGGGGATCAAGGAGCACGAGCAGGCGGCGACGGTGATCCAGCAGCAGTGGAAGGCGGTCGGGGTCGAGGTGTCGCCGAAGACGGAGGAGTTCACCGCCTGGCTGACGCGGATGACCGAGCGCAAGGACTTCGAGTCGTTCATCGTCGGCTTCGGCTGGGGCTCCGACCCGGACCAGAGCAGCATGTGGTCGTGCGGCGGGGCGAAGAGCGGCTTCAACCTGAACAGCTACTGCAACCCGAAGGTGGACGAGCTGCTGGGGCGGGGGCTGAGCGAACTGGACCAGGAGAAGCGCAAGGCCGCCTACACCGAGATGCAGAACATCCTGGGGGAGGATCTGCCGAGCCACGTCCTGCTCTTCGCGCAGGCGACGGCGGCGGTGAACAAGCGGGTGTGCAACCTCTTCCCGAACGCGATCAACGTCTGGTGGAACGCGCACACGCACTGGGTGACGGACGGGAAGTAGGGCGTGGAGCGTGGAGCGTGGAGCGTGGAGCGTGGAGCGATAGGGACCGAGGCGAGGATCAACCGTGTCCGGTTCCCGTTCGCCCTTCGCTCCACGCTCCACGCTCCACGGCGCGAGGAGGGGCGAGCGATGGCGAGCGCGACAGCGACGGAGCCGCGGGTGGGCGAGAGCGCGGACCCGACCTTCCGGCAGTTGGGCGAGCTGGTCGAGCGGGAGCGGGCGCGGCTGCGGGTGCCGGGCGTGGCGGTGGGGGTCGTCCACGAGGGGCGGGAGGAGGTCGCCGGGTTCGGGGTGACCAGCGTCGAGCAGCCGCTGCCGGTCGACGCGGACACCCTCTTCCAGATCGGCTCGACGACCAAGACGGTCACCGCGACGGCGGCGATGCGGCTGGTGGAGGCGGGCAAGCTCGACCTGGACGCGCCGGTGCGGACCTACCTGCCGAAGCTGCGGCTGGCCGAGGAGGAGGTGGCGGCGCGGGTGACGCTGCGGCACCTCTTCAACCACACCGGCGGCTGGACCGGCGACTTCTTCGCCGACACCGGGATGGGGGGGGACGCGCTGCGGCGGATCGTGGCGCGGATGGCGACGCTGCGGCAGTTGACGCCGCTCGGCGCGGTCTGGTCCTACAACAACGCCGGCTTCTACCTGGCCGGGCGCGCGATGGAGGTCGCCGCCGGCAAGCCCTACGAGACGATCGTGAAGGAGCTGGTCCTCGATCCGCTGGGGATGGAGCGGTCGTTCTTCTTCGCCTGGGAGGTGATGCTCCACCGCTTCGCGGTCGGCCACACCGTGGAGGGGGAGGGGGACGAGGCGAAGGTCGCGATCGCGCGGCCCTGGCCGCTGCCGCGCGCCGCCCATCCGGCCGGGGGGCTCTCCTCCAGCGTGCGGGACCAGCTCGCCTACGCGCGCTTCCAGATGGGCGACGGGGCCGCGCCGGACGGCACGCGCCTGCTGCGGCCGGAGACGATGGCGGCGATGCAGGCGCCGGCGACGCCGGCGGGGGGCATGGCGGGCGCGGTCGGGATCACCTGGATGGTGAAGGAGATCGGCGGGGTGAAGACCGTCCGGCACGGCGGCGCGACGAACGGGCAGTTGTCGGCCTTCATCATGGCGCCGGGTCGCGGCTTCGCGATCACCGTCCTGACCAACGCCAACCGCGGCGGCGAGCTGCACAACCCCGTCACCAAGTGGGCGCTCCAGCACTACCTGGGCATCGCCGAGCCGGCGCCGGCGGCGCCGGCGCGCACGGCGGAGGAGTTGGTGCCCTACGCCGGGCATTACGAGGGGATGCTGACCGACGGCAAGATCGCGGTGGAGGACGGCAGCTTGGTGCTGCGCGTCGTCCCGAAGAAGGCGGCGCTGTCGGACCGGGTGATGCCGGCGCCGCCGCCGAGCCGGCTGGCGCTGCTCGACGGCGACGCGGTGGTCGCGCTGGACCCGCCGTTCAAGGACGCGCGCGGCGAGTTCCTGCGCGGCGAGGACGGCGCGATCGCCTGGCTGCGCTTCGGCGGGCGCATCCTCCAGCGCGGGGGGTGAGGCTGGCCCCGAAGGGGAGGATGCGTGGTATGCCCTGATCGCTCCGCCTAGCAGCCATGTCAGTGGCGGCCCATTCGACGACAAGCACACCTTGCGGTCGGCACCGACCGGATTACTTGCCGACCGACGGGTACGGCGGCCTGCTGTGTGGCCCACCGGCGCTACGCTTCGCCTGGTAGTGCCGGTGGGCCGCGATAGCCGGACTTTGCATCCCCTAGCATCGCATGCCACTTCCGCGCCGACGATGTGGGGAGTGCCTTCCATCGGCACCCCCCGTAGTCAAATTGCGTCCGCGTAGAAGATGGCGCGAAGTCGCGTGTTGGGATCAGGGCGCCCCTGGGATCTCGCCTTGCAGCAGTAGGTTGCCGGTGAGGGCATCGTAGAGCTGGAAGGCCGTCGTGAACGTGCGGGGCGGGATGCCGGCCGGGCCGGCGACCGCGAAGCTGCCTTGGAGCGTCACCAGGCACAGGAGGGCGTCGTCGGGCTGACCGGTCTGCGCCTGCAGGCGAGCGTCCGCCGCACGACCGGTCAGGAACTCAACCCTCACCACCGCCACCGGGCCGCTCGAGGCGATCCGGACCCCATGGACCCCGCTGTTCTGGATGAAGGTGATTACATCTTGCGCGCCAAATGCGGGCGCACCAGGAGCAACGTCCGGCGTGCTCGGCTTGATGGCTGGTCGCCCCGTCGGGCGCTGTGGTGCAGTAATCGGAGGCGGCGCCGGCGCCTCGTCACCGGGAACAGCCCGACCGGGGGCGCTGCGCGGCATGCCGCTCGGTGTCGGCGGGATGGCGGTTGGCTCGTAGTCTGGTGCGGATCCGATGGTGCCGACAAGACCCTGGGTGTGTGCGACGAGTGCCAGTCCGACGATGACGGCGGCCATCAAGTTGAAGAGGAGTAGGCGTCGCATGCTGTCTGCCTCCTTGTCCCGCTACGCTCCTGCCTGGCGTCAGCAGCAATCCGCGTACCAGTTCCCGCCGGTCCCAGTCTGGGAGGGCGCCTGATTTACCCCCCAGCCAGCGAAGGGCGGGTTGTCAATGCGGGGATTGCCGTTGACCCCCTGGTAGTGGCGCACCATATCGCTGCCAATCCACTTGTTGTACGACCAGCGCCCTTGCCCGGAAATGCCGCCATCGCGCCCGTAGAGCTCCTGACCGATGTGAACGTGGGACGGCTGCATCGAGTTGTTCGTAGAAACCGGCAAGTGCTGAACGTCCCCTGCGGAGCTACGCATGTAGAGATGGTATTGGTTGGCGGTGTAGGGGTCGCGATAGATCTCGACGTCAGTGTTATAGCCGTAGTTGCCGTTCGGGACGTTCCCGAGGTTGTGCTCGATATAACCGAGGTTTGGGCGGTTGTCGGCCCAGAAATATACGGTCGAGCCATTGCCGCTCCCGTCCAGGGACCGGCCGGTGAAGACACCGATCTCGATCCATCCACCGGTCGGCCCATCGACCACCCACATTTCGGCGGTGATGTGCTGCCAGTCCGTGTTGTAGGTCATACGGGGTACTTGGATGGTCGTGGCACCGCCGGCGAAAGTGCCGCGTCCCTCGTCACTTCCCCAGATGGTGACGCCATAGCAGTGGTTGCCTGGGCGATCATCGTGGTTGACACATTCGTACGCCCGCGCCGCATTGGGTCGCAAGAGGCCAGGCGCAAGGAGGGCCGCTAGCGCGACCGCGATCAGGATTACCCGTCGAGGACGTGACCGGCGCATGTCCGTTATGCTCATTCCTACCCCTCCGTGTGATCGTGGCTATCCTGAAGAATGCAGTTCACGAGCGGAAGTTCCATTTGCGCCACCGCCCCGCTCCCTTGCCGTGGCGCTCAGGTGTTCAACCGGAACTCATAGGTAGTTCATTCTCCTTTCTCCTTTCGGCCACCCTGTTTCCGTGCGTCTCTAGACGCTCTCAGCATAGGGCAGCAGGGGGCACCAGGACAGCCCTCCGGGGCGTAACTTTGGGCGGATTCTTTCTCCTCCTGGGGCGTAGACGGCTTACGCCTTCACCCAACATAGGCCCAGGTGTCGGAAAAGACGACAGGGAATCGCGGGCATCGGCGGGTCAGTCGGCGGGAGGTGGTCGCCCGTCAACACCCCCGCTGGCGCCGGTCTCGGGGGAGGCCGGCGCGCCCGCCGGAGGGAGCAGGTCGCGCTGGCGGGCGGCTTCGACGATCGCCGCGCGACCGATGACCCCGAACTTCTCGCCGAGGCGGCGGACGTGGCTCTTGAGGGTGGAGGGGCGGATGAAGAGGGCGTCGGCGATCTGCTCGTGCGTCAGGTCCGGGCGCGCGAGGAGAGCCAGCACCGCCGCCTCCCGCGCGGAGAGTGTGGGCGTGGGGGCATGGCGGCGGTGGCCGGCGGTGACGGCGCTAGCGGGGCTGCGGCCCTGCCGGCAAGGGGGCGTCGGGGGCGGGGGCGGGCGCGGCGAGACGTGGCGCGCGCCATTGCCACCAGGCGCTGAACCCGAGGAAGGTCCCGAGCACCAGCGCCGCGAGCCCGACCAGCAGGCCCCAGTGGAGCGCGGTCGTCCCGGCCAGCCCCGTGGCCTGGCCTCCCGGCAGTGCCGGCCGGGCGAGCGCCAGCGCCAGGAGGGCCAGCCAGGCGCCCGCCGTCGCCGCCAGCAGGCCCCGCAGCGCGTAGCGCCCGGCGCTGAAGATGAGGAGCAGCAGGAGGAGGCCGGGCGCCGGGACGGCGGGGAAGGGCGCGCAGAGGGCGATGACGCCGAGGCCCGCCGCCCATTCGATCGCCAGGCCGAGGGCGCGCGCCAGCCGGAGTCGCGCCGGGCAGGGCGCGCGGCGCAGCAGCGCGAACTGACCCAGCGCGCCGAGCGTGAGCGCCAGGGCCAGGAGGGCGGCCAGCGGCCGGGAGAGGCCGGGGACGAGGAGGAGCAGCGCCAGGCAGAGCGGGCCGTTCGCCAGGTGGAGCCAGGCCAGCCAGTGCTCCAACCGCCAGCGCAGCAGGAGTTGGAGGCGCGCGGCGGGGCGCGGGGCGGGGCGCGGCGGGGAAGCGGCGGGGAGGCCGGTCATGGCATGGCCCTTCCTTCCCTGGAGGGGCACACGCCGCCCCGCCGGCTGACGCTGGCGGGGGCTGGGGAAGCGTCGGATGCTGGCGGCCCTGGCTGTCTCGGTTCCCCGACACCCCATAGGCTTTGCGGCCCCGCCTCGCGACGGGTGTGCCCTGATCAGCTTGGTAATTGCGATCTGGGCGAGAGTATAGCCTCCTTATGACAGCGCTGCCGGCGGGCGACGCGGACGATTGTCCGTGGCGCTGCCCTGGTGGTAGGGCTTGAAAGGGGCTCGGGTACGGGGGCGCGACCCCTGGCCGAACGGCGGGGCGGCCCTGTCCGTTAGCACAGCGGCGGGGCGGGCCGCGGGCGGTTACACTGGTCTCCCACGGCCGTTGCCTGAGGGAGTGTGTTGCCTGTGTCCGGGGGAGGGGCGGGGATGTCGCTGAAGGGCTACGGGGCGTTCCTCGCGGCCTACCTGGGGCCACAGCGGCGGCGGGTGGCCCTGCTGGCGGTCCTGCTGCTCGGCAGCATCGGACTGCAGCTCGCCAACCCGCAGATCCTGCGCTTCTTCATCGACACCGCCGAGCAGGGCGGGTCGCTCGATGCCCTGCTCGTCGCGGCGGGGCTCTTCCTCGCCAGCGCGGTGATCGGGCAGGTGGTGACGGTGGCGGAGACCTACACCGCCGAGGGGATCGGCTGGACCGCCGCCAACCGGCTGCGCGCCGACCTGGCGCTGCACTGCCTCAAGCTGGACGCCGCCTTCCACGGGCGGCACACGCCGGGGGAGTTGCTGGAGCGGATCGACGGCGATGTCCTGAAGCTCAACAACTTCTTCTCGCGGCTGATCGTCGCGCTGCTCGGCAATCTGCTGCTGATGCTCGGGGTGCTGGCGCTGCTCTTCCGGATCGATTCGCGGGTGGGCCTGGCGATGACCGCGTTCGTCGCGCTGGCGCTGGCGCTCTTCCGGGCGCTGGGCGGCGTGGCGGTGCCGCACTGGGCGGCGGCGCGCGCGGCGCACGCCGACCTCTTCGGCTTCCTGGAGGAGCGCTTCGCCGGGACGGAGGACCTGCGCGCGAACGGTGCGGTCCCCTACGCCCTGCGCCGCCTGGCCGAGCGGGCCTGGGCGCTGGTGCGGGCGCAGCGGCGGGCGGCGGTCTTCGGCGTGACCCTCGGCGGGACGACGTTCTTCCTCTTCGCGGTGGGGACGGCGCTGGCGGTCGGGCTGGGGGCGTACCTCTACCGCGCGGGGGCGATCACGATCGGCACGGTCTACATCCTCTTCGCCTACACCGAGCTGCTGCGCCGCCCGCTGGAGCAGATCACGCGGCAGTTGCAGGACCTGCAGCAGGCGGCCGCCGGCCTCGCCCGCGTGCGCGCCCTGCTGGACGAGCGCAGCGCGATCGGGGACGGGCCGGGCGCGCCCCTGCCCGACGGCCCGCTGGCGGTCGAGTTCGACCGGGTGACGTTCGCCTACCCGCCGGAGGCGCGGCCGGCGTCGGCCGACGGCACGGCTGATGGCGCGGCGGACGGCGCGGCGCGCGAGGAGGGGCCGACGCTGGCCGACCTCTCGTTCGCGGTGCCGGCGGGGGGGCGGCTGGGCTTATTGGGGCGGACCGGCAGCGGCAAGACGACGATCGCGCGCCTCTTGCACCGGCTCTACGACCCGCAGGGGGGCGCGATCCGCCTCGGCGGGGTCGACCTGCGGGACCTGCGCCTCCAGGAGCTGCAGGCGAGGGTCGGGGTGGTGAGCCAGGACATCCAGTTCTTCCAGGCCTCGATCCGCGACAACCTCACGTTCTTCGACCGAGACATCGCGGACGAGCGCATCTGGGCGGCGCTGGCCGACCTGGGGCTGGACGGCTGGTGCGCGGCGCTGCCGGAGGGGCTGGATACGATCCTGCCGGCGGGCGGGGGTGGGCTGTCGGCGGGGGAGGGGCAACTGCTCGCCTTCGCGCGCGCCTTCCTGCGCGACCCCGGCCTGATCATCCTCGACGAGGCGTCGTCGCGGCTCGACCCGGCGACCGAGGCGCGGATCGAGCGCGCGGTGGACCGGCTGCTGGCGGGGCGCACCGCGATCATCATCGCGCACCGGCTGGCGACGGTCGAGCGGGTGGACGAGATTCTGATCCTGGAGGGGGGGCGCATCCTCGAGTGGGGCGCGCGCGGGCGGCTGGCGGCCGACCCCGACTCGCGCTTCGCGGGGCTGCTGCGGGTCGGGCTGGCGGAGGTGACGCGGTGAATTGCGGATTGCGGATTGCGGATTGCGGATTGGGACGCATCCATTGCCGGGTGCCGGCGGGCGCAACCGTGCGTCATCTTGCCTCCATCCCATCCCCGCGCTCATTCCGCAATCCGCATTTATCCCCGTCAGGGGGATCCGCAATCCGCAATCGTCGGGGGGCGCGGTGAGGAGCTTGCTCTGGGGGCTGATCCGCCACCGGCCCGACCTGTACCTGGCGAGCGGGATGTTCGCCAGCGTCTTGTTCTACCTCTTCCCCCTCGTGCCGGGGCTGATCGTGCGCGCGGTGCTCGACCGGCTGACCGGGGCGGCGACCGCCGGCCCCGGCATCCCGACGCTGGTGGCGCTGCTGGTGGGGTTGGGGGCGACGCAGGGGGTGGCGCTCTTCGGGGCGGCGGCGGCGGAGACGAGCGCGGGGCAGTACGCCGGGGCGCTGCTGCGGCGCAACCTCTTCGCGCGGGTGCTGGAGCGCCCTGGGGCGCGCGCCCTGCCGTCGTCGCCGGGGGAGGCGATCAGCCGCTTCCGCGACGACGTGCAGGTGGTCTACCAGTTCCTGACCTGGACGCTCGACCCGATCGGGCAGCTCCTGGTCGCGGGGGTCGCGCTGGCGATCATGATCCGGATCGACCCGCTGATCACCCTGGCGGTGCTGGCGCCGGTGGGGTTCGTGCTGGTTTTCGTCAACCTGGCCTCGGCGCGCATCCGGCGCTACCGCCGCGCCAGCCAGGAGGCGACCGGGGCGGTGACCGATCTGCTGGGGGAGATCTTCGGGGCGGTCGGGGCGGTGCGGGCGGCGGGGGCGGAGGAGCGGGTCGTGGCGCACTTCGGGCGGGTCAACGCCGCGCGGCGGTCGGCGACGCTGAAGGATCTCCTCTTCACACAGCTCCTCTGGTCGGTCTCGGCCAACGCGGCGAACCTGGGGACGGGGATCGTGCTGCTGCTGGCCGCGCGGGCGATGGGTCGGGGCGCGTTCAGCGTCGGCGACTTCGCGCTCTTCGTCTCGTATATCGGCTGGCTGGCGCAGGTGTCGAGCATGTTCGGCAACTTCCTGACCCAGTTCCGGCAGACCGGCGTCTCGCGGGAGCGGCTGGTGGCGGCGTTGCAGGGGGCGCCGCCGGCGACGCTGACCCGCCGCGCCCCGATCTTCCCGCGTCAGCTCCCGGACGCCTCGCCGCCGCCCAATGGCCGCGCCGACCGGCTCGAGCGGCTGGAGGCGCGGGGGCTGACCTATCGGCACCCCGGCTCCGACCGGGGGATCGCGGGGGTGAGCTTCCGGCTGGAGCGCGGCGACTTCCTCGTCATCACCGGGCGGGTGGGGGCCGGCAAGACGACCCTCCTGCGCGCCCTGCTCGGACTGCTGCCGGCGGACGGCGGCGAGGTCCGCTGGAACGGCCGGCCGGTGGACGATCCGGGCGGCTTCCTGGTGCCGCCGCGCGCGGCCTACGTGCCGCAGTCGCCGCGCCTCTTCAGCGAGACGCTGCGGGACAACATCCTGCTCGGCCTGCCGCCGGAGCGGGTCGATCTGCCGGCGGTGCTGCGGGCGGCGGCGCTCGACCGCGACCTGGCGCTCCTCGACCGGGGCCTCGACACGGCGATCGGCTCGCGCGGGGTGAAGCTCTCGGGCGGGCAGGCGCAGCGGGTGGCGGCGGCGCGGATGTTCGCGCGCGGGGCCGATCTGCTGGTGGTGGACGACCTCTCCAGCGCGCTCGACGTGGAGACGGAGCGCCTGCTGTGGGACCGCCTCTTCGCCGGCCGGGACGCGCGGGCGACGGTGCTGGCGGTGTCGCACCGCCCGGCGGCGTTGCGCCGCGCCGACCGGATCATCGTCCTGGAGGACGGGCGGGTGGCGGACAGCGGCACGCTGGCGGAATTGCTGGACCGCTCCCCGGAGATGCGCCGGCTGTGGGCGGGCGAGGTTGCGGGAAAGAGGGCGGGGGCGGCGTGACGGGGCTACGCCCTCACCCCCAACCCCCCTCCCGAGTTCGGGAGAGGGGAGTAGCATCGAAGTGCCAGCGACCCTCCTGCTGGATTCCCCCCGATACTGTCCGCCGCCATGGAACTTCCCCGTTGGTTCGGGCATTGTTCCGTTCGAGTGGCGGCGACCGCCGTGGATCGGTCAGTGGACACCGGCAGTAGGAGGAGCGAATGCGGCGGCAGTACTACGTCATCCTGGTACTACTTGGCCATCTGGCCGTCGCGTTCGTCCCACCTGCGGCGCAGGCATCGTGTGCGGCGCGCAGCCCGGAGGAGCTCTTTGCCGGCGCGACGGTCGTCTTTCGAGGCCGGGCCGGCGCGATCGATCCCCCGCGCACCGACCCGCGGGCGGTGTACTTCGCTCCGGCGCGAGTGACGTTCACGGTGGACACCAGGTGGAAGGGGGCGGTGCCCCCGATGATGGTGGTCGTGGTGAACCCCGCCGGCTCCGCCAGCAGCCACGTTGAGGTTCGGGAAGGCGACGAGTTTCTGGTCTACGCCGCCGGCCGGCATCCCGATGGTCTCTACGCCGATTCCTGTACCGGCACGCGGCCCATCCGCCATGCGGCTGAACTGCTGTCATCTCTTGGCCCAGGGATGCCACCGACCGATGAGCAGCCGTTGCCGGATCTGCCAAACACGGGCAGTGGTGACTCCCTCCAATCGCGGGCGCCCGTCGCCGTCGCTACAGTAGGGGGTGGCCTGATCGCGCTTGGCCTTCTCTGGCGCCGGCAGCACCGGCGGCGCAGGGCAAGGTGACCCCGTTCAGCCGGATGGCGGCACGCCCCGTGGTTGTGCAGCGACCGGGCGCGCCTCCAGCGCCTTGGCCAAGAAGTCAGCGAAGTAGTCCTCCTGCGCCCCGTTGCGCCGCTTGCCAGGCCGGTTGATGCTCCAGATGAAGCCGTAGATCAGCACCGAGACGATAGCCCTCATGGTGATGAAGACGGGCCAGGGCATATTGCCCCTGCCGCGCCAGTCGTACGCATTCTCCAGCGCGGACAGGATCATCACCACGCCGATACCGAACGTTACCCAGACGATCATGTCCCACTTATCCCGCGGCGAGGCGCCGTAGTAGCCGGTGATGCGGGTGCCGTGGCGCTCCGGGGTCAGCGTGCCGTGGAAGTATTGGGGGAAGTGGAACCGGCCGCCGGACGAGGCCGGGGCGGGGAAGTCTGCCGCGCGCGAGTCGAGCTGGAAGGTGGCGCCGGTGACGCGGTGGAAGATGTCGCGGTCCATGGCGGTCGGCTGCCAGGAGCGCGGCTTGGGCTTGCCCGCCCAGCCGCTCGCGCTCAAGCGGCGGATGCATTCCTCGGTGTCGAGGTCGGTGTAGAGGGTGAGACCCATCTCCAATCACTCCCCTGTGGCTGCCGGTAGGTCACGCAGATGGGCGACGTCGCCTGACTTGGCGTGTCCGCGGCTGTAGCAACGCCTGCACCCCGAGGGCGAGGAGGACGCTGGTGTGGGCAACGGGTTAGAGCGGTGCCAGGCCGAGCAGGATCTGCGCCGGTTTGCTCACGCCAGTGTAACCGGCAACCTGAACAGCCCACCCGCACTCGCGCGCTCACCGGCACGAACGCAGCGCCCGTGCCAGCCCTACTGTATTGGGGGTTTCCGAAGGGGTCGCCACGGTTTCCGGTGCCTGGGAGAGCGGTTCGAGCGCATTCCTTTCATGGCACAGGCGATGCACACCGGCAGCGATGCGTCGTAGCCTGGCATAATCTTCGCTGGGGCGTGCGGTGTTTGCTACGATAGGGGGGAGCGGGCAGGCGCGGGCGAGCGGCGGCGAGCAGCGTGGTCGGGCCGTTCCCGGGGATGGACCCCTTCTTGGAGGAGCCGGGCGAGTGGCCGGATGTCCACAGCCGGCTGATCACCGCGATCAGCGACGCGCTCGCCGCGCGGGTGGCGCCCGACTACATCGTGCGGATCGAGCAGCGCGTCTATGTCACGGCCGCCGATGACCCCGGCCGGCAGGCGATCGCGCCCGATCTGTACCTGGTGCGCGGGCCGGACCCCGGCGCGCGGGCGGCGCCGGCGGCCGCGATCGCGGCGCCGACGATCGTCGCGCCGCTCGACGATCTCGAGGTCCGCGACCGCTTCATCGAGATCTTGGACGCGCGCAACCGCGCGGTGGTGGCGACGCTGGAGGTGCTGTCGCCCGCCAACAAGACGCCGGAGGCGTTCGGCCGCGAGCAGTTCGGGCGGAAGCGCCGTGCGGTGCTGGCGTCGGGGGCGCACTGGATCGAGGTCGATCTGCTGCGCGGCGGGGAGCGCCCGCCGGAGGTGGCCGGCAGGGGCGACTACTACGCGCTCCTCCGGCGGGGCGGCGAGCCGCACTACGAGGTCTGGCACTGCGACTTGCGCGACCCGCTGCCGACGATCGCCGTGCCGCTGCTGCCGCCCTACCCCGACGTGCCGCTCGACTTGCAAGCGGTGCTGGACGGTGTGTACGCGCGGGCGTTCTACGCGGTCAGCGTCGATTACAGGCGGCGCGTCCCGCCGACCCCGCTGTCGCCGCCCGCCGCCGCCTGGGTCGCCGCCCGCCTGCGCGACTGGTGGGCGGCGCGGGAATGGCCGGCGCCGTGAGGCGGCAACGAGTCGCCAGCGGCCGCGGCGTGCGGGCCGCGCCACTCGTGTCGGGAGGGAACTTGCCCCATGCGTGAACCGCCGGTCGATCTTGCCGACGAGACGCTGCGCGCGTGCCTGCGCGCCGAGTACGGGCTCGCCGCCACCGAGCTAACCTTTCTGCCGCTGGGGCACGACTCCTCGGCGTGGGTGTACCGCGCGCGGACGGCCGACGGCGGCACCTTCTTCGTCAAGGTCCGCATGGAGGTGACCAACGAGGCCGGTCTCCTGGTCCCGCGCGCCCTCGGTGACCGGGGGATCGCGCGGGTCGTCGCGCCGCTGCCGACCGCGACGGGGGCGTTGTGGGGGCGCGCGGGCGGCTACGCGGTCATCCTGTACCCCTTCGTGGCGGGGATGACCGGCATGGAGCGCGGGATGTCCGACCAGCAATGGAGCGACTACGGCGCGCTGCTGCGACAGGTTCACGACACCGGCATCGGCCCCGATCTCGCGCGGCTGATCGGGCGCGAGTCCTTCACGCCCGCCTGGGCCGGCATGGTGCGGCGGATCGATGCGCAGATCGACGCGCGCCCCTTCGAGGATCCCGCCGCGGGCGCGCTCGCCGAGTTCTGGCAGGCGCGGCGGGGGGCGATCCGCGCGCTGCTGGACCGGGCCGAAGACCTGGGGCGCCGGCTCGCGGAGGCCGCGCCGCCGCTCGTCCTCTGCCACGCGGACATCCACACCGGGAATGTGCTACTGGATGCCGACGGGCGGGTGTGGATCGTGGACTGGGACGAGACGATCCTGGCCCCGCGCGAGCGCGACCTGATGTTCGTGGTCGGCGGCATCAGCAGCAAGC
Organism: Thermomicrobiales bacterium; assembly: GCA_030446685.1. GTDB lineage: Bacteria > Chloroflexota > Chloroflexia > Thermomicrobiales > CADCWN01 > JAUJMV01. The sequence goes on along the minus strand of JAUJMV010000006.1, from coordinate 21,352 downwards.
TGGTCGGGCCGCGCGAGGAGGCGCTCTTCTTCCGGGGCTACGGCGCGACGGACGTCGATCCGCTCGCGCTCGCCTATTACCGGTATGCGTGGGCGGTGGGCGACATCGGCGCGTTCGGCGAGGAGGTCTTCTTCCGGCCGGACCTCGGCCCGGTCACCAGGCGCGCGGCGGCCGACATGTTCATGGGGCTGTTCCGGCCCGGCGAGATCGTCGCGCTGGCCCTCGCGTCGGACGACAGGGTCCCGTGACCGCCCGGCGGCGACCCTCGCGGCCGATCCCGTTCCGCCCCGCCCCCCTACTCTGCGGGTAATCAAGCCCGCGGCGGCCGGAGGCGTCGTCGCAGCCCCTCTTCTTCGCGCGGTGAGAGCAGTTCCTTGGGAGTGGGCGCGGTCCGCTCCATGAGGGTGACGCGGAGCGGCCGTGTGATCAGCCACTCCTGCCCCCGCCCCAGCGTCGAGCCCGGCACAGGCGTGAGGTCCGCCGGCCCGACCGGCTCCGCGATCCGGTAGAGGAAGCCGGGGCGCCGCCCGTTGTGGCGGCGGATGCCGCGCTCGTCCACCGAGACGAGCGCGGGCTTGTGCGAGAAGACCCTGGCGAGTGCCCGATCCTGCGTGATCGTGCTGCCCGCCAGCAGTTCGGTCAGCGCGAGGGGCGAGCCGTGGAACCAGGGGGCGGTCTCGTCGGGGGTGGCGCCGCGCTCCATGACCGGGCCTCCGTCGCCTGCCAGGGCTGCCTGCGGGGCCGGGCGCCTCACGCGTCGCCGGCGAACCGGACGGCGTGGGTGGTCGCGCCGTCCTCGCTGAAGCGGACCAGCCGCTCCCCCTCCGCGGTCAGGGCGTCGCGCGCCGAATCCGGGAGGGGCGCGAACGGCTCGATGAGCAGGGTCGCCGCCCCTCGCGCCCGCTCGATCCGCCAGGCGCCGTGGACGAAGCCGTCGACCAGGAACGTGGCCCGGACCCGGCCGGCGGAGAGGAAGACCTTGGGGCGGTGGTCGGCGGCGATCACCCGCGTGCGGTCGGCGTGGGCGAGGACCAGGTTGTCGTACTCGGGCAGGAAGCGCGGGGGGGCGGGGGCGTCCGCGGGGGGCAGGGGCAGGTCGGGAAGGTCGAGCAGTTCTTTCCCCCGCTCGTCGCGGTACCGGCGCAGCTCGGGCTTCAGCGCCGCGACCACGCCCTTCAGTCCGGTCAGCCCGGACCATGCCTGGATGTCTTGCACGGTCGCGGGGCCGAAGGCGGACAGGTAGCGGCGGATGAGGAGGGGCAGGGCCTCTTCGGGGTCGGCGAGCGACCGGCCCAGCCAGGGCTCGGCGAGGGCGTAGGCGGGGCTGCCGCCGGAGCCTCAGGCGCCGCCCGGCGGCGCCTGGACGAGCGGCAGGTGCGTCCGCACGGCGTAGGCCAGGGCCTCCGGGTCGCGATCGGGCTCGAGGTCCGACAGCAGGGCGCGCAACTCCGTGAAGGTGCGCGGGGTCTCCTGCAAGTGGGCACGCGCCGCCGCGACGAGCCGGGCGATGTCGAGGCCCTTCGCCCGCCGGCCGAAGAAGGCCGCCAGGGCGCGGGTGAGCGCGGGCTGGAGGGCGGGGCGCAGGAGCGCGTAGTCCTCCGCCGTGAAGAGGTGGAGGGTGGAGCGGAGGAGCGGCGCCCTGACGACCCGCCGCTCTTCGAGCAGGCGGGTCAGGTCGTCGCGGCGGAAGTCGCGGAGCCGCGTCCACAGCCCGATGTAGGGCGGATTCGGCACCTGGGCCTGGAGGCCGACCAGCCGCGCGACCGCGTCGGGGACGGGGATCGTCGCCCGGTCCAGCAGGAGCTGGCGGGCGAGCGTTGCCCGGTTGAGCTCGCGGAGGATCAGGATGCGTTCGGCCCCTTGTGTCACGCCGCTCTCCTATGAGGTCGGATGTGAGGTCGAATGAGGTCGGAGCTACGAAGGCCCGGCGCGCTCACCAGGGCAACGGCCTCCCGTCGCGGAAGAAGCCGCCGGTCGGGCCGTCGTCGGGGAGGACCGCCGCCCAGACAACGCTCGCCGCGCCCTGCTGCACGGGCCTGGCGCCCATCGCCTCCATCCCCGGCGCGGTGGCGGTCAGGCCGGGGCAGACCGCGTTGACGAGGATGCCGCTGCTCCCCGGCTCGGCGGCCAGTTTGGCGGTGAGGGCGTTCAGCGCCGCCTTGGCGATTCCGTAGCTCGCGGGCGCCCCGCCGTTGGTGGTCAGCCCGAACTGCTGGTCACCGTGGGAGCCGGCCCCGCTCGACACGTTGACGATCCGGCCGTGCGCGCTGCGGCGCACCAGGGGCAGGAAGATCTGGCAGGTGCGCCAGGCGCCGAACAGCGTCGTGCCGAGGACCGCTTCGGCGGCCTGGAGATCGGCGGTGGAGGCCAGCTCGGACCAGTCGGCGTAGGCGGCGGCGTTGTTGACCAGCACATCGACCCGGCCGAACTCCCGCTCGATCGCGGCGGCGAGCCGGAACACGCTCTCGTCGTCGGCGATGTCGAGCGTCTGGGGGCGGACGTCGAGCCCTTCCCCGGCCAACCGCCGCGCGGCGGCCTCGGCTTTGCCGGGGTCGCGCGCGGTGAGGATCACCGTCATGCCGCGTTGTGCAAGCTGGCGGCACACTTCCAAGCCGATGCCGCGGCCGGCGCCGGTGATGAGTGCTATCGGTGAACTGCCGCGTTCGTGGTCGACCATCGGACCCCCTTTCGCCCGGTTGAGGGCTTTGACCGCTCGCTGATCGCCGTGTACCCGACCCGCGTTACGCGGCCGACTCACCGCCGCCGGCGTGAGGCGAGACCTCGGGTCGCCCCCTTCGTGGCGCCCGCGACGCCGCGAGGGGCGTCTCTAGCATAGGGGGCGGCGGCGGCATTGTCGCGGAGATTCGGGACAGGAGCAAGGAGATTCCGGCCACCTAGCGGCGGTAGCGCGCCGGGCTGACACCGACCAGGCGCCGGAAGTGGGCGGCCAGGTGGCTCGGGTCGGCGAAGCCGACATCGACAGCGATCCGCGCCAGGGCTAGGTCGGTGGTCGTCAGCAGGAGCTTGGCGCGCTCGACGCGGCGCCGGACGACATACTGGTGCGGCGAGAGGCCGCTCGCGGCCCGGAAGAGGCGGGCGAAGTGGCGCGGGCTGCGACCGGCCACCGCCGCCAGTTCGGCGAGGGCGAGGTTCCGGTCCAGGTGCGCCTCGATGTACTCGGTGACCTCCCGCAAGGCGGGCGCGGGCAGGCGCCCGCCGGGGGCGCGCGAGCGCGGCGCTGGCCGGGCGGCCGAGCGAGGAGTAGTGGCGCAGCAGATGCACGGCCAGCGCCGTCGCCAGGGCCTCGATGTAGAGCCGGCCGCCGAGGCCGTCGGTCTCGAGCTCCGGCAGGAAGGCCAGCAGCAGCCGCTCGAGCCGCGGGTCGCGCGCGCGGAGGAGGTCCGCGATCTCGACCCGGCCTGGATCACCCGCCGCCTCGGTGGCGACCGCCCGGACGAAACGGTCGTCGAGGAGCAGGTTGACGTCCTCGGAGACCTCCAACGTGGCGGTCGCGACGGCGCGCGGAGCCGCTGGGTGGATCGCGATCTCGCCGGGGTGCTCGACCCACTCGCGCGCGCGCCCGGCGCGCCACTGCACCACCCGGTTCGGCTCGCTCAGGTGCAGGGTGATGAGGTGCCCAGGCAGCGCGGTGCTCGTGACTTCGACCGGGTGGAAGCGGTGGCGCGCGATCTCAACGCCGGCGCCCGCGCGCAACTCCGCGACAGCAGGACCGCGTCGGGGATGGCCTCGCGCAGGCCGGCCGTTGCGTCCGCGGCCCGTGGTGCGGCGGCTCCAGGCGCCCGGTTGTCCGTTGCCATGCGCCACCTTTCATGCGCTCGCCGGTCCCGACAGTGCCGCGTGTTGCCGAGGGTGGATGCCCCGCCGCGAGCGTCAAGCGTAGCATGGAATATGCGTTCCGCGCGGTCAAGCCGACCCACTCCGGGCCGTTTAGACGGCCGGGGTGGCGGCGCTGTGGGGAAGTGCGCCCTCGCCGTGTCCGAGAGCGCGGCCGGTGCGCCGGAACCGCTGTCAGGGGGCGTTCGCGGCCTGGATCCAGTCGGGCCAGTTGCAGGTCGCGCCGTCCGCACCGGTCTCGACGAGGCGTTCCACCTGGTCCCGCCGCTCGACACGCCAGGCGCGGACGGTCAACCCGCGCTCGTGGGCGAGGGCGACGCGGCGGGCGGTGAGGCGGTCCACCGGGGGGCAGATTTGGTTGAAGCCGCGGCGGACGATCCGGTCGATCAGGTCCGGCTCGAAGGTCGTGGTGAGGAAGCCGAGGGCGAGGCCGGAGTGCAGCGAACGCGCCTCCAGCAGCGCGGACCAGAGGAAGGAGGTTACCTGGACGCGGTTGAGCGGGGCGCGCGCCGCCAGCAGGGCGACGAGGGGCGCGGTGGCGCGCCCGTCCTTGATCTCGAAGACGAGCGGAATGCGCCCGGCGTACTCGTCCAGCAGTTCCGCCGGGGTCATCGCGCGCTGGCCGGCGAACTCGGGCGCGAACCAGCCGCCGAGGTCGAGGCGGCGCAGCTCGGCCAGGGTGTGGTCGGCCACCGGCCCCTGCCCGTCGGAGGTGCGGTCGACCGTGGCGTCGTGGAAGAGGACGAGCTGGCCGTCGGCGGTCAGTTGCACGTCGGTCTCGATCCCGTCGCTCCCGAGGGCGACGGCGCGATCGAACGCCGCCCGCGTGTTCTCCGGCGCGTACCCCGACGCGCCCCGGTGCGCCACCGCCAGCATCGCTCGCCCTCCCCTCGCTTGTGCCGTCGCCCGTGAGGCGCTGCCCTCACCCCCGCCGCCTGCCGGCGGCACCCCCTCTCCCAATGCCGGGAGAGGGGGAGGACCGACCCAACGAGCATTGGTGGAACGGACCGCCGAGCAGCCATTGCCGGCCGTGTCGCGGATCATTCTACCCGAGTGCTGTCCAGCCGGCAGTTCCCCGATCGTGCCCGGTCGACGCGGCGGGTGGTCCCGATCGGGCACGGTCGAGGCGCCGGATGACGGTGCCGGGTGTGTGGGCCACGAAGCCGGCGCGGCGGTGGAGCGCGAGGGCGGCGGGGTCGTCCGGGTCGACGCGCGCGAGGATGGCCGTCGCGCCGGCCGCGTGGGCCCAGGCGCCGAAGTCGCGGTAGAGGGCGGCGGCGACCCCACGCCGGCGGTAGTCCGGACGAACGGCGATCTCGTCTACCCACAGTGTCAGCGGCGTGCCGTCGTGATAGGCGAGCGGCTGCGCGAGCAGGAACGCGATCGGGGTCCCGTGCAGTTCGGCGACGAACGAGCAGGCGGCGTGCAGGTGGGACGCGAACCCTTCCGGCGGCGCATCCGCGATGCCGCGGAGGGCGTCGTAGTCGGTCGCGCGCAGAGGCCGGATCGTCGGCCGGTCAGCCATGACGTTCAAACGCATCCTCTTGTCCGCGTGCGGGGTCGTGGCGGCACGCGGCGACGCCGGCGGGACGATCGCGGCTGCCTCTCAGACCTCCGGGCCGTTCGCCCACCCGATCCGGTGCGGGATTTCCCGCGCCACCTCCGCCACCGGCCGGTCATCGGTGTCCACGATCAGATCCTCGACCCGGTCGCGCTCCATCTGCGCGGCCAGTTCGGCCGCGCGGTGGAGGTGCCAGTCGCGGCCGGCGCCCCGCTCGCGCCCTCGCACGCGGCCGGTCAGCGCCGCCACCGACGCGCGCAGCCGCACGACCAGGATCGCCGCGCCCGGCACCGCTGCGCGGTATCCCGCCAGATCGTCGCGGGATTCCAAAACGTCGGCGAGGATGAGGCGGCCGGCGCCGGCCGCCCGGAAGTTGGCCCAGACCGCGGCGAGGTTCCGCATGGCGAGCGCGATGTTGAAGGGGTCGTGCGGCGGGGACGGGTGGCACCAGCGGAGGCTGTCCATGTCCACGAAGGCATGGGGCTCCCCGGCGCGATTGAGGAGGGCGGAGATCTCGCTGCCGACCGTCGTCTTCCCCACCCCGACCGGGCCGGTGACGAGCAGCACGGGGATGCTTTCCGATGCCATGGTTGCCTCGCTGGTGGCGGTTCGCCGAAAGGTTGGGCGTGCGCTTGAACTGGGGGGCGGGCGTTCATCGCGCGCCGCCACGAGACGATGCGAGCCTACAGCCCGCCCTGCCGCGAAGCGCCGTCATGCCGCGACCACGCCCTCCGCTCCCCGTCGGTCTCCCCGCGCGCCCCGCGCGTCAGAGGATTAGCTTGACCTGGCCGTCCTCCACCGTGACGGGATAGGAGCGCAGGCGCACGCGCGGGTTGGCGAGGCAGCGGCCGGTGGTGATGTCGAATTCGAGGCCGTGCCAGGGGCAGGTGACGATCTCGCCCTCGCGCACCCAGGCGAAGCGCCAGCCGGTCGCGGCGTCGCAGGCGGTGGTGCCGTTGACCGTCCCCTCGCACAGGGGGCCGAACTGGTGGGTGCAGACGTTGGGCAGGGCGTAGTAGCGCCCGGCCACGTTGAAGACGCCGACCTCCAGGCTGCGGACCCGGACGACCCGGTGCGTCCCCGGGGGGAACTCCGCCGCCGGGCCGATGAGGTGTTCCGCCATGTTTCCTCTTCCAGTCGGGTAGTCGGGTAGTCGGGTAGTCGGGTAGTAGTAGCCGCACGGCCGAGCGCGGAGCCCTCGTCCTCTATCCGCCTACCCGCCTACCCGACTGCCGACTCGCGGTCCGGCGCTGGGATGTTGAAAAGCGCCAGCGCGTTCTCGCCCATGATCTTGCGCTTGGTCTCCGCGCCGAGCGGCAGTTTGAGGATCGCCTTGGGGTGGTCGAAGTCGTGGTGCGGCCAGTCGGAGGCGAAGATGGTGCGGTCGGCGCCGTCGTAGAGGCCGATCGTGGCGACGAGGTCGGCGGGATCGTCGGGCTCCTCCACCGGCTGGGTCGCGAACCACATCCGCTCCTTCATGTACTCGCTGGGGCGCTTCTCGAGGAAGGGCACCATCCGGCGGTACTCCTGGTGGTACTTGTCGAGCCGCCACATCATGTAGGGCACCCAGGCGACGCCGGCCTCGGTGAAGACGATCTTCAGCTCGGGGTAGCGCGCGGGGACGCCGGTGTGCATCAGGCTGACGAGGTTGGCCTGCATCGCGAAGGAGTGGGAGAGGACCTGGCGGGCGAAGTGGTTCTCGAACTGGTCGAGCTGGCAGGGGAAGGCGGGGGAGACGAGGGTGACGCTGTGCAGCGCGACCGGCAGGCCGGCCGCCTGCGCCGCGGCGAGGATCGGGTCGTACTTGCGCGCCCCCCAGAGGGGGTTGACGCCGGCGGTCGGCAGGTAGACGGCGACGATCTTCTCGTGCCCGGCGTAGCGCGCGATCTCGCGCGCCGACGCCTCGGGGTTCTGGGGGCAGGCGAGGAGCGCGCCGTAGAGCCCCGGCTCGGTCTGGAGCCATTCCTCGACGAGCCAGCGGTTGTAGGCCTCGGCGAGCGCGGTGGCGTACTCGATCTGCGGGATCGGCGCGAAGAGGAGCAGATTGTCAGGGAAGAGGATGCCGACGGCGATGTCGAGCGCGTCGAGGCCGGCGCGCATCTCGGCGGCGGTGCGCACCGAGCGGCCCGCGTGGCCGCCGGGGATCGGCGGGTCGAGCTTCAGGCTGGGGGCGAAGCCGGGGATGTCGAGGTAGCGGGCGGGGGTTTGCGCCAGGGCTTCGAGGGACTTGCGCCAGGGCAGCGCGCAGTAGGGCGCGAGGGCGGCCGGGGTGTCGCTCACATGCACGTCCGCGTCGACGATCAGCAACTTCTCCGTTCCGCGCCGTTCGGCGACCTGGTCCGTCATCGCTCCCCCCCTGATGCCGTCATCCGTGCTGTCGCGCGCCGCGGCCGATGGAGAGTCGCGCGGCGCTGCTCGGTGCATTGTACCGCAGGGGGGCGGGAGGGGCGCGGCTAAGGGTGGGAGATATGGCTATCTGTCACTTTGACACGAAGTCGGAGTTGGGTATACCGGGGGTGGGGTCATCGGCATCGAGCGCGGAGTGAGGGGTAGGACGCACAATGGCAGCCAAGACGCGCGTGGGGCGAGCGACGATGAACGCGCAGGGGCGGGTGACCCTGCCGGTCGAGGCGCGGCGGGCGCTGCGGCTGGAAGCGGGCGCCGACTTCGAGGTCGAGGTGGTCGACGGCAAGCTGGTGCTCACACCGGCGGTGCTGGCGCCGCGCGAGGATGCCTGGGCGTACACGCCCGAGCATCTGGCGCAGGTGGAGCGGGCACGCGCGGACGTGCGGGAAGGGCAGGTCTATCGCCTGGGGCGCGGCGACCTGGAGCAGTTGATCGCCGACGCCGATGAGCGAGCGTGACCTTTACGGGATAATCGAAAGCACCAAGACGCTCCTGGAAACCCTTTGCAGCTGGGAATGCAGCGCAACTGAGCGACGGCAGTTCCTCAACGCGCTCGACCGGCTCGACACGGACGAGCGCCATCCCTCGCTCCGTGTGCATCCGCTGGAAGGCCGTCGCGCCGGTTTGTGGTCGGTCTCGGCCTCGCGCCAACTCCGGATGACCTTCGAGCGCGCTGAGAGTGGGCGCAAGCGGCTCCTCGCTTGCAGCCGTCACTACGGCGACTAGCTCCTCCGCATCGCCGTGTGCGACGGGTTGACGCATGGAGCGGTAGCGTACATCCTCCGGCGCGGTATACTGCACCGGCGGCCGCGCGGTGGGCGCGGTGGCGCGTGGGCGGGCTACGGTTCGCGAGCGAGGAGTGGGGGAGAGCATGACGCTGTCATTCACGGCGGCCGGGGCGGGGGCGCTGGCGAAGACCGATCCGAATGCGCGGCGACGGGTGCTGGTCACCGGGGCGGCGGGGCGGATCGGGGCGTACTTCGCCGAGCACGGGCACCAGAAGTACGACTTGCGCCTGATGGTCCACTCGGCGAAGCCGGACAGTCCGCTGGTCGGGTGGGGCGAGGTCGTGGTCGGCGAGTTGAGCGACCTGGACCGGCTGAAGGAGTTCTGCCGGGGGATCGACACGGTCGTCCACATGGCCGGCGAGCCGAACGCCTCGGCCACCTGGGCGGGGCTGCTGGACGCCAACATCATCGGGACCTACAACGTCTTCGTCGCGGCGAAGGCGGCCGGCTGCCGCCGGGTGATCCACGCCTCGTCGATCCACGCCGTCTCGGGCTACCCGGCGGACGTGCAGGTGAAGACGAGCGAGCCGGTCAACCCCGGCGATCTCTACGGCGTCTCGAAGTGCTTCGGCGAGGCGCTGGCGCGCTACATGGCCGATCAGGAGGGGCTCTCGGCGATCGCGCTGCGGATCGGCGCGTTCCAGCCGCTCGCCACCGCGCAGAACCCGGAGCGGCTCAGCATGCTCGACGCCTTCGTGTCGCACCGCGACCTGCACCAGCTGATCGAGCGCTGCATCGACGTGGAGAACCTGCGATTCGCGATCTTCCACGGCCTGAGCAACAACCGCTTCAAGCGCCTCGACATCTCCGACGCGCGCGCGCTGGTCGGCTACGAGCCGCAGGACGATTTCACCGCGGAGAACCCGCGCCTGAAGGATCTGCGGCTGGCCGAGACGGTGGTGGCGCACAACCTGGGGGACGCCAACCAGCAGTCCGG
>JAUJMV010000006.1:1284-11705 GCA_030446685.1 Thermomicrobiales bacterium | reverse complement strand
CTGCACGACGCCGGAGGCGCTGGCGGGGGAGCTGGGGGAGGCGGAGGCGCTGATCGGCGGGTCGGCGCCGACGGCGGACGACCTGGCGGCCGCGCCGAAGCTGCGCTGGATCCAGGCGACCAGCGCGGGGGTCGAGGCGTTCATGATCCCGGAGCTGCGCGAGCGGCCGATCGTGCTGACCAACTTCAGCGGCATCCACGCGCCGAACATCGCCGACCACGTCCTGGCGCTGCTGCTGGCCTTCGCGCGCGGGCTGAAGCCGCTGCTGGCGCGGCAGGACCGGCACGAGTGGCGCGACGACGACGGGGAGGCCGCGCCGACCTTCGAGCCGGCGGGGCAGACGATCGGCATCGTCGGGCTGGGGGATATCGGGGAGGCGCTGGCGCAGAAGGCGCACGGGCTGGGGATGCGGGTGCTGGCGATCCAGCGCCACCCGCCGGAGAATCCGCCGCCGGGGGTCGAGCGGGTGCTGCCGAGCGAGGGGTTGGACGAGGTGCTGGCCGAATCGGACCACCTCGTCCTCTGCCTGCCGCTGACCGACGCGACGGCGCACATCATCGGGGAGGAGGAGCTGGGGCGGATGCGGCGCTCGGCCTACCTCTTCAACATCGGGCGCGGCGGGCTGATCGACCAGGAGGCGCTGATCGCGGCGCTGCGCGAGGGCCGGATCGCCGGGGCGGGGCTCGACGTCACCGAGCCGGAGCCGCTGCCGCCCGACTCGCCGCTGTGGGACCTGCCGAACGTGATCATCACCGGCCACACGGCGGCGAACACGCCGCTCTTGTGGGAGCGCGGCATCGAGCTGGTGGCGGACAACGTGCGCCGGTTCCTGGCCGGCGAGGAGTTGCGCAACGTCGTCGACACGAAGGCGGGGTATTAGGGGGGGCGGGGCCGGCGATGCCGGTTCGATGGTAGGGGCGGACCCGGGTGTCCGCCTGGCTATCCCCGCTACCGACGCTACAGGCTGGCACCGGCTGGGGCGGCCCTGCGGGGCCGCGGGCGGACACCCAGGTCCGCCCCTACCACCCGATGATCGCGGCGGTCCCCACCACCGATGGCTGGCGCGGGATCAGGCCCGCCCGGTTCGGGGGTGTTGTTGGAGGGGGTGAATGATGCCGGAGCGGCAGTACGACCTGGCGATTGTCGGCGGGGGGATCGTGGGGCTGGCGACCGCGATGGAGTTGCTGGCCCGCTACCCGGCGCTGCGGCTGGCGGTGCTGGAGAAAGAGGCGCGGGTCGGGCTCCACCAGACCGGCCACAACAGCGGGGTGATCCATTCGGGGATCTACTACGCGCCGGGCTCCTTGAAGGCGCGTCTCTGCGTGGCGGGGAAGGAGCGGCTGATCCGCTTCTGCGAGGAGCACGGCATCCTCTACGACCTCTGCGGCAAGGTGATCGTCGCCACCGACGAGGAGGAATTGCCCCGCCTCCAGACGCTCTACGAGCGCGGGGTGGCGAACGGGGTGCCGGGGCTGGAGCTGATCGGCTCGGAGCGGCTGCGCGAGATCGAGCCGCACGCGGCGGGGATCCGGGCGCTCTACTCGCCGACGACCGGGATCGTCGACTTCGGGGCGGTCGCGCGCACGTACGCGGAGGTCGTCGCGGCGCGCGGCGGGGCGATCCTCACCGGGCACGAGGTGACGGCGATCGCCCGGGAGGGCGGGCGCTACACGCTGGCGACGCCGGTGGGGGCGGTGGCGACGCGGCACTTGATCGCCTGCGCGGGCTTGCAGTCCGACCGGGTGGCGGGGCTGAGCGGCGTGTCGCCGACGCCGCGGATCGTCCCCTTCCGGGGGGATTACTATCTGCTGCGGCCGGAGCGGAGCGGGCTGGTCAACGGGATGATCTACCCGGTGCCGGACCCGCGGTTCCCGTTCCTCGGCGTCCACTTCACGCGCCGGCTGAACGGCGACATCTGGCTCGGCCCGAACGCGGTGCTGGCCTTCGCGCGCGAGGGCTACGGCCGGTTCGACCTCGACCCGCGCGACCTGGCCGAGACGCTGGGCTACGCCGGCTTCCAGCGGCTGGCGCGCACCTACTGGCGGATGGGCGCGGGCGAGCTCTACCGCGACTACAGCAAGGGGGCGTTCCTGCGGGCGCTGCAACGCTACATGCCGGAACTGCAAGGGGCGGACATGGTGCCGGGCCCGTCCGGGGTGCGGGCGCAGGCGCTGGCGGCCGACGGCGCGCTGGTGGACGACTTCGTGGTCGACCAGGCCGGGGACGCGCTGCACGTCCGCAACGCGCCCTCCCCGGCGGCGACCTCGTCCCTGGCGATCGCCGACCTGATCGCCGACCGCGCCGCCGACGCCTTCGCGCTGGCCCCGGCGGCGGGCGCGGGGTTGTCGGCGTAGTGGGAGTGCGCCCGCACCCCCGCCGCGCTGCGCCCAGGGGGCGCCCGACACCCGGCGGCCCCCCCCTTTCCCAATCTCAGGAGAGGGGTGGGCCGAGCCCACGCATGGTGGTGAAACGGAGCACTCAGGTCAGGCCGAGGAAGCGGCGCAGCAGCGCCTCCAGGTCGTCCAGGTTGAAGGGTTTGCGGAGGATCGCGTCGGCCCCGGCTTCGGCCGCGGGGCCGGGGCCGGCGGCGGTCATCAAGATGATCGGCGGGGTGGGGTAGCCGCCGGCCGCCGCGTCGGCGCGCAGGGCGGCGATCAGTTCCGCGCCGTTGAGGTGGGGCATCATCAGGTCGGTGATCACCAGCGCGGGGCGTCGCTGGCGGGCCAGGTGGAGCGCCTCGCGCCCGTGGGCGGCCAGCACCGGCTGACCGGCGACCTCCTCGACGACGGCGGCGACGATCTCGGCGATCGGCGCCTCATCCTCGGCCACCAGGACGATCAGCACTTCCGACGCCGTCGCGGCGCCGGCGGCCGGTTGAGCTTGCCCGGCGACCCAGCCCTCCTCAAGCATCGGCGCCCTCACGGAGCACCGTCCAGTGTCTCCCGCCCGGTCTCCCCGCGATTCGCGCGCCGGCCCGCTCGCGCCGCCCCGCCGCTCCTCCGGGCGCCGCCCCATTCTGGGCGAGCAGTTCCCGCGCCGGGGGGCTGGCGTTGCGTGACGTGGGAGATGATGGCTGGGAGCGGTGTCGGGTGGCCGGCATCGTCCTCGTCCCTACGCGGCGTTTCCAATGAGCAGGACCGCCCTACGGCAGGGATGCACGGCCCGGATGCAGGCAATCACCGGCGAACGCCCGCAAGAACGCGGCCACCGGCTGGGGCGTCGTCGGAGGGTGGGCGGGAGGTGAGAGCCGCGATTGGGAAGCTATGGCCCGCGAAGTCTGGCAAGCGAAGCTGGACGTGGGGCCTCGCCGCCCGTCTCCCGGCACCCACCCGTTACCGGATCACGTCGCCGCCGTTCTAGGCTGTGCGCGCGACTGTAGCGCATCGGAATCGCTGGGGCTCGGGAGCAGCAGTACCCCACTGCTTCTCCGTTAACAGTAAGAGAGGAGGGGTAATCGGCGACACGACGGGCTTACCCTGCCACAGCACAACGATCTCAGGGGCATTGCGCAACTAGCTGGGAAGTATGGGGCGCGGCGCAATGCCGGCCCTACTGCATGGATATCGAAGGAGAGGGAATGACCATCCAGCACTCATCACCTCGCCGCAAGTGGCGCACCTTGATCCGGGCAGCCTGCCTGCTGGCGCTGGCGGCTGCGCTCGGTCTGGCCGGGGGGCCGTTCGGCGCGACGACCGCGCGCGCGAACTCGCCGGTCCTGACCCTGACGCCCGATAGCGACCCCTGTGATAGCCAGACCAGGCTGGCCGCCCTGCGGGGGGGCAACTTCCCGCCGGGTCTGACGATCCCGCTCTACGCGGTTCGAACCGCACCGTTCCACGGCGATAACATCTACACTCTGCCCTCCGCAACGGTCGCGGCCGACGGGACCTTCACGGTCGAGTTCGAGCTGCGGCAGTTGGGTTGCGGGTATGGGACCCAGCAGCCGGCAGGGACGCGCTACGAGATCAGCGCCGGGATCAACCAGGTCGCCGTGGCGACGACGACGTTCACCGTCACCGCCGCGGCCACCGAGCCCGAGGGCCAGCTCACGCTGAGCGTGGACTGCGCGACCACCCCCGAGGCCACGACGATCGGCAACCAGACCGACCGTCCGCTCGACCTGAGCAGTTGGTCGCTCGGCAGCCTCGCCGAGCCACAGGCGGGTGAGCCCTTCAGCCTCGACATCCACGCGGGCCGGAGCGAGACCCTTCCGGTTGGCGCCTTCTACCGCTACGAGACGGGGGCAAACGCACGGGCCAACGTCCTGACCAGCGAGGAGATCTACGACGACGACGCGCCGAGTGAAGGGGCGCGCCTGACCACCCCGTTCGGCCTGTTCACCGTGCGCTGCGACGAGCAGAGCCGCACCTTCAGCCTGGGGTCGCGGTGCTTCGTCGAGACGGGCCAGTGCGTGCGCGGGCGCTTCCTCGAGTACTGGCAGGCGCGCGGGCTCGACCTCGGCGACGCCGGCGTCTCCTACCGCGAGTCGTTGGCGCTCTTCGGCTACCCGATCAGCGACGAGTTCGCGCAGACGCTGGAGGACGGCAACACCTATACCGTGCAGTACTTCGAGCGGGCGCGGCTGGAGTACCACCCGGAGAACGCCGCCCCCTACGACGTGCTCCTGGGCCAGTTCGGGCGGCGTCTCCACCCCGCCGACCCGCCAGTCCCGGCCGAGGCGGGCTCCACCTACTTCCCCGAGACCGGCCACAACGTCGGCCCGCGCTTCGCCGCCTACTGGGCGGCCAACGGCGGGCTGGCGCAGTTCGGCTACCCGCTCAGCGAGGTCTTCGAGCAAGAGTTGGAGGACGGGAAGAGCTACCTGGTGCAGTACTTCGAGCGGGCGCGCTTCGAGCACCACCCCGAGCACGCCGGCACCGACTACGAGGTGCTGCTGGGGCACTTCGGCCGGCGCATCCTCGCGGAGAGCACGACGCGCACGCTCGCCCTCGAACCCGCCAGCGGCCCCTGCGCGGTCGCCGGCCTGGAGATCACCGTGCGCGGCAGCGGCTTCACGCCCGGCGTGGTCACCCGCTTCGTCCTCAGGCGCGACCGCGACGGCGCCGTCACCGCGGCCAGCTCCCAGGCCGGCGGCCGGCCGGCGAACCCCGACGGCAGCTACACCATCACGCTCTCCCTCGCCGGCTGCGGCCCCGACGAGCCGGCGGGCTCGACCTTCACCGTGACCGTGTTCGAGTACACGCCCGATCGCACCCCCGCCATCGGGCCGAGCGCGAGCGCCACGTTCACGGTGACCGCGCCATAGCCGGCGCGCAGGTGGCGCGCACAGAGGCCGACTGGCATCCACAAAGCGCGTCCCAATGCGACAGAACCCATTGCGGCGGCCGGTGTCGGCCTCACCGGCCGCCGCGGCTCTCACCCTGTAGTGTCGCCCGTCCGACCGGGGCGGGGGAGTGTGGACGGATCGTGGTTGTCTGCGCCGATCTGGCGCGCTGACGGGAGCCGACCGATGGGGCGTTACCATTCCGCGCCCGGCCCGTTCTTGTGGGGTGACACGCGGTGGTGGGCGGGCGTGAAGGGGGGCGCGGCGGTGTTCCGGTCACGGTCCCGGTCTCGGCCCGGCGAGGCGCCGCCGGGGGAGGAGCCAGTGTCCTGTCCCGCGCCCGATGACGCCGCGCTGGTGGCGGCGGCGCGGGCGCATCCCCCGGCCTTCGCGGCGCTCTACGAGCGCTACGTCGGGCGGGTCTACCAGTACTGCTACCTGCGGCTGGGCAGCCGGGAGGCGGCGGAGGACGCGACGGGCGAGGTCTTCGCCAAGGCCTACGCCGCCCTGCCGCGCTACCACGACCTCTCCTTCGCGGCCTGGATCTTCCGGATCGCCAACAACGTGGTGATCGACGCCTACCGCGCGCGCCGCCCGAGCGCGCCGCTGGAGGCGGCCGGCGACCCGCCCGACCCGGCCCGCTCGCCGGAGGAACTGGCGATCGCCGGCAGCGAGCGCGCGGCGGTGCAGGCGGCGCTGGCCCGGCTGCCGGACGACCAGCGCGCGGCGGTCGAGCTGGGCTACGCCGGCTGGTCGGGGCGGGAGATCGCCCTGGCGCTGGGCCGCAGCCCGGAGGCGGTCAAGCAACTGCGCTTCCGGGGGTTGAACCGCCTCCGGTCGTTCCTGACCGAGCCCGGCCCGCAGCACGAAGGAGCGGCCCGATGACCGAGCGCGGGCGCCAGGAGGCGCTGCTCGAACAGTATCAGGAGGCGCTGGCGCGCAATCCCGCCGCCGCGCCGCCGGCCGGGCTCGACCCGGAGTTCGTCGCGCTGGCCCAACTGCTGGCGCGCACCCTCCGGGCGCCCGCCCCCGACCGGGCGTTCGTGGAGGGGCTGGGGCGCCAGCTCTTCGGGCCGGGCGCGGCGCGGCCACCGGCGACCTCCGGCCTGGCGCGCAACGGACGGGCGCCGGCCGCGAGTGGCGGCTGGCCGGCGCTGGGGCGGCCGGCGTCCGGACCCGCCCGGCCGGGCCCCGCGCCGGGCCACGGCAGTGTCCTCCGGACGGCGCTGCTCTGGGGCGCGAACGGCATGGCGGTCGGGGTGCTGCTCGTCGTCCTCGTCTTCGGGGCGGCGCTGGTGACGCGCCGCCAGCCGCAGGGTCCGGTCAACCCGACCCAGGGGCAGGCCGCGCAGGCGTCGGTGGCGGTGTCGCCGGCGTTGACCGTGCCGGCGCCGATCGTCTCGACCCCGGACGCCGCCGGCAGCCCGACGCCGGACGCGCTGTCGCCGACCGCCACGGCGGCGGACAGTGACGATGAGGAGAGCTCGCCGCCATCGGTGGTTGACAGCCCTACACCGGCGCCGGCTAGTCCGACGCCGCGCGCGACCGTCACCTTGCCTGAGGCTGTGCTGACACTTACGCCTGACAGTGGCCCGTGCGGCACTCCGGTCACAGTGGAAGGGATCGGCTACCCGGCTGGCGAGACGATCGACTTCTCGGTGAAGGTCGGTAACAGCGATAACATTGGGCGCTTGCCGAGCGTGACGGCCGGGGCCGATGGCACCTTCGTCACTACGCTCGATCTGCGCACAGCGGGGTGCAACGACCAGACCCCAGACGGGACACCGTTCGCGATATTCACGACGGTCGGCAACCTGAAGGCCGGGCAACAGATCGCTAGTCTGGGGCGCGCGACATTCACGGTGTCCTCACCTCCATCGGCGATCGTCACGCCGTCTCGACCGGTGCCGACCGCAACGCCGATGGCGGCGAGCCCGAGTCCGATGGCGACGGCGGCAATCACTTCCCAGCCCGTGCTGACGCTCACGCCCGACAGTGGTCCCTGCAATACCCAGATCAGGGTTCGGGGCGCGGGTTTCCCGGCCCGCAAGCAGATCAACTTCACGATCAAGGTCGGCGACAGTGACACCTTGCACACTATGTACGGCCCGGTCGTGCTCGACGATGGCACCTTCAGCGGCGCCGGTCTCGAGCCGCGCGCGCAGGGGTGGTGCGACGACCGGACCCCGGACGGGACGACGCTCACGCTCAGCGCGGTCACTGGCAACGCGCCGGCGGGCGAGCAGGGGGAGATCCTGGCGCAGGCAACGTTCACCGTGTCCTCGCCAGCAGGGGCGACGGCCGCGCTTTCCCCGACGCCGCGCCCGGAGAGCGGCGAGCCATTCAACCCGGCCGCGCGGTATGACCTCGGTCAGGTGCGCTACATCTACGTGAAAGGGGCGACGATCCCAGGGGGCGTGACGTATATCGAGGACCAGGAGCAAGTTCGGGCGATTGTCACGGCGTTGGACGGGACGGTGACAACCGGCGCTCCGGTGGACGGTCTCCCGGCCGGCGAGCGGTTCGTCATCGGGTTCGCCTATGACGACCGAAGCGTCGAGCCCAGCCGGCCTTACACCGTGTTCGAGTACCACCGGGCGACGAACACGCTCTTCATCCAGAATAGCGCGGGTCCGAGGACGAGCACCTGGCAGCCGGTGCCGGTCCCGGCAAGTTTCGCTCAGACGTTGGGGTTGGATTGAGCAACAGGCACGGGGCGTGGAGCGCGGGACATGGGGCATGAAGGGCGCCGGGTCGGGAGATGCTTCCCGGCCCGGCGCCCGTTGCGGTTCGGTTGTCACCCGCGGCAGTGGCTACGCTCCACGCTTTACGCTCTATGCCGCGCGCCGTGCGTCACTTCGCCGCGGCCTGGGCGGTGGCGACGATGCTGTCGGTGAGGTGGCCGGGCACGCGCTGGTAGTGGTCGAGCTGCATGGTGAAGGAGCCCTGGCCCTGGGTGAGCTGGCGCAGGTCGGTGGCGTAGCGCTGCACCTCGGCGAGCGGGGCCAGCGCCTCGATGACCGTCAGCCCGTCGTCGGTGGGCATGGCGCCCTGCATCTGGGCGCGCTTGCTGTTGAGGTCGCTGATGATGTCGCCGGTGAAGTCGCTGGGGACGGTGATCCGCAGCAGCATCACCGGCTCGGTCAGGACCGGCTGCGCCGCCTGGACCGCCTGCTTGAACGCCTGCGAGGCGGCGATCTTGAAGGCCATCTCGGAGGAGTCGACCGCGTGGTAGGAGCCGTCGGTCAGGGTGACCCGGACGTTGACGACCGGGTAGCCGGCCAGGACGCCGTGCTGCAGCGCCTCGCGCACCCCCTTCTCGACGCCGGGGATGTACTGCTTCGGCACCGAGCCGCCGAAGATCTTCTCGGTGAACTCGAAGTCCTTGTCGGGCAGCGGCTCCAGGTCGATCACCACCTCGCCGAATTGCCCGCTGCCGCCGGTCTGCTTCTTGTGGCGGTACTTGACCCCCTTGGCGGCCGCCGCGACCGTCTCGCGGTAGGGGACGCGCGGCAGCTTCGTCTCGACGTTGACGCTCGACTTGCGGCTCAGGCGGTCGGTCGCCACCTGGACGTGCGACTCGCTCAGGCCGGAGAGGATCGTCTCGCCGGTGATCGGGTCCTTCCCGGCCTGGAGGCTCGGGTCCTCCTGAGTCAGTTGCGCCAGGCCGTGCCCCATCTTGTCGAGGTCGGCGTTCGACTTCGGCAGGACCGCCGCGGAGAAGAGGGGCCGCGGGAACTCGATCCCCTCCAGCAGGACCGGGTGCGCCGGGTCGGCGAGGGTGTCGCCGGTGCGGGTCGCGGCCAGCTTGACCACGACGCCGATGTCACCGGCGACGATGCGGTCGGTCGGCTGGTGCTCCTTGCCGCGGACGAGCTGGAGCTGGCCGAGGCGCTCGTCCTGCTCGCGGCCGACGTTGCGCAGGTGCGAGTCGGAGCGGACGGCGCCGGAGTAGACGCGGAAGAAGCTCAGCGTGCCGAAGCGGTCGACCAGGGTCTTGAAGACGAGGGCGACGGTCGGGCCGTCGGGATCGGGCGGCAACTGCTCGGTCTCGCCGGTCTTGGGGTTGCGGGCGGCGACCGGGTCTTTCTCGGTCGGGGCGGGCAGGTAGTCGACGATCGCGTCGAGCAGCGGCTGGATGCCCTTGTTGGCGGCGGCCGCGCCGCAGAGGAGCGGGACCAGCGCGCCGGAGCAGACCGCCCCCTTCAGCGCGGCGTCCAGCTCCTCGTCGCCGATCGGCTCGTCGTTGAGGAACTTCTCGATCAGCGCGTCGTCGTTCTCGGCGATCCGCTCGACCAGTTGGGCGCGGTAGCCCTCGACGGTGTCGACCAGGTCTTCGGGGATCGGGCCGCCCTCCATCGCGCCGTCGCGCCCGGCGAAGAAGCAGGCGCGGCGGTGGAGCACGTCGACGACGCCCTTGAAGCCGGCCTCCGCGCCGATCGGCACCTCCAGCGGCACGATGCTCGGCCCGAGGCGCTCCTGGGCCGCGGCGACGACCCGCTCGAAGTTGGCGTTCTCGCGGTCCATCTTGTTGACGTAGACCAGGCGCGCCAGCCCTTGCTCGCCGGCGGCGCGCCAGACCTGCTCCGCGCCGACCTCCACGCCGGCCGCGGCGTCGAGCAGGATCACCGCCGCGTCGGCGACGCGCAGGGCGCCGCGGATCTCGCAGAGGAAGTCGGCGAAGCCGGGCGCGTCGAGCAGGTTGATCTTGTGGTCGCGCCATTCGATCGGGAGGACCGCCGTGCTGACGGAGGTGTGGCGCTTGATCTCGTCGGGGTCGAAGTCGGAGGCGGTGTTGCCCTCCTCGACGCGGCCGAGGCGGGTGAGCGCGCCGCTGTCGAAGAGCAGGGCCTCGGCCAGCGAGGTCTTGCCGGCGCCGCCGTGCGAGAAGAGGCCGACATTGCGAATCCGATCGGGGGCGTACTGCTTCAGTTGCATCCGGTCCTCCACAACCTCTGCGGGTGTGCGACGGCCCAACTGCCCGCTTGCAGCCGCGACGCGGCGCACGGCGTACGGATCGGTTCCGGCCTCGGGGGTGCGCCGACGCCGACACTGCGTCCCTGGCGGACGGCGGGGAGTGCCGCGGCGGTGCGTGAAGCCGGTGTCGTTCTTGCGGGAGATTATATACGATCGTGGC
>JAUJMV010000006.1:0-1184 GCA_030446685.1 Thermomicrobiales bacterium | reverse complement strand
TCGGGGTCGGCGCCGGGGCCGGCGAAGGGCTCCAGGCGGGGCCACAGTTCGTCCGGGATCGGCTGGTTGAAGAGGTCCAGCGTCTGCGCGATCCGCTCGGGGCGGGTGATGCCGACGATGGTGGCGGTGACGCGCGGGTCGCGGGTGGAGAAGTGGAGCGCCGCCGCCGCCAGCGGCACGCCGTATTCGTCGCAGATCGCCGCGATCCGGCGCACCCGCTCAACCATCTCCGCCGGCGCGTCCCGGTAGGCGTAGCGCGGGTATTCGTCCGGCCCCTTCGCCAGCATCCCGCTGCCGTAGGGCGCGGCGTTGAGGACCGCCAGGCCGCGATCGGCCGCGAGGGTCAGCAGCGGGTCGGCGGTGCGGTTGAGCAGGGTGTAGCGGTTGTGGGTGATCACCGACGCGAAGGCGCCGGTCTCGACGTAGCGCATCAGCAGGTCGATCGGCCCGCCCGCGATCCCGAGGTGTGCGATGACGCCCTCGCGCCGCAGGTCTTGCAGCGTCTCCAGCGCGCCGCCGGGGGCGGTGATCGCCTCGAAGGTGGTGTGCTCGGGGTCGTGCAGGTGGACGATCCCGAGGCGTTCCAGGCCGAGCCGACCCAGGCTCTCCTCGACCGAGCGGCGCATCCGCGGGCCGCTGAAGTCGCCGGTCTGCCCGTCGCGGTCGGCCTTGGTCATGACGATCGCGCCGTCTGGGATGCCGCCCAGCTCGCGCAGGACGAGGCCGATCCGGCGCTCGCTCTCGCCGTTGCCGTAGTTGTTCGCGGTGTCGAGGAAATTGATCGGGCCGGCGAGGGCGGCGCGGACGGTCGCCAGCGCGCGGTCCTCCGGCACGCTGTAGGCGAAGGTGCTCTCCATGTCGCCGAGCGGGGCGCAGCCCATGCAGAGCGTCGGCACTTCTAGCCCGGTCTGGCCGAAGGGGCGCTTGGGCAGGGCGGTCGGGGCGGGCGGCGTGGACATGACTCATCCCCCTCTCAATAGTGCTGCCGTGGGGGGGGGGGGGGGCCGGGGCGGGCCCCCCCCCCGGGGGGGGGGGGGGCGGGCCGGGGGGGGCCCCCCCACCCCCCGGGCCCCCCCCCCGGGGGGGGGGGGGGGGGGGGGGGGGGGGGGGGGGCGGCCCCCGGGGGGGGGCGGGGCCCCCCGGCGGGGGCGCGGGGGGGGGGGGGGGGGGGGGGGCGCGGGGGG
>JAUJMV010000035.1:6550-50094 GCA_030446685.1 Thermomicrobiales bacterium | reverse complement strand
CGTTGTGCCGCTCCATGAACTCGGACATGTCGATCTTGATCAGCGCGTCCTCGGAACCGAACATGAACTCCGCCAGCGCCTTCGCCAGCTCGCTCTTGCCGATGCCGGTCGGACCGAGGAAGATGAACGAGCCGATCGGCCGCTTCGGATCCTTCAGGCCGGCCCGCGCGCGCCGCACCGCCTTGGCGAGGGTGCTGATCGCCTCGTTCTGGCCGATGACCCGCTTGTGCAGGGCCTCCTCCATCTCCAGCAGCCGCTGCGACTCCTCGCCGGAGATGCGGATCAGCGGGATGCCGGTCCACATCGAGACGACCTGGGCGATGTCCTCCTCGCCGACGGTCGGCTCGTCGCGCTGCTGCTCGTCCTTCCAGTCCTTCTCCAGGCCGCTGATCCGCTCCTTCAGCCGCCGCTCGCGGTCCCGGAGCGAGGTCGCCAGATCGAAGTCCTGGGCGGCGATCGCCGCGTCCAGCTCGTTCTTGAGGGCCTCCAGGCCGCGCATCGCCTCCTTCAGGCTCGGCGGCGAGGCCGACCGGTACATCCGCACGCGGCTGGACGCCTCGTCGATCAGGTCGATCGCCTTGTCGGGCATGAAGCGGTCGGTGACGTAGCGCGAGGCCAAGTTGGCGGCCGCCGAGAGCGCCTCATCGCTGATCTTCAGCTTGTGGTGCTCCTCGTACCGCTCGCGGATCCCCTCGAGAATCGAGATCGTCTCCTCGACGTTCGGCTCCTCGACCTGGATCGGCTGGAAGCGCCGCTCCAGCGCCGCGTCGCGCTCGATGTACTTGCGGTACTCGTCGAGCGTGGTCGCGCCGATCGTCTGCAGCTCGCCGCGCGAGAGGGCCGGCTTGAGGATGTTGGCCGCGTCGACCGCGCCCTCCGCCGCGCCCGCGCCGACCAGCGTGTGCAGCTCATCGATGAAGATGATCGAGCTGGTCTCGCGCACCTCGGCGACGATCTTCTTCAGCCGCTCCTCGAACTCGCCGCGGTACTTGGTCCCCGCCACCAGCGCGCCGATGTCGAGCGACACCAGCCGCTTGTTCTGGAGCTGCTCCGGCACGTCGCCGGCGACGATCCGCTGCGCCAGCCCCTCGACGATCGCCGTCTTGCCGACGCCCGGCTCGCCGATCAGGGCGGGGTTGTTCTTGGTGCGGCGGGAGAGGATTTGCATCACCCGCTCGACCTCGTTGGCACGCCCGATCACCGGGTCGAGCTTGCCGTTGCGGGCCGCCTCGGTCATGTCGAAGCCGAGCGCGTCCATGTACGGCGTCTTGGTCTGCTGCTTGCCGCCCTGGCTGTAGCCCTGGGAGGAGGAGACGACCTGGATGACCTGGGCGCGGACCTTCTCCAGGCTGACGCCCAGGCTCTCCAGCACCCCGGCGGCGATCCCCTCGCCCTCGCGGACGAGGCCGAGGAGCAGGTGCTCGGTGCCGATGTAATGGTGGTTGAGGCGCCGCGCCTCGTCCACCGCCAGCTCGATCACCTTCTTGGCGCGCGGCGTCAGGCCGATCTCGCCCATGATCATCGACTCGCCGCGCCCGATGATGAACTCCACCGCCGAGCGCACCTTCGGTAGTTGCACCCCCAGGTTGCCGAGCACCCGCGCCGCGATGCCGTCACCCTCGCGCACCAGCCCGAGGAGCAGGTGCTCGGTGCCGATGTAGTTGTGGTTGAAGCGCTGCGCTTCCTCTTGGGCCAGCGTCAGCACCCGCCGCGCCCGCTCCGTGAACTTGTCGAACTTGTCCGCCATCTCGCTCTCCAATCGCCTGCTCGCTGAGGCTGGAATCGAACTACCGGTCCTGGTTTCCGGGTGACAACCGGCCCGGATCCCCTCGCGCCGCCCCGGTGCCGCCTGGTAAGCATATCCCGTGCCAGTTGCCCGCGCCAGTGCTGCCCACCCGCGCGCCCCGGCGACGCGCGACTGGGGCGCCGGCCCCGGACGGGGGCGTCCTCGCGGCGGCCCGTGGAACGGACAGCCCCCACAGCCGAAACTGCGTGGGGGCTGTTCCACCGGCACTCGGCGCCGCGGGGGCGCCATCGGTTGTCAACGGTGCGCCTGGCTGGCCAGGCCGTGCCGGTCGGTGCGACACAGACCTGTGCCATGAGCGGCCGGCGACAACGGCTCGCGGCGGGGCGCCGCCGCGAGCATCGCCTCATTGCGATGCCGTCGACGTCGGCTCGTGATCGGCTTCGCCACCGTCCCCCGGCGCGCCGGCGGACGTGGTCGGGGCGTCCTGCGCCAGGCCCTCCGGCTCCTCACCGGACTGCACCAGCGCCTCCTCGACCGTCGGGCTATCCTGCGCGGCGGCGGGTTGGGACCCGGCCGCCGGAGCATTCGTCGTCTGCCGCGCCTCGTCGCGCGCCTCCCGGGCCTGCTGGAGCGCCTGCGCCATCGCGCCCGCGCCCACCCCGGCGTCCTCGTCGTCGGGGAAGTCCGGCACCGCGACGGGGGCGGGGGTCGGGGCGGCGGCGGGAGCCGCCGCCGGAACGGGAGCCGCCGGCGGGGCCTCACCCGCGGGGGGGCCACCGGCCGTCTGGAAGTTCGGGATATACCCGCCGGCCTCGTTGACGCGGCGCAGGCTCAGGGCGATCCGGCGGCGCTGCGGCTCGATCCGGATGATCCGCACCTGGACTTCCTGGCCCTCCTGCACGACCTCGCGCGGGTGGTTGACCCGCTCGTCGGAGAGCTCGGAGACGTGGATCAGCCCCTCGATGCCGTCCTCGATCCGCGCGAACGCGCCGAAGTTGGCGAGCTGGGTGATCGTCGCCGGGACGATCTGGTTGATCTGGTACTTCTGGGCGACCCGGCTCCACGGCTCCGGCTGGGTGCGCTTGATCGACAGGGCGATCTTCTTCTCGTTGGGGTTGACGTTGAGGACGTAGACATCGACCTCGTCGCCCACCTTCAGCGCCTCGCTCGGGTGCTTGACACGGCTCCAGGAGATCTCCGAGAGGTGGACCAGTCCGTCCGCCCCGCCGATGTCGACGAACGCGCCGAAGTCGGCGATCGAGGAGACGCGGCCCTTGCGGGTCTCGCCCTCCTTGAGGTTCTCGATCAGCCGCTCCTTCATCGCGTCGCGGCGCTCCTGCACCGCCAGCCGCTCGGAGAGGATCAGCCGGTTGCGGTGCCGGTTGATCTCGATCACTTTCAGCATCAGATCCTGGCCGACGAGGCGGGCCATGTCGGCCTGCTTCGAGGCGTCGTCGCCGCCGCGGATCTCGGTCACCTGGGAGGCGGGCACGAAGCCGCGCACCCCGCCGAGGTTCACCAGCAGGCCGCCCTTGTTGTAGTTGGTCACCTGGGCCTGGATGACCTCGTTCTTGTCGTACTGCTCCTGCAGCTGCCGCCAGCTCTTCTCCTGGCGCGCCTTGTCGATCGACAGGACGGTGTGGCCGTCCTGGTTCTCCGGCTGCACCACGAAGACCAGCACCTGGGCGCCGACGCCGAGCTGGTTGACCTCGTCGGAGGTGAGCGTGGAATACTCCTTGCTCGGGATGATCCCCTCCGACTTCGAGCCGATATCGACCAGGAATTCATCGCGGTCGCGCTGCATCACCGTGCCGTCGAGCACGTCGCCGTACTTCAACGACCGGTAGTCGTGGCTCGGATCGTTGAGCAGTTGCTGCATCAGGGATTGCTCCCCGTCCGCGCCCGTCGCCGGGTCGACGGCCGCGACCGCGCCATCCGCGGCGCCGTTCCCCGCCATCGTCTGCTCCACCTGCGCCTGGGCCAACTCCTGGTCCTGCCAGTCCTGGTTGGGGGTGGCCTCCGGCGCCTGCTGATCCTGAACCTGACCGCGGTCTTCCATCACGAATGTCACACTCCGCTCCATCTCTCGCCCCGAGGGTTGGGACCCGCCCCCTGGTGAGCCGTCAGCCCCGCCGGCCTGGGCCGGCAACGCCGCGTAAAATCCCATCTCGGACTATGGGTATTATAGTATGGGGCACAGAAAAAACGCAAGACGCAATGCCCGCCTCACACCACCCTTCGCCCGGTCCCACCGCCCATCGCGCGGCTGGCGCGACCGCCGCGCCCGTCCCCGCGCGCGATCGTGACGGCGGCATCGCCTGCTCCGCTCGGGGGTGGTACGGCATCTACAACACCTCCGCCGGCCCCGCTATTCCCGCCCCGGCGCGCGGGAGGCCCACCGTTACTTTTCCCGGCCCCGATCCGACAGTATGGGCAGGTACCTGAGGACGCGCGGACCGGCGCCGGCAGCCGGCGGCCAGGGACGACGGGAACGACAGACGCGGCGTGAGAGCTGGAGGCGGCGATGGAGGGGGGCGGCAGGATGGCGCGCGCGCGCGCGGCGCTCCAACAGCGCGCCGCGGCGGCGGTGGCCCCCGCGACGGGGCTCGACGACGCCAGCGACGAGGACCTCGCCGGGCGCGGCGACGCCGAGGGCTTCAAGCGGCTCTATCGGCGGCACCTGCCGGCGGTCTACCGCTACGCCTACGCCCGCACCGGCAACCGGCAGGACGCGGAGGATCTGACCGCGCTCGTCTTCGAGCGCGCCTGGGCCAATTTGCCCCACTACCGGGCGACCGGCCCCTTCCGCGGCTGGCTCTTCACCATCGCCCGGCGCGCCGCGATCGATCGATCACCGCCGTCACCGCCCGGACACCGTGCCGGTCGAGGCGCTGGCCGAGGTGCTGCCCGACCCGGCCGCCGGCCCGAGGCGGCGGCGCTGACCGCCGAGGAGCTGCGCCAGATCCTGCGCCTCGTGGACGAGCTGCGCCCGGAGCAGCGGGACGTCCTCGGGCTGCGCTTCTTCGCCGGGCTCCAGTACGCCGAGATCGCCCGCGTCGTCGGCAAGCGCGAGCCGGCGGTCAAGATGCTGGCCTATCGCGCGCTCGACACGCTCAGACGGAGGTTCGACGATGAGCAAGATGAGCGGATCGAAGGATAGCCTGCACGGCGTCGATCTCGACGCGGCGCTGGACCGCGCCGAGTGGGAGGCCGCCGGACGCCGCCTGCGCGCCGGGGCGGCCCTGCGGCCGGACCCGGCGTTCGCGCGCCAACTGGAGGGGCCGCCTGCCGCGCGACCCGACGCCAGTGACCCCGCCGCCGCGCCGCTGGCGACCGCCGGCCCTCGCCCCCCGCCGCCTCGGCGTCGCCGCGACCGGGCTGCTCGCCGCCCTCGTACTGGCCGCCGCCGCCGCGCCGGTGCTGATGCCGCTGCTCGACCAGGTCTTTGCGCGGAACGCGCGCGCCGCGCGGTCGACGGCCGGCAACTGGGTCACGACCTCAACCTCTCCCAGACGGCCAACGGCTTCACCGTCACCGTCGGGCGGGTCTACGCCGACGCCAACGAGATCACGATCGGCTACACCGTGACCGGGCCGCCCGGCCGGGACTATGTCACCATCGCAGTGGGCGACGGCGCACCCACCCTGATCGACGCGCGCGGGCAACGCCTCAAGGTCGCCCCTCGCCCCCGCGTGCAGGGTGAACAACAGGCGGGCCTGATGCATTACGAGACCCGCATGGACTGGGCGCTCCGGGTAACCGAGCGCCCAGCCGCGCCTACTACATACCCGGCCCGTTCGTCTTCGACTACAGCCAGGGCGGACGCTTACGAGGTGGGCGGGACGACGGTGAGGATCGTCGCCACGCCGGTGAGTACCCGCGTCTACCTGCGTGGCTCCGGGCCGAATGTCTACGCTGACCTCCGCGGCACGACTGCGCTGGATCCCGCAGGAATGGACGCCCGACAGCACCTGCGACACCGGAGCCGCTGGGCGACAAGCGGGACGAGCGGTGTCCAACAGACGCGCTCCCTCACCGGGAGGGCGGTCCCTGGATCTTCCACTTCCAGATGCCGGGGACGTTTGTCTTCGACTTGATGTGCATATAGTCGCCGACGTGCCCACCCACGACCATAGTAGTTCGTGGCGCCGCCCTCGTAGTCGTACAGCGAGGCGCCCCCGACAGCCGACGTTGATCGACGAGATCCTGTTGTCCCAGAACGTCCCGCGCAGATCCACGACCAGGGCACAGGTATCGGCATACGGCACCACCGCCACCCGCGTGGTAGACCGTGCTCACGCTGCTAGTGCTGCTCAGATGTGGCGGCAGCGTCGGCCTCCGCCTGAGTAGCGAAGCATTGGCGTTGTGGTCGTCACCGGCCGCGACGGCCCCGATTCCACGTTGGCTAATGCGTCGAGGCCGCTGGTGGGACGACGCAGGCCGGCGAGCAGCGCACGAAGATGACGGCTTCCCTCCTGAGCGTACTCCACCGTTCGGCTCGCACGCCGCACGGCACAGGTAATGACGACCCGTACTTCTACCTGCGCGGCGCCCGGCCCGCGTCCGAATGGCCCAGGTCGAACTGACTGTCGACGGAACCACCCACACGCGCTGCAGGAACCTGGGGGGCCGGCCGGACTGGGCGCCGGATAGGCGACACCGATCCGGGGACGACGACGGTACTGCGCCAACCTGATGCCTGCCGCTGGTGTTTTTGCTTCTGCTTCGAGGATAACCCTGCTGTCATGCGCGGCGACTGGTTTCTACCGTAGGCTCGTCAGGTCCGGAGGTCACGGTCGCCCGGTTATCGAGATCGGTAACGTCCGCCGCCCCCGCGCGGCGCGCTAACCGTTCCGAGGATGGCCGTCACATGTGCCGAGTCTCGACGGAGATATCCAGGGCGCTGGATCCGCGCGTTGTCCTGCCCCTGAGCGACCAAGCGCACCCTTCAAGGCAGGCGTCGGGACCTTCCACTCGCCCGCTCCAACGGAAGGCATGCGCCGCGACGCGCCGGCTCAGCCAGCCCCGCTCGCCCCGCGCCACCCCGCGCACCGCCTCAACCGTCTGCGACAGGTAGCCGCGCGCCGCTGGATCACACGTAGCCGTTCACGCCCAGCAGCCGCACCGGCGATTCGACCCCGGATAGCCCCGGCAGCGCGACATCGAGGACGAGCTCGCGCAACTCGGTGACCCGGCGACCACGACCATATCGTTCGCCGCACACCGTCCCGCACGACCGGATGATCGTCCGCCAGCAAGATGCGGGTGCGGGCCATCGTGGTCGGCCCCGTACGGAAAACCGTCCGAAAAGGAACGCCGGTAGCCGAGAATGTCGCCCGGATACGCGGCCCACCGCGCGCGCACCATCCCGCCCCGCGATGTGCTATACTCGCCGGGCTGAGGCGCAAGGAGAACGGGCCGGCGGCATCGCACCTGGCCTATCGGGACGGCGCTGCCAATGGAGTCGGATGCCCGCAGGCGGCACAATGACGTGAACGGTTGATGGAGACCCATTTCTCGCCCCGCGCGAAGCTGATCACCTTCTGGGTGCTGACCGGGCTGGTGCTGCTGGTCCTGGCGAGCGTCTTCAATGTCCTCGCCCCCTTCCTCTGGGCGGTCGTGACCGCCTACATCTTCCAGCCGCTGATCAACGGCATCGTCCGCCGCACCCGCCTGCCCCGCCCGGCCGTCGCTGTCGTCCTCTACTTCGCGCTGGTCGCCGGGCTCGTCTTCGGCGTCGTCAACCTCTGGCCGGTCGTGCGGACCCAGGCGCTGGGCCTGCTCAACCAACTGCCGGGCAGCGCCGAGTCGGCGGTCCAGGGGGTCGAGGCGCGCTACCCGTACCTGGTCGCGCAGCTCGGCCTCGACACCGCCACCCTCCAGGCGCAGATCAACGACCTGATCAAGGAGGTCTCCTCCCGCGCGCCGGGGACGGTGGTGACCGTCGTCCAGCGGCTGGTCCACCTCCTGATCGAGCTCTTCGTCTACCTGATCGCCACCTTCTTCTTCTTCATCCAGGGCGACCGCATCCTCGCCGCCATGCGCGGGCGGGTGCCGCACCGCTACCACCGCGAGATCGACCGGGTGGCCGGCGAGATCAATGCCACCCTCGGGGCCTACCTGCGCGGCCAGCTCCTGCTGGTGATCATCATGAGCAGCGTCACCTACGTCGCGCTCTCGATCTACAACATGCCCTACGCGATCTTCCTGGCGATCGCCACCGGCTTCCTCGAATTGATCCCGATCATCGGCCCCTGGAGCGCCGGGGCGATCGCCGTCAGCGTGGCGGCCCTGGCGCCCGACCCGCCGTTCGGCTGGTCGAACACCACCCTGGCGATCGCCATCGGGGTGACCTACTTCGTGCTGCGCCAGCTCGAGGATGTGCTGGTCATCCCCACCCTGATCGGGCGGATCGTCCACCTGCACCCGCTGCTGGTGATCTTCGTGCTGCTGATCGGCACGACGATCGGCGGCGTCCTCGGCCTGCTGCTGGCCGTCCCGAGCGCGGCGGTGGTCAAGATTCTCTTGCAGTACATCTACGGGAAGCTGGTCGCCGATGTCGAGCGGCGCGTCGTGCTGCTCGACGATCGCGCCGACCTGCCGGCGCTGCTCGACGAGCTGCCGGGGCTGACCAACCGGCACATCGTCCTGCTGCCGCAGCCGGGCCTGCTGGCCTGGGACGACCTGCCGACCATCCACCAATTCGCGGTCGCCGCCACGCGACACGGCGTCGATCTCAGCGTCGTCACCGCCGATCCGGTCGCCGGCAGCCTCGCCACCGCGGTCGGCCTGGACACCACCGTCGTCCCCGCCGGCGCCCCCCTCCCGCGCCGACCCCGCCCCGCGCGCCCGAACCGCCCGCGCCCCAGCCGGTCGAGCGCACCCCGGTGCAGACCGGAGCGTAGGGCCGGAGGGCAGAGGGTCGCGGGGAGGGCCGCCGGTTTCAACCGGCGCCTCGCGGGCGCCCCCGCCACCCCTCGGCCTTCCCCCTGCTGCCCGTTACCCGCCGCTTAACCCGGCGCCGCAGTGACGGCGCCCGGCACCTCCTCCGGCAGCCGGTTCCCGGCGTCGTGGATCGCCCGGTCGGTGTCGGTCGCCGCCAGGATCACAATGCCGGCGAGGAAGAGGACGATCAGCGACAGGATCGCCTGGCGGTACGAGCCGGTCGTGCCGACGACCAGGCCGAAGATCAGCGGGCCGATCCAGGAGGTGCCGCGCTCGGAGATCTCGTAGAGCCCGAAGAAGGACGCCTCGCGCCCGGCCGGGATCATCCGCGAGAAGAGCGAGCGCGACAGCGCCTGCGAGCCGCCGAGGACGAAGGCGATCGCCGCGCCCATCCCCAGGCCTGTCCGCCCGTCTGGAGGAAGCCGTAGGCGTAGATCACCACACCGGTCCAGAGGACGAGCGACAGCAGGATCGCCCGCTTCGCGCCGATGGCCGCGGCGAGCCGCCCGAACGTCAGCGCGCCGACGAACGCCACGAACTGGACCATCAGGATCAGCGTGATGATGAAGGACTGCGCCTCCGCCTCCGGCCGCCCGCGCGCGACGAACAACTCCTGCACCAGGAAGACCGAGGCGAGGCTGATCACCGTCTGGATGCCGTCGTTGTAGAACATGTAGCCGATCAGGTAGCGCAGCGTGTGCGGCAGGCGCGCCAGCTCGCGGAACGACCCGCGCAGCTCGGCGAACCCCACCGTCACCAGATTCTTGCCCGGCGGCAGGGCGCGCGCCGCCCCGCGCTCCCGCAGCCGGCGGAAGGTGACGATCGCGAACCCGCCCCACCAGAGCCCGGCGGAGAGGAGCGAGAGGCACCGCCGCGCCGGTGGAGATGCCGAACGGCCGGAGCGTCACCAGCGCCAGGTTCGCCGCCAGCAGCAGGCCGCCGCCGAGATACCCGAGCGCGAAGCCCCGGCTCGACACGCGGTCGCGCCGGTCCTCGGTGGTGATCTGGGACAGGAACGAGTTGTAGAAGACGACGACCGCGCCGGCGCAGAGGTTGGCGACGATGAAGAGCCCGGCGCCGAGCAGGTACAGATCGCCGGCGATGAAGCAGAGGAGGCAGGTCGCCGCGACGCCGACGTAGGTGAAGGCGATCATCAGCCGCTTGTTCAGGTTGGTGTAGTCGGCGACGGCGCCCAGGACGGGGAGGAGGAAGACCTGGAGGAAGACCGAGGCGGAGACGCTGAGGGGAAGAGGTTCGTGGCGGTGATCGCGCCGAACGGCCCGAGGTCGAGCACCGTCCCATTCTCGCCGACCGCCGCCTGCGCCAGCGCGGTGAGGTACGGGCCGAGCAGCACCGTCACCACCGTGGTGCTGAAGGCGGAGATCGCCCAGTCGTACATCGCCCAGCCGACGATCTCCCGCCGGTCATTCACCGGCGCCGCCGCTCGCGGCCGGCGGGCGGCGTCCCCTCCGGCAAGACCCCCACCCCGCCCATCGCGCCTCCTCCCGACATCCCCGCGAGCCCCTGCCCACCGCCCGATCCGCGACGCGCCGGCAACCCACCGGCGCCGGCCACAGTATCGCAGTTCCCGCCCCCGGCGCGATCGCGGCGGAACAGCCAGTGGGCCGAAAGAGGGGGCGGGCGGGATCGGGCCCGCGCCGCGCCGGGGTCAGCGGAACTGGACCAGCTCGGGCTCGATCGTCGTCGCGATCCGCAGCAGGCCGAAAGAGAAGTAGGGCTGGGCGCGCTTGTCGGTCGGCGAGCCGGGGTTGAAGAGGATGATGCCGCCCGGCTCGTGCCGCCGGGCGAGCGGCTGGTGGCTGTGGCCGAAGACGACGCAGCCGACCGGCGGCCCCGCCGCCCCGCCCCCCGGCAGGAAGGTGTTGACCGCGCGCCGGGGCGTCGTGCCGCCGCGCCCGGCGTGCCCGTGCACCAGCCCGAGGCGGTGCGCCCCGACCGTGACGACGCGCGCGGCCGGCAGGGCGGCGCGCAGCTCGCCGTAGTCGCCGTTGCCGGTCACCGCCAGGACCGGGGCCAGTTCGGCCAGGCGGTCGAGCACGCGCGGCGCGAAGATGTCCCCGGCGTGCAGGATCAGCCCGACCCGCGCCCGCGCCAGCTCGTCGAGCAGGACCGCCGGGAGATCGCGCCCGGCGGGCTCGGCGTGGATGTGGGTGTCCGCGACGACCCCGACCGTCAGCGGCGCCGGCCAGTCCTCGGCGACGCCCTCCCAGCCCTGCCTGGCCTCCCAGGTCCCGCCGCCACCCCGCTCCTCCCGACGCTCCCCGCCGTCCGCACGGGCGGCCCGGCGACGCGGGAAGTATAGCGCGCTGCGTGGCGCGGGCGCGCGGCGGGGATGGTGGGCGGCTGGATCCGCCCGGCCCGCTCCCCGCGCGGGCAAGACAAACGCCCCAACCGGGCGGGTCGGGGCGTCGGGGGGTGGGCGAACGGGCAACTAGTGCTTGGTTCTCTCCGCGCCGCCCCCGTGCTCGCTTCCAGCTCCTCCATCACATCGGCCAGGCGGTGCGCGTAGTATTTCACGCTCTGCACCGTGGCGCGCACCTCATCCGGCTTGGTGGCGTGGGTCAGCAGCGTCGCGTTCTGCTCGATGATCGCCCGGTAATCGTCGGCCCGGGCCTGCAACTGGTGGACGATGGCTGGCGGCCAGTCGGCGGAGAGCGTGGTCATCCCTGGCATCCTTCCTCCCGTTCGCGGCGTGGCGGCGGGGCTTCAGCGTGGTTGACAAACTCTTATTGGCGATGTAGTCACCATCCGGCGCCCCTATCGTACTACCGTGCGGGCGGGGTGTCAATGCAGCCCCGGTAACAATTCGGAGTGGCCCGGGCGTTTGCCCGCCGAGGGTGGGTCGCGGCGCTTGGAGCTCTCGCTCATCCGCGGCGCCGGACAGCCCTGCCCCTCCCCTGGTCCTCTCCCGCTCCCGGCATTGGGATCGGGAGGGGGCAGGAGTCGATGGGCCGAACCGAGGCGGGGCGGGGCCGCCGCGGCCCGGCGCGACACGGTGCGGGAGGGGGTGGAATGGGGGGATTTGGGGGTCATTCCGGCCATCCTCTCGGCCCCTCGTCGGGGCCGTTTTCCCTGGTGGGACGCCGCAATCGAAGTAGTCGAGGGCGGTTCGTTTCGCGAAAACGCCGTTCCCGCGGCCGGGCGCGCCCGCGGGCGGGTCGGGGCGTGCGCGCCCGGATACCGATCGGACCCGGCGGCGGGGGCGGGCGGTGCCAGGGGCGGGGGGGAGAGGCGGGTAGGCGGGTAGGCGGGCGGGCGGATGGGGGGCGGCGGCCGCGCGGCCGAGCCGGCGGCTGGCCGATGTCCGGCGCGCCGAGGACCCGACCCTGAACTGTCGCCAGCCCCGGCCGGCAAACGGGCGGTGGCCGGACAGCCCGCGCTAGCGGTCGTCGTCGCGGACGAGAAAGCCGAACAGCCCGCTGAGGACCCCGGCGACCAGGGCGGTGACGATCGCGCCCAGGAAGGTCGCCTCCACGCCGAGGTCGAACTGCGCCGCCAGCCAGAACATCGCCCCGTTGATGACGATGCTGAACAGGCCGAGCGTCAGGCAGGTGATCGGCGCGGTCAGCACGCGCACCAGCGGGCGCAGGAGGGCGTTGAGCAGCCCGACGATCAGGGCGAAGACGCCGACCGCCGTCCAGCTCGCCCACCGGGTCTCCTCCGGCAGCAGGCGCGCGACGATCACCACCGCCAGCGCATTCGCCACCAGGGACAGCACCGCGCCCAGCATCACGCTCCCCTCCCGATATCGTTCGCCCAACTCGAGATCACGCCGGCTTGGGCCGCGGTGCCCGCCCGCCCGGCGCCTCGTGCCGACGCAGCGCCGCGGTGGCATACCTCCATCCGCCGCTTGCCGGCGAAATCGCGCACAGTTTCCACCACGGGCTGACAGAGGGCAAGATCCGGCGTGGCGCCGGCGCCCCTGTTCCCCCCCGTTCCGATGTACGGCGTGGACTCCCCAGGCGTGTCACGGCCCGGACAAGGAAGGGCCGCGATGGGGGATCTCTGCCGCCCGCCCCGCCGATCGTGTGGTATACTAGGCACCCGGTGTGGCACATCCACGCCAAATTCGGCACGCGTCCCGACTGTCGGCGGGGTGCCTCACGCATGGGGTCATGCGGGGGTCCGTCGGTGGGCTGACGGGCGCGGAGGGCAAACGATTTACAGGAGGATGACTGTTGGCAACGATGGCCCCCCCACGTCCCGCGAGCGCGATGGATCCGGAGAGCGAGCGCGCGGCGATCACCCGGCTGCTGGAGGCCGGCGTCCACTTCGGGCACCAGAAGAAGCGCTGGAACCCGAAGATGAAGCCGTACATCTTCGCCGAGCGCAACGGGATTCACATCATCGATCTGCAGCAGACGGTGCGCCTGCTCGATGAGGCGGCCGAGATCGTCAGCGACACGACGCGGCGCGGCGGCAAGATCCTGTTCGTCGGCACGAAGAAGCAGGCCCAGGACACCGTGCGCAAGGAGGCGGAGCGCAGCGGCCAGTTCTACGTCAACCAGCGCTGGCTCGGCGGGACCCTGACCAACTTCGTGACGATCCGCTCGCGGCTGCGGCACATGCGCAACCTGGAGCAGGAGTTGCAGTCGGGCGCGCTCGACCTGCTGCCGAAGCAGGAGCAGATGCAGCGGCGCCACGAGTACGAGAAGCTGCAGCGCATGGTCGGCGGGCTGAAGGAGATGGACCGGCTGCCGGCGCTCGTCTTCATCGTCGATCCGAAGCGCGAGCAGAACGCGGTCGCCGAGGCGATGCGGCTGGGCATCCCGATCCTCGGCATGGCCGACACGAATGTCGACCCGGACCAGCTCGACTATGTGATCCCCTCGAACGACGACGCGATCCGCGCGATCCGCGCGATCGTGGCGCGGATCGCCAGCGCGGCGCTGGAAGGGCGCGGGATCAGCGGCGCCGAGGGCCTCAACTTCGCGGAGATGCTCGACGTGCCGCCGGCGGTGGACGACGAGTCCGCCGCCGGCTTCGGGACCGAGGCGCTCGGCGTCGCGGACGCCGCCGCGGACGAGGGCGAGACCGACAACGCGTAGCGACCAGCGCGGGCGAGGCCGGGGTGACGGCGCGGCGGTGGGCCGATCCATCGCCACGCCGTCGCCCTTGCCAACGGGTGCTGCCCGGGCGCCCGAGCACGGCGGTCGCGGGGCGGACGACGGACGGCAAGCCACACAGCGGGGCGATCGCGCGGCCGATCGCGACAGATAGACGGCAGATGACGGAGGGAGACGAGGGTGTCGGGGGACATTTCCGCGGCGGCGGTGAAGGAGTTGCGCGAGCGCACCGGCGCCGGCATCATGGATTGCCGCAAGGCGCTGGGCGAGACGGGCGGCGACCAGGACAAGGCGGTCGAGTTGCTGCGGCAGCGCGGCATCGAGAAGGCGGGCAAGAAGGCCGGCCGCGAGGCGCGGCAGGGGCTGGTCGAGCCCTACATCCACGGCGGCGGGCGGATCGGCGCGCTGGTCGAGTTGAACTGCGAGACCGATTTCGTGGCGCGCAACGAGCAGTTCCGCACCCTGGCGCACGACATCGCGATGCAGGTCGCCGCGACCGATCCGAAGTACCTGCGCCCGGAGGACCGCCCCGCCGGGGATGGCGCGGTGGCCGGGGAGGATCTGGCGCTGCTGGAGCAGCCGTTCATCCGCGACCCGAAGCGGACGATCGGCGACCTGGTCAACGAGCACATCGCCACGCTCGGCGAGAACATCGTCCTGCGCCGGTTCGTGCGATTCGAGCTGGGCCAGGGCGAGGGCGAGTGACGAGTGAATAGTCGGGTAGTCGGGTAGTCGGATAGAAGGCGGTGGTTTCGCACCTGGGCAAGCGGGCCGCCCGTGTCCGCTACCCGACTACCCGACTACCCGACTACCCGACTATTCACTACCAACTACCGACTACCGAGGGGGAGCGGATGGCGGCGGAGGACAGTCGCGCGCCGGCGTACTCGCGGGTGCTGCTGAAGCTGAGCGGCGAGGCGCTGATGGGGGAGCAGGCCTACGGGATCGATCCCACGGTCCTCGACCCGATCGCGCGTCAGGTGCGCCGGGTCTGCGCGCTGGGGGTGGAGGTCGCGATCGTCGTCGGCGGCGGCAACATCTGGCGGGGCATGTCGGCCGCGGCGTCGGGGATGGACCGCGCCAGCGCCGACTACGCCGGGATGCTGGCGACCGTCCTCAACGCCCTCGCCTTGCAGGACGCGCTCGAGCGGATCGGGGTGCAGACGCGGGTGCAGACGGCGATCGAGATGCACCAGGTCGCCGAGCCGTACATCCGGCGGCGCGCGATCCGGCACATGGAGAAGGGGCGCGTCGTCATCCTCGCCGCCGGCACCGGCAACCCCTACTTCACGACCGACACGGCGGCGGCGCTGCGCGCGGTGGAGATCGGCGCGCAGGTGCTCCTGATGGCGAAGAACGGGGTCGACGGCGTCTACAGCGCCGACCCGCGCACGGACCCGGACGCGGAGCGCTTCGTCCACATCACCCACCTGGAGGCGCTGCAGCGCAACCTGCGGGTGATGGACGCGTCGGCGCTGTCGCTCTGCATGGACAACAATACGCCGATCATCGTCTTCGACATCCAGGAGCCGGGCAACATCGTGCGGGCCGCGCTGGGCGAGCCGATCGGCACGATGGTCTCCGCCGCGGCCCCGGAGGGCGCGGCGGCGCTGGCCGGCGTCTGAACAGGGGACGGGCGGCGAACGGCGGGCGGTGAGGCGGTAGGGTGGAAGGAGGCGCGCGATGATCGAGGACGTGCTCGACGATGCCGAGAGCCGGATGCAGAAGGCGATGGAGGCGCTGGGGCGCGAGCTGTCGGCGGTGCGCACCGGGCGGGCCTCGCCGCAACTGGTCGAGCGGGTGACGGTGGAGCAGTACGGCACGGAGATGCCGCTCAACCAGCTCGCCAACATCGCCGCGCCGGAGGCCCGGCTGCTGACGATCACGCCGTGGGACAAGGGCGCGATCGCCGCGATCGAGAAGGCGCTGCGCAAGTCCGAACTGGGCCTGAACCCGAGCAGCGACGGGCAGATGATCCGCATCGCCATCCCGCCGCTGACCGAGGAGCGCCGCCGGTCGATGGTGAAGATCGTCCACACCAAGGTCGAGGACGCCAAGGTGGCGGTGCGCAACATCCGCCGCGACGCGATCGGGCAGGCCAAGGAGTTCAAGCAGGAGAAGCTGATCGGCGAGGACGACGAGCGCCGCGCCGAGCAGCAGATCCAGGACCTGACCAACAAGTTCATCGGCCAGGCCGACCAGATCGGCAAGGCCAAAGAGCAAGAAGTGATGCAGGTCTGACGGGGCGAGTTGGGTAGTCGGGTGTGACGGGGGTGTATTGGGGGAGGCGCCGAGCCGACCGCGAAGCCCTCGTCCACTACCCGACTACCCGACTACCCCCCCCGACTGGGTGGGGCAAGTGCGACGGGAGCAGCACGGGGCGACAACGCAGGCCGATCATACCGCGCACACCGCCGGGCGGGTGCCGCGGCATGTGGCGATCATCATGGACGGCAACGGGCGCTGGGCGCAGGCGCGCGGGATGCCGCGCACGGTCGGGCACGACGCCGGCACGGAGAATATCCGCCGGATCGTGCGCGCGGCGGTCGAGCTGGGCATCGAGTACCTGACGCTGTGGGCCTTCTCGACCGAGAACTGGAACCGCCCGACGGACGAGGTGCGCTGGATTATCTCGCTGATCGCCCGCTCGATCGAGCGCGAGCTGGACGAGCTCGACGGCGAGGGGGCGAAGCTGCGCCATATCGGCTCGTTCGAGGGGCTCGACGCGGAGTTGCGCGAGGCGGTGATCGGCGCGATCGAGCGGACGCGCACGAACGACCGGATCACGCTGACGCTCGCCTTCAACTACGGGGGGCGGGCGGAGATCCTGCACGCGGTCAAGCGGATGCTGGAGGATCGGGTCGATCCGGCGACGGTCGACGAGGCGGTCTTCGCCCAGTACCTGCACACCCACGATCTGCCCGACCCCGACCTGATCATCCGCACCGCCGGCGAGTTCCGCTTCAGCGGCTATCTGCCCTGGCAGGCGGTCTACGCGGAGTACTGGTCGGCCCCGGTGCTGTGGCCCGACTTCGGGGCGGCGGAACTGCGGCAGGCGGTCGCCGTCTACGGGCAGCGCGAGCGCAAGTTCGGGGGCCTGGCGGTGCTGCACTCCCCCGCGGCGCCCGCCGACCCCCCGGCTGAACGGCAGCCCTAACACCGGCCGACCGCCTGGCGCGGGGCGCCCCCTATCCCCATCTTGACAGCGAGTAGTTCGCGGAGACCGAGGGGCCTGGCGCGGTAACGTGCCAGGGAATCGGGCCGCGCCCCCGCCCCGTTCATCCTGGGCCGCGGCGAAGGATGACGACCCGCGGCACCGGCGTGGAGGACGGCCTCATCCGGCGCCGCGGCGCCGGATGACCGGGGGCGCGCGGCCTCACCCGAAGCCGCCAGCCCAGCCGCGGCGTCATCCCGCGCGCCGGTCCGCCGCGGCTTTCGCGTGCAGCGCCAGAGCCGATGCGGTATAGTGCCGCGCGAGGGGGTCCGGCTTGCCGGCCGGGCCGGGGCGCAGCCGCCAGTTCACCCGCGCCGCCGACCGGCGGCGCCGAATGGCCGCGATGGGGGCAGGCGACGATGCTGCGGCAGCGCGCCATCAGTTCGATCTTCATCGTGGGCCTGACGCTCGGCGCGGCGTTCTTCGGCCGGCTGATCTTCAGCGCCGTCATCGCCGCCATCCTCGGCCTGGCCCTGCGCGAGACCTACGCGATGTTCCGCCACGCCGGGCACCGCCCGCTGGCGGGGCTGGGCTACGGCACGCTCGCCCTCTTCATGATGGCGGTCCTGCTGCGGCGCTGGGAGGAATGGAGCGCGGGGCTGGTGACGGTGGCCGTCCTCGTCCCGCTGATCCTGATCCTCTTCCGCCGGAACCACCACGGCGCGCTGACCGACTGGGCGCTGACGGTGACGGCGGCGCTGTACATCGGCCTGCCCGCGGTCCACTTCATCCTGCTGCGCGACCTGACCGGCGGGCTGGACTCGTTCCTGGCCCGGATCGACGAGATCGGGCGGCTGCAGCGGCTGGAGTATTACGGCGACACGACGCTCGGGCTGGGGTGGTTCCTG
Source organism: Thermomicrobiales bacterium (assembly GCA_030446685.1). GTDB lineage: Bacteria > Chloroflexota > Chloroflexia > Thermomicrobiales > CADCWN01 > JAUJMV01. The sequence continues at coordinate 32,253 of JAUJMV010000035.1, read as the reverse complement.
CTGGCGCAGATCGTCGCCTGGTTCACCGACGTGGGCGCCTACGGGGTCGGGCGGAACTGGGGCCGGCACAAGCTGGCGCCGGCCGTCAGCCCCGGCAAGAGCGTCGAGGGGGCGCTCGGCGGGCTGGCGGCGGGGGGGCTGGCCGCGGTCGCCTGCGACGCGGCCTTCGCGCTGGTCTTAAACCCGTTCGCGGCGTTCGGCGTGGGTGTCGTGCTGAGCGCGGTCGGGCAGACGGGCGACCTGGCCGAGTCGCTGCTGAAGCGGCAGGCGGGGGTGAAGGACAGCGGGTCGCTGATCCCCGGCCACGGCGGCGTCCTCGACCGGATCGACAGCCTGCTGCTGATCGTCGTGGCGACCTACTACCTGGCGCGGTTCTTCCGCTAGCGGCGGGCCGGCGAGCGATGGCAGCGGCGGTACAACAGGACCAGGTTACCGGAGAGGGCGGCCTTGCCGTGGGTGTGGCGGCACCCGGCGACGGTCTTGGGGAGCGGGCGACCGGACGGTTCAGCGAGGCGACGGGGAGACGATCAAGTCCGGCGGCGCAGCATACCAGCAGCACCGCCCAGGGCAACGAGGAGCAGCCCGATGCCGAGGGTCCAAGACAGCAGCCGGGACGATCCGGGGCGCCCGCCAGCGCCGGCGGCCGGCAGGCTTGGGGGTGCCGCGGTCGCCGCCGGGGCGGGCGCCATCGTCCGGGTTGGCGACCCGATAACACCGGCCACCTCGGGGGAGGGGATTATCGCCGGGTCATTGGTGTTGGGCGCCGCGGTCGTCGGCGAGGGACGTCTGACGGGCGGATCGGCCCGCCAGGCCCGGCCGCCGGAGCCGGACGAGCAGAGGACTTCGAGATCGGCGGCGAAGCCGGTCAGGCGCGCTCCTTCGCGCGGGTCGACCTCGTCGTAGATCGCCTCGCCGGATAAGCGGTTGACGGTGGCGCCGGGACCCGTCTCGTAGGTGCGCGACTCCCCACTGGCGAGCGTGCCCGACAGAGGGAAAGGTTCGCCGCCGCGCGGCGCGACGATGCTGCCCAGGGTAAAGCGGCTCAAGTCGAGCGGCGTACCCGCGAGAGTATTGGTGAGCGTCGTCCGTTCCGGCGAGCCGGCGCAGTCCACCGTAATGGTGAACGACCCGTTGAGCCCCGCCGGCGGTCCAGACGTGGCGGGGGCGGACGGACGGGCGCCGACCGGCCCATTGACACCCACGCCAGCGAGGGCGAGCGCCAGCAGGGTGGCGCCACGCGGCGCCGCGCTGTATCGGGCTCCGTCCGCCCACACGATCCTCCTTTAGCCAATCGCTCGCACTGCCCCTATAGTACCGTAAGTCTCGAGCACCGCCGGCGGCTTGCCGCAAACCCGCTCCACGAACGAGTTCGGTTTTCCCATCGCCGTCGTCATCGCGGAAATGGTGCTTCCGCCCGGCCCACTTTACGGCTCCTGAAAGCTACTCAGGCTCTCTCTCCACTATCGCGGATCGGGCGATGGCGTCGGGAGAACGGGGAGAGGCGAGGCGGCCGGGGCGACCACAAACGTCGCGCTCGCCACACCCTGCTCTGCGTTCACGGGTCCGTCGATCCGAACCGCATTGATCCGGAACTGCGTCCCGCCCGGGGTCGTCGGGCCACACCCGGTGAGGAAGACCGTGCCAGTGAAGGTGCCGTCGGCGGCGACCACGAAGGAGCCACGAACCGGTGACACGCGGTACGGATCCACCTGAATCGCCGCCAGGCCGATGGTGGTGTCCGGCGCGAAATTGCGGCCGTGAGCGACGAGGGCGGGGTTCGGCGTGGCGCAGGAGCCGTGGTCGGGCTCGACGGTGAGGGTCGGGACCGGCCCCCCTCGCTGATGGTGAAGGCGACCTGCGCGATAAAGCGCGGCCTGCCGTCCTGGCCAGCGGGGCGACCGATCGCCACGGAGTAGGCGCCGGGGACCCGGCCGAGGGAGTTGAACTCCACGCGGAGCAGGCCGTCCGCGCCGACCGTGAGCCGCCGGTGCAGGACCACCGGTTGGTCCGGGCCGGACCCCAAAGCATACAGCCCGGGATCGCTGGGGAAGCCCACCCGGTGATCGTAAAGACCGTCCCCGCCGGCCCGGCGGCGGGGGTGACGGTGAGCGCTCCTGCCGCAGTCGCGGTTCGATTGGCGATCGTCCCGCCCGGTCGGGCAGTCGGGGTCGCCCTGGTGGCCGTGGCCGCAGTGAGCGTCGGTACCCCAGTCGCGTCGCGCGTCGCGCCCATACCCGCCGGCGGGACGCTGCGGGTGGGCGTCGCGCCGGGTGTCGCCGTGCCCCCACACCGCTCGGCGCGCCACACGCCGCCAGGAGGAGCAGCACCAGCAGGCGCGCAAGCGTGTTGGCGAACCGCGACGCACAGACTACTTGCATGGAGTCCCCGCGCAGTTCATCGGCCCGTCCACCGCCGCCTGCGCCGGCACCGCGCCGACACCTGGTGCAGGAGTAATGCACTAGCCCTGGGGAAAGTTCCAGACGCTGGCTGATGCGTTACGTCGTTAGAGGATGGGCCGTGCGGACCCGGCACAAGCAAGCCGGGTCCGCGGCGACGTTCCCCGATCAATGCCTATAGTATCGCAAGGAGCGCCGCCAGCGCCGTCAGCGGCTTGCCGCGAACCCGCTCCACGAACGAATTCGGCTCTCCCATCGCTGTGGGCATCTTCGATCGCGCACGGAAATACGCTGCAAGTGGGGGGGCCGATTCCGGGTGGTGTCCCGCGACCGGCCGCGTTCCCCTGCCACACCCCGCAGGGTACGGCGGGTATCGTTGGCGAACATCGTCGTGTTCGTGCGGCGGGTGGGGCGCTGAGGGACCAGCCTCCACCCTCTTGTCCTGTCGATATTGCAGCAACGGAAGGGAGGGGTGTGGCGAAACAGCGCAGACCACCGCGCGCGGCGCCCTGCTACAATACGCCGCGTCCTCCGGGGGCTAGGACGGCAGGGAGGGCCAAAGCCGGGGAGGCCGGGACGCACCGGGCGGGGACGGACAGGAGCGTAATGCACGAGACGACGCCGGCGCCGCCAGCCGCGGTACGAGCGCGCGATGCTTACGCGGCGATGCAGGCGCGCTTCGCCGTCGCCGGCGGCGCGCTCTACCGCGAGAAGGCGCCGCCTCGACTCTTCGACCGCCGCTACGCCCCCCTCTGGCCGTTCGGCCAGGCGTTCGCCGCCGCGCTGGCGGTGGCCGCGCTGCCGGGGGGCGACGTGGGGGCGCTGGACCAGGCGCGGCGCCTCGCCCGGAGCCACCGCGAGCACTACTGGGACGCGCGGGCGCGGCCGCCGGGGGGCGCGTCCTACCCCCTGAAGGCCGGCGGCGGAGCGAAATACTACGACGACAACTGCTGGATCGGGCTGGACCTGGTCGCGCTCCACCGCGCGACCGGGGAGCGGGACTGGCTGGCCGACGCGCGGGGGGTCTTCGCCTTCGTCGCCGGCGGTTGGGACGACGACCCCGCCCACCCGGCGCCGGGGGGGATCTTCTGGACGCAGAGCCGGGGCAACCGGACACGCGACCGCAACACCGTCTCCACCGCGCCCGCCGCCGTGCTGGTGCTGCACCTCTACGACCTGACCGGCGACGAGGCGTACCGCGCCTGGGGGGAGCGCCTCTTCGCTTGGGTCGAGCGGACATTGCGCGACCCCGCCGACGGCCTCTACTGGGATCACATCGCGCTCGACGGGACGATCGAGCGGACGAAGTGGTCCTACAACCAGGGCGCGATGCTCGGTGCGGCGACGCTGCTGTGGCGCCACACCCGCGACGAGGGGCTGCTGGCGCGCGCCCGCGCGATCGCCGCCGCGGCGGACGCCTTCTACCGCGCGGACGACCGCCTCTGGGCGCAGGCGCCGGCCTTCAATGCGATCTTCTTCCAGCACTGCCGCCTGCTGGCCGCGAGCGACCCCGCCGGCCCGACCGCGGCGCTCGACGATCTGCTGGCCGGCTACGCCGAGCGGGTCTGGGTGGAGGGGCGCGATCCGCGAACCGGGCTCTACCATTTCGGGCGGCGGGGGCGGGTCACGCTGCTCGACCAGGCGGCGGCGGTGCAGATCTTCGCGCTGCTTGCCGCGACCGGCGAGTGAGTAGCACACGCCAGAGGAGCACCTTGCAGATGACGACCAGACCTGCCGGCGCCGGTCCCCCGCTCGCACCCGAGCGCGCGATCGACGCCGTCGTCTTCGATCTCGACGGCACCCTCGCCGACACCTTCGGCCTGCTGCTGGCCGCGTTCGACGAGGCGACCCGCCCGCACCGGGGAGGGCCGCTGACGCGCGCCGAGATGGTCGCGCACTTCGGGCCGGGGGCCGGGACGGAGGAGGCGATCGTCTGCGCGCTGGCCGGGGCCACGCCGGGCGCGCCGCCTGCCGATTGCTTCGACGCCTTCTACCGCGTCTACGCCGCACGGCACGGCGAGCTGGTGCGGCTCTTCCCCGGCATCCGGCAGGCGCTGGAGGCGGCGCGCGAGCGCGGCTGCGCGCTCGGGCTGGTGACCGGCAAGGGGCGCCGCACGGCGGAGATCACGCTGCGCGAACTGGGCATCGCCGACTTCTTCGGTGCGATCGCGACCGGCGACGACGCGCCGGCGCCGAAGCCGGACCCGCGCGGCCTGCTGGCGGTGCTGGCGCGGCTCGGCGTGCCGCCCGAACGCGCGCTCTTCCTGGGCGACAGCATCGCCGACATCGGGGCGGGGCGGGCGGCGGGCACGCGGGTTGCGGCGGTCCTCTGGAACGAGCCGGGCGATCCGGCGCTGCGCGACGCGCGTCCCGACTTCGTCCTGCGCGACGGCGACGACCTGCGCGCCCTGCTGGACCGGCTCGTGCCGGCGCGGGGGCGGACGACGGATTGACCGCAGAGAACACAGAGGACACGGAGAAAGACGGAGATATAATGCCGTCGTACTCCCAGTCGCGATCCTCAACGAGCGAATCTCCGTGATCGCTGTGTCCTCCGTGGTGAATGGCGTTCCCCTGACCCTTAACCTGCCTACCGATGCGGAGGGAAGTGATGAGCGAGGGCGGCGCGACGATCGGGATCGACCTGGGCGGCACGCGGATGCGGGTCGGGCGGCGCGACGGGCGCGGCGGGCTGATCGCGGAGCGGGCGCTGTCGCCGGCCGGGGCGGAGGAAGGGGTGGCGCAACTGGTCGCGCTGGCCCGCCGGATCGCGCCGGAGGGGGTCGCGCGGGTGGGGGTGTCGGCGGCGGGGCCGCTCGACTTCGCGACCGGGGTGATCGTGCCGCTGAACATGCCCGGCTGGCACCATTACCCGCTGGTCGCCGAACTGTCGCGGCAACTCGACGCGGCGGTGGTGATGGACAACGACGCCAACGTGGCCGCGCTCGGCGAGTGGCGCGAGGGGGCGGGGCGGGGCACGCGCACGATGGTCTACTACACCGTCAGCACGGGGGTCGGCAGCGGCGTGATCCTCGAGGGGCGCATCCACCACGGCGCGCACGACACCGAGGGCGGGCACCAGGTCGTCTGGCCGAACGGCCCGGTCTGCGGCTGCGGCAATCGGGGCTGCCTGGAGGCGGTCGTCTCCGGCACCGGCATCCGCAACCGCACCGGCAAGCGGGGCGAGGAGATCGACGACCCGGCCTTCTGGGACGAGATCGCCTTCTACCTGGCGGTGGGCGTGGCGAACACCGCCAACCTGCTCTGCCCCGAGGCGATCATCCTCGGCGGCGGCATCACCGCGCGCGGCGATCAGCTCTTCGTGCCGCTGCGGGAGAAGGCGGCGGGGATGATTCGCATCCTCCCCGTGCCGCGCATCGAGCCGTCCGGCCTCGGCCAGGACTCCGGGCTGGTCGGCGCGCTGGTCCTGGCGGAGACGAGTGCCGAGTGCTGAGTGCTGAGTGCTGAGTGCTGAGTGGGAGCGTGCCGATCAACCCCGGTCGCGAACCGCGGAGCCCACTCATTACACAGCACTCAGCACTCAGCACGGGAAGAAGGGGGGATTTATGGCCGAACGCGCCGCGCCGCGGCGGTCGCCGTCGATCCTGGCCGCCGACTTCCTGCGGCTGGGGGAGCAGATCGCGGCGGCGGAGGCGGCGGGGGCCGACGCGATCCACTTCGACGTGATGGACGGCTTTTTCGTGCCGAACCTGAGCATCGGCCTGCCGGTGCTGGCGGCGGTGCGCCGGGCGACGCGCCTGCCGATCGACGTCCATCTGATGATCGAGCGGCCGGAACGCTACTTGGAAGAGTTTGTCGAGGCGGGGGCCGACTGGCTGACGGTCCACGTCGAGGGCGCGACGCACTTGCACCGGACGCTGACGCGCATCCGCGAGCTGGGCGCGCGGGCGGGCGTGACGCTCAACCCCGGCACGCCCGCCGCCGCGCTCGACGAGACCTTGCCGCTCGCCGATCTGGTGCTGGTGATGACGGTCAATCCGGGGTTCGGCGGGCAGCGGTTCATCGAGGGGCAGCTCGCCAAGATCGCCCGGTTGCGCGCGGCGCTCGACGCGGGCGGCTACGGCGCGGACCTCTCGGTCGATGGCGGGGTCGGGCCGGACAACGTCGCGCGGGTGGTGGCGGCGGGGGCGGATGTGATCGTCGCCGGCTCGGCGGTCTTCAACGATCGGCAGCCGGTCGCGGCGGCGATCGCGGGGCTGCGGCGCGGGATGGCGGAGGGGCTGGCGGACGCGGAGCAGGCGGGCGCGGAACGGGGGGCCGATGACGGACGGGGACGGGCGGCGGGTCGCGCTGGCCTCGACGCTGCACGATCCGGAGGGCGCGACGCTGCCGCTCCTGCTCGACGCGCTCCCCGACCTGCCGCGGCGCTACGCCGGGCTGGCGATCGTCGCGACCGAGGAGACGCCGGAGCGCATGATCGCGCCGCTGGTCGCGGCCGGGGCGGCGGTGACGCGCGGGCCGAGCGAGTACCGGGCGATCGGCCGGCGGCGGCTGGGCGCGGTGCGGCAGGCGGCGGACTTGGCCCCGAGCGTCCACCTCTGCGACTTCGACCGGCTGCTCCACTGGTGGCACGGGTGGCGCGACGAACTCGACGCGACGCTGGCGCGGATCGCGACGGTCGATCTGCTGCTCCTGGGCCGGACCGCGCGGGCCTGGGCGACCCACCCGGCCAACCAGGTCGAGACCGAGCAGGCGGCCAACCGGCTCGTCTCGCGCCTCTACGGCGAGCCGGTCGATGTCTGCTCGGGGTCGCGCGGGCTCTCGCGGCGCGCGGTCGCGTACCTGGCGGCGCACTCGACCGTGCATGATGTCGGCACCGACGGCGAGTGGCCGGTGCTGCTGCGCCGCGCCGGGGGCTTCCGCTGCGACCAGGTGCTGACCGAGGGGCTGGAGTTCGAGACCGCCGACCGCTACCCGGACGAGGTCGCGCGGGCCGGCGGCCTCGCCGCCTGGAACGCCGCGCACGACCGCGACCCGGCGCGCTGGACCTTCCGCACGCGCCTGGCGGCCGACATCGTCGCCGGGGCGCTCAGCGCGGCCGACGAGCGGCCGACTGGGACGAGCGGGGGATGATCCCCTCACGATCGATCGGTGACGATACCCGGCGGATGCAATGCGATAAACGGCAAACGCAGAGACTTGAGAGGGTCGCAATATGGAGAACGTGATTGCCGACTTGCTGGGGTACGCCCTGGCCTCTGGGGTCGGTGGTGTCATCGTTGGCCTGCTATCCGGCCCATCATCCGCCGCACTCCCTATTGATGCCCCGCCCGGCACGCGTGCGGGGGCTGCGGGCGTGACGGGCGCCGGTGCCGGGATCAGCGGCGGGCTGATGAACGCGCTCATCGCATCGCTGTTGTCCCCCGGCGCCTCGCTTGCCGCCGACTGCCTGCGCGGCGCGCTCGCCTGTGGTACGGGCGGTGCGGTCGCCGGGGCGATCCTCACGCTGCTCCTGGGAGCGCGGTTGCGACAGCCGGAGGGCAATCGGCGGGTTGGATTACCGATTGTGCTGGGCGGTAGCGGTCTTCTCGGCGGTTGCGCCTACGTGCTGCTCAATCGGTGGACGATGTAGAGGCGTGGGGATGCGCCCCGGCGAACAGCAGGCGTGGAGCAGCTACCGCGCCGGCTTGCCCCGCTCCCGCAGGTAGCGGTCGAACTCCTCGGGCGTCCGTACGTTGTGTTCCAACACCGCGTCGTAGATGTCGATGCTCAGGACCCGGCCGCGATAGGCCGGGAGGCGATGCCAGATGTCCTTGATCCAGAGGATCGCCAGGCGCGTCTCGGGGGTCAGCCGCGGCGGGATGTTCGCCAGGTGCGCGAACTCCGGGCGGGGCGCGGACTCGGGCAGGAACCAGAGATCGAGCTTCCACTCACCGCCGGCCTCGGTGTGATAGCGCACACCCCAGTAGTAGCCCTCATCCTCGGGCAGGCCGGTCGCGTTGAACCGCCCCCGCTCGTTCGAGTAGCGCAGTTGCTTGATCCGCGGGTGCGCGGCGAGCGGGCGGATCGTCTCGAAGACGCGGTCGGCGTCCAGGTCGCGGCAGAGGACGTTGAAGTCGATATCGCGCCAGGCCATCAGGCCCAGCACCGAACTACCCACGCGCACCGGGCGTCCCGCGCGGTCGCCAGCAATGAACGCGCGACAGATAGTCGCGCGGAAAAGCGTTCGCCAGTCGCCGTCAGGTCGGGCGTCGCGCGGGCCAGCAACGCCGGCGCCAGCACTTCCTCCGCCTCGGCTTGCAGCGCCTCCTGCCGCCGCAGGAGTTCGGCCGCGTGTGCCGGATCGAGCGTCCGGGCATCAGGCGCGGCCAGCCCTCCCATCGGCCGAGCACCGAGAAGCGCGGCGGCGGCCCCGCGAACGTGCTCGGCGGCGGAATCGCACGAGATTGCCGCGCCGCCCCTGGCTCAGCGGAAGCCGCGGATGACGTCCCAGGCGGGGTAATCGTCGGGGTCGCGCTCGCCGCCCAACGGGCGCGGCGGTTGAGGAGGCCTCAGCGGGAAGGAGGGCGACGAGGCGCGATGACGCGCGGCGATGGCGAAGGTGACCGCTGCAGGACGTCGAAGGTGAGGGCGAGGCTCTGCTCGGCGAGGAAGTTGACCTGGCGGAGCTGGAAGGCGACCGGGTCCTCGCCGGGGTTCGGGGTTAGCGGTGGGAGGGCGGCGAGGGCGGCGTTGAGGCGGCCGACACCCCAGGAGGTCAGCGCGGAGAGGCCGGCCATCATCCCGACCAGGCGCATCACCATCACCAGCGACGAGGCGATGCCGAGCGTGCCGCGCGGCGCGCTGTTGATCGCCGCCGCCCCGATCGGGGCGATCACCAGGCCGAAGCCGAGGCCGCAGAGAGCCAGGTCCGCCGTCATGCGGGCGTAGGCGAGGGCCTGGGGCCAGCCGCCGAGCCGCCAGAAGCCGAGCGCCGCCAGGATCAGCCCGGCGACCGCCACCGCGCGGTAGCCGGCGCGCTCGGCCACCGCCCCGCCGCCGAGCGCGCCGGCGGCCATCGCCAGGGTGAACGGCGTCAGCAGGAGCGCGCTGATCAGGCTGACCCGCGCGCTGTCGGTCGCCAGGAGCGAGACGAGCAGCGGCACGTCGACCATCACGACGATCAGCGCCGCCCCGACCAGCAGGTTCGCCCCATTCGCCGCGCTGAAGACGCGGTCGCGGAACAACCCCAAAGGGATCAGCGGCGACCGCGCCCGCCGCTCGGTGACGATGAAGGCGGCCAGCGCGGCGACGGCCCCGGCCAGCAGCGGCAGGCGGTAGGCGGCGAAGGGGTTCGCCTCCGCCCCAAACGCGCGCGTCCCGCCCGCCTCCGCCCCGGACGAGAGGGCCAGGTTCGCCAGCGCCAGCGCGGCGGTCAGGGTGAGCGCGCCGAGCCAGTCGAAGCCGCCGGCGCGATCCGCCCCGGTCGCGGGGGTGGTGTGCCGCCGCCAGACCAGGGCCAGCGTGGCGACGACCGCGATCGCCAGCGGCACGTTCAGCGCGAAGACCCAGCGCCAGTCGGCGACCGGGCCGAGCCGCCAGGCGCCGAGGAGGCCGAGCAGACCCGCGCCCCAGAGCGGCCCCAGCACCCAGCCGAGGGTGTCGATCGCGCCGATCGCGCCGACCGCGGCGGCGCGGCGGCGCGGCGGCAGCAGATCGGCGGCGAGCGCCAGCGTCACCGGAACCAGCGCCCCGCCGCCGAAGCCCTGCACCATCCGCGCGGCGACGAGCGCCACCAGCCCGTCGGCCAGCGCGCACCAGACCGAGCCAACGGTGAAGAGGGCCAGCGCGACGTAGAAGACCGGCCGGCGCCCGACGAGATCGGAGACGCGCCCCATCACCGGGATGGTGATCAGGTAGGCCAGCAGATAGCCGCTGACGACCCAGGAGTAGCGGTCGATCTCCGCCGCGTTGATCCCCAGATCGAAGACGACGCGCGGCAGGATCGTGCTGATCACTGTCAGGTCGAGCGCGGCGACCAGCACCGCCGCCAGCGCCGCCGCCAGGATCGCGCGCGTGCCGGCGGGCGCGGCCGGCTCGGCGGGCGTGGCGTCAGTGGGCAGAGGAGCCGGGCGCGTTGTCTCGATCATCGCTCGTATCCCCGGTACCAGACCAATGCGTGCGGCAACGAACAGGGACGCTCACACCACAGAGGCACGGAGTTACGAGGGGGAGGACACGGAATATTCATCTTCTCGTTCCCTCCGTGATCTCTCCTCCGTGCTCTATACCTCTGCGGCGGAAGCGTCTCCTTTACAGACTACTGCGGCGTGCTGATCGTGACCGGCTGGTCGTACCGGCTGAGGGTGAGGGTCCAGGTCGCCGGCTTCGGTTTGTTCGGCGTCTGCGGCTCGGTCAGCACCAGCTTGAGCAGGTTGGCGGTGTCCTGGGCGATCCAGAGTTCGGCGGTGACCGGGTCGCCCTCGATCGCCCCGCTGGTCATCGGCGTGATCGCCTCACGGGAGACCTTGCCCTTGAGGTGATAGGCGGGCTGGCCGTCGATCGTCTCGTCCGGCAGGCGCTCCACGTCGCGCAGCTTGCCGATCACGCTGCTGAGTCCCTGCTGCTTGTCGAAGAAGACGGTCGGGCTGTAGTCGAACCCGGCCTGGGCCGGACCCCACTGGCCGGTCAGGAGGTTGGTCTGGTACTTGTCAGCGCCGATCGCGATCAGTTTCACGGCGATGTTGGCCGACCCGACCGCGATCTTGATCTCGGTCTGCATCTTGTCCGGGGTCACGATGTCGCCGGTGGCGGAGCGGAGCTGGATGGTGCGGTTGGTGTCGATGTAGGCCGGGCCGTCCACGACCGCCTCGAAGTGGACCGACTGCACCGCGTCGAGGCGCCGCGCCGTGCGGTCGAGGATATCCGCGGTCGTGACGCCGGGGGCCGGGGTCGGGGAACCGCCGCAGGCGGCGACCAGCGCGGGCAGCGCCGCCAGCAGCGCCAGGAGGCAGAGGCGGGCGACGGGGACCGCGCGACGAGCGGCGAGCGACGCCCCCTGACGGGGATAAAAGCGACGAATGGCGAACGGGAACCGCGGCCGCTGCCGGGAGACGCGCGAACTGGACACGGAATGTGATCCTTCCTTTGCCGGTGGCGCACAGCGGGACTACCGGCGAATCGCCGGCGCCAGCCTACCGTCGGTGCGATTAGTGTACCACAGCGGCTTTTCGGGGCTGGGCTGTCCGTGATTGCGAGGATGCCCGAGGGCCGGCGCCCTACTCCTCCACCTCCTCGACGCGGATGACGAAGTTCACCGGCGTGCCGCGGTCGACCTCCTCGCCGGCGGGAGGGTCCTGGTAGACGACGACGTTCGCCGGCTCGCCCGGCCCCGGCGCGACATCGACGCGGCCGGGCGTCAGCCCGCTGTCGAGCAGGCGCCCATACGCCTCGCTCAGCGTCAGCCCCTCCAGTGCGGGCACCGCGACCGCGGCGGGGTCGCCGGTCGCGCCCCGCAACGCGATCCACCGCGCCCCGGCGAGGAGGAGGAGCAGCGCCAGCGCGACGCCGAGGAGGGGCAGCAGCCAGCCAGTCCCGCCGCGGGCGATCGGCCGCGGCCGCGCCACGGGCGGGGACAGGAGGGCAGCGGGCGCGGCGGGGGTGGCGGCGGGTAGGACGACAGTCTGTCCCGCCACCGCCGGGGCGGGCCGCGCGACGTGCTCAACGGGGGCGGGGGCGGCGGGCGGGCCGGGGGCGACGGTGAAGAGGCTGGTGCGCTCGCCGGCCTCCCGCCGGACCCGCGCGATCGCCTCGCGGAGCGCGGCGGCCGACGGGAAGCGCTCGGCGGGAGCGGGGGCCATCGCGCGGCGCACGATCGCGTCGACGGCGGGCGGGACGTCCGGGGCGAGGCTCGTCAGCGGCGGGGGCGGGCCGCCCGCCACCTGCTCGATGATCGCGGCCCCGGTGTGCCCGGCGTAGGGCGGCCGGCCGGCGATCAGGAAGTAGAGCAGGCCGCCGAGGGCGTAGATGTCCACGGCGGGGCTGGTCGGCGCGCCGCGCAGCCGCTCGGGCGCGATGTAGCCCGCCGAGCCATAGACGATCTCGCCAACCGGGGCGGCGTCCGCGCTGGCGACGCCGAAGTCGGTCAGCCGCGCCCGCCCGAACACGTCGAGCAGCACGTTCTGCGGCTTGATGTCGCAATGGACGATCCCCTGCTCGTGGGCGTAGGCGACCGCCGCCGCCACGTCCGCGGCGATCTCCAGCGCGCGGTCGAGCGGCAGCGGCGCGAGCTGGCTGACCGGCTCGCCCTCGATCAGCTCCATCACCAGGAAGGGCCGGCCATCGGGCGTCGCGCCGCTGTCGTAGATGCCGACGATGTGCGGGTGGGCCAGCCGGGCGGTGAGCCGGTCCTCGCGGAAGGCGGTCCCTGCCGCGTCCTGCCGGTCGCCGTCCAGCACCTTGACCGCCACGGGCCGGTCGAGGCGCCGGTCGCGGGCGCGGTAGACCGATGCCATCCCACCCCGCCCGAGGACGTCCGCGATCTCGTAGCGGCCGTCGAGCAGCGCGCCGGGGGGTAGCAGACGCGTCGGTTCAGTCGTCATTGCCCGGCTTCTTCTCGTCGTCGCGACCCTTCCCGTCATCCGGCTTCTTGTTGTCGTCCCGCCCCTTGTCGTCGTCCGGTTTCTTCTCGTCGTCGCGCGCCGGGGTGGGCTGTGCCGCGGGTGGCCTCGGCGTCGGCGCGGGCGCGGCGGGCGGCGTGGCCCAGGGCGCGGGAGTCGGTGAAGGCGCTACGGCCGGCGCCGGCGGGGCGGTAGGCGTCGGAGCGACGACCGCGGTGGGCCGGGACGTGGGCGCCGGCGGGGGGACGTGGACGTGGGCGTTGGCGCGACGGCCGGCGCGGGCCTCGGAGTGGGCGTGGGCGCGGGCGCCTCGGTCGGCGGAGTGGTCGGCGGCGTGGGGACGGGCGCCGCGGTCGGGGCGCCCGTCGGCGTGGGAGCCGGTGCGGCGCGGCGGGGGCGGCGCTGGCGGCGGGGGCGGGGTTGCGGCGGGGGCGGGCAGCGGCGCCTGCCGGAGCGGCGTCACGGCGGTTGCCAGGATCGTGTCGTCCGGCAGCGTGTAGCCGCTCACGCTCACCCGGGCGCCCTCCGCGACCGCCTCGGCGCCGGGCGTGCCGGCCGGGACGCGCACCTCGCGCCCGCCGATCCGCCACCGCCCGCCGGCGGCGTCGAGGGGTTCGACGGTGCCGCTCACCGCGCCCTCGGGCAGGCGCGCGGCCGTTCCGGCGGACTCGACCGGCCCGACGATGATCCTCCGGGCGCCGATCGCGCCGTTCGACTCGCGCCGGCCTTCGACCGTCAGCCACGCGCCCAGTTCGGCGGGGCCGTCCACAATCGTTGCCCCGACCACCGAGAGCGGCGTGGTATCGACGAGCCAGATGTCGCCGTCGCGCGCGCGGAGGACACCCTCCAGCGTCACCGGCTCCGCGCTGGCGACGGTTTCCCGGCCGCAGGCGGACAGCAGCAGCACGGCCGCCGCGACGAGAACCACCAGCCACGGCCGCCGCGCGGCGCGCGGCGGCGGACCGGCCGGGATTGTTGGCGGATGACGGTGTGGGGCGGATGGTGTTCTTGCTCTCATGCCGTCAGGTGTGCAAGAAGCGTGCCATTTGGCGCGGGCGCGGACATCCGCCCGCACCCGCGCCGCTGAACCTACGCGGTCGCGTCGGCGACGCCCGCCGAGGGGCCGGAGAAGGAGAAGTCGGTGAAGTGCAGGCTGAACCCGGCGACCCCCAGGCCGGCGTAGAGGACGTTCGCCGCCCACCACCCCGGACTCTCCTCTGGGGGATCGAGCGCCTCTTCGCCGGTCCAGGGGTTGCGCATGCGGTGCGGGGTCTCGATCAGCGCCCGCACCTGCCGGCCGAGCGCCCCGTGGTAGACCGGGGACTGCCCGTGGACGAACGTGGCCGCCAGTTGGCCGGCCCGGTACACATCAATGCGCATCGACGAATCCTGCATGAATGACGTGTCCAGGCGCCCAGCGGCGCCTTTTCCAACGAGTCAAGAGCGCCGGCGGCATACCGCGCGCGGGACGATCCGCCGCTTTCGCCGGTCGCCAGGGGGGCAGACCCTGGCGGGACCGCCCGGAAGGTGAGGACGTGGGGCGCTAGGTCAGGTGCCGCTGCACCGTCGCCAGCACGGTGTCGAGGTCGAACGGCTTGTGGATGATGCCTTCATACGGGTAGCCGTGCAGGTTCGTGTCGAGCATGGTCTTGAGCGTGTCGGTGGACAGCGCGCTGATGAAGATGACCGGCACCCGGCGCGTGCGGGGATCGGCCTTCAGCCGGCGGAACACCTCCAGCCCGTCCCGGCCGGGCAGCATCACGTCGAGCAGCACCAGATCGGGCGGGTCGGCGAGCGCCGCTTCCACCGCCCGCTCATCCGGCTGGACGAGCACGGGGTACCCCTCCCCACTCAGGAAGTCGGTCAGCACCCCGGCAATTTGCGGGTCGTCTTCGACAATGAGGACCGTGCGGCCCGCTGCCACTGGCCGTACTCCCTCGCCGCTCGGGCGGTTCGCGTCGCTCGGCGACACCGACGTCGGCGCCGAGCGATACGATACACCGGCGCGGGCGGAGCGTCAACGCCACGGCGGGAGCGCCCCCCCGGCCCCCCAATCCCGGGGGGAGGAAGACCTGGCCGATCGAAAGCTTCTCCGGTGAGCCTGGGACTTCGCCCGCGTCCTCTCCCCCCAGGATTGGGGGGCGGGGGGGGCGCCCCAGGAGGGTACAAGCCCGGGAACTCGTGCGCCACGGCGAGTGTGACTTGACGAAACGAACAGGTGTGCGCATACTGGTGCGGGAGGCCATTGTGTACGGACAGACGCGGCGGCGCGGCCGCGAAAACCAGGGAGAGGGTGCCATGCGCGAGCGCGAGGAAGAACGCCCGACCAGCCCGGAACCGGAGACCGGCGGGCGGCTCGAGCAGGGGGCGCTGTTCGAGATCGGCGGGAAGGGCAAGTTCCGCGCCGGGGTGGCGACGATGCCCGCGCTCGACGCCGGCTCGCCGCTGACCGTCGCCCGCTATTGGTACCGTCGCCACCTGGAGCAACACGGGCACTCGCGCAACACGACCGAGTCCTACTCCTACGATCTGGCCCTCTTCGAGCTGCAGGTCGGGCCGAAGCCGATCGCCGAGATCAGGCCGCGCGACATCGCCCACTTCCTGGGCGAGAGCCAGACGCGCTCCACCCGCAAGCGCCGCCTCACCTCGCTCAGCGGCTTCTTCAAGTGGCTGGTCGGCGGGGCGAAGGTGCTGGCCGCCGACCCGAGCGAGAACTTCTACCCCGAGCACATCCCCCTCAAGACGCCGCAGCCGCTCTTCGCGGCGGAGCAGGAGCGCCTGCTGGCCGCGGCGGCGGAGGACAGCCCGCGCTCGCACGCGCTGATCTGGCTGATGCTGCGCCTGGGGCTGTCGCGCGGCGAGGTCCTGGGGCTGCGCGCGGAGCACCTCGACCTCTCCGACCCGCGCCGCCCGGTCGTCTACATCTACTACGACAACCCGCGCTGGGCCGGCAAGGAGCGGCACCTGGCCGCCGACGAGACGTTCGCCGCCATCTACAGCCGGTTCCTCGACGAGTACCGCCCCGACGGCCCGCTCTTCCCGATCCTGCCGCAGTCGGTCAACAAGATCGTCGAGCGCGTGGCGGAGGCGGCAGGCGTCAGCCGCACCGGGCGCAACATCACCCCGCAGTTGCTGCGCGACACCTACGCGGTCGACCAGGCCCGCGCCGGGGCCGACGAGGGCAGCTCCTCGCGCTCCTCGGCCTCGCCGACGACCCGCGCAACCGCACCAGCGTCAGCCGCTACCTCGGTCGTGGATGGGGCGAAGCTCGGCGCCGCGCCGCTCTGAGGCGCGAGGATCCGCGTGGACGCGTCGGCCGATTCCCGGATGGGATGGGCCGCGCACGGTGTCCGGGAAGGGCGATGGTGGGATGGAAGACGGGGGGATCGGGCAGGACCGGCGGGAGCCGCGGGCAAGCCGGCTCGAGATGCCCAGGGGCTACGCCGCCGGTGACGAGGGTTTGCTCCCTGGTCGCACGTCGTGGAGCGGTTCGAGCGGGCGCTCAACTACTGGATCGCGACGACGCGCCCGGACGCACGGCCGCACATCACGCCGGTCTGGGGCGCCTGGGTGGATGGGGCGCTCTATTTCGACGGCATCCCCACCGCCCGCTGGGCGCGCAACATCGCCGCCAACCCGGCCATCGCGGTGCATCTGGAGAGCGGCGACGACGTGGTGATCCTCGAGGGCGTGGCCGAGGACGTGGTGACGACCGCCGACGTCGCCGCCCGCATCATCGCGGCGTGGGAGGCGAAGTACGGCCGCCTCCTCCCGGAGCCCGCCACCAGCGGCATCTTCCGGGTCCGGCCCCGCACGGCGCGCGCCTGGACCAGGTTCCCGGACGACGCGACCCGCTGGCAATTCCCCGATGGCTGAGCCTCCGACCGGCGGTTCGCGGGTACGCCGCAGCGCGCCGCGGGCATAGTGCCGGGGAGACCGACTACAGTATACTGGTGCCTGACACCGCCCGGACAACGATCGTGGTTATCGCGCGCGGTGGTCGATCACCCTCGCGGAACGTTATGCCTCTCGAACTCTTCCTCGACGACATCGTGCAGTTGCGCAAGCCGCACCCCTGCGGCAGCGCGCAGTGGCGCGTGGTGCGCCTGGGGGCCGACATCGGCCTGAAGTGCCTCGGCTGCGACCGGAAGGTGCTGCTGCCGCGCCGCGAGCTGGAGAAGCGCATCAAGCGCTTCGTCAGCCGCGGCGCCGCGCCGGAGAGCGCGGCGGGGTCACCGGACCTCGCCGATAGCGCGGCGCGCGGGCGATGAGCCGCGGCGTCGCGGAACCGCCGACCGAGCCGTCGGTCGGCGCACCGACCCGGGAGCATCCGCCCGCGCGCGACGGCTTCGTCGGGGTGCTGGCGAACGGGGCTTTCCTGCGGCTCTGGATGGCGCAGGCGATCTCCCAGACCGCGCAGCAGACGATCAATTTCGCGCTGATCATTCAGGTTCGGCAGATCATCGAACTGCGCGACGCCGGCGGCGCCAACACCGCGACCAGCCTGCTGGTCCTCTCGTTCGCCACCCCGCCGATCCTCTTCAGCGCGGTCGCCGGGGTGCTGGTCGACCGCTCCAACAAGCGCAACATCATGGCGGCGGTCAACGCGGCGCGGGCGCTCTGCATCGCCGGCTACCTGCTGCTCAACCCGAGCTGGCCGCTCCTGACGACACTGCTGTGCATCTACGCGCTCTGCTTCCTCTTCTCCAGCGTCGGCCAGTTCTTCGGCCCGGCGGAGGGCTCGACGATCCCGCTGCTGGTCGCGCCGGAGCAGTTGATCAGCGCCAACGCGCTCTTCAGCTTCACCTTCATCGGGTCGCAACTCCTGGGCTTCGTCATCCTCGGCCAGCTCCTGACCACATTGCTCGGGCTGCGCAACCTCTACGTGACCGTGATCCTGCTCTACCTGCTCTGCGTGGCCCTGGTCCTCACCCTGCCGGCGACGCCGGCAACCGCGCGCGCCGCGGCGGGCGCGGCGCGGCCGTCGGTCTGGAGCGATCTGCGCGAGGTCTGGCGCTTCGTCGGGCAGGACCGCCTGCTGCGCAAGGCGATCACCTACCTCACCGTCGCCAACTCGGGCTTCCTGATGATCTCGGTCCTGGCGCCCGAGTACATCCAGGAGGTGCTGGGCCTGCCGTCGCAGCGCCTCGCCACGATCGTCGCGCCGGCGGGGCTGGGGATGCTCTGCGGGGTGATCGTCGTCGGGCGCGTCGGGCGGCGCTTCGCCCGCGAGCTGCTGATCGACCGCGCCCTGCTCGCGGTCAGCCTGCTGCTGCTCGCCTTCGCGATCGTCCCCAGCGCGCTGGTGGCGGCCGGCGTCACCGGCACGGCGGCGTTCAACCCGGCGATCGTCACGGCGATGGCGCTGGCGGGCGGGCTCGGGATCGCCAACGCGTTCATCATCGTGCCGAGCCACACGCTGCTGCAGGAACGCTCGAACGAGCGCATCCGCGCGCGGGTCCTCTCGACCTTCTTCACCGCGTCCAACGCGGTCGCCCTGATCCCGATCCTCTTCGCGGGCGTCCTCGGCGACCTCTTCGGCGTGGTGCGCGTGCTGGCGGCGATCGCCCTGCTGGCGCTGATCATCGGCGGGCTGGCCGAACGGCGTCGGCGGCACGCGTCCGGCGCCGGCGCGTAACGGGCGCGACATCACCGATCGCCGCCCCGTTCGCTCATCGTCCCGGGCGGGCAGACCCGATGGCTGGGGACGAGTCCGGGCATGAAAAATGCGGTTCCCCGACCGGCTATTTCAGTGCGGGTTCAGACCGGCGGCGCGCATCCGGCGTGGTCACGCGCGGTCGACGGGAAGCACCGGCGCTTGCGGAAGGCGGTTACAGGGGGGAGGATCGACCGGTTGTCGACCCATCTTTCCAGCACACCGGGATCGGCGGACGTTCCCCCTTCGACAACAGTTGGACGGCGAATGAGCGGGCAGGAAGCGGCTGGCGCGGTCCTCGTGGTGGAGGATGACCCCCACATCGCCGGGGTGCTGACCGATCTGCTGGAGGACGAGGGCTATCGGGTGCGGCTCGGGGTCGACGGCCAGGCGCTGGCGGCCGCACTGGCAGACCCGCCGCGGCTGGTCCTCCTCGACGTGATGATGCCGGGCATGGACGGCATTGAGGTCTGCCGGCGGCTGAAGGGCGACCCGCGCACGCGGGATGTCCCGGTGGTCTTCGTCACGGCGATGCCGACCGACGTCCTCTCCACGCGGCTGGGCGACACCCCCTACGAAGGGGTGATCCGCAAGCCCTTCACCCTGCTGGATGTGCTCGACACGGTCCAGCGCCACCTGGACGATTGAGGCGACGGCGGGGGGGGAGGGCTGAGGGCGGAGGGCCGAGGGCCGAGGGGGGGGGGGGGGCGGGCGCGGCCGCGCCCCCCCCCGGCGCCCCCCCCCCCCACATTAAGGCTTCCGCCCCCCCCCCCCTACCATGAGCCCGCCAGCCACCCGCAGCCCGTCAGCGGCGAACTCACCACGCAGGCGCCCCGGAGCGCCCTACCCACGGAGAGGCCGGGGTTCGCCTGGCGGAAGTAGGCCGCGCGGGGATCGGTATCGACCGCGGGCGCGATCTCGTCCACGCGGGGCAGCGGGTGCAGGACGATCGCGTGCGACGGCAGGCGGGCCATCGCCGCCTCATCGATCGCGTAGGCCGCGCCGCCACCGCCGGCCGGGGACTCACCGGAGAAACGCTCGCGCTGCACCCGCGTCTGGTAGACGACATCGACCCCCGGCAGCACCGCCGCCAGGTCGCGCTCCTCGCGGTGGCGGACACCGCGATCGTCCAGCCAGCCGAGGACATCCGGGCGCGGCTCCAGGCCCGGCGGCGCGACGCAGACGATCTCGGTGTCGCGCGTCTCGCTGAGCAGGAGGGCCAGGGACCGCGCCGCGCGCCCGTAGCGCAGGTCGCCGACCAGGGCGACGCGCAGCCCGTCGATCCGGCCCAACTCGCGCCCGATGGTATAGAGGTCGATCAGCGCCTGGGTGGGGTGCTCGCCCGCGCCGTCGCCGGCGTTGAGGATCGGGACGCGCGCCACCGCGACCGCCCGCGCCGCCGCCCCCTCCTCGGGGTGGCGCAGGGCGATGGCGTCGGCGTAGCCCTGGACGATCCGGATCGTGTCCTCGATCGTCTCCCCCTTGGCGATCGAGGAGGTCTCGCGCCCGCTCTCCACCGAGAGCACCTCGCCGCCGAGCCGGTACATCGCCGCCTCGAACGAGAGGCGCGTGCGCGTGCTCGGCTCGAAGAAGAGGGTCGCCAGGATGCGCCCGCGCAGCCGCTTGGCGTCCCCGGCGGCGACCAGCCCCTCCATCTCGCACGCCAGCGCGAAGAGCGCGTCGAGCAGGGGCCGGTCGAACTGCCGCACGCCGACGACGTGGTCGAGCCGGATCATCGTCCCTCCGCATGAGTCGGGAGTCGGGAGTAGAGAGTCGGGGGGGAGGTGTGCGCAGGGTCCGTTTACTCCCGACTCCCGACTCCCGACTCCCGACTCGTCGCACGCCACAAGACGATCGCCAGGAGCGCGACGCCGATGCAGATCGAGGCGTCGGCGACGTTGAAGACGTACCAGCGCAGGGTGTCGTTGAGGCGCAGATCGACGAAATCGACGACGTAGCCGAGCCGGGCGCGATCGATGACGTTGCCGGTCGCCCCGCCGATGATCAGGCCGAACGCGATCTGCTGGAGGGGGCGCGGCGCGGCCAGCGACTGGAACCAGAGCCAGGCGACCGCGCCGAGCGCGATGGCGACCGGCAGCCAGACGAACGGCGTGTTGCGGAACATGCTGAAGGCGGTGCCGGTGTTGCAGACGTAGGAGAACCCGGCGTTCGGGCCGAGGATCGGGTGGAAGGCGGGGCTATTGCAGCCCTCGCCGCCGTAGCGCGCGGTGATCGCCGCCTTGGTGAGTTGGTCGGCGATGATGATCGCCGCGGCCAGGCCCAGCGCGAGCGCGGCGGCGGTCGCGCGCCCGAGGCGCGGCACGGCCCGGCCGGCCGGGGCGGCGATGCCCGCGCCCAGGTCGTCCTCGGATTCCACTCGCATCGGCAACCGTCCTTTCGGCAACCGTCCTTCCAGGGCGGGGGCAATGTGATCGCGCGGGGCGTCCCGGCGCCGCCAGGGCGTCGTCGGGTGTGGGGGTTCGACGCAGGCCCACGAGGGGATTATACCCGTGCGGCGGCGCCCCCGGCACGCGGCGACGGAGAGGCCGCCGGTTGAAACCGGCGTCCCGCGGGCGCCGCGGGGCCGAGAAGCCCCCTGCGGGGCATACAGCAGTTCGTGTAAGGGTTGAGCCACAGGCAGTCCTGGTCATCCTGAGCCGCGGCGAAGGATCGGTCTCCGCGGCACCGAACGCGGCCATCCGCTACGCGGGTGGTAATGACACCGATCCTTCGCCGCGGCTCAGGATGACCGGGGGAGATCGTGCCAGTCACTTCAAATCACGAGCCCAACCACTACGTCAACCGCTGTAAACCCGCCATCGCGGGCCGCGAGCCAGGGAGAGCCGGAAGCGGTCGGGGCAGACCTGGCACACCCTCGCCCGGATATGCCGCGCCGGCCTGTTCGTCGCTCGTCGCTCGGCGCTCACTCGTCGTTGGCGAGGGGTTTCTGCGCGAGGCGGTGGAGCGCGGCGGCGAGGTCGGCCAGGTGGTCGGCGTCGCGCAGTTGGTGCAGCCACCGCTCCGGGATGGCGGCGACACCCTCGCGGGCGCCGGCGAGGGCGCCGGCCACCGCCCCGACTGTGTCGGCGTCGTCGCCGAGGTTGATCGCGGCGACGACGACCTCCTCGAAGCCGCCGTGGTTCTGGAGCGCCCAGAAGGCCGCGCCGAGCGTTTCGAGCACATAGCCGCCGCTGCGCACCTCCCGCCGGGTCAGCCCCGGCGCGGCCAGCAGCGTCTCGCGCACCAACGGCACCTCGATCGCCGCCGCCACCCGCTCGACCAGGCCCGCCTGCCGGCCGGCCAGCAACTCGACGATCGCCAGGTTGACCGCCACGGTGCTCCAGACCGCCAGATCGTCGGCGTGGGTGATCGCCGAGGTCCGGATGCTGTCGCGCACCAGGGCGTCGGGGCGGGCGGCGTGGAAGAGGCCGACCGGGGCGCAGCGCATCACGCTGCCGTTGCCGGCGCAGCGGCCGGCCATCTCGCGGCAGACGCGCGCGCCGACCTCGTCCCAGGCGACGCCCTGCTCGTGGTAGCGCAGGGCGGTGCGGGTGATGTTGCCGATGTCCTTCGGCCCGGTGTGGAGCCAGGCGACGAAGCGGCCGGCGATGTCGGCGGGGTCGACGCGGCCGAGGGCGACGATGCTGCTCGCGATCGCCAGCGCCATCTGCGTGTCGTCGGTGTACTCGCCGGGATCGACGTTGAGCCAGCCGCCGCCGAGCAGTTCGCGCACCTCGCCGTAGTGGGCGGCGATCTGGTCGCGGGCCATGAATTCGAGCGGCGCGCCGAGCGCGTCGCCGACCGCCAGGCCGACGAGACAGCCGATGAACCGGTCGCGCGGCAACGGATGGGTCACAGCCAGCCCTCCTGCTCTCTCAACAACGCGGCGCACGATCCGCACCTCTGCGACGCCCGCCCCGCCCGGCACGCCCCGGAGCCGCGGGCCGGGCGGCCCCGGCGGCGGCGCGGCGCGGATGGTATACTGTCTCGTGTGATTGTACGGCGTCCGGGTACCCCCACGCACCCCGCGATGCCACCGCCGCGGGCCGAACCGCGGCGTACACGGGCGGCCCCGCCCGCGCATTGGAGTACCGGATATGGACCTGTTCCTGGTCGGCATCCTCAGTTTCCTGGTGCGGAACCTGCCGCTGGTCCTCTTCGTGAGCTGGATCGTCAGCATGGCCGATCCGGGCGGGCGCTGGGCGATCACGCGCGTGCTGAACACGATTAGCCTGCCCTTCTTCAGCCTGGTCAGCGGCGTGATCCCGCGGATCGGGGCGCTCGACATCTCGCCGATCCTGATCGTGGTGCTGAGCATCATCGTGAACCAGTTGCTCTGGCGACTGGTTTGACTAGCCGCGCGTCCCGGCGGTGACACCGCCCGACCTCGCGGACCGTATCTCATGGTGACGCGAGAAGGGGGCCGGTCCCGATCGGTCGGCCCACGCACCGGCCATCCGCCATTCAGGGAGTCCACAGCATGTATCAGCTGATCCAACTGCTCTCGATCTTGATCCAAGTGCTCTCGTTCCTCTTCATCGCCCGCTTCATCGCCCAGATCCTCGATCAGCGCGGCGGCAACCCGATCACGCGCCTGCTGCTCGACATCACCGATCCGATCCTGGCGCCGGTGCGCCGGATCATGCCCTCGACCGGCATGCTCGACTTCTCGCCGATGGTCGTCCTGATCCTGCTCCAGGTCCTCCAGCGCGTCCTCGCCTCGTACGCCTACTGACAGGACCGTGATGGTCGGGGCCGGCGGCGATGACCGCCGGCCCTCGCTGTCTTGCCCCCGACGCTCCCGGCCGCTATACTGTCCGTACAGGTGCAGACGGTCGCCCGGCGACCCGCGTCCAGCGTTCATACTGCGCTGTCCGTACTCCGTCCTTCTCTCTCACCCGGCGGTCGCCATGCGGATCGTCCTGCCGCTGCCCCCGAGCATCAACAACCAGTACGCCACCGTCGGCAACCGGCGTGTGCTGAGCAAGGAGGCCGCGCGCTTCAAGCGCGCGACCAAGCGGCTGCTGCTGTCGGCGCAGGGGCTGGCGGCAGTCGACGGCGCGGAGTACGAGCGGCTGAAGGAGGGCTATCTCGGCCTCTACCTCGACTTCTACTTCGAGACGCCCCTCAAGCGCGACCTTGACGGGGGGTTGAAGATCACGCAGGATGCCCTTTGCGAGGCGCTCGGGCTGGACGACCGCCGCGTGGTCGACATCCACCTGGTCAAGCGGATCGACCCGCTCCACCCGCGCGTCGAGGTCGAGTTGGAGGCGATCGCCGACTGGGAGTTCGACAAGCAGTACGTCTATCTGGGCCGCGCCGGGGATCGCGGAATTGAAGGAGCGCAGGACGGTGCGGACAGAGGAAACCACCAGGGATAAGGAGCGTGCGGCCGGGGCTGATACGCCCGATCCGCAACTGCAGGACGGCACCGCGCCCGCCGGGGCGACCGCCCTGGCCCCGGAGACGGCGCACCTGCTCGACCTGGCGGCGCGCGAGGGGGCGGCGGGGCGGGTCGACAGCGTGGTCGTCCTCGACTTCGGATCGCAGTACAGCCAGTTGATCACGCGGCGCGTGCGCGAGGCCAATGTCTACTGCGAGATGCTGCCCTTCGACGCCCCCGCCGAGCGCGCGCTGGCCCTCCAACCGCGCGGCGTGATCCTCTCCGGCGGGCCGAACTCGGTCTACGAGCCGGGCGCCCCGCAACTGCCCGAGTGGGTGCTGGCGAGCGGGCTGCCGGTCCTCGGCATCTGTTACGGCATGCAACTGCTGGCGCACGCGCTCGGCGGGCGGGTGGCGGCCGCGCAGCACCGGGAGTACGGCCCCGCCCGCATCTCGGTGATCGCCGCCCCGGAGGAGGCGCGCATCTTCGCCGGGCTGCCGCGCGACCTCGACGTCTGGATGAGCCACGGCGACCGGATCGAGGTGCTGCCGCCCGATTTCCGGCCGCTCGCCACCAGCGCCAACTCGCCGCACGCCGCGATGGCGCGGCCGGAGCGGGGGCTCTTCGGCTTGCAGTTCCACCCGGAAGTCGCCCACACCCCGCGCGGCAAGGACATCCTGCGGAACTTCCTCCACGAGGTCTGCGGCTGCCGGGGCAACTGGACGGCGGAGAGCTTCATCGAGGCGGCGATCGCCGAGGTGCGGGAGCAGACGGCGGGCGGCGGGCGCGTCCTCTGCGGCCTCTCCGGGGGCGTCGACTCGTCGGTCGCCGCCGCGCTGATCCACCGGGCGATCGGCGACCGGCTGACGCCGATCTTCGTCAACAACGGCCTCTTGCGCGAGGGCGAGGCCGAGACGGTGCGCGAGGTCTTCGGGCGCGCGTTCGGGATGCCGCTGGTCTACGCCGACGCCGCGGGCCAGTTCCTCGAAGAGCTGGCCGGCGTGACCGACCCGGAGGCCAAGCGCAAGCGGATCGGCGAGACCTTCGTGCGCGTCTTCGAGGCGCACGCCGCCGGGGCCGGGCCGTTCGAGTTCCTGGCGCAGGGGACCCTCTACCCGGACGTGATCGAGAGCGCGACGCCCGGCAGCGCGCAGGGCCACGCCGCGCGGACGATCAAGACGCACCACAACGTCGGCGGGCTGCCGGCGGACATGCAGTTCACGCTGATCGAGCCCCTGAAATTCCTCTTCAAGGACGAGGTCCGCGCGGTCGGCCGCGCGCTCGGCCTGCCGCCGGAGATCGTCGACCGGCAGCCCTTCCCCGGCCCAGGCCTGGCGGTGCGCCTCCTCGGCGCGGTGACCGCGCCCGACCTGGCGATCCTGCGTCGCGCCGACGCGATCGTGCGCGCGGAGATCGAGGCGGCCGGGCTCGGCGCGGACGTCTGGCAGTTCTTCGCGGTGCTGCTGCCGGTGCAGACGGTCGGGGTGATGGGCGACGGGCGCACCTACGCCAAGGTTTGCGCGATCCGCGCCGTCACCAGCGAGGACGCGATGACCGCCGACTGGGCGCGCCTCCCCTACGACCTGCTGGCGCGGATGAGCAACCGCATCGTCAACGAGGTCGCCGGCATCAACCGCGTCGTCTACGACATCACCTCCAAGCCGCCCGGCACGATCGAGTGGGAGTGAGGGCGTGGAGCGCGGGGCGTG
>JAUJMV010000035.1:4934-6450 GCA_030446685.1 Thermomicrobiales bacterium | reverse complement strand
AGGACGGACAAATCCTCCTCCAGTTGCGGGATGATATTCCGACGATCCCGCATCCCGGGACCTGGGGGTTGCTCGGCGGCGTCCGTGAACCGGGCGAGACGAGCGAAGAATGCTTGCGGCGCGAACTCCTGGAGGAGATCGAATTCGAGGCCGGGCCGCTCACACTCGTCGGCAGATTCATCACCCCGCGCCGCCACCTGCTGACCCTGTACGCCGGCCGTATCGACAAGCGCGCCGACGATCTCACGCTGCACGAGGGACAGGCGGTGCGCTTCTTCCCGCAAGAGGCGTTGCCCGACCTGAACCTGGCGCCGTCCTTGCGGGGCGTGCTCCTCTACCACTTCTTCGGGACGCCCCCGGACGCATAGCGAGACGATCGATTACCGCTCGTCCAACCAGATCGGGTTGGACCAGGCGCGCTTGCCGGCGGCGTCCACCACCGTGACCCGGCAGTAGCCGCCGCTGAAGGCCCCGGTCGGGAACTCGGCCTCGGTGAGCCCGTCGCCGAGGAGCGCGCCGTGCGGCGAGCCGCGCCCGCTGAGGAAGATGGCGGCGGCGGGCGAGCAGGCGACGCGCAGGCGATCCCCTTCGACCGTTATGTCGTGCAACTCCGGACCCTGGCTGGAGTAGAAGTGGCCGGCCTTCAGCGCGGCGAGGAGCGCGGCGGGGTCGAGGTGGGCGGCCCGGACCTGGACCCAGGCGGCGAAGGAGTCGGGGCGGGCGGTGAAGTGCGCGTCGTCGGCGGCGTAGGCGAGGGTGCGGCGCCCGCGCGCCAGCAGCATGTCGGCCAGGTGCCAGCTCTCGCCGCGGCCGTTGTCGTTGGCGCAGGTCTCGTTGTAGATCTCGACCGCGTGCGCCGCCGCCAGGCCCTCGGCGTCGTCGAGCGTGAGGCTGTACCAGGCGGGGTGCGCCATGCCGACGAAGGCGCCGGAAGCGGCGGCGCGGGCGGCCAGCGCGGGTCCGGTCTCGTCGGGGGCGGTGTGGGCGAAGTCGGGCGGCAGGCCGACCGCAACGATGTGCCAGGGCTCGCCGACCTCGATCGCCGGGGCGTGCAGCTCGGCCCCGAGCAGCGTGGTGAAGCCGTCGTCGCGCCACTGGCGGGTGTCGGTGATCGGGAAGCCGAAGCGCTCCGTGAAGTGGTCGGTCAGCGCCAGGAAGTCGTAGCCCCGCGCGCGGTAGGCGGCGACGACCTCCTCCGGCGGCAGTTTCCCGTCGGAGCGGGTCGAGTGGGTGTGCAGGTTGCCGCGGTAGAAACGCCCCGGCTGGTTGAACGGCAGATTGCGCATGGCTCCCCCTGTAGCGAGCGGCGGCTTCGAGGAGGCGATTTCACCACAAAGGCACGGAGAGCACAAAGAAGCACGAAGGGCGATTGGGGGGGACCGCCGGGGACAGCGCAAGGGCGGAGCGCTCCAGTGGGCGGGGAGAGGGAGCCGCGGCCGGTCGAGCCAGAGGTTGCCGCAGCCCCCCGCCCCAGGGCGTTCTCGGCCCTGGCCGGGCTGCTGGCCGGTGCGGGCGC
>JAUJMV010000035.1:0-4924 GCA_030446685.1 Thermomicrobiales bacterium | reverse complement strand
GCCGCCGACACCCCCGCCCCCCCCCGCGCCCCCCACCCCCCCCCCCGGGCGGGGGGGGGGGCCCCGGGGGCCCCCGCGGGGGGGGGGGGCCCCCCGGGGGGGGCGCCGCGGCCGCGCCGCCGGCCCCCCCCCCCCCGCCGGGGGGGGGGGGGGGGAGCGGGGGAGGAACCGGGTGAGCGGATGTTGGGGGAGTTGACCGGGGCGGCTGTCGCCAGGGACCGGTCCATCCCTCACCTGCACGCAGTGTAGCGGGGCAATGTGAAGGGCTGATGGAGAAAGTGTGGCGGAAGTGTGGCGTCGCGGGAGCGCCCTGGTCGTGGGTCAGCGGCGGATCAGGATCCGGTCCAGGGGCTTCTTCTGGAGGGCGTGCGCCGGCACGGTGGCGCCCGCGGCGGGGTAGCCGACCGGGATGACGACGTAGGCGCGCTCGTTGCGCGGGCGGCCGAGGAGCGCGCCGAGGAAGGCCATCGGGTTCGGCGTGTGGGTGAGGGCGGCCAGGCCGGCGTGGGTGAGCGCGGCGAGGAAGAAGCCGACCGCGATCCCGACCGACTCCGGGACGTAGTAGTGCTTGACCTGGCGCTCGGCGTCGTCCGGCCCCCGCTCCAGGCCGAAGGGCTGCGCGAAGACGACGACGACGTAGGGCGCGTCGGTCAGGTGCGCCTTCACGGCGTCGGTGCCGAGCGGCGCGAGGGCGGCGCGCCACTCCGGCGTGATGTGGCGGGCGTAGAAGTCGCGCTCCTCCGCCTCGGCGACCTCGCGGATCCGCGCCTTGACCGCCGCGTCCTCGACGACGACGAAGGTCCAGGGCTGCTGGTTGGCGCCGGACGGCGCGGCGCCGGCCGCCTCGACCGCGTTGGCGATCAGCTCGAAGGGCACCGGGTCGCGGGAGAAGACCCGGACGCTGCGGCGGCGGCGCATGGTGTCGAGGAAGGCCCGCGAGCGCGCCAGGCTCTCCTCGACCGGCGGTCGCCGGTAGTCGAGCGGCACGGGCCGGTAGTCCGCGTCATCGCGCTCGTCATCGGACGAGGGGGCGGGATCAGTCTGCCCGGTGGGCGGCATCGCTGTCCTCCCGGTCGCCGAACCGTTGTCGCCCGTTCACGGGCGGGAGTATAGCAGCGGGCGGGGGGTGTCACCAACGCGGGGCTGGAACACGCCCAAGTGCCCCCGCCCCCTCCCGATCGGGAGGGGGCGGGGGCCACCGGGGGCGTCCGGGGGAGGTGTCGAGCGCGAGTGGGAGGTCCTACCGCTAGCGGACCTGGAGGTTGCCCCCCTCCACCCCTTGCTCGGCGGTGCCGACGCCGGACCAGTTGCTGGCGAACCACAGCCCGCCGTCCGGGTTCCACAGGGTGAGCGCCAGCGTATCGGCCGCGCCCGGCTCGCCCCGGTCGGTGAGCGTGAGCTGCAGGATGGCGGCCGGGGCGACGACGCGCGGGGCGCGCGGGTCGGTGATGTCCTCGATCGTCGCCGTCCCGTTGAGGGTCGCGATCCCGCGCGCCGGGTCGGTCGCCAGCGAGGTCAGCGCGACGCTCTTGACGTGATAGAGGCGGTCGCCCGCGCGGATCTGGAGCGTGACGTTGCCCCGCGGCCCGTCGCCGTTCCCGGTGTACCCCGCGGTGAAGCCGTAGGTCAGCTTGCTCCCGTCGGCGCCCTCGTACGGCCCGGCCGACGCCGACTCGACCAGGTAGCCGCCGCCGGTGATCGCGCTCCCCGCCGCCGGCCGCGCGACGGTCACGATGGTGTCGTCCGCCGCGGCGTCGCGCGTGTAGTTGCCGCCGATCGCGATGCCGACCGGCGCCCGCAGGGCGGCCTCGCCGACCGTCGCCGTCCAGGTGCAGGTCGCCGTGCCGGTCTTCAGGTCGGCGGCGCTGACCAGGCCGATCGGCGCGGCGCAGAGGGTGGCGCCGGTCTCGCGATTGACGAAGCGCAGGGTCGCCGTGCGGATGTCGCCGGGGTAGGCGTCGTAGGCCGGATCGCCGGACACCGCCGTGATGTCGCGGATCGTCGCGGCCAGCGTCACCCGCGCCGGGCCGCCGGACGGGGACGACGTCGAGGCGAACCGGGCGCCGGTGTAGGTGACCCGCGCGTCCTCCGGCAGCACCGTCAGCGTGCCGTTGACGAAGGTGATCGCGTAGTTGCTCGCGGTCAGGCCGCTCGGCACGATGGTGTAGACGCCCGGCGGGCTGAACGGATCGGCCGGCTGGGTGAGGACCAGCGTGCCGCCCAGGACGCCCGGACCCTCGCCGAGGACGAGGCCCAGGTAGCTGACGGTGAAGGCCGGCAGGGGGTCGCTGTACTGCTTCGTCTTGTCGTCCGCCCGGACGGTCAGCGGGGCCGGCTTCACCTCGACGACGGTCGTCCTCGTCGTGGTCTTGGTGGCGCCGGTGCCGTCACCGCCGGTGTAGGTGGCGGTGAGGGTGTGCCGGCCGGCCGGCAGCGTGGCGATGCTGAAGACCGCCGCGCCGTCCCGGGTCGGCGCCGTCCCGAGCGTCGTCGCGCCCTCGCTGAAGGTGACGACGTCCCCGTCCTCCGCGCCGGGCGCCGTCGCCGTGACCGCGACGGTCTGCCCGTAGAGGGAGGGATTCGGCGCGGCGTGGAGGCCGGTCAGCACCGGGATGGCCCGGAAGGAGAAGGCGTGCGCGGTCGGCTGCGGCCCGTCGCGGGTGACGAAGTACGAGCCGGGGAGGGGGAAGGGGTTCGAGATCGCCCGGAAGTCGCCGTCTTCCCGGATGTCGATCGGGATGGTCGGGCTGCTCCAGACCTCCTCGTAGAGGATGCGCACGCGGAAGTGGATGCCGTAGTCCAGGCGCGGGGTGTAGCGGAAGTTGCGCAGCGTCAGCGTCAGCGGCCCGCCGGCGGGGACGACCGCGACCCCGATCGGCCGCGTGCCGTCGAAGGCGAGATCGGTGGCGTCGGACGTGATCCGCCCCCCCTCGGCGGCGAGGTCGGCGTAGAAGGGGGCGCCGGTGAAGACGAAGTCGTTGCAGACGCCGAGGTCGGCGGCGTTGATCGGCGTCTTGGGGATGCCGATGCCGATCGAGGGGCAGGCGTCCTCCGGCACGTCCAGCGTCTGGCCGGGCATCGGGGGCGCGCCGGTGGTGTGGTTGATCAGGCTGAACATGTTCAGGTTGACGGTGCGGTCGAAGTCGCAGGACTCCAGCCCGAGGTCGCCGCAGCCGAGCGCGGTGTGGATGTTGAACCCGAGGCCGACGTTCACCCCCAGGCCGCCGTAGAAGCTGCTGTAGCCCCCGGCGGGCGACCGCGGCTGGACGAGCACGCTGATCGTGCCGTCCTCGCCGGCGACCAGGGTGGGGGCGCTGGCCTGGAAGGCGAAGGGGAAGTCGTAGCTCCAGCCGGCGAGGGCCGCGATGAAGCGGAACTCCTCGAACTTCACGCTCACCAGGCCGATGTCGAAGATGGTGACGTTCGGATTGGCGACGTACTCGAAGGTCGGCCCCCCGAAGCCCCCCTTGAAGTCGAGGGTCGTCGGCCCCCGCTCGTTGGTGGCGGCGGCGAAGGCGCTCAGGTCGCCGGCGCCGAAGGCGGCGCCGAAGGTACTCAGGCCACCGGCGGCGCCGACGGTCATGCCGCCGCCCGCCGTCGCCGGGGCGCCCGCGGGGGCCAGCAGCCGGGCCTGCGCCGGGGCCGCCTGGCCGCCGCCCCCGTCCTGCCGCGGCTTCGCCAGCCGCAGATCGGCGACGAGGTTCGCCAGCAGCTTGTCCCCGGCCAGGGAACCGCCGACCAGGACGGGGGTGTCCGGCCCGAGGCCGGCGAGCCCGCCGTTCACCTCGATCAGCGCCTTCGGCTTGACCGACACCGCGAGCCGCGTGTTGGTGAGGCCCAAGCCGGGCAGCGACTCCTTGTCCAGCACCTTCACGCCCTTGCCGCCCTTGACCGGCTCGTAGGTGTCGATCACCAGGCAGCCGTCGCCGACCGCGACGACGTAGCCGAAGAGCGCCACCGCGTCCGCGCTGGCCTGGCGCTTCGCCTTCGGCAGCCGCTGGGCCTGGTCCCGCAACCGCCCGCGCTCGGCGGCCTCCCGCGCGGGGTCCAACTGGAGTTCGCCGTCGTCGGCCGGCGTGGCGGGCGGCGCCTTGCTCGGCTGGCCGTCGATCTGACAGGGGGCGCTCGCGCCGGCGGCGCTGCCAGCGGCCGCCGCGGCCCCGCCGAGCGGGGACGGGGTGAGCGACAGCCCCAACGCCAGGAGCAGCGCGAGGAGCAGGGCGAAGGCCCCGCCGGGGATACGGCCCGCGCCGGCCCCGCGGTCCCGATCGATCGTGGCTGCGAGATCCCGTGTCGCGCGCGGATGTCGTCGCACAGTGACCTCCTTCAGGGACATGACGTGAGGCACAATGGTCGCCCTACGGTCGTTGTTCGGCCGGGGACGCGGACGTCGCCCGCCTCCCCGACCATCTCGGCACGTCGCGTCGGGCGGGCCGTGGAGCCGCGGTGGCGCGCGGTCGCCGCCGCGCCGACCGGCGGTCGTCGTGCCCGACTCCGCGCGCCCCGCCGAGGGCCGCCGGGCGACCCCACCGGCCGTGCGCCGATCCCCGGCGGGTGCGCGATCGGCTTCACCCTGGCCCGGCCACGCCGGCTGAGCCGTGCGGGCGGCCCGCCGCTCGCTAGTCATCGTCGCCGACCTCCGGCTCCCCATCGGTGGTGATCGTGAGGGCAGCCAGGTGGGCCACCAGCGCGTCCAGGTCGGCGAAGCCGCGGCGCTCCCCGCTCCGCGGGTCTTCCACGCTGAAGCGCCAGACCGCGGCGCGCGGCCCCGCCTGCCCCCGCTCCAACCAGAGGCGCAGCAGATAGGCGCGGTAGCGCGGGGGGTCGCCCAGGATGCCCACGCCGGCGCCTCCTCCCGACAAGTGTCTTTACTCCGCGCGTGCGCTGTGGTTCACTACGCACACTCTCGCAGCCGAGCGTGAGC
>JAUJMV010000080.1 GCA_030446685.1 Thermomicrobiales bacterium | reverse complement strand
TCTATGTTATGAGGAATACATGGGCTGAGGTATGCTGGTGTTAGCGGTAGCGCCAGCGGATGAGGCGTAGCGGCGGGGGGTGGCGCGATGGGACTTTCCGACCGTTGGCCCGTCCTGGCGACGTACCCGGAGGCCGCCGCTTGGCTGCAGGTCGAGGCCGACCTCGGCCGGGCGCCGCGCACGATCGAGGCGTACGCGCGCGGCTTGGCCGATTACCTGGCGGTCTGCCGCCGCGAGGGCCTCGACCCGCTGACCGCCGGCCGCGCCGAGATCGCCCGCTACGTGCGGGATCTCGCCGAGCGGCCAAACCACCGCGGGCCGAACGTCGTGGCCCTCGACTCGGGGGTGGGGCTGGCGAACGCGACGCTCCAGCAGCGGCTGGTGGCCGTCCGCCTCTTCTACGACCACCTCATAGAAGAAGGTCGCCGCGACACCAACCCGGTCGGGCGGGGGCGCTACACGCCGGGGCGCGCCTTCGCGGGGCAGCGCGAGCGGGGGCTGGTGCCGCGCTACACGAAGCTGCCCTGGATCCCGACCGACGACGAGTGGCGGCGGATCCTCGTTGCCGCGGTGGGCGCGCCGCTGCGCAACCGGCTGATGCTGGCGCTGGCCTACGACGCCGGGCTGCGGCGCGAGGAGCTGTGTGCGGTGCGCAGCGACGACCTCGACCCGGCGCGCCGCACGCTCCGCGTCCGGGCGGAGACGACCAAGACCCGGCGCGAACGCGTCGTGCCCTACTCGGCCGCGACCGGGGCGCTCCTCGCGGCCTACCTCCAGGAGCGGCGCGCCCTCAGCGTCGCGCGCGGGCCGCTCTTCCTCTCGCTATCCGACCGCAACCGCGCGGCACCGATCACCCTGTGGACGTGGTCGAAGGTGGTGCGCGCCCTCGCCCTGCGCGCGGACGTGCCGCGCTTCAGCACGCACACGCTCCGCCACCTCTGCCTGACCGACCTGGCGCGGGCCGGCTGGGAGCTGCACGCCATCGCCACCTTCGCCGGCCACGCCAACCCGGCGACCACGCTCCAGTACATCCACCTCTCGGGGCGCGACCTCGCGCCCAAGCTCGCCGGCGGCATGGCGCAGATCCACGCCTGGCGCGTCGCGCAACTCGGCGCGCCGGATGGCGGTGCCGAATGAGCACGGCCACCGCCACCGAGCCGATGCCCGTCCCGGTCCCGGCCGAGGACGTGCGCCGCGAACTGCAGCGTGTCCGCGACCACCTGCGCGCCGTGGGGTATGCCGCGGCCGGGACGGGGGTATCCGGCCTGTTCACCGCCCTCGCGCACCTCTGCGCGCTGACGGGCGAGGCACGCCTGGAGACGCTGACCGTCGAGTTGCTCGAGGCGGTCCATCGGGGGGCGCCGCCGCGCAGTTCGCGCCGCCGGGCGACCTTCCGGCTCGCCCGTGCCCTGCACGGGATGGGGCTGCTGCCCCGCGCCATCCCGCACCGGTCGTACGCGCGGGATGGCGCCGGCGGGGTGGATCTGGCGTGGGTCGCGTGGTGCGAGCGCTGGCTGGCGACCTCGACGCTCGCGCCCCGCACGCGCCGCAGCGTCTACTACGGCCTGCTCAAGGCCGGGCGCTGGCTCGTCCATGCCTACCCCTCGGTGCGCGGCCCGGATGACTGGACGCGCGACATCGCCCTGGCCTACGTCGCGGCCGTGAACGCGCTCGCCGTCGGTGACTTCAGCGCGCCGGGCCGGGGGCACCTCCACCCCCAGGGCGCGCCCATCTCGGCGAACTACAAGGTGCGCCTGCTGGGCGCCGTCCGCGCCCTCTTCCGCGATGCCCAGGAGTGGGGCTGGTGCGCCCGGCGGTTCGACCCGCACCGCGTCTTCGCCACCCCGCGGGCGGTGCGGGCGCAGATCGGCCCGGCCCCCCGCGTCATCGCCGACGACATCTGGGCCAAGCTGCTGTGGGCCGGCCTCCACCTGGAGGCGGGCGACCTGCCGGCCGCGAAGTGGTATCCGCTGCCGCTCGTGCGCGCGCTCACCCTCACCTGGCTCTTCGCCGGGCTCCGCAGCGACGAGCTCCTGCGCCTGCGCGTCGGCTGCATCCGCCGGCAGGCCGGAGTCGCCCTGGATGCCCCCGACACCTGCCTGCTGGACGTCCCGACGCACAAGACGGGGGCGAGCTACACCAAGCCGGTCGACCCGCTGGTCGGCGAGGCGATCGCCGCCTGGGAGGCGGCGCGGCCGGCGCAGCCGCCCCTCGTCGACGCCAAGACGGGCGAGCGGGTCGCGCTCCTCTTCTGCTTCCGCGGGCGCCCCCTGCCCAAGCGCTACCTCAACCTCACCGTCATCCCGGCACTGTGCCGCAAGGCGGGGGTGCCGCGCGAGGACGCGCGCGGGCGCATCACCAGCCACCGGGCGCGCACGACCATCGCCACCCAGCTCTACAACGCCAAGGAGCCGATGACGCTGTTCGAGCTCCAGGCGTGGCTCGGCCACCGCTCGCCGCTCTCGACCCAGTACTACGCCAAGATCCAGCCGACCACACTGGCGCGGGCCTACGCCGACGCGGGCTACTTCGCGCGCAACGTGCGAGCTATCGAGGTGCTGGTCGACCGCGCTGCGGTGGCGCGCGGGGCGGCGACCGCCGGCGCGCCCTGGCAGTACTACGACCTCGGCCACGGCTACTGCACCTACAGCTTCTTCGAGCAGTGCCCGCACCGGATGGCCTGCGCGCGCTGCGACTTCTACCTGCCGAAGGATGCGACCGCCCCGCAGCTCCTGGAGGCGCGGGGCAACGTGCAGCGGATGCTCGCCCAGATCCCGCTCACCGAGGAGGAGCGCGCCGCGGTGGAGGACGACGCGGCGGCGGTCGAGCGCCTGCTCGCGCGGCTGGCCGCGTTGCCCACGCCCGATGGCGGGCCGCCGCCGGGCGAGCGGGGCCGGCGGCCACTACCCGTGGTGGCGCCGCCGCCTCGGGTCGCGCCGGGCGACGCCAGCGATGCCGGGGATGACGGCGGTGGCGACCGCGGGGGGTGGTCGGGGTGGGATAGGCAGGGCGCGTGTCAAGGGTGAGGCGCGCCGCGCCGAATCGCCGCAGGCGACGCGCAGCGCCCTTGACACCGGGGATGGCCCGGCGCGCTGCGGCGCGTTACCCTGTCCCGCGCCCCCGGAATGTGCAGCATTCCGGGGGCTGCCTCCCCGGCGAGGGGTCGTTTCCCAAACGTTGATACACGCCGTGCCGGGCCTGTGGCCGCCCGCTTACCCCCTTGACATTGCATTCCACATAAT
>JAUJMV010000079.1 GCA_030446685.1 Thermomicrobiales bacterium | reverse complement strand
CGCTGGCTGCGCCCGCGTTCGCGCAGGCCGCCGTCGGCCGGCGGGTGCTCGCCACGGTACCGGTCGGCCCCCACCCCCTGCTGATCGCCGAGGCGCCAATCGTCGCCGGCAGTCCGGCGGCGGGTGGCACGGTTGCCGACATGGAGGCTCGGGTTGAGGGCCGCGTCCTCCTGCTCACCGCCGGCGGCCGGCAACAGTGGTGCCCAGTCGGTACTACCCCCCTGGCCGCCGGTCAGGAACTGATCGTGATCGTCACGCGCCGCGGGCTGGCACAGGTGCTCACCGTCACTGGGGCCGCATAGGCCGTCGGGAGCACGGCGACGGCAACGCCAGCCCCATAGACCGTCGCTTGCCGCGCTCCCCTCCCGAGTGGCCTGTCCTGGCTGGTTGGCTCATCCGTGCGAGAATCGAGGAGGGTCTCGTCCTCGCCGGGTGAGACCGGCCCACACCGCAGCCTGACGATCGCGGCAGCGCGGGATTGGCACACCGGGAGGACGCCGCGGCGGCCGGGGGGCG
The DNA here is from genome assembly GCA_030446685.1 of Thermomicrobiales bacterium. GTDB lineage: Bacteria > Chloroflexota > Chloroflexia > Thermomicrobiales > CADCWN01 > JAUJMV01. The sequence goes on along the minus strand of JAUJMV010000079.1, from coordinate 2,737 downwards.
AGGTGTGTTGGCTCCCGTGGTCATCCGCACCTCGATCATGCGCAGGTATCCGTAGTTGGGCCGAGGCCATTGTCAGATACGTTCACCGGCAAATCGGCAGCAGGGTTGGGAAATCCCCCCACTGGAGCTGCATCTATCTGACAGCTTGGTATGCCCAGATACAGGTACGATCCTCTGACGGCGGGCGCGGCGGGCGCTCGGGACCATGCACAACGCGCACGACCGCACGCACAACCACCCGCACAATCGGCCTTGTGCTACCATCGCGTCCACCGGTCGACGCGTCGGCCACCCGCGCCGGGAAGGGAGGCGGACCATGATCTCGGGTGACGCGGCGGGCTTCGGCGCCTTGCTGCGCGGCTACCGTGCAGGGGCGGGGCTGACGCAGGAGGAGCTCGCGGGGCGGGCGGGCCTGAGCGTCCGGGGCATCAGCGCGCTCGAGAGCGGCGAGAGGCTCCATCCGCGCAGGGACACGGTGCTCCTGCTCGCTGAGGCGCTGGGGCTGTCGGGGGAGGACCGCGCGCGGCTGCTGGGCGCGGCCCGCCGGGGAGGGGTGACCCCGGCCGACGTCGAGCCCGGTGCGGCCTCCCCCGCGGCCCCGCCCCCCGGCAACCTGCCCGCGCCGCCCACGCCGCTCGTCGGGCGCGAGCGGGAGGTGACGGCGGTGCGTCACCTCCTGCTGTGCCCCCACGTGCGGCTGCTCACGCTCACCGGCTCGGGCGGCATCGGCAAGACCAGGGTGGCCTTGCGGGTGGCCGCCGCGGTACTCGCCGAGTTCGGCGACGGCGCCTGGTTCGTGGGGCTCGCCCCCATCGTCGACTCCGACCTCGTCGCCGCCGCGGTCGCCCAGACCCTCGGCGTCGCGCCGGCGGGCGGGCAGCCGGCGGCGCAGGCGCTGGCGGAGTATCTGCGGCCCAGGCGGCTGCTGCTCGTGCTCGACAACTGCGAGCAGGTGCTGGGCGCGGCCCCGCTGATCGCCGCGCTGCTCGCGGCGAGCCCCGGCCTCAAGGTGCTGGCGACCAGCCGGGCGCCGCTACGGCTGTACGGCGAGCACGAGTACCCGGTGCCCCCGCTGGTGCTGCCCGACCCGCGCCGGCTATCGGAGCCGGGGGCACTGGCGCGGTACGAGGCGGTGCAGCTCTTCGTCGAGCGCGCCCAGGCCGTCGAGCCCGGCTTCGCCGTCACCGACGAGAACGCGCCTACCGTCGCCGAGATTTGCCACCGGCTCGACGGGCTGCCGCTCGCGATAGAGCTGGCCGCCGCGCGTACCAGGCTCCTACCCTCGCGCGCGATGCTGCGGAGGCTCGGCAACCGCCTAGCGCTCCTGACGGGCGGGGCGCGGGATCTGCCGGAGAGACAGCGGACCATCCGCAACACCATCGACTGGAGCTACGGCCTCCTCGGGGCCGACGAGCGGCGGCTGTTCGCGCGGCTCGGGGTGTTCGCGGGGGGCTGCATGCTGGAGGCGGCGGAGTCGGTATGCGCGCTCGGGGGCGAGCGGGACGTCCTGGCGGGGGTGGCCGCGCTCGTGGAGCATAGCCTCTTGCGGCGGGAGGAGGGGCCGGGGGGGGAGCCGCAGCTGGCGATGCTCGAGACGATCCACGAGTACGCGCGGGAGCGGCTGGACGCGAGCGGGGAAGCCGAGGACCTGCGGAGGCGCCACGCGGAGTACTACACGGGCCTCGCCGAGGCCGCCGAGCCGGAGCTGCGGGGCCACAACCAGTCGGCTTGGCTGGACAGGCTGGAGGCCGAATACCCCAACCTGCGGGCGGCCCTCTCGTCCTCGCTCGAGCCGGGGCGGTCGGGGGTGGGGCTACGGCTGGCGAGCGCGCTCGAGCGGTTCTGGTACGCCCACTCCCGTGCGGCCGAAGGGGTGCGGTGGCTGAACGAGTTGTTGGCTGCCGGCGGCGCCCAGCCACCGGAGGTGCGGGCCAAGGCGCTCGGTTCCGCCGCTTGGCTGTCCATCTACCAGAGTGACTACTCCGCCGCGCGGCCCCTCGCGGAGGGGGCGCTCTCACTGTACCGCGAGCTGGGGGATGACGGCGGCGCCGCTCGGACACTGAACAGCCTGGGCAGCATAGCGATGTACCGGGGCGAGTACGGGCGCGCCGAGGCGCTGTACGGGGAGAGCGTGGCGCTGCACCGCCGGTCGGGGGACGGGCGGGGCCTGGCCAACGCCCTCAATAACCTGGGCAACATGGCGATGGACCGGGGCGAGCACGCGCGGGCGCGAGCACTGCACGAGGAGAGCCTGCGGCTGCGGCGCGAGCTGGGGGACACGTGGGAGATCGCGGTTTCGCTCAACAACTTGGGGCTGATCGCACTGTACGAGGAACAGTATGACCAGGCGGTGGCGCTGCACGAGGAGAGCGTGGCGCGCTTCCGCGAGTTGGGGGACAAGGACGGTGCGGCGTTCGCCACCGGCAACCTCGGGTTCGCCGCGCTCTACCGGGGCGAGTACGGGCCCGCCGCCGCGTTGCTGGAGGAGAGCCTGGCGCAGTTCCGCGAGCTGGGCGACAAGGAAGGCGTCGCCTACTGCCTGGAAGGGCTGGCCGGGCTGGCCGCGGCGCTGCGCCAGGCGGCGGGCGCGGCACGGCTGTGGGGCGCAGCGGCAGCGCTACGCGCGCGGTTGGGCGCGCCCCTGCCGGCAGTCGACCGCGCCACGTACGAGCGGTACATGCAGGCGGCGCGCGCCCAGATCGCGGCGGCCGAGTGGGCGGCGGCGTGGGCGGCGGGG
>JAUJMV010000078.1:1673-3356 GCA_030446685.1 Thermomicrobiales bacterium | reverse complement strand
CCGTGCCCTCGACCAACCGGGTGCGGAACTCGCTCAGCACGGTGTGGTCGAAGCCCGGATCGGTCAGCTCCAGGCAGAGCAGGTACTTCCAGTCGATACGGCCGCGCACCGCGTCGGCCGCTTGCCGATCGGACAGCCCCTCCGCGAATTGCATAAGCGTCACCAGGGCCGAGCGAACCGGTGCCGCCGCCGGCCGGCCGCGCGTGGGGAACAGCGCGGCGAAATCCCGGTCGGCGAAGATGGTCCCGAGCGCGTCGTACAGGCGCAGGTAGAGCGTGCCGCGCGGGAAGGCGGCGCGGGCCACCTGCGCCGTGTCGTCCGGGACGAGATAGGTCACCTGCTGGTGGAGCGACATCGCGGACCCTCCTCGCTTTGGTGGGGCAGGCACGACGATCAGCGGTGCGCTGAGCATACCCCATGCGGCCCTCCCGGCAGGGACCCGGCACCCAGAAGGGCTCCCAGGCGCATTCGCCACCAGTGTCGACGTTTGCTCCGGGCCCTCGACGCGGACAGCGCGGCTCTCCGACTGCCGCGTGCTATACTCGGCGGCACTGTCAACCGACCGACGTGCCGCGAGTGCGCCGATGGCCGACCAGAGCGGAAGCACCCTCCCCACTGCCGCAGCGCTGCCGCTCGTCGGCCGCGAGCGGGAGCTGGTCACGCTGCGCGAGGCCCTGGCTGCCGCCCTCGCCGGGCGCGGTTCCCTCGTCCTCATCGGGGGCGAGGCGGGCATCGGCAAGACCGCCCTGGCCGAGGCACTGCTGACGGAGGCGCGAGGGCGGGGGGCGCTGGCGCTGGTCGGGCGCTGCTACGACCGCGCGGAGACGCCCCCGTACGGCCCGTTCCTCGACCTCCTGCGTGGCTACGAGCCGACCGACGACCTGCCGCCCGCGCCCTTCTCGCCCTGGCGCGGCACCGACCCGTCGGGGAGCCAGGCGGCGTTCTATGACCACGTCCTCGCGTTCTTCCGCGACGTGGCCACCCGCCGCCCGCTCGCGCTCCTCCTCGACGACCTCCAGTGGGCGGACCAGGCCAGCCTCGACCTGCTGCGCGTCCTCGCCCGCGCCCTCCCGGCATGGCCGATCCTCGCCCTCGCCACCTCCCGCGTCGACGAACTCGACCGCCGCCATCCCCTGGCCGCCCTCTTACCGTTGCTGGAGCGCGAATCGTCGGCGGCCCACCTCGCCCTGCACCCCCTGGACGGCGACGCCATCGCCACGCTCGTGGGAGCGCGGTATCCGCTGCCGGCCGCCGACGCCGGTCGCCTGACGGCCTATCTGGCCGCGCGCTCCGAGGGCAACGCCCTCTTCGTCGCGCAGCTGCTGCGCGCCCTGGAGGAGCGGGCGATCCTGCGGCGGGCCGGGCCGGGCTGGACCCTCGGCGACACCGGCGGCTTGGGCCTGCCGGGGCCGCTGCGGCGCGTGATCGAGACGCGGCTGGCGCGGCTGGATGAGGCGACGCGCGCCCTGCTAGAGGTGGCGGCGGTGCTCGGCCAGGCGGTGCCGCTGCGCCTCTGGGCCAGCGTGGCGGGGGTGAGGACGGCCGCCGTGGAGGGCGCGACGGCGGCGGCGGGCGCGACCGGCCTGCTGGAGGCGAGCGCCGACGGGGCGGGGGCGCGCTTCATGCACTGTCCACGCAGTCGGCCAGCAGGCCGCCATGCTCGTGGCGCGGCTCCCCGGCCTG
>JAUJMV010000078.1:0-1663 GCA_030446685.1 Thermomicrobiales bacterium | reverse complement strand
GGGGGGCGGGGGGGGGGGGGGGCGGGCGGGCGGGGGGGGCGCGCGGGGGCGGGGGGCGGCCGCCGGGGGGGGGGCGGCGGCCGCCGCGGGGGGGGGGGGCGCGCGCGCCGGGGGGGGGCGCGGGCGCGCCCCCGCCCCGGCGGCCCCCCCCCCCCCGCCCCGCCCCCCCCTCCACCGGGTCGCCGGCGCGGTCCTCGCGACCGTCCCCGCCACCGACCCGGACGCGACCGCCTACCACTTCGCGCAAGGGGGAGACCCGCGCGCCGTCGCCTGGCTGCTCCGCGCCGCAGACCGTGCGGAACGGGTCTTCGCCCTGCGAACGGCGGCCGAGCGCCTGGAGGCGGCGCTGGTGCTGCCGGGTGAGGACGGGGCGGAGGAAGGCGAGCGCGGCTGGCTGCTCCTCCGGCTAGCCCGGCTGCACCGCCACGGCGATCACCACCGGGGACTTGCGGCGCTGGAGGAGGCCGAACGGACGGCGTGGGGCCGCGGGGACCGCGCCCTGGCCGCCCGGGCGCTGTTCGAGCGCGGGCATTTGCGCTGCCAGCAGGGACAGTTGCGCCAGGGCGTGGACGAGCTCGCGGCCGGCGTGGCGGCCCTCGACGCGCTGTCGCCCGCCGAATGGGCGCGCGGGCTCGCGCGGGCGCGGACGACCGACCTGCCCGATGCCCAGGCCGCGCATGGCACGCTCGCCCTCTTCCTGGCCGTGACGGGGCGCTACGCCGAGGCCGGGCCGCTGGTCGAGCCGATCGTCGGCCGCGCGCCCGCGTCGGGAGCGGTGCGGGCGGCCGACGCCCCGGCCTATCAGGCGTGGGCGATCGTGCAGGGCGCGTTGGGGCGGGCGGCCCCGGCGCGGCGGGCCTACGCCGACGCCCGCGCCGCGTATGAAACGACCGGCAACGCGATCCTGGTCGCGAGCATGGGGATGCAGGAGTTGCGCCACGTCGTGCTGCCCTACCAGGCCGACGCGCTAACGGAGCGGCAAGGGCTGGCCCGCCGGGCGGCCGACGCGCTCGGGCGGGCGGGGGGGAGGTCCCCGCTCGTGGTGATCCCGCCCGCGGTGGCTACCCCCCCGCTCCGGGTCCGCGCGGGCCGGTGGGCCGCGGCGCGCGGACGGGGCGCGCTACGCGCTCTCGCCGGTGTATGAAGCGGTGGACGAGAACCCCTATCGGGAGGACTTCTACCGGGACATGCCGCGTTACGCTTTTCACTCGCAGATGTTCTTTCTCGCCAAGCGCCTGGAGCAGCATCTGGCGCAGGTCAACCCCGGCAACCGGGTGATTCAGGACCGCACCGTCTACGAGGACGCGGGGGTCTTTGCCCGCAACCTCTTCGAGGAGGGGGTGATGGACGGGCGCGACTACGGCGTCTACTGCGCCATGTACCGGGCCGTCGAGCGGGCGCTGCGCCCCCCCGACCTGCTCCTCTACCTGCGCGCGGGGCTGCCGACCCTGCGTCGCCACATCGCGCTGCGCGGACGGAGCTATGAGGCGGGCATCGAGGACGCCTATCTGGAGCGTCTAAACGGCCTCTACGAGGCGTGGTTTGCGGCCTACGACGGTCACAAGCTCGCGCTCGAGGTCGACGGCCTCGACTTTGTGAACGACCCCCAGGGCTTAGCGGGAACGCTGAGGCGCCTGGAACCCTGGTTGACCCCGCCTATCTT